>QFQF01000018.1 GCA_003248935.1 Sphingobium sp.
TCGCCTTCCCACAGACCCGGTTCTCCTGCAGAAAATGCTGCTGGAGATGGCCGATGTCATGGAGCAGGAACGGGCCGAACTGACGGCGGCGCAAGCCACCGTCAAAGCCCAGACCTTGCGGATCGAAAAGCTCGAGCATCGTGTCGCGCGGCTGCTGCGCATCCAGTTCGGCCGCAGCTCCGAGAAAATGGATATCGCTCAGCTGCGGCTGATGTTCGAGGAGGTCGAGGCGCCGGAACCCGCCAACGATGAGGTGCCGGCGGCGCCGGTAGCAAAATCGGCCCGCAAACCTGGCAGCCGCGCTCCGCTTCCGGCGCACTTCCCGCGTCAGACCGTCGATCATCAGCCCAGCCCATGCAGTGGCGGTTGTAACGGATCGTCAGTCCAGATCGACGAGGCCGTCACTGAGGTTCTCGATTATGTCCCGGCGCGCTTCCGCGTCATCCGCCATGTCCGGCCCAGGCTGGTGTGCCGATCCTGCGAGCAGATCCGCCAGGCGCCCGCGGTCGATCTGCCGCTGCCCAAGGTGATGGCGAGCAGCGCCCTGCTGGCCCACATCGTCGTCAATCGCTTTGTCGATCACCAGCCCTGGCACCGGCAGTCGGTAATCTTCCGCCGCGTTGGGCTTCACATTGATCGGGATGTGATGAGCCGCTGGGCGCGAAAACTGGCATGGCTGCTGGCGCCGCTGGGCGAGCGGTTGTTCGCCTATATCCGGGAAGCCGCCAAAATCCATGGGGACGACACGCCGGTCACGTTTTTGGGCAATGGTGACGGCAGCCGGACCGGGCACTTCTGGGTGTATCTGCGCGATGATCGTTCAAGCGGTGACATGAGCCCGCCTGCCGTAGCCTTCCGCTTCAGCGCAGATCGCGGCGGAGCGCATCCGGCAGAACATCTCGCCGGCTATCAAGGGTATCTCCAGGCGGACGGTTTTGCGGGCTATAACGCGCTTTACCGCGACCCCAAAACCAAGGCGCCCAGGGACATCGTCGAAGTAGGATGCTGGAGCCACGCGCGCAGGAAATTTACCGACATACTGGAAAAGAGCCCGTCACCGATCGCGGCGGAGGCGGTCGTGCGGATCGCCGAACTCTTCGCCATCGAGCGCGATATCAAGGGTGCGCCACCCGGTGAGCGAAGACGTATCCGCCAGATCAAGGCGGTGCCGAAGCTGGAGGCTTTGCGCGTCTGGCTCGAAACCCAGAACCGAGGTCTGTCTTCCGACAGCAATCTGGCGCGTGCGTGTCGCTATCCGCTCAACCGCTGGCATGCCATGATCCGTTACTGCGATGACGGTCGGCTCGAGATCAGCAACAATCTGGTGGAAAACGCCCTGCGCGGTGTCGCGCTCGGGCGCCGGAACTGGATGTTCGTCGGCTCCATGAAAGGGGGAGAAGCGGCCGCGCTCTTTTACTCCCTGGCCGGCACATGCCGGCTCAACGGCGTCGAGCCTGAGGCGTGGTTCACCGACGTCATCGAGCGCATCGGTAACTACCCGATCAATCGGATCGATGACTTTTTACCCTGGAGATGGCAGGCATCAAAGCTGAGCAACGATCTGGAGAAGGCTGCGTGAGCAACGGCACTGTGGTGCGGATGAAGATTACGCTGGACGATGTCACACCGGCCGTGAGCAGAACGCTGGAGGTGCCGCTCAATATCCGACTCGACCGTCTGCACACCGTCATCCAGACCGCCTTCTCATGGACGGACTCTCACCTATGGGAAATGAGCTTCGGGCAGACCGGCTTCGGCATCCCTGATCCTGAATATGGCTTCGACGGGCCGCTCGACGCCCGTAAGGCCACTCTCGCCCAGGTCCTGGCGGATACGAGGCGCAAGACCTTCCGATATCTCTACGACTTTGGCGACGCCTGGGAGCATAGCGTCAAGATCGAGCGCGTCAGCGCGGCCAGCCCGCACCTGACATATCCGCTCATCCTCGATGCAGTAGGCATGCGGCCGCCGGAGGACAGTGGCGGGCCATGGGGCTACGCCGAAAAGCTCGAAGCGCTCGGCGATCCCCAGCATGAATATCATGAAGAGGCGCTGGAGACCCTCGGCGACGACCATGATCCCAACGCCAAGCCCGATATCCCCCTGATCGAGGCAAGGCTGGAAACGCTCGCGAAAAAATGGGCGCCACGGACACGCCGGAAAGCCTGACGGGCCGCGTCAACGCCACCTTCCGTCGGCGCTTACCCATCGACCGCCGTTTCCGGCTGATCCGACGCTGGGGCCGAAGGCAACGCCCGAAGGGCGGTAACGCAACCGATGCCAGCGCCCATGACGGTGCCCGGCCAACGCTCAGTGTGCCGCTCCGCGCGCCGATAACGGGTTCTTCGATCCGTCCAGGTTCCGGTCGACACAAAGAAATTCTTGGATAGTGGGAACCAAGCGCCTTTAGTGACCAACCGGCGTGAATTTAATGGAAGCGGCGAACTCTATTAACCGCTTAGCATCCATTCCAGCGTATCATGCAAGGTGTAAACCGGTCGCTGTCTAGTCATGCGCTCGATCTTGCTCCGATCGCCCCACAGCATCTTGACTTCATTTTGGCGAACAAAAGCAGGATTGACCGTAACTTCGAAATCAAGACCTGAGATATTTTTTATCATTGAGATCACATCCATCAGGGAGTGAGGTTCCCCCGAGCAGATGTTGATAATATGACCAATCGCTTCGGGTTCAGCCAGCAAGGCTGAATAGGCCAACACGACATCACGTACGTCTGAAAAGTCACGCGCCACGTCCAGATTACCCAGTTCGATCGTCGCAACCTTGCGGCGGACATGATCGACGATCTTGGGGATCACAAAATTGGTCGCCTGCCCGACCCCGGTATAGTTGAAGGGCCGTGCGATGATGATTGGTAACCGATCTTGGTAAAGGCGGGCCACAAACTCCATCGCCAGCTTGCTGACTGCATAATCGTTGATGGGATCAGGAACTACTGCCTCATCTATCGCGCCGCTAACGCGATTACCGTAGATGTTGGCGCTGCTGGCGAGAAGCACTGCTTCAACGCCGCCGGCTGCGCCGATGGCTTCCAGCAGATTGCGTGTACCCACAATGTTGATGCGGTATATGTCCTCGACAATGCCATGGGATACGAACGCGATGGCAGCAAGATGCACCACCTTGTCGGGCCGCACCGTGGCGAAAATGTCCTTTAGAGCCTGAGCATCCATCAGATCGCATGTGTGAGATGCTGTCAGCCCCCCTATCGGAACCGTGATGACACTGCGCGAGATACCGACGACTTCATGCCCCTGCTCCGCCAGTAATGCCGTCAGATGGCGACCTGTAAAACCGTCTACCCCGGTAACCAATATTCTGCTCATAGCCATTTCACCATAGCTGATGATGCAACATTCTGGCGGCGGCACACACCGTCGGATGGCACGTTCCCTGTCATTATCTTATCTTCCCTCGGGAGATCAGAAAGATGCGTTTACACTGTTTCGCACCATGTCGGCATCGACCATCATCTTGCAAAGTTGCTCCGGCGTGGTTTCGGACTTCCAGCCCAGCTTCTTGTTCGCCTTTTCGGGATTGCCGATAAGAAGATCGACCTCAGCCGGACGATAAAAGCGCGGATTGACCCGCATCACCGTTTTGCCGGTGGCGGTATCGATCGCGACTTCACTATCCTCCTTGCCGGAGAACTCGACGTCGATGTCAGCCGCCTTGAAAGCCATCTTCACAAAATCGCGAACGGTTTCGGTGCGGTTGGTCGCCAAAACATAGGTGTCGGGTTCATCCGCCTGGAGCATCCGCCACATGCCTTCGACATACTCTTTCGCAAAGCCCCAGTCGCGCTTGGGATCGAGATTGCCCAGTTCAAGGCAGTCAAGCTTGCCCAGCTTCACCTTGGCAACGCTGTCAGTGATCTTGCGGGTCACGAACTCGCGGCCGCGCAGTGGGCTTTCGTGGTTGAACAAAATGCCGCTGCAACCGAAAATATCGTAGCTTTCACGGTAATTGACCGTGATCCAGTGGGCATAAAGCTTGGCAACGCCATAGGGGCTGCGCGGATAAAAAGGCGTGTCCTCGACCTGAGGGACCGCCTGAACCTTGCCGAACATTTCCGAGGTGCTGGCCTGATAAAAGCGGATCTTGGGATCGACGATCCTGATCGCCTCGAGCAGGTTGAGCGGCCCGATACCCGTGATCTCGGCCGTCGTGACGGGCTGGTCGAACGACACACCGACAAAGCTCTGCGCAGCAAGATTGTAGACTTCGGTGGCGCCGGTGGTCTGCAGAAGCCGAATGCTGGACGACAGATCGGTCAGATCATATTCGACTAGCGTCAGATTAGGGTGATTGACAATGCCAACCTCCTCGATCCGCCAGAAGTTCACCGAACTCGTCCTGCGATATGTCCCGTAAACCTTGTATCCCTTGCCAAGAAGCAGTTCTGCCAGATACGCCCCGTCCTGCCCGGAAATTCCAGTTACTATCGCAGTCTTCATACTTACCCTCGTGTGGTATAAATAAAGTCGGCATCAGACCAAACAACGCGATCCGTGCGGCTGTGTCGCGATCTACCCGCCAGATGCAACCTACCCGTCAGATGCAACCTAAACACAAAGCCGGGCCCAATTGCCTCGCGCTGAGGCGACGTCCAAATCTGTCTCGGGCACGCCATAACCAAGCGTATCAAAAAGTATCTTGTGACGCTCGTAGATGCACTGCGCATGGCGAGAGGGCACAATATCACGCCACAAACCAGGCCTTCCCTGCCAGCCATGCTTATTGGGCAGCGCCTGAAACGCACCCAGATCATGCGTGACAAGCGCACGTTCTATCGTGCCAGGTGCCAGACCCAGGCACTGAAAACTGTCATAGAATGCTTCTGCCCCTCGGGCGACGCCCTCCTCATAACGGAACAGGATCGATGCCGGGTCATGAAACCATTGATAGGACGGTGACAACAAGGTTTCGGCACCAAATCCAGTAGCATAGCGCAGGAATGCATCGGATGCAGGATCCTGCCCGACAAGATCGGACGGAATATCGGCATTGCCTTCTAACCAGCGCGATGTCGCAGGCTCATGCCGGATGAAGTGCATGACCGAGCACAAAATGTCGAGCGGATGACGCAGCATCACAACGGGACGAAACCCGTTGTCCTTCACGAACTTCTGAAAATTGGGCTCCCGGGGCCAATGGATTTGAATCCCGATCGCATCGGGCATGTCCCTAAAATCCGCATAATTATGCTGCGCGTCCTCCTCGATGCCCAACGCATCACACAGCACCCGGCGAGCCCAGCTATTGCCACTCCTGGGCGCGGAAACGATGGCAAAGCGGGTCATGGCTGCCCTTTACAGCGCAAACATTGCTTACACCAGTCCCTTGCACATTCCGTCGTTAGTGAAGACGTTCGAACTGTTGTGCAGACGCTTGCCGCGTACGTTCGGCGCATCGCAAGTTCAGAATGCTGGCGATCAACAATTATCGCTGCCGGGAGAACCTGTGCCTGGCCGCGGACACCAGCATCTCGGGGTCTCGGGTAGCGCGAACTGGATGCACTGGTTCGCCTGCGTGGGAAAGCTGCATGTATTGTCAGTGATAATGGCACTGTATTTACAAGCCGGGAAATCCTGCAATGGGCGAGCAACAGTAAGGTCGATTAGCATTACATCGACCCCGGAAAGCCCCTGCAGAACAGCCTCATCGAGAGCTTCAATGGCCCCCTCTACGCGATGAACTGCCCAACGAGGACCTTCGACAGCTCGACCGATGCCCGCCGGAAGTTGGCCATCTGGCGCTACGACTATAACTATGTTCGGGTCCCACCCATCATTGGGAAACCGAACGCCTGCGAAAGCGCGCCGGAATACTCAACCACAAGACTCTCGTTACGATCGAGGGACGCAGGGGGGACAGGTCAGTTCCATCGGGCGGAGAAATTAAACCGCCTATGGGACTTTAGCAATGATGCCGAAGCAAGTGCTGGCATAACCCGCCACGGCCGACTTGATGTGTGCTGTGACAATTGATTGCCCCGCGCTGTCTCCCTCCGGCCAGTGAGAACCATAGGGGGGGACGTCGATGAAGCTATCCAAAGGCTTGTTTCCAACAAAAAAGTCAAGAGGAAACACCTCATATCCTTTATTTGTTAATTCCTCTGCCAATTGAGCAAAATGCTTCTTTTGAAAGAGAACGCAATGAGGATTGTTATCCAGCGTCTGCTCATCATTATTGAAATTAAATTCCGTCGTGTGTACCGATATGCCTCCGGACCGCAATGTCTTCATCGTATTGATAACAAAATCGATCCCGTGACGAGTTGACCCAAGATGCTCCATCGAGCATATGGACCAGCAAAAATCATATCCAACAAGATCTGATGGTATTGAATTCATATCAACGAAGCGATGTTTGACAAGTTTATCAAAAACGGGGCGATCAACCAAATCTTTCTTAAATGAGGACTCAAGCGTAGAGCTGTGCTCGTTACTATCGAGCCATCCGGCAGATTTAGCGATTTCTGTCTCGAGGTCAGTCACTAGGGTGTCGACGCCCTGCGAAGCGAGATAACTGGCTATGGGTTCTTCTCCGCAACCAAATCCGAGCGCCCTAGCCCCTGGCCGAAGTAGCCCGTGCTCATAAACCGCTTGTAGAACATAGGCATACTCCCACAGCTTCCTATGAAAGATAACTGGAAGCTTGAGTTCGCCCAGCCAATATGCCACCCAATCGCTTTCAAGATCCTCTTGGGTTGAAGGCTTCCAATTCAATCCAATGCGCGCGCGTTCGAGCCCATTCCTTATAGGCAGATCTGCAGCAAGCTGGATGGCCAATTGATATCCAAAATATTTCACAGTTTGCCGTAGTATGGCATAATCTTCAGGCTGACTCGCGACAAGACCTGATGAGACGTTGTCCGAGAGCGCTGTGTCCGTCCTCATCGGCGGCGTCTGCAACGGGCCGTAGAAAGCACGCTTAACCGATTCAATAACTGCTGGAAGGGCGTCTGCCGCTACTGTGTTGTTGGAGAGATACGACGAAAGAATTTGAGCAACCAAGGCATCGCAATCAGTCTCAGGCATTCTATTTTCCACTACCAACTTTGAGAGCCACTCAATATGGGTTCGAACCGTCTGACAATAAGAAGTCTCTCGTTTTCGCGCGCATTTGTGACGTTTCTTTACCATTCACCCCAGGATGGGCAGCAAGTCAAGGTTGGAGAATTCCATCCCGGCTAGATTCTCATCGTGACCCGGCCCCAGGCCTGCCACCGGCCAGAATGAGAGATTCGGTGCTTCATCGGCCGGCGTCATGAACCCCAGGGATGTGTGAGGTCGGGTCTCGTTGAAGTCCAGCGCGACGCGGTTGATGTAAGCCCAGTGGTCGAGCGCCCGGGAGATAAATTCCAGGCCATCATCCACCCCGATCTTGGCGGGCGGGCCGCTGCGCTCGAATAGCAGGCGATCCATGACATGCCGACGGGGCCTTTTTCCCGTAAATCAAGACCTTCGAAACGATAAACGGCTTGCGGAAAAAGGCTCTCTCCTTGAGCTGCTTGAGGTGATTCAGACGTCTTCAGCTGAGGTTGAAGGATTTGAGATGCCGGGCGGCGATTACCGGAGCGAAGGGCTGTTTTCCTACGTGAGTTGCGAAGCCCGCGTTCCGGGGAACCATCCCCTTCGGGCGATCCGCGCGATCGTCGACGAAGCTCTCGAGGTGATGTCGGCGGATTTTGATGCGATGTATTCGCGCATTGGCCGGCCATCGATCCCGCCCGAGAAGCTGTTGCGCGCATTGCTCCTGCAGGCTTTCTATACGATCCGCTCGGAGCGCCAGCTCATGGAGCAGATGGATTACAACCTGCTCTTCCGCTGGTTCGTTGGCCTGCGATGGATGCGCCGATCTGGGATGTCACGGTCTTCACCAAGAACCGTGAGAGACTGCTGTCCAGGGACGTTGCCGCCAGGTTTCTGTCCGCCATCATCAACCAGGCACGCGTGCAGGCTCTTCTTTCCGACGATCATTTCTCGGTGGACGGCACGTTGATCGCAGCGTGGGCCAGCGTGAAAAGCTTCAGGCCCAAGGATGAAGGCGGCCTCGGGGATGACGATGACGGCGGTTCAGTTTCCAGCCATGGCGAGCAGAAAACAGCGCCGAGCAATGCCGAACGCGATGCTGCACTGACCATGCTGGGCCGGATGGAAGGGCGCCATCGGATCACGCTGGGCGCGGACAAGAACTACGACATCGCCGCCTTCGTCGAGGCATTGCGCGAGATGGACGTCACCCCGCATGTGGCTCAGAACAACACTAGAGCGGTTCCCGATCTGATTGAATCAGATCGACCGCTCTATCTCATTGTTTGGTCGCATTTTCCGAGCCAGCAGGTGATTCCACCTGCTTGGAAAACGCTCTAATCGCCGTTCTGCCATTGACGGGCGTACAACACGCCATCCCGGCTACGGCCTCTCCCAAAAAATCCGCAAGCGGATCGAGGAAGTGTTCGGATGGGCAAAAACCTGCGGCACCATGTGAAAAAACCGACACCATGGGCAAGATCGCGTCGGATGGTCCTTCACGCTCACCGCTGCCGCCTACAAGCTCATCAGACTGCCAAAACTGCTAGCAGCGGCCTAGCCGTGCCGTTCACGTCACCAAGACCGCGCCAACGTGGCGGGCAACTTCGAATGTCACCATGAAATGAGCCACGTCCTCGCTCCACACCTTGGAAATCGGGGCGGTAGCGATCACTGCGGCGCGTTTTTCCGCGACCTGTTAGAAGCCCGCCAGTCCATCACCCGGCGGGCTTTTTCGTCTCCGTTCGCTTTCATGCGACAACCGCCGCCGTCTTCCGCCGGAAGCTGTGGAGATCTTTCGCCGCGCGCACGGCGAGGTAGAGAGCGATCACGTAGAATTCGATCGTCAGCGCCTCCGTCACCGGCTGCCGGTCGGTCAGGATAGCGATCGGGAAGAACATCAGGAACACGATGAAGGTCGCGATATGCGCGGGGAAGTCCGCACGCTGCCCACCGAAGCGATAGATGACATAGGGCACCCACCGGCCGATGGCATGCGCCACGCACAGGATCGCGCCCGCCGTGTCGATCGCGAACAGCAGGGCATAGCCGAGCGTCCGTTCGACCTGCAGCACCAGCATCGGCACGATCCGCAGCTTGGGCGACAGCGCGTTGAACCAGAGGAAGGTGAGCCGCGTGACGCCCAGCAGCACAGCGGCCATCGCCCAGCGCCAGCCGACGAGCGCCCAGCCCGACAACGGCCCCGCCTTCGTCACTGCGGCCGGGTCGCCCCAGCTCTGCATGCAGGCACCGAGCCCGGCGAGGATCAGACCGAACGCCCATGCCCAGCGCGGCCGGAAATGATGGCCCAGTTCGGTGAACTGCGGGCTGACGACCGGCGCAGATTCCCGGGCCAGCCCGACGCGATCATTGTCGTAATAGCCGATCTCGTACACCGCGAAGAAGGCGAGCAGATACAGGCCGAGAGCCGCGGTGGTCGTGAAGAGCGCCGGGCTCATCAGCGCATAGGCGAGCCACAGCACGGCAAAGTCGTAGCCGATGATGCCGTGCAGCACATAACGTTCGGTCGGTCGCTTGACCCGCGCCGTGTAGGCAAGCGGCAGCATCGGCGTCAGGCCGGCCTGACGATATTCCGCGTCCCGCCACCGGACATAGAAGGCGTCCCGGCAAAGCACGCACAGATCCCGGTCAATGCCGCTGTCGGTGACGGCGACGCCGCGCGACAGCGTATCGGCGCCGATCGCGTCGGCGACCGCCCGCCCCTTGCCGATCCGGCGGAGCGCCGCGCCGCGCCGCAGCGACGCGGCCGCGACAAGCGCATAGTCGGGATCGATGGCCTTCAGCAGCGGCGCGACGATGAAGCGGAAGCCGTAGGTCGCAACGACGATCCGGCCCGGCCGAACCTGTCCCAACGCCCGCATCAGCGGACGATTGGCATAAGCGGGGCCGATCCGCGCCGCCGTCCGCCGCCAGGTGAAGTAGGACCAGGGCGCAACGATCAGCACGGCCGCAATGCGTATCCAGTCCCGGTAATGTTCGGGATTGCTCCGCGACAGGAGGCGCCAGGGCTTGATCTGCCCCAATATCTGCAGGACCACGGCCACCAGCACATAGGGGCGGGCCGATGCCAGAAAGGCTTCGGTGGAATTGCGCAACCAGAGCGTCTCGTCGAAATCGAGGACGGCGACATCCGTCGCGTCGTCGATGGCCGTCAGCCGGTCGGCCAGTGCGTCCTCGTCGGTCCAGGACGGCTGAAAGGGGCGCTCGCTCGCGCGCGAGGCGCGGGTAACGCGGGCGGACTGGGACGTGAAACGGATAAAACCTCCCGACAACAACTATGCCCCTGCAAAAACATGAAAATCCTGACGGTTCCAGGGAAAATCGATTTTGCGGCCGACGCTCGGACAATGGCCAAAAAACGCGAGAATTCTGCCGTTTTCCGGGTATGGAGCCCCACTCCAATTGTTGCCGGTTCAATGCTGCATGGCATTATTATGTGGCGTGACTGGTTTGGCGGTGCCGATCGGGGGCCAGCGGGGTTAGCAGTCTTGAAATCCGCATGCGGCTTTCCGATATGCGGAGATGCGGGCCGGGCCCCTCTGGCGGCCGGCGCTTCCCCATACGGGACGAGCGCCGGGCGTGATGTCGGACCGCATCGAGTGCGCTCGGTGCAGGTTCGGAAGGAAAGTCCCCCAATCCTCCCATCCCATGACCACCGGCGCATTCGAACCAGTGTTTCGATGCGTTTTGATTAGGATGGAGCTACACCAGTGAACACCCCCTTCCCGATGCAGGGCCGCGCGCGGGCGGACAATGCCGCGCTCGACGCCGGTCTGCGCAGCCACATGCTGGGCATCTACCGGAACATGGGCCTCGGCCTCGTCATCACCGGCATCGTCGCCGCGCTGATCGGGATGACCCCCGCGCTGTACCAGCCGATCTTCGGCACCCCGCTCAAGTGGGTCGCGATCTTCGCGCCGCTGGCCTTCGTCTTCTTCTTCACCTTTCGGATCGAGAAGATGACGGATGCGGGCGCACGCACGGCCTTCTTCGCCTTTTCGGCGGTGATGGGCGTGTCCCTCGCCAGCGTCTTCATCATCTTCACCGGCGCCAGCATCGCCCAGGCCTTCTTCGCGGCCGCCGCGATGTTCCTGGGCATGAGCCTGTGGGGCTACACCACCGGACGCGATCTGACGAAAATGGGGTCGTTCCTGATGATGGGCCTGATCGGCATCGTCATCGCCAGCGTGATCAACATCTTCCTGGGCTCGTCGGCCCTGCAACTCGCGGTGTCGATCATCGGCGTCGTCGTGTTCACCGGCCTTACCGCCTGGGATACGCAGCGTCTGAAATCGGAGTATCTCTATTACGCCGGTACGCAGGCGCTGGGGAAGCTTCAGGTCATGGGTGCGCTGTCGCTGTACCTGAACTTCGTCAACCTGTTCCAGATGCTGCTGAGCCTGACCGGCCAGCGGGAGGACTGAGCCGATGCGCGATCCCGCTTCCGTCTCCACCACCATGCTCTGTCCGGTATGCAGCACCGGCCTGGCGATGGCGGAGCGGCAGGGTGTCGAGATCGACTATTGCCCGCAATGCCGGGGCGTGTGGCTCGATCGCGGCGAACTCGACAAGATCATCGAGCGCAGCGCCGCACCAATCCCGGCCGCACAGCCTCAGCCAAGCTTCCGGCCCGACCGGAGTGAAACCTACGGTCATCGGAAGCGCAAAAAGAGCTTCCTTGAGGAATTGTTCGACTGAACGCACGGTCCCGGAACGCGATTTTACCGGAAACGGGGTGGGCCAAAGCCCACCCCGCATGCCTTACAGGCCGTCGAGCCCCTTGCTGACGAGCACGTTCACCGCGACGCGGCGGTTCTGCGCCTTGCCCTCGGGGGTGCTGTTGTCCGCCATCGGATCCGCCTCGGACATGCCCGTGGGGGTGAGCATCCGGTAGGGCTTCCAGCCGCAGGCCTGCTGGAGGTAGTTGACGACGCGGCTGGCGCGCTTCTCGCTGAGGAGCTGGTTCAGTTCCTCGCTGCCCGTCGAATCGGTGTACCCCACGACGAGGATAAGGGCGTTGTTCATCCCCTCCGCCGTGCTCGCGGCGCTGCACAGGTCATTCTTCGCCTGAGGGGACAGTACCGCCTTGCCGGTGTCGAAGTTCACGTTCGTCGTGCTCTTGACGTTATACTGGTCGATATCGGCCATGCGGCCACGCAACGCCTCAGTCGCGGCCGTCTGCTCGGCAAAGCCCTGCTCGGTGCCGTTGCGGATCATCTGCGCGGTCTTGAGATCGCGGCCCAGCAGCTTGATCTGGCTCGCCACCAGCGCATCGCCCGACTGCAGCGTCTTGACGGTGACCGGCAGGCCGTTGAGCAGCGAGGTCGCCACCAGCTTGTCGCGGTTCAGACCGAACAGGCCCTTGCTCGCGGTGATCTTGGTATCGTCATTGACGGTCACGACCGTCTTGGTCCCCTGGGCATCGGTCACCTGCACCTTGTCACCGCTGCGTGCGGAGATGATGCCCTTGAGGTCGGGGCCCTGGGTCAGCGCCGCGGCGGGCGCTTCATACGTCGCCGAAATATCGGCGCCGGGCTGCTCCTGGGTCTGCGCGGACACGCTGACCGATGCCGCACCGGCAAGTAAAGCAACCAGTAAAGGAATCTTCGTAGCTCTGGAAACGATAGTCATTGCGCTGCTCCTTCAAACTCAACCAATCGGGCCTGCAGATCGCAGCTTTTCGTCCGACCACCATCCGCACAACAATAGGCTGGCTGTCAGAACCCTTTCCATGTGGCTTCGGAAGACATGCGGCATGAAACCGCACCTGAACGCCATGGATGTTCTGCGTGTTCAGAATCACCTTTCGCGCACATGAACACCCCGGGGGAGGGGTGACGTTGTGCCGGTCATTCGAGTGAAGTGTGCGACGAACCGTTGCTTGAGGCTCTGGTGCGATTGACTTGAGGACCACGGTCCGCCCGGGCCCTAGGACTACCATATGCCCGGGGCGGACCGATGCCCGCCCCGGATTAAACGCCATCTAAGCTCTTCAGCGGCTCCCGATCACCATTTAACGTCGAGGCGAACGCCATAGGTGGCGGGCATGCCATTGACGCGGACATAGGGGCCGTTGCCGCCAATCGCCGCATATTGCCAATAGTAGGTGCTGAAGATGTTCTTGCCCCAGAGACTGACCTGCCAAGCCTTGCTTTCCGGACGCAGGCTGATGCGGGCATTCGTCAGCCAGTAGTCATCCATCGCCTCATAGGCGATGCCGCCGCCCGACGTGGAGTCCCGATAGATCACGTCACCCGCGATCTCGATCTCCCTGCTTGCCCCCACCGGGAAGGTGTAGGACGGCGTGGCGTTGAGCGACCATTTGGGCGCGTTGGGCAAGGTGCTGCCCGAGGCATCGTAATAGACGATGTTCGGATAGAGGCTGGCGTTGCTGATCGCAGTCCAGCTCTTGATCTTGCTGTCCAGATAGGCGCCGCCCATGTTGAGGGCCAAACGGTCGGTCACCTTCCAGTTCATGTCGACCTCGGCACCGAAGATGCGCGATTTCGGAATGTTGGTGATGCCGCCGATATTGCCGACGAAGGTGACGGCCAGGCCACTCTCCTGCTTGTCCTTGTAGTCATAATAGAAGACGGCGCTGTTGATCTGCATGCCGATCGACGGGATGCTCGCCTTCACCCCGGCCTCATAAGCCGTGAGCTTCTCCGGCTTGTAGGGCACCTGCTGCGACTTGGTGTTGGCGTTGGCGCCATTGAAGCCGCCCGATTTGAAACCGCTCGATGCCGTGGCGTAAAGCAGAACATCGTCGCTCGGTGTGTAGTTGATGCCAGCCTTCCACATCCACTTCTTGGTCGTGATCTTCTCGTCGAAGTCGGCAAAGCTGCCGAAGGTCGCCGAGGCCGGCCGGTCATCATAAACCGCGCAGCCGCCCGGCAATACCGGATCGGGTTCCGGGAGACCGGCGGGAACGATAAGGAACGGTATGATGATCCCGTTGGTGGCGGCCGCCAGCGTGCCGTTCCGGTCGTAGGTGCAGCCGGTGAAGCTGCGCTTCTCCTCCGTGTAGCGAACGCCGCCGATCAGCCGCAGCTGGCTGGCAAGCTGGAACTCCGCATGGGCAAAGCCGGCGTAGCTTTCCGTCTTCTGCGTGTAGCGCGTATTCAGCTGATCAATTCCGAGCGCACCGGCAAAATAGGAATCGCCCATGAAGTAGTTATAGTCTTCCTTGATCTTGTCCCACGAATAATAGCCGCCGACGATCCAGGTAAAATTGTCGCTGCCCTGCGACGCCAGCCGGACCTCCTGCGAGAACACATCGAGCTTCGTATTGTTGATCGAGGCGGAGTCGTTGAGTGCGGCCCCGTCCCAGTCATTGGTTTCCGCGCGCCGGAACGCATCATAGGCAGTGATGGATGTGAGGGCGACGGCGCCGAGGTCAAGGTCGAGGCGGGCCGACGTCCCCTTCAGCTTGTTGTCGCGTCCGGGCCGAAACTCGGGCGTCCAGTCCGCCGAGCGGATGGAGCCGGTCGAATAGATCGGCGTACCGTTGGTCGGCAGGCTCTGGGCCGAGGGCATGCCGACGATCGTCCCATCATAGGCGGTGGCCGCGACATTGTCCGACTTGTCCTGAAGCCAATGCCCCTCCAGCAACAGCGTGCTGCCGGGACCAAGGTCAAAGTTGACCTTGCCGCGGAACGCCACCTGATCGAGAGCGCCCAGCTTCTTGGTCTCGGGGCGGGACAGGCTGCGCTGCCAGCCGGAAGACTGGACGGCCTTTGCGGCGAGCCGCACCTGTATCCCGTCCGTCACAGGGCCGCTGACGAAGGCTTCCGCGTCGACGGTCGAAAAACGGCCGATGTCGATCGATCCACCGGCGGTGAAATCCCTGGTCGGCTTGCCGGTGATGAAGTTGATCTGCCCCGCGGTGGTATTGCGGCCGTAGAGATCCCCTTGCGGTCCCTTGAGAACCTCGACACGCTCGATGTCGAACAGCGCACCACGGCTGGCGACCGTGTAAGGTATCGCGACCTCGTCGACATAAAGGCCGACGGTGCTCGACGAGTTGACGTAGATATTGGCGAAGCCGACGCCGCGGATCGTGTAGATCGGAGCGCCCTGAGCACCGGAATCGTTGACGACGAGGCCCGGTGTCACCTGGCTCAGCCCTTCCGCCGTGTCGATGCCGCGCGCGGCAAGCGTATCACCGCTGAACGCGTTCATCGTGATGCCGACGTCATTCACGCTCTGCGCACGCTTCTGGGCCGTGACGACGATCTCCCCGCTATCCTCATCGCCCGCCGTCTGGGCGTGCGCCGTGCCGGCAACTGCAAAAAGCGACGCACCCAGCAGCAACGCATGCCGGTTGATCGCCGATCGGATATACCGCATTCAAACCCCCTTTATATGAACCATGTCTCCTTATTCCTCCTGCTAGAACAATGACGGGCTTTGCCCGTTCTTCGTGATTTTTCAGTGGTTAGCGGACGCGTCGAACACCGTCTCTCCGCCAACGATAGTGCGCAGCACCTTGATCGCATGCACCTGTGTGATCGGCATTTTGAACGGGTTGCCGTCGACGACGATCAGGTCGGCGGGAGCACCGGTGGTGATCGTGCCGCTTCCATCCGGATCGCCGAATGCCTTTGCGCCGTTACTGGTGAACAGCCTGATCGCCTGTTCGAGCGTGATCGCCTCACGCACGCCATAAGCTTCGTCCCCGCCGCCCGGTACGCGGCGGGTGACGAGTGTCTCGATCGCGATCCACGGATTGACCGACGGCACGATGGGCCAGTCCGATCCGGCGATGACCAGCGCGCCGGTCTCGAGCCCTTCCCTGACCGGCCAGCCACGCAGGTTCCGTTCCTTGCCCACGGCCGCCTCGATATCGGTCACGATCGGCTGCGGAAACCAGAGATAGGGTGAGAATTCCAGCGTCACGCCGAGGCCCGGCGCGCGCTTGAAATCGTCCTGATTGACGAATGTCAGATGCCCCACCTGATGATGCGGCCCGCCTGTTCCGTTGGCGTCTCGCGCTGCCTCCACGGCATCCATCGCTGCACGCACGGCCCAGTCGCCGGCGGCATGAAACTTGACCAGCACCTGCTCACGATCAAGCCGCGTGACGAGCGGATCGATCACACTGGGGGGAATCATCAACAGTCCCCGGTCGGGAGCACCCCCTTTTTGGCCCGAGCCTGATGGCGCATAGGGTTCAAGCATGGCGCTCGTATGGCTTTCGGTCGGCACGCCATCCATGAACACCTTCACGCAGTCGAGCTTGAAGTGCGGTCGCGTGTAGCTTGCGCGGTTTGCCAATAGCCGGTCGAAGTCCGGGTTCTCATGGCCCCAGACCAGACAGCCGCGCACACGCTGACGAAGCTCTCCGGCATCTGCGAGCGCCATATATGCGCCAAGATTGTCCGCCCGGATAATGGCATCCTCGAGCGCGGTGATGCCGTTCTGCGCCATGATGGCGAGCGCCTTGCGCAGCGAGGACAACACATCCTCGGGCGTTGCTGCAGGAATGACCGCCCGGACAATCGCAGCCGCGCTGTCCCTCAGCAATCCGGTAGGCTCCCCCGCCTTGTCCTTTTCGATGATGCCGCCATCGGGGTCTGCCGTCGCGCCGGTTATGCCGGCCAACGCCAACGCATTGCTGTTCACCCACAGACTGTGACCGCTCGTGTCGACGATGGCCACAGGGTTGTCTGGGGCTATGGCATCCAACGTTCGCCGGTTGATCTCCACCGGTTTGAACTGTGCGGCCGTCCACTGGCCGCCCTGTATCCATGCACCGGGCTTCGCCGCCTTCACACAGGCGGCCAATGCCGCTCTCAGCGCGACGACATCGGCCGTCTGGGGGAAGCCGCAACTGGACAGCAATGCGCCCGCCATCGCCGGATGGACATGCAAGTCATGAAAGCCGGGGAATACGGTGGCGCCCTTGAGATCAACGACTTTCGCGTCCGAGGCCAGTGCCCGCCTGACGCTCTTCTCATCTCCGACAGCGACAATTGTGCCGTTGCTGACAGCCAGGGCCGAAGACCAGCCATCGGCGCCGTAGACCGCACCGTTCACCAAAGCGTAGCTGTCGCTCGCTTCAGCCCGAAGTGCCGTCATCGGCGACAACAGGGCAATCATTCCCAATGCCGACGGGATACATGCTCTCACCCGTCCGACACAGCCAGCGATGAATTTCATTGGATCGCGCCCCACCAATAAACTCAACTTTTGTCGAGAATATGCGAGCGACCGCACTTGTCAATCCACACTGCCCTGATTCCGGAAAACAATCGCCGGATCCAGCCTTCTCTTGCGCGATCGTCGGAGACGGTATGTGGAGGACCGTGGCATATATTGTTGTTTATATTGTGTTTTTATAACATTCCAGCGACATCGCATGCGATCCCGCCAAACAGCCATCGGCCATCCCGCTCAGTATGCAAAGCCAATGTGGCTGACGTTATTGACAGAAATTTAGTCGAATATAGTCTGGAGAAAGGTCGGCTAATGCCGGCACGCTCCGATCAAAAGGGAAACACCGGATGGAACGCATGGCATGACGGTCGATCGGACCTTGCTGGCGCGGCGCAACCGCAGCATGGGAAGCGCTTCCCCACTCTTCTACGAAAAGCCGCTGCACCTTGTGAAAGGCGAGGGTGCGTGGGTGTGGGATGCCGAGGGTCGCCGGTATCTGGACGGCTACAATAATGTTCCACATGTGGGCCATTGTCACCCGCGCGTTGTGGACGCACTCACACAACAGGCACGTACGCTGAATATCCATACGCGGTATCTGGACGAGACGGTGGTGGCCTATGCCGAGGCGCTGACGTCGACCTTTCCCGCGCCGCTGTCCACGGCCGTCTTCTGCTGCTCGGGAAGCGAGGCGAACGAGCTTGCATTGCGCATGGCCCGTTTCAGGACCGGCAATCAGGGTGTGATCGTCAGCACATTCAACTACCACGGCAATACCGCGACACTGGCGGGATTGACCACCGCCCTCCCCTCACCCGAGGCGCTGGCGCCGTATGCGCGGACCATTCCCATACCCGACACGCTGGCTGGTGACGACGGCGAGGCATCACTGCGCGCACTCAACATGGCAATCGATTCGCTGCGCCAGAGCAACCACGGCGTCGCCGCGTTACTCGTGGACGCCCTGTTCGCCAACGAGGGCCTGCCCCTCGTTCCACACGGGTGGCTGAGGGCGGCGGCGGAGCGCGTGCGGGCAGCAGGCGGCCTCATGATCGCAGACGAGGTGCAGGCAGGGTTCGGCCGCACCGGAGAGGCGATGTGGGGCCATAGCGTGCACGGCATCATCCCGGACATCGTCACCTTGGGCAAGCCGATGGGGAACGGCCATCCGTTGGCCGGCGTGATCAGCACGCCCGATATGATCGAATCCTTTGGCCGTGCGGCCACATATTTCAACACGTTCGGCGGCAACCCCGTCTCTGCCGCCGTCGGCCTGGCGGTGCTGAACGTCATCGTCGATGAACATCTGCTTTCAAACGCGGTCGAGACAGGCGCCCACGTCCAGGCGCGCCTGCACAAGATGGCCGAAACGCACGACACCGTTGCCCGACCCAGGGGCAAGGGGCTGTTCTTCGGCCTCGACCTCGTCGACGCCCGGTCAGGGGTACCTGACGGCGGCGGCGCGCGCCGTGTCATCAACCGCATGCGCGAGGAAGGCGTGCTGATCAGCCGCATCGGACCGCACGACAACATCCTGAAGATGCGCCCGCCCATGTGCTTCACCCGCGATCACGCCGACCACATGCTCGATCGGCTCGACGCCATATTGGCAGAACAATGACAGCATTCGAAAATCTGAGCCACGCCGATCAGGCGAGCGCACTGCATGCGATGGCGGACGGAGCCCTCACTCGCTGGGACGGTACATGGCATGTCGACCGGCTGATGAAATATCGCGAGAACGCGGTATTCGCCGTCGCCGAGGCCGATGGAACCCGTGCGGCGTTGCGCATCCATCGGCCGGGCTATCACAGCGATGCCGCGCTGCGATCGGAATTGCTGTGGATGGACGCGCTGTCGCGAAGCGGCATGGACGTACCACCGTTGGTGATGCCTTCGAACCGGCAGCCATTCGTCATCGCAACATCCGCCCGCGTGCCGGAGCCGCGGCAGGTCGACATGCTGGGATGGGTCGAGGGGCGCTGCGTCGCGGATATCGACTGCACCACCACATTGGAGACGATCTATTTCTCTGCGGGTGTACTTGCCGCGCGCCTGCACGACCATGCGATGGAGTGGCGCCGTCCTGACGGATTCCAACGTCACGCATGGGACGCCGACGGCCTGATTGGCGAGATGCCGCTATGGGGTCCCTATGCCGGGTTGGCGCAAATCCGGCCGGACGAACGCGCCCTTCTGGATCGCGCGCGCACCGCCGCGTGGGCCGACGTCCCGGCACTCGACAACAGCCCTCAAGGCTATGGCCTGATCCATGCGGACCTGGTTCCGGAAAACCTGCTCTACGCACCGGACGGACTGAAGCTGATCGACTTCGACGACAGCGGCTTTGGCTGGACCATGTTCGAGCTTGCGACCG
Source organism: Sphingobium sp. (assembly GCA_003248935.1). Classification (GTDB taxonomy): domain Bacteria; phylum Pseudomonadota; class Alphaproteobacteria; order Sphingomonadales; family Sphingomonadaceae; genus Sphingobium. Next base: position 19,615 of record QFQF01000018.1, read on the forward strand.
CCTTGTTCTTTCATATCGATACGCCCGCCTATCGCGGTATCCGCGCAGCCCTGCTGGCAGGATATCGCAGCAAACGCCCGCTGTCCGACGAAAGCTGGGGAAAGCTGCCCCTGTTCCTTTTCATGCGCAGCCTGACCTATCTCGGCTGGGTCGGCACGCGACCGGAAACCGAGACGGCGCAGGAACTGACGCCCATGCTGATCGATCGCGCCTGCATGCTGGCCGACGCCTATCTGAAACAGCGGGCCTGACGGCCTGGCGGTCGGCCTATGTCCGGCTGTCCGCTACGAGGCGGGTCAGCCGGCCGTACAGGGCCGGATGCACATGCCGCGCGGCCATGCACAAAAGCATGCCGATCGCGAACACCATGACGTGCAGCCAGGGGAGAGCGGCAACGAACGGGCTATTCACACCGCTGAGCACGTCGAAATTGCGGATCGCCAGCAGCAGGATCGCCCCCATCCCGAAGGCCGCGAGGAGCGGCGCGAACAATGTCGCGAACCGGGACTGGGTCCGGTCTCCGGCGAAATAGCGGATGACGGACAGGCACAGCATGGCCTGGAGACCAATGATACCGATTGTGCCGGTCGCACCACCCAGCCCGAAAACGGTCGCGTAGGGATCAGCCCCTGTCAGGACGCAGGGCATCAATATCGCAAGTGCGGACAGCGATTGCACGGCACCGGCCACGTGCGGCGACCGATGCATCTCATGGGTATGGCCCAGCCTGGCCCAGAAGATGCCCTGACGGCCGAGCGCATAGAGATAACGCGCGATCATGTTGTGGAAGGCCAGAATGCTTGCGAAGGTGCTGGCCAGGAGCAGGAATGACATCAGCATCGTCACCGCCCCGCCCAGCTTCCGCTCGCTGACCGCGAACCAGAACGCGCCGGGATCCGCCTTTGCCGCCGCCTGAACCTGCGCCGGGCCATAGGCGCATACGATCGCCCAGCTCACGAGCGCGAAGAACAGGCTGATGACCGCGACCGCGCAATAGGTCGCCAGCGGTACCGTGCGCGCCGGATCACGCGCCTCCTCCGCATAGATCGCGGTTGCCTCGAAACCGACGAAACATGCCAGCGCGAACACCAGGGCGATGCCACTGCCCGCATCGAACAGGCGCGCGGGATGGAAGGCGGAGAACACGAAGCCCTCCGGCCCTCCTCCCCCGACGAGGATGGCAGCCACAAGCAGCAACACGATACTCGTTTCGGCGATCATCAACAGGCCGAGGATCGTCCCGTTCACCTCCACGCCCCGGCGCCCGAGCATGTGTGCGATGGCCAACGCCGCTACCGCAAAAACGCTCCACGGCAGGTCGGCGTGGAGAAGCGGTCCGACGAGCAGCGTGCAGAAATAGCCGAACAGTCCGTACAGAGCGATCTGCAACGCCGAATAGGAGAGAAGCGCGACAAGCGCGGCACCCAGTCCGGCCGGGCTGCCCAGTCCCGCCGCGATAAAGGCGTAGAAGGCCCCCGCATTGCGGATGCGCATCGCCATGCGCGTATAGCCGATACTGAACAGCGCCAGCAGCACGCCCACGGCGAGGAAAGCCGCCGGCACCCCCGCTCCGTTCCCGAAGCCGATCGCTATGGGTATGGCCCCCAGCGTCCCCGTAAGCGGTGCCGCCGCGGCGATGACGAAGAAAATGATACGCGGAAGACCGATGGCATTCCCGCGAAGGCCCAGTTCTTCGTTTCCCGGCATGTGCGTCCCCCTTTTGCTGCGTCTATGATGCGAAACCCAATTGCCCGCACAGATCGGGCCAGTTCGGCACCGGGATCGACAGGGTGACGAGCGCCAGCGCAATCAGGCCATAGGCGGCGGGGCGGCGCAGACTGGATCGTCCTTCCGCCTTCCGCATGCCCCGCATGCCCAGGAATACCGACAGCAACGCGGGCATCGTTCCGATGCCAAAGCCCAGCATCGTGGCTGCCCCGTTCGCCGCGTCAGCCGTGAAGAGCGCAAGCAGCAACGCGCCATAGACCATGCCGCACGGCATGAGGCCCCACCCCATGCCCATCACCAGCGCCGAAGTGCCGGGACGCAGCCGCAATCGCCCCCCCCCTGTGCGGTGGAGAAAGGCCGGACGGGGCACAAGACCCAGCAAGGATAGTCCGGACCAGAGAAGCATCGCCGAAGATGCCACATGCGCTATGTTAAGAGCCGTATGATCGCCCGCCAGCGACACCACCGAGGTACCGGCAGCCCCCACAAGGCCACCTGCGATACTCTGGACGAAGATGCGGCCGCCGTGCAGCATTCCCTGCACCGCCAGTTGCTGCCGCAGCCCGCCGCCGGCGGGCTTCAGCATCGTTCCCACCGAGCAAACGATTGCCCCGCATACGCCCGCGCAGTGGAGGCTGCCGCTCATGCCGACCGCAAGGCCCGTCATGAGCGACAGAAGGATCAAGCGGGATCCTGTCCGGCGCAGCAGGAAGAGGAGGAAGCATCGCTGCTGTCCTGCACGCTGTGGGCGTTACGCTCGGCAGGCAGGTCCATGGCCGGGTTGGCCCCAAAGAAACCGTTGGGCTTCAGCATGAACCCGGCATATTCGACCGGCATGATCGGAAAATCCTCCGGCTTGCACACATGCGTGTGGCCAAAGCTGTGCCAGAGTACGATGTCCTGATTGTCGATGTCCCGGTTCGCGGCGGCATAGGCCGGAAGTCCGCCGCCGCCCGCATGCTGGTTCGGATAATCGCCGCTGGCGAATTTCTCGTCGGGCGCATAGCGCGTGACCCAGACATGCTTGGTCGCGAATTCCCCGCGGTTCCGTACGAAGCTGCCCGGCTGCGCCAGCATGAGCGGCGAGTCCGTCACCACCAGCTTGTAGCCGGGCGCATTGCCGACGCTGTTGACCTTGTTCGGATTGAATATCTTCCAGTAGCGGCCGGTCCGGCCACAGGCTTCCCGCGCGGCGTCGCGCTCCTTCAGCAATGTCCGGCCGGTGGTATCGAACACGTTACCGTAGGGATTGTCCTTGCCCCAGGGCCGGGGAACGAATTCGTGCTCCGACACGCTGTTTCCTTCCTCCCCGTCGACGCTCATGTGCAGCCGCGCGTTGAAGAAATGCTGGTGCGTCGGTCCGCCCAGACCTTCGTCAACCATGCCGCCCCAGGGATAAGGCTTGCCCGGTGCTATCGCGGCCGTCTGAATAATACCCGTCAGCTTGGCCTCAAGCTGGATCGTGCCGTCCTGATAGAGATACCAGTAAAATCCATAGTCATAGTTGCCGACCGTCGCGAAGAAGCTGATGACCAGCCGGCGCGAACGGCGCACCTCGAACGTGTCATTACGGAATTCGTAATGCTTCCAGAGGATGCCGTAATCCTCCTCGTGCATGCACACGGCATTCTTCATCAGGAACGCATTGCCGTCGTCGTCAGCCGCAGGGATATCGAAATAGCGGATGAGGCCGAGACAATCGCAGCCTAGTTCGAGTTGGTTAGCGAGTTTGCCCAGGCCATATTCGCCGCCGTCAAACGCGCTCTTCCAGTAATGGTTCGCGGTGGGATCGGCATAAGGCACAACCATTTCGGTCACGCTGGCACGATAGATGACCGGCCGCGTCCGTTCGCCGTCCCGATAGGACAGCTGGTGCAGCACCAGGCCCTCCCGCGGCGTAAATCCGACCTTGAAGTTCCAGTTCTGCCAGTCGACGTTCCATCCGTCGACATGGAAGCTCGGCCCCTCTGGCTGGACGATGTGCAGCGGCTTTAGGTCCTGCCGGGGCGTTCCCAGCGACGCCGTGTCATATGGACGCGATCGACGGGGAACCGGCACGACCTCCGGCTCATCGACCAGCGAAACGATTTTCCCCCGGTTGACGTCGACCGTCGCGACCACGCCTTCTATCGGATGCGCATAACCGTTGTCCTTCAGCGATTCCCGGTAATAGCAGACCGCGCGCACCAGACGGCGGCCCTTCTCGTCCTCTTGCGCGAAATAGCCCGCCGAAAACGGATCGACCTGGACGAGTTCAAGGTCTTCCTCGGTCAAACCGCGCCGCAACACGGCCGCGCGCCACGCGGGATCGCTCTTAACGATCCGCTCGACCTCGAAAAATTCCTCGATCAGGATTGGCGGCTGACCATAAGGGGCAGCAGCGCACCCCAGATCGGTGCAACCGACGACCGCCTCCGATCCCAGGTCCACGACATATTCGAACGCCGCATCCTTCGCGCGGTCGATCACCACCAGCAGCGCACGGCGCGCGACCGCACGCCCCTCCTCCCAGGCGCGCACATCCGAACGGGCGGGTTCATCCAGCGTGACCATGGCGAAACGCGGCTTCTCCGGGGCGCCACGATGTGCCCGGACGATCCCGCAGGCCCGTTCAATCTCTCTTTCGCCAAGCGGCGAAAGCGGATGCGCGACGGTCGCGCCAACGGCCCCGGCAGCCTCCGCGGTCACACGATATCCAGTCCCTGCCATTGCCGTCCCCCGATAATCTGGATCACCGGGTGAACCCGGCCTAAAACTCGAAACTAGTCGAGAATAAGGACGGGTATTCGATGTTGTCAATCCTGCTCGGCGGCCATGACCTCTTGAACCGAAAGATCTGCCTGGACGGCGGGCGGCAGGTAAGTCGGCAGATAAAGCGAGAGATAGGCACAGGTTGCCTTCTTCGCCTCCTCGGTCATCGCCGGTGTGATGATCCCGTGATCGAGAACAGAAAGGCAGAACATAAGGTCTGCGATTTCAACGGCTCGGTAGAACAGCACGTCCCGCTCGGGCATATCCGGCAGAACGAAATACTGGCTGATGTTCCGCTGAAACGCACGACCGATATCATAGTCATTGCCGCGATCCGCCCGCTTGATTTCCGGCGGCGCCTTTGGCCCCAGCAACAGCTGCCGCGCTGCCGTACTGCCGTTGAAAAAGGCAACACCGCGGTCGACGCCCACGGATATGACATCCTGCCACGACGTAACGCCATGCGTAAAAGGCTGTAGCTGATCCTCCCGCAGTTCCTCAGCGATCTGCTTGCTCAGTTCGGAATAGACGTCTGCGATGCTCGCGAAGAAATGATAGGCCGACCCCTTGGGCACCCCCGCATCTTCGGCGACATCGCCCAGGCTCAGCGCATCGAGTTCATGCGTTTCCAACAGCTTGCGCGCCGAATTCAGGATGATCTTTCGCCGGAGACGCCCGCGCGCCTGAGTGCCACTTTTCTTCCCGGCGATCATAACAAACCTAATCCTATCCTGTTCATCGGTATTTTCGCGGCGGCCGCATACACCGAACATAATCGGCCGCCCGGCAGATTGCCAGCGTTCCGCAACCCGGTACCACGCGCGCGCCATGCCTATTGACGCACCAAAACTCGACTGTAGTCTATTTACAGCGCAATGCACGCGAAAGGGATAGTTGGTGAATCTGTCCGAATATATCTCCCATGATTCGCTCTCGCTCGCCCAGTTGGTGCGGTCTAGGGAGGTCAGCGCCAGCGAGTTGATGGATCTCGCCGTACAAGCCGCCGATCGGGTCAACCCGCGGATCAATGCGATTGTCGAAACCTGGCCAGGCGAGCCGCATGGTGCGCCAGGCGACGGCCCGTTCGCCGGTGTGCCGTTCCTCATCAAGGATGCGGTCCTCCACATGCAGGGGCAACGATGCGAGATGGGCAGCCGCCTCGCCGCCGGCCTGATCGCTCCCGGGGATTCCCATTTGATGGCACGTTTCCGGAAAGCCGGGCTGATCACGTTCGGCCGAACCGCCGCGCCGGAAATGGCCTATTGCTGCACCACGGAATCGGCCCTTCACGGCCTGACCCGAAATCCATGGAACCCTGCGCACGGTGCCGGAGGATCAAGCGGGGGCGCGGCGGCTGCCGTCGCGGCCGGCATAGTGCCGATGGCACACGCCAATGACGGCGGCGGATCCACCCGCATTCCGGCCGCGTCCTGCGGGCTGTTCGGGCTGAAACCTTCGCGCGGACGGGTACCGATCGGCCCCGATGCCGACGAGGGGCTCAACGGCCTCGGCGCGGAGCTGGCCGTCAGCCGTACGGTACGGGACAGCGCCGCACTACTGGACTGCGTGCACGGTGCGGAAGCGGGCGACCCGTTCGTCATCGCTCCGCCCGCCAGACCCTATGCCGCCGAAGTGAATACAGCGCCGGGGGCGCTGCGCATCGGCCTGACGGTCCACGCCTTCGGCGGGGCACGGACGGCGCCAGTGGTCGCGGCCGCCGTCGAGACTGTCGCCCGTCAATGCACGGCGCTGGGCCATCATGTCGAGATCGCGGAGATCGATATGGGAGTCGCATGGGAGGATTTCCTCATGGCCAATGCGCGCATCTGGACCTCCAATCTCGCAGGGTGGATCGACGCCCTCGCCGGAGCCACCGGCCGGCCGGTGGACGAGAGCACCCTCGAACATTCGACGCTTGCCTGTTACGCATTCGGCCGCGCCTTGCGCGCGACAGAGTTGCTTGCCGCATTCGACATCCGCAATCGCGTGACACGGAATCTCGGGGCGTGGTTTGCCACCAACGACGTCCTGATGTCGCCAACCCTTCCGGATCTGCCGGCGCCGATAGGCTGGTTCTCGGAACGATCAGCAAACCTTGATGGCTTTGGCTGGACCGAATTGCTTTTCAACTACACGCCGTTCACGCCCGTTTTCAACGTGACCGGCTCGCCCGCCATGTCGATGCCGCTCGCGCACGACGATACAAGCGGACTGCCCATCGGCGTTCAGTTTGCTGCTGGCTTTGGCCGCGAAGATATTCTGTTCCGACTCGCGGGCCAGCTGGAAAGGGCAATGCCCTGGACGCAGCGCCGTCCGACGATCCACGCCGCATAACGCCACTCCATTATCCACTGCCTCCATCCTCTTCAGGAGAAGACCGTAATGCCCAAGACAGGCTTCTATTCCAACGAACGCACGTTCTGGCATGCGACCGGCATGCAGGTGCTTTTCCTGCCGATCGGCGACTGGGTACAGCCGACGAGCGGAACGGTGGGTGCGGACACCCCGGATTCCAAGCGGCGCTTCCTCAATCTGACGCGGGCATCCGGCCTGCTCGACAAGCTGGCCACTCGGGATGCCGCGCCCGCGACCGTCGAGGATCTGCTTCGCATCCATCCGGCGAGCTATATTGAGGAATTCAAGCGCGTCAGCGATGCCGGCGGCGGCGACCTGGGGCTGCTCGCTCCCTTTCTGAAAGGCGGGTTCGAGATCGCAGCGATATCGACCGGCCTTGCCATCGCGGCGGTGGACGACGTGATGTCCGGCGCCGTCGACAACGCCTATGCCCTTTGCCGTCCCGCAGGACACCATTGCCTTGCCGACCAGTCGATGGGCTTCTGCCTGTTGGCGAACATTCCGATCGCGATCGAGGCCGCGCGCGCGCGGCATGGCCTGAAACGCGTCGCCGTCATAGACTGGGACGTCCATCACGGAAACGGGACGCAATCGATCTATTATGAGGATGCCGACGTCCTCACCATTTCCCTTCATCAGGAAAACTGCTTTCCGCCGGGCTATGGTGGACTCGAGGATCGCGGAGCGGGCGCAGGCCAGGGCGCCAACCTCAACATTCCGCTTCCCGCCGGAAGCGGACACGACACCTATCTCTACGCCTTCGAAAAGCTCGTCGTTCCGGCATTGGAACGGCATCAGCCCGAGCTGATCATCGTCGCCAGTGGCCTCGATGCCAGCGCAGTTGATCCGCTGGCACGCATGCTGCTCTACAGCGACACCTACCGGGAATTGACGCAGGCGGCGATGGCAGCGGCGGACCGCCTGTGCGGCGGAAAGCTGGCCGTCGTACATGAAGGCGGATATTCCGAGGCCTATGTGCCGTTCTGCGGCCATGCCATCCTCGAAACGCTCAGTGGCGTTTCCACCGATGTCGTCGATGCACAAGTCGACTTTTTCCGGGCGCAACAGCCCAGCGAACGGGTCGCGACCTTTCATCGGCAGTTGATCGACGAACAGGTCGAAGGCTGGCGGAACGCGGGCTGACTTCCACACTGACAGGGACCAGGTGAGTAAATCTCGACTGGTCCCTGTCCCGGGCTCATCGGACCACAGGCCGCGTCACCGCACGCCTCCCGGTAATCCCGGCCATGGCATCAACGTCTTTGCGCCTCCCTGTAGGCGCGCGGAGACATGCGCATCTGCCGCTGGAAGAAGCGGGAGAAATAGGCCGGGTCGGAAAAGCCGATGGAGAAGCCGATCTCGGCGATCGACAGATTGCTGTAGAGCAGCGACCGTCGCGCCTCGAGCAATGCCCGTTCGTCCAACAGCCGCGCGGGTGATGCACCCGCGACCTTTGCACAGGCGACGCGCAGGGCCGTTTCGCTGACGCCGAGGGCGGCGGCGTGAACCGACACCGGCTCGCGCAGGCGGAACCGTTGCTCGATCCGCTCACGCAGCCGCGCGACCGTCGCCACATGGGCGGGGGGTACCGCAAGCGGCTGATCGTCCGCCGCATCCACATGACGCAATGCGATCACCAGCAACGACAGGACGGCAGCGTCCACCGCCGCCCGGTGACCAGCCGCGACCCATCCCAACTCCCGCATCATATCCGCTGTCAGTGCTCCGACCCTGTCCCCCGCCCCCTGCCCCAGCCTCGCCACGGCCGAATGGGCGAACAGCGCTGAAAGGTCCGGGTCATGCCGGGCGAGATCGGCGACATAGCGCGAAGCCATGGTAACGACGGAGCCCGCCGTATCGCGCAACCATTCGAAGCCATGCACGGCCGTTGCGGGCACCAGGATCAGGCAAGGCGCACTGAAACGGATTGTCCGTCCATCCGCCCGCATGGCACCGCCGCCGGACGTGACAACGAAGACGTGCGACAATTCGGCGTGGGAATGCGGCTGAATTGTCCATTCGCTGGGACGTGACCGGTCGTCCAGCTCCTCGACGTGGACAAAATCCTCGTTCACCAGCCTGTGAGGTTCGCCGTAAAGGTAAAAGGTCGGAATGGCCTGGGCCATGGTTGCGGATCCACGTGAAGAGGCTGTTGAATAATCCAAATAATAGATCGAAACGCCCATGTCCAATCGGTGACGCCGCCCTAGACTGACGGCCTGCAACGGGATCGGCGACGGCATGACCGCGCGATTCGAGAGGATCTGGAATGCGCACAAAAGTCGCTATCATCGGCGCCGGCCCGGCCGGCATGTTTCTCGCCCACCTGCTCGCCGCCGAGGGGATCGACGCGATCGTCATCGAACGGAAGGACCGCACCTATGTCGAAGGCCGCGTGCGCGCGGGCGTGCTCGAACAGGTGACCACCGACCTGATGCACCGGCTGGACCTAGGCGCGCGTCTCGACCGCGAGGGGCTGGTGCATGAGGGCACACAGATTTCCCTGGATGGTGCACTGTTCCGCATCGACATGGCGGCCCTGACCGGCGGCAGTGCCGTCACCGTCTACGGCCAGCAGGAAGTGATGCACGACCTGTTCGAGGCAGCGCCCGCGCGGGGCGTGCAGATCGAATGGAACGCCGACAATGTCGTGCTGGAGGGGCTGGACAGCGATACTCCGGTGGTCCGCTGGCAGCAGGGTGGTGTAACGAAGGAACTGCGGTGCGATTTCGTTGCCGGGTGCGACGGCTATCATGGCGTCAGCCGCGCCAGCATTCCGGCCCATGTGCTGCGGACGTTCGAGCGGGTCTATCCGTTCGGCTGGCTCGGCATCCTGGCGGACGTGCCGCCCGCCGACCATGAACTGATCTACGCGAACCATGAGCGCGGCTTTGCGCTTGCTTCGATGCGCTCGCCGACCCGCAGCCGCTATTATATCCAGTGCGGCTTGGACGAGGACATCGCTGACTGGCCGGACGAACGCTTCTGGGACGAGCTGTGCCTGCGCCTCGGCCCGGACGCCGCCGCCCGCGTGACGCGCGGCCCCAGCTTTGAGAAATCGATCGCACCGCTGCGATCCTTTGTATCGGAGCCGATGCGGTGGGGACGCCTGTTCCTGGCAGGCGATGCCGCCCACATCGTGCCGCCCACCGGGGCGAAGGGTATGAACCTGGCCGTATCCGACGTAACCTTCCTGGGCGAGGCGCTGGTCTCCCACTATCGGGAAGGGTCCGCCGCCGGACTGGACGGATATTCCGCCCGCGCGCTCGCCCGTGTGTGGAAGGCCGAGCGCTTTTCCTGGTGGTTCACATCCGTCACGCACCGTTTTCCCGACATGGACGGCTTCGACCGGCGCGTTCAGGAGGCGGAAATCAACTATATCAGGGGCTCGACAGCCGCCCAGCGCTCGCTGGCGGAGAATTATGTCGGCCTGCCGCTGGAGGCCGCATGAACAACAATATCACCCCCGATCCCGCAAGCCTGCCCGCCTATCGGCCCGAGGATGCGGGATCGCCGTCATCGCTGTTTCCCGACTATCGTTCCACGGCGTTGCGCAGCCCGTCGCAGCCGCTGGTGACACTCCCCCAGACCCTCACCGAAGTCACCGGCCCCACCGATTGCTGGGACCAGTTGATGGGCGGCGCGATGGCGGACCTCACGACCCAGCATGGCGGCGCGCCCCTCGGCCAGCGGATCGTCGTTTCCGGCCGCGTACTCGATGAGGCCGGCCGGCCGGTGCCCAATACCGTCGTCGAAATCTGGCAGGCGAATGCCGCGGGGCGCTACATTCACGGCAAGGACAACTGGGATGCACCGCTCGATCCCAATTTCACCGGCGCCGGTCGTGTCATCACCGACGCACAGGGACGCTACAGCTACACCACCATCCGTCCCGGCGCTTACCCGTGGGGCAATCACAAGAATGCGTGGCGCCCGGCCCACATTCACCTTTCCCTGCTCGGTCCCGCATTCGCGACACGGCTGGTGACGCAATTGTATTTCCCGGACGATCCGTTGATCGAGATCGATCCGATCGCCAATGCAGTACCCATGCCCTATCGCAACCGGATGGTCTGCCGCTTCGATATTCATACGACTGTCCCTAACTGGGCGCTCGGCTATCTGTTCGATATCGTGCTGAAGGGACGAGACCAGACCCCGTTCGAGGAGGGCCGCTGATGCAGACCGAACCATCCGAGCTGGAGAGCCGCAACGCGGCGCCCCGCGCCGACAACCTCGACCCCGCTCTGTTCGGGCAGACCCCCTCGCAGACCGTCGGCCCGTTCTTTCACTATGGCCTGCCGTGGAAGGGCGGCGCCGACCTCGTCGGGCGGTCGGATATGGGCGCCCGGCCCGAACTGTTCCCGGCCGAGCATTATCTGCTGGGTACGTCCGCATCGACAGGCACGCCGCAGGGCGAGGCGATCGCGGTCGCCGGGCAGGTGCGGGACGGCAATGGCGACCCCATCGCCGACGCGATGATCGAAATCTGGCAGGCGAACGCAGCGGGGCGCTATCGCAGCGCCGACGACACCCGCGACGACCTGCCGCTCGACCCGCACTTCACGGGCTTTGGACGCGCCTCGACCGATGAGCAGGGCGTCTATCGTTTCCACACGATCCGTCCGGGCCGTGTGCCAGGCCCGGGCAACAGCCTGCAGGCACCGCATATCGCCCTTTCGGTCTTCGGGCGGGGATTGCTGAAGCGTCTCGTCACCCGGCTCTATTTCGCCGGAGCCGAGGGCAATGACACAGACCCGGTGCTTGCGCTGGTGCCGGGAGATCGCCAGCATACACTGATCGCGCAGCAGCGCGATGACGGCACCTGGTGGCTGGACATCGTGATCCAGGGCCGGGATGAAACGGTGTTCTTCGCACTGTAGAAACGGCTTGATGAGAGGTGGAGTGGTGAGCGACCTGCTGCGTAGCCGACCGGCCAGCACGGCGGAGATGATGGCGGTCTTCTCCGACCAGTCGACGCTGCGGCATGCTCTCGCCTTCGAGGCCGCGCTGGCGGCCGCCGAGGCTGAGGAAAGCGTGATCGCCGTGGAGATGGCCGAAGCGATCATTGCTTCGTGCCGGGCCATCGCCATCGATCCCATGGCGCTGGCCGAAGAGGCGGCGCTCGCGGGCACGCTTGCCATCCCGCTGGTCAAGCGGCTGCGCGCTACCCTTCCGCCCCAGGGTGCCGGCAAGGTCCATCATGGCGCCACCAGTCAGGATATGGCGGACAGCATCCTGATGCTCCAGACGCGTGACGCGGCCGCGCTGCTGCTCCGCGACGCCGGTCGCATCTGCGACGCCCTGGCGTCCCTCGCTCAACGCCATGCGGCCACGCCCGCGATCGGCCGCACACTTCTTCAGGATGCCATTCCGGTCGGCTTCGGCCTGCGCCTCGCTCAGGCGGCCAAGGGGATCGACGAAGCAAGGAGCCGCCTTGCCGCCGACGTCGCGACCTTCGCCCGGCTGCAATTCGGCGGCGCGGCCGGCACACGTGCGGGCCTGCATGGCAAGGGATGCAGCATAGCCGAGCGCATGGCGCAGGAACTGGGGCTGGCGAGCGCCGAACCCTGGCATGCACGGCGGGTCGGGACGGCGGCGATAGCGACGGGCATCGGCATCCTGATCGGCAGCGTCGCGAAGCTGGCGCGGGATATCTCGCTGCTGGCGCAGAACACTGTCGGCGAAGCCCGCGAACCGGTCATCGCCGGACGCGGCGGGTCATCCGCCATGGCGCACAAACGCAATCCGACCGGTTGTCAGGTCGCCCTTGCCGCAGCCGCGCGGGCACCGGGGCTCGTTTCCGCCATACTGGGCGCGATGGCACAGGAAGAAGAGCGTGGTCTTGGCGGATGGCAGGCGGAGGGGCCAGTGATCGCCGACCTGTTTCTTATTGCCGCCGGTGCACTGGCGGCCATGGCGACGGTTGCCGAGGGGCTGGATATCGACGAAGGCGCCATCGCCGCCAATCTCTCCCGGGCGGACGTCGGCATGGACATAGGCGAAAGCGAAGCGATCGTGACCGCACTGCTGAAACGGCAAAATCAGGAATAGACCATGGCCTTCACATCGAACGCAGACGCCCGCATTTACTGGCGGCTGGATGGCGCACAGGGACGGCCGCCGCTGGTCCTGCTCAATTCCATCGGCACCGACATGCACCTGTGGGACGCAGCCCTGCCCCACCTCCTGCCCGCCTTCCGCCTGTTGCGCATCGACATGCGCGGCCATGGCGCGTCGGACGCTCCCGATGGCGACTACAGCCTTTCCCTGTTGGCGGACGACGTGTCGGCAGTGATGCGCGACGCCGGGATCGACAGTGCCGCCGTGGCGGGCGTATCTCTGGGCGGCATGGTCGCGATGCAACTGGCGCTCGACCATCCGGACAGGGTCTCTGCCCTCGCCCTCATCTGCACATCGGCAGCGATGGACAGCGCCGCCTGGGCAACGCGGATCGCCGCCGTGCGGGACGGTGGAACCGGCGCGATCGCCGACATGGCCATCGGCCGCTTCCTCTCACCCGACTATGTCGCCGCGCATCCGGAGATCGCCGACGGCCTCAAGCACGCGCTGATCGGTCAATCCGACGATGGCTATGCCGGTGCGGGCGCCGCCATTCGTGACATGGCACTGGCCGACCGCGTCGCCGCCATAACCGTCCCCACCCTCGTCGTGACCGGACAGGTCGATATTTCCACGCCCTACGCCGGTCATGGCGAGCATCTGGTCCAGGCAATTGCGGGTGCCCGCCATATTTCGCTGCCCGGTGCGCACCTGCCGCCGATCGAGGCGCCCGGCGGACTTTCAGCTGCCCTCAGGCAGTTCCTGATCGAATCCCCTGCCGTCACGACGGCCGAGGACACATTGTTCGACGCGGGCCTGCTCAACCGGCGCCGCATCCTGGGCGACGCGTGGGTCGACCAGTCGCTCGCCCGGCGCACGCCGTTCACCGCCGATTTTCAGGCAATGATCACGCGCATCGCCTGGCACGAGATATGGAGCCGTCCGGGACTGGACGACCGCACCCGCCGCCTGCTGGTCCTGGCCATCACCGTCAGCCTGGGCCGATGGGAGGAATTCGCCCTGCACGTCCGCGCCGGACTGACACGCGGCGGCTTCACCCGAGACGAGCTTCGCGAAGTACTCATGCAGACAGCGATCTACGCCGGCGTGCCCGCCGCCAATACCGGCTTCGCCGAAGCGCAGAAGATCATGGCCGAAATCAACGGCGGCGAAGCATAGTCCGCGCGCAGCAGACCATGGCAAAAGCGAGCCAGTTGCAAAGCCGGTAGTTTCCGGTGGCTGAAGTGGCATCAGTCCTCTTCCTTCGCATCCTGCGCTATGATTGAAAGCGCCGCGTGCAAAGCGTCCGTATCCTGACCGGACAAAAGGGCGCCAAAATGTGCCTCGCGCTCGTCCATGATGCACTCGGCTTTATCCCGCTTTGCTTCACCCTGCAGCGTGAGTGTCAGGGCGAGCGATCTTCCATCGACCGGCGATTTTTCAATCAGGCCCCGCCCCGTCAGGGTTGCAATAAGGGGTGCCATGTTTGCACGCTTGATCCCCAGCACACGCCCGAGATCGCTCTGGATGCAGCGGGGGTTCGCCCCAACCAGAATCAGGATCGTCGCCTCGACGGGACGCAGTCCGATCGCGGCAAGATGAGCACCCAGATCGGCCATCATGGCGGCTGACGCGCGGCGCAGACGATATCCCAGGCGCATCGCGACCGGATCGCGCAATCCCGTGAGTTCAAAGGCTTCTTCCATGACGACGTCGTATCGCTATTGCTGATAGCAATCAACGTTGCTATGAATCATAGCAATAAGAGTGGAGTCGGATATGTCTGGAACGGAAGTCCTCCTGTCCATAGGTGGCAAGGCGTGTCGCACGGCATCGACCTTTGAACGCATCAACCCCGTTACCGGCACGATTGCGACGACAGCCGCGGCAGCGACCGTCGCCGATGCCATTGCAGCCGTGGAGGCGGCGCAGGCAGCGTTTCCCGCGTGGTCGGCGCTCGGCCCCAATGCGCGCCGCGCCGCGCTGACAAAGGCCGCGAATGCCCTGGAGGCAAAGGCCGACGCATTCATAGACGCCATGATGGAAGAGATCGGGGCGACCGAAGGCTGGGCGCGCTTCAACCTGATGCTGTCCAGTTCCATGGTGCGGGAGGCCGCCGGCCTTACCACACAGATCGGCGGCGAGGTCATTCCGTCGGACAAGCCCGGCTGCATCGCCCTGGCCGTCCGCGAAGCGGCCGGCGTGGTCCTGTCGATGGCCCCCTGGAACGCGCCGATCATCCTTGCCACGCGCGCCATTGCCGTGCCCCTCGCCTGCGGCAATACGGTGGTGCTGAAGGCTTCGGAACAGTGCCCGCGCACCCAAAGCCTGATCGTTCAGGCGTTCGTGGAAGCCGGGCTGGACGGCGGGATCGTCAACCTGATCACCAATGCGCCACAGGATGCCGCCGATGTGGTCGGCGCCATGATCGACCATCCGGCCGTGCGCCGGGTCAATTTCACCGGGTCGACGGCTGTGGGCAGGATCATCGCGAGACGCTGCGCGGAGAATTTGAAGCCGGTCCTCCTTGAACTGGGCGGAAAGGCACCGGTCGTCATACTGGAGGATGCGGACGTCGACGAGGCGGTCAAGGCGGCCGCCTTTGGCGCCTTCATGAACCAGGGACAGATATGCATGTCCACCGAGCGGATCATCGTTGTCGACGCCATCGCCGACAGTTTCGTCCGGAAATTCCAGGCCAAGGTCGCATCGATGCCGGTCGGCGACCCGCGCGAGGGCAAGACGCCGCTGGGCGCAGTGGTGGACCTGAAGACGGTCGCGCATGTCCGTTCGCTGATCGACGATGCGCTGGCCGCCGGTGCCACGCAGGTGAACGGGGGTGATGCAGACGGGGTACTGATGCCCGCCCATGTCATCGACAGGGTGACCCCCGACATGAAGCTGTTCCGCGACGAGAGCTTCGGCCCGGTCGTCGGCATCATCCGCGCCCGTGACGAAGCGCACGCGATCGCACTGGCGAACGACTCCGAATATGGCCTGTCCGCTTCGGTGTTCACCCGCGATACGGCGCGCGGACTGAAAGTCGCACGCCAGATCAAGTCCGGCATCTGCCACATCAACGGTTCGACCGTGCATGACGAGGCACAGATGCCGTTCGGCGGCACGAAGGCGTCGGGTTACGGCAAGTTCGGCGGCAAGGCCGGCATCGACAACTTCACCGAACTGCGCTGGATCACGATGGAAACCGAACCGGGCCACTTCCCGATCTGATCCCTGCTCAATCCCATTTCCCGGAGACACGTATCATGTCCAATTTCCTGCAAGTTGAGGGCGTCGAGCAGACGGAACTCGAAACCGTGGCATTCACCGTCGAGGACGGCATAGCCTGGGTCAGCTTCAACCGTCCGGACAAGCGCAATTGCATGTCGCCGCGCCTAAATCGACAGATGATGCGCGTTCTCGACGCGCTGGAATTTCGCGAGGATGTCGGCGTCCTCATCCTGACCGGCGAGGGATCGGCCTGGTCTGCCGGCATGGACCTGAAGGAATATTTCCGCGAAACCGAAGCACAGGGCCTGCGCGGCACGCGTGGGGCGCAGCGTGAAAGCTATGGCTGGTGGCGGCGGCTGCGCTGGTATCAGAAGCCGACCATCGCGATGGTCAACGGCTGGTGTTTCGGCGGGGGCTATGGCCCGCTCTTCGCCTGCGACCTCGCCTTCGCCGCAGAAGAGGCGCAGTTCGGTCTTTCGGAAATCAACTGGGGCATTCTGCCCGGCGGTGGGGCGGCCAAGGTGGCGACCGAACTCACCAGCTTCCGCAACGCGATGTATCATTCGCTGATGGGCGAGAATATCGACGGCAGGAAGGCGGCCGAATGGGGTTTCGTCAACGAAGCGGTGCCACTGGACCAGCTCAGGGCGCGCATCACCGCGGTCGCCAATGTCCTGCTGACCAAGAACCCGGTCGCGCTCAAGGCGACCAAAGATGCCATCCGCCGCGTCCGCGAGATGAGCTACGACAATGCCGAGGATTACCTGATACGCGCGCAGGAAGCCGCGAACAGCTTCGACAATGAAGGCCGCAAGGAAGGCATCAAGCAGTTTATCGACGACAAGACCTACAAGCCCGGACTGGGCGCCTACGACAAGTCCAAGCAGACGGCCTGATCATTTACCTGCCGGGCCATGGACATCTGCGGCCCGGCATATTCCGCATAACATGAAAGATTTTCGGAGAGACGGATCATGAGGGTCGAGACATTGCACCCGCCCGCCGCACGCGCTGCCGGCGCGTCGCTCGACCGGCTCCTGCGTCCCCGGTCGGTCGCCATCGTCGGCGCGTCCGACAAGCCGGGTGCGCTGGGCACGTCGGTCCTCTCCAACCTGGTCCGCAACGGCTTTGCCGGGGACATCCACCTCATCAATCCCAAGCGGATGGAGATTGGCGGGCGCCCTTGCCTGCCGTCGGTCGATGCCCTGCCCGACGGCGTGGACGTGGCCGTGCTCGCGATCCCGCGCCCGGCGGTACTCGACACGATAAAGGCTCTGGCCGCGCGCGAGGTCGGCGCGGCCGTGATATTTTCGGCGGGCTTTGCCGAAGGAGGCGAAGAGGGTCTGGCTGAACAGCGGGAAATCGGCCGGATCGCCATGGAAGCAGGCATGATTGTCGAAGGGCCCAACTGCCTGGGCATGACCAATTTCATCGATCGCATTCCCCTCACCTTCGTGGAAACCGATGCCCGGCCACTGGGCGGGCGGCCGGGCATCGGCATCGTGTCGCAGAGCGGCGCCATGGCCTGCGTACTGTCCACGACGCTCGCCAGCCGGGATCTGG
This sequence comes from Sphingobium sp., assembly GCA_003248935.1. Classification (GTDB taxonomy): domain Bacteria; phylum Pseudomonadota; class Alphaproteobacteria; order Sphingomonadales; family Sphingomonadaceae; genus Sphingobium. The sequence goes on from QFQF01000018.1 coordinate 37,306, forward strand.
GCCTGTCCTTCTCGATATCCACCGGCAATGAAGCGGCGAGCGGGGTCGAGGACTATGTCGACTATCTGCTGGACGAGGCCGCTACCCATGTCATCGCCATGATCGTGGAGCAGTTCCGCAAGCCCCGGCGCTTCCTGTCGGCCGCGCGTCGCGCCCGGGCGCTGGGCAAATCGATTGTCCTGCTTCACCCCGGCAGATCGCACGCGGCCCGGGAGTCTGCCGCGACGCATACCGGTGCAATGGCCGGCGACTATCAGGTGATGCGCGCCAAGGTGGAGCGCGCCGGTGTCATCTTTGCTGAAACACTGGAAGAACTGGGCGACATCGCCGAAATCGCGCTGCGTTGCCCGGCCGTCCCGGCGAGCGGCGTCGCCGTGCTGGGCGAGTCCGGCGCCTTCAAGGCGCTGACGCTCGACCTGTGCGAAAACCTCGACCTCGACCTGCCGACCGTGGACGACGACAATGCACCAGCCCTTCGCGCAGCGCTGCCCGATTTCGTCGGCGTCTCCAATCCGCTCGACCTGACGGCGCAGGGGCTTGTCGAGCCGGACCTTTATTATCGCACGCTGGCGGCATTGTTCGGCGATGACCGCTTCGGCAGCGTGGTCATGGGCATCATCCAGACCGATCCCGTCACCCTCGGCATCAAGTTACCGCCGATCCTCCGGGCGGTCGGCGAACTCAAACCCAGTAAGCCGATCATCTTCGCCGGCCTGGACGAAGGCGCGGCTATTTCGACCGATTGTCTTGGCCAGCTTCGTGCCCTGGGCATCCCCCATTTCCCGTCCACAGAGCGATGCCTGCGCGCACTCAAGCGCCTCAACAGCCATGCACGGCGAGATTTTTCCGAGGGGAACACAAGCCCTCTTCCCGCTCCGGGCCTGCCCACGGGCGACGGAGTCGTACCGGAATATCGTGCGAAGCAGATATTGACCCCACTGGGCATCCCCTTTCCGCGCGGCGCATTCTGCACGACGGTCGACGACGCTCTGGAAGCGGCCGGAGCCATCGGGTATCCGGTCGCGCTCAAGGCCCAATCCACCGGCCTCAGCCACAAGAGCGACGCCGGAGGGGTCATTCTCAACCTGCATACGCCTGCACAACTGCGCGAGGGCTGGGACCGGCTCCACGCGAATGTCGCGGCCTATGATGCCGCACTCGTGCTGGACGGCGTCCTGCTGGAAAGGATGGGGCAGCGCGGAGTGGAACTGATCATCGGCGCGAAGGCAGACCCCGACTGGGGCCCGGTCATCCTGGCCGGCTTTGGCGGCGTGACGGCCGAGATCCTTCAGGACGTACGCCTGCTGACCCCTGACCTTTCGACAACGGCAATCGTAGCGGAACTCCACAAGTTGAAACAAGCGGCGCTGCTGCGCGGATTTCGCGGTTCTCCCCCGCTGGATGTCGAGGCCGCCGCGGAGATCATCGCGACGCTGGGGCGCTTACTGATCGCTGAACCCTCGATCCGCGAAATCGACCTCAACCCGGTTATCGTCTATCCGCGGGGCCAAGGCGCGATCGCCCTCGACGCCCTCATGCTGACGGCCTAGCCCTGATGCAGCGGATGCGAGCCATGGAGCCACTCCGGGGAGACAGGGCGGCATGACCGACAACGTTGAACGCCGCTTCCTGCCGAAGGCAGCCCCCGGGGTGGCACTGGCGGGCGCGTTGCCATCGCCACCGGCACACGCGTCGGCTGCGGCAGGGCCCGCCGCGCCGTCGCTTGAATACGCGCTGCGCCTTCACGTCCTGATCGGCGCACCACAGGAAATGGGGATGGTCAATGGCGTGCGCAAGCGGGTCATACCGATAACCGGGGGGACGGTTGACGGGCCAAGGTTGCAAGGCGGCATCCTGCCCGGCGGCGCGGACTGGCAGTCCATCCGCGCGGACGGGACCGCCGAACTCTTTGCCCGCTATTCGATCGAAGCGACGGACGGCACGATCATCTCCGTGACCAACGCCGGTTGTCGCCACGGCCCTGCCCCGGTTCTGGCGCGGATCGCTGCCGGAGATGAGGTCGATCCGGCGCTCTATTATTTCCGCACGGCGCCGCGCTTCGAGGTTAGCGGCGACAGTCCGCATGGCTGGATGGGGCGGACGCTGTTTCTGTGCACCGCCGCACGGTTTCGGGACCATGTCCGGCTCGACGTCTTTGCCGTGAACTAAAAACAAAAGGTTGGATCGAGGATGACCGGGCAAGAGAATGACATCAGGCGGCTGCTGGATGAGGCGCCCATGGGAAGGCTTCAGATCACAGCGATCCTGTTGTGCGTCCTGCTGAACGCCCTGGACGGCTTCGACGTGCTGGCGATCAGTTTCGCCTCACCGGGTATAGCCGCTGAATGGGGCGTGGATCGCGCCGCGCTGGGCCTGGTCCTGTCGATGGAACTGATCGGCATGGCGGCAGGGTCCATGCTGCTTGGCGGCCTGGCCGACCGGATCGGCCGGCGACCGACAATCCTGCTCTGTCTCCTCATCATGTCGGCCGGAATGCAGGGCGCAACGCATGCCTACAGCGTGGTGTCGCTGTCCATTATCCGGCTGCTGACCGGCATTGGCATCGGCGGGATGCTCGCCTGCACCAACGCCATGGTCGCCGAACTGGCCAATGCACGCACCCGCAATCTCGCGGTGACAGTAATGGCTGCCGGTTACCCCATTGGCGCCATATTGGGCGGGTCCATTGCATCGATGCTGCTGATCGCAGGCGAATGGCGCGACGTGTTCCAGTTCGGCGCGATCGCCACCGGCATCTTCCTGCCGCTTGCGTGGTTTTTCCTGCCGGAATCCATCGGCTTCCTGCTCCAGAAAAGACCGCCCAACGCCTTGAACCGAATAAACGGCCTGCTCATGCGCATGGGACACGATCCGCGAGATGCTTTGCCTCCGACGAAGGCCACGACGCCCCAGCCCTCTTTCGCCGCCCTGTTCGCGCCAGGACTGGCACGGACCACCATCCTGCTGACCTCCGCCTATTTCACCCATATCATGACGTTCTATTTCATCCTGAAATGGGTACCCAAGATCGTCGTCGACATGGGGCATGCGCCGTCGGCGGCGGGCGGCGTTCTGGTATGGGCAAATGTGGGAGGGCTGGCCGGCGCTTTGCTGCTCAGTCTGTTGAGCTGGCGGATCGGCATTCGCCTGCTCGTGATCGTCGCCATGCTGACGTCGACCGCGATGGTGACGCTATTCGGCCAGGGTCAATCCAGCCTGTCAGGCCTCGCCATGGTGGCAGCAGCGGCCGGCTTCTTCACCAATGCAGGGGTTGTCGGCCTCTATGCGCTGATCGCCCAGTCCTTCCCCACGTCAGTGCGCGGCAGCGGTACGGGCATCGTCATCGGCGTGGGACGCGGCGGCGCGGCGCTCGGCCCCGTTATCGCCGGTTTTCTGTTCAGCCTGAACGCGGGTCTGCCCGTCGTCGCCATGGCCATGGCCATGGGATCGTTGATCGCCGCTCTCGCCCTGACCGTGCTTCGTCCAGCAGCGGCACCGGCCAACAGTTGAGGAATGCATGATATGAGGGAGAAGTCAGCTCCATGGCCGGTCGAGGCATGGTATGTGGCCTGCACGGCCGACGAAATCGACGGCAAGCCGCTGGGACGAAAGATTTGCGGCGAACAGATGGTCTTCTTCCGCGGCAAAGACGGAAGGGTCGCCGCACTGGATGATTTCTGCCCGCATCGTGGCGCCCCCCTCTCGCTGGGTTTCCTGCGCGATGGCAATCTGGTCTGCGGCTATCACGGGCTGGCAATGGGCTGTTCCGGCCAGGCCATCGACATGCCCGGCCAGAAGGTGAAGGGCTTTCCGCCGATCCGTGCCTATCCCACCATCGAACGCTATGGCTTCATCTGGGTATGGCCGGGCGACGGTTCCCGGGCCGATCCGACGAAGCTGCATCATCTGGAATGGGCTGAAAGCGACGACTGGGCCTATGGCGGAGGCCGTTATCACATTGCATGCGATTACCGGCTGATGATCGACAATCTGATGGACCTGACCCACGAAACCTATGTCCATGCCAGCAGCATCGGGCAGCGGGAAATCGACGAGGCGCCAGTCAGGACACGTGCAGAGGCGGATGAAGTGATCACCAGCCGCTTTATGGACAGGGTGCAGGCCCCGCCGTTCTGGCAGATGGCGTTGCGTGGAGCCGGCTTGCCCGCCGACGCGCTGGTGGATCGCTGGCAGATTTGCCGGTTCAGCCTGCCCAGCCATGTGATGATCGAGGTGGGCGTCGCGCTGACGGGGCAAGGCGGCTACGTGGCGGATGATGCCGTAAAGGCGGCAAGCATCGTGGTGGACTTCATCACCCCGGAAACCGAGACCTCGCATCACTATTTTTGGGGCATGGCGCGCAAGTTCGCTGTCACGGATAGCAAGCTGACCGACACGATCCGCGAAGGCCAGGGCAAAATTTTCCAGGAAGATCTGGAAATGCTGGAGCGGCAGCAGGACAACCTGCTTCGCCGTCCGGATCGCCCCTTGCTCAAGCTCAATATCGACGCAGGCGGTGTCCGTTCACGGATGATGATAGAACGCGCCATTGCTGCGGAGCGCGCGATGGCCCCCCTGCCCACGGTGCAGGGGAGATCAGGCACTGCATAGGCATCCTGCTCGGCCAGCGCCGTACCGCCAGTTCCAGCACCGGCTTCACGCGCTCCTTGCGCAGGCCATCGACGACATAGGCGGAAACACCGGCGTCGATCGCCGCACCGATCATCGCACCATCCGACTGGTCGACGAACATCGCAATCGGCCGGGCCAGCGCCCGGCTGACGACCAGCATCTCCTCCAGGACGGTCGCGCGCAGCCCGCTGTCGTCGACTATGACTATTCGTATCGACGCCCCTTCGGGCAAAACCATGGCAACAATTCAACGGTCAGCGTCAAGGGGGGGATGGCGGCTGGTACCGGCTGCGTATCCGCCTCAGAGATGATTGAGGTGCGTAAACAGTCGGTCAGCCAGCCAGCCAGCCAGCCAGCCAGCCAGCCAGCCAGTGTCAAACTGGCCCTTAATTGCAGGTCTGTAGTCAAGCCTGATTATTGATCCGTACCGGGGTCATGGTCCTTTTCGAGGTCATGGCCTCATCATGATGTCCGGGTTGAGTGCCTCAACTTGCGTAACGCGGTCCTGAGAGAGCCCGCAGCCGTTTGACCGAGGTCACCGCAACCACCGTCCCGGTGGATCATCACAGGCCTAGCTTCAGCCCTGCGATTTCGGAGCAGGTTTGATGGTCAAGCGGGCTGTTTTTCTTCGCTCGAACTCGGTTCCATCGCCCCAGATACAGTGGAGGATGATGGCAAGCTTTCGCGCGACCGCGACCTGCGCTTTCTTCACGCCGGGTCGCTTGGCAAGCCGCATGCCCCACGCCTTGAGTGAGCACCACCGTTTGGTTCGATAGAGCAGGACGCTGGCAACCTCGAACAGATATCTCCGCAACCGCCCTTCTCTCATTTATTCCGCTACCGGAGCCTGCCAAGCCGTCTGGCCGCCGATAATCGTCCGCAATACCTTGATACTGTGGATCTCCGTCACCGGGAGAGAAAACGGATTACGATCGACGATGACGAGATCGGCCGGCTCTCCAGCCGCGATCACGCCACGACCCTCACCAGCGTTTAGCTCTCGTGCCGCGTTGTCCGTGAAAAGATGGATTGCCTGGTCGAGCGTGATCGCCTCGTCTTCGCCATATGCCGGACCCGCGCTGTCCCCCGGCGCACGGCGCGTCACCAAGGTCTCGATCGCGATCCACGGATTAACCGAAGGCACGATCGGCCAGTCTGACCCGACGATCACAGGCGCACCGGTTTCCATCCCCTCCCGCACCGGCCAGGCACGCTTGTTGCGCTCCGGCCCCACAGCCCTTTCGATATCGCCGACAATTGGCTGCGGAAACCACAGGTAAGGCGAGAATTCGAGTGTCAGACCAAGCGGCTTCGCGCGGGCAAAATCGGCGGGATCGACAAAAGTCAGATGGCCGACCTGATGACGCGGACCGTTCATGCCGTTTGCCGAACGGGCGGCGGCAATGGCATCGATCGACGCGCGCACAGCCCAATCGCCAGCCGCGTGGAACTTGGCCATCACACCGTCCTTGTCCAGCCGCGTGACCATGGCATTCAGCGCGGCGGGCTGGACCATCAGCAGGCCACGCGGCGGCGCGCCGGCCGTCCCGCCTTGCTCATATGGATGCAACATCGCCCCGGTGTGGCTCTCGGTCGGAACGCCATCCATGAATATCTTCACACAATCCATCTTGTAATGGCTGCGTTGATAGCGCGCACGATCGGCCAGTAGCTGCTCGAAGCGGGGATTGGGATATTTGGCGTAGTTCCAGACGAGACAGCCGCGCACATGCGGCTTGAGCCTGCCTTCACCGTCGAGCGTCATATAGGCATTAAGGATACGCTCGTCGACGATCGCATCCTCAAGCGCAGTTATACCATAGCTCACCATGATATCCAGCGCGGCCCCGAGCGCCGCCACAGAGGCCTCCGGTGTCGGTGACGGAATCTTGCCCCGGATAAGGCCGTTGGCGCCATCACGGAGAAGACCGTTCGGCCGGCCCTCGGCATCCCGTTCGATGATACCCCCTTCCGGATTAGGCGTATCGCGTCCGATCTCCGCAAGGTCGAGCGCCTTGCTGTTCACCCACAGGCTGTGTCCACTGGTATCGACCAGCACCACCGGGTTGTCAGGCGCGACCGCATCCAGCGTTGCGCGATCGAGTTCGCCCTTTGCGAACTGGGCAGCCGTCCATTGCCCGCCTTGAATCCATTCACCGGGCTTCGCCTTGGCCACGCAAGCGGCAACGGCTGCCGTCACGGCTTTTATTCCGGCATCCTGTGGAAAACGGCAGCTGGTGAGAAGCATGCCGGCGTTGAACGGGTGAACGTGCATGTCATGAAAACCCGGAAAGACCGTGGCCCCCTTGAGATCGACACGCGGCGCCTTCCCTGGCAGCGACGAAGCGACGCTGGACGCAGAGCCGACTGCAACAATCCTGCCGTCCTTCACGGCGAGCGCCTCGGCCCAGCCCTGCTCGCCATACACATGCCCGTTGATGAGCATGTAAGACTCGCCCCCCGCGGCAGCGACCTGTGCGCCCGCGATCAGGAGAGTTCCCGCCAACACCACTCGGCCGATGCGCATTGCACGGGAGGACGCAACGGATAATGCACGCATATCGATCAAAACCACGCCCCATAAAACTCAACTTTAGTCGAGAATATGTCGAAGTCGGGGATTGTCAATAGGATTGCCACCCATTCCCCGAGACTGCGTATCACCAACCAGAGGCGTCCAGGCACGCGATGTAAAATTTAATTTAATTGATTGATTTTAAATGATAATAATGGAAGAAATTAGAACGTCAGCGTTCTTCCGGTCACCAATTTTTCCTCATCGCCGGGCGTAGAGCAAAAACCGGAATCCGAACGAATACTTCGTGGAATCGATATATTCGTTACGGCGATGCCGCTACCGCTCCAATTGCGCCTCCAGTGCGCGAAGTGCGTTCGGGGCTTCGCCCGCGATGTCGGACCAGAGGCATTCGATCGACAGACGCCCGCCATATCGGATCGACTGCAACGCGGAAAAATACGGTGAGAAGTCCTCGCCGGAGGTGCCTGGGGCGCGGCGCCCCTGCTTTTCGGCAACCTGGACGTGCTGGATCAGGGCTCCTGCACGGATGAGGCTTTCCGGCCCTTCCTCTTCCCTGAGCATATGATAAATGTCGGCTACCAGCCGGACATGGGGATGCCCCACGGCCTCCACGATCGCAGCACCTTCGTCGACACGGTTGACGAAATTGGTTTCGGAGCGATTGAGTGGCTCAAGCGCCAGAATAATGCCTTGCGCTTGAGCGATGGGCGCCAGCCGTTTGCAAAGGTCGACAAGCTGACTTGTCGCAATCTCGCGCGAAAAGCCATCAGGTATCCGGCGCGACCGCGGGCTTCCGAAGACAATGGTCTCAACGCCTACACGGCGGGCGCGCGCGAAAACGGTTTCCGCAAATACTGCGATCGCGTCATGGTCCGTGTTTTGCCCTACACTCTGCATCGTCGGAGGAAGGAAACGGACCAGTGTCCGCACCGGAACGGGCAACGCCCGTATATCATCAAGCGTCGCTGCAAAGGCCGCTTCCGACGCATCCGGAACAAGGAAGCGTTCAACCTCTTCCTCGATGAAACCATACCCTGCATCGGCAAGGAGCGGGGCGTGGCCAACCGATGTCCATGTCCCGATTGAGCGGAAGAGAGGCGCCGCCGCAACCCGGGCACCGGCAAGGCCGGTGACCAGGCAACCGGCGGCCGCCCCCATAAGCTGACGCCGATCGAACACGGCGCCGGCCATCAGAAATTGACCGTCAGTCGCGCGCCGAAGGTACGCGGCGCCTGATACTGATAGCGGTAGCTGCGATATGTCGAGCTGACCACGTCCGCGTTGCTGAGGATCAGCTTGTCCTCAAGATTGCGAACATAGCCTTCGAGCAGCCACCGGTTATCCGGGGCCCGGTAGGTGATGATGATATCCGAGCGCATATAACCCGGCTGCTTGTCCGCTTCGTAGTTGGTAAAGGTGAAGTAGGACTTGCTCTCATAGTGCGTCTGGGCGCGGGCCGTGATCGACCCGTCGCCGATCCAGAAGGTATGCTCATACGCTCCGTTGAACACCCAGTCGGGCGCCTGCTGCAACCTGTTGCCGGCAAGCTGCGTGTTGACGCCGTTCACGACGGCCACGAAATCCGTGAAGCGCGCATGGAGATAGGCGCCGAAGAATTCGATCCTGTCGTTGGGCGTCGGCTGGAACAGGATGTCCACGTCGCCTCCGTAGAGCTTCGATGCACCGGCGTTGACGGTGCCGGTACCGATGCCGCCGGTCGGCAGCGTAATCTGCTGCTGAACCTGCTGGTCCTTGTACTGGTAGAGGAATGCGGAGGCATTCACCTGAAGCGTGTTGTTGAGGAAGCGGTTCTTCGACCCGATTTCCCACGCGGTGATGTTCTCCGGCCCGTAGACCTGCAGATCGGTGAAGCCGCCGGTCTTATATCCGGTATCATACTTCGCGTAGAGCAGGTTGCGGGGCGTCACCTGGAAATTGGCGGCGGCGTGGTACGTCGTACGATTGGACGAGAGGCGCGTCGCGACCGGCGTGTTGTCCGAATAGTTGACCACACCCGTGTTGAAATAATTGCCGACATTGGTCGCGATGTTCAGCGCGTCGAGATTGTGCTTCTTGTCCGCCGTATAGCGGATGCCACCCTCGATGCGCAGTTGCTCGGTGATCGCGTAGGATGCCTGACCAAACGCCGCCCTGGACTGGAGCAGGAGGTCGGGTTTGCGGAAAACCTGAAGGTTGGTGCCGGGTTCGCACAGGCAGGCGGCCAGTGCCGGGAATTCACCGGGCACGCGGAAATCGCGGAACAACGATTGGGTGACGTTGCTTTCCCGGAAATAATAAAGGCCGGCCTGCCAGACGAGTGGCGTATCCGACGGGGAGGAAAGGCGCAGTTCGTGGTTCCAGGATTTCGGCTTTTCCTGCTGATCGAACGTCAAGTTCCGCCGATCGGAATTATAATCGCCGCCAAGCGTGCGGGCGCTCGCAAACTTCATCTCGCGATAGCCGCCGATATAGGTCAGCGTGGCGAAATCCAGATCGTAATTGGTGGTCCAGCGGATATTGTAGATGTTCGTGCGGATGAAGCCGCCCGGCGGTACATCGAAGCTCTTGCCATCGCCGGGGATATCGGGGCGGCTGGTGTCAAGCTGGCCATTGGCGAGATAGCGGTGCGCGACGGGCTGGATCACCGGGCCGACACCATCCTGATGGGCATATTCGCCGGTCAGCAGAACATCCCACCGTTCGGTCGGCTCGAACAGCAAATGGAGACGGGCGGCGCGCGAATGCTCGTCGTCGCCGTCCCTTGCAGGGCCGTTGTCGCGATAGCCATCGCGGTCGCGCGTCTGGAAGGAGGCGCGCAGCTTCACCTTGTCGCTGAGCGGCAGGTTGACGAAACCCTGGGTCGCGATCAGGTCATAATTGCCGACCTCCCCCGTCACGCCCGCAGCGAAATGATCGACCGGCTTGGCGGTGACGACGTTAAGCGCGCCGCCTGTTGCGTTCCGGCCCAGAAGCGTGCCCTGCGGGCCGCGCAGCGCCTCTACCCGCTCCAGATCGAAAAGGGCCATGTTGAGGCCGAGCGAGCGCTGGAGGTAGAAGCCGTCGATGCTGATCGAAACCGCCGGATCGCCAAGCTGGTTGGTGTCGCGGCTCGAAACACCGCGCACGGTGATCACGGTGTTGGGACCGTTCTGGGAAAAACCGACGCTGGGCGTAAGAGTCGTGAGATCGGCGATGTTTCCGACGCCCTGGCGCTGAAGTGCTTCGGCCGTGATCACCGAAAGCGCGATGGGCGCACGTTGCGCTATGCTGGGGCGCTTCTCGGCGGTGACGACAATATCGGACAGACCACCCTTAGCCTCAGCGTCGCTGGTCTCCTGCGCATGAACCGGGACTGAGGGGAGGACGATGCCCGCCAGCAGCAATCCCATCATGCGAGCCTTGGAAAACTCCCTCATATTCGAATCCCCCTCTGATTTCATGTAATACCATTTGGCCTGTCCAATCTGAAGCCCGGTATATCGCCATGTCAATGCCAATTTCATGCACCTGCAATAATTTTCACGTATTGCCTGCCTATCACGCATATATCTCCGAAGGCGGCATGGTCACACGGAGACGTTCCGAATGCGCATTATATTTTTTTATATCAGTGTGTTAATTCGCAAACGTGACCGAAATCCCGATATGACCGCCATACAATACGCGTGACGCTTCAGCGCCGGTCGACACGTGAAAGATCAGATATCCGCGCGCCATATGCCGGTCAGACCGATTACGCCGCTGAGTGGACACCCGGCACCAGCGCGCATTCCGACAGGCCACAACGCCCGGCAGTGATCAACACAACCGGGCGCGTGAAAAGGATGAACGAGAAACCGCCGATTACCGGTCCCGCTTCAGATCAGGGCAGGTGGAACACTGCATTGGTTCGACCCAGAGAGACAGCCTTCTCCCCCGGCTCGATCGTATGACATGGCTCATAATAACCCGGGGCGAGATTGAGCTCGAGCTCCTCCGAGGCGCCCACTTCGGACGTGTAATAGCCGAAAATCACGAGTGCGCGGACTTGCGCGATAAACGGGCCGTCCTTGTGCGGCGAACCGCCAGTCACCTCGGCCTCCGCCGACGCCATCGACTTCAGGACGGCAAGCCTCTGTGCCGGTGGGAGTTCCTCAAATGGCCGCCCGGCGGTCTCGCGGACAGTGGCATCGAAACGCTTTATGCCTGCGCGGAAACGATCACGTTCGTCCGGGTGCAACCAGTGTTCGACCATCATCTCGATGAAATCGGGTACACCGGCCTGTACAGCCCCGGCAGTATCCGTTGGCGGGATGATGGTGTCCGCCAGCGCAGCCAGCAGCGTTTGCCCGGATGCGACGGCCGCGGAAGCCGGTGGACTTTCCAGCACGACGCCAGCCAGCATCGCAGCACCTACCCCGCCAGTCGCAGCGCCCGTCGCGAGCAGCGCACGGCGCGAGATGCGGCCTGTCGCCGACGTGTCGGCTGCATCGCTTTTTATGGCTGCGGTCATATTGCCCCCTGCTTCAACTGGGCCATCGCGAAATCGGCAGCACGCGCGGACAGCGCCATATAGGTGAGCGACGGATTCTGGCATGGCGAGGATGTCATGCAACTGCCGTCCGTGACGAAAAGATTGGGCACGTCATGCGCCTGATTGAAGCCGTTGAGTACTGCTTCACGCGGATCGCGCCCCATGCGGGCACCGCCCATCTCGTGGTTCGTCTCGCCTCCCGGCTTCATCTCGCGCAGCGTCGACACCTTGACCGCGCCAGCGGCACGCAACATCGCCTCCCCCTGGTCGGCCATGTCCTGCGCCATCCTTTCCTCGTTCTTCGTCCAACGGAAGGAAACGAGAAGTTGCGGGAGTCCCCATTTATCGACCTTGGCCGGATCAAGCCGGACGGTATTGTCGGCGTTCGGGAGCGGTTCTCCCATGCCGCCGAGCATGATCGTCCACGGGCCGGGCTTGCGCAGTTCGGTTTTCAGATCCGCGCCGATCGCGCGCAAGTCCGCGCCGCGAGTCCAAAGCGCCCGCGTCCCGCTTCCCTGATAGCCGTAGCCGCGCAGAAAATCGGTATCGCTCTTCGCGACATTGCGGAAACGGGGAATATAGATCCCGCACGGACGGTTGCCGATCGGCTGCTGGTCCTCGAAACCACTAAACTCGCCCCTGATGATCGGGCCCTTCAGCGTATCCATCAGACCACGCCCCAAGGCACCGCTGCCGTTGGCGAGCCCGTTGGGAAATGCCTCGCTCTTCGAATTGAGCATGATGTGGAGCGTGCCGAGCGTCGACGCGTTGAGAAAGATCATCCGCGCGCCGATCGTTTCATGCACGCCGGTCTTGCTGTTGATCGTACGCACGCCCGTGACGCGGCGGAGCTTCGGATCGTAATCGACACCCGCCACGATCGTATCGGTCATCACCGTCAACAGCCCCGTCGCCTCGGCGGCCGGCAGCGTGGAACTTTGTGTGCTGAAATAGGAGCCTGTCGAACATCCACGCTGGCAGGGACCGCACAGGTGGCAGGCCGCGCGCCCGTTATGATCGCGACTGAGCACGGCCGTACGCTCATTGATCATCTTACGGCCGGGAAATGCCTGCTCAATCCCCTTCTTCGCATGTTCCTCGATGCAGTTCAGGGCGAAAGGCGGCAGGAATTGACCATCCGGAAGAACGTCGATCCCTTCCTGCGCACCACTCACCCCGATGAACCGCTCGACATGGTCGTACCAGGGGGCGATGTCCGCATACCGGATCGGCCAGTCGATCCCGTGGCCGTCACGTTTGTTTTCGCTGAAATTGAAGTCCCCCAGGCGAAACGAGGCACGGCCCCAGGTGAGCGATCGGCCACCCAACTGGTAGCCCCGCAGCCAGGAGAAATCCGTCCCCGGCTCCACCTGATAGGGATGCTCGCGATCGTTGACGAAGAAATCTGCGCATCCCTCCTCAAAGCCCCGCCCGCGCCGCTGTATCGCATAGTCCCGCTCATACAGCAGCCGGTCGCCAAAGCCCCGGAACGGCATCTCCCATGGCGCCTTGTGCTCACCCGTATAGTCCTCGCCATGACGAACCAGGCGGCCACGCTCGATCAGCAGGACGCGCGCGCCCTTCTCCGTCAGCTCCTTGGCGGCCCAGCCGCCCGAGATGCCGGAACCGACGACGATGGCATCAAATGAGGAAGTGGAACTCATGACGCGATCCAGTCGATTGTTGAGGAATGATCAGCGAGCGGGCCACCTGGCCGTCGACGGCTCACCCGACAGTCTTGCGGAGATATTTGATAGAACTTCCGATCGACGCCAGCGGATCATCGGACCGGTCGATCTCGACGAGGAAATGCTCGATGCCGGCCGCGTCGCTCGCCGCGATCAGTGCGGGCACATCAAGCGTCCCGCTGCCTACCGCCGCGAAGTCACCGGTGGCGGTGATGTCCTTGAGATGACAGAGCTTCACGCGACCAGCGTACCGACGCAGATATTCAAGCGGGTCCGCGCCACCCTTGGTCGCCCAGTAAAAATCAAGCTCGAACTTCACCTTGTCCGGATCGGTGTTGTTGAGGAACAGGTCCAGGATCACGTCGTTGCCGAGCTTGGCGAACTCTGCATCGTGGTTGTGGAAAGCGAAGGTCAACCCTTCCTTGGCGCACATGTCGCCCAGTTCGTTGAACAGCTTGATGTGCTTCTCGACAATATAGCGGGAGGCAATCTGGTGCGGCAGCAGGATTGGCCACATGACATATTGCTGGCCGAGAATCTTGGCGGTGTTGATCCCGTCCTCGAAGGTGGCGTGAACATTCTCGAAATCATAGGTCGCCGCATAGACGCTGCGGTTGACCTCCGGGTCCACCTCACGACGCACCCACCCCTGAAACGACTGATATGTCGCCTTCGGCGCGCAGTGATTGTTCGGAGATGTCAGACCAAAACGATCGAACTGCTCGCGCACATAGTGCGGATCCCGTCCGAAACTGCCCGTCGTCCCGATCTCCTTATAGCCCATCGCGGCGACCGCACGCAGCGTGCCTTCGAAATCGGCCTCAAGCGGTTTCAGGATCGTGCCGCCCTGAATGCCCCAGCGGCGCGGCTTGGCCTTCCCGGCGATGGCGGGGCCGGCGGCAATACCCGCCAAGCCGAGAGCGGAAAACTTCAACAGGTCGCGTCGGTTCATTGTCGTCTCCAGTCCGTTGACCAAAAGGCATGACCAAAATTGTTATATGCCTAAAATTGGTCAGTCAACTGGAGTCAGGCAAATTTTCAGACGACGATAGATCGCGTGAAGCGGGCCCTTGTATCCTGCGCCTCGCGCCTCGCCCGCTCCACCGCTTCTTCTTCGGTCGCGAACAACAAGTGCTCGATCACCGCACCTAGATGCGCGCGCATGGCGCGCCGCGCGCTGGCGGGGTCTCGGGTCCGTAGAGCCTTGATGATCGCCTCATGCTCCTTGACCACCGGCTTCACTTTCGCACTTCGGGCACGTGCGTGAAGCAGGACGCAATCGGGCGATGTCTGCCGAAGGGCCCAAAGCGCCTCGATACATTGAACGATCGCCACGTTCCGCGTGGCGCGCGCGATCAGCAGATGGAATTCATGGTCCGCCGCCTCTGCGGCGCTGGCATCCCCGACGGAAATCCGCTTTATCAGCGCGGACAACTCATCAAGCTCGTCGTCGGAAATGTTGGTTGCCGCCAACGCCGCCGCTTCGCCCTCGAACATAAGCCGGGCCTCGGTCAGCTCGAACCCTGTCACGGCGAAGCTCGGCTTCTCGATGGATACCGCCTGTCGCCGAACATAGGCGCCCGATCCCAGGCGTACCTCGACCAGCCCCTGAACCTCCAGCGCGATGATCGCCTCACGCACGGTTGGCCGGCTGACGTTAAATTCGGCAGATATCTCACGCTCGGCCGGCAACCGTCCGCCGACGGGATAACTCCCGTCGTTGATCCGGTCCATCAACTTGCGAGCTATATCCCGATACAGGCGAGTCTGCGCGCCATCCGGAGGGCCATCGTCGTCCCGTGTTTCGGCATCTTCAGCCCCGCTGCCTGCCATTTTTCCAATACCCCTACCGATGCGATGCAATGGAAGATATGCATCGCCAACGCTACATCAATAGCGCGCAGTAGGCTTTGGCCTGACAAATGGCTAGGCCCCGTACGGCGCCTCTTCGGTGCGAGCAGGAATTGCGCCATGCTGGCCGATCACCCAGCCAGCGAGAGCATGGCCGACAGCCGCCGCGCGCTGCGCCGGACGCCCATTCAATCGCGCCGCAAGATAGCCCGCATTGAAAGCATCGCCAGCGCCACTGCTGTCGATCGCGGCGATTGGGCGTGCGGGAGTGACCCGAAAAGCGCCGCCGTCGCCGCCGATGACGCAGCCATCCGCACCATTCTTCACCGCAACCTCGGCGACACCCCATGCGCGCCAGCGGGCGGCAACGTCGTCCGGGCGCTGGGGACCGAAGAGAGCGACTTCATCGACCAATGTCGGCAAGGCGATGTCGATCAGCGGACCGATGACCTCCACCGTCGCCCGCGCCTCCTCCGTCGATGACCACAGAAGCGGGCGGAAGTTGCTGTCAAACGCGACCTGGCCGCCATTGGAGCGTACATTCCTGCACAATGCGAATAACCGCTCACGGCCCGCCGGAGGCAGGATAGCCAGGCTGATCAGGCTCAGATACAGCAGATCGGCTTCGGCGGCTGCGGCCAATGCAGCTTCGGCCCCGGGAAGGTCCAGTATCGACCGCGCCGCACTCTCCCCGCGCCAATAGGCAAAGCTCCGCTCCCCCTGCGCGTCCGTTTCGATCGCGTAGAGACCGGCCTGATGATCAACGTCGGTGAGCAGGTGGGAAAGGTCCAGCCCCTCCACCGCCCACGCTTCGCGCAGCGAGCGGCTCAGTGGATCGGGACCGACCGCCGATATGAAACGCGTTTCGACCCCGAACCGGGCAAGGTGGATCGCGCTGTTCAGCGTGTCGCCACCATAGCCGACATTCCATCCGGCGATGCCCGTCCCCGACTGGCGACGGGAAAGCTCGACCATCCCCTCCCCGATGACGGCCACGGTCACCAATTGAACATCGTCCCGTCCTCAAGCCGCGCGACCGGCAGATAGGCCGGCTTGTACGGATATTTCGCGGCCTCGGCCTCATCGATGTCCACGCCATGCCCGATCGTGTCGCCGGGATGCAGGTAGCCGCCGGCGAAATGATAAGCATGGGGGAAGACCGCGTCAGTCTCCGGCGTATGCCGCATATATTCCTGGATACCGAAATTTGGCACCCAGCTGTCGAAATGAAGCGCCGCCCCCATCGAAACGGGCGAAAGGTCGGTCGCGCCGTGGGCACCGGTCTGGACCTGATAGAGAGCCGCGAGGTTTGCGATGGTGCGCAGGTGCGTGATGCCGCCAGCCCGGACGACGGGCGTACGGATGAAATCGATCAACTGGTTCTGGATGAGGTCCTTGCAATCCCAGATCGTGTTGAAGATTTCACCGACCGCGAGCGGGATGGTGGTGTGCTGCCGGATCAGGCGAAAGGCCTCCTGGTTCTCGCAAGGCGTTGCATCCTCGAGCCAGAACAGACCGTAGGGTTCGAGCGACTTGCCCAGTCGAGCCGCCTCGATCGGCCGGAGCCGATGGTGGACGTCGTGGAGCAGATGATAATCGAAACCGAATCGATCGCGGAGCCGATCGAACAGTTTCGGTGCGAAGTTCAGATACTTGGCCGAATCCCATATGGCCTCGGTGGGCAAGGCGGCATCTGCGGGTTCGTAGAAGTTCTTGCCGCGACCGACGCCGTAGACCGTCGACAGGCCCGGGATGCCCGACTGAGCACGAATGGCGCGATAGCCCAGATCGATATAGCGGGCGACTTCGTCCACCGTCTCCTCAATATCGGCGCCATTGGCATGACCATAAACAAGCACGCCGTCGCGGCTCTTGCCACCGAGCATGTCATAGAGCGGCATGCCCGCCATCTTGGCCTTGATATCCCACAACGCCATGTCGATCGCGGCGATCGCGGACATCGTCACCGGCCCCCGGCGCCAATAGGCGCCGCGATAGAAATACTGCCAGATATCCTCGATTTTGTGCGGATCCCTGCCGATGAGGCAGGGGATGGCATGATCCTCAAGATAGGAGGCCACCGCGAGTTCCCGACCGTTCAGGGTCGCATCCCCCACACCGTACACACCCTGGTCGGTCATGATCTTCACGGTCACGAAATTACGGCCCGGGCAGGTCACGATCACTTTGGCGGCGTCAATTTTCATGGATGATCCTGTGCGGTAGCGTTATAATTGGACAGCCTTGACCGTCCATAATTGGTCTGTCAATAAATAAGACCTGTCAGGCCGATATTTGGAAGCCATCGAAACATATGAACCGCGAGGAAACCGGGGGACGCCCCACCAGCCCATCCGAACGCCTTTACCGGGAAGTCGTCCGGGTACTGACCCAGCGGATCGCGGATGGCGTTTACCCTGTTGCCGGACGGCTACCGGCCGAACGCGAAATTTCCGCGGAATTCAATGTCAGTCGGCCTACCGCGCGCGAAGCCATTATCGCGCTGGAGGTTCAGGGGCTGGTGGAGGTCAGGACCGGATCGGGTGCCTATGTTCGGGCCAAGGGCCGCAGCGACCTGTCGAAATTCAACGTGAGCGCGTTCGAACTGACCGAGGCGCGCCTGCTGATCGAAGCCGAGGCGGCGGCGCTGGCCGCCGTGAGCATCACCGACGATGAGCTGGAAGAACTCCGGCGACTCGTCACCATCATCGAGCATGAGGATGCGAACCCGGTCATGGCGGAAACCGCCGATCGGGAATTCCACCTGCTGATCGCGACCGCCTCGCGCAACACCGCCGTGCTGCACAGCGTCCAGTCCCTGTGGGAACTCAGGCATGCCTCCCCGGAATGCGCCTTGCTCCATGCGAAGGCGCGCACCGCAAAGGTGAGACCAAAGGTGGAAGAGCATATGGTGATCATCGATGCTCTCGCCTCCCGCGACCCCGCCGCCGCACGGAGCACGATGCGCGCCCATCTCAGCGCCGTGATCGAGCATCTGCTTTTCTCCACGGAGGAGGAAGCGATCCAGCGCGTGAGGAAAGCGACGCAGGACAACTGGGCCCGCTTCGCCCGTGCGGTGGCAATGTGACGATGGTACTGGAACTGCATCCCGACCGCCTGTTTCCGGCCGATCCCGATACGAGGCGGATCGCGCGACGGCTTTATGCGGCGGTCGAAACGCTGCCGATCATCAGTCCGCATGGACATACCGACCCGCGCTGGTTTGCCGAGAACGCGCCGTTCGAGGATGCCGCGAGCCTGCTCCTCCGGCCGGACCATTATGTGTTCCGGATGCTGTACAGCCAGGGAGTTCCTCTCGAGGCGATCGGCATCGGCTCTTCCGTCAGTGCGCGTGATGCATGGCGGGTCCTTGCGGAACATTATCATCTCTTCCGCGGAACCCCGTCGCGGCTGTGGCTCGACTGGGTGTTCCATGCCGTGTTCGGCCTGAAAGTCCGCCTGACGGCAGAGACGGCCGATCTCTACTTCGATTCGATTGGCGAGCAGCTTGCCCGGCCGGAATTCCGCCCGCGCGCGCTTTACGACCAGTTCGGCATCGAAGTGCTGGCGACGACGGAATCTCCGCTTGATCCGCTTCATCATCATGCCGCGATCCGGGCCTCCGGATGGCAGGGCCGCGTCATCACCGCGTTTCGCCCCGATCCTGTAGTGGACCCCGAGTTCGAGGGCTTTGCCGAAAATCTCGCCCTGCTGGGGCAGATGACCGGCGAGGACACAGCACGCTATGGGGGCTATCTTGCGGCGCTCCGCAACCGCCGCGCCTTTTTCGCTGCCGCCGGCGCGACGTCCACCGATCACGGCCACCCCACTGCGGCAACCGCTGAACTCGATCGCGGTGAGGCCGAGGCGCTGTTCGCAGCAGTGCGCGGCGGCGGGGCCACGAAGGAACAGGCCGAGATCTTCCGCGCACATATGCTGATGGTGATGGCGGAGATGAGCGTCGAGGACGGGCTGGTGATGCAATTGCATCCCGGGTCCTGCCGCAACCATAACCGCATGCTGTTCGAACGTTTTGGTAGGGACAAGGGGGCCGACATTCCAACGCGCACCGATTTCGTCGGCGCGCTGCGGCCGCTGCTGGACCGCTTTGGCAACGACCCGCGACTGACACTGATCCTGTTCACGCTTGATGAGAGCGTATATTCGCGTGAACTGGCGCCGCTGGCCGGGCATTATCCGGCGCTGAAGCTGGGACCGGCATGGTGGTTCCATGACAGTCCGGAGGGGATGCTGCGTTTCCGCCAGCACACCACCGAGACTGCGGGCTTCTACAATCTTGTCGGGTTCAATGACGACACCCGCGCTTTCCTGTCGATCCCGGCGCGTCATGACGTGGCGCGACGAATCGATTGCGCCTATCTGGCAAAACTGGTCGTCGAACATCAGATCGACGAAGCCGAAGCCGCCGAACTTGCAGTCGATCTCTCCTATCGGCTGGTCAAGGCGGCATATCGGCTATGAGTATCGAGTCCCGCGATCGACCGCGCCTGTCGTTTGCTACCCTGCCTGGCGATATTGCGAAGCCAGCCTATGCCCGCGATCCCACGCGCAATGGCATCGTCCATCTCGGCCTCGGCGCGTTCCACCGCGCGCATCAGGCCGTCTATACGGACGACGCCATAGCCGCGGGCGATACCGGTTGGGGAATTGTCGGGGTTTCGATGCGATCGGCGGCGGTGCGTGACGCGCTGATGCCGCAGGATTGCCTTTACATGGTCGAGGAGCGGGCAGCCTCCGGCCAGCATCGGAGGCTGATCGGAGCGCTCAATTCAGCCCTCGTGGCACCGGAAGAACCCGATAAGGTCATCGCGGCGCTCTCCGATCCTGCCGTACATGTCGTCACACTGACGGTCACCGAAAGCGGCTATCACCGGGACCCGGGCTCAAACCGGCTGCTGGTCGACGCGGCCGACGTCGCACATGACCTGTCGGGCGGTGCGCCACGGACCATTTTCGGTTTTCTGGCGACGGCGCTCGATCGGCGCGCCGCATCCCAGGCGGGACCATTGACGATCCTGTCATGCGACAACATGCCGGACAACGGTCGCCTTCTGGGCGGATTGCTGACGGATTACCTCGATGCCCGGGGTCAAGGGACGCCGGATGGCTGGACCACCCCCAGCAGTATGGTCGACAGGATCGTGCCGGCGACGACTGCGGAGGATATCGCCCGTTTGCCCGTCGAGGATCGGGGGCTGACGGTGTGTGAGCCGTTCCGCCAGTGGGTGATCGAGGATCGCTTTGCCGGACCACGCCCCGCATGGGAAGCGGGAGGAGCCCAGATCGTCGACGACGTCCGGCCGTTCGAGCTTGCCAAGCTGCGCCTTCTCAATGGTGCGCATTCGGCTCTCGCTTATTGGGGACTACCCCTTGGCCATGCCTATGTGCACCAGGCGATTAGGGACAAGGAACTCGCCGCGTTCGTGCGCCGGCAACTTCTGCTGGAAGCGGCGCCGAGCCTGCCCCGGTCGCGTTCTCTCGACGCCGCCTCCTATGTCGAGGCGATCTTCCGCCGCTTCGACAATCCGGCATTGCCGCATCGACTGGCCCAGATCGCTATGGACGGATCTCAGAAGCTGCCGCAGCGATGGCTGGCAACCGTCGTGGAACGGGATGCCAGGGGCGAACGCAGCCCTGCGCACATATCGAGCATTGCCGGATGGCTGGCCTTCGTCGGTGAGCGGGCGAATGCCGGCGAGTTGGTCGCTGATCCCCTGGCCGCGCGGCTTCGGGATATCTGGACCAGTCGCGGAGAACCAGCCGGGATCGCACGGGCGATGATTCAGTCATCGGGTGTCTTTCCAGCCGTTTTCTGCCAGAAGGAGCATCTGTGTCGACAGGTGGAGCATGCGCTGGCCGATATCCTGACGAGAGGATTGCGGTTCGCGATGACCGCAAGTTTACGCGAGTCACAATCGGACTGACATATTGACTGTCCAATTTTGACCATATACACCCCATTTGGTCATATAGATTTGCGCCGACATGGAGGGCCGCATGGACGAAAAAAGCGGTCCCTGGTGGAAAGGCATTACCGCCTACCAATGGCTCGTCTTCGCGGTCGCATCGGGCGCGTGGCTTTTCGATACCATGGATCAGCGCCTGTTCTCGCTGGCACGCGTACCCGCGCTCGGCGATCTGATGGGCCTCCCCCCCTCGCATATCGACGTGCAGGCTTTCGCAAAGGTCGTGACGGCGGTCTTCCTCGTCGGCTGGGGCCTGGGTGGATTGATCATCGGCCCCCTTGGTGACCGCTACGGGCGGGTCCGGCTGCTGGCGATTTCGATCCTGCTCTACTCGATATGCACGGGAATCACCGCATTGTGCCAGACGGCCGTCGAGTTTGCGGCGCTACGGTTCATCACCGGGCTTGGCATCGGCGGCGTGTTCGGGCTCGCCGTCGCGATCATCGTCGATACCGTCGACGGACGCGCGCGGCTCGCAATGCTGGCAGGGCTGCAAATCCTGTCCACCGTCGGCAATGTCGGGTCTGCCTTCGTGAAGATGGGCGTCGACGATCTCGCCCGGCAGGATGTGATCGCCGCGGATGCGGTGTGGCGATGGTTGTTCGCGATCGGCGCCTTGCCTGCGCTGATCGCCATTGTCGCCCTTGTCGGCCTGAACGAGCCGCGCCCCTGGCGGGATCGCATGGCGCAGGGGAAACTGCCCCGGGGGGCGTTCGGCGCCTATGTGGATCTGTTCGGTAACCGGCAGGAACGACGCGGTCTCCTGATCGGTAGCCTCCTCGCCATCGCCGGAGTGATCGGTTTGTGGGGGATCGGCGAATATGCCGTCGACCTGCAGCACGCCGTCTTCACGGCCTATTACGAACCGCGATTGGGGCATGAGGCGGCGGGCCCGGTGGTCGCCGCCGCCAAGAACTGGGCGTACATGCTGCAGATGGCGGGCGGTGCGGCGGGCATGCTGATCTTCACGATGATCGCCGACCGGCGTGGACGGCGCCCCGCCTTTCTCACCGGTTTCGCCGCGGCGTTTTTCGTCACGGTATTCGTCTATGCGCGTCTGGAAACGCCTCTCGACGCTTACTGGATGATGCCATTGATGGGAGCCGCGCAGTTCAGCCTGTTCGCCGGGTTCTCGATCTATCTGCCTGAGCTTTTCGGGTCCGCTGCACGCGGCACCGGTGTGTCCTTCACATATAATCTCGGACGTTTTGCCGCTGCCGCCGGCAGTTTCGGTTCGGCATGGCTGAGCACCGGCCTGTTCGGAGGCTTCCCCGCCCCAGACCCGCTCCGCTACTCGGCCATGGCGATGTGCCTGATTTTCCTGGTTGGCTTTGCTGCGGCCTGGCACGCGCCCGAAACGCGCGGCCAGCCCCTCCCCGCATGATAATGAAAGGTATATGATGAGCCGTCCCGTCAGAGTGGGTGTCATTGGCGCAGGCTTTTCGGCGCATTTCCACCTTGCCAGCTACAGCAAGGTGCGAGGCCCCGCATTTGAGGTGACTGCAATCGCGGGACGTGATCGCAGCAAGGCCGCAGCGCTTGCGGACCAGTACGGCCTTACACGCGTACTCGACGATGCCGATGCACTGATCGCCGATCCGAATATCGACGTCGTGGATCTGTGTGTGCCCAACCACCTACACGTCCCTCTGGTGCTGAAGGCGGCCGCACACGGCAAGCACATCATCTGTGAGAAGCCGTTGGGCGGCTTCTTCGGTCCGGAGGGAGCGTCCGCCGAATGGTCCGCCCACAACTATCCGCGGCAATCCATGTTCGATGCGGTGATCGACCAGCTCGGCACCGTCGGGGAAGCGGTTCGGGCCGCCGGCGTCACCTTCTGCTACGCCGAGAACTGGATTTATGCGCCGCCGATTGCCAAACTCAACCGGCTCATGGCGGCGAGCGGATCAACGATTATGCGCATCGAGGGCGAAGAATCGCATTCGGGGTCTCATGCCGCCTATTCGCGGCGGTGGCGCATGGCGGGCGGCGGTTCTCTGCTGCGGCTGTGCGTGCATCCCATCGGCGCGGCGCTGCACGTGAAATATGAGGAAGGCAGGCGGCGAAACGGACGACCGATCCGACCCGTCGCGGTGACATGTCATATCGCCAATCTGACGGGCATCGACTCCTTCCGCGCCGAGGAGCCCAAGCATGTCGTGACCGGGTGGGACGATGTCGAGGACTACGCCAGCCTGATCGTCGAATTCGAGGACGGATCGGTGGCGCAGCTTACCTCGACCGACACGCGGCTGGGCGGGATACGCAATTTCCTGAGCGCCTATGGTTCACGCGCCGTCGTCACCGCGAACATCAACCCCAATACCGTCTGCCAGGCCTACACGCCCGACAGCGCCTATTTCGACAGCGAGTACATCGTCGAAAAGACCGAGACCAAGGCGGGATGGTCGTTCCCTGCCCCCGACGAGGACCTGATCACGGGGTATCCGGCGGAGCTTGAGGATTTCGTTTCCTCGATCAGCGAAGGCCGCGCGCCCAAGAGCGACATGATGATGGCGCAGGACGTGCTGCTTCTCGTCTATGCCGGATATCTGAGCGCGGCGGAACGGCGCACGGTTGACGTCAGGCCGTACCTCCACGGCGCTGGTTAGGGTCAGGACCTAACTTAAACCAAATAGCCTCCGGTACACCCAGCGCGGTTCAACTCGACGATTTTACTTGATTCAACTGAGAGTATAAAAAAGAATTTTGATACGCGGCCAAGGCAGTTCACCAATCGAGCGACGTCGCTTTTCGACTTCGATATTTTCTATCGGTCCATTGGAGCAGGCGCTTCGTGAGAGGCCGGGTGCTTACCGCAGCTGACGGCCCGCTTTCTTTCGCGCGCCGGTCATCATTTAGAGGCTATGTCAGAACGCTAACGTAACGGTAGACGATCGAGTTTCACTATGATTCCGAGGGGTTGCGAGACCAACCTTGGAAGCCATTATGTGGAA
>QFQF01000044.1 GCA_003248935.1 Sphingobium sp.
TTGCGGGCTCCACTCGAACACGATGGTGTTCGCGCCCAGCAGATTGCCGCTCCCGGCCGCCACGGTCAGCACCGATCCGCTGACCTGCGAATAGACCTCGTTGGCGTTCGTCGCCGCGAGCAGCTTGACCGCGTCGCCCGCGCCGCCGGTCAGGATATCGCCCTGGCCGTCCGGCACCTCGGAAAGCTCGATCACCAGCGCGCCGCTGGCCGCCTCCAGCGCGGCGGCGATCGGCCCGATCGCGGTCAGCGCGTCGGCCGCGCGGGTCGCGACGCCGGTGGTGGTCGGGATGATCGAGGTCGGCGACCCTTGTTCGAGCTGGGCGCCCAGGATGACGACGTCCTGGCCGTTCGTCAGCGTCCACGGCCCCACGCGCAGCAGATGCGAGCCGCTGGCTGCGGGCGTGAAGATGCAGGACGTCTGCCAGACATCGGCGCTCAATTGCCTGGTAACGACATTGGAGATCACGCCGGCCGGCGAGCTGGTCGCGCCGAGGCCGGTCTCGCTGATCCGGCCGGCGACGTTCACATGGCCCGCCGAGCCGAAATTCTGCTGAAGCCGGATCAGCAGGCTGTTCGACGTTCCCTTCTCGTACCAGAGGGTGAACGCATAATCCTGCCCCGCGACCAGATCCTGCCACATGCTCGCCTGGATGCCGCTGTCGCGCACGGCCGTCGTCGCCACGACCTGCGTCCGGGTGAACGGGCCGCGCGTGCCGCCACCTCCCGCACGTCCGCCGCGACATGGTCTGCGGTCTTGTCGGCGCCGGCCTCGGCCGGCTGAAGGTCGGTGAGCAGCTGGCCGTCCGGGAACACGAAATCGGTGGCGAACAGCGAGTCGGCGAGGTCGCCGCGCGCCATCTGTTTCCAGTTGCGCCGGTAGCCCAGACGGCGGGTGCCGACCGGCTTGTACGTCTTGAGGCGGCGCACTTCCTGGCTGTGCCCGGCCGCCTGGCTCGCGCCCCATTCCCAGCGGCGAATCGCGATCTCGCCGCCCGCCAGCACCCAGAGCAGCGAGACATCGCCCAGGATCGTGTCGAGCATGGACGCCACCGTGTCGGTCGCGTTGTCGGCGAGCCAGCCATAGACGGCGGGGCGCGCGGCGATCGCCGCCGCGATCGTGCCGGCGGCAAAGCTCAATGTCGATCGCGCGGCGACCAGGCGCTGGGCGATCTGCGGCGCGGTCTCGACATAGCCGCCCTCGGTCTCGCCACGGATGTCCGCGCACAGGTCGCCGGCCGGCTCGGTCCACCATTTGATGCAGGCGATCGACGGGCACAGCACGCCGCCGCCGGCCGTCGCATCGGCGCCCTGCAACGCGGTGAACGTCGCCGCCACCGATCCCTGCCAGGCGAGCAGGGTCAGCTGCGCCGGCAGCGCCGCGACGCCCCGGTCACGCACCGCGTCGAACGCCTGCCACGCCCGGTTCGGATCGCCGAAACACAGGATGTTGTTCGCCGGGTCGATCGGCTCGCCCACCACGTTGAAGCACCGGCCCCATGCGCGGCGGCGGATGCGTCCGTCCCATGATGCCGGGCCATCCGCCCCGCCGGTGCCGGCGAACCGGTCGACCAGCAGCGGGCGCTTGAGGTCGGCGGCCGGGTCCGACATCGCGATCTGCAACGCGCCGGTGTCGACGCTCGCATCGAGCACCGTGCCCGATACCAGCAGCGGCGGCAGCGCGTCCCCCTCCGCGCCCAGCCGCACGCTGATCGCCGCGTCGCTCCACACCAGCGCGCCCAGCGCATCGAGCGCGGCGCGCGTCGCGGGCGACCAGCCGAACGACAATGCCTGGGGAATCCCGCCCTGGCCCAGATCGTCGCCGGGATATTCGAGGCTGGTGATGACCCTGGGCAGGGCGGCGATACCGGCCTGCCAGTGCGCGTCGCCATAATGATAGGGCACGCGCGCGCCGCCGCCGGCCATCCTGACGGTCTGGACGACGCCGCTGGCGGCGACGCGCGGCGATGCTTCCACCAGGATCACGGCGGCCGTCATGATGTGCGCGCCAGTGATGCGAGGTCGAGCGAGGTGCCGCCGCTTTGCAGCAGCGCCTGCCGGATCGCGGCGGGCAGGTTCTGGACCAGCGCGATCAGCTCCGCGTTCTGGTCGTTGTTCTCATCGAGCGCCTGGTTGGTCTGGGTCAGCGCCGGGTCGCTGGCCGCGGTCGACGCGGCGAGGATCTGCTCATTGCTTTTCGCGATCGCCGCGCGCGCCTGGTCGAGGATCATCGACCGGTCGGCGGCATACTGGCCGGTGGTCGCGAACGCATCCTTCGATACGCTGTTGAGCTGGCTGTAGAGATTGGCGAGCGTGTCGGCCGCGCCGTCCTTGCCCGCGTCCAGATCGGCCTTGGCCTTCTCGATCTCGCCGAGCAGCGCGGTGCGCTGGTCGACGGCCGACCCCTCGTACAGCGACCCGCTGGTCATTTCGGTGACCAGGCGCTGGAGGCTGCCGACCTGTTCTTCGAGCAGCTGCTCGGTCAGCTTCACGCGATCCTCGGCGTTCCGCTTCTCGATGGCGATGACGTCGAAGCCGTATTGACGGGCGATGCGCACGCGCTCGGCCGCCTGGCGGTCCAGATCCTTGAACTGGTTGCGC
>QFQF01000019.1 GCA_003248935.1 Sphingobium sp.
TCGACGCGCTTGCCGAGCAGGTTCTGGCGGAAGCGGCCCTGCTTGCCCTTCAGCATGTCGGACAGCGACTTCAGCGGACGCTTGTTGGCGCCGGTGATCACGCGGCCACGGCGGCCGTTGTCGAACAGGGCGTCGACGGCCTCCTGCAACATGCGCTTTTCGTTGCGGACGATGATGTCAGGCGCGCGCAGTTCCATCAGCCGCTTCAGGCGGTTGTTGCGGTTGATGACGCGGCGGTAGAGGTCGTTGAGGTCCGACGTCGCGAAGCGGCCGCCGTCCAGCGGAACCAGCGGACGCAGTTCGGGCGGAATGACCGGGACGACGTCCAGGATCATCCATTCCGGGCGGTTGCCGGACTCGATGAAGCTCTCGACGACCTTCAGGCGCTTGATGATCTTCTTGGGCTTCAGCTCCGACTTGGTCTCGGCCAGCTCCTTGAGAAGCTCCTCCTTCTCGCCCTCGAGGTCGAGGTCCATCAGCATCTGCTTGACGGCCTCGGCGCCGATGCCTGCCGAGAAGGCGTCTTCGCCATACTCGTCCTGCGCGTCGAGCAGTTCATCCTCGTTCAGGAGCTGATACTTCTCCAGCGGGGTCAGGCCCGGCTCGATGACGATATAGCTCTCGAAATAGAGGACGCGCTCAAGCTGCTTGAGCTGCATGTCGAGCAGCAGGCCGATGCGCGAGGGCAGCGACTTCAGGAACCAGATGTGCGCGACCGGGGCGGCCAGTTCGATATGGCCCATGCGCTCGCGGCGGACCTTCGAAACGGTCACCTCCACGCCGCACTTCTCGCACACGATGCCCTTGTACTTCATGCGCTTGTACTTGCCGCACAGGCACTCATAGTCCTTGATCGGGCCGAAGATGCGCGCGCAGAACAGGCCGTCACGCTCCGGCTTGAACGTGCGGTAGTTGATCGTTTCGGGCTTCTTGATCTCACCGAAGGACCATGAGCGGATGCGCTCCGGCGAGGCGAGGCCGATCTGGATCTGGTCGAAGGTTTCCGGCTTCTGGATCGGGTTCGCGAAGTTGGTCAGTTCGTTCATGTCTCAGTCCCTCTAGAGGGTGAATTGGAGCAGGGCGGGGGAGGGGGCGCCACCGTTTGGAGTGGCGCCCGGCGCTCCCTTATTCCGCTGCCAGCGCGGCCGGGCCTTCGCCGTCCTCGATCTCGTCGATCGAGGCGAGTTCGACGTTGAGGCCGAGCGACCGCATTTCCTTGACGAGCACGTTGAAGCTCTCCGGAATGCCGGCCTCGAACGTGTCGTCACCCTTGACGATCGCCTCGTAGACCTTGGTGCGGCCGACCACGTCGTCCGACTTCACGGTTAGCATTTCCTGCAGCGTGTAGGCGGCGCCATAGGCCTGGAGCGCCCACACCTCCATCTCACCGAAGCGCTGGCCGCCGAACTGGGCCTTGCCGCCCAGCGGTTGCTGGGTGACGAGGCTGTAGGGGCCGATGGAGCGTGCGTGGATCTTGTCGTCGACAAGGTGATGCAGCTTCAGCATGTAGATGATGCCCACCGTGACCTTCCGGTCGAACTTGTCGCCGGTGCGGCCGTCGTACAGATCGCTCTGACCCGAGGTGTTGAGCCCGGCCAGTTCCAGCATCGCCGACACGTCCGCCTCGCGCGCGCCGTCGAACACCGGTGTGCCCATCGGCACGCCGTTGCGCAGGTTCTGCGCCAGTTCGACGATCTGCTCGGGCGAGCGGGCATTGATGTCGCCCGCATAATGCTCGCCATAGACGGTCAGCAGCCGGTCCTTGACCGCCTCCGGCATGGCGCCGGCGGCGGCGTTCGGATTGGCATCGCGCCAGTCCTCGAGCGCGTTCTTGATCTGCTGGCCAAGGCCGCGCGCGGCCCAGCCCAGATGCGTCTCGAAGATCTGCCCGACGTTCATGCGCGACGGCACGCCCAGCGGGTTCAGCACGATGTCGACGTGGGTGCCGTCCTCCAGGAACGGCATG
Organism: Sphingobium sp.; assembly: GCA_003248935.1. Classification (GTDB taxonomy): domain Bacteria; phylum Pseudomonadota; class Alphaproteobacteria; order Sphingomonadales; family Sphingomonadaceae; genus Sphingobium. The sequence goes on from QFQF01000019.1 coordinate 1,967, forward strand.
TCCTCGATCGGCAGGATGCGGGAGATGACGCCCTTGTTGCCGTGACGGCCGGCCATCTTGTCACCCGGCTGCAGCTTGCGCTTCACCGCGACGAAGACCTTGACCATCTTCAGCACGCCCGGCGGCAGCTCGTCACCGCGCTGCAGCTTGTCGACGCGGTCCTCGAACTTCTCGACGATGGACTTCACCGCCTCGTCATACTGGGCCTTGACCGCCTCGATGGCGGACTGGCGGTTGTCGTCGGCGACGGCGAACTTCCACCATTCGTGACGCTCGACTTCCTCCAGCAGGGCCTCGTCGATCTCGACGCCTTTCTTCACGCCCTTCGGTGCGGCCGTGGCCGTCTGGCCCAGCAGCATGTCCTTCAGGCGGTTGAAGGTCGCACGGTTGAGGATGCCGCGCTCGTCCTCGCGATCCTTCGCGAGACGGTCGATCTCCTCGCGCTCGATCGCCATCGCGCGCTCGTCCTTGTCGATGCCGTGGCGGTTGAACACGCGGACTTCGACGACGGTGCCGGCAACGCCCGGCGGCAGGCGGAGCGAGGTGTCGCGCACGTCGCTGGCCTTCTCACCGAAGATGGCGCGGAGCAGCTTTTCTTCCGGCGTCATCGGGCTTTCGCCCTTCGGCGTGATCTTGCCGACCAGGATGTCGCCCGGTTCGACCTCTGCGCCGATGTAGACGATGCCTGCCTCGTCGAGGTTACGCAGCGCTTCCTCACCGACGTTCGGGATATCGCGGGTGATGTCTTCCGGCCCGAGCTTCGTGTCGCGGGCCATCACCTCGAACTCCTCGATGTGGATCGAGGTGAAGACGTCGTCCTTCACGATCCGCTCGGAGATCAGGATGGAGTCCTCATAGTTATAGCCGTTCCAGGGCATGAACGCGACGAGCGTGTTCCGGCCCAGCGCCAGTTCGCCCATCTCGGTCGAGGGGCCGTCGGCAATCACGTCTCCGGCGCCGACGAGGTCGCCGACCTTCACCAGCGGGCGCTGGTTGATGCAGGTGTCCTGGTTGGAGCGCTGGAACTTCATCAACGTGTAGATGTCGACGCCCGACTTGCCCGGCTCGACATCGCCGGTCGCGCGGATGACGATACGGGTCGCATCGACCTGATCGACGATGCCGGAGCGGCGGGCAGCGATGGCGGCGCCGGAATCGCGGGCAACCGTCTCCTCCATGCCGGTGCCGACGAACGGCGCCTCGGCGCGGACGAGCGGCACCGCCTGGCGCTGCATGTTCGATCCCATGAGTGCGCGGTTGGCGTCGTCGTTCTCAAGGAAGGGGATGAGCGAAGCCGCGACCGACACCAGCTGCTTGGGGCTGACGTCCATCAGGGTGATGTGGTCCTTCGGCGCCATCAGGAACTCGCCCGCTTCACGCGCGGAGATCAGATCCTCGACGAAGGTGCCGTCAGCGTTCACCTCGGCATTGGCCTGCGCGATCGTGTGCTTGGCCTCTTCCATGGCGGAAAGATACACGACTTCGTTCGTGACCTTGTTGTCCACAACCTTGCGGTACGGCGTCTCGATGAAGCCGTACTTGTTGACGCGGCTGAAGGTCGCGAGGCTGTTGATCAGACCGATGTTCGGGCCTTCGGGCGTTTCGATCGGGCAGATGCGGCCATAGTGGGTCGGGTGAACGTCGCGCACTTCGAAGCCGGCGCGCTCGCGGGTCAGGCCGCCCGGTCCAAGGGCCGACACGCGGCGCTTGTGGGTGACTTCCGACAGCGGGTTCGTCTGGTCCATGAACTGCGAGAGCTGCGAGGAGCCGAAGAATTCACGCACCGCGGCCACGGCGGGCTTCGCGTTGATGAGGTCGTTCGGCATCACGGTCGACACGTCGACCGAGCTCATGCGCTCCTTCACGGCGCGCTCCATGCGGAGCAGGCCGACGCGATACTGGTTCTCCAGAAGCTCACCGACCGAGCGGACACGGCGGTTGCCGAGATTGTCGATGTCGTCGATCTCGCCCTTGCCGTCCTTCAGGTTCACCAGTTCCTTGACGACGGCGAGGATGTCCTCGCGGCGCAGGGTGGTGACCGTATCCTCGGCGTCGAGGTCGAGGCGCATGTTGAGCTTCACGCGGCCGACGGCCGAGAGGTCGTAGCGCTCCGGATCGAAGAACAGACCGTCGAACAGCGCCTCCGCCGTCTCGCGCGTCGGCGGTTCGCCGGGACGCATGACGCGATAGATGTCGGACAGGGCCTGATCGCGGTCCTCGGCCTTGTCGGCCTTCAACGTGTTGCGGATCCAGGGGCCGGTGGTGACATGGTCGATGTCGAGCAGTTCGAGACGGTCGATGCCCGCCTTGTCCAGCTTCTCCAGATTCTCGGCCGAAACCTCGTCTCCGGCCTCGATGTAGATCTCGCCGGTCGCCTCGTTGATGAGGTCATAGGCGCTGTAGCGGCCAAAGATTTCCTCGGTCGGGATCAGCAGGGTCTCAAGACCGTCCTTCTCCGCCTTGTTGGCGGCGCGCGGCGAAATCTTGTGGCCGGCAGCGAACACCACCTCGCCCGATTTCGCGTCGACGATGTCGAAGGCCGGCTTCTGGCCGCGCCATGCCTCTGGCGTGAAGGGGATCTGCCATCCGCCTTCGCCACGCAGGAATGTCACCTTGTTGTAGAAATGGGACAGGATGTCCTCGGCGTTGAGGCCGAGCGCATAGAGGAGGGCCGTCACCGGCAGCTTGCGCTTGCGGTCGATACGGACGTTGACGATGTCCTTGGCATCGAACTCGAAGTCGAGCCAGGAACCGCGATAGGGAATGACGCGCGCGGCGAACAGATACTTGCCCGACGAGTGGGTCTTGCCACGGTCATGGTCGAACAGGACGCCCGGCGAGCGGTGCATCTGCGACACGATGACGCGCTCGGTGCCGTTGATGATGAAGGTGCCGTTCTGCGTCATGAGCGGCATGTCGCCCATGTACACGTCCTGCTCCTTGATATCGAGGACGGAGCGGCTGTCGGTGTCCTGGTCCACCTCGAACACGATCAGGCGCAGGGTGACGCGCATCGGCGCGGCATAGGTGATGCCACGCTGGCGGCATTCCTCGGTGTCGTACTTCGGGTCTTCCAGCTCGTAATGGACGAAGTCCATCTCGGCGGTGCCGGCGAAGTCGCGGATCGGGAAGACCGAGCGCAGGGTCTTCTCAAGGCCGGATACATAGCCGATCGCGGGGTTGGAGCGCAGGAACTGCTCGTAGGATTCGCGCTGCACCTCGATCAGGTTCGGCATCTGCACCACTTCGTGGATGTCGCCGAACACCTTGCGGATGCGCTTCTTCGCGGTCTGGGGGAGAGCTGCCTTGGTCGCCATCTGTGTTCCTGTCGCTTTGGTCGCACTTTTTCCGCATCGCAGCGGAAATTCAGCCGATTCGGTGGCGTTGCAGCCACGCAAAAAAGTGCGGGCCGGGACTGTCCGATCCGCACTGGCAGCGTATGTGGAGCCCCTGGTCTCGCCCTATTCATCGCGGTTCGGCGCTGATCGAACCGTGGCCCGGGCGGGGCAGGGGAGGCGGCAAGTCCACGTACGGAACGCGGGCAGGCCGACCTGTCTCAGGGCGCGATATAGGAGCCCTGTTGGATTTTGGGAAGCCCCGGGCGGAATATTTCCCGGGGCAGGTGGCGGAACGCGGTCAACTGCGGATGATCGCGGCGGCAACCGGGCCAAAGATGAACACCGCCATGATCATTCCCGCGGCAAGAGCCCAGTGCCGCGCAGTGGGGATCGCTCGTTCGCCCGCTGCGGCTGTGCGCGGCGCCCGCCTCATCGGTTCTTGAGGGCCTCGATCACCCGGCGTACTTCCTGCGCCTTGCCGCGCGGCAGGATCAGGATGTCGTCGCCCGACGCGACGACGATCAGGTCGTCGACGTCGACCAGCGTGATGCGTGGGCCGTCGCTGTGGACGAGGCAGCGCGAGGCGTTGAGGGCTATCACCTCTCCACGCACGGCGTTGTCGGCATCATCCCGCGCGCTGATCTGGTGCAGGGAGTCCCAGCTGCCGACGTCCGACCAGCCCATGCTGACGGGCACGCAGGCAACCTTGTCCGCGCGCTCCATGATCGCATAGTCGATGGAATCGGACGGGCAGGCGCCGAATGCGTCTGCATCCGGGTACATTCGTGCGCCATCGCGCCGTGCATCGCGCACGGCGGCACCGGCATGGGTCAGCATCTCCGGCTGCAATTCGCCCAGTGCCTTCAGGAATGCGTCGGCGCGAAACAGGAAAATGCCCGCGTTCCAGGTATAGCCGCCCTCCGCCAGCATCGCCGTGGCGCGTTCCAGGTCCGGCTTCTCGACGAAGTTCGCGACTTTGCGGACGCCGTCGGCCAGTTCATCGCCCATGCGGATGTAGCCATAGCCGGTCTCCGGCGAATCCGGCGTGATGCCGAACGTGACCAGCCAGCCTTCGGCTACCAGCGGCATGGCCTTCGCGATGGCGGCATGAAAGGCAGGAAGGTCGAGGATCACGTGATCGCTGGGCATGACCAGCAGCGCGGCGGTAGGATCCTCGGCCGCAAGGGCCGCGAGCGCGATCGCCGGCGCGGTGTTGCGGCCAAACGGTTCGAGCAGGATCAGGCTCTCGGGAAAGCCGATGGCCGCGAGTTGCTCGTCGATCAGGTCGGCGTGCGCCGCATTCGCGACGACGATCGGGCGGCCCGTATTTCCGATGCCGTTCGTGCGAAGCGCCGTCAGTTGCAGCATCGTCTCGTCGGCGGTCAGCGAGAGCAACTGCTTCGGGCGCTCGGCGCGCGAAACGGGCCAGAGACGCGTCCCCGATCCGCCTGAAAGGATGACGGGCAGGATATTGTCGGTCCAGACGGGGCTGGTAGTCGTCAGCATGCTTTCACTCCAGAGGGCATTTCTGCCTCATGAGCGCCTTCCATTAACATTGATTGATCAACAGGCCAGACAATGTGCGCGTGGCAGGCAAAAATGTCCCGTTCAGGCACTGCCCTCGCTCGCCGCATCCGGCCCGCCGACGCGATAGAGGTGGAAACCCGCCTCGCTCGCCTCTGTCGCCGGGTAGATGTTGCGCAGGTCGACGAGGATTGGCGCATTCATGCTCTGTGCGATCTGCTTGAGGTTCAGCGCGCGGAAGATGTCCCATTCGGTCACGAGGACGAGGACATCGGCACCCTTGGCCGCGGAATAGGGGTCGGCCATCATCTCGACGCCCGGCATCATCGGCGCGGCGGCGGCCATGCCCTCGGGGTCGTATGCGCATATGTCGGCGCCGGCATCCTGCAGGGCCTGCACGATCGAAAGGCTGGGCGCGTCGCGCATGTCATCGGTATTCGGCTTGAAGGTAAGGCCCAGGATCGCGACGCGCTTGCCGCGCGCGTCCCCGCCGAGCGCCTTCACGACCTTGCGGCCCATGGCCCGCTTGCGGTTGTCGTTCACCTGCGCGACCGCCTCGACGATGCGGATCGGCGCGTCGAAGTCCTGGCCCGTCTTGATGAGAGCCATCGTATCCTTCGGGAAGCAGGAGCCGCCATAGCCGGGGCCGGCATGCAGGAACTTGGAGCCGATGCGGTTGTCGAGGCCGATGCCGCGTGCCACGTCCTTGACCTCCGCGCCCACGGCCTCGCACAGGTCGGCGATCTCGTTGATGAACGTGATCTTGGTCGCGAGGAAGGCGTTGGCGGCATATTTGATCAGTTCGGCCGTCCGGCGGCTGGTGAAGATCAGCGGCGCCTCGTTCAGGTACAGCGGCCGGTAGATCTGGCGCATGACCGCCGTGGCGCGCGGATCGTCCGTGCCCACGACGATGCGGTCGGGGCGCTTGAAATCGCCGATCGCCGCGCCCTCGCGCAGGAATTCGGGGTTGGAGACGGCGGCCACCTCGATGTCGGGGCGCACTTCACGGATGATCCGTTCGACCTCGTCACCGGTGCCGACCGGCACGGTCGACTTCGTGACGATCACCGCCGGACCGTCGAGCGCCTCGGCGATTTCCTTCGCTGCGGCATAGACGTAGCTGAGGTCGGCATGGCCGTCCCCGCGCCGCGAAGGCGTGCCCACTGCGATGAAGATCGCGTCCGCACCGCGCACGCCTTCGGCAAGGTCGGTGGTGAAGTCGAGGCGGCCGGCCGCCACATTGCCCGCGACCAGAGATTCGAGGCCGGGTTCGTAGATCGGCATCTTGCCCTGGCGAATGGCCGCGATCTTGCCCTCGTCCTTGTCGACGCAGACGACACTATGTCCAAAGTCCGCGAAGCAAGCGCCTGAAACGAGGCCAACATACCCCGTGCCGATCATCGTGATTTTCATGAGGCTCCGTGCGATTCTGCCTAGACCGGAGGTGCGCTTAGCATAGGGTTTCGCAGGTGCGAAATAGGTGAACCGGGTGCGAAACGACGTTTAGGGCACGTTCACCCTTTTTTGCCATGAGGCGACCTGAAAGCGGGGCGGGTTGTAGGGGCATGGGCGTAGTCGCATGAAAGTCATGATTGTCTTCGGTACGCGGCCGGAAGCCATCAAGCTGTTTCCTGTCGTGCATGCGCTGCGTGCGCAGCCGGGAATCGACACGCGTGTCTGCGTTACCGCACAGCATCGTGGATTATTGGATCAGGTTCTTGAGATCAGCGGGATCGTGCCGGACATCGACCTCGACGTCATGCAGCAGGGGCAGACCCTTGATGATCTAACCGCCCGCCTGATCGTCGCGCTCGGTGCGGCCTTCGACGCAGAACGGCCCGACCGCGTCGTTGTCCACGGCGACACGCTGACCACCATGGTCGCTTCGCTCGCTGCCTATTATCGCAAGATTCCGGTCGCGCATGTCGAGGCCGGGCTGCGCAGCGGCGACATCCATCACCCCTGGCCGGAGGAGGTGAACCGCAGGATTGTCGCCTGCATCGCCGACATGAATTTCGCGCCGACCCGGGCGGCTGCCGATGCCCTTCTGGCCGAAGGGCGCGATCCCGCCGGTATCCATGTGACGGGGAACACGGTCATCGACGCTCTGCTGGAAACGCGCGCGCGGATCGACGCCGATCCAACCCTTGCGGCGGGCCTCGATCCGCTCGCGCTGCGTTTCGCCGGACGACGGATCATCGCGGTCACGAGCCATCGGCGTGAGAATTTCGGTGGCGGCATGGACAGCATCGCGGCCGCCCTGCGGGATATCGCGGTGCGGCAAGGCGTGGCCATCATCTTTCCGGTTCACCCGAACCCGAACGTCCGCGGCGCGATGGATGCACAGCTTGCGGGGTTGGACAATGTCGCGCTGATCGATCCGCTCGACTACCCGCATTTCGTGCGCCTGCTCTCACTGTGCGAGATCGTCCTGACCGACAGCGGCGGGGTGCAGGAAGAAGCTCCGTCGTTCGGCAAGCCGGTGCTGGTGATGCGCGAGACGACTGAGCGGCCGGAGGGGGTGGCGGCAGGCACGGCAAAGCTGGTCGGCACCGACCGGACGCGCATCGTTACCGAAATCTTCAGCCTTTTGGACGATGAGGACGCTTACGCCGCCATGTCGCGCGCCCATAATCCGTTTGGCGACGGCAGGAGCGGAAAACGCATAGCCGGGATCATCGCCGGCAAGAGGTAATCATGCCCGTCGACGTCGATCAGAAGGTTTCCGTTATCGGCCTTGGCTATATCGGCCTGCCGACCGCTGCCCTCATTGCCCGCTCCGGCGCCCGCGTGTTGGGCGTCGATGTCAGCGCGCACGTGGTCGAGACGGTCAATTCCGGTCGCGTGCATATCGAGGAGGTCGATCTCGACGGCCTTGTTCAGGGCGTCGTCGCGCGCGGAACGTTGCGTGCTGCGATCGATATAGAGCCAAGCGACGTGTTCGTGATCGCCGTGCCGACGCCGGTATCCGAAAATCACGCGCCGGATATCTCCCATGTGCTGGATGCTGCACGTGGCGTGGCGGCGGTGCTGAAGGCGGGGGATACCGTGATCCTCGAGTCCACCTCGCCGGTCGGCACCACGGAGGCGATGCGGGATCTGATCGCGCAGCTTCGTCCCGACCTCAAGATGCCGGGCCGGGCGCCGGGAAGCGCGGCCGATATCGCCATTGCCTACTGCCCGGAGCGCGTCCTGCCCGGCCGCATTCTGGTCGAACTGATCGACAATGACCGGTGCATCGGCGGTATCACTCCGCGCTGCGCACGCAAGGCGCTTGCCTTCTACCGCCAGTTCGTGCGCGGCCAGTGCATCACCACGACCGCGCGTGCAGCAGAGATGGTGAAGCTGGTCGAAAACAGTTTCCGCGACGTCAACATTGCGTTCGCCAACGAACTGTCGGTGATCGCGGAGGGCATGGGCATCGACGTGTGGGAGGTGATCCGCCTCGCCAACCGGCATCCCCGCGTCAATATTCTTCAGCCCGGCCCGGGTGTCGGCGGCCACTGCATTGCCGTCGATCCGTGGTTCATCGTGCATTCCGACCCTGATAACGCCCGGATGATCCGGACCGCGCGCGAAGTGAACGACGCAAAGACCGATCATGTCGTCGCCCGTGCGTCTGACCTGATCGATATGCAGCAGGACATGGAGGTCGCGTGCCTCGGCCTCGCGTTCAAGGCGAATATCGACGACTTCCGGGAGAGCCCGGCCGTGAAGGTCGCCGCGCGCCTCGCCCGCCGCTATGGACGGCGGATCAAGCTGGTAGAACCCCATGTCACGTCCATGCCGATGGAATTCGTCGGCACCGGGGCCGAACTGATGGACCTCGACACCGCACTCGAACGGTGCGGGATGCTGATCGTGCTGGTCGATCATGACCTGTTCAAGTCGGTTCCGGCCGATGAGCGGGCGGGGAAGCTGGTCTATGACACGCGGGGTATCTGGCCGGACCAGCCGGCCTGGACACCGTCGGACGCACTGCGGGCTGCGAGCTGACGCGTTTTTTGCAATGCCCTAAGCGGTCTGCGCCAGGCGGCCGCTGGGTTGCAGGGGGTCTTGTTCCGTAAGGCTGACGAGCCACCCGGCAATATGCCACAACACGATCGCACCCGCCGCACCGACAATGCCGTCGATGGCATAGTGCCAGTTGAGATAGATCGATCCGATCCAGATGAGCACCGCGAAGGCGGTCATGAACAACCCGAAGCCCCGGTTGAAGCGGTAACCGACCAGGGCGAACAGCACCGCCATGGCGTTGTGGATGGACGGGATGGCGGAGATGCCGCCGCCGATGCTGAGGGTCGGATCGTTGAAGCGCGCCAGCAGCATCATCTTGATGTTGATCGTAAACAGGAAGTCGAGGCCGGTTGCCGCCCGGTCGGCGATCAGTGCCCGATCGACCGCAACGAACGGCGCGCTGCCCTGCAGGTCGACGAGCGCGCGGTAAAAGCAGGGGCCCGCCGCCGGCAGCAGATACGCCAGGATCGATGCGAGGCCGATCCAGTTCAGCATATAGGCGGTCATATACTGCATCCGCGTGCGCGCATCGGTGCACAATGCGACGACGCCCACGCCGACGGTCATCGGCAGGAACCAGGCATGGTAGACGAGGTCCAGAAACTGGGTCAGCCACGGCGAACCCAGCATCCGGTGCATCCAGAGCCCGGGGTCAGTACCAAAGAGTTGGCGGTCGATCGCCGCCAGCGCAGGATCGAAATGAAACCCCGCGATCGGCAGGATACGTTGCTTGAAAGCGCTGAACGTCGGCATGACGGTGGCGAAGACGAGCATCGGCCACAGCAGCGTCAGCATCCGGTCCTGCCGCCAACGGCGGACGATCGGTTCGACCCAGCCCGAATGCCGGGCTTCGAGCACAACGAAACTCAGCAGCGCAAGGCCCGCGAGCAGCATCGTCAGCAACATATATTTGCCGATGAGGATCAGGAATGTCGGCGCGGAGATCGCCGGATGGGCCATGACGTAGAGAACGAAGGCGCCCGTGGCCATCAGGTTCAGCACGGCGACATGATATTCGCGCGGCGATACGCGCCCAAGCAGCCTCATATGCCCTTCAATCCGAAACCCGCCACAGGCAGGCTCCCTAGAGAAACTTGCGGCGAAGGGCAAAGGGCAAAGGTGGATGTGCGGCGGTCCGTCGCGATCCGGGCACGGCAGGGCCGAAGACCACCACCCGCCTGCCCGGGCGGCGCGGTTGTGTCGCTATCGTTGCGTATCGTCATACCGTCCCCTCTTGCTATCTGTCGGTAATCTTTACAAAGCGCCCCGCAGTGCTGCGTCGACTACTTTGACGGTGCGCGTGTATGGGAACCGTGTGCTTGACCGAAATCCTTGGCGATCTGACGGCTTTCATCGTCGCGCACCGGGACTGGGCGGGACCGATCATCGCGCTTCTTGTCTTCGGCGAGTCCCTCGCCGTCATCGGCATGTTTTTTCCTGCGACGCCGATCATGTTCGCGATCGGCGGGATGATGGGGGCGGGGTCGCTTGATCCGGTGCGCGTTGGCTTGTGGGCGATTGCCGGCGCCATATTGGGTGACTGGGTGTCCTACAGCCTGGGCCGTGGTATTGGTCCGTCGATCTACTACAGGCGCCCGTTCGTTCGGCACCGGGCCGCCTTTGCCAAGGCGCGGCTGTTCTTCCAGCGTTACGGCTTCGCGTCGATCTTCATCGGCCGTTTCCTTGGTCCCGTCCGGGCGACGGTGCCTCTGGTTGCAGGTGTTGTCGGGATGCCGCGCCGGACTTTCCAGCTTTCCAATATCCTTTCTGCCTGCGCCTGGGTCCCCGCCAGCTTCGCGCCGGGCTATATCGCGATCGCGGGCATCGGGAGCACCAGGCTGATGGGGCAGGCGGACCTTGTCGCCGTGGGCGGCGTTATTGCGTTGCTGTTTTTGCTGGCGAGCGTTTTCGTCGCGATTTTGGGAGTTCGACGCCGGTCGAGGCGGAGAGCGGCAGGTGACGGCCAGGATCGCGATACGGCGATCGGAGATCGGTGACGTGAAGTGGATGCAATTGGACTGGAGAGAATGGTTGGCACGGAATAAGGCGTTCTTCGTCCGATCCGGTTTGTCTGCGCTTCGCGGCGTTTCTGTCCGCAGCGCCCGGCCGGTTGAATGTGGGGAATGACCGTGTCCGTGCTGCGTACCGTTCTCGGCATGCCCCTGTGGCTCCTGCAAATCCCGAGCGGTTACAAGTCCTTCGCCGACAATCCCCTATTGGGTTCGAAACGCCTGAACCGGCTGGGCCTGCACAGCGCGCGCATGCGCCTTGCCCACACCCTTGCCGCCTGGCGCCGTCGCCGACTGGCGCGCCACGTGCCTTTGGCGTTGAGGGAGGAGTTCGCCGCGAACGGCTTTGTTCGGGTCGACAACTATCTTCCGGCGGAAGCCTTTGCGGAGCTACGCGATCAGGTGCTTGGGACCACCGCGCCCGCGCGGGAAATGTTGCAGGGGGATACGATCACTCGACGGATCGCGATCGATCCCGATTATCTGCGTGCAGTACCGGCGATCGATGCGCTGCTCTCCGACCGGCGCTGGAAAGGGCTGATGCATTATGTCGCGAGCAGCCTGTCTGAGCCGCTCTATTACATCCAGACGATCCTGACCCATCGAGTCGATACCGATCCGGATCCGCAGACTGTGCTGCACGCTGATACCTTTCATCCAACGATGAAGGCCTGGTATTTCCTGGAGGATGTGGCGGAGGACGAGGGGCCATTCAGCTACGTCCCCGGTTCGCATCGCATGACGCCGGAACGGCTTGCATGGGAAAAGGCGCGAAGCCTTGCCGCGCCCGAAGGGCTTGATCGCCTGTCCGCACGGGGATCGATGCGAGTTACGGCCGCTGAACTCCCCGCGCTGGGTCTTCCTGAGCCGGTATTGCTGGCGGTGAAGGCGAATACGCTGGTAGTGGCCGATACCTGCGGATTTCATGCGCGTGGCCCGTCGGTGCGGCCGTCACGCCGTGTCGAGATATGGGCCTACAGCCGCCGCAACCCCTTCTATCCATGGCTCGGTCTCGATCCGTTCAGTCTTCCGGGCGTCGCCGAAAGAAGGATTCCTTGGATATGGGCGGCGAGGGATCGCTTTTCACGCATTTTTGGGCCGCCATGGCCCGATGTCGGGTGCAAGGTGCCGTTGGGGGAATAATGGAGGGCTGTTTTACACCAGCCGGGTGATTAAAGTGTCCGGTGAGCGAATGCGATCGGACGAGCGTCTGGCGGGGCGGGGTGATTTCAACTGCAAGTAAACGCTCGACATGTTGCAACGCTGGCATGTAGAGCTTGTGTCAAACATGAAAGCGCTTCGCCTGCGCGCGCTTTATAACATGGTATCCAGGGAAATGTTGATCTCCAGACTTTCAGAAGCGAAGCATCACGGCCTTGCCGTCATCCGCCAGGAAGCCGAGGGCTTGCTTGAACTGGCCGACCAGCTGGACGACGGCTTCAGTGAGGCCGTTGCGCAGATCGTCAATACGCAGGGTCGGGTGATCGTCGCGGGCATGGGCAAATCGGGCCATGTCGGGCGGAAGATCGCCGCGACGCTGTCCGCAACGGGTTCCTCCGCCTTCTTCGTCCACCCGGCCGAGGCGTCTCACGGCGATCTGGGGCTGCTGAAATCCGTCGATACGATGCTGATCCTGTCGAACTCGGGCGAGACATCCGAACTGCGGCCGCTGATCGCCTATGCCAAATCCATCGGAACCCCGATCATCGGTGTCGCGTCGGATGGGCAATCCCTGCTGATGCGGGAAGCGAATATTCGCATCCGTCTGCCGAAGCTTCCCGAAGCCTGCCCTGAACTGATCGCGCCGACGACCTCCACCACGATGATGCTGGCGGTGGGTGACGCGCTGGCGATCGCCGCGATGCGCGAGCGCGGTATTTCGCGGGTCGAGTTGATGCAATGGCATCCGGGCGGATCGATCGGCTGGCGCTTGCTGCCCGTGGATTCCATGCTGCGCCGGGCTGGTCCCCTGCCGCTGGTGACGCGCTCCACAGGGATGCGGGACGTGGTGCTGGAAATGACCTCCACCGGCAAGGGCGCGGCGGGTGTGGTCGACGATGAAGGCAACCTGATCGGTATCATTACCGACGGCGACCTTCGCCGGTCCTTCGACAAGATGCTGATCGCCACCGCAGGCGAGATCATGACGGCATCGCCCAAGACCGTACCGAGCGGCACGCGTATCGAGGAGGTGGCAGCGCTTATGACTGAAGCCAAGATCACCGTGGTGTTCGTGATGAAGGCGGAAGACCCGCGCAAGCCGGCAGGCGTAATCCATATCCATGACATAGCGTCCGTTTAAGCGCGAGACGCAAATCCATGCCGTCAGACCCTGAGTCCGCAACGGGGGCGAACTTCGCCATCGTGATCCCGGCGCGCTTCAAGTCCTCGCGCTACCCAGGCAAGCCGCTGGCGCTCATAAAGGGTCTCACGGGTGTCGCCAAATCGCTCGTCCAGCGCAGCCATGAGGCAGCGGTCGTGGCGGGTGAGGGCGTGCCGGTTCATGTCGCCACCGACGATGATGGCATCGCCCGGGCGGTCGCTGATTTCGGAGCGTCGGCGATCATGACGCCGGAGGCGTGCGCGAACGGCACTGAACGTGTCGCTGCGGCACTGGATGAATTGCCTGCCGACGTGGATGTCGTCGTCAATTTCCAGGGGGATGCCCTGCTGACGCCGCCGGATATCGTTCGCGCCTTGATGGCGCACATGGTCGCCCATCCGGAATGCCAGGTGGCGACGGTGGCCGTGCGGTGTTCGCCGACCGCCTACGCCCATCTGGTTGCCGATCAGGCGGCGGGGCGCAGTGGCGGCACGACCGTCGTCGTAAACGGGAAGGGCGAAGCTCTCTACTTCTCGAAACGGGTGCTTCCGCACATTCTGTCGGGCAGTCCCATGGAGGCTGATCCTCCGGTGCTGATGCACCTCGGCCTTTATGCCTATCGCCGGCCGGCGCTGGCGCTCTATGCGGCCACGCCGTCGACGCAACTCGAGGAACTGGAGGGGCTGGAGCAGTTGCGCTTCCTGTACGCTGGCATACCGATGGCGGTGGTCGTGTGCGACCCTCCGGCATGGGATGCGATCGAACTCAACAATCCCAGCGATCTTGAACCCATCGAAGCCATTCTGGCCGCACGCAAAATAGTATAAGGCTCGTTTCCATGCATATCGCCGGACATCCCGTCGGCCGCGGCCATCCGCTTTTCGTCATTGCCGGCCCCTGTGTGATCGAGTCCGAAGCGCTCGCGCTGAGCGTGGCGGAGCGGTTGCGTGCCATCGCCGACCGCCTCGGCCTGTTCCTGATCTACAAGAGCAGCTTTGACAAGGCGAACCGCAGTTCCAGCGCCTCTTTCAGGGGGCCGGGCATGGAGGAGGGGCTGCGCATCCTCGAAAAGGTACGCGCCGAGACCGGTTTGCCCGTTCTGACGGACATACATACGCCGGAACAGGCAAGGGGCGCCGCGCAAGTGGTGGATGTCATCCAGACGCCGGCCTTTCTTGCGCGTCAGACCGACCTGATCGAGGCGGCTGTAGAGACCGGCATCCCGGTCAACATCAAGAAGGCCCAGTTCATGGCGCCGGCCGACATGAAGCAGGTGGTCGCAAAGGCGAAGGCCGCCGCAGGACGCGCCGGTGTCGAGATCGACAACGTGGCGCTTACCGAGCGCGGCACCAGCTTTGGCTACAACAATCTGGTCGTGGACATGCGGGGGCTGTCGATCATGGCGCAGAACGGCTGTCCCGTGGTATTTGACGCGACCCATTCTGTGCAGCAGCCGGGCGGGCTTGGGGATCGGTCCGGCGGTGACCGGACGTTCGTGCCCTTGCTCGCCCGGGCAGCGACGGCGGCCGGGGTCGATGGCCTGTTCATGGAAACCCATCCCGATCCCGACAAGGCGCTGTCCGACGGTCCGAATGCCTGGCCGCTTGACAGGATGGAGGCGCTACTGGGCGATCTTCTTCGTATCCGGGCTGCGGTGGCTGAGGTGGTGGAATAACGGCATGATGGCGCGCGCCACCGCGTCATCCGCGATGGCGGACATCGACCGCCCCCTGCTGTGCGCGCCGCCTTTCCCCGGAGCGGATGCCGTGATGCTCGGCCGCCCGGTATCCGGCGGATCAACGCGCGTGTCGGACGATTTGGACGCGTGTGTCGCGGCCATGCGATCAGCGCGCGTCGGAGGGACGTTCTGGGCCGCGCAGCCGTCCCTTGATCCCGACAGGACCATCGTCCTGCGGCCTTCGTCCGACGACGCCCTGCGCGCCATGCTGGCTCAGGCCGCGGATGAGGGGGTATCGGATCGGATCATGCTCTGGCTGCCCGAGGGGCAAGGGGCCGGAGCCGTTTCTGCTCCGGTGATCCAGGATCCTTGCGACCCCTGGCATGTCCTTGGGCATGCGACGGGATTATGGGTCGATGGCGAAAGCGATATCCGCGATCTGGCCCACGTTGCGCTGGTCCCGGTCAGGCGCTTCGATCACGGCGCCAATCCGATACTGGAAACGGCACAGGACGAGGCTGTCCGCTACGCGCTGCAACAGCGTTTGATAACCCAGATCGCCTATACCGAACCCTTTGACGGCCTGCCGAGCGATGCGCTGTCCACCATCGCGCTGCTGTCGCACTGGCGGACGCTGATCGATGCCAACCGGTCGATTGCCGGTGCTTTCGGCTTTGCGCACTGGAAGAAGGCGGCCGTTGAACCGCTGCTATGGGGAGGGAGCGAGCCGGTTCGTTTCCTCTCGCCGTCCAGGACCGCTCTCGATGCCATTCCGCCCGACCGCGCGATCGCCATCTGGAAAGCGCGCGTGCCGGACGACTTTCTGGATGCTGTCGAGGCGCGATCCGGGGCGGTGCATGAGGTGGAGGACGGGTTCATCCGTTCGGCCGGGCTCGGCGCCAATTGCGTGCCGCCACTGTCCATCGTCGCGGACCGGATCGGGGTGCATTTCGATCCGTCCGGTCCAAGCGAACTGGAAAATATCCTGCAGCGGGGCGGGTTTACGCCTGAGATGCTTGCACGGGCGGAACGATTGCGCGTGCTGATCGTCGAAACGGGCATCAGTAAATATGATGTCGGCGGCGAAGCGATGGAAAGACCCGGTGGCGCGCGGCGGCACATATTGGTGACCGGACAGGTCGAGGATGATCGTTCGGTGTTGTTCGGCGGCGGTGCTGTCGCGGGCAATTTCGATCTTTTGCGGCGCGCCCGGGCGCAGGAGCCGGATGCCTATATCATCTACAAGCCGCATCCCGATGTGGAAGCGGGCCATCGCAAGGGGCGCGTGGCAGAGGCCGATGCGCTGGCCTATGCCGACCAAGTGGAGCGGGAGGCACCGATCTCCGCGCTACTCGACATGGTGGATGGCGTGCATGTGCTGACCTCGCTCGCCGGCTTCGAGGCATTGCTGCGTGGTAGGCAGGTCACCACCCATGGCGTCCCTTTCTACGCCGGTTGGGGACTTACGACCGATTTGGGGGATGTTCCGGTACGGAGGAGCGCCCAGCGCGACGTGAATGAGATGGTGGCGGCGGTTCTGATGCTCTATCCCCGTTATCTGGATCCGGTGACGTCGTTACCATGTCCGCCGGAAGTGCTTGTGCGTCGGCTCGTGGGGGGCGCGCGTAGGGAAAACAGGGTGATTGTCTCGTTAAGGCGTCTGCAAGGCCTTGTGAGGCAAAATCTGTCGAGAATGAGAATATGGACATGAAGCCGATCACCGTTCCCAGGCGCAATTTCCTGTTTCTTCAAGGTCCTGCAGGGCCGATCTTCTGGATGATCGGGCAGGAACTGATGGCGCGCGGCTGCGCTGTCCACCGGATCAACCTCAACGGTGGCGACCGCAAGGATTGGCCGGGAGAGGCCGTGGATTATCTCGGCCGATCATCGCGCTGGCCGTTGTTCATCGACCGCTATCTGCGCGATCACAAGATCACCGACCTTATCCTGTTCGGCGATTGCCGCCCGATGCATCTGGCGGCGCGCGGCATGGCGAAGCTGCGCGGCGTCAACATCCATGTGCTGGAGGAGGGATATATCCGTCCCGACTGGATGACGTTCGAGCCGGACGGAGTGAACGGCCACTCGACCTTGTCGAAGGACGCCCGCTGGTTCCTGTCACAGGCCAAGACGCTGCCACCGCTTCCCGATCTACCGCCGGTTACAGCCAGCTTCCAGCGCCGTGCGCGGGACGGGCTGCATTACTATACCAACGTCGCGACGGGGCGCTTCCGCTTCCTGCTCTACAAGTCGCATCGGCCGGAATCCCCGATTGTCGAGGGCGTGGGCTGGCTCAAGCGCTTTGCCTTGTCCCGGCGTCGTGCGCGCCAGACGGCCGAGGGGCTGCAAAAGATCGCAGGCAAGTCCTATTTCGTCCTGCCGTTGCAACTCAGTGCCGACTATCAGATCCGCATCCATTCGCCATTCGACAACATGCAGGCTGCGGCGATCTACGTGCTAGAAAGCTTCGCCCGCTATGCGCCGAAGGACAGCTATCTGGTGGTGAAGGAGCATCCGCTCGACAGCAGCTTCTTCAACTGGCGCGGCTTCGTTCTGGGGCAGGCGCGGCGCCTCGGCCTTCAGGACCGTATCCTGCACGTCGATGTCTGCGACCTGGCCGGTCTCTCGAAGAAGTCCCACGGCATGGTATGCGTGAACAGCACCTCGGGCACATTGGCCCTCGCGCATGGCACGCCGGTTCTGGTGCTGGGCGAGGCGATCTACAATATCGCCGGCATGACGCATGAAGGACATATCGACCAGTTCTGGGCGAAGCCGCAGGTACCCCGGCCGGAGGTCTTCGATGCCTTCAAACGGGTTCTCTATGCCAAATGCCTGATCCGTGGCGGCGTCGCCAGCCAGTCGGCGGTCGAGGCGCTGATCCAGGGGGTCATGCATCGGCTGTTCAACGACCCGATGCACGCGGCGCGCGCGGTGGAATTGCTGGACGTCGCCTAGCCGCAACAGGGCGCGTTGGGCGTGCGGATGCCTCGCCCGCGTGATCAGTCGAGGCTTGGGAGCCAGCCGTCGACGGTCGCGAAGTGACCGGGCCAGTCCGGCATGTGATAAGCCGCCATCCTTGTCATCTGCTGAGACCGGTCGCTGCTATCGGCTGCGGCATAGCGCGCCACGGCCGACAGCCAGCCCGCCGTATCTTCCGGCGCCAGATAGTCGGGGATATCACCTGCCAGTTCCCGGAAAACCTTCAGGTCGCTTGCAATCACGGGGGTGCCGTGGCCGAGTGCCTCCACCAGCGGCATCCCGTACCCCTCCGCAAAGGACGGAAAGAGCAGGGCGCGTGCGCCTCGCAGCCAGCCGCCGAGTTCGGTGTCGGTGCAGCGCGGAAGCTCTGTCACGTGCCCCCGCAGGCCTTCGTCTCCGTCAAGCATGGCGAAGACGTCGTCCGCCTCCCATCCTCGCTGGCCGATGATCACCAGCCTGGGGGCGGCCGGCCCGTGTCGCGCGATCAGTTCCTTCCAGATCCGCAGGAGCAGCAGGTGATTCTTCCGTCCCTCGATAGTGCCGAGTACGACGAAATATGGTCCGGAAAGGGGCGGCTCTCCGGTCGGAGGGGGAAGTGGCGTGGCGCCCAGCCAGGCGGCGACCGTCGGCGGTATCGGCCGATCATGGGCGTCCGCATAGGCCTTAAGGATGTCGAGCGTGTCCTGCGAGTTGCCGATGATCCCGCTCGCGGTGCCGAGCATCAGGTCCAGCCGCTTCTCATGCTTCTCTCGCGAACCCGGACGGCAATAGTCCGGGTGGGTGACCGGGATGAGGTCGTGCAGCATGAAAACCGGGCGAACCTGTGCCCGGCGGATCCAGTCGGAAAGGCCCGGCTGATCCAGCCCGGAATGTCCGATGTTGAGGTAGAGCCTGTTCCCGCCCGACCGGGGCACCAGCAGCCGAGGCAGGGAGCGCGGGACAAGGCGGATCACGTCCCGCCGGAAATGCGGCCGATCCGTCAGCAACAGATCGAACAGCGCATCGGATGCGCCCGGTGACAGAATGCGACGGAGCCTGCCCCACTGAACCACGGCCTGCGCGCGCCGATGGTACTGCGCGACATAGGCCAGACAGACGCGATCAATCCCCGTCGGCAGCCGCCCGCTCGAAACCCGCCAGATGAGGCGGCTTACATCGATAAGGAGGTCTCGGTGGTCGTCACGCATGATGGACTGTGCAGAAGGACATGAGCGGACATCGCGCTAGGAGAGGCGTGAAGTCAAAGCAAGCGGGAACGGTCCTGCCGTTCGGCTTCGACAAGGTGTACCGTCAACGACCTGCCGCACATTGGGCCATAATTTCCACCGCCGACTTGTTCCGCTGACGGAATTCGCCAAGGATGATCTGCATGAAGCACTTATTCCCCGTCATCGTGCCGCACAGAAAAGTGGCAGCGTTCGCCGCTCCCTTGCTCCTCGCCGCCTGCGCATCCCTTCCCGGTGCGGGCGTTGATGCGCCGGGCGTTGGCATGGCGCTGTCCGATGCGCGGGAACTGCCTGCACCCTACGGCAAGGACGCGTTTTCGGACGACCGGCCGTATCGCGTGGGCCCCTATGATACGTTGCGGATCGACGTGCTGGGCGTACCGGAACTGAGCCAGCGGCAGGCGCAGGCGGATGCGGGCGGGCGGATCACCTTCCCCCTGATCGGCATAGTCGAAGCGGGGGGGCAGACGCTGAGCGAACTTTCCCAGACGCTGGAGGCGCTGCTGGAGGAGAAATATGTCCGTCATCCGGTCGTTACCGTGGACCTTGTCCAGGCCGCGAGCCAGACGGTGACGATCGACGGCGCGGTGAACGCGCCGGGCATATATCCGGTCGTGGGCAAGATGACGCTGATGCGGGCGATCGCCGGAGCGAAAGGCGCGACCGCATCGGCGCGGATGCAGCGCGCGACGATCTTTCGTGACGTGGATAACCAGAAGATGGCCGGTGTCTACAACCTGCTCGCCATCTATCGCGGGAATTATGTCGATCCGGAGGTCTTCGCCGGCGACATGATCGTCGTGGGCAATGTGGAGGCCAAGCGTATCTTCAAGGGAGTTGGAGGGCATAATGCGGCACGCGGGGGTGCGGGCGCTTCGTCCCCGGCGGCGCCCCTGATCGTCTCGTTCGAGGGAGACAAATGATCGGGGAGGCGTCTATAGGGATCGTTCATTCCCTATGAAGAAGACGTGATGCACGCACCCGGCACGGCCGACCGATACCAGACTGCCCGGGGGCAGGGGCGCAGGCGCAGCGGCATTGGCCGTACGCTCGCGCGCGCTCTGGTGCGGGCAGGAAAAGCGGTTGGGCGGTGGCGGACCATCATCGTGTCGATCATTGCGACGGCGCTCGTGCTGGGCGTGATCGCCACGCTCCTGATGACGACCGAGTTCACGGCATCTGCGCGCATTCAGGTGAATGGTCCGGGTGATATCGCGACCGGCGGCGCCGTGGACGCGGCCGACGATCAGCCCGTCGCCGGTCCTCGGGCCCTCGATCGCGATGCCTACACGACGCAATATGTACTGCTTCAGGCACGTTCGATCGCGGTTCGCGTGGCGCGCGGCATGCGGCTTGCGCAGAATGACGGCTTCTTCGCCGCGCATGGCGTCCTGCCTCCTGGCGGGGGACAGCCACCACGCCTTTCCCCGGCTCAGATGCGCGAGCGCGAACGGCTGGCCGTCGAACTGCTGAGCGATCACGTCGCGATCGTCCCCGGCAAGGGATCATCCCTTATTGATATCCGCTATACCAGCCGGTCGCCCGCCTGGTCGGCCAGTATCGTCAACCAGTGGGTGCGCCAGTTCGTCGACTCGAGTGTCGAGCGGCGCTTCGCCGCCACCGCGGGGCCGCGCAAGTTCCTGGAGGATCGCCTCGCCGATCTGCGCGGAAAGATCGAACAGGCGGAACGCAACGCTACTCTCTATGCCTCGGCCGCCGGGATCGTGCCGCTGGATGCGTCCCGTGACGATGGCGGTATCGGACGGACGCTGGCATCGACTGACTTCGAGGCGTTGAACGATGCCTATCACAAGGCGATGGCGCAGCGCGCTGCGGCAAAGAGCCAGTTGACGGCCGGAGAGGCCGGGACCGAAACGCAGGCCGCGAGCAACCCGGTGCTGGCCTCGTTGCGCGCCCGCCGTGCGGAGGTCGACGCCGACTATGCGCGCCTGTCGGTTCAGTTCAAGCCGGCCTATCCGGCGCTGATGGCGCTCGCGCAGGAGCGCAAGGCGCTGGACGAGGGGATCGCGAAGGAGGAACGGCGCGCCCGCGCGGCCTTGCAGTCGGATTATGCCGACGCCCAGCATCTGGAAAAGAGCCTGCGCGACGAGGTCGGCGACCTGCGCACGCGCCTGGATCGGCAAAGCTATTCCTCCATTCAATACAATGTCTTCCGGCGTGAGGCGGAAACCGATCGGCAGCTTTATGATGGCTACCTTCAGCGCTACAAGCAGTTGAGCGTCGCCAATGTGGGCCCCGCCGACATTTCTGTCGTGGACCTTGCCGACGTCCCGTCGAAGCCGTCCTCGCCGCGCCTGATCCGCAATCTGGCGTTGGCCCTGCTTGCCGGGCTGATCGTGGCGGCCGTTGTGACGCTCGTTCTCGAACGGAGTGACGAAAGTCTGCGGAATCCGGGCGAAGTGCCTGAACTGTTCGGCGTTCCGTTGCTGGGGACGACGCGCGACCTGACCGTCGACAATGCGCGCGAGCAACTGACCGAACCCGGATCGCCCTTGTCCGAGGCGTTTCTGAAGATCGCTACCAAGCTCGGTGCGACGACCGGCCATGGCATGCCGCGCTCGATGATGCTGACCAGCACACGGCAGGAGGAAGGGAAGACCACCAGCACGCTCGCCTTTGCATTCATGCTGGCGCGATCGGGGAAGAAGGTTGCGATCGTCGATGCGGACATGCGCAATCCGTCGCTCTACGCGTCCCTTGATGCGCATAACGATGCGGGGCTCAGCACGTTTCTCGCCGGGCAGCAGGACGATTGGCGTGCGCTGATGCAAATGCTTCAGCCGAGCGGCATAGCGTTCCTGACGGCAGGACCGATGCCACCGGGTGCGGCGGAACTGCTCAACAGCGACCGGCTGGCGCTGCTGGTGACGCAACTCACGGAAAGCTTCGACCATGTCATCGTCGATGCGCCGCCCATGCTTGATCTGGCCGACGCGCCGCTGATCGGGCGCGCGGTCGAAGGGGCGGTCTTCGTCGTGAGCGTTGAAGGACCGGGGATAAGGGCTATCCGCGCGGCGACGACGCGGCTGGCCGACTCCGGCGTCTGTAT
Organism: Sphingobium sp.; assembly: GCA_003248935.1. Classification (GTDB taxonomy): domain Bacteria; phylum Pseudomonadota; class Alphaproteobacteria; order Sphingomonadales; family Sphingomonadaceae; genus Sphingobium. Next base: position 24,134 of record QFQF01000019.1, read on the forward strand.
CCTCGGCGGGATCGTCACCAAGGTGGATGAGCAGAATCGCAATTACCGGTATGACACGCTGTAATGCCGTTGAAGCCTGTCGACATCATGATGCTGATCGCCATCATTCTGTGCGCGCTGGCCGTGCTGTATCCGTTCTTCATCTATCCGATGATATTGCGCCTGTTGCCGTTCCGTCCGGTACAGCGCGCCGGACCGGGCAGAGTCCCTTCCGTCTCTCTGTTGTTCTGCGCCTATAACGAAAGCGCGGCCATGCCGGAGAAGATCGCCAATCTTGAGGCTTTGAAGATACAGCATCCCGACCTTCAGATTCTCGCCTTCGATGACGGCTCGTCGGACGATACGGCGCAGCAACTCGCTGCCCGGCCCGACCTTCTCACCCTCGTTCGCGGTGATCGGTCGGGCAAGGCGCATGGCATGAAGCGGCTCGCTGCGATGGCGACTGGGGATGTGCTGGTGTTCACCGATGCGAACGTGACGCTGCAACTGGACGCCGTCGCCAATCTGCTTGCTTATTATTCAGACCAAGATGTGGGCGGCGTGCTCGGTTCGCTTCATTATGTCCGGGATGAGAGCAGCGCCACCGCATCCGTCGGGCAATTCTACTGGCTGATCGAGGAGCGGCTGAAGGATCTTGAATCGCGCAGCGGGAATGTGATGGGCGCTGACGGATCGATCTTCTCGATCCGCCGGTCGCTTTATCCTTCCTTTCCCGACACGGTCCTGGACGATCTGACGGTGTCCATGGCCGTGGTGTTCGCCGGACGGCGGCTCATCAAGGTTCAGGATGTCGTCGCGTTCGAGCGGCTCGTGTCTGCCAGGGGGGACGAGTATCGGCGCAAGGTGCGGATAGCGGCGCGTGCGTGGCACACCCATCGCTACCTTCGGCCGCAATTGCGGCGCATGGGCTGGATGGACCGGTTCAAATATGGCTCGCGCAAGATGGTGCGCTGGTTCGGTGGCCTGTTCCTGATCGCCGGAGGTGTCCTGACGCTTGGTCTGTTGTGGGGTATCTATCCGCGTGTCGCGGCACTGTGCCTCGCGCTCGTGATTGTCGGAAGTTTTGTGGGCATCAGGTCGCGCAGCGGCCCGTTCGCGAAGGTGATGGACATCATCCTCGCTTATATCGCGACACTTCAGGGGCTGCTCCAGGCTATGCGCGGCCGCACCTTCGCGGTGTGGAATCCGGCCAAGTCGCGCTAGGCAGCGGTCGCGGGATGCCGCCGGTTCCCGCCTGTCCCTTTACGGCGCAGCGGGGTATTGGGTGTACGGATGGCGCGTGATCGCCCCTCGCTTTGGGCGGAGACTATTGTATAGCGCGACTGGATTCGGCCGGAGACGAGAGTGATTACCACGAAGCGGGTGGCCAAGGCCGCCGGCAAGCATGTGACGCGGGGCCTGCTCGCGGTCCGCAGCGCGCTTGGCGCGCGGGCGGCCTATGAATGCCCGGCCTGCCAATCGCCTGTCGTCGGTTTTTTCCGCTACGGCGCCAATGCGCAATGGGGCTGCCCGAAATGCGGGGCGTCGCCCCGTGCGCGCCTGATGAACTATCTGATATCGCGTGATCTGCTGCCGTTGCGGCAGGGCGGCGCGATCCTGCACATGGCCCCCAATGAAGCGAGCCTGGTCCGCCGGTTTCGTGCCGCGGCCAGCGACTATGTCCCCGCCGATATCGAACCGGAACGCTATGTGGAGGCGGGCGCGGTCAGGGTCGACCTGATGGACCTCGCCGATGAGGGGCGTTTCGGCCTGTTCTACGCCAGTCATGTGATGGAACATGTGCCTGACGACGCACAGGTCCTGCGCAACATCTTCCGGGCGTTGAAGCCCGGCGGGGAGGCGTGGCTGATCGTTCCGCTTTGGAACCGGCCGACGGAGGATGGCAGCTATTCCATGCCGCCGCGTGAACGCGAGCGGCGTTTTGGCCAGTGGGACCATGTCCGCCAGTACGGCATGGACTTCGCCGAAAGGATAGCAGCCGCCGGGTTCGATGTTTCGGTGATCTCCGCAGACCAGATCGACCCCGTCGACAGGGCGCATTATGCGCTCGACGATATCCTGTTCCGGGCCCGCAAGCCTGTCGAGCCGGGCTGTGAGGGTATCCAATGAACGCAGCGAGCGGGGGGCTGCTGGCGCGGCTGGAGCGATCGCAGAAGGTGCTGGCGCTGGCGAAGCTAGCCAATGTCGGCATCACCATGATCTGGGGCTTTGCCGTCACCTATGTGTTCGTGCGGGCACTGCCGCTGGCCGAATTCCAGGCGTTCCTGCTGCTCGTCGCGTTCGGCAATTTCACCGTGTCGGCCGAATTCGGCCTGACCAGCATCATCTACTCCCGCCTGCGCCGTCACTGGCTGAACGCCGGGGATGGGACCGGGAGCGGGGAAGGCGACGACTTCCGGCTGGAAGAGATCGGCTTCCTGTTCTTCCTGCTGGTCGCGATGGTGGTGGTGGCCGGGATCATCCTGGGCGGCGCGATGCTGGCCGGGCTGGTGAGGACGGGCCTGCCGCTGCTGTTCTTCATCTATTTCCTGTCGGCCTGCATCAACCTGCCGCTGCTGCTGGTCAAGCGCGGCCTGATGGCGACCGACCATAACCTGTTCTGGGAACTGCTCGATCTGGTACGCCGGGGGCTGACCCTCGTCCTGTTGCTCGCGGTTCTGATTGGCTTCAACCTGACCGCCTCGGTCACGCTGCAATTGGTGCTGGCTGCGCTTGGCATCGCCATAGCGGGCGTCCGGCTGCATCGGCGGGTCGGCATGCGCAAGCGGCACTGGGTGGCGATACGGCGCGGCGGACGGCATGTGCGGGCGAGGTATCTGGGGGATATCGGGTCGACCATGTCGCTCACCATCTCCGAGATGATGGCCTATAACGCGCCTTACTTCACCATCGCGATGGCGACGCATGATGCGCGGCCGATGCTGCTGTTCGACTTCACGTTCAAGATGTCGCGGGCGCTTACCATGGTGGTTCGCGCGCTTGTGGAGGCTGCGATGCCGCGCCTCACTGCCGCTTATTATGGCGGCGACCGGCATCGTTTCGGCGCACTGCTGTTCCGTTCCCTCGGCGTGGCGGCCGGGGCTGCGGTCGGCGCGGGTCTGGCGTTGCTCGTGCTGGGGCGCTGGATCGTCAAGCATCTGTTCAATGGCGAGATCGACATCGCCTATACTGAGATCGGCCTGATTGCCCTGCTGATGCTGACGCTCTCGACGATCTGCGTATCGGTGTTCCTTCAGGGATCGCTTGGCCGCTTCTCCGTGGTGCTGCGTCAGTCGATCCCGTTCCTGATTGGATCGGTGCTGAGCGTGCCGGTCGCCGTGGCGATCGCGCCGCTGACCGGCCTGTCCTTCTCCTTCGCGTTCCTCGGGGTCTATACGCTGGTGTTCGTCGGAACCGCCGTGTTGCATGGCATTTCGCTCAATCGCCTGCTGCACGGCATGAAACCGGCCGCATGACCCATGACAGGGCGGGTCTGAAAGGCAGAAGATGAAGGTCGCGGTTCTCGACCCGTCGCTGTTCACCGGCCGTTATGACGACAGCCTGTGCGCGGCGCTGGCGGCATTGGGGCATGATGTGACGCTGAACGCCCGGCCCATGCGCGACACCGACGCCATCGTGCCGGCGGCTTACCGTTATGCACCGCGCTTCTTTGGGCTGAGCGAACGGCTGCGCGGGATTGCAGGCGAGGGCGGACTGTTCCGTGCCGTGAAGGCGGCGGAATATGGGCTGGATTGTGTGATCGGGCCTCTGGGCCGGATGGCGCATGCTGACGTGGCGCATGTCCAGTGGCTGCCCTTCGCGATGGCCGATGCGCGGATGCTGGGCCGGCTGGGGCGGCATACGGCGCTGGTCCACACCGTGCATAATGCGCGGCCCTATCACGGGGACGGCGGTGCGACCGGTCTGCAGGGGCGGGGATATCGCGCGTTGCTGGACCGGTTCGATGCGCTGATCGTCCATGGCGAACCGACCCGCGACGCTCTGCTGGAGCAGGGGATCGATCCGGCGCTGATCCATATCGTGCCGCATCCGCCGATGCGGCTTGCGCAGGCCGATAACGCCCTGGTGGCCGCGCTGCCTGCGCCTGCTGTGCCGCGCATCCTCTTTTTCGGCACGATCCGCCCCTATAAGGGGTTCGACCTGCTGGTGGAGGCGTGCCTGCAACTCTGGCGCGCGGGGCGGCGCTTCGAACTGGCGGTGGCGGGCAAGCCGTTCATGGATCTGGCGCCGCTGTTCGCCCGGGTGGAGGCGGAAGGGTTCGGCGACCGCTTGGTCCTCGACCTCGGTTTTCTGAAGGAGGAGCGCCTCGACGCGCATCTGCGCCGCGCCGACATCATCGCCTTTCCCTATCGGCACATTGATTCCTCGGGAGCCTTCCTCTCGGCGCTTCACTACGGGAAGGCGGTGGTGGCGTCCGACGCCGGCATGTTCGGGGCCCTGCCGGAAGCGGAGGATGGGGCGCCCGACGTCGCTCTGGCGGCTGTCGGGGATGCCGCCGGTCTCGCGCAGGCGCTCTTGCCGTTGATCGAGAGTCCGGCCAAGAGACGGCACGCTGGCGAACGGGCGAAGGCGCTGGGCGACAGGCTGGGCAACTGGAAGGAAGTGGCGGTGCGTACGGCGCAGGTCTACGAAGCGGCGATTGGGCGGCGGATGGGACGGACGGCATGACATTGGCGCGTATCCGGCGGGAGGCCGGCAATCGCTGGCTTGGCCTGCGTCTCGCCGCTGGCGGCCGTATTCACCAGTATCCGGAGATACTGGCGCTGCGCCGTTTCCTGTCGGCTTTTGCGGTCGATTGCGTGTTCGATGTCGGCGCCAATCGCGGGCAATATGCGACGATGCTACGCCGGGACGTGGGTTTTTCCGGCCACATATTGTCGTTCGAGCCGAACCCGGAGGTATTCGACATCCTGGCGGGCAAGGCGCGGGGCGACGCGCGTTGGCATGTGTTCCCCATTGCCCTGTCTGACTTCGACGGGACGGTCCCTTTCCACATCATGGCGGCCGAGCAGTTCAGTTCGCTTGAGCGCCCGGCCGAGGGGCTGGACGATGTGTTCGTCGAGCGCAATCGGGTCAAGCGGACAGTGGATATGCAATGCCGCCGGCTTGAGCGGGTGCTGCCGGAACTGGCCGCCGCGCATGGGTTTGCCCGGCCGTTTTTGAAGATGGATACGCAGGGTCATGACCGCGCGGTATGTGTGGGCGCGGCTGATGCGCTGGGCCAGATGCTGGGCGTCCAGACCGAGCTTGCGGTGCGGCCGCTTTACGCCGACGCGCCTGACTATCGCGCGATGACCGACTGGCTGGCGGAACGCGGCTTCGTTCCGAGTGCCTTCTTTGCCAATAACAAGGGGCATTTCCCGTTGCTGGTCGAGATGGACGGCATCTTCATCAATCGCGCGCTGCTCGGGCAGGAGGGCTGATGCCGGGGACGGCGATCGATCCCCGCCGGCTGTTCCTGGTCGCGGCGGGGGGCATCACCCTTTGGTTGCTGCTCCTGTTTCTATGGCACTTCACCTTCGGCCATGGCCGGACGGTCGAGCATGTCCTGTTCCTGGATCAGGATTTCCCGGCGCTGCTCGTCGGTGTCGCGGGCCTTATCCTGCTGTCGCTTTTCTTGAAAGGGACGGACTGGCGCGTTCCGGAGCCGCGTGCGCGGATCGTCGTCCCGCTGATCCTGCTGTGCGCGCTGTGGAGTTGGGCCGGGCACTATCTGGTGTTCGGCGACTATGTCCTCTCGCGCGACGAGGAATCCGTGCTGTTCGCCAGCGGCTATATGCGCGATGGGCTGCTCGCGCGGCCGATCCCGCCCGAATGGATGGACTATCGCCGTGCGATCATGCCGGAATTCTTCTCTCCCTTCGGCGCCGCGACGAGCTGGGGCTCCGCATATCTTCCCGTAAACGCGGCCCTGCGCACGGTCTTCGGCCTTCTGGGTGATCCCAACCTGTCGGGGCCGGTGTTGCTGGCAATCGGGCTGGCCGCACTCTGGCGCGTTGCGTTGCGCCTGTTCCCCGGCCGTCCCGATGCGGTCTGGGTGGCATTGCTGATGGCGCTGGGCTCGGCGCAGATATCGGTCACGGCGATGACGCCCTATGCCATGACCGGCCACTTCGCGCTCGACATCCTTTGGCTGGCGCTGGTCCTGCGTGGCGGGACCATCGGGCACGGTGCCGCCGCGCTTGCGGCGCTGGTCGCAGGCGGCCTGCATCAATGGCATTTCCCGCCGCTGTTCATCGTGCCGTTCATTCTCTGGATGCTCGTCCAGCGCCGCTGGGGCGTCGCCCTGTTCCATGCGGTCGTCCTGCTGGCGCTAGTCGGGTTGTGGGCAAAGGCGTGGCCCGCTTTCCTGATCGCGCATCTGGGCGCGGCGGCGGACGTGCGCCCGTCGGCCGGTGTGGGCGACAAGATGGGCAGCCTGCTGCGCCGCTTCTCCAACAAGTGGGAGCCGCTGTTCGACATCGCCCGCTTCCTGGCGTGGAACAACCTGCTGCTCGTGCCGCTTGCGGCGCTTGGCGCGGCGAGGGCACGCTGGCGGACGATACTGAGGGGCGGGGCGGGGAGCATCGTCCTGCCACTCACCCTGTGTTGCCTGATCGCTTTCGGCGTCGCCCTGCATCAGGGCTATGGCTGGGGCTTCCGTTATGCCCATGGTTTCCTGCCCGCCTTCTGCCTGCTGGCGGGGTATGGCTGGATCGCACTGGACGCGCGCAGCCTGCGCCCGGCGCTGCTCGGAACGGCGCTCAGCGTGGGGCTTGTCCTGTTCCTGGCGGTTCGCGCGCACGGTTATGTCGCACCCTATGCGGCCAGTGACCGGCTGATCCATCGGACGGATGCCGATGTCGTGCTGGTCGATTCGCGGGGTGGCGTGTTCGCGACTGATCTGGTGCGGACCGATCATGGGGTTCCGGGACGGCCCGTGGTGATGAGCCTCGCGATGCTGACCCCTGCGAAACTGGACGCGCTGTGCGCCCGATATGACGTTGCGCTGTTCGACTGGCGGGCGTTCCGGGCGCTCGGTGTGCGGCGGGCGCGCTGGCAAAATGGCTGGCCGGCGCTGTTACGCGCCCATCTCGACCGCATCGACTGCGGCCGCGTGATCATTCCCTAAAGCGTGGCGATCAGCCCGGTCGTGTCCATGCCGACGGTAACGGACGCGCCGCCTTCGACCAGCCAGCATTCGCTGGAATGCCATTCCGCGCCGTCGATCGTACCGTGGCCGTGGATCGGGATGAACCAGCTCTGCCCGGCCGGAAGGGCGATCGTGCGGCCCGCCTCCCACGCGACAAGGTCGAGGGTGAACGGCTTGTCTTCGCCTTCGAGCAGTCGCTCGGACCGGCCGAGCGGCGTGGTACGATCCGGCAGAGGGTAGGGTTCGGCGCGCGACACCGCTATGCCGTCATCCAGATGCAGTTCGCGCGGACGACCATAATCGTAGAGGCGATAGGTCACGTCGTTGTTCATTTGCACTTCGACCAGCGTCACGCCGCCGCCGATCGCATGCACCGTCCCGGCCGGAATATAGTAGAAGCTGCCAGGCCGGACGGGCTTCCAGTCCATCAGCCCCTCGATCGACCCGTCAAGCGCAGCGGCGCGCAGCGCCACATCGTCGAGCGGCTGCATCGTGCCGATGCCCAGCACGGCATCCGGTTCCGCGCCCAGCACATACCAGCATTCGGATTTGCCGCCGGGAAGGCCACTGGCCCGCGCCTGCGCATCGGTCGGATGGACCTGTATCGACAGCTTCTCGCTGGTGAACAGATATTTGACGAGCAGCGGCGGGTGTCGTCCCTCCGGCCCGTCGAACCAGATTTCGCCGATCTGGCGGTTTCCGGTGTCGAATATGGCTGGAAGGTCGGTCCGGCCCCAGGGCTTTTCGACGGATTTGGTATGCAGGCGGATAGCAGTCACTGGTCCGCCTTAACCGCCGAATCCTTAGAAACCGTATCCGCGCCGCCCTTGGCATAGACCCGCTTGCCGCCGACCCAGGTTTCGAGCACCTGCGTCGCACGGATGTCAGCCGGACGGGACAGGCTGATATCCCGGTCGATGATGAGGAAGTCTGCACGTTGGCCCGGCGCGAGCGTGCCGAAGCGGTCCTCTGCGAAGCTCGCATAGGCACCGCCACGGGTGAACGCCGTCAGCGCCTCCTCGAACCCGATCCGCTGGGCGGGCGTCCAGCCGCCGGCCGGTTCACCCTGCGCATCCTCGCGCGTCATCGCGACGGCGATGCCGGGGAAGGGGTTGGAGGATTCGACCGGAACGTCCGATCCGAAGGCGAGCGGCACCCGGTTGTCGAGCATCGCGCGCCAGGCATAGGCGCCGCCGAGCCGCGTCTCGCCCAGGCGCGCGGTCACCATCCGCCAGTCGGATGCTTCATGCACCGGCTGCATCGACGCGACGATGCCGTCGCGGGCAAACCGGGGCAGGTCGGCCGGATCGACGATCTGCGCATGTTCGATCCGCCAGCGCCGGTCGCCGGTATAGGTCTGGGACAGTTCCGCAATGGCGTCGAGCAGTTCGGCATTGGCCGCGTCGCCGATCGCGTGCACCGCCACCTGGAATTTGTCCATCGCCGCCCGGCTCATCATGTTGCGTAACTGCGCGCCGGTCAGCAACGGCAGGCCACGTTGTCCGGGTGCGTCGCTATAGTCGGCCTTCAGCCACGCCCCGCGCGATCCGAGCGCGCCGTCCAGCACCAGCTTGACGCCGCCAAGGCGCAGGCGGTCGTCATAGAGCCAGGGGGTCGGCGCCGGTCCGGCAATGGCGACCATCGTCTCGATACCCTTGGCATAGGCCATGATCCGCACCCGCAGCGTCCCGGCGTCGCCCGCACGCCGGAACGTCTGCCAGTCGTCCATGGATGTGCCCATGTCGGCAATCGCGGTGATCCCCTGTGAAAGCAGCGTATATTGCGCCTTCTCCAGCGCGAGGTCGCGATCCCGCGGGGACGGCGCGGGGACGACCCGGTCGATCAGCGTACCGGCCGCGTCGATGAACACGCCGGACGGCTTGCCGCCCGCCATCTCGATCCGTCCTCCCGCCGGAGCCCTTGTCGCGGCGGTGACACCCGCCGCCTTCATCGCGGCGCTGTTGGCCCAGCCCGCATGGCCGTCCACCCGCGACAGCCAGACCGGAACGTCGGGCGCGACGGCGTCGAGTTCGGCTGCGGTCGGGAAACGGCCGAGGTTCCAGCGCTCCTGGTTCCATCCGCCGCCCAATATCCATTTGCGGCCGGGATTGTCCTTCACATAGGCGGCGATCTTCGCCTGCGCCTGCGCAAGGGAGGTCGTATCGCTGAGGTCGAGGGTCAGTTCCGACAGGCCAAGGCCCATGACATGGCCATGGGCGTCGATCATGCCGGGCACCAGCGTGCGTCCCTGACCATCGAGGCGGAAGCTGTAGCTGGGAGGGGGAGGCGGCTCGTCCCCTTTCTTCTTTCGCCGCTTGCGTTCGGGCGGGCGGGGTTCCTCCACCTTGCCCTGCACGAGGCGCGCGACCTTGCCCTCGTCATCGATCACCAGCGCATCAAAGTGCATCAGCTTGCCATCGGTGCCGATCGCGATGCCGTTCACATTGTCGATGATGCCTGCGGCCGGCAGTTGCTGGGGCAGGAGCAGGATGGCACCGGCCAGAAGCAGGCCCAACCTCCCTGCCGGGGCAGGGGCGTTGCGTGTCACGCCCGCGTGATCCGGCGCACCAGTGCGCTCGTGTCCTGCCGCCCGCCGCCCATAGCCTGCACATCGGCATAGAACTGATCGACCAGCGCCGTCATCGGCAGGGTCGATCCGTTGGCCCGGGCCTCCTCGAGCGCGAGGCCGAGATCCTTGCGCATCCAGTCGACCGCGAAACCGAAATCGAAACTGTCGACCGCCATGGTCTTCCAGCGGTTTTCCATCTGCCAGCTTTGCGCCGCGCCGCCGGAGATCGCCTCGAACACGGCGTCGAGGTCCAGTTCCGCCGCCTGTGCGAAGCGGAGCGCCTCCGATACGCCCTGCAGGACGCCGGCGATGCAGATCTGGTTCGCCATCTTGGTCGTTTGACCGGCGCCGGCGCCGCCGACATGGACGATACGCGCGGCATAGCATTGCATGACGATACTCGCGGCCTTTACCGCAGGCTCGTTGCCGCCGCACATGATCGACAGGCGGCCGTTCTGCGCGCCTGCCTGACCGCCGGAGACCGGTGCGTCGACGCAATGGATGCCCCGGCTTTCCCCCTCGACGAACAGCTGCCGGGCGATCCGCGCCGACACGGTCGTGTGATCGATGAACAGGGTACCCGCCGCCATCGTACGGAACGCGCCGTCGCGGCCCAAGGTTATGGCGGAGAGATCATCGTCGGTGCCCACGCAGCTGATCACGATCTCCGCGCCCTCGGCCGCCTGCGCCGGGCTGACGGCGACGGTGCCGCCATGCGCCTCGTTCCACGCCTTCGCCTTCGCGATCGAACGGTTGTAGACGGAAAGCTCATGCCCGGCCTTCGCCAGATGCCCTGCGATGGGGCCGCCCATGACCCCTAGTCCGATGAACGCGATCTTTGCCATGACCGTGGGCATAGGGGCTGTTTTGCCCGAGTGCCAGAGGGTTCTTCTGCGGTTTCATCGCCGTTCGTTTTGGGTTAGGGGCTTTGCCCCATGAACACGCTCGCAAAGATCGAAAGCGCTCTGCCGCTGCCCGTTACCGTCGACGACATCCTGGCCGCGCGGGCGCGGATTGCCGGTGCGATCGTGCGGACGCCCACGCTGCTCAGCAAGACCTTCTCCGACATGCTGGGGGCGAAGGTCTATCTGAAGTTCGAGAACCTTCAGTTCACCGCCGCCTACAAGGAGCGCGGCGCGCTCAACCGGCTGCTCCAGCTTGGCGAGGAAGCCAAGGCGAAGGGCGTGATCGCGGCGTCGGCCGGCAATCATGCGCAGGGCCTCGCCTATCACGGTGCGCGCCTCGGCGTGCCGGTGACCATCGTGATGCCGCGCACCACCCCCACGGTGAAGGTGATGCAGACCGAGGGGCATGGCGCGACCGTCGTTCTGCACGGCGAGAAGTTCGACGACGCCTATGCCCATGCCCGCCTTCTGGAGAAGGAGCGGGGCATAACCTTCGTCCACCCCTTCGACGAGCCGGACATCATCGCGGGGCAGGGTACCGTCGCGCTCGAAATGCTGGAGGATGCGCCGGACATCGACACGCTGGTGATCCCGATCGGCGGCGGCGGCCTGATCTCGGGCATGGCAACGGCGGCGCGGGCGATGAAGCCGGACATGCGGATCGTCGCGGTGCAGGCGGAACTCTATCCGTCGATGTACGACTATATCAAGGGCGCGGACCTTCCCTGCGACGGCGATACGCTGGCGGAGGGCATCGCGGTCAAGGAGCCCGGCACGCTCACGCGGCGTTTTGTCGAGCGGCTGGCCGACGATATCGTGCTGGTGGACGAGAGGAACCTCGAGCAAGCGGTCAGCCTGCTGCTGCAGATCGAGAAGACGGTGGTGGAGGGAGCCGGCGCGGCGGGCCTCGCTGCCCTGCTGACCCATCGGCATCTGTTCGAGGGCCGTTCGGTCGGTCTCGTGCTGACCGGCGGTAATATCGATACGCGCCTGCTCGCCAATGTGCTGCTGCGTGATCTCGTCCGCTCCGGCCGCCTCGCGCGCCTGCGCATTCGCCTGCAGGATCGCCCCGGCGCGCTGTACCATGTCGCCCGCATCTTCGACGAGCAGCAGGTCAACATTCTGGAACTGGCGCACCAGCGCATCTTCACCAACCTGCCGGTGAAGGGCCTCAGTCTGGACGTGGAATGCGAGACGCGGGACGAGCCGCATCTGCAACGGCTGATCACCGCGCTGCGCGAAGACGGCTACGAGGTCTCGTCGATCGAGGTCGCCTGATAGGGTCTGATCGCATCTTCAAACAAAAAGGCGGAAGAGGTCCATGCCTCTTCCGCCTTTTTGTTTGAAGAATTGTCCGCCGGTTCAGAACGCGTTGCGGTGAACCAGAACCTTGAACGTCGCGAGGATGATCGCGATGTCGCTGAGCAGCGACCAGTTGGCGCGATATTCCAGGTCCGCCTGCAGACGGTTGGACAGGTCGGCGCGGACTTCGGTTGCACCACGGAAACCACGGATCTGCGCAAGGCCGGTGAGGCCGGGCTTTACCGCGTGACGGTGGAAATAGCGGTCGTCGATGTCCCAGAACAACAGGTTCTCCGCGCGCGAGCCGACCGCGTGCGGGCGCGGCCCGACGATACTCATGCTGCCCATCAGCACGTTGAGGATTTGCGGCAGTTCGTCGATGCTCGTCTTGCGGATGAAGTTGCCGACGCGGGTGATGCGATCATCATCGCGGCCCGCAGAGCGGTTGCCCTGCGCATCGCACAGTTCGACCCGCATCGAGCGGAACTTGAGGATATGGAACGGACGGTTGCCGCGCCCGATGCGGACCTGACGGAACAGGACCGGACCCGGGGTCTCCAGCTTGATCGCGAGCGCGACGAGGGCCATCGGGATCGCCAGCACCGGCATCACGCTCATGACGAGCAGAATGTCGAAACTGCGCTTCAGGATACGGTGACGCAGGGCAAGCGGGCCGGCGGAGACCACGGCGGTTGAGCTCTTGCCAAGCTGGCACATGGAAACGGCGCCCAGCGCGTCCAGTTCCGGCACGCAAAGCTCTGCGTCGATATCCAGCGCCTTCAGCACGAAGGCCCACTGCACCCGCCGTTCGGCTGGGCAGGCGACGATCACCCGGTCGACATTCTTCACGAACTCGCCGAGCCGCTGGATGTTGTGCGGATCCCGGGTCGAGGGCTGGAGGCCATAAGTCGTGGCGTCGATCACGCGCGCGCCGGCGGGATCCTCGACTTCGTAGCCGTCCTGGATGATCAGTTCGGCGAACGGGTTGCTGCCCATCACGCGGCTGGTCAGCCGGGTGAAGGACAGGCGAACGGCCAGAAGGGTCGGCATGCACAGGATCGTGCCGAAGCCGAAGATCAGGCGCGAGAAATCCTCACCGGCTTTCAGGAAGAAGGCCATCAGCGTCACGGTGCCGATGGTGAACAGGAAGGCCAGGATCGCCCGCTTCGCGCTGACACGGAAATTGCGGATCGACTCGAGGTCGTAGGCCTGGCTGTTGATGGCGGTACAGAGGTAGACCGGAAGGGTGACCGTCATGATGGTCATCAACTGGCCCCAGCCATCCGTGCCGAGGCGCAGATAGGCCGCGACGCCGAAGGTGACGAAGATCGCCAGCATTTCGGAGACGAGCAATGCGAATCGCAGCGCAAGCCGCATCTGGAACTTGCTGCGGTTCCGGTGACGATGTGTCGTCGGCGTAAACGCCTCGCCCAGCGCCTCCCGGCGCAGGTTTCCCGACATCGTCCCGGTTTCAACCATCACATTCTGGTTCCGGGCGCTTAACAACATAGTGTGCGTGTCCTCGCTGCCTGGCAGGAAGCGACCCCTTCATTGTCGCTACCATGCCCAGCCTTCTTCGCTTATGCAATATTTTTAGAAGCTTCCGGCGAACCTTCTGCCTCATTTGAGCGGATTTGGTACACATATCGGGAGAAGGTTAACGTCTATGGAAGCGCAATGACGATTCTTGTCACAGGAGTTGCGGGCTTTATCGGGATGCATGTGGCCGGTGCGCTGATGGCGCAGGGCCGCGCCGTTCTGGGTATCGACAACCTCAACGACTATTATGCCGTTCGTCTGAAGCAGGACCGAATCGCCCGGCTTCGTGCCGATCATGGCGGGCTGTTTTCCTTTACGGAATGCGACTTCGCCGACAATGCGGCGCTGCTCGCGGCGGTCGAGGGGCATGGCGTCGAGTCGGTGATCCACCTCGGTGCGCAGGCGGGCGTCCGCTATTCGATCGAAAATCCGCATGCCTATGTGCAATCGAATCTGGTTGGCCATGTGAACATGCTGGAACTGGCCCGGCAGCGTCAGGTCCGGCACCTTGTCTACGCCTCATCCTCGTCGGTCTATGGCGGCAACGACAGCCTGCCGTTCCGCGTGGAGGATCGCGCCGACCATCCGGTCTCCCTCTATGCCGCCACGAAGAAGGCGGACGAGCTGATGAGCGAGACCTATTCGCATCTCTATCGCATTCCGCAGACGGGCCTGCGCTTCTTCACCGTCTATGGCCCCTGGGGGCGGCCGGACATGGCGATGTGGATTTTCACCCGGAAAATCCTCGCCGGGGAGCCGATCCCGGTGTTCAACCATGGCCGGATGCAGCGCGATTTCACCTATATCGACGACATCGTCGCCGGGGTGGTTGCGGCGCACGACAATCCGCCTGCCGACGATGGCGCGGAAAAGGCAGGGGGCAGCCGCGCGCCGCACAGGCTGTACAATATCGGCAACAACCGGCCGGAGCAGCTTTTGCGCCTGATTTCCGTCATCGAGGACGCGTGCGGCAAAAAGGCGGAGATCGAGATGCTGCCGATGCAGCCGGGCGACGTACCCGCAACCTATGCCGATATTGCTGCGATTGCGAACGATCTAGGCTTTGCGCCGGTCACGCCGATCGAAGACGGCGTGCCGCAATTCGTGTCGTGGTACAGACAATATACGAATGGCTGATACAGTGATGCCCGGCTCGCGACGATTCGCGACATTGACGGCCATCGGCATGGGATGGTGTTAATGACGGGAATGAATGCGGGAAGGCATGAAAACGTTAGTAAACAGGCTTTTCATCGCGATTGTCGGGGGGCATATTCAATTCGTGATGCAATTCCGCGCCCGTTCTGAAGGCACGGCGCAATGAGCGCTCCGTTCCGCTTTCCACGCTTTTTCGTGACGAACCCCAGCCCGTGCCCGTACCTCCCGGGGCGCAGCGAGCGGAAGGTGTTCACCGAACTGTCGGGCGAGCATGCGGGCGAGCTTAATGATGCCCTCGGCCGGATCGGTTTCCGCCGCAGCCAGAATGTCGCCTATCGCCCGAGCTGCGCGGATTGTTCCGCCTGTGTGTCGGTCCGGGTGGTCACGGGCGAGTTCCGGCCGAACGCCACCCAGCGCAAGCTGATCCGCCGGAACGCTGATCTCGTCGTCACCGCCTGCCGCCCGTGGTCGACCGAGGAGCAATATGCGCTGCTCCAGCGCTATCTGCGCGCCCGTCATCCTGGCGGCGGGATGACTGAGATGGATGAGATGGACTATGCCGACATGGTCGAGCAGACGCCCGTCGACAGCCATGTCATCGAATATCGCGAGCCCGGCGCCGGCGGGCGGCCGGGGCGTCTCGTCGGGGCGTGCCTGACCGATCGGCAGGCTGACGGCCTCTCGATGATCTACAGCTTTTTCGATCCTGAACTCGCCAGCCGTCCGGGCATGGGCAATTACATCATCATGGACCACATCCTGCGCGCGCATGATGCGGGCCTGCCCTATGTCTATCTCGGCTACTGGGTCGAGGGATCGAAGCGGATGCAGTACAAGATCCGCTATCGCCCGCTCGAACGGCTCGGGCGGGGCGGCTGGGTACGCTTCGATCCGGATGAACAGTCCGACGCGGTTCGGGAAATGGCGGGCAGTCCGGCAGCGCTGCCGCCGGTCGAGGTGGCCTCGCTTTTCCGCAAATAGGTCTCAGGCCCCGTCGGCCGGCAGGAGATGCCTGCCGCTATCGCCTCAGCAGCGGCAGCGCAGTTTCGATCGGGGCGCAGCGTGTCTTCTCACTGGAACGACCTCTTCCTCATAGGTCGTGGTGGTCGTCGTGCCGGGTTGGATCACGATCGTCGTGACCCCCGGGCCGGTATAATAGACGGTCGCGGGCGGGCCGCCCTGAACCTGGACCTGTGGCGGCGGTCCCCATGCCGCGCCGGGATAGGGCTGCGGCGGATAGCCGTGCGGCGGGGGCGGGGGATAGCCCCGGTCGGCTCCCTCGACGGCCCCGCGATAGCTGCCGTCATACTGGCCACTATAGACTCGCCCGTCGTCACCGTACCAGGTCCCGACCCAGCGCCCGGCATATCGGCCATCATGCCCCATGTCATAGCCGTTGGTCGACATGACCGTCTCGTCATACGGCGCCGGAGGCGGTGGCGGGTCGGCCGCGAGGGCGAGAGAAGTCGGTGCCATGGCGCTGCATCCGATCACCAGTTCCGCCAACCACAATCTGCGCATGTCCCGACCTCCTTCGTCCCTTGCCCCATGCGGCGGGGCAGGAATGATGAATGCTGCGTTTAGCATCGGGTGCCGCAGAAAACCAAGCGGCGGGGCGGGAATCGTCCCGGAATCGGACAGTTTCGATCGCGGTTGTCGTGTGTCAGAGCCGCTCGATGATCCGTGCGACCAGCGCTTCCAGCCCGGCCTTGTCCTGCGCGTCGAAGCGGGCTGCTTCAGGGCTGTCGAGGTCCAGCACGCCCAGAAGCTTTCCGTCGCGGATGAGGGGGAGGACGATCTCCGATCGGGAGTCGGCGTCGCAGGCGATATGGCCGGGAAATGCGTGAACGTCAGCCACGACCTGTGTTTCCTGCGTTTCGGCCGCCGTTCCGCACACGCCCTTGCCAAGCGGGATGCGGATGCAGGCTGCCTTCCCCTGAAATGGGCCGAGAACGAGTTCGCCACCGGCCATCCGGTAGAAGCCGGCCCAGTTCAAACCGGGCAGATACTGCCAGATCAGGGCCGACAGGTTGGCCATGTTGGCGATGCTGTCCGGCTCCCCGGCCGTCAGCGCGTCCGCCGCGTCGGCAAGATCGGCATAAAGCGCCGCCTTCGGCGCATCGCTGCTCACATCGAATTGGTACATGCCCGCTATGTAGGGCGTTGGCGCCAAAAGGACAGGGGGCGTGCGCGGACGAACATGTGTGGACCTCAGCTGTCAGCGGCGCCCGCTCCCCGTACCCACCATTCGAGTTCTGCCGCGAACCGCGGAAAACCCCGTTCCAGGGCTGCGCCTCCTTCTCCCTGCGGTTCTGCGTCGGCGGTCAGCGTATCGCCGATCTGGCCGACGGTCAGGCTGTTGGGGACGACGGCCATGCCCATGCCCGACAAGGTGACGTGCCAGTTGGCGTTGCTGTGCGTGCCGGCCAGGCGACCGGCCGAGTAGCTGGCGATGGCGGCGGGCCTGCGGGCATATTCGGCCAGATAGTGATCGACCAGGTTCTTGAGTCCCGGCTGGACCCCGCGATTATATTCGCCCGCGACGAAGACGAAGGCGTCCGCCGTGCGCAGCTTTTCCGCGAGCACCTCCATCGCGGCTGGTGCCTCGCCAGCTGGATAGTCGCTATAGCGCTTGTTGAGCATCGGCAGGCCGACCGCCTTCGCATCGATCAACTCGGCCGCGTGGCCGCGCGCCTGAAAGCCCTTCACCAGATAGTCGGCAAGGCGAATGCCCATGCGATTCTCGCGGTAGGAGCCGTAGAAGACGAGGGTCGAAAGGGGCATGTCGGGCAGTCTCCGGAATATGGGTCGCTCACTATGGGCCGGCCTGCATTTCTGACTCAAGTGCGCAGGGCTCTTGCACGACCCGGTGACACCATGTGTGAGTTGCCCCGGTGCGGGGCTGCCGGTATTGAACCGGGGCCTTCCGTCCCGGCTTTCCGGTCATTTGGGCCGGCAACATGGGAACCAGAATGCCGATCATCCGCGTGACCCGTTCGATCAGCATAGACGAGGATGAACTGGTCGAAAGTGCGACGCGGGCGTCCGGCGCGGGTGGGCAGCACGTTAACACGACCGACAGCGCCGTCATCCTGCGCTTCGATGTCGCCGGTTCGCAATCGCTGCCGGAGGCGGTGAAGCATCGGCTGGCCGTCATCGCCGGTTCGCGCATGACCTCCGATGGCGTGCTGATCCTGCGGAGCGAGGGGTCCCGTTCTCAGTTCGAGAACAGGCGAGATGTTCGCGAACGGTTGATCGCCATGATCGCGGAGGCAACCATCGTTCCCAAGAAGCGACGGCCGACCAAGCCGACGAAGGCGTCGCAGACGCGCAGGGTGGATGCGAAGACGCGCCGCTCCTCGGTCAAGGCCGGACGCGGCAAATGGCGGGAATGACGCTGCTTCGCGTTGGCGGGGTTGTCAGAGCCCGGCGTCGGTGATCATCGCGGCGGAGAAGCCCGCCGCGGCAAAACCGTCCGGCAAAGGGGCCGTGGCTTCGGCGGGCGCCTTGCCGTCGCGGGGGACGGACAGAAAGCGGCTGTGCAGCAGCATCGCGGTGGCGGACCCGCCCGCATCCGTCGCGCGATAGACCGGATCGCCGACGATGCCGAGGCCGATCCCGTAGAGGGCATGGGCCCTGATCTGGTGGGTACGGCCGGTCTTTGGCTGGAAGGAAATGAGCGCACGGCCCGCATGGTTCGCGACCAGCGTCCATTCGGTCACCGCCGCCTTGCCGCCCTTTGCGTCCGGCACCATGCGCCAGCCGTCCCTGGCGCTGCTGGTCTTGCCGAGCGGGAGTTCGATCGTCCCGGCGGTTTCGTCCGGCACGCCCTCCAGCACCGCAAGATATCGCTTTTGCACGGTGCCCTGTTCGAACGCGGTGGAGAAGCGTTTGTGTGCCTTGGGATTGCGGGCGAGCAGCAGGCAGCCGCTGGTATCGCGGTCAAGCCGGTGCACGGGTGTCGGCCAGCGCTGAAAGCCGAACGTCAGCGAGGCCAGATGGTTTTCAAGGCTCATCGCGCCGTCGCGCGGCGTGTCGACCGGCAGTCCCGCCGGCTTGTCGATGATGAGGGCTTCCGCGTCGATGAACAGGACGCGGTCGGTGAGAAGGGGCAAAGGCTGTGTCCGGACTGGCGGGAGTGGGCCGCCTGTTATAGGCACTGCGCATGAGCGGGGGAAGGGGCTGGAAAGAGGTGGGCGATCGGCTGGACTGGGTGGACGCTGCCCGGGGTATCGGCATCGTTGCCGTTGTTGTCGGCCATGTGTGGACGCGTGGGGCGCTGCGTGACGCCGTCTACAGCTTCCACATGCCGCTGTTCTTCCTGCTGTCGGGCTATCTGTTCCGTGCACGGCCCCTGCTTCCCTTCGCAGGACGGCTGCTGCTGCTTCAGGGGGTCAGCTATGTCGCGTTCCTCGCTCTGGTGGTCGGGATCGACATTCTGGTCGAGGGCAGCCGGGGCAGGCTCGGCATCTTTCACGTCTGGCCGCGCGATCTCTGGCGGCTGGCCTATGGCGGATCGCAATTGCGGGGACCGTTCACCGTCTTCTGGTTCGTGCCCTGCCTCGTCTTTGCCCGGATCGCGTTCGATGCATGCCTTGTGCGCCTGCCGGGAGTGCGGGGCGGGGCCTGGCTGGCGCTCGGGTTTTTCAGCCTTGGCCTCGCTTATGGTCTTGGCTGGTGGACCGACGTGTCGCCGCTTGGCCTGTTGACGGTTCCGATGGCCTTCTTCCTGCTGTGGGTGGGCCTCGTCTGGCGCGGGATCGCATGGCGGTCATGGATGCTCGCGCTGCTCCTGCCGCTGTCGTTCGCCGGTCTGTTCATGTGGCCGACGCTGAACATGAAGGCGGGAGATTACGGCCTGCCGCTGCTGTCGATCGGCGGAGCGATCGCGACGAGCTTCCTTGTCTTCCGCCTCGCGCGGCTCTGGCCGTTCGCGACGCCGCCCGTCCGTTACCTCGGCCGGGCCTCGCTGGTCATCATGTACCTGCATGTGCCGGTGATCCATTACTTGTCGTGGATCGGCTATCGCTGGGAATGGGGGCGGCCGGTGCTGGCGGCGATCGCGCTGCTGCTGCCGCTGGCCGTTTATGCGCTGTTCCTCCACACGCGCTTCACGCGGCGGCTCTTTCTTGCCGAGTGAGAAACGCGAAAGGCCGGCGCCCCGCGAGGGGAGGCGCCGGCCTGGCCACGCCGCTGTGGTGTGTCAGCCGTGCAGCTTGATCGCGGTCTCCGCGACCTTGCGGCCCTGGTAGCGGGCGCCGTCCAGTTCCGCTTCGCTCGGCTGGCGGCTGCCGTCGCCACCGGCGATCGTGGTGGCGCCATAGGGTGCGCCGCCGACGACGGTCTCGTGACCCATCTGGCCGGCATGGCCGTAATCGAGGCCGACGATCACCATGCCGAAGTGCAGCAGGTTGGTGATGATCGAGAAGAGTGTCGTTTCCTGCCCGCCATGCTGGCTGGCGGTCGAGGTGAAGGCGCCGCCGACCTTGCCGTTCAGGGCGCCGCGTGCCCACAGGCCGCCGGCCTGGTCGAGGAACGCCGCCATCTGGCTGGAAATCCGGCCGAACCGCGTGCCGGTGCCGACGATGATCGCGTCATAGTCAGCGAGTTCCGCCACGGTGGCGATCGGCGCGGCCTGATCGAGCTTGAAGTGGGCGTTCTTGGCGACTTCCAGAGGGGCCGTTTCGGGCACGCGCTTGACGTCGACCGTTGCACCGGCGGCGCGGGCGCCCTCTGCGACGGCGTTCGCCATCGTTTCGATGTGACCGTAGGACGAGTAATAGAGAACCAGGACCTTTGCCATCGTATGTCTCCTTTGAGATCGGTGGGAATGAGGGGGATCGGATGTCTTCAAAATGGAGCCGCCCGCGCCGTGGACTGAGGGGGAGGATGGCGCGGGCGGCGAGGCCCCGACGGGCGGGGCCTTGTCACGTCAACTGTTCAATCGCTGTCGACGAGGACGATTTCACTGTCCTCGATCGCGGTTATGGTGATGGGCGTGCCACCAAGGATCGCGGCACCGTCACGCGCCTCGAACGTCTGGCCGTCGATCTCAACCTTGCCGGTGGCGGGGACGAGATAGATGTGGCGGCCCTCCGCGCTGTCGTGGACAACGCTCTCCCCGGCTTTCAGCGTGCCGCCGAGCAGGCGGGCATCGGCGCGGATGCGCAGCGCCTCGCGGTCGTCGTCATAGCCGCTCGCGAGTACGGCCAGCTTGCCGGAGCGATCCTGTCGTGGAAACGGCTTGGCCCCCCAGCAGGGTGAGCCGCCACGCTCACGCGGCATGATCCATATCTGGAAGAGGGTCGTCGTCTCGTCCTCCAGATTATATTCGGCATGGCGCACACCGCTGCCGGCACTCATCACCTGCACGTCCCCTGCGGCAGTCCGGCCACGGTTGCCCATGCTGTCCTGATGGGTGATCGCACCCTTGCGGACATAGGTGATGATCTCCATGTCGCTGTGCGGATGGGGCGGAAAGCCGCTGCGTGCGCCGATTTCGTCGTCGTTCCATACGCGGATCGCGCCCCAGCCCATGCGGGCGGGATCATAATAGTCCGCGAAGGAGAAATGGTGCCGGGCGTTCAGCCAGCCATGATCGGCATGGCCGAGCGAAGCGAAAGCGCGTTTCTCGATCATTGTGCCAGTTCCTTTTGGGGCGGGGCGGGCCGTAATGCCCTGCGCCGCTTGATTTCCCTCAAGATAGCCTTCAGGATCGTTTCATAAACAGGCAGTGTTGAAACGGATTGTTTCCCTATGCGGCTACCCGATTTTGAAGCATGGGCGATGTTCGCGGCGGTCGTCGAGCATCGCTCGTTCACCGATGCCGCCCGCGCCCTGTCCGTGTCGAAGGCGACGGTGTCGAAGGCCGTCACCCGGCTGGAACAGCACCTCGACACCAGCCTGTTCAGCCGCACCAGCCGCCGGCTGGCCCTGACCGAAAGCGGGCGGCGCCTTGCCGATCGGGCCCAGCGCATCGTTGCCGAAGGACTGGCGGCGGAGGAGGCCGCGCGCGATGAGATCACCGACCTGTCGGGGCTGGTCCGCCTGGCGGCGCCGATGACCTTCGGCCTCAAGCGGGTGGCGCCGCTGTTGACCGAATTCCTGCTGCTCCATCCCGGCATCACCGTCGATCTGCATCTGTCCGACGCGCACATCGACATCGTCGAAATGGGTCTGGATGCCACGTTGCGCATTGCCGACATGCCGGACAGTTCCCTGCGGGCGCGCAGGCTGGCGGACGTGCGGGTGCACATCGTCGCTGCGCCCGCCTATCTGGAGGCGCGGGGACGTCCCTCCCATCCGGCCGATCTCGCGCTGCATGACGGGCTTGCCTATGCCAATGTCCGCCAGCCGGGTGTCTGGCGTTTCACCGGACCGGGCGAGCAGACCGTGGTTGTCCAGCCGCGCATCCGCATGACCGCCAACAGCGGGGAGGCCATGCTGCCGCCCCTGCTGGCCGGGCTTGG
Source organism: Sphingobium sp. (assembly GCA_003248935.1). Lineage (GTDB taxonomy): Bacteria > Pseudomonadota > Alphaproteobacteria > Sphingomonadales > Sphingomonadaceae > Sphingobium. Next base: position 46,208 of record QFQF01000019.1, read on the forward strand.
CATCACCATGCTGCCGGATTTCATCGTCGGCGACGACATCGCGTCGGGTGCGCTGGAGGAGATATTGTCGGAGTGGAGTCCGCCGCCGCTCGGCCTTCATCTGGTGACGCCGCCATCGCGGTTGAGACCGGCCCGGGTCGAGGCGCTGCTGGCGTTTCTCACCGACCGGCATGCTTGCAAGGAAGTCTGAAGACGACCGATGACCGGTTGACGGGCATGGTAATCAAATCGCTACGATCGCGCCGCTATCGTTCACTTCCGGCATGGCCGCCCGCTTTCGCGCCGGAGCGGACCAAAAGCCGAGGTGCCCGCTCACGCCCCGATTCGCGGGCCGCGACTCGCGGATTAAGGCCGCTTCAGGAAAAATTAACCTTTTGCGTTCATTGTTGTTTTGGTTAATGTCATGCCGCTTTGAAGCCCGGCAGGGAAGCAAACGGGGGCAATTGCGCGTTGATGGATCTGGTCAACGCAATCTGAACAAGGGGCTGCATATGCGCGTGCTGCTGATCGAAGACGAGCCGACAACGGCGAAAGCCATTGAGCTGATGCTCACGACCGAAGGATTCAACGTCTATACGACGGACCTTGGCGAGGAAGGCCTCGACCTGGGTAAACTGTATGACTACGACATCATCTGTCTCGACCTCAACCTGCCGGACATGCACGGTTACGACGTGCTGAAGAAGCTGCGTTCGTCGAAGGTCCAGACGCCGGTGCTGATCCTGTCGGGCGTCAGTGAGATGGACAGCAAGGTCCGCTCCTTCGGTTTCGGCGCCGACGATTATGTGACGAAGCCCTTCCATCGCGAGGAACTGGTGGCGCGCATCCATGCCGTCGTCCGCCGCTCGAAGGGACACAGCCAGTCGGTCATCCGTACCGGCAAGCTCGCGGTCAACCTGGATGCGAAGACCGTCGAGGTCGACGGCAACCGCGTCCACCTGACCGGCAAGGAGTATGCGATGTTGGAGCTGCTCTCGCTTCGCAAGGGCACGACGCTCACCAAGGAAATGTTCCTGAACCACCTCTATGGCGGCATGGACGAGCCGGAACTCAAGATCATCGACGTCTTCATCTGCAAGCTGCGCAAGAAGCTGGCGCTGGCCTGTAATGGCGAGAATTATATCGAGACCGTCTGGGGCCGCGGCTATGTGCTGCGTGACTCCGACGAGGACGAAATGCCGGAGGTCCGCGTCGCCTGAGGGCGGCGGGCTGAGGTTCGGGCAGGAGCGGGGTAACCGTTCTCCGGGGGGAAAGAAGGGGCCGGCATCCGGGGGGATTGCCGGCCCCTTTGTTTTGGTTCGCTATTGTTGTGCGGGCTCGGGTTGCGCCGGTGGCTGCGGCGCCGTCTGGCGTTGTGCGGGCGGTGGGGCAGGCTGCTGCCCACTCTGGCCGAGATCCAGATTAAGGTCCGGTATGCGCAGGGCGTCGGCGTTCACGTTGACGCCGTTGGGGCCGATCCCGATCGACAGATTGCCGATGCCCGTTTCCACATTCACATTGGCGATGGCGTTGACCAGATCCTCATTGCTGTCTTCCGGCACTTCCTCCTCGCTCGGTTCGCCGATGGCGCGCGCAGTGAAGTCGCGCCAGATGCGTGCCGGCAAACCGCCGCCGGCAATGCCGGGCAGGGGCGTGTTGTCGTCATTGCCCACCCAGACGGCGGTGACCAGGCCGCCGGCATAGCCGACGAACAAGGCGTCGCGATTGTCCTGCGTCGTACCGGTCTTGCCGAAGGTGCTGGTGCGCAGCGCCGCCGCGCTTCCCGTGCCGCGATTGGCGGCGGAGGACAGCAGGTCTCGGATCATCTTGAGTTCGCCGTCGCTGAAATGCCGCTGCCGGTCCATCAGGCGTGCGAACCACCCCTGTTCCTCGGGCGGCAGGCCATGGCCGACGACCGGGTAGGCACCGGCGGCGATCGCCGCGTAGGCCTGCGTCAGTTCCAGCAAAGAGATTTCGGATGTGCCGAGCGCCAGGCTGGGGTCTTCGCCGAGCGGACTGGTAACGCCCAGGTCACGTGCCGCCTTGATCACCGCCTTCACGCCGACCTTTTCGGCCAGGCGGACGGCGGCGACATTGCTCGACACGGCGAACGCCTGTCGCAGGGTGATGCGGCCGCGATACCGGCCGTCATGATTGGCGGGGCGATACTCGCCTTCCGTGATCGGCGTGTCGTCGATCATGTCGTCGGGGGTCATGCCCGCCCGGAACGCGGCCAGATAGACGAACAGCTTGAAAGTGGAGCCGGGCTGTCTGCGCGCCTGCACCGCACGGTTGAAGGCACTGTCCCTGTAGGACTTCCCGCCGATCATGGCGACGACGCTGCCGTCCGGCTTCATCGTCACGATCGCGACCTGCGCCTTGCCCAGCGGCGCGCGGCGGGCGGCGCCCTCCGCGATCTTCTGCAGGCGGAAGTCCATCGTGGTGACGACGTCCTGCGCGCCATAAACGGCCCCGGCCTTGTCGCGCGCCTGCGGCAGTACCCAGTCGGCGAAATAGGTGCCGCTGGTCGACTCCGGGGCCTCCTGCACGTCCAGCACGGCAGGGCGAAGCGCCTGTTCCTGTGCCTGCGTGATGAAACCGGCCTCGGTCATCGCATGCATGACCAGCCGGGCGCGTTCGCGTGCGCCGGACAGATTGGCCGTCGGCGCCAGTCGCGACGGCGCCTTGAGCAATCCGGCGAGCATCGCTGCCTGCGGGATGGTCAGCCGTTCCGGCTGCCGGTTGAAATAATGGAGCGAGGCGGCCCGCAGGCCGTAGACATTGTCGCCGAAATAGACGTTGGACAGATACCGCTCGAGAATCTGGTCCTTGCTGAGCCAGGCCTCCAGCCAGAAGGCGATCAGCACCTCGCGCAGCTTTCTGCCCATCGTGCGGTCGTTGTTCAGGAACACGCCCTTGGCCAGCTGCTGCGTGATCGTGCTGCCGCCCTCCTTCGTGCCGCCCGCCCACATGTTGCGCCACATGGCGCGGGCGATGCCGCGCGGGTCGATGCCCCAGTGATCGTAGAAGCGCCGGTCCTCGATCGCCATGAACGCCTGCGGCACGTGCGCGGGCAGGGCGGCTATCGTCACCGGCTTGTCGATGATCGCCCCCTTGCGCGCGATCATCTTGCCGTCCTGCGACATCAGCGTGATGCTGGGCGGCGCGATCGGCTGGAGGGAGCGGGACATCGGCGCGGTGATCGCCAGCCACGCCACCAGCGCCATGAACAGCGCCAGCAGCGCCGCCAGCACCCACACCATGATCTTCAGTTTCTTCGCGAACGGCGTCGGCGGCGGAAAGGAACTGGGCGGACCACCGCCGGCTTGCGTGCCGAACGGCGCCGTACGCGGATCGTCCGCAGCGATGGGAGGCGAGGCGTCGTTCATGCTGTTCGGCCAGAGTGTATTAGCGCCATGATACGGTCAAGCCCCGAATTGGCGCGCCCGGCAGGATTCGAACCTGCGACCACCCGCTTAGAAGGCGGGTGCTCTATCCAGCTGAGCTACGGGCGCCCGAGGTCCGCATAGCCTTGCGCGTGGTCCCTTGCAAATGCTGCAATGCGCGCGACTGCCGATTGCAAAGCAGGGAAAGCGGGATATGGAAGGGGGCATGGCGTCATCCGATCCCGGCAGCATCAACGAATATGGCGTCAGGCGGATCGAGGCGGGTACGCTGGGCAACCGCCCGCTGCGCTATTTTGACTTCGCGATGGCCGCCTTCGTCGCCATCCTGCTGTTGTCCAACCTGATCGGCGCGGCGAAGCTGTCGCAGCTTGGCGGCTTTACCTTCGGCGCAGGCATCCTGTTCTTTCCGCTCGGTTATGTGCTGGGTGACGTGCTGACGGAAGTCTACGGCTATGCACGTGCCCGCCGCTGCGTTTGGGCCGGGTTCGGCGCGATGCTGTTCATGGCGCTGATGAGCTGGGTGGTGGTGAAGCTGCCCCCGGCGCCGGGCTGGCCCGATCAGGCGGCGTATGAATCGGTGTTCGGCAACACCTGGCGGATCGTCTTCGCCTCGCTGGCCGCATTCTGGGCAGGTGAGTTCGCCAACAGCTTCGTCCTCGCGCGGATGAAGGTGGTGACGCAGGGCAAGCATCTGTGGGCCCGTACCATCGGTTCGACCATCATCGGCGAGGGCGTGGACAGCCTGCTGTTCTACCCGCTCGCCTTCCTTGGCGTGTGGACCCATGATCAGGTGCTGACCGTCATGGTCACCAACTGGGCGATGAAGGTCGGCTGGGAAGTGGTGCTGACGCCCGTCACCTACATGATCGTCGGCACGCTCAAGCGGCGCGAAGGGCTCGACATCTACGACAGCGGCACCAACTTCACGCCCTTCCGCACGCGGATCTGACGCGCGTGTCGCTGGCGGACCTCGCGATGGTCTGGGGCCCGGTGAAGGTCCAGATCGAATATGTCCTGGGCCTGTCGTCGGACGCGGTGCACGTGCATGTCAGCGTGCTGATGTTCCTGTTCTTCGCGCTCGTGACGCGACGGCGCCTCAGCCATCCGATGCCATGGCTCATGGTGCTGGGCGTCGAATGCCTGAACGAACTGGTCGACATGAACCAGCCGTTCGGCACGATCGAGAATAACTGGCCGGCATCGTGGCACGACATCAAGAACACGATGTTCCTGCCCACGATGATCATGATCGTCGTAGCCCTGCGCGACCGGGGCTTCATGAAGCCCCGTCAACGTCGCTGAAACCGGGTCCGTTACCCGTTCAGGCGCGGGCGAGTAGCCCCTCGACCAGGCTCTCGAACATGGGGCGTCCGTCGGTGCGGCCGTGCGCGGGTTCGATCATCCGCTCCGGATGCGGCATCATGCCGAGCACGTTGCCCGCGTCGTTCAGGATGCCGGCGATCGCGCGGGCCGATCCGTTCACCGGCTCGCCATAGCGGAACGCGATCCGTCCTTCGCCCTCGAGGCGATCGAGCGTGGCATCATCGGCGAAGTAATTGCCGTCATGATGCGCCACCGGGATCCGGATGCTCTCGCCCGCCGCATAGCGCGCGGTGAACGCCGACTGGCTGTTCTCGACCGTCAGGGCCACGTCGCGGCAGACGAAATGCCCGCCCGCGTTGCGCAGCAGCGCGCCGGGCAGCAGACCGGCTTCGGTCAGCACCTGAAAGCCGTTGCAAATGCCCAGGACGAAGGCGCCGCGGGCAGCGGCGGCGGCCACGGCCTGCATCACCGGCGAGCGGGCGGCCATCGCGCCGGACCGCAGATAATCGCCATAGGAAAAGCCGCCGGGTACCCCGATCAGGTCGACGCCATCGGGCAGTGCGGTGTCGCGATGCCACACCATAGCCGGCTTGACGCCGCTGACCTTCTCGATCGCGACGGCGAGATCGCGGTCGCAATTGCTTCCGGGGAAGACGATGACCGCGCTCTTCATGGTCAGGCGACCTTCTCGATCCGGTAGTTTTCGATGACGGTGTTGGCGAGCAGCGTCTTGCACATCGCGTCGATGTCCGCATCGCTGGTGCCGTCGGCCAGATCGAGTTCGATCAGCTTGCCCGCGCGCACGTCATTGACGCCGCCGAAACCGAGGCCTTCGAGCGCATGATGGATGGCCCGGCCCTGCGGGTCGAGGACGCCGCCTTTCAGGGTGATGAAGATACGGGCTTTCATGTCCGGGCGGCTCCTTTGTTTGGATGGGTGCCCCCCTAGAGCGGCAGCGCCGCGCGGGCAAGCGCTAACCCTGACGACAGGGGGTGCCAAGCGCTCTGTTTGTCCCTAAGCGCGTCGCATGAGTGAGGTGCATCTCTATTATCTGTGCGCGATCGTCGCGGTGGTCATATCCGGACTGGCGAAGGGTGGTTTCGCCGGTCTCGGCGCGCTGGCCATGCCGGTCATGGCGCTGGGCGTCGACCCTGTGCGCGGGGCGGCGATCCTGCTGCCTATCCTGATCCTGCAGGATGCGGTCAGCGTCTGGGCCTATCGCCGCAGTTGGGACGGCCAGGTGCTGCGCACGATGCTGCCCGGCATGGCGATCGGCATCGTCCTTGGCTATCTGTTCGCCGCGCGCGTTTCGGAAACGGCCGTGCTTGGCGTGGTCGGCGGAATTTCCGTCGTCTTCGGCTTGCATCGGTTGTGGCAGGAGCGGGGAGGCACCATTCCTGTTCCCTCCAATTCCCCGCTCTGGGTCGGAAGGCTGTTCGGCGTGGCGTCGGGCTTCACCAGCCAGATCGCTCATGCGGGCGCGCCGCCGTTTCAGATGTGGGTGCTGCCGCGCCGCCTGCCGCGCGATACTCTGGTGGGCACGACAGCGATCGCGTTCGCCATCATGAACTGGATGAAGGTGCCGGCCTATGCCGCTTTGGGGCAGTTCACCAATGCCAACCTCACGGCGACCGCTCTGCTGGTGCCGGTCGCGCTGGTGTCGACATTTGCGGGCGTGGCGATCGTGCGCCGGATCGATCCGGCGCGCTTCTATCGCCTGATCTACCTGTTCATGGTGTTGCTGGGTCTGAAGCTGCTGGCCGACGCGCTGCTCTGACGCGGCGCATCGGCGCAGGCGTCGTTCAGCTGCCGCGCTTCTTGCGGTGGGTGTCGAGGTCGAGGACGGTCGTGTCCGTACCCTCCGGCAGCAGGCCGAGGCGGCGGGCGACTTCCTGATAGGCTTCGACCTCGCCGCCCAGATCGCGGCGGAAACGGTCCTTGTCCAGCTTCTCGTTGGTTTCCATGTCCCACAGGCGGCAGCCGTCCGGGCTGATCTCGTCGGCCAGGATGATGCGGCTGAAATCGCCGTCCCACAGGCGTCCGAATTCCAGCTTGAAGTCGACGAGGCGGATGCCGATGCCGGCGAACAGGCCGCACATGAAGTCGTTCACGCGGATCGCCATGTCGGCGATGTCGTGCATTTCATCCTGCGTCGCCCATCCGAAACAGGCGATATGCTCGTCGGAGATCATCGGATCGCCGAGCGCATCGTCCTTGTAGCAATATTCGATCAGCGTGCGGGGAAGCTGCGTGCCTTCCTCGATGCCCAGCTTCTTGCTCAGCGAACCGGCCGCGACGTTGCGCACCACGACCTCGATCGGCACGATCTCCACCTGCCGGACCAGCTGTTCGCGCATGTTCAGGCGACGGATGAAGTGGGTGGGCACGCCGATCTGGCCGAGCAGGGTGAAGATATGCTCGGAGATGCGGTTGTTGAGGACGCCCTTGCCCGAAATCGTGCCCTTTTTCTGGGCGTTGAAGGCGGTGGCGTCATCCTTGAAATACTGGATGATCGTGCCGGGCTCCGGACCCTCGTAAAGGATCTTGGCCTTCCCTTCGTAGATCTGGCGGCGACGGGCCATGGCGGACTTCCTGTCTGGAAAAAATGCGCCCCGGCAACGCGAATCGAGGAGGATTGGCGGTCGCCGGGGCTGGTTCGGCCGCCCATAACCGAATTGTTCCGGTGGTGCAAATTGCGGCGGCGGACCCGCAATTCCGGAGGCGCAATGCCGGACCGGGCAGAAACCGGCGTCAGTTGAGCGCGGTGTCGACTTCCGGCGTTTCGGCCCTGTCCGTCGACGCGCCCGACAGGCGCGCGGTGAAGCAGCCGCGCCACCAGTTGACGTCCTGCTCCGTGACGCTGGCGATCATCGCCTGCCAGCGGCGCTTGCGCTCGTCGAGCGGCATGGCCAGTGCCCTCAGTATCGCGTCGGCCATCTCTTCGGGCGAATAGGGGTTGATCAGCAGCGCGTCCTTCAGTTGCAGCGCCGCGCCCGCGAAGCGGGAGAGGATGAGGACGCCGGGATCCTCCGGGTCCTGCGCCGCGACATATTCCTTCGCCACCAGGTTCATCCCGTCCCGCAGCGGGGTGACGAGGCCGATCCGCGCGGCCCGGTACACGCCCGCCAGCCGGTCGCGGGGATAGCCCTGGTTAACGTAGCGGATCGGTGTCCAGTCGACGTCGCTGTATTCGCCGTTGATCCGCCCGGCGAGCGCGTCGAGCGTGGCCCGGATTTCCTGATAGCTCTCGACCTCGCCGCGCGACGGTGGCGCGATCTGGAGAAGCACGACCTCCCGATGGGTTTCGGGATGGTCCTTGAGCAGGCGGGCATAGCCGTTGAACCGCTCTTCAAGCCCCTTGGAGTAATCGAGCCGGTCGACGCCGACGATCAGCGCGCGGCCCTGAAGCGACTCCCGCACCTGGCCGCACATCGCGGCCGCCTGTTCGGACTTGCTCGCGTTGATGAATTCCTGTGCGTCGACCCCGATCGGGCATGCCACGGCCTCAATGGTGCGATTGCCGACGGTGACATAATCGCCGTCCACATTTCCGCCCATTTCCTTCTCGACATAATGGCGGAAGGATTCGAGCCACTCCTCTGTGTGGAAGCCGACGACGTCGTAGGCGAACAGCGTTTCCACCAGCTTCGTGTGATGGGGCAGGGACACCAGCAGGCGGGTCGGCGGCCAGGGGATGTGCAGGAAGAAGCCCATCCGGTTCTCGTGCCCGCGATCGCGGAGCATCTGGCCGAGCGGGATCAGGTGATAATCATGTATCCACAATATGTCGTCCGGCTCGATCAGCGGGCTGGTCGTGTCGGCGAAACGCTCGTTCACCCGGTTGTAGCCACCCTCGAAATCGCGCGCATATTCGGCGAGGTCGATACGGAAATGGAACAGCGGCCACAGCGTTTTGTTGGCGTAGCCGTTGTAATATTCGTCGACGTCCTGCTCCTCCAGGTCGATCGTCGCGGTCTTGACGCCGTCATCGTCGTTGAAGGCGATCTGGCCGGTGAACTGCGCCGTCGTCTCGCCCGACCAGCCGACCCAGATACCCCGGCTCTCGCGCAGCGCGGCGGACAGCGCGATCGAGAGACCGCCCTGATCGGCGCCCGACCCCGGTCTCTTCACCCGGTTGGATATCACGATGAGGCGGCTCATCTGCATTCGCTCCATGGCTTGCTCAGCAGGACGGCGCAGTTGATGATGCCGACGAGCGAGTAGGTCTGGGGATAATTGCCCCACAATTCCCCTGTCTCGGGGTCGATATCCTCCGACAGCAGGCCGGCCACGGTCCTGCGCGACAGCATCTCCTCGAACAGGGCGCGGGCTTCGTCGCGGCGGCCGGTGCGGTGCAGTGCCTCGATCAGCCAAAAGGTGCAGACGTTGAAGGCCGTGACCGGCTCGCCGAAATCGTCGGGCGCCGAATAGCGCAGCATGTCCGATCCGCGCCGCAGGTCGCGCTCCAGCGCGTTGAGCGTGCCCAGGAACATCGGGTCGTCGGCGCTGAGGAAGCGCAGGTCGAGCAGTTGCAGCAGGGAGGCGTCGCGCGCGTCGTCCTCGAAATTGGCTGATAATGCCTCGCTGTCAGGACGCCAGGCGGCGGCGATGATGCGATTGTGCATCTCCGTCGCACGCTCCGCCCAGTGCGCGGCGCGATCATAGAGGCCAAGCGCGGCGGCGGCGTGGGAAAGCCGGTCGCATGCGGCCCAGCACATGACCGCGCTATAGCTGTGCACATGCGCGCGCGTGCGCAGTTCCCACAGGCCCGCGTCGGGCTGGTCGAACACCTTCCATGCCCGCTCGCCGATCGCCTCCAGCGAATCGAAATCGGCACGCCCGGCCATGCGCAGCAGGCGCTGGTCGATGAATGCCTGCACGGAAGACAGTACGATCTGGCCATAGGCGTCGTGCTGGACCTGGGAATAGGCGGCGTTGCCCACCCGTACCGGACCCATGCCGCGATAGCCGGGAAGCGCCTCCGCCTCCCATTCCTCCAGCGTCGCGTTGCCCCGCACGTCATAGAGCGGCTGGATATGGCCGCCGCGCGCGCCATCGACGATATTGCGCAGATAGGCGAGATACCCCTCCAGCACGTCGAGCGCGCCGAGCCGGTTCAGTGCCTCGACCGTATAATAGGCGTCGCGTATCCAGCAGTAGCGATAGTCCCAGTTCCGCCCGCTGTCGGCATGCTCGGGAATGGAGGTGGTGAGCGCGGCGACGATCGCGCCGGTCTCCTCATGCTGGCAAAGCTTCAGGGTGATCGCCGAGCGGATCACCGCTTCCTGCCATTCGGGCGGGATGGCGAGGCCACGGACCCACAGCTGCCAGTGCTGGAGCGTTTCGTCATACATGCGCTCGATCGCGGGGCGCAGCGCGTCGGAAAAGCTTTCGTCCGGCCCCAGGAAGAAATGGGTGTCATGCTCCAGCCGGAACCAGCTTTCCTGGGAGATGAGGCCGATCGGCGCGTCGGTGGAAAGCCGCATCGCCATGTAGGACAGTACCATGCGGACATGGTTGGAGCCGTAGGTGATCGGCACCTGCTCCGCGTTCCACGCCGTCGTCGGGCGCAGGCGAATGCGGATGCGCGGGCTGCCCGCGACCGGACGCACGATCCGCGCGAACGCCACCGGCCGGTACATGCGCCCCTTGTGGCGGTAACGCGGGCAGAAATCATAGGTCTCGATCGCGTTGCCGTCCCCGTCGGTCTGGCGGGTCATCAGGATCGGGGTGTTGCGGACATAGGCCTGCTCGATCCGGACGCAGTTCTCCAGTTCGATGGCCCAGAAGCCCCGGCTGTCCTTCGCCTGCCAGTCATCGTCGTCGAGGAGGGCGGAAAAGACCGGGTCGCCGTCCACGCGCGGCACGCAGGCCCAGATAAAGCGGCCCGCGGTGTCGATCAGGGCGGACGCCTGGCAATTGCCGATCGGCCAGAGGTCCAGGGTGCGGGCACCGGCTTCCCGCGCGACCTTCGCATCGGCGGCATCGGCGGGCTGTTCATGGGGGGAAGGAGGCGGACGGTCGGATTCAAGCAGGGAGTCCGCAGACGGTGCGAGGGCCGACACAGGCATGGACGACGGATGTTCGGACTGGTTCGGCATTCACCCCACCGGTTCAAGGCATGACGGATCGCCGCGCGTCAGGCGGCGTGCGTATCGAGATAATGCCTGACGGCGGCAACCTGTTCCAAATGCCATTGCGCCGCCGTAGCGCGCGCGGGGCCGACGAGTACGCCATTGCCCCCGTGTGCGCGGGCCGTTTCGAAGCCCTCCTCGTCGGTGACATCATCCCCGAAAAACAGCGGCGTACCCCCCGCCATCGGCGGCTGCGCGATCAGGTGGGCCAGCGCCGTGCCCTTGTTCGCGCCGCCGGGGCGCAGCTCGAACATCATCTTGCCTGCCTGGATGAACAGCCCGGTGCGTGCGGCCAGTTCCTCGGCCAGCGCATGACAGGCCGTCTCCCATTCCGGCGCCATGCGGAAGTGGAGGCCCACGCTCAGCGTCTTGCGTTCGACCAGAAGGCCGGGCTTGTCGCTGGCGAAGGCAGTGAAGGCCTGCTCCGCCTCATCCACGCCTGACAGGCGGGCGGGGCCGATCACATCGCTCCCCGGATAGGCGATTTCCAGCCCGTGCGAGCCGGCCAGCACGAAATCACCAAGACCAAAGCTGTCGCGCAGGGTCGCCACCGAGCGGCCGCTGACGATCGCCAGGCGTCCGTCCAGCGCATCGCGGCGCCGTCGCAGGAGCGCGCAGAGTTCCGCATCGACGCGCACGGCGTCGGGGGCTTCGGTCAGGGGGACGAGCGTTCCGTCGAAATCGAGGAACAGGGCCGCGCCATCGAGCAGGGAGGGCGATGGCGGCGGCAGAACGGGCATTTCCAGAACAGTCACGCCCTTATGGTGCAGCGCAGTGCCCGGCTTGGCAACCCGGCTTGGCCCATTTCCGTTCCCATATGTGGACGGCTCCCTCTTGCAAGGGCTGAACGGAAAATTTGATCGGATCGCTTGCTTCCATATGTCCGGCCTTTCGGTGCGGTCGCACGTGACC
>QFQF01000002.1 GCA_003248935.1 Sphingobium sp.
GGTTTGTCGAGAAATAATGCGAAGGAGCGTGAGGCGCTAACGGCGCCGATACAGGCGGGTGGCTGCGTTCCTTCACATTATCAGCACCTCGCGATTACTGAAGGTGTTGAAGGCCGATGCCCGCGCGATTTTCACGCTCGCGAGCAAGGCGCAAGCTGCAGCGGACTGGATGCATGCCCAGCAGCCAGATAGCGCGCTCTGCCAAGCAGCATGATCGAACAGGCTTGACTGCGCAACGGCATCTCCATATTTCGATATGTATCGAAAAATGGAGATGCCGGCGTGGAGTCATCGGCCGTTATACGAGCGCTCGGCGCGCTTGCGCAGGAGCACCGCCTGGGCGCTTTCCGGCTGCTGGTTCAGGCGGGCGAACAGGGACTCCCCGCTGGGGAGATCGCCGAGCGGCTCGGGGTGGTATCGTCGTCGATGAGCTTTCACCTGGCGGCACTGGCCAACGCGGGCCTCGTCACTCAACGCCGCCAGAGTCGCTCGATAATCTACTGTGCGGACTTTGCCGCGATGAACGGTTTGATGGGCTACCTGACCAATAATTGCTGCGGCGGCGTGCCCTGCATGCCTGACCTGTCGTGCGGAGTTGATCAACAGGCAGCGCGCGGCGCGGCTTGAGCCGACGCAAGCCATCGGGGGGATCATGAACATTCTGGTACTTTGCACGGGCAACTCAGCCCGCTCGATTCTGGGCGAGGCAATCTTCAATCAGTTGGGCGCAGGTCGGGTCAGGGCGTACAGCGCTGGCAGTAGGCCCAAGGGCGTGCCGCATCCTGGCGCGCTGCGCCTGCTCGGACGGCGCGGGATCGATACGAACTCCTTCCGCTCAAAGAGCTGGCACGAGTTCACCGGTCCCGACGCGCCGCCGATCGATATTGCGATCACCGTCTGCGGCAATGCCGCAGGCGAGGCCTGCCCGGTTTTTCCAGGAACGCCGATCAGAGCGCACTGGGGGCTTCCCGACCCTGCCGACGCCGAAGGCAGCGAAGCCGAGGTCGACGCCGCGTTCGAGGCAACATGGCTGGCACTGACCGCAAGGGTCGCGGCGTTTCTGGCGCTTCCGTTCGAGAAGCTCGATCCCCGCGAGCTCGCCGATCACCTTGCCGAGTTTGGTCGCATGGAGGGCGCGGCTTGAAGCGCGCGATCGCGGCCGAGGCCGTTGGCAGTTTCATGCTCTTCGCGACCGTCGTCGGCTCTGGGATCATGGCTGAGAACCTCGCTGGCGGTAACGTCGCGCTTGCCCTCGTTGGCAACACAGCCGCGACCGGCGCCATGCTCTATGTGCTTATCACCATGCTCGGCCCGATTTCTGGCGCGCACTTCAACCCGGCGGTGACGCTGGTTTTCCGACTGCTACGCGTGCTCGATACGCGTCAGTCGCTAGGGCATGTCGCGGCGCAGCTCGCGGGCGGGATCCTCGGAGTCTGGGCGGCGCACATCATGTTCGGGATCGATCTGATCCAGATCTCAACGAAGGCCCGCACCGGAGTGGGGCAATGGGTCGGCGAGCTGGTTGCAACCTTCGGACTGGCCCTGACCATTCTCGGTACCCTGCGTCACCGCCCGCAGGCGGTGCCCGCATCGGTCGCACTCTACATAACTGCGGCCTACTGGTTCACGTCATCGACGAGCTTCGCCAACCCCGCGATAACGCTCGCCCGGGCGTTGACCAATACCTTTGCCGGGATCGCCCTTTCGGACACACCTGCTTTTATCGCCTGCCAGCTGGTCGGCGCGCTCGTCGCGCTCGGCGTGGCCCACTTGCTCTTCCCCGAAGCCGATCTGCGTGAGGATGCCCTGCGTGACGTCTGATATTGTCATCTACCACAACCCCGAGTGCGGAACCTCCCGCAACGCCTTGGCCATGATCCGCAATGCCGGTCTCGAACCGCATGTCATCGAGTATCTGAAGACCCCGCCATCACGCGCACTGCTCGAGAGCCTGATCCACCGTGCGGGCATGACGCCGCGTGCACTGCTGCGCGAGAAGGGAACGCCCTATGGCGATCTTGGCCTCGCCGACGAGACGCTGAGCGATGCCACCCTGATCGACGCGATGATGGCTCATCCAATCCTGATCAACCGCCCGCTCGTGGTTTCGCCGCTCGGCGTGAAGCTTTGCCGCCCGTCCGAAGAGGTGCTCGATCTCCTGCCGCAGCGCCAGCAGGCCGCATTTGCCAAGGAAGACGGCGAACCGGTTGTCGATGGCGAAGGGAACCGCGTCGCATGACCGGCGCGCCATACGCGCGGCTGCGGACACTCGCCGAGCCGGACCGGTTGCCGGCCCTCAAGCCCACCTATGCGCACCTCCGGCCGGCACTGGGCCTTGGTGAGCTCGATCCGCCGCCGCGTATCCTGCTGCTCTATGGCTCCTTGCGCGAGCGGTCCTATTCTCGTCTGGTAGTCGAGGAAGCGGCGCGGTTGCTCCAGTTTTTCGGGTGCGAGACCCGCATCTTCGATCCGTCGGACCTTCCGCTCCCTGACCAGGTCTCAGGTGACGACCATCCCGCGGTGCAAGAGCTTCGCGAACACTCGCTCTGGTCGGAAGGCCAGGTCTGGTGCAGCCCGGAACGCCACGGCCAGATTACCGGTATCATGAAGACGCAGATCGACCACCTGCCGCTTGCCTACAAGGGCTTGCGCCCGACACAGGGCCGAACGCTTGCAGTTATGCAGGTCAGCGCCGGTTCGCAATCGTTCAACTCCGTCAACACTCTGCGCGTGCTCGGCCGCTGGATGCGGATGTTCACCATCCCCAACCAGTCGAGCGTCGCCAAGGCCTACGAGGAGTTCGACGAGGCAGGCCGGATGAAGCCGTCGAGCTACTATGACCGGATTGTCGATGTCGTGGAGGAGCTCGTGCGCTTCACGGTCCTCCTGCGCCCCCATGCTGAACAGCTGGTAGATCGCTACTCGGAGCGGGTCGATCGCGACTGCCCGGTCGATACACCGGTGGAGACAGCAGCCCTCGCAGGCTAAGCGACCTATCCGGTTTGCGCCGCTGCCTGCGCGGGGACGCCTCCAGTCCGCCGCAGGTATGTCTCCAGTCTTTGCTCCGCACTGCGCGCCCGGTAAAGCAAGGCCAGGTTCTCACTGGCAAGCTCGCGGCGCTCCTCGCCGTGAAGTCGGGACTCGGCCCTCAGCCGGACCAGTTCGCCTTCGAGTTCGACAAGCCTGGCAGCGAGATCGCGGACTGGCACGTCAGCATGCGCCGCAGCTTCGATTTCATCGAGGATGTCGCGGTGGGTCGCGTAGAGTGGGTTGCGGCTGCGCCCGGCCTCGCGCGCAACCGACGCCGGCGTGATCCGTACAACTCGTCCGGCGTGGTCGGGATGCCGTCCTTCGCCGCGCGCCAGTCGTGCCAGCGCCGCCCGATAACTCCTTGCTGCGGAGTGCCTGCGTGGATCCGCATCAATCTTGCCCATCGTCATCTCCGATTTGCGCGAGCACCCGCTCGCATTGTCCGACCACCTCATTGAGCACCGCAGCCGTCATGGGATTGGCGTCGGGCAGCAGCGCAGCATTACCTCTCCGGCGATCTCGCCAGTAGCCTGCGTGCTTCGCCTCGATCACCATATTCGCACATGTCAGGCAGACCGCCGGCGCGCGTCCAGCCTCGTCCGGTTGCAGCTCGCCACCACATCGGGATGTCTCCTGCTGGAACACGCACCAGCCATAATCGCAGGCATGGATGCGAAGGTCCGTTTCTTCCAAGATGAACGCTACATAGTCTCGGCGTACCTGTTCGCCCGCGCGGCCCCGGAAGCGGGCGTTGCCGGCAACGATTCGTTCGCCCATCTTGCCGCCAAGCCGTTTGGCAGCGAGCAACCGGTCGAGGGCGGCTGCGGTTTCGGCGCGGGCTTCGTGGTCAATGAGGCTATGGAGGTCGAAGTCGCTGCCGACGTATCCCCGCGCAGTCATGGCGACGGAGGCGTGCTTGAAGTGCTCGGCAAGGCCCAGCAGCTGTGTGCGGTCGCGACGCGCCACGAACCGCGCAAAGGTCTTGCGGAACTGGTGGGTGCTGAACGGCCATGGTTTGCCGTCATGATCGGGCACATGAACGTGGCGTGCGAAGTTGTTGATGCGTAAGGACATGTGCATATGCGTTACCGGCACGATCTCGCCGAACTGCGTGTTCTTCACCAGGAACAGCTCCTCGCGGCCCGAGGTCTCGCGAAGCGGCGCGCTCAGCCGTTCGAGCAGATCGACTGCGCGCACGACTGGCGCCGGTGCCACCCAGCGCTCAACGCGGCCATCGGGATCGTCGACCGTCTTGAACAGCCTTGCCACCACATAGGCCTGATTGACCCCGCTCTCGCCGATCGGGCGATACTCGATTGCCCCGGCTTTCATCGACAGGATTTCACTGACCCGCATGCCGACGAAGCCCGCGATCACGATGTAGCAGGCTTCGACGAGGTGGGTGGCGGCGTGGCGAACTGCATAGGCGCCGCCCAGCGCTTCGCCCGACGGGCCGACCAGCGAAGCGAGCCCCAGCGCAGCACGGACGTAATCCGATGCCTGGCGTTTTCCGCGTAGCAACCCTTGCGCTCGCGCATCGCGGCGAATCGTTTCGGCCATCACGATCGTATCGCCAAGATCCTCGATCCACCGTAGGGCCTCGGCCAGGATAGCGATCGCTTGCGGCTCGGGGATGAACGGTATCGCGCCCTTTGTTGCGCGGGTGTGGCCGGCAGCCTCATAGGTCGTTTCCAGCGGTAAGGGATCGATCTGCGGCGCATCGTCGAGCTTTCCCCGTTGCCGGTAGAGATCCTTGATCGCGAGCAGATAGTTGGTGATCGTGGCCGTCGCGATATTACCCTTGCCCGCACGCGACGGACGACAGCGAAGCCATATGGAGAGCCGTTCGATCGCGTCAGGGTCGATCTCGGCGAAGCGCGCGAGGCCTTCTTTCGCCATCCATTCCACGATCGAACGCAGCACCATCGCTTTCTGATGGATCGACGCCGGTGACGACCGCTTGCGTCCAGATGGAGGATCGTAGTGCATAGACCAGAGGAAGTGCTTCGTCGCGCGGATCAGGCGACCATGATCACCTGCGCTGATCTTTGAGCTTTCCGGTGGCGGCACAGCCCAGTTGAACCGGTTCTGATCCGCCCGGCGACCTGCGGTGCGGATATCGAGCAGCCATTCATCGTCTCCGAACCGGCCCCAAGGTGAGAGTGGTGCTTCTTCCCATGTGGACGACTGTGCGATCGGGCGGGGGCGCGGGGTCATTCGACCGGCGGCAGTGGTGGCAGAGGTTTCCGTGCGGCAGCTTCAAGCATCGCATAGGGGAACCGGGGTAGAATCTCGCGCTCAAGGATTTCGAGCTTGGGTGCATAGAGCAGCCGCCAGCGTTCGGGCACCATGGCAGAACGCCCATCTGCAAGCGCGGCCTGCGTCGCCAGCAGGCGAACCAGCACTTCCTCATCAAGAGGTATCACGGCATTGGGACAGGTGAAGCAACCAAGCCAAGCCGTGCAGAGCTCGCCTTTACGCTGGCCTTGGGCAATGCCCGCAAGGGGATCCCGGCACATGAAGCCGGCTGCGGTTGCATTGCGCAGGTCGGGGACGGGCTCGGACTTTTGCGGACTGTCGGCATTGCCGCGGACGACTTCGACGAACCGAGCCTGTAACCGTCCGATCGCCAACGCCTGCGCCTTCCGGACCCGGGGCCGGTCCACGTAGCGCTGGGTCGTATCGGGATTGGCATGATTGGCGAGTGCCTGGGTTTTCAGGATATCGTGCCCGAGCCGCTCATGTGCGAGTGTCAGGCCCGACGCGCGCAGCGCCGCCAAAGTGAGCTTCAGCGGCTTGCCATCGTCGCCGACAAGGCCGTGCCGCTCGACGAACCGCCGGGTCAGCTTGGAAGCCATATAGCAGGGGATCACTCCGTTTGCGCGCGAGGCTGCGATCATGCCGGTGAGGAACAGCGCTCCCTGGTCCCGCTGCGGCGCATGCGGCACCAGCCTTTCGGTCATCGCCAGCACCTGCTCGATCAGCACCGGCACCGAGAAGCTCTTGTCTCGCATGAAGCTGCGCCGCTGTTCGCGCCCCGCGCGCCCCTTATGCCAGCTGACCATGACCCGACCCTCGAGCAGCAGATGCTCGCTCAGGCAGTCGCGCTGCATCAGCCGGAGCGCCTCAGCATTGGCGTAGGTCTGGGCACCGATCGCGATCATGTAGGCGACAATCGTGTCGGGCAGCGCGAACAGCCGTCCGGCGATCCCGCCCACACCACCATGGTGTATCGTCGCGAAGTGAAGCCGCCAGAGGCCAGCTCCCTTGCGCAGCATGTCGTTGACCTTGGGCGGTATGCCGCCGAACCGGTCGTCGATCACCGCGAGCATCACGCCGATATCGTCGAGATCGAGCTTGGCGAGGTCAGGCTCGGCGGCAATGGCCGCCCGGTTGACCCGGGCGAGCATAGCGCGCCCCTCCTCGAACTGGGCCCAGGCTGCCTCGATGTCCTTGCGCGCGGCGGCGAGCAGGAGCGTGCCACCTGCTGAAGCGGTCGGTACCGTGATCTAGGAGGGGGTTCTCCGGTGGAAGGTGGGGAGGGATGATCCGGCCAGGACCGGAGGTAAACGAGGCAGGGCAAACCTGTTCAAGGCATCCAGCTCCACCCGGCTTCGATGCAAACCTGTCCCTGAATCACCCCCCGTCGAGACGCGCAACCCGGATCAGGTCCGGCCGAGTTGCCGGGCTGTGCCCGGCTGCCCGCACCACCCGAACCAGTTCCGGGTTCCCCTTCGGTGCGCTTCGCCGCGGGGCGCTTCTGCTCGGGTTTTGCAGCCGGGATGGACCCGGAATGCTCGATCAGGAGAAAACCCATGACCAATCTCGTTATCCTCGTTGGCCGCATCGCTCGCGACCCCGAAACCCGCACCACCCAGGGTGGAACCAGCATCACCTCGATCTCGGTCGTGACTGACCGTCCCGCCCGCAAGGATGGCAAGACCTACAAGGACGAAAACGGCTACACCGCCAAGGACAGCGAATTCCACCGGATCACCTGCTTCAACGGCCTGGGTCAGAACGTCGCCAAGTATTGCACCAAGGGTCAACTCGTGACGGTCGAAGGGCGCATCCACTACACCCAGTGGGAAGATCAGAGCGGCACCAAGCGCTACGGCTGCGAGATCATCGCCGACAAGGTCGACTTCCTCACCAAGGGCCGGTCCGGCAGCAACGAAGGTGCTCCCGATATCGACGAGGACTGAATGTCCTTGCCTCACGACAAGGCCCCGGTGGCAGACGCCATCGGGGCCTCTTCATTTGCACGCGTGCGATGCGGCGGCGCGGGGCATCGAACCCCTTGCCGCCGCCGGATGGGTTTTACGCGGGAGCAATCCGCTTCAGCGTCTCCTCGATCCCGAGCGCCATCGATGCGCGAACGATCTGGCGCAACTGCGCCGGATCGATCGTCTCCGCGCCGCACTCGATCAGCAGCTTTCCGAGTTCGGTCGCTGCTTCTTCGCGGAGACCTGTCGCGCGTGCATGCCATGATGCGCGGTACGATCGCCGATCCGCTGACCGCGCCGGAAGCCGCCCGCATGGCGGAATCGATCCGGGCCGTTTTCAACGTGAACGCCAAGGCGCTCAAGCTGCTGCCGACTGCCGGACCTCGTTTCTCGGTCCGCCAGTGGATCGAGGATGGGGCCGATAGCGCCCGAAGCGAAGGCTCGATCCTGTTCATTTCGGCCCGCTATGTCGACATGAGCGTCTGCGCGCAGTTGCTTACGCTCTGGCTCGACACGGCCATGAACACGCTGATGACGATGCCCCGCACCCGCGATCTCAAGTGCTGGTTCTTCGTCGATGAGCTCGGCGCATTGCACCGCCTGCCAGCCCTCGAGAAAGGCTTGCAGACGGCGCGCAATTTCGGCGGCGCGATTGTCCTCGGCCTCCACGCCTATGCCAAGCTCAAGGAGGTCTACGGCGAGAACATGGCGATGACGCTGGCATCGCTTGCCCGGACCAAACTGATCCTTGGAACCGCTGACCGCGAAACGGCCACCTGGTGCTCCGACTTCATCGGCCATCGCCAGGTCAGGGACATGGAAGAGGGCTACACTTACGGCTACAACAATGCCCGCGATGCGGTCAGCCTGACCCCGCGCAAGCATATCGAGCCGCTCCTGCTGCCTGACCAGCTGATGAACCTGCCGCGCCTGTCAGGGTACATCAAGTTCCCCGACGGCTTTCCCGCCGCACCGATCAAGCTGAAGCCCGTCGACCGACCCAAGCGGGCGGAGACCTTCATTGCCAGGGTCAAGGAAAGCCCGAAGGCAAGGGTCACGTTGCCCCATCCGGCGGCGGAGCAGGCCGAGCAGAAGGCAGCGCCAACAGGCAGCGAGCATCCCTCGTCCAACGATGACGGAGCGGGCAAGCCGGTCGTCCCAAAGCAGGGCGAACTGGCGCTGGATCAGGGACCGAAAGCCGCGCCGAGACAGGAGCCTAACGCGCCAGCCAAGGATATTTGGCGAGCAGTGGAACACCCACCCGGCAAGACGTCGAAGGAGCGGGAACCGGCAGCTCGCTCAGGGCAAGACAAGGCGGGCAAGGCCAGGAAGGAGCAGTCGAATACCAGAACCGATGTGCGTGCGCGAAAAGTCGGACCTTCCGCCCGCCCACTTCTCCCGACAGGCGAAGCCGCTGCAGTCCTGGATCAGTCGGCTTCGCCTAAGGGCACGCCCCAGGCCAGCACGCCGGGAACAGAAGGGCTGCAACAGGGCAAGCCGGATAACCCGAAGAGCCAAAGCTCCAGCGATGCCGCCGCGCGCAAGCTGATGATCGAGGATGGTCTGCGGGAGCACGAGCCCCCGCCGATCACTGGTCCCGATCTTGGCGACATGGAGATGTGAGCATGGCGCTGACTGCCTCGGGATGGCGGAGCGATCGATGCTGTCGGTAGCCAATGTCCGCACCGCCGGCGGCGCGGCCAACTACTTCGCTGCCGACAATTACTACACGCGGGCTGATGCCGATCGCTCGGGTGAATGGCTGGGGAAGGGCGCTGCCGCGCTCGGGCTTGAGGGGACCGTCGACGCGCGGCAGTTCGAGGCGGTCCTTAAAGGACTGCTGCCCGATGGTAGCCGCGTCGGCAGTGACAACCGGGCGCACCGGGCGGGGACCGATCTCACCTTTTCGATGCCGAAGAGCTGGTCGGTCCTTGCTCTGGTGGGCGGCGACAAACGGATCCTCGATGCCTACGCGTCGGCCGTCCGGGAAACACTGCGCTGGGCCGAAAAGAACCTTGCCGAGACCCGCATGGAGGTTCGGGGCAGAGAGCGTGTTGTCCAGACCGGCAACCTTGCGATCGCGCTCTTCCAGCACGACACCAACCGCAACCAGGAGCCCAACGCCCACTTCCATGCCGTCATTGCCAATGTGACGCGAGGGCCCGATGGTAAATGGCGGGCGCTGCGCAATGACAAGCTCTGGCAGCACAATACTTTGCTCAATGCCATGACGATGGCGCGGTTTCGGCTAAGCGTCGAGAAGCTCGGTTACGAGGTCGGGGAGTTCGGCAAGCACGGCAATTTCGAGGCCGTCGGTGTGCCCAAAGATGTGCGCGATGCCTTCAGTTCGCGGCGGGCGGAGATTCTCGACCGCCTGGCAACGATGGAAGGGAGGGGGCTCGCCGCTCGCAGCGCAGCAAACCTCATGACCCGGGCGGACAAGGGGCGGATCGAGGATCGCGATGCGCTGCGGCAGCAGTGGCGGGATACGTCCACAAGGCTGGGCTTTGATCCCGCCATGGTCATTGCAAGGGCCAATGCCCGCAGCGCGCAGGACCTTGGCAATGTGACTGGCGTTGGGCCCACGATGCGCGCGATAGTCCGCAATGCTCAGGCCCTTGCAACCTCCTTGGCCGAGCGGCTTGGCCTACGGGAAGGTGACCCGCTGATACCCTCAAGGCTGACCAACCGCAGTGTCGAGCAGGTCGCCGCAATTCATGCAGTCGCCTCGGCTGTGCGGCATCTGGGTGAGCGGGAGGCGGCCTTCACCCGGGCCGAGATCTACCGCGCAGCGCTTGGCTTTGCGCTCCCGACCTCACTTGCAGACATCGAGCACCGCGTCGATCAGCTGCTCCGCCAGGGACATCTGGAGAGGGGCAGGGGTGCCGACCGGCAACTGCTCACGACACGTGACGCCATAAGCCTCGAACAGCGCATCATTGCCGGGGTTGAAGACGGGCGCGGCGCCGCGCCGGCGATTGTTTCTCCCGACCTTGCCGGGTCCCGTCTGCAGGCCCTGTCCCAGATCAAATATGGCCTGACCTTGAACGCTGGACAGGAAGGGGCAGGGCGTTTGCTGCTTGGCTCGAACAACCGCATCGTCGCGATCCAGGGCGTCGCGGGCGCAGGCAAGAGCACGGTCCTCAAACCTGTCGCCGATATCCTGCGCGAGGAGGGTAGGGGCGTGCTCGGGCTCGCGGTGCAGAACACGCTTGTCCAGATGCTCGAGCGCGACACGAGTATTGCCTCGATGACAGTGTCGCGGTTCCTCGCCCGGCACCGCGATCTCCTTGAAGGGGCCGATGCGGACCGTCTCGCCGAGGCGCGGGCCGAGATGCGCGGCACCGTCGTGCTGCTCGATGAGGCATCAATGGTCGGCAATGCCGACAAGGAGAAGCTTGTGCGGCTGGCAAACCTGCTCGAGCTCGGCCGCTTTGCCAGCATTGGCGACCGCAAGCAGTTGGGTGCCGTCGATGCTGGAAAGCCATTCGATGTGATGCAGCAGGCCGGCATCGAGACTGCGGTGATGGGCACCAATCTTCGCGCACGCAGCGAAGGCCTGCGTGAAGCCCAACTGGCAGCGCAAGAAGGGCGCATCGAAGACGCCATGCGCCATTTGGCACCCCAGGTGATCGAGGCGGGGAATGATGCTGCTGTCGAAGCTGCCGCAGCCTGGCTGTCCCTGTCGACAGCCGAGCGCGAGGCAACCGCAATCTATGCCTCAGGCCGAAACCTGCGCAGTGCCGTGAACGATGCGGTGCAGACCGGCCTCAAATCCAGCGGCGAGCTTGGTCCTGAAACCATGCGGCTTCAGACCCTGTCGCGCGTCAATGTGACCCGCGAGGAGCTGCGATATGCGAGCACCTATGCGCCCGGCATGGTGGTCGAGGTCGCGCGGCGTCAGCGCAGCCAAGCTATTGCAGCGGGCGAATACCGGGTGGTCGGAACCGATGTGGCACGCGAGCGTGTCACGCTGGAGAACGCGCGTGGCCGCCAGTTCGAGTTTCGTCCCGGTCAGATCAGGCCGCAAGGTGAGCAGGATCCGCTGCGTCTGTTCGAAGTCCGCGCCCTCGACATTTACACCGGCGACAAGATCCGGTGGACCGAGACCGATCACCAGCGGGGCCTGCTCAATGCCGACCAGGCCCGGATTGTCGCAGTCGACAAAGAGGCTGTCGTGGTGAAGACATCCTTGGGCGCAGAGCACAGGCTGGAGAAGGGCGACCCGATGCTCCGCCGTCTTGATCTTGCCTATGCGCTCAATGCCCATATGGCGCAGGGGCTGACCTCCGATCGCGGCATTGCGGTGATGGACAGCCGCGAGCGCAATCTGGCCAATCAGCAGACGTTTCTGGTGACAGTCACGCGGCTGCGTGATGGCCTAACCTTATATGTCGACAATGCTGGCAAGCTTGAGGCGGCGGTCGAGCGCAATGCCGGCATGAAGCGCTCGGCGCTTGAAACGGTCGATCTCCTCCGCGATGCGGCAGCCACAGGGCAGGCCAAAGATCGTGTGGCTCCAGCACCGGAACGCAAGCCGCCAGAACTTGACCGTTCGATCACGAAGCCGTTCGAGATCGGCATCTAGCGTCCCGCTGTCCCCATGCGTCCGCACATGGCCGGTTGACGCGAAGTTCTTTATTTGTTCTCATTGTCTCATGCCCCGAATCTCCTACGATATCCTTCTTACCCATCTCGAAGTTGCGCTAGCTGTTGCGCCGGAGCACACGCTCGTCCGGCTCAATGCCGATGATCCGCGCGCTCAGCGCAGCGCCAGGGTCGATCTTGCTCGTCATCTGGTCGAACGCATGCGCGGCTTCACCATCGAAGGCGACAGCCAGGGCGGCCCGGCCGCGCAGTCGTGTTTGTTTCCGGGCGATCTCTCGCCGATCGGATGAACTTACAGGTCTTGTCGATGAGGTTTACTGGAGTGGTCGATCTTGGGCGTTGGAGCTCAGTTGGACAATCCGCTGGGCGATAGCCTGCCATGTCCGAATGCCTGCCTCATCGCCAGCAAGTGCGAGAGCCCCAATCTGTTCGGCGACGTGCAAGGCTGCCTTGTCTGCATGGGTTTGCAGGACATGGTTGGCGCAGGCCCAGAGCTCCCAGTCGCTCAGCATCAGCCAAGCACGCTGACGACCCCGCCAACCGTCGCGTAGAGACCGTAGGCGACGAAGGCTGCGGCAAGAAGGAATTCGAGCCGGAGTTTGAATGCAGTCGGTCGAGGCTTTCCGGCAGGCCATATCTGGTCGCAGGCAAATCCGTTGAACCCTGAACGCTCCCCGACCACTTCGACGCGGGCGCCGATGAATTTCCGTACCTGGCGGGTGTTGTCGAGTTCCCAAGTCCCGCCACCGTCAGTTCGCAGCACTGGTCCGTTGGCCGCCCATTCGACGATGCCGGTCAG
The DNA here is from genome assembly GCA_003248935.1 of Sphingobium sp. Lineage (GTDB taxonomy): Bacteria > Pseudomonadota > Alphaproteobacteria > Sphingomonadales > Sphingomonadaceae > Sphingobium. The sequence goes on from QFQF01000002.1 coordinate 12,664, forward strand.
ATGCGTGGTGCTGCTCACCGGCAAGCCGGGCCTTTCCAGTAGCGATCCCAGCGCAGGACCTTGCCGGTCTTGATCATGGCGCATGACAGATCGGCACCTGACGGCAGACGGCACCAGGCAGCGGTCCTGTTTCCGCCTGCGGACCCCTCAGAGCGGCATGTCAGCCGCGGACCTCTGACCACTACATGACCGGTCGAGATTGTTCCCTTGGCACCGCCCATCAGCTGTACGAGCGCATCACGCGCTTCAATCGCCGTGGCATCGGGGCAGGGCTGATTGGTGCGGCAGGTGCCGTCCATCTCGCGGGCCGCGATGCCCGCGATCCGCAGGTGAGGGCCTTCCGCACACCAGACCGGACCGTCACCATCCCAGACATGTGTGGGTGTGCAGGTAAAGGTCTGTCCGGAAGCGACGATCGAAGCGGCAAGGAGGGCAAGCATCAGAAGGCCACCTTAGAGCGCCCGACCAAACCAGAGAACCCGTCCGACGATATTGAGCGTGCGTTTCTCGAGGCCGCGCCAGCTTGGATAGACAGGGTCGGGGTTTGCCCCTCAGACCTTAGTTTGCCAACTTTCCCCATCCCAAACGGACAATGGTCAAGCTAGGTTCGTTGTCTCGAACTTGCCTGAACTCGTAGTTCTCGCAAGATCAGAGTGCAAAACGCAAGAAACCCATTCAACTGATCGGGCCAGATCATGAAATTGTCTGCCGAGTTCGTAACCGAAACCGCAAATGCCTTGCGGCATGCGCGTTCAGTCCCCGTTCCCGGCGGCCATGGGGTGTGGTTCCCGGAAGTCCGCAGGCGCTATCCGCCATTGGCCAGCGCACCAGAGCTAGAGGCGCGGTGTTACGTGGTCCTCGCCCTGTTGGGCGATGGAGAAGGCGAGCAGCGTTGGAACCCGAAAGAGTGGTGGCCGCATGCGCTGAGCTGGTTCGATCTTTATTGCCCGGAGCTAGGCCGCCGCCTTGCAAAACAACGCTGGGCCTATCTGCTGGCAGCCTTGCTGCAGATCACGAAAAGCTGGTTGTCAAAGCAGCCTGACTGCGAGGACCTTATCACCACTGCCTGCTTTTTCCATGACCGTGCCGAGGAACGGCTGCATCAGATGACACGAGGAAAGCAACTGCAAAGCAGCCTTTCTACGCTATTGCCCGCGCCGCCCGGCTTTGCCGTTGATCAGCCTGATGCGCGATGGCGCAGGGCTGGCGACGAACTGGTCGGGCCGCAGGCCGAAACGGCTGAAATGCTGCATTTCCTGCATGTCCTGCATAGCCAGTTGGGCGTGGCGCAGTATTCGCTGGACGAGCGCTATGCCAGCAGAACGCCGTTTTTCCAGCAAGTGCAACAAATTCTGCAGCAGGGCAACGGATTGCCAGATGACCTGCACCCCAGCGCACAGCGCATAGCCCAAGCCCTGTCGGCAACGGTCCTGCTGGCAAAGGACCCGGCGTATGCCCGCCCTATCGCACCGCTGGCGAACGCCCTGCCTGATTGTTTTCAAATCGCGCACCACCTGACGCAGTGCCCGCCGCGCACGCTTATCGAAGCGCAGTTGGCTCATGACCCGCTTGCCCGCGACAGACTGTTGCTCGCCTACGACCTTGGCATGGCGGTGGCCGATCTGGCCATGGACATCTTTCTTTCGGGCACAACCAAAAGTCCGGCGTTCCGTCCCGGCGCGTACGATTACCTGCACAGCCTCGTTCGCTATGGCCCGAAAATGGCAGGCGAGCAGGCAAAGCGTGGGGCGCTGCGCTCTGCCATGCCAGAAGTGCCGGACAGGCCCTCAATAACGGGCATGCCAATGACGCGCGCCTTTGCCGAAAGGATGCGCGTCGGACTGCTGGCCGAACCTGCACGCGCGCGCCTATCGGCCGATCTCGGACAGGAAATCACTGCCACTCCATGGGGAACCGATCGCGCAATCGCGGCCCCCGAAGCCAGAGGTTCGCTATGACCACCACGCCTTCCACAGCCTGCCTAGACAAGTGGCTGATATGTTCGGACCCCGCGTTCCAATCGATTTCCGGATTCTGGCGCAGAGAAACCGGCACACCCTCGCTGCTGGATTGGCGGCTGACCAGTCAGATGATCGAACCGGTCCCACTCGAGCAGCTCGCAGCCCGGCTCGAAGGGTTGGCTGCAGATGGCAGCGCATGGAATTTGCTTGTCGTCGTCGACACGGCGGACATTGCTCTGCTGCAACACTTGCAGCACGTCGCCCCACACCTGAACGTGCGGCTGGTGGAATGGGGCGAAACACCCCTTGCTGCCATTCTAGGCATGAATGCGCCAGACCAGGCTGTGCTGGCGGCCTTACAGGCCATCTCAGGCGATGCAGGCAGCGTGGATTTGGCAAACCGACCCGCGGATCTTGCCGGCTATGTTGATGCTCTGAATGCATGGGAAAACGCATGCAGGGCTAATGATGCCGATGCCTTTGCCCTCAGCCTGCCCGCCTTTGCCGATGCCCCTATCCCCTGGCACACCTTGCTAGCGGCAGTAGCGCAGACGACTCCACAAACTACAGCCGCCAACGATAACTGGGTGGAACTCGTGCGCCTTGCCGCCGCAACCAGCGGGGATGATGTGCAAGCTGTCAGCCTTGAAGACCCACGCAACACGCCCGCGCAGTGGACGCTCACCTTGGCGCCCATCGATGGCGGCCCTGCCACGCTCGCCGTGTTTAGGGTCAACGAAGCTGCCATTCCGGTTTTCCGCGGCTGCACCATCCGCTTGCGCGTGCTCGGCGATGTGATCAATCTGGGCGAAGTGGACGAAGACGGACAGGCAGAAATCATCCTGCCATCGCCAATTGCGATTCAGGGCCTTGCAATTTCATGGGATGAAGGGAAGTAAATGTCGCTTGTGACCCATCAGCCTTATTGCGCATCACTGTTGCTCGCCGGGCCTGCGGGCGGCGAGGTGTGCAAGGTTCTTGGCCTGCGCGTGGCCTTTGATCCCCCGGTGCTTGAACGTGAACGGGTCAAGGTGGATCGGGCACCGGTCAACAATGTGCACAACGGCGAATTGGGCTTGTCGGCCAAGCGCGCAGGCACTGTCGCGCTGCACTTGCTGTTCCGGGAAATCAACCACTACCAACCGGTGCAGCGTCTGTGGATCGATATCGATCCGCCAAGTCTGCAAGTCACTGGGCGCAGCGCCGAATTGCTGTTCGGACTGGTCGCTTACCTGCATCTGGGCGCACCAAGCTTGCCCAAGGGCGTGCCCGATAGCGATTTCATGGCCACCGGATTGCTCGATTCTGATGGCAATGTCGGTTCGGTCGAGGCGGTGGCGGTCAAGGTCCGCGCCGCCCTGGCCTCTGGTCCCAAAGTCGGCACACGCCTGTTCTACCCGCGCGCTGATGAGGCGCAGATCGGCGATGACTTGCGCGCCGAATGCCGCAGAAACGGCCTGATCCTATGCCCGGTTGACCGGATCGATGAAGCGCTCGATGTCTTGGGCGTTCCGATCCTTGGCTCATGGCCGAGCGGCATGTCTCCGTTCCGCGCCTTGGAAGCCTACGACACCCGCTTCAGCCGCGTGTTCTTTGGTCGGCAGCGCGAAGTCGAAGCGCTGGCATCGCTGCTTGAGGCCCGTGCTGCGGCTGGGCGGCCAGGCGCGCTGGTCATTGGCGCATCAGGTGCGGGCAAAAGCAGCTTCTGCCTTGCAGGCGTGCTTCCGGCGCTAATCAAGCGCAAGCCCGGCCTGCAATATGCGGTATGGCGCCCGCGCGATGCCGCCTCCGGGCTGGGTGACGAACCGGCTGATGAACAGCGGCTGGCGCAAAGCATCCTCTCGCAATGGCAGGTCCGCGATGAAAAGCAGCGGGGCATGGCGCTGGCGGTTGCTCCCGAAGGCGCACCCTCGCTTCAAGACCTTCCGGCATGCCTGGCCACAGAAGCAGGCCAATGCAGCGTTTTCGTCATCGATCAGTTCGAAGAATTGTTCACGCTGAACTTCACGCCGCAGGCCCGCATCGGCTTGGCCCGCCTGCTGCAAGCGCTGCAGGCGCGCGGCATCTGGGTGATCGGAACGTTACGCAGCGAATTCTACGCCAGCTATCTGGAGCTGGCCGATGAAGAAGGCCAGGTCGTCCTCACCCCGCTGTTCGAGGGGGATGGCCAGTACAACCTGCCCCGCATGAGTCGTGATGCCTTCTCGCAAGTCATCACCCGACCCGCCGAACTTGCAGGCCTGCAATTCGAACAGCGTGCCAACGGGGTGTCGCTTGCACAAACCCTGCTGGCCGATGCCATGGCCACCGACGATGCCCTGCCACTGCTCGGCTTCGCCTTGCAGAAACTCTATGACGAGCAGGAGCGGCCCGAAACAAACGACAACGCTGACGCAACCTTCCCTCGCACACTCGGTTTTGTCGCCTATGAAAAGCTGGGCGGTCTGGCAGGCGCGATCGGCACCGTGGCAGCAGAAGCCTACGCGGCGCTCGATGCAAAGGCGCAAGCCGCACTACCCGGCCTTCTCGATGCTCTGGCTGTCCCCTCAGCCGATGGCACCCGCGAAACCGCTCGGCCAGCGCCGATCGACCAATGGCCACTGGGCACCCCCGGCCGTCGCCTAATCGACGCCCTCACCGCGATCTGCGTGCTGGTCTCCGAACAAGGCACCACACCCGATTCCCCCGCCGTGGTACGAGTGGCCCACGAGGCTCTGTTCAGCCACTGGGAACAAGCGGCGAAATTACTCAACGAGTCCCGCCAAAACCGCCTGCTGATCGAGGAGTTCCGGCAAAAGGCAAAAGTCTGGGGCGACGAAGGTCACCCGCGTGATCGCCTGCTCACCAGCTCTCGCGATATCGTCAATGCGAACGCGATAAGGGCCTTGGTGCCAGTCGTGGCAAGGAATGCCGTACTGACGGCATTCCTCGATGCCTCTGCCTCACGGGTCAGACGACAGCGCAATGTGAGATACCTCTCCGCCGCCACAATTGCGGTGGTTCTTGCCGGCTCGACAGGGTGGGCGCTGTTCGAACGTGACCGGGCAAAAGTCAGTCAGCGCTTTGCGGAGGCAAAGGCAACCGAGGCGAAGGAAGAGGCCCTTGCAGCAATCTCCGCCAGGAATTCCGCGCGCGACCAAACCAATATTGCCAATCAGGCAAAAATGCTGGCTCAGGCTGCAGCTGTTTCCGAGGCCAAGCAGCGCGCCGAAGCTCTACGTCAGCGAGACATGGCACTGAAAGCAACGCGCCTCGCGACCCGGCAACAACGGCTCGCTGAAGCACAAACGGCTGAGGCACGCAGGCAACGGTCCCGCGCAGTCGCCCAGCTGGCTGGTCAGGCGGTTACACTAGGGGACGCGATGACCGGCCTTCTACTGGCCCGTTCCCAACTCGATCCTGCCGACGAAGCCAGCTGGACCGGTGCAGCGCAGAGCGCTCTGTTGCAGGCCTATCTTGGCAACCGGGAGATCATGGCGCTCCGGGTGGGCGACGACAATCGTGTCGGCCAGATCAAGGCACTCAGCCCAGATGGACGTCGAGCGGTTGTCGCTCATGAAGATGGGACGACCCTGATCTGGACTTTCGATGCCGAGACACCAAGCTCGATCGCGTTGCCGCAATTCGGCAGAAACCTACTAGAAGCAGTATTCAGTAACGATGGCCAAAAGTTGGTTACTATCAGCGTGGAACATGGTGCTGCAATCTGGGATTTGAAAACGGACCAGCCATTAGCAACCCCACTACAGGGTCCAAGTGATAAAGCTGTATTTGCTAGCTTCAATAGAAACGACCGACATGTCATCACAACGGGGATCGACCGGACAGCTCAGATATGGACCTTAGATGGCAAGCTGAAGTCGACGCTAGGGAACGACGGAGGGTCGATCGATATTCGCCGGGCTGCACTTAGCTCTGACGGGAGGTTTGCGGTCACACTATCTGGTGGCAATGCCGCTCACCTGTGGAAACTGGATGCTGACCGCCCTGTCTCGATCCCGCTGCCGGGGCATTATTCGCTTTTAGGTCCATTTGCGTTCAGCCCGGACGGACGTCAGCTTGTCGCGGCTCCATACAATGACGCTCTCCGCATCTGGAACCTCGAGACTGATCCTCTCAGTTCAATCGTTTTGACCGGACAGACCGGCAGAGTTAATTGCATTGCGTTCAGCCCGGATGGGTCTCGGATTGCAACGGGTTCGAGCGATGGAACTGCGCGCATCTGGAATGCCAAAGGCGATGTTTCTGCCGTCACCGTGCTTGAGGGGCATCCAAGTTATGTCAATCACGTTGCGTTCAGTCCCGATGGCAAACGGATCGTAACAGCGGCCCGTGACGGCACAGTCCGGATATGGACGTTGGGGAAAGGCAGACAGGCCTCCATCGTGCTCGCGGGGGATCAACGTTCGATCGAGGCAGCAAAGTTTTCTGAGGAAGGCCGCTACGTCACCACCGTTGCTTTCGACGGAACGGTCCGTCGCTGGGATTCAGCACTCGATAATCCGCACTTCATTGTCCTCGCCGGGCATGCGCAGGGCTTGACCAGCGCCGCATTCAGTCCGGATGGACTGAGCATCGTGACGACATCCTATGATAAAACGGCAAGGGTGTGGCCACTTGCAGACGGCGGACGCATATCTACGCCACTGGTAGGCCATACCAAAAAAGTATCAAAGGCGCAGTTTAGTTCGGACAGCCGCTTCGTCGTGACTGCTTCAGCGGATGGCACGGCCCGAATATGGGATTTAGCTAGCGATAAGCATGCTTCCGCCACGTTGGCTGGCCATAAGGAAGGACTGATTAATGCAGAATTTAGTCCAAATGGTCGGCAGATTTTGACCGCCTCACGCGATGGTGAAGCCCGCATTTGGACTGCCGCGAGCGATCGGTTGGAGTTTACATCAGTTAAGGTACCTGAGCAGAATCTGCGCAGCGCCCGGCTTAACCAAGATGGAAGAAAACTTGTTACCGCTGGGGAAAACGTTGCCCGAGTCTGGGCCCTTGATAATGACCATCCAACATCAATCTTCTTGAAGGGGCACACGCGCAGCATCAACGAGGCAAGGTTCAGTCCCGATGGAAGATTTGTGGCGAGTGCCTCATGGGACAGAACAGCGCGGGTCTGGCGGATCGATCATGGCAGTGTGGATTATATTCCGCTTATAGGCCACGACTGGGTCACGGATGTCATTTTCAGCCCCGACGGCCTGCATGTTGTCACCCTTTATGTCGATGGCACCGCGCGAATTTGGAACCATACTGTTCGGCCGATCAGGTCAGTATTGCTGGCTGGTCACAGCCAAAGCATTAACTCGGCTGAATTCAGCCCGGACGGCAAGAGGCTCGTTACGGCATCTGCCGACGGAACCGCCCGGATCTGGACAGTCGACCGCGACATTGCCACCGCCGCCACTCTATCGGGTCACAGTGGCGAGGTTGTTTCCGCCTCGTTTAGCCCCGATGGGCGGCGGGTCGTAACCGCTTCTTCGGACGGGACGGCACGTGTCTGGGACGTCCCGGACACGCGTGAGTTATTACCCCTTGTCGATGCCGTTATTACACGCTGCCTGACCTTGCGGCAGCGCGAGCTGGCGGGTCTGGACACGTCTGACGAGCAACGGACCAGCGGTCCTGCTACAGGCTCCTGCGTTGACCGTTCGACCGTGCCTCAGACACGACAGCATTGATGAGCAGGTCCGGTCCAGTTTGCCAGGTATCCGTCTAATAGCTCTGAAGCTGATCGCTTAGACCGAGTTCCACAGGGTGTCCCCGCACTAGGGGGGCGCCGGCAATGGAGACCGGACCATGTTCAACACTTCGACCAAGCAAAAGTTCGCCATCTTCGCTGGCGCTGTAATGGTGATGGGGCTTTCCCAGCCGGCGTCGGCGCAAAGCACGCGTGCCCAGGTGCGCGCCGAGATCGGTAGATTGGCAAGCGATTATCCTGGTTCGACAGCAATATACGCTAGTTGCCGCGCAGTGGCCGAAGACGATTACGCACGAACCGGCAGCGTCTCACATGCCCTTGGCGCATTGACCGGATGCGCCAGCGTCGGCTGCGTACTTACGGACGTCTATACCGACTGCCTTCGCGTCAACGCCCGACTGTTCGTGCTCGAGCTTCGCCTTTCCTGAGCGCGCCGCAATTTTGCCTACCACTCCTTGGGAACAGGAGCCAACCCATGCGTAAAATCCTTCGATTGCTTTTTGCCATAGCTTTCGCGGCCATCGCCGTCGCGGCACTTGAGGTCGATACCCGCCTGCCGCTCGGTCTCATGCTATGGGCTGGTGCCGCCAGCTTCGGCCTAGCAGCACTCATCATTGCGCTACCTGCCTTTGACAGACTGCGGTCACGCCGGCTGAGAACGACCGGATGGCTGATGTGCGTTGCGCTATTGGGCGTAAGCGGGAGCCATCTCTGGATTTCCGCGGAAGCCGCACAGGCTGCCAGGACAGGCTCCTCCCCTGCGGCAGAGGTCGACGATATGCTCCGCTGGAGCGCGACGGCCGGCAACGCCGAAGACATGTACAATCTTGGAGTCCGCCTGAGCGCTGGCGACGCAAAGTCGCAACAAGAGGCAGAACGCTGGCTCCGCGCGGCAGGCGCGCGGGGCTATGCCGAAAGCACTATTCCTCTTGCTCGCCTTTTGATCGCCCAGGGGCGGTATGCGGAGGCGCAAGGTCTTTTGCAGGCTGCAACGTCACCGCGGGACGCTGACGCCAAATGGCTCTTGTCGCAGGCGATCTGGGCGCAATCGCCCAATCGAACATCTGACGATGCGTGGCAGTCGCTGCTTCGTGAGGCGGCCGATGAGGGGCAAGTCGATGCCATGGCGCTTGTCGGGGTATTGCATGCCCAAGGCGAACAGGGTTTTATGAAAGACCCCGTCAAAGCCCGGACATGGTATAGGAGAGCCGCCGAAAAGGGCCATGCACGCGCCGCGTTCAACTTGGGCCTGGACTATGAGTGGGGGATGGGTGGCCTCCCCGATCGTGAACAAGCCATCGCTGCCTATCGGATCGCCGCCGCCCAGAACCTGCCCGAAGCCAAGCTCAACCTTGGTGTCCTGCTCATGAACCGATTGGACAATGATTCACTAAGGGAGGCCAAGGAACTACTGAATGATGTTGCGCAAGGCGATCGCTCAGACTTGGCCGCCATTGCCCAAGAAAATATTGAAATACTCGAAACGAAAATTTAGTTTCGTATATGATTTCCCCATTTTTGATTGGATTGGAGAAAAAATCATGCGTGTTGCAGCTATTTTTTTCCTTCCCGCGCTCATTTTCAGCGAATCGGCATTCGGCCAGACAGGGAAATTGGTCGGCCTCGACCAGGGAAAATATGTCGGCACTTATGAGTGCGCACAGGGTCTGACCGAACTGGAACTCTACATCCAGGGTGACGGACAATATGGTCGCTCTGAAGGCGCCACCGTTGGAAAGTTTGTCCGCCTGGGCGAATTCCGGTTCAAATATCGGATGTTCCGTAACACATTCGATTGGGGACGATATCATGTACGCATCCAGGAATACCCAGATGGTCGCGTCGTAATGACACCGGACCCCGACAAGGAGAGGTTGAACAGCATGCCGCCCGGCTTCAGGCCTGTCGGTGCCGTTCTCCGCCGTGACGGGTCAGCAGGCTTCTTTGGCATGCAGGGTAAAATCTCCGATCCACAATGCGGCGCGATCACAATGCACAAATGGGAATCAAACGTCCGTCTCGATAGCAGAACCATGAGAGGCGCAGTTGGCGCGATTACGGACGCTTACAGGCGCAAGGAAGAGGCAGAACGGGCATATCGCGATCGTGGGTGCAAGGAAGTCGTCACCTATGCGGACAAAAACGGTGACGTTGATACGAAAACGGTCTGCCAGCGATAGGTTGGCGGCGATGCCACTTTTGCTGGATGTCCGGCTCGTTTCGGATGGGAGTCGTCCATGCCGGTCAGTCGAAACTGGCAATGCCGTTCCGGCGGAAGCTTTCCCGCAAATCCATGGGATTGGTGGACCATTGCCTGATGGTACAGCATGATCCGTAACATATCGGATCTATTCTTTAACAATGGCGATTGAGGTATGATATGCGCAAAGCTCTATTATATGCTGCTGCCGCTTGTCTTCAAGTCAACGACGCTGCCTTTGCACAGAACGGAGCAACATTTACGCCTCCACCAGATTATGTCGAGGGCGAACCAATCGAGTCCCTTGGCGACGCTGCGCCGCGTTTAAGCTCGGCAGACCAGACGATTTATACGGGCACCTACACATGTGCGCAGGGGCTGACGAAAGTTAGCATTGACTTGAGCAGCATAGGGTATGGCCTGGGCGGCACTTTTAATTTCGGCGGTGGTCGGGTTCCCTACGGCAGCTATGAATTTGACTTGAAGCCGCTTGGCGGTAACCGATACCAAATCGATCCCGTCCGTTGGAGGCGGCAGCCAGCGGGATTCAGGATGGTCGGCGCGACCGTGACTATTTCAAACGGTCAACTCAGTGGCAATATCGACGATCGTGACTGTACGACCATCCGCGCCCTTGCACCTACTGCCGTCGCAAAGCTTGACCCAAGTTCAGGCGGACGCCCCCCTTCCGCTTCGAACACATCACGGCAACCTGCCATGGAATCAAAGAACGGATCCCCAAGCGGAAGTGCTTTAGATCAAATCCTGGACAGGGTAGTCCAGGCCGACTCCAAGACATGGGGGTTTAATCGGTACGTGTCTGGAAGCATGTCCGGATCGCGATATCTTTCCGGTGGTTCCTCCACCAAGACCTATGTTGCCCAGGGCAACTATAAATATGTCAGTTTTTCCGGAGGAGTCTCGGCGGGGTGGGTAAAAGTAAAAGTCGTTAATTCCAGCTTGCAGTGTATAGAGTTTCATGACCAAGCTGGAAATTGTCGGGCTCCAGGGGCATCCCTTAGCGCTCAGGCACTTGTCGGAGTGATGGCAGCAGGCGCGGCTGGCGCTGGGAGTTCTGGTGGCGGCGATACGCCTTGCAATCCGAATGACTTGGTCCTTGTGGGTGACCAATGGCAGCCTGCCAGAATTTGCCGTTGAGTAGTGTTTCACGACCCCGAACCAATTACTCAGCGTTCCAAAGTCTGACCATGCGCGAGATGATTCGGCCGGTGCCCTATCTTACTGAACAGGGGGCGTTATCGGAAAAGCCTGTTGCCACATAAACAGAAAATCCTGACGCCTACCAGCGACGACGCGTTACCTGTCTAGACTTAGGCGCTTCCGCCCGCCGACTTCGATGTAAATCGGTCCTGACCGCTTCGCTTCGAACTCGCGGTCGTGTCTGAGGCATGGCAAAAGCGTACCCCCTTCGTAAAGGCTCTGAACGGGTCGTTGTTGTTTCGTGTATGGGTCGGTTTAGGCGCGGATTGTGCACCTGCTTCTATGGGGCAAAACATTCAAAGCGTACTACCGTACGTCGAAGAAAACAAATTATGTGGGAGAAAGTGTGGGAGAAAGCATCTGAAGTTCAATTTTTTATTCAATAATTACAACACTTAAGGTTGTGGTTCGGTACAAGCCCTGCCACCACTCTCTTTCTATCAGCATTGATGATCGAGGTGGTGTTCGGGCGGTGATGGCTATTTGGCCTTTCTGCTTCCGCTTCATCGTGCTTACCCAGCTTTTGATATGCTTCGGCTCGCTGGCCTGCTGCCGGTTTGGTGGACGCCGAGATAAGGTGTTTTCACCTATCGGAGAGCAGGATGCAGAGAAGGAAGTTCAGCCGTGAGTTCAAGCTTGAGGCGGTAAGGTTGGTCCGTGGGCGGGGTGTTGCTGTTGCGCAGACCGCCCGTGATCTGGATGTGCACGAGAATGTGCTGCATCACTCGGATCAGGGTAGCCAATATACGAGCGAGCAGTTCCAGCGGCTCATGGCCGACAATGGCGTCACCCGCTCGATGAGCAGGTCCGGCAACTGCTGGGACAATGCCGCCATGGAAAGCTTCTTCTCATCCCTCAAGACCGAGCGGATCGGAAAGAAGGTCTACCGATCGAGAGCGCAGGCCAAAGCGGACGTGTTCGATTATATCGAATGCTTCTACAATCTGACCCGCCGCCACTGGACCCTTGGCTATCTCAGCCCCATGGATTTCGAACGGGAAGCTGGTGTAGCCTGATTGAGCCTATCTTGGTGTCCGCCAAACCGGCAGCAGGCCAAGATGACGCGCGCCCGCGCTAAACGTCCTGCGCGTTTCCCAGTTATGGGCCGGATGCCACGATACTCGCGCCGTACTCTTCGTCACAATCGTACGCTGTTGGTCCGTGCGTTCGCGTTTTTACACAGCCTCGACCAATGACGGACACGTCTCCCCGTGCCGGGGAGGAATGTCCCCCCGCCAGCCCTATTCCGCCGGTTGCATGCCCGGATCGCGGAGGAGGCGGACGTTCTTGCCCGTGAGGGCGGCGAGCAGGCGGGGGAGGGGGGCGTTGCGGGCCATCCATGCGCTGTAGGTGCGGTAGGCGGGGTCGGCGGACAGGTGCGCTTCCTCCGTCCGGGCGCGCCAGTAATAGACGCCGCTGACGATCCCCAGCGTCGCGGTGTTGCGCGCGGCGTCGACCAGGTCGCCGCTCGCCGCCAGGAACGGGAGGGCGGACAGCCACCAGAACAGGTTCTTCGCCAGATAGGCCGGGTGCCGTGTCCAGCGATAGGGGCCGTGGGTCAATATGCCGCGGTTGGTGAGGTTGGAGAAGCGCAGGCCGAACGCCACCGTCGCCCAGGCATAGACGGCGGTCAGCGCGACCAGCGCCGCGCCGACGATCCACAGCAGCGCGGGATAGCCCGCGAGCCAGCGATCCCATTCCGCTCCGCCGCGATGATAGTCGAGCGGTCCGCCCGGCCCCATCAGCACGAAGGGGGGATAGCAGATCAGCGCCGCGACCCATCCGGCGGTGAACGGATTGGCGCTGCGGATATGCGCGTCGAGCGGGCGCAGCGTCAGCATGTAGCCGACGGTGGCGAACACCACATCGACAAGGAACATCGCCATGATCAGGAAGCCCGCGAGGCTGGCCGGACCGGCGATCACGTCCTCCGCCCGCCAGCGCACGACATTGGCGAAGTTGCCCGGCACGATGGAGAGCATGAAGGCGAGGAAGAAGCCCTTGATCGCCCAGGCGCGCAGATGGTCGGCCATCGCGTCCCGGTCGGGCGTGCCCGCCGCGCCGCCGATCACCCACTGGCCGAAGGCATAGGCGCCATCGCGCCGGTCGACCAGATAGCGGTCGAGCCACAGCACATAGGGGATCGAGGCGGCCAGCAGCACCGGCGCGACCCAGCCCATCAGGCGCATGACGAGGCGATAGTCCCCCTCCCAGTACCAGCGGGCGAGGCAGTAGAGGACGGCGATGACGCCCCAGGTCGCCCACAGGCCGGTGATCTTGACGAGGGCGATGTCGACGACATCCCGCCAGGGGCGGGGCGTGTCGGTCCAGTCGATGCCGGTCGTCGGGTTGCGGTGCACGCGGTCGACGCACAGCGACCAGAGCAGCATCGGCAGGGCGCAGGCGAGGACGGCGGTCAGGCCCGCATGCGGCCCGTCCATGCCGAACCGCCAGGCGACGAGCGTCCACAGCACAAGGCCCGCGAGCCCGGCGAGGCCGACGCCATGGCCGACCGCCGATACGGGATGGGGATCGCCCAGCGCCGGATGCACCCTCTTCATGCCGCCCGCGATTAGCCGAAAATGGTAATCAAGCCGTGAAGGCGGACACGGTCAGAACAGCAGATCCTGACCCTAGCCGCCGCCCAGCACGTTGATGGTGAAGGCGAGGATGCCGAGATTGAAAATGAAGGCGGCGAGGCAGTGGAAGATGACGATGCGCCGCACCGCCGCCGTCGTCACCTCCACATCGGAGGTCTGGAACGTCATCCCCAGCGTGAAGGCGAAATAGATGAAGTCCCAGTAGCCCGGCTCCTTCGTATCCGGGAAGGCGATGCCGCCCCTGTCGCTGGCCCTGTCGCTGGCCCTGTCACCACCACCGCCATCGCCTTTTCCCCTGCCGCCGGGGGCGGGCATGTAGAAGATGTGCGCGTAATGCAGCGCATAGACCATGTTGGAGAACAGCCAGGCGATCAGCAGCGTCGCGAGCAGCAACGCGATGGCGATCGCGTGGGGACCGCCGCGCACGGAGACTGCGAAGCCCACCGCCACCAGCACCACGAGCATGACGATGCCGGTGATCAGCAGCATCCCCTCCCGGTTCGCGTCATTGCGGATCGCCTTGTCCCGCATCGCGCGGGCGTCGGCATCCATCAGCGGCACGATGCTGAGGAGGAAGCCGATGGCGGCGATGTCGAAGCCCGCCATCGTCGCTTCATGCCAGGGCAGGCACAGTCCGAGCGGCGCGGCGAGCGCGAGCAGCAGCAGGAACATGCCGTACCGCCACGGGAAGATACGGAGCCTGCCTGTCGCGCGTATGCTCATGGCGCGACTAGGCGCCCAAACCGCGCCGCGCGCAAGAGGGTTCGATCAGCGGTCGCGCCGTCCGAGCAGGCGCAGGCGCAGCGCGTTCAGCTTGATGAAGCCCGCCGCGTCCCGCTGGTCGTAGGCGCCCGCATCATCCTCGAACGTGACGACCTTCTCGCTGTAGAGCGTGAAGGGCGACTTGCGGCCGACGACATAGACGCCGCCCTTGTAAAGCTTCAGGCGGACGGTGCCGGTCACCTTTTCCTGGCTGTGGTCGATTGCGGCCTGAAGCATCTCGCGCTCCGGCGAGAACCAGAAGCCGTTATAGATGAGCTCGGCATATTTCGGCGCCAGTTCATCCTTCAGGTGCGCCGCGCCGCGGTCGAGCGTGATCTGCTCGATGCCGCGATGGGCGAGGTGATAGATGGTTCCGCCCGGCGTTTCGTACATACCGCGCGACTTCATGCCGACGAAGCGGTTCTCGACCAGGTCGAGGCGGCCGATGCCGTGCTTGCGGCCATAATCGTTCAGGGTTTCGAGCAGGGTCGCGGGCGACATCGCCTGACCGTTGATGGCGACGCCGTCGCCCTTCTCGAAATCGACGGTGATATATTCCGGCGCGTCGGGCGCGTCCTCCGGGTTCACGGTGCGCGAATAGACGAAGTCGGGCACCTCCTCCCACGGATCCTCCAGCACCTTCCCCTCGGACGAAGTGTGCAGCATGTTCGCGTCGGTGGAGAAGGGCGCCTCGCCCCGCTTGTCGCGGGGGATCGGGATCTGGTGCTTCTCGGCGAACTCGATCAGCTTCGTGCGGCTGGCGAGATCCCATTCGCGCCAGGGCGCGATCACCTTGATGTCCGGGTTCAGCGCGTAATAGCCAAGCTCGAAGCGGACCTGGTCGTTGCCCTTGCCGGTCGCGCCATGGCTGACGGCGTCGGCGCCGACGAGTTTCGCGATCTCCATCTGGCGCTTGGCGATCAGCGGCCGGGCGATCGACGTGCCGAGCAGGTAGAGCCCCTCGTAGAGCGCATTGGCGCGCATCATCGGGAAGACATATTCGCTGACGAATTCCTCGCGCAGGTCGTCGATGAAGATATGCTCTTCCTTGACGCCCATCAGGCGCGCCTTGGCCCGCGCGGGCTCCAGCTCTTCGCCCTGGCCGAGGTCGGCGGTGAAGGTCACCACCTCGCACTGATAGGTCTGTTGCAGCCACTTCAGGATGACGCTGGTGTCGAGGCCGCCGGAGAAGGCGAGGACGATACGGTCGATCTTGTCGGACATGAGCTGCGCTGTTCCCTGTCTGCGCCTGGGCGGCGGTGAATGAGCGCGCCCCTAACAGGCGACGCGGCCAAGCACAATTGCGGAAAGGCGTATCGGGAACGCCGGGCGTTCAGGCAGCAGCGGACCGCCGGCCGACGGGGGCCGTGCGGGCCGCGCGCAGCCCGGCGATCAGGCGCAGGTCGTCGGCGTAGAGGGCGGACAGCGCGTCGATCTGTCGTGCGTTCAGCAGCGGCTTGCGTGCCGCGCCGCGATTGAGGTGGGGAAAGGCGACGCCGCGCAGCAGCGGCGTCATCTCGCCCAGCCGGTCCATCTCGTCGATCAGGAACAGCCGGTCGACGGCGACCCGGCCGACGGCGTCCGTCACATACCAGCTTTGCGGGCGGAAGATGTGGTCGACGGCATAGATGTCCGGCGCGCCGCGCAGATGGTCGATGGCGTCGTCGATCGAGCGGAACGCCCGATAGGCGTCGCGGAACGGCAAAGCGATGCTGTTGTGGGCACTGCCCCCGGCGCGGGCATAGGCATAGGCCGACAGGAAGCGGTCGACCGGATCGCGCAGGATGGCGAAGGTCGGCAGGCGGCCGGGAATGTCCGGCGCGACCCGCTGGTAATAGCGGATCGTCGCATGCTTGATCTGGCGGCCGTACAGTTCCTCGCTGACCGACATGCCCGCATTCTTGGGGACATGGATGAAGAGCGCGCCCGCCGCCCGGATGCTGCGCAGCCGCGCCCGCCGCTTGCCGCCCAGCCAGGGACGGACGCCCAGCTCGCACAGCCGTTCGGGAATGTCGCTGAGCAACCGCACGCCGAAGAGGCTGGCAAGGTGACGCCGCGCGCCATAGGGGCGACGGACCGGGGGATCGATATGCTCCATCGGGCCGGCATAGAGGCGCCGCGTATCCGCGGAATGTCGGTATGTGTCAGAGTGTATGCAGCGGCGGGCGGCTCTGAAACATCCGTGACATGCGCGACAGGCCGGTGGTCAGCCGATCGCGGCCAGCCGGTCGCGGATGTGGCGAAGGTCGGCGACCAAGCGGGCATGTTCGCCCGCCTGATCCTCCCGCACGCGCAGCAGGATGCGTCATATTTCGCGGCGTCCGCGACGATCGAGAGCTTTTCGGGAATGTCGAGCCGGGTCATGGGAACATCATGCCCCGACTGTCCATAACCTCGATCAGACCCAGCCTTGCAGTCCGGCCAGCATCCAGAGGCCGAGGAGCAGGAACAGCAGCGCCGCGCCAACCTGAAGCGCGCGCATCGGCACGCGCTTCGCCAGCGCCTCGCCGAAGATCACGGCGGGCACGTTCGCGATCATCATGCCGAGCGTGGTGCCGGCGGTGACGGCGAATATATTTTCGAACCGGGCGCCGAGCGCGACGGTCGCAACCTGCGTCTTGTCGCCCATCTCGACCAGGAAGAAGGCGACGAGCGTGGTCACGAACACGCCCGCCTTCGACGGGGCCTTAAGCGGCGCATCCTCGTCGATCGAGTCGGGGATCAGCGTCCAGACCGCCATCGCGACGAAGCTGAACGCCACGGCATAGCGGAACCATGCGCTCTGGAGGAGGCCCGCCACCTCATGCCCGACCAGCGCGGCGAGGAAATGATTGGCGAGCGTGGCGACGAGGATGCCCATGATGATCGGCACCGGCTTCCGGAAGCGGGTGGCGAGCAGTATGGCCAGAAGCTGCGTCTTGTCGCCCATTTCGGCGAGCGCGACCAGAGCGGTCGAGGTGAGGAAAGCTTCCATGATCGTTCCTGGGCCGGGCGGGACAGAAGACACAATGCCACCGCGCGCACCCGCCCGGCCGGACAGGATGCCGCGATGCCATTGGTCTCGCCCGATGCGGAGCGTCTGCTCCGCCTCCCATACGCCATGGCCTCTCGGCCAAATATGTTGACGCATGGCCCGCGCGTGCGCGGCTGGCTACTCCCCAGATGACGCGAAGACCCTAGGCGAAGCGGCGCCGAAGCACAAGCAGGGTCAGCCGAGAATGGCGCGCAGGGCGGGGAGCGACATGCGCGCGACGGCCAGCAGCCGTTCCTCGGGCCACCCCTCCCGCGCGGCGGCGGAGAGGCCGCTGGTGGCGACGGAGAAGTGGTCGGCCGCAAGGTCCGCGGCATCGGGGCGGCTGGCCGCCACATAGTCGCGGACGTGGGCGCGGGCCGCCGCCTTGATCGATCGGGCGGCGGCGGTCACGTCCGCGTCGTCGTTGCTGCGCGCGGCCTCTATCACCAGACAGCCGAGCGCATGCGGATCGGCGACGTAGACCCGCGCGGCGGCTTCCAGCAGTTCGCCGAGCGCCTCGGCCGGGTCGCGGCCGGGACGGAGGATCGCATCGACCGGCAAGGCGTTCCGCGTGTAGCGGGTCATCACCTGTTCGAACAACGCCGCCTTGCTGCCGAACGCGGCGTAGAAGCTGGGCGGCTTGATGCCGAGCGCGTCGGTGAGGGCGGCGACGCCGAGCGCGCCATAGCCACGTTCATGGAACAGCGCCTGCGCCGTGTCGAGCGCGGCCTCCACATCGAATGCGCGCGGGCGCCCCCGGGCCTTCATGTGTTTTGTAGTGGTCACTAAGATAATCCTTGACGATCCCGACATGCCACATATATAGCGACCACTACATAATTAACAACATCGTTCCCGCTTCTCTCTTCGTCAGAAAGGTCTGGTCATGGCACAGGATACACGCAAGGTTCTCGTCATCGGCGGCAGCCGGGGCATCGGCGCGGCAATCGTCCGCCGCTTCACACGCGACGGCGCCGCCGTCAGCTTCACCTATGCAGGCTCGGCCGAGGCGGCCGGAGCGCTGGCGAGCGAGAGCGGCGCCACTGCGATCCGGTCCGACGCGTCGGTGCGCGCGGAGCTGATCGATGTGGTGAAGGCGCAGGGGGTGCTCGACGTGCTGGTCGTCAATGCGGGCACGCTGGTGCTGGGCGATCCGCTGGAGACCGACCCGGACGCGGTGGACCGGATGATCGACATCAATGTCCGCGCGCCCTATCACGCGGCGGTCGAGGCCGCGCGGCAGATGCCCGAGGGCGGGCGCATCGTCGCCATCGGATCGGTCAACGGCGACCGCATGCCCTTTGCCGGGGGCGCGGCCTATGCGCTCACCAAGTCGGCGCTCCAGGGCATGGCCCGCGGCCTGGCCCGTGATTTCGGCCCGCGCGGCATCACCGTAAACATCGTCCAGCCCGGCCCGACCGACACGGACATGAACCCGGCCGAGGGGCCGATGGCGAGCATGATGCACGACTTCATGGCGATCAGGCGCCATGCGACGGGCGAGGAGGTCGCGGGACTGGTGGCCTATCTGGCCGGGCCGGAGGCGGGCATCATCACCGGCGCGATGCACACGATCGACGGCGGCTTCGGGGCCTGATCGAGCACCGGGCCGGGCGCTTGCCCAGCGCGCATGAATCATCCCCCATGGGCGCGATTTCCTTTGGTTAATCGCGCCCGGGCGGCTATTCCCGTGACAGGGTCGAAACGATGTGCCGGCACCTGCCAGAGAGCGGAACGGCCATCCTGTCCGGCGGGGGAAACCCCGCCTCATCTGGGGAACAGGGATGACACACAGGCTCGTATCGGCATCCGTCACATGCGCACTCCTCTCCGCCGCCATCGCTCCGCCGCTCGCCGCACAGACACGTCCGGCACCCACCGACGGGCCGCAGATCCTGCCGGTGCCGGAGCGTCCGACGACTAAACCATGGCCGGGCGGTCCGCAGATCCAGCCGCCGCGTCCGGACCCGAACCGGCCCAATCCCGGCTGGGGTGACAACAACGGCAATAACGGCCGCACGATCCGTTGCGAGTCGCGCCGGGGGATGACCCAGCGCTGCTCCGTCCGCACGGAGAACCGGGTGCAACTGATCCGGCGCCTGGGCGGCACCTGCACGCAGGGGCGCACCTGGGGCTATGCCAACACGCTGATCTGGGTGTCGAACGGCTGCCGCGCCGAGTTCGCCTATGGCCGGTGGGCCGGTGGCGGCGGGGGGCAGTATCCGGGCTACCCCTATCCCGAGAAGGAGAAGGACAAGGGGCCTAGCACCGGCGCGATCATCGCCGGGGTGGCGGTGGCGGGTGGGCTTATCGCGCTGCTCGCCAGTTCCGCGAACAAGAAGAAGAAGGCGGAGGAGGCGGCCGCCGCCGACCCTGCGCCGACGCCCGAGCCGGCGACCCCGGCGACCTTCCCGCCGGGGCCGCCCGCAGCTCTGGTCGCCGACCTTGCCCCGCTGCCGACGGCGGCGCGTCCTTCGGTCCAGACCTGCCTGTATGAGGCCGCGCGGCAGATCGGCGCGACCGGCGGCACGCGCCTCAGCTATGACAGGCTGGTCTCCCTGGAACAGGGGAATGGCGGCTGGCGCTTCGGCGCGTCGCTGACCGCGACCTATCCCGACGGCGACCGGACCCTGCCGCTCTACTGCCGGGCGACGCCGACGAAGGTCATTCAGCTCGACTTCGCCAACGGGGGCTGAGCGAACGGGGACTGAACCGGGATGCGACCGGTACGGGGTTTCACGCCCCGTGCCGCGTCACGCGCGGGTGCGCAGCTTCGCCTCGGTTTCCATCATATAGTCGCGGGTGATCGGCAGGGTCCGGCGGTTGCGGACATACTGGACCTGGAAGTTCACCATGCTGCCATATTCGAACGCGGCGGTCGCACCGGCCAGATAGAAGCTCCACAGGCGATGGAAGCGCTCGTCGTAGAGCGCGACGATCTCCGCCTTCTTCTCCTGCGTGCGCTTGTACCATTCGCGCAGGGTGAGGGCGTAGTGGAGGCGCAGCACCTCCACGTCGCTGATCATCAGCCGGTTCGGTTCCGAACCCGCCACCATCTCCGACAGGGCGGGGATGTAGCCGCCGGGGAAGATGTACTTCCGGGTGAACGCGTCGGTCGTGCCCGGCTTCTGCCGGCCGATCGTGTGGATCAGCATCACCCCCTCGGGCGTCAGCAGATTATGGCACTTGCGGAAGAATTCGTCATAGTGCCGCGTGCCGACATGCTCAAACATGCCGACCGACACGATCCGGTCGAATGGCGCGCCAAGTTCCGGGCCGACATCGCGATAGTCGATCAGCTCGAAGCGGACATGGTCGGTCACACCGGCGTCGATCGCCCGTTGCCGTGCGACCTTCAGCTGCTCCTCCGACAGGGTGACGCCCAGAACGTCGACGCCGCAGGTCTGGTGGAGATAGAGCGCCATGCCACCCCAGCCGCAACCGATGTCCAGCACCTTCATGCCGGGCTCCAGCGCCAGCTTGGCGGCGATATGCGCCTTCTTGTCGACCTGCGACTGCTCCAGCGAGATACCCGCGGCATTGTCCTTGTCGGGCCAGTAGGCGCAGCTGTACTGCCGGTCGACGTCGAGGAACAGCGAGTAGAGCGCGCCGGAAAGGTCGTAGTGATGGGCGACGTTCGCCTTCGCGCTGCGGCGGTCGTTGAGCTTGACGAGGCGGCGGCCGGCCGATTTCATCGCCTGGCTCAGCGGGCTGGCCGCATCGAGATCCTGCCCGCGCTCCCATGGGGTGTTCGCCCGCATGAAGGCGATGAACTCCATGATGTCCCCGCCCTCGATCGTCGCGCGGCCGTCGATATAGGCTTCGGCGAGGCCCAGGCGCGGGTCCTTGACGATGTCGAACGGCACGCGCTTGTCATGCAGGCGCAGCGTCAGGTCGGGGAAGTCCGGATCGGCCGTCCCGAAAGTTCGGGTGCGTCCGTCCGCATAGACGAGGGAGAGCCGGCCGCGCTTGACCAGGCGGTTGAGTACCTTCTCGAAAAGCCACATGGGAACGTTAATGCGCGATCATGACGCTTGCGTCAAATGCCTGCGTACCAGTCATAGCCGGCATGATCCTCCCAATAGCCGCCCTTACCGCCGCCAATCCTCGAAAGATCGGCAACCGCCTCTATTTCCATCAGATATTTCGCATGCTTGTATCCCAGCTGACGCTCGACCCGAAGCCGCAGCGGCGCTCCGTTGGCGACCGTCAGCGGGCGGCCGTTGAGAGCGAAGGCGAGGATCGTCTGGGGATGGAAGGCATCGACCCGGTCGATGCTTTCATAATAGGGCTGGCCGGTCCCCATCGTGTCGGCACAGCGGAAGACGAGGAAGCGGGCGGCGTCGCGCAGCCCCGCCGCCTCCAGCAGCAGGCGCAACGGCACACCCCGCCACTTGCCGATCGCACTCCACCCCTCGACGCAGTCGTGGCGGGTGATCTGCTCGCGCTGCGGCAGGCGGTGGAGATCGGCAAGCGAGAGGACGAGCGGACGGGAGAAGAGGCCGGTCAGGCGCAGGCGCCAGTCGGCAAAGCCGGTGCGCCAGATCGCCCTGTACGCCTCCGTATTCGGATTGGCAGTGCCGTTGGCGCGGAAGACCGGCGAGATCTGGTCGGGACGGAATTCACGGGCGAGCGCCTCCCGGTCGCTCAGCGTGCGCTGCGCCCATTTGTGGAAATTCTCGGCCGAGAACAGGGTGCGGCGGACCGATTCCTGTCCGGCGAGCCGGTCGCAGCCGGCAAGCGTCGCGGCCATGCCGCCGATCAGCAGCCTGCGCGAGATCATGCCGCGTCCCCCTGTCGCGCGGGCGGGAGGCGGTAGCGGCCGGTCAGCATCGATCGCATTTCGTTCACCGGCCCGGCGAGCAGCACCATCAGGAGATGGACGGCAAGGAAGGCGACACTGGCCCAGGCGGCGATGAAATGGACCGAACGGGCCGATTGCCGCCCGCCGAACAGGTCGATCAGCCAGGGCCAGGCGGCGTTCATCCCCGGCGACATGGCAAGGCCGGAGAAGATCAGCACGGGCAGGATGCCGAACAGCACCAGCGCATAGGCGCCCTTCTGCAGGACATTGTAGCGGAGCGCCGCCGCCCCGGCGGGGAAGCGCAGGCGAGCGTGGTCCAGAATGTCGCGCCAGACATGGCGGGGTGCCAGTTCGCCCCGGCGGAAGGCGATGTCACGCGCGAAATGCCGGTTCGCGAGGCTCCACAGCATATAGGCGAGCAGCGCGAAGGCGAAGACCGGCGCGGCCGTAAGGTGCCAGTGCCGCGACATCGCCAGATTATAGTGCGCGGGCAGGGTGATCCAGTCGGGAAAGCGCGGCAGCTCCAGCCAGGCGTGATCGAAGTTCGCGCCATATTGCCCCCAATAAAGGCGGGGATGTGCGTTGAAGATGCCAAGGCCGCTCATGAACAGCGTCGCCATCGCGACAAGGTTCAGCCAGTGCCACAGCCGCGTCGAGAGCCGGTGGCGGCGCACGACCCCGGTGCCGGGCGAGGGCTGTTCAGGCTGGCTGCCGGGGGCAATGGCGGACATGAACGCTTTTCCTTCCGGTGGGCGCGAAAGACCACGGTCTGGCGCCCCATGCCGATCGACAGTCCCGGCGGGAGACTGCGCCACGCGGACGAAAAACGCAATGAAAAGCGGACCTTGCGTGCCCTGCTGTGACCTTTTTGCATCAGCGTCGGGGTTTATGCGGCGATGCGGCATAAGCTTTCATTACGTTCATGTGACAGCCATATTCGGGGTGCATAAGCCGCCCTGCCGGGCAAGTTGATTTGTCCGGATTGTAAGAAGTGAACGTGTACGCTGTCAAAAATTTCAAGAGGTGATGAGAATAATTTTATCGTGATCATGCCCTTGAATGATGGTCGGTCGAGACAAATTTCATAGCGGTCCCGACCGGGTACATAAGAATTTCTAGTGAGGTTTGTTATGAAGACTGCGATTTTCGCGGCGATTGCTGCTGCGTCCGTTTCTGTTCCTGCTTTTGCTCAGGACGCCGCTCCATTCACCGGCCCCCGCGCCGGCGTGACCATGGGCTATGACAAGTATCAGGGCCATGACGGTTTCAGCTACGGCGTCAACGCCGGCTATGACCTTCCGGTCGCGCAGAACATCGTCGCAGGTGTCGATGTCGGTCTCGCCGATTCGACCGTCGACGGCCAGGGCGTGAAGGCCAGCCGTGACCTCGCCGCGTCGCTGCGTCTGGGCTATGTCGTCAATCCGCGCGTCCTCGCCTTCACCCGCGTGGGCTATGCCAACAGCCGTTACGAGTTGGGCGGCCTGCACAACACCGTCGAGGGCGTCCGCTACGGCGGTGGCCTGGAATTCGCGGTGACGCCGAAGACCTACATCTCGGCCGAATATGCGCGCACCGAATATGAGGGCAACCTCGGCGGTCGCGATGCCGGTACGGTGGGCATCGGCTTCCGCTTCTGATCCACGCGATCAGCGCTGAATGCAAGGAAGGGCGGCCCCGGCAGGGGCCGCCCTTTTTCGTGCGTCAGAAGGGGAAGGGCGCGATGTCGGGTTCCTGCCAGTCGCGGCGGGCGGCGACCGACATCAGCCGGTCCCGGCTCCACCAGGCAAGCAGCCAGTCCTTGTCGCCGCATGGCCCGGCCATCAGCGCGGCGTGCGC
This sequence comes from Sphingobium sp., assembly GCA_003248935.1. Lineage (GTDB taxonomy): Bacteria > Pseudomonadota > Alphaproteobacteria > Sphingomonadales > Sphingomonadaceae > Sphingobium. The sequence continues at coordinate 36,768 of QFQF01000002.1, forward strand.
GACGTGCAACGGCTCGTCCCCCGGCCGCCCGGCGAGGAACGTCCGCGCGGCGCGGATCGAGGCGAGGGTGATCGTCTCGTGATAGCCGGACGTATCGCTGTTCACGCCGCCCAGGGACGCGTTGTAGTTGCGGATCATGTCCGGCATCTGCCGTTCCGCATCGTGCCCGGGCGTGCGCAGCAGCCACAGGGCAGCGGCGAAGTGGGCGGCGTGGGTCCATTCCGCCTTCGGCAGGGTGCGTGCGGCAAACAGTGTGCCGATCCGCGCGATCGCGGCTTCGTCGGCATAGGTCATGGTCGGACTGTCGGTCATGCATATGTCTCCATAAAGTAGGCCCGGAAAAAGGGGCGGGCAAAAGTCCGTCCGGCGCGGCGCAAACAAAAACCCCGCCGGGTCGGGCGGGGCTGGCAGGCGTCAGTGCGGCGGAAGGGCGGGTTCAGGTCGCCCGACCGTTCCACCCGTCATCCGCGCGCGCGCCATCCGCCGCCGCGTGGCGGGTGCGTTGCGTGCAGGCGATGGCTGTCGCGTGGACCATGTCTGGCCCCATGCCGGAAAACAGGTGCGGGGAAAAGGGGGCAGGATGGCGCGGCCGGGCGCTGTCAGCCCAGCGCCGCCATCTTCTCCTCCGCCAGCCGGTCCAGTTCGGCGCGGCTCTTCTTTTCCGAGGCGGACTTGAGCTGGCCGCAGGCGGCCATGATGTCGCGGCCGCGCGGCGTGCGCACGGGGGCGGATATGCCGCCCTCGAACACGATGTTGCTGAACGCGCGGATACGGTCCGGGTCCGAGCATTCATAGGCGGCGCCCGGCCAGGGGTTGAAGGGGATGAGGTTCACCTTCGCGGGCAGGCGGTACTTGCGGATCAGGCGGACGAGTTCGCGCGCATCCTCGTCGCTGTCGTTCCGGTCCTTCAGCATCACATATTCGAACGTGATGCGGCGGGCGTTGTTCGCGCCGGGATAGGCAGCGCACGCCTCCAGCAGCTGTTCGATCCCGTATTTGCGATTGAGCGGCACGATCTCGTCGCGCACCTCCTTCGTCACGGCATGCAGCGAGACGGCGAGATTGACGCCGATCTCCTCGCCCGCGCGGGCCATCATCGGTACGACGCCCGAGGTCGAAAGGGTAATGCGGCGCTTCGACAGGGCAAGGCCGTCGCCGTCCATCACCACCTTCAGCGCGTCGCGGACATTGTCGAAATTATAGAGCGGCTCGCCCATGCCCATCATCACGATGTTGGTCAGCATCCGTCCGTCGGGCGTGTACTGCGGTGCGTCGTCCTCCTCATCGTCATTGGCGGCGTCCGAACTCATGTTGCCGCGCGGCCATTCGCCCAGCGCGTCGCGGGCGAGCATCACCTGACCGACGATCTCGCCCGGGGTCAGGTTGCGGACGAGGCGCATCGTGCCGGTGTGGCAGAAACGGCAGTTGAGGGTGCAGCCCACCTGGCTGGACACGCAGAGCGTGCCGCGGTCCGCGTCCGGGATGAACACCATCTCGTAATCCTGCCCGTCGTCGGAGCGCAGCAGCCACTTCCGGGTGCCGTCGTTCGACACCTGCGCCTCCACCACCTGCGGCCGTCCGACGATGAAACGCTCCGCCATCCAGCCGCGCATCGGCTTGGCAAGGTCGGTCATCGCCCCGAAATCGGTCTCGCCGCGATGGTAGAGCCAGTGGAAAAGCTGCTTGGCGCGCAGCTTGGCCTGCTTGTCGTCCAGGCCGGCCTCCGCCAGCGCGTCGCGAATCTGCGGGCGCGAAAGGCCCAGAAGGTCGACGCGCCCGTCGTCGCGCGGCGTCACGGCGCGCGGTACGGGCACCGGGTCGATATGTCCGGGGATCTGCATGGCCGCGCATATAGGCGGAAACGCGCGGAAATACCAGCGGCGCGGCCAGGGGCCGCAAAGGCAGGCACGCGATGAGGCGCGCGATGACGGGTTGCATGTATTTACTCCGACATTAAGATGGCGGCGAACGATTGCGATCAAAGCAGGGGAGGGTGACATGCGGGCGAGCCGGCGGGACGTGATGGCATTGGGCGGAGCGGCGGCGGGCCTGCTCGCGGCGGCCGGGGGCAGCGCCCGGGCGGCGGGCGCGAAGGCGCCGCAACTGGCGCCGACGCCGCCGATGGGCTGGAACAGCTGGAACAGCTTCGCCGTCACGCTGACCGAGGAACAGGCGCGGGAGACGGCGCGGATCATGGCCCGCGACCTGCTGCCCGCCGGATATTCGGTCTTCACGGTCGACCATCAATGGTACGATCCGCGGGCCAAGGGCTATACCTACAACGACGATATCCAGCCGGTGATGGACGCGTACGGCAAGTTCCAGCCGGACCCCGTGCGCTTCCCGTCGAGTGCGGGCGGCAAGGGGTTCGCGCCGCTGGCGCAGTTCGTCCACGGCCTTGGCCTGCGCTTCGGTATCCACCGGATGCGCGGCATATCGCGCGCGGCGGTGAAGGCGAACCTGCCGATCCTGGGCACGTCCTATCGCGCGCAGGATATCGCGGACACGGGCAGCATCTGTTCGTGGAACGTCGATATGTATGGCGTGGACATGCGCAAGCCCGGCGCGCAGGCCTATTATGACGGAGTATTTGCCGAATATGCGCGCTGGGGCGTCGATTTCGTGAAGGTCGACGATCTCAGCCGTCCCTACGATTCCCATGCGCCGGAGATCGAGGCGATCGCGTTGGCGATCAAGCGCAGCGGGCGGCCGATGATCCTGAGCATGTCGCCCGGCGAGACGCCGGTGGTGCGCGGCGACCATGCCCGCGCCCATGCGCAGATGTGGCGGATATCTGACGATTTCTGGGACGAGTGGGCGATGCTGGATGCGCAGTTCACCCGTCTGGAGAACTGGAACCCCTATATGGGTGAGGGGTGCTGGCCCGATGCCGACATGCTGCCGCTCGGCCGGATCGCGATGGGCGAGCGCGACACGCGCTTCACGCCGGACGAGCAGCGCACGCTGATGACGCTCTGGTCGATCGCCCGCTCGCCGCTGATTATGGGCGGCGACCTGCGCCACATGGATGCGGCGACGAAGGCGTTGCTGACCAACCCGGAGGTGATCGCCGTCAATCAGGCGTCGAGCGCCAACCGGCCGCACTTCGTCGAGGACCGGACGCGGATATGGTCGGCGAGGGCGGCGAACGGGGACCGCTACCTCGCGCTGTTCAACACCGACAAGGTTGCCCGCGCGGTGGGCATCGACCTGTCGATGCTGGGGCTGAACGGCGCGGCGGCCGTGCGCGACCTGTGGGAACGGCGCGCGGACGGCACGGCGAGCGGTCGGATCGTGCGCCAGATACCGTCCCATGGCGCGGGGCTATATCGGCTGACCGCTGCCTGATCCCGGGGGCCTGATTGAAGGGGGAGGACGCGCTCCAGGTTCTGACCCTAGCGGTCCCCCGGTCGTGGCACGATGTCGCCGCCGTCGCCAGAGGGCACCGGCACGACTTCCGGTGCGCGGGCGCCGCCGCCGACTTCGTTCAGTTTCGCGAGCGCCGCGCGCGTCACCTGCGCGATCGCCGCCTCCGCCTTCGGTCCGGGGACAGTCGGGCGGTCGAGATAGACGGCAAGGATATAGCTGCGCCCGTCGGGCGCGCGCAGCACGCCGACGTCATTATAGGCATTGCCGCACGTGCCGGTCTTGTCCCCGGCGGTCCAGCCGGGAAGCAGGCCGGCGCGGATGCGCTTGAGGCCGGTGGTGCTGGCCTGGAGCCAGCCGCGCAGCTGACCCGCCGGACCCTGCGGCATGTCGGCGAACAGCAGGTCGGCCATCAGCCGGGCCATCGCCTCCGGGCTGGTGGTGTCGCGCTCGTCGCCCGCAGCATTCTCGTTCAGCGAAGGCTCGGTTCGGTCGAGCCGGGTCACCTCGTCGCCATGCTCACGCATGAAGGCGGTGAGGCCCTGCGGCCCGCCCACCAGCGGCAGCAGGATGTTGGCGGCGCTGTTGTCGCTGACCTCCACCACCGCCTGCGTCAGCTCCGCGATCGACATGCGGCCGCGCGCGATGTTGGCGCGGACCGCCGGGGCATATTCGAGCAGGTCGGACTGGCGGACAGACAGCGTCCCTTCCATGCCGTACCGTTTCTTCTCCGCACCCATCAGCACGGCGGCGGCGAGCGGCGCCTTGAACGTCGAGCACATGGCGAAGCGTTCTGCGCGGTTGAAGCCGAGCAGCACGCGGCCCTCCTCATTGACGAGGGCGATGCCCATGCGGCCGCCGGTCGCTGCCTCTATGTCGGCGGGATTGTCGCTGTTCGCGGACGGCGTGGCGGCGATCGCGGGGGCCGGTTCGCGAAGCACCTGCGGAGCGGGCTCGGACGAAGGTTCCGACGAGGGCGGCGACGGGGCATCGGCCGGTGCCGGTGCGGCCGTCTGGTCCTGCGACGCCGGGTCTTCCTTTTCGAGGAAGTCGATCTTCAGCTTCGGCCGGTCCTGCTCGGATGCCTGGAGCGACGATGTCTGGGAGGACGCAGCGCCGCCACCCGCGAGCAGCGTCGCGAACAGGGCCAGCGGAGCGACGGTGTGACGGAGCGCGTGCATCGCGCGATATGGCCGCAGAATGCCGCCGCTGTCCATATGAACCGCGCGGGACATGATCAGATCAGAAGATGCGCGGGCACGCCGAGGGCCGGGCCTGCATCTGCCAGCCGGCGATCGAGCGTGTGGACCGTGGCGCCATGATCGGACGCGACCGACAGATGAAGCGCATCGCCCGCTCGGAGCCCCAGATGATGCTGGTCGACGAACCTAGCCGCCGTCCGGAAATGGCCGCCCGTCACCGGAAGCACAGTGAAGCTGTCGGCCACCAGCGCGTTGAACATCGCCAGCACGGCGGGGCGCTGGTCAACGTCGATCGCGCCCGTCCGCAGCTTGATGGCCATGGCAGAAGAGAGTTCCGTGATCGTCCATTCGCTGATCAGCAAATGGGAGGGTTCCTGTTCCGCCAGCCAATCCTGAACACGCGCCGTTGTGATTTCGGCCGAGAGCGCAGCGACGATCAGCGACGTGTCGAGGTAGAGCATCAGTAGCGGTCGCCGTCCCGCATCGACCGCACCAGATCGGCCGCATCCTCAGACGATGGCGGGAGGTCGCCGGTAAGTGCGCGAAGCCGGGCGGCGTCCACCCGCTGGCGCGGCCGGTCGACTGCAGTGAGTTGCGCAACCGGTTTGCCGCGCCGCGTGATGGCGATCGAATCGCCGGCCTCGACGCGGTCGACAAGCTCGCTCAGATGGGCCTTGGCTTCAGCCAGATTGATCGCATCCATGTCACGCTCCTGACTAACTAGATAGTCATATAGCATGTAACATGGCGTAACAGGAATCGTTTCAGCGGATGCGTGCGCAGCCCAGTGCGGCGGCGTCGATCGCGGTGGCGGCGCCGCGCAGGGCGTAGACGTCGGCGAAGGCGCGGCCGTCGCGGCCCACACCCTCGACGCTCATGCTGGTGCCCGAGCGGATCGCCGCGACGATGGCGGCGTCGCCGCGCCTGTCCGCCGCCCAGGCATCGGCAGCGCCGCCCACCAGCGGGAAGCGTGCGTCGCCGATGCCCAGCAGCAGGCGGCTGCCATCCGCCCGGGCGCGACTCAGGCGGAAATGAACCTGTCCCCTTAGCCCCTGTCGCGGCCAGGTGCCGACCGAGGCGAAGGCGCGCCAGGGTTGTTCCCCGCGCGGTTTGCGCGCCGGTTCGGCGATCGCATAGCAGCGCGGCACGGCCGGATCGCGAAAAGCGCCCCAGCGTTCGAACACGCCGAGGGATTCGCGCGCCCGCACGGGCTGCCCGGCGAGCAACGCAGGCAAGGCGAGCAGCAGGAGCAGGGCGGGGCGAAGGCGCATCATGGCTGTCCGGGAAAGCCCATGCGGCGGAATTTTGCAAGACTTGCCCACAGCCGCGCCACCAACCGATGGCACGAACGCTTGCCCGCCCGGCCATAGTTGCTAAGGAGGGAGCGTCACCGTCCGCGTCCGGGGCCACCGGATGCGACTTTCAGAAGCAGAAGCGGAACACCAGGGAATGAAGGCCACCATCGAACGCGCGACGCTCCTCAAGGGCCTCAGCCACGTCCAGTCGGTGGTCGAGCGGCGCAATACCATCCCCATCCTCTCGAACGTGCTGCTGGAAGCGGCTGCGGACGGAGCGCTGCGGCTGATGGCGACCGACCTCGACCTCCAGATCGTGGAGAGCGTGCAGGCACAGGTCGAGACGCCCGGCGCGACGACCGTGTCCGCCCACACGCTGTTCGACATCGTGCGCAAGCTGCCCGAGGGCAGCCAGGTGTCGCTGCACGCGTCCGAAGGCAAGATGCTGATCCAGGCGGGCCGGGCGCGCTTCAACCTGTCGACCCTGCCGCGCGACGACTTCCCGGTGATTGCCGAGGGTGACCTGCCGACCGCGTTCGAGCTGCCCGCCGCGACCCTGATCCAGATCATCGACAAGACGCGCTTCGCGATCTCCACCGAAGAGACACGCTATTACCTGAACGGCATCTTCTTCCATGTGTCGGAAGACCCGCAGCCGGTGCTGAAGGCCGCCGCGACCGACGGCCACCGCCTTGCCCGCGTCACCGTGGCCCGGCCGGACGGTGCGGAAAAGATGCCGGACATCATCGTGCCGCGTAAGTGCATCGGCGAACTGCGCAAGCTGCTCGACGAGGTCGAGGGCAGCGTCGATATCTCGCTGTCGGCCAGCAAGATCCGCTTCGGCATTGGATCGGCGATCCTGACCAGCAAGCTGATCGACGGCACCTTCCCCGATTACAGCCGGGTCATCCCGACCGCGAACGACAAGCTGCTGAAGATCGATCCGCGCAGCTTCGAGGAAGGCGTCGACCGCGTGGCGACGATCGCCACCGAAAAGACCCGCGCGGTGAAGATGGCGCTGGACCGCGACAAGATCACCCTGTCGGTCACAAGCCCGGAAAACGGCACGGCGGCGGAGGAAGTGCCCGGCGACTTCGCGGGCACGGGCTTCGACATCGGTTTCAACGCCCGCTATCTGCTCGACATATTGGGGCAACTGGACGGCGACCTGATCGAGCTGCATCTGGCCGATGCGGCCGCGCCCACCCTGATCCGTGAGAACGACAAGAGCCCGGCGCTCTACGTCCTGATGCCGATGCGCGTCTGACCGTTCGCCCGGCCTGACGGACATCAGGCCGGGGATCAGGTGGCGCCGTGATCAGCCGGGGCCGATCGCCTCCATCATCTGGTCCACGGCCGTGAACTTCTCGCGCGGGGCGGTGCCGCGCGCCCGGTCCACTTCTGCCTGGTCGATCTTCTGCCAGTCGCGGAAGGTGACGACCTGAACCCCGCGTTCCTCCAGCAGGCTGTCGAGCCCGGCGCGCCCGGCCTTGCCCGATCCTGCGCCGATATCGGCGGCGATGCGGTCGACGATCCGGTAGCCGTCCGGCCGGTTGGTGCCGATCGTGCCGGTAGGGCCGCGTCGCGCCCAGCCGACGCAATAGAGCCCCTGTGCGATCCGGCCCTCATCGCTGGTGAAACGGCCGAGGCGCTCGTCATAGGGCACGCCCGGAATCGGGGACGTGCGATAGCCGATGCAACTGACCACGAGCGTGGCGGGGATCGTATAATGCTCGCCGGTGCCGACGGCATGGCCATCGGCATCGAGCCGGGTGCGTTCCACCGCGACGCTTTCGACCCGGCCGTCGCCCTCGACCGCGACGGGGGCGGCGAAGAAGTCGAAGTTGATCGTCACCGCCTCGCCATGGGCCTGCGTCCCCGCGAAGCGGCGCAGTTGCTGCACGGCCTTGCGCTGCCCCGCGTCGAGGCTGGCGTCCGCCTCCAGCGGCGGAAGGTCCGCCGGGTCGACATGCGGCGCCGCGCGTTCGAGGGCGGCAAGCTCGCCCAGTTCCTTCGCGGTCATGCCGATCTGATGCGGGCCGCGGCGCCCGAGGATGGTGACATGGCGGACCCGGGAGCCCTTCAGCGCGTCGAGCGCATGGGCGACGATGTCGCTGCCCTCGAATTCCGCCGGCGACTTGGCAAGGATGCGGGCGACGTCGAGCGCGACGTTGCCGTTGCCGATCACCACCGCCTCCGCCCCGTCGAGCGGCGGGGCAAGCATCGAGAATTCGGGATGGCCATTGTACCAGCCGACGAAGGCCGCGCTGCCCACCACGCCGGGCAGATCGTCACCCGGCACGCCGAGCCGCCGGTCCGATGGCGCGCCGGTCGCAAGGACCACCGCGTCGTAGAGGTCGAGCAGTTCGGCGATCGACACGTCCTGGCCGACCGAGACATGGCCGACGAAGCGGACCATGTCGGTCAGCGCCACCGCCTCATAGCGTTTCGAGACCGCCTTGATGCTCTGGTGATCGGGCGCGACGCCGCTGCGTATCAGGCCGAAGGGAACGGGCAGCCGGTCGATGATGTCGACCCGCGCCTCCTCCCCGAATGCCTTGCCGCAGGCCTCTGCCGTATAATAGCCAGCGGGCCCCGAACCGACGATGGCGATGTGGCGCATCCCAAGTCCTCCTGCCTCTCCATTTTGCGCTCATGCTAGCGCACCGGTACCAACGCACAAGCGCCGATTTCGTGCATCGTTGCGGACAAGAAATCGTTCGGCGGGGCGGGCGCGCCGTAACCCAATCTCAATCAGTCCGTTTTAGACCAAAAATATGCCTGTTTCCCGCGCCGCCATCGCACAGAATACCGATTCCAGGGCCGCGGGTCTGGCGGTTGCCTTCGGCCTTGCCGATCCCGGCCTGCTGACATCCGCGGTCTGGGTCGTCGACGCCGTGCGCGCGATCGCGCGCGCCTGGCCGCTGGTGATCATCGCCAAGATCGCAGGCGTGCTGCTGATGCTGGAACCCTGGTCGAGCAGCCTTGCGGCCCTGCCGGGGGGCGTTGCGCTTGCCCTGATCACGGCGGGCCTGGCCATCGACCTGCTGATGGCGACGGTGTTAACCCACACCCCATTGCGGCAGGCGGAACCCCACCGACAGATGGCGATCACGCTGGGGCTGGCGCTGCTGTCCGGCGGCAGTTTCAGCCTGGCGCTGCTGGCGACGGGGGATGCGGCGACCGGCACGCACTGGCCGCTCTATGCCTGCATGCCTGCGCTGGTGGCCGTCACGATATTCGGCAGCGCGCGGCTGCTTAGCGTCGCCTATTGCGTCGGTGCGGGATTGCCGACGCTGCTCGCGCACCCCGACCTGCGCCATGTCGCACTGCTGGGCTTCGCCCTGGCCGCCATGGCCCTCGTCGCGCAGCGGCGGGCGCGGGCGGAACATGCGCGCCATGAGGAAAGCCATGCGGCCGAACTGCGTGGGCGCCGGGCCGAGGGGCTGCTGTCCGAGCACGAGCGCACAGGGCGCGGCTGGTTCTGGGAAACCGACCGCAACGGTCGCATCACCTATCTGTCCGAAGCGCTGGCGGAGATCATGGGCGTGTCCGGCGAGACGCTGGTCGGGCGGCCGATCACCGGCCTGTTCGCGCAGGGCGAGCGGCATCGCAGCGGCGGTGAGCGCACGCTCGGCTTCCATCTGTCGGCACGATCCGCCTTTTCCGACGTGTCGGTCCGTGTTGCCGTGTCGGACGGCGAACGCGTCTGCGCCATATCCGGCCAGCCGATCGTCAACGAGTTCGGCCAGTTCTTCGGCTTTCGTGGCAGCGGCACTGACCTGACCGCGCTGGACAAGTCCGAGCAGGAGGTCATCCGCCTCGCCGAGTTCGACTCGCTGACCGGCCTGCCGAACCGATTCCAGATGATGCGCGCGCTCGATCAGGCCGTGCTGGCCGGTGGCGGACAGCCGGGCGAGAGCGCGCTGATGATGCTGGACCTCGACCGGTTCAAGAGTGTCAACGACACGCTGGGCCACCCGGCGGGCGACCAGTTGCTGCGGCTGGTGTCAGAGCGGTTGCAGCGGGTGATCGGTGACAAGGGGCTGGTCGGGCGCCTCGGCGGCGACGAGTTCAAGGTGGTGCTGCCCGGGCGGGTCGGCCGCCCGACGCTGGGCGCCATTGCCGAGGCGATCATCACCAACCTGTCACAGCCCTATCCGATCGAGGGGACGCAGGTGGTGATCGGCGCGTCGGTCGGCATTGCGCTGTGCCCCGACCATGGCGTGACCACAGACGCGCTGATCCGCAACGCCGATCTCGCGCTCTACGCGGCGAAGGGCAACGGGCGCGGCACCTATCGCTTCTATTCGTCGGAGATGCATGCCGACGCGGAGGACCGGCGGCAGTTGGAGGAAGACCTGCGCGGGGCACTGGCGCAGGACGGCCTGCACCTCGTCTACCAGCCGGTGGTGAGCGCGGCGACCGAGCATGTCACCGGCTATGAAGCGTTGCTGCGCTGGGAGCATCCGGTGCGCGGGCCGATTTCCCCGACCCAGTTCATTCCGGTGGCGGAGGATGCGGGCCTCATTTCCCAGATCGGCGAGTGGGTGTTGCGCACGGCCTGCCGCGACGCGGGCACCTGGCCGGAGGACATTCGCGTCGCCGTCAATGTATCACCGATCCAGTTCGCCAACCCGACCCTGCCCGCGATCGTCGTCAGCGCGCTGGCGGCCGGTGGCCTGGCCGCCGACCGGCTGGAGCTGGAGATCACCGAGAGCGTGTTCCTGAATGACGATGCCGACACCGACGCGATGTTCGCGCGGCTGAAGGGCATCGGCGTGCGGCTGGCGCTCGACGATTTCGGCACCGGCTATTCCTCGCTCGGCTATCTGAAGAAGGCGCCGTTCGACAAGATCAAGATCGACCAGAGCTTCGTGCGCGGCGCGGCGATCAAGGGCAGCCGCAACAGCGCGATCATCAAGTCGATCGTCAGCCTGGCCGAAGCGCTGTCGATGGACACGACGGCGGAGGGCGCGGAGACCCATGACGAGCTGGACCTGATCCGCGAGCTCGGATGCAGCCACGTGCAGGGCTATATCTACGGCAAGCCGGTGCTGACCGGCGAGATCACGACGCGCCTGCTGCGCGAAGGCACCCGGCTCGTGCCGAGCGGCTATCGCTCCAGCCGCCCGGCGCGCAAGTCGATGTTGCGGTCCGTCGCCGTGATGCATGACGGACACCGCTATAATGGCCGCGTCCGCAACATCTCAGCGACGGGCGCTCTGATCGAGGGGCTGTGGAACGTGCCCGCCGACACGCAGTTCGTGGTCGAGCTGGCCGACGGCTATGCGATCCCGGCGACGGCACGCTGGTGCATCGAGGACCGGATGGGCATCGAGTTTCACGCGCAGGTCGACATCGCCCGCCTGAAGCTGCCCGCAGCGCGCGCCGTCGCCTGAGCGCCTCTCAGCCCGCCGCCTTCAGGATCAGGCCGGCGATCTTCTCCGGGTGCGAGATCAGCGAGAGGTGGCTCGCCTCCAGCGTGATCGTGTGGGCACCCATGCGCTGCGCCATGAAGCGCTCGAGGTCCGGATCGATTGTGCGGTCCTGCGCGGAAACGGCGTAATAGCTCGGCTTCGCGCGCCAGGCGGCGTTGGTCGTGCGGGCCGACAGCAGCGCGCGGTTGAACGGCTGTTGCACGGCACAGAGCACGCGGGCGCGTTCGGGCGGGAGGTCGCCGGCGAAGTCGCGCAGGAAGGACTCTTCGCTGAGCCGTCCCTCGTCGCCATCATAGATGATGCCTGCGCTGGCGGGTGGCGCGGGGAAGCGTTTGGCGAGGGCGGCGTAATCCTCCCCCGCGTCCGGCGCGCGGGCGGCGACGTAGACCAGCGCCGAAACCTTCGGATCGACGCCAGCCTCCGAAATGATCATCCCCGCGAACGAGTGGCCGACAAGGACGACCGGGCCGTCCTGCCGTGCGATCACGCGCTGCGTCGCGGCGACCGATTCGGCAAAGCCGGTGAGCGGGTTCTGGACGGCCGTCGCGTTGAGACCGGCGCGCTGGAGCAGGGCGATGACATCGGACCAGCATGATCCGTCGGCGTAGAGGCCATGGACGAGGACGATGTTGCGTGTCCGAACGCCCGTTCGGACCTGCGCGCCAGCCCGCGAGGCGGGGAGGGCGAGGCCCGCGGCCAGCGCGAGGGAGCCTGCGATCATGCTGCGGCGGTCCATCGGCATTCCTTCCTTTCTGTCGGCATGTCTGCCGGAACGGGCTTGCCTCCAGAGCGGCAGATGAGCGCGCGGCGGCGGGCGTTCAATCACCGGTTCGTATAGGGAAGGGGGATCGCCGCTGCCTCGAGGATATCCGGGCGGGAAGATGTCCGGGGGCAGCGGCGATCCGGCCTGTCCTATTTCTTCGCCCGGGCGGCCTTCGGCGCGAAGGTGTCGCCGAAGAAGTCACCCTGATACCAGAGCGGCGGCGTGTCGCTGTCCGCCATGGCGAGCGTGATGCGGTAGTTCGCCTCGGCAAAGCGGGCGCCCGCCTGCCAGTCGATCTTCTGGTTCATGTCGTCGCTGGGATGGTGGTAGGGTCCGGCGAGGAACGCCTCCCACGCCTTCTCCCCGCCATTGGCGTAGCCGGTGGCCAGGAACACGGCGGGCACGCCCTGTTTCACGAACATGTAGTGGTCCGACCGCACGAAGATGCCCTCCTGCGGCATCGGGTCGGGCGACAGCTTGAGGCCCATCGGCGCCACTGCCTTCGCCACCGTCTCGCCCAGGGTCGAGTGGTCGGCGCCGAATGCGATCACATCGGTGAACGGGTAGAGCAAGAGAGGCATGTCGAGGTCGACATTGCCGACCATCTTCCCCGCGGCGATGCCGGGGTGGCGGGCGAAATAGTCGGCGCCCAGCAGCCCTTTCTCCTCGCCGGTCGACGCGACGAAAATGATCGAGCGGCGCGGCTTGCGCGGCGCGGCCGCCATCGCCCGCGCGACCTCCAGCATCGTCGATACGCCCGCCGCATTGTCGAGCGCGCCGTTGTTGATCCGGTCCGCGTCCGGCTTGTCGCCGGGTTTTGGCGGTGTGATGCCGATATGGTCGAGATGGGCGGAGAGGATGACATATTCGTCCTTCAGCGCCGGGTCGGAGCCGGGCAGGATCGCCGCGACATTGGGGCTCGTCACCCGCTTCGCACGGCTTTCCAGCATTACGCGTGCGCTGGTCTTCAGCGCGAAACCCTTCGGACGACCACCGGGGCGGTCGGCTTCCTTGAGGATGGAGGCGACGCTGCGCGGCGCACCGGCGAAGGCGGCGTCGATCGCCGGAGTGTTCAGGTTGCCGAGCGCGCGGATGCCCGGCGCCTGCTCGAACGGCTTGCCGTCGGTGTCGACCCAGGCGAAATCGGGTTCATCGGCGAAGTGGACCATACGCTCCCATGGGCGCGCCTTCATCGCCTGGATCGTGGCGATGGTGAGCATGCCGATCGCGCCATGCGCCTGTGCCGCCTGCTGCTTGGTCGCGCTCGCATGCGCGCCTTCCTCGCTCGGCATGCCCTTCGGGAAGCCGCGCAGGGCGACGACGATCTTCCCCTTCACGTCCAGCCCGGCATAGTCGTTGATGCCGAGCCGCGCATTGTCGATGCCGTAGCCGACGAAGACCAGCGGCGCGGACACGTCAATATGTTGGTCCAGCGGGCGCAGGTCGATGAGGACATCGGTGCCGTGCGCCCAGCTCTTCATACCCGCAGGGCCGGTGATGGCGATGCTGCCGGGCGTAGCGGTCCGGTCGGTCTGCTGGAAGGTGATCTGCTGGAGCCAGCCCGGTGTCCCGTCTGCGCCGGCGTCGCCCGCCGGAGTCAGCCCGTAGGCGGCGAAGCGGCTGGCGACATAGCGTACGGCGATCTCGTGCCCGACGCTGCCGGTATCGCGCCCCTCAAGCAGGTCGTCGGCGAGGAACGCGACGTTCGCACGGAAATCCTGCGCCGTGAAGGTCGGCGCGGCGGTGGACGCGGGATCGTCGGCCTGCGCGGCGCCGGGCAGCAGCAGGGCAAGGGAAAGGGCGGCGAACGCAACGCCCGGACGGATGGAGGTCATGTGGGGATGGTCCTTTCCAGGATCTGGTCGTGGCCGGTATCGCGGCAATGGCGCGACCCTGACTCCTCGCAGGCGGACTGTCCAGCCGAAAGCGTATTGCACGGCTATAACGCCGCGACTATCCTGCCCGCCTTCCCCGGACCGCGTCGCCGGTCCGCACGCTCTGGCAGAGGACCCCCGCATGTTCCGATCGATCGCCCTTGGCCTTGCCGCCTCGACCCTCGCCTTGTCGACTGGGCTGGCCGCGCCGCTGGTTCCCGCGGCCTTCGCCAGGGAGGCGCAGCCCGCGCCGATCTCGGAACTGGTGAAGGCGATCGATATTCCGCATGAGGAATTCAAGTTGAAGAACGGCCTGCGGGTCATCGTGTCGACCGACCGCAAGGCGCCGATCGTCGCGGTGTCCGTCTGGTACCATGTCGGGTCGCGCTATGAACCGGCGGGCAAGACCGGATTTGCCCATCTGTTCGAGCATCTGATGTTCTATGGCTCCGAGAACGCCGACGGCCCGTTCTTCGCGCGGCTGGAGGACATCGGCGCGACCGACTGGAACGGCACGACATGGTTCGACCGCACCAATTATTTCGAGACGGTGCCGACCGGCGCGCTCGACCGCGCGCTGTTCCTGGAAGCGGACCGGATGGGCCACCTGCTGGGCGCGGTGACGCAGGTGAAGCTCGATACCCAGCGCGGCGTCGTCCAGAACGAGAAACGGATGGGGGAGAACAACCCCTATGGCCTCGTCGAATATGCGCAACTGGCCGCGCTGTTCCCGGACGGGCACCCCTATCGCCACTCGACGATCGGATCGATGGCGGACCTGAACGCCGCCAGCCTGGACGACGTGAAGACCTGGTTCCGCACCCATTACGGCCCCAACAATGCCGTCATCGTGCTGGCGGGCGACATCGACGTGCCGACCGCGAAGGCGAAGATGGAGAAATGGTTCGGTGCGATCCCGGCGGGCCCCGCGCCCACGGACGTCGACGCGGGCGTCCCGACCCTGCCGGCCGATGTCGAGAAGGTGATGAAGGACAATGTCGCGACCGTGCGGCTGTACCGCAACTGGGTCGTCCCGGGCATCAACGGCGCGGACCTGCCGCTGCTCGACCTGTCCATGTCGATCTTCGGCGGCCTTGCCTCCTCGCGCCTCGACAATGTGCTGGTGCGGCAGGACAAGACGGCGGTCGGCGTCAGCGCCAGCATCCAGACGTTCGAGAAGGTGAGCCTGGCCGAGATCACCGTCGACGTGAAGCCGGGCGCCGACCCGGTCGCGGTGGGCAAGCGGCTCGACGCGCTGCTCGCCGACTATCTTGCGAAGGGGCCGACCGCCGATGAGGTGACGCGGGCCGCGACGCGCGTGATGTCCGGAACGATCGGCGGCCTGGAGCAGGTCGGCGGCCAGACCGGCAAGGCCGTGACGCTGGCCGAGGGCGCGGTCTATTCGAACGATCCCGACAGGTATCGCAAGGACCTCGCCGCCTATGCCGCCGCCACGCCGGAGACGGTGGGCGCGGCCGCGCGCACATGGTTCGGCCGCCCCGTGCTGCGCCTGACGGTCGAACCGGGCGAACGGTCGGCGGCGGACAACGCGCTGGCCGGCAACGTCACGCGGCATCCGGCCTATTTCCGCGACCCCAAGCAGGGCGGGGCACCCGCGCCGGCCACCCCGGCGCCGCCGCCGACGAAGATCGAGCAGCCGCCGATCCAGCCGGTCGCCGATCTCGACTTCCCCGCCGTCGAGCACGCGAAGCTGTCGAACGGCATCCCTGTCGTGTTCGCCCGCCGCGACGCCGTGCCGACGGTGCGGGTCGCCGTATCCTTCGATGCGGGCAATGCCGCCGACGACAAGGCGAAGCTGGGCACCGGCGCGCTGATGACCGCCCTGATCGACGAGGGGACGAAGACCCGCAATTCGATCCAGATCGCCGAGGAACAGGAGCGGCTGGGCGCATCGATCGACGCGCGCAACGCGATGGATACGACCAATATCGGACTCTATGCGCTGAAACCCAATCTGGGCGCGTCGCTCGACCTGCTGGCCGACGTGGTGCAGCACCCGGCCTTCGCGCCCGGAGAGGTGGAGCGGCTGCGCGGGCAGTTGCTGGCGAAGATCGCGGCGGAGAAGACCGATCCGATGGGCCTTGCCCAGCGTCTGCTGCCCCCGATGCTCTATGGCCCGGCGCATCCTTATGGCGTGCCGTTCACCGGTTCGGGCGAGGAGACGGGCGTGAAGGCGGTGACCCGCGACGACCTGGTCGCGTTCCATTCCAGATGGATCCGGCCGGACAATGCCACCATCTTCGCGACCGGTGACACGACGCTTGCGGAGCTGCTGCCGGAACTGGAGAAGCGCTTCGGCAAGTGGAAGGCGCCCGCAACCGCCAAGGGCACGAAGCTGTTCCGCATGGACAGGATGCTGCGGCCTGCGAAGATCGTGCTGGTCGACAAGCCGCAGAGCCCGCAGTCGATGATCCTCGCCGGTCTGCTGACGCCGGTGAAGGGCACGGACAATCCGCTGACCCTGATCACCGCCAATGAGGTGATGGGCGGCAGCACGACGTCCCGCCTGATCATGGACCTGCGCGAGACGAAGGGCTGGGCCTATTATGCGGCGACGGCGCTGCCGGGTGTCAAGGAGACGATCCCGCTGTTCCTCTATGCCCCGGTGCAGACCGACAAGACGGGAGAGTCGATCGCGGCCGCCCGCGACGACCTGAAGACCTTCCTCACGACGAAGGGCGTGACGGAGGCAGAGCGGAATCAGACGATCAACGGCCAGATACTCTCCCTGCCCGGCAGCTTCGAGACGTCGGGCGACCTGCTCGGCGCGATGATGCGCAACACCACGCTCGGCCGCCCCGACAATTATTATGCGACGCTGCCCAACCGGTATCGCGCGATGACCGTCGCGGAGATGGACAAGGCCGCGCGGGAGGCGGTTGATCCGTCCCGGCTGGTATGGGTCGTGATCGGCGACGCGAAGCTGGTGAAGCCGCAGCTTGACGGCCTGGGCCTGCCGGTCGAAATGGGGAGCGTCGGAGAATAAGGGGCGCACGGCCCCGGACACGATACGGGATCGCGGAGACAGATATGGCGAAAGTGGATGGCGTCTACGAATGCGTAACGAAGACGCCGCTGGGTGATCAGCAGAGCGTGTTCACGGTGGTGACCAAGGGCAACAGCTTCCACGGTACCAATGCCGGGCCGCTCGGTTCGCTCGACGTCAAGGACGGCGTGGTCGACGGCAACCGGCTGACCTGGAAGATGGAGATGACCATGCCGATGCCGATGGTCCTCGACGCCGAGGCGGTCATCGAGGGGGATGCGCTGACCGGCTCCATCCAGCTCGGCGCGTTCGGTACGGCGGCGATGACAGGCAAGCGGCGGAGCTGAGGGCGGGGGCGCAAGCCCGTCCGGGCGGCATTCGAGACCGGCCTTACAGAAAAAGCCCGCAGGTCGCGTGACCTGCGGGCTTTTTCTTACCCCTGTGGGCAACGTCGCTTACTGGACGACGACGGTCACCGCGCGGCGGTTCTGGGCCCAGGCGGCTTCATCCGAACCGAGGGCGGCCGGACGCTCCTTGCCGTAGCTGATCGTGGTCAGGCGGCTGGGATCGATGCCGATCGAGGCAAGATAGTTCTTCGCGGCGTTGGCGCGCTTCTCGCCCAGGGCGAGGTTGTAGTCGCGCGTGCCGCGCTCGTCGGCGTGTCCTTCGATCGTGACGCGCACGGACGGGTTCGCCTGCAGCCACTGGGCCTGGCTCTGCAGCGTCTGCTGGTCCGAGGAGTCGACGTCGAACTGGTCGGTGTCGAAGAAGATGCGGTCGGAGGAGACGCTGGCGAGGAAGTCCTCCTGGCTGCCCTTGACCGGACCCGAGGGAGCCGGCGGTGCCGTCTCGGTCACCGTCTCGGCGGGGGCGGGGGGCAGGGCCTCCGGCGGCTTCTTCGAGCAGGCGGCGAGCGCCACGATGGCGGTCGCCATCAGCAGGGTACGGGACGTCGCTTTCATGTTTTTCTCCATTTTACGGGGCCACGCGAGCGCCTGGACCCGACTTCACCAAAAAAGCCTTCCGCTTATTCGTTACGCTGTCAAGATGAATGGGTTCCATTCTTCCTGAAAATACTGTCGCAAATCTTAAGGCAGCAGCGGGCCCCAGGCCGGATCGGAGCCGCTGAGCGGCGTCGGGATGCGGCGCTCGTTCACGCCGGTCAGGTCCACCTGCCACACCTGGCTGGTGCCGTTGCGGCCGGGGCTGGACCGGAAGAACTGGAGCACGCGGCCGTTGGGCGACCAGGTCGGCTGTTCGTCCTGCCAGCCGTTTGTCAGGATGCGCTCATTGTCGCCGCCGGGCGTCATGACCGCGATCTTGAAGTCGCCGGAGATCTTCGTGAAGGCGATGAGGTCGCCGCGCGGGCTCCACTCGGGCGTCGCATAGCGGCCGCCGCCATGGCTGATCCGCTGCTGGCCCGAGCCGTCGGCGTTCATCACATAGATCTGCTGCGAGCCGGACCGGTCGCTCTCGAACACGATCTTCGACCCGTCGGGCGAGTAGCTGCCGCCGACGTCGATCGCCGGGGAGTTGGTGAGGCGCACGGGCGAACCGCCCGCCGAGGGCACGCGGTAGATGTCGGTGTTGCCCGCGACGGCCATCGAGAAGAGGATGTAGCGGCCGTCGGGCGACCAGCGCGGCGCGAAGGTCGCGTTGCTGCTCTCCGTCACCAGCCGCTGGCGGCCGGTGCCGATGTCGTAGATGAAGATGCGGACGCGCTGTCCGACATAGCTCACATAGACGATCGACTTGTAGTCCGGCGAGAAGCGCGGGGTCAGCGCGATCGACTGGCCGTTCGTGATGAAGCGGTGGTTGGCGCCGTCCGAATCCATGATGGCGAGGCGCTTGACGCGATTGTCCTTCGGTCCGCTCTCCGCGATGTAGGCGATACGGCTGTCGAAGAACGGGCTTTCGCCGGACAGGCGGGCATAGATGGCGTCGGCGCACTTGTGCGCGGCGCGGCGCCAGTCGCCGGGCGCCACGACATAGCCCTGGCGGGTCAGTTCGGTCTTCAGCGCGACGTCATAGAGGTAGCAGCCGACCGTGATGTCGTTGTCGCCGCCCGCCGAACGGACGAAGCCCTGAACCAGCGCCTGCGTGTTCATCGAGGCCCAGTGTTCATATTGCGGGAAGGTGACTTCCGGCACGGTCACGGCCTTCACCCCGGCCGGGCCGATCGGCTCGAACAGGCCCGAGCCCTTGAGGTCGGAGGCGATCACTTCCGCGATCTTGCGGCCCAGTTCGGTCGTGTTGCCGGCGGGCGTCACGACCGCCTGCTGCGCGGGCATGGCGGGGACGGCGATGCGCAGGCTGGACGCGCTTTCGTCCGTCACGTCGACGCTGAGCTGCGCGTCGGCGGAAACCGTCATCAGCGCCAGCGTGGCGGTTGCCGCAAGGGCGATCCTCTTGAACATGCGGGTCATTGCGAGAGCCTCTTGTCGAAGGTGAGCCGGAGAGATTTCCAGCCGTCATAGAGATCGGCGGGGAGCTTGAACGGGGCCGCAAGGCGCACGGCCTTCACGGCATTTTCCTGGTGACGCTGAACGAGGGTGCGGTTGCTGGCGTTCTGGCCGTTGGTCTCGATCACCTCCGGCGTGCCGGCCAGCGAGCCGTCCTTGTTCAGTTCGACCGCGACGACGGTGCGCAGCAGTTCGGCGTCCGCGCCCGTGGGCGCCTGCCAATAGGGTTTGAGCTGACGCCGCAGTTCCGCGTCCAGCGCCGCCTTCTGCGCCGGACCGACGGATGTGGCGGGGGGCGTCGCCGCCGCTTTCTTCGCCGGTGCCTCGCTCTGGATGCCCTTCAGGAAATCCTTGCCGAGCAGGGAGCCGCGCGGCCGGTCGGTCTTGCCCTTGCCGGTCGTGGTGGCGGGCTTTTCCTTCTCGGTCTTCGGTTTTTCCCTGGGCTTGGTCGGGGCGGCGGGCTTTGGTGGTTCCGGTTTCGGCTTGGGCTTGGGAACCGGCTTCTCCGCCTCCGTCGCCTTTTTCGGCGGCGCGGGCTTGGGCGGAGGCGGGGCGGGGGCCACGTCCTCCTGTGGCTCGGGCTGCGGCGCGGGCGCGGCCTCCTCCGTCGGTCCCTTGTCGGGCGCTTCGCTCGGCGGCGGCGGCTCGGTCGAGATACGCGGCGCCATCGAATGCAGCGCGACCTCGTCCACCATCGACACGTCGATCGGCGGCGAGTTCAGCTTGAGCGGGTTGGGCGTGGCGAGGAAGGTGGTCGACAGCAGGCCGAACAGCAGCACATGCGCCGCGCTCGCTATGCCCAGGCCGATCTTTTCCGTCCGTTCCATCCGGTTCGCCTATTGTCCCAATTCTTAATCAGCGCTGACAGGGTCGATGTTGGCAGGGTCGATGCTGGCGGGGCGTTTCCCCTCGCTCGCCGTGCTGACCAGCGCGACCCGGTTGAGCCCGGCGCGGTTCAACTCGCCCATGACGGTCATCACCCGGCCGTAGTCGAGGCGCCGGTCGGCGCGCAGGAACAGCTGCGGCGGCTGATCGTCCTTGGTCCCGGCGGCGCGGATTTCCTCGAACCGGCCGGGCAGGTCGGCATCGTTCACCTGATCCTCGTCGATGAAGACGACGCCGTCGCCGTCGATCGAAACGATCGTCGGCTTGTCGTCCTGATCCAGCGCCTTCGCGCGCGTTTCGGGCAGGCGGACGGGAACGCCGGTGACGAGCAGCGGCGCCGTCACCATGAAGATGATCAGCAGCACCAGCATGACGTCGACCAGCGGCGTCACGTTGATGTCGGCCATCGGCGCGCGGCGGCCGCCGCGCCGAGCCGAGGGGGGCGTGCCCATGCCCATTTACTTCTGCGCCTCCAGCTCGCGGCTCAGCATCGCGTAGAAGCTGTCGGCGAAGCGGTGGAGCTTTGCCTCCAGCCGGTTGATGCCGTGGGAGAAGCGGTTGTAGGCGATGACCGCCGGGATGGCCGCGAACAGGCCGATGGCGGTCGCGAACAGCGCCTCCGCAATGCCCGGCGCCACGACTGCGAGGCTGCTGTTCTGTTCCGCCGCGATCGAGGTGAAGGCGCGCATGATGCCCCAGACGGTGCCGAACAGCCCGACGAACGGCGCCACGGAGCCGACGGTCGCCAGCACGTTCAGCCGGTCGGACAGGATGTCGACCTCCGTCGCCGACGCGCTGCTCATCGCGGTCGAGAGGCGGTCGCGCGTCCCTTCGCGGTCGATGTCCTTCGCGGCGGTGGAGCGGCGCCACTCCGTGACGCCCGCCGCCATGATCTTGGCGCTGGGCAGATCGGCCTTCGACCGGCTCTCGAAGAAGCGGTCGATATCCTCCGTCCGCCAGAAATCCTTTTCGAAGCTGTCGCAGCCCTTGCGGATCTTCGACAGCTTGAAGCCGAAGCTGATGATGATCGCCCAGGTCCAGATGCTGGCGAGCAGAAGGCCGAGCATCACGATCTTCACGACGATGTCCGCCTGAAGGAACAGGGCAAGCGGGGAGAGGGAGGCGGCGCCGGTGGCGAGGCTGGCGCTCGGGAGGGCGATAGTCATGGGTGGAAGTCTTCCCCTTGGCTGAGGCGCGTGAACAAGGCGATCCAGGCCGGTGGCTGCCGCCGTGGCCGGCCCTGGAGGGTGAGATAGGCGGCGGTGACGGTGCCTTCGGTCAGCACATCGTCGTCGCGCAGCACCGACTGGCTGATGGTGCAGGTGGCCGCGCCCACGGCGGTGACGGTGCTTCTGACCACAAGGTCGTCGTCGAGGCGCGCGGGCCGCCGGTAACGGATGGATACGTCCGCGACGGCATAGACGCCTTCGCCTGCATCCAGGTTCCCGCGCTGGTTGATGCCCGCCAGACGCAGCATGTCCGACCGCGCCCGCTCCATGTAGCGCAGATAGTTCGCATGATAGACGAGGCCCGACACGTCCGTGTCCTCGAAATAGACGCGGACGGGGAACAGGTGGACCGGGCCCGCGAAGACGCCGCCCACGGGCGATGGCCGGGCTGGCGCCATGTCGGGCGCCGGAGGCTGTATGCTGGCGGCGGCAGGCATGGGGCCTTTAACCATGACGCGACTCGCAGGCAAAGCAAGAAATGACGCGCGCGAACCGATCGGGCGGCGCAAGGCTCGCTTTGTCTCCGCTGACGGCCGCTCTGCCAGCCGTCAGTCGAACAGGCCGTCCTGCGCGCCCTCCGGCGGATTGAGGCCCAGATGCTTCCAGCCCGGGCCGTTGAGGCAGCGGCCGCGCGCGGTGCGGGCGATGAGGCCCAGCTGGATCAGATAGGGTTCGATCACTTCCTCGATCGTGTCGCGCGGTTCGGAGAGGCCGGCGGCCAGCGTCTCCACGCCCACCGGTCCGCCACGATAGATGTCGGCGATCATCATCAGGTAGCGCCGATCCATGAGGTCGAGACCCAGATGGTCGACGTCGAGCCGGTTGAGTGCCGCGTCGGCGACCTTCGCATCGACCCGCGCGGCGCCCGCGACATTGGCGAAGTCGCGCACCCGGCGCAGCAGCCTGCCCGCGATGCGGGGCGTGCCGCGCGATCGCCGGGCGATCTCCGTCGATCCGTCGTCGGTCATCGCAAGGTCGAGCAGGCGCGCGGCGCGCCGCACCACCAGTTCCAGTTCCGGGACCGTGTAGAATTGCAGGCGCACCGGAATGCCGAAGCGGTCGCGCAACGGCGTCGTCAGCAGGCCCTGCCGCGTCGTCGCACCGACCAGCGTGAAGGGCGGCAACTCGATCCGGACCGAGCGGGCCGACGGTCCCTCGCCGATCATCAGGTCGAGCGCGCGGTCCTCCATCGCCGGATAGAGGATTTCCTCCACGGCGGGATTGAGCCGGTGGATCTCGTCCACGAACAGCACGTCGCCCTCGTCCAGGTTGGTGAGCAGCGCGGCGAGGTCGCCGGACTTGGCGATCACCGGGCCGGAGGTCGCGCGGAAGCCGACGCCCATCTCCTTCGCGACGATCTGCGCGAGCGTGGTCTTGCCAAGGCCCGGTGGCCCGAAGAACAGGACATGGTCCAGCGCCTCGCCGCGCGCCTTCGCCGCCTGGATGAAGATGCGGAGATTTTCCCGCGCGCCCTTCTGCCCGATGAATTCGTCGAGCGACTTGGGGCGCAACGCGGCGTCGACATCCTCGGCGCGGCGGGCGGGGGTGATGATGCGGTCAGGCTCGGTCACTTCGCCGCCTTCCGCAGGGCGAGGCGGACCAGAGCGTCGAGGGTGGCGTCATCGCCGATATCCGCTTGCGCGGCGGCGACGGCGGTGCTGGCCTCGGCGGGTTTGAAGCCGAGATTCTGGAGGGCTGAGATCGCGTCGGCCCCATAACCGCCGGAGCTTGCCAGGACCGCGCCGGTCGCGACCCCGCTGCCCGCCGGGGCGGCGCCGATCTTGTCCTTCAGTTCGTTGACGATGCGCTGGGCGAGCTTCGGGCCGACGCCGTTGGCGCGGGCGACCATCGCCTTGTCGCCCATCGCGACCGCGCGGTGCACCTCCGCCGGTTCCAGCGCCGAGAGGATGGCGAGCGCGACGCGCGATCCCACCCCCTGAACGCCGGTCAGCAGGCGGAACCAGTTGCGCTCCTCCGCCGTGGCGAAGCCCATGAGACGGATCGAATCCTCCGCCACCAGCATTTCGGTATGGACGGTCACGGCTTCGCCCACCGGGCCGAGGGCCGAGAGCGTGCGGGCGGACGCGCCGACGAGGTAGCCGACGCCGCCCACGTCGATCACCGCATGGTCGATGCCGGTGCTGTCCAGCCGTCCCTTGAGCTTCGCGATCATCAGAGGGGCTTAGCCATGTTCATGGTTCGTTTCCACTGCAAAACGCATGGGCGGGCAAAGCGGATCAGGGCGCGTCCGTGGCGGCAGGCCGGGCGACCGCGCGGCGCCTGTGCAGGTGCAGGCCCAGGGTCAGGAGCAGCAGCAGGCCGAAGGCGGCGGCGGACGTCCTCGTATCCTCGATGATGAACCCCGCGAGCAGCAGGCCGTTGAGCGCGAGCGCGGCGAACGCGGGCAGGGGGAAGAGCGGCATCCGGTAGGGGCGCTCCAGTTCCGGTTCGCGCCAGCGCAGGACGATGGCGGCGACGTTGACCGACAGGCCCATGGCGGTCAGCAGCGAGGCGCTGAACGCGATCAGCAGGTCATAGACGCCGACCGTCGCCAGCAGCGCGGCGACCGCCGCCGTCAGCACGAGGGCGAGGCGCGGGGTGCCGTTCTCCGCGACGCTGGACAGCGCGGAGGCATCTTCGTCGCGGGCGATGGCGTAGAGCACGCGCGGAAACTGCATCAGCATGGAATTGGCGATGGTGGCGACGGAGACCAGCGAGACGATGGTGACGAGCAGGTCGGCCGCGCCGCTCGAACCGCCGAACGCGCGCTCGGCGGCATCGGCGGCGACCAGCGTGCTGCCCGCCATTTCCGCGGGGCTCAACGTCCGCAGCAGGGCCGCGTTCATCAGCACATAGACCGCCGTTACCAGCAGGATGCCCGTGCGCGTCGCGCTGACGATCGCCTTGCGGGGATCGCGCATCTCCTCCGAATAATAGATGGCCGCGTTCCACCCGGTATAGGTGGTGACGATCGCGCGCATGGCGATGATGATGGCCATCCAGCCGATCGGCGCGACCGGTGACGCCGCCGCGGCGTCCGGCGCGGGACCGTGCGGCACCGCGAGCAGCAGGACGATGAGGCCGCAGTAGATCAGCGCCTTCACTGCGCTGCCGACCTCCTGCGAGGCGCCGCCGACGCGGGTGCCGAACCAGTGGATGATGCCGGTGGCGAGCGGCAGCATCGGGGCGACCACGCCGATCGGCAGGGCCGTTCCGATGCCGAGGCGGTGGAGATATTCGGCGAAGACCACGGCGATATAGGCGATCGCCGCGACATTGCCGAGCCAGTCGGTGACGCCGACGGCAAGGCCGATGAAGCGGCCGAACGCGCGCCGCGCGAAAATATAGGGGCCGCCGCTCAGCCGGACCGATGCGGCCAGTTCCATCGACGACATCGCGTCGATCCAGGCGAGCGCGCCGCCCGCGAGCCAGAGCAGCAGGATGAGGTCGGCGCGCGGCACTTCCTGCGCGACGATGCCGGGGGTGCGCATGATCCCCTGGCCGATGGTGCCGCCGATGATCGCGGCCACGCCGAACGCCGTGCCGAGCACGCGCAACAGGTGTCGCGATCCGGATGCCGCCGCCATTCGATACCCCCGCGCATCGTTCTATCGTATCGGCGCGGCGAGTCCATGCCGGGAAAGGGAGAGGGGCAGGGGGCGTCAGTTATAGGCGACGTTCCATTGCCGGATGGTCGCGACGCCGCTGCCCTTTACCGGTTCGAGGCCGGTGGTGACGCCGTTGAACCATTCCTCCCCGGTCAGCACGCCGCGCGCGACCAGGAAGGCGAAGGCGTCCTTGATGTCGAGCGTGCCGGACAGCAGGTCCGTGCCGCCCTCGTGCAGGAAGATGACGAACGCGTCGGCCTTCGTGACGGTCCAGCTGCGCCCGGCCGGGTCGACATAAGTGCCGATCGCGGTGCCGGTCCGCGCATAGCTGAGCGTGGGCGGCGCGGCATGGTTGAGGAAACCGATCTCCAGCTTCGTGCTGAAATCCTTCGCCGCCGCCGTGACGAAGGATTCAGTCAGGATGTTGTACTCCCCGTTGCCCGACAGGGTCATGTCGAACGTCAGGCTGAGGGTGGTCAGATCCCTGATCCTGCGCGGCTGCATGGTCGCGGCGGTGTTGGCCGACAGATAGTTGCCGAACGCGACGTAGTGATAGCCGTAGACGCCGCAGCCCTTCGCCGTCGGATAGTGATCCGGCGCCATGGCGGAGATGATCACGTCATTGGGAAAGGTCGAGCGCAGCAGGCTGATCGTATCGACGATGTTGTCGCCGATGATGAGCGAACTGTCATAGGCGGTGCACCAGGGCGCGGGATAGGCGAAATAGTCGCCGGGTGCGTAGAGCATGTTGTCCGACAGGACGAGCCGCTCCTCGGATGTTGAGGCTGTACCCGTTCCCGTTCCCGTTCCCGTGCCCGTGCCCGTGTCTGTGGTGCTGGAGGCTGGCGTGGGCGTGGGGCTGGGGGTGGGCGTCGGTATCGTCACGCTGCCCTGCGCCGCCGCAGAAGAGCCGCTGCTCGCCGCATCGTCGCCGCCACCGCCGCATGCCGCCAGGGCGCCAGCCATCAACCCCAGAACCGAGGCCGTCCAAACAGATCTCATCGAATTGCCTACCGCAAGTGTCGCCGGCCCCGCGCCGGACGACAGCACAGCCGCAATGGCCCGATCGTAGTAAATTTCGGGCTAACGCCAGCTTCGTTCTGGAAGGAATTCTGCTTTTTTCTTATTAACTTAGCGCAAGATTTTCAGTCCGGGAGCGCAACGATCGGCTACCCCCGCGGAATACGGCGGGCGCTGGCCATGTGATGCGCATGGGTGATCGCGACGGCCAGTGCGTCCGCGGCGTCCGATCCGGCGATGGTAATGCCGGGCAACAGCCGCTCGACCATTGCGTGTACCTGTTCCTTGCTGGCGTTGCCGACGCCGACGACCGATTTCTTGACCAGCCGCGCCGCATATTCACCGACCGCGATGCCCGCGCGTGCCGCGTTCAGCAGGACGACGCCGCGCGCCTGCCCCAGCTTCAGTGTCGATTGCGGGTTGCTGTTGACGAATACCTCCTCGACCCCCGCGCCATCGGGCCGGTGGGCGAGGATCAGGTCGGTGAGCGCGGCGTCGAGCGCCAGCAGCCGCGTGGCGAGCGGCGCCTTCGCATCGGTCCTGATCTGTCCGTTGGCAATGTGGGAGAGGCGGTTGCCGTCGGCCAGGATGACGCCCCAGCCGGTGGAGGCCAGCCCGGGATCGAGGCCGAGGATGACGCGCGGCGCTGGACGGGCCAGGGTCAGCCCAGCTTCTCCATCACCGCGTCCGACACCTCGTAGTTGCCCCAGACGGTCTGCACGTCGTCGTCGTCGTCGAGCGTGTCGACCAGCTTCAGCAGCGTGCCGGCATTGCTCTCGTCCAGCTCGACCGTCGTCTGCGGCTTCCACGCGAGCTTCGCGCTTTCCGCTTCGCCCAGCGTCCCCTCGAGCGCCTTGGCGACCTCATGCAGGGCGTCCATCGCGGTCCAGATCTCATGCTCGTCGTCGGACGAGGACACGTCCTCCGCCCCGGCCTCCAGCGCTGCCTCGAACACCTTCTCCGCGTCGCCGACACCGGCCGGATAGGTGATGAGGCCCATGCGGTCGAAGCCGTGGCTGACCGCGCCCGACGCGCCGAGGTTGCCGCCATTCTTCGAGAAGGCGGTGCGGACGTTGGTCGCGGTGCGGTTGCGGTTGTCGGTCAGCGCCTCGACGATGATCGCGACGCCGCCGGGGCCATAACCCTCGTAGCGCACTTCCTCGTAATTCTCGCCGCCCGCCGCCGACGCCTTGTCGATCGCGCGCTGGATATTGTCCTTCGGCATCGACTGCGCCTTGGCCGCGTTGATGGCGAGGCGCAGGCGCGGGTTCATGTCCGGGTCGGGCATGCCCATCTTCGCCGCGACGGTGATTTCACGGCTGAGCTTGGAGAACATGGCGGAGCGCTTTTTGTCCTGCGCGCCCTTGCGATGCATGATGTTCTTGAATTTGGAATGGCCGGCCACAGGCCCGCTCCTTACGATCTGTCTGGTTGCGAAGTGGCGCGTTCTCTAGCGACGGGGGCCGCCGGAGGCAACCGTCACGACGCGGTGCCGGCCGCTCCGCGCTTCAGTCGACGCGGACGGCCGTGCCGGTGGCGGAGACCATCAGCATCGACCCGTTGGCGCCCAGCACCTCGTAATCGAGATCGACGCCGATCACGGCGTTGGCGCCCATGGTCGCGGCGCGGGTGCGCATTTCCTGGATCGCCTGGTCGCGGGCGCGCTCCAGCACGTCCTCATAGGCGCCCGCCCGGCCACCGACGATGTCGCGCACGCTGGCGAACAGGTCACGGAACAGGTTGGCACCCACGATCACCTCTCCGGTGACGATGCCGAAATACTGGCGGGCCGGACGCCCCTCGATCGAGGGGGTGGTGGTGACGATCATCTCTGTCATGATCTGCTCCTCTCCTTCGCCCGGCCGACGGTCCTATTCCAGACCGAGCGCGTTCTTGTAGGTTTCCAGCAGGGCTTCCGCTTCCTGCCGCGCATGGGTTTCCATCTTGCGCAGCCGGACGATCGTGCGGATCGTCTTCACGTCATAGCCCGTGGCCTTCGCCTCGCCATACACGTCCTTGATGTCGTCGGCGACGCCCTTCTTTTCCTCTTCCAGCCGTTCGATACGTTCGATCAGCAGGCGCAACTGGTCGGCGGCGACATTGCCCTCGCTCATGGATGGGTCTCCCTGATGGATAAAGATGGTGAATCGGAAGCGGTGCCCTTAATGGCTCGCAGCGTTCTTCGCCATGCTTTCCTTCATCCGGTCGAGCTGTTCCTGGCTCGCCTCCCCCTGATAGCGTGCCTTCCACTCGGCAAACGGCATGCCATAGATCAGTTCGCGCGCCTCGTCCCTCGACAGCGCGCCGTCGGCCTCCGCGACCCAGTCGGCGAGGCAATTCCGGCAGAATCCGGATAGCCCCATCAGGTCGACATTCTGTACGTCCGATCGATGGCGCAAATGTTCGACGAGGCGGCGGAAGGCGGTTGCGGCGACCGCATCATTGAGTATTGTGCCGGCCAAAATTAATCTCCATCACGAAATATCCCTGTCGTGCAGCTCGGATAGCGAAAAATGGTCCGCCGGAAAATGGCGGGATGCAACGGTCAGGAGTTACTGTGAAGAAGATACGTCCACGGTCGCGCAAGGTCCGGATTCTGGCGACACTGGGTCCGGCGAGCAACAGCGCGGAGATGATCCGCAAGCTCTATCTCGCCGGTGCGGATGCGTTCCGCATCAACATGAGCCACGGGTCGCATGAGGACCATGCCGAGCGCATCGCCGCGATCCGCGCGCTGGAAAAGGAATTCGGGCGGCCCACCACGATCCTCGCCGACCTGCAGGGCCCCAAGCTGCGCGTGGGCACGTTCGCGACCGGCGTCGCGGTGCTGAAGCAGGGCGCATCGTTCGTGCTCGACCGGGACGAGACGCCGGGCGATACCGAGCGCGTGAACCTGCCGCATCCCGAAATCTATCAGGCGCTGATCCCCGACACACGCCTGCTGCTCGACGACGGCAAGCTGGTGCTGCGCGTCAAGTCGGTCGCGCCCGACCGGATCGAGACGGTGGTCGAGATCGGCGGCACCCTGTCGAACCGCAAGGGCGTGAACGTGCCCGACGTGGTCGTGCCGATGGCGGCGATGACGGAAAAGGACCGGCGTGACCTGTCCTTCGCCGTGCAGCAGCATTGCGACTGGATCGCTCTCAGCTTCGTGCAGCGGCCCGAGGATCTGGCGGAGGCCCGCAAGCTGATGGGCGGCTACGGCTCGCTGATGGCGAAGATCGAGAAGCCTGCGGCCGTCCAGCGGCTCGACGAACTGCTCGAACTGGCCGACGCGGTGATGGTCGCGCGCGGCGACCTGGGTGTCGAGCTGCCCCCCTATGCCGTGCCGCCGCTGCAGAAGCAGATCGTGGAGAGCGCGCGGCGGCTGGGCAAGCCGGTGGTGGTCGCCACGCAGATGCTGGAGTCGATGATCAAGGCGCCGACGCCGACGCGCGCGGAAGTGTCGGACGTCGCCACGGCGGTCTATGACGGCGCCGACGCGATCATGCTGTCGGCCGAGACGGCGGCGGGCGACTGGCCGGAGGAAGCGGTGGCGATGATGGACGCGATCGCCCACAGCGTCGAGCGCGATCCCGGCTATCTGCGTCGCCTGCACTTTACCGAGACCGCGCCGGACCCGACCACCGCCGACGCTCTGGCGGAAGCGAGCGGTTCGATCACCGCCACGGTTTCGGCCAGCGTCATCACCTGCTTCACGTCCAGCGGATCGACCGTGCGCCGCGTCGCGCGCGAGCGGCCCTCCGCGCCGATCCTGGCGCTGACGCCCCGGCAGGACACGGCCCGCAAGCTCGGCCTGACATGGGGCGTGCACGCGGTCCGCACGAAGGACATCGGATCGTTCGAGGAGATGATCGCCAAGGCGCGCCGCATGGCGCTGCGCCACGAGATGGGGCGCGCGGGCGAGAAGATCATCGTGCTGGCGGGTGTTCCGTTCGGCACGCCCGGTTCCACGAACGTCATCCATGTCGCGAGCCTGCGCGGCGACGAACTGAAGGGACGCGAGGACGAAGCCTGACGGGGTTGCCCCGGGGCCTGACGGGCTCCGGGGTGGTGGCCACGCTTCCCGCATGGACAGTCCGGGACGGGGAAGCTAACGCCTGCGCGCATCATTTCAGCGCAGGAGTTCCCATGTCACGCAGGCTCATTTCCTCCGGCTCGCCATTCGAGGCGCAGGTCGGTTATTCCAGGGCCGTAGTGCAGGGAGACTTGTGCTTCGTCGCCGGAACGACCGGCTATGATCCCGAGACGCGGGCGATGCCCGATTCCGTCGCGGAGCAGGCGGCGAACGCACTGAAGGTTGTCGGTGCGGCGCTGGCGGAGGCGGGCTTTTCCTTCGCCGACGTCGTGCGCGCGACCTACTACATCACGGACGCGGCCTACTGGGACCAGATCGGTCCGGTACTCGGCGGCACGTTCGGCGATATCAGGCCCGCGGCGACCTGCCTTGTATGCGGACTGGTGAAGCCCGAAATGAAGATCGAGATCGAAGTGACCGCGCTCAAGAGGTGAACCCGATGACGATCACCATGTATGGCATCAAGAATTGCGACACGATCAAGAAGGCGCGGACCTGGCTTGAGACCAATGGCGTCGACTATGTCTTCCACGACTACAAGGCGGCCGGGATCGACGCGGCGTCGCTGGGCAAGTGGGTGGCGGAGCATGGCTGGGAGACGGTCCTGAACCGCGCCGGCACGACCTTCCGCGCGCTGCCCGACGTGGACAAGGCCGGGATCGACGCGGACAAGGCGGTGGCGCTGATGCAGGCCAATCCGTCGATGATCAAGCGGCCGGTGCTCGACCTTGGCGACCGGACGATCGTGGGTTTCAAGCCGGACGTCTATATCGAGACCTTCGCCCGGCAGTGAACGGCGGCAGGCCCCGTATCGTCGCGCCATCGTCACGCTATCGTCACGGTGCGGGTCTAGCGCGGCCGCCATGTTGAAACGCACGATCGCGCCGCTGCTCGCGGCTCTGGTTCTCGCCATGCCCATGCCCGTCACGGCTCAGGATGCGCCCAAGGCGCCCTTCATCATCGCCCATCGCGGCGACAGCGGCGAACGGCCCGAGCACACGCTCGGCGCCTACGAGCGCGCGATCGACCAGGGGGCCGACTATATCGAGCCCGACCTCGTCCTGACGAAGGACGGCGTGCTGGTCGACCGGCACGAGAACGATATCTCTGGCACCACCGACGTCGCCGACCATCCCGAGTTCGCCGATCGAAAGACCACCAAGACGATCGACGGCGAGACGATCACCGGCTGGTTCACGGAGGATTTCACGCTCGCCGAACTGCGCACGCTGCGCGCGAAGGAGCGGCTGGGGCAGGTACGCAAGGGCAGCGCCCGGTTCGACGGGCTGTACCAGATCCCGACGTTCGAGGAGGTGCTGCGCCTCGCCAGTGCGCGGTCGCAGGCGGGCGGACGCCGCATCGGCGTCTATCCGGAAACCAAGCACCCGACCTATTTCGCGAAGATCGGCCTGCCGCACGAGGGGCCGTTGCTCGCGCTGCTGGCCCAATATGGCTATGCTGGCGCGCAGGATCCGGTCTTCATCCAGTCGTTCGAGGTCGGCAATCTGAAGGCGCTGCACGGCAGGACGCCGGTCCGTCTGGTCCAGCTCGTCGCCTCCCAGGGCGGGCCGCCGGACATGCCGGGCACCAGCTATGCCGCGATGATGGACGCGAAGGGCCTGAAGGCGATCGCCGCTTATGCCAGCGGCCTTGGCCCCAGCTTCGACATGGTGATCACGCCGGAGGGGAAGGATACCGGGCTTGTCGCGCGCGCCCATGCCGCCGGGTTGCAGGTTCATCCGTGGACGCTGCGGGCGGAGAACATGTTCCTGCCGCCGCCGTTCCGCCGGGGAGACGACCCCGCCGCACACGGCGATTTCGCCGGTGCGGTGCGGGCCGTGGCGGCAACCGGCGTCGACGGCCTGTTCAGCGATTTCCCGGGGCCGGCGCGGGACGCGCTCGCGCGCTGAATATTTCCGCAGGGGTTTTATATTCCCATAGGGACTCTTGAATTTCCCGTCGGTTCGGCCGAATGTCGGGGCATGTTGTCGCAGAAGACCCGTTACGCCATCCGCGCCCTTCAACATCTGGCGGACAACTATGGAAAGGGGCCGGTGCCCCTGACCGATATCGCCGACTCGCAGAACATTCCCGCGAAGTTCCTGACGGTGATCCTGTCGGAGATGTCGCGCGAGGGGCTGGTCGCGACCCAGCGCGGCCGCGACGGAGGCTACTGGCTTGCCCTGTCGCCGATCGACATCAGCTATGGCGACATCGTGCGCCTGACGCGCGGTTCGCTGGCACTGGTGCCGTGTGCCAGCCGCTTCGCGCACGAGAAATGCAAGAATTGCGTGCCGGAGGAGGAGTGCCGCCTCCACCGGGTCATGCTGCGCGTCCGTGACGAAATGGCCAGGGTGCTGGACGGCATCAGCCTCGCGGAGCCCTTTCCCGCCATCGCCTGATCGCGCCGGTTCACGGACATCTTCAGCCGGGAGCGGGCGGCTCCCGCACATTCCCGGCCTTCTTTCCCGACCGTAATGACGGCGCACGGACGGCTGTGTCCGGGCCCGTTTCAGGCTGCCCATTTTTTGCCACATTCCGGCGACAAGTGATTGTCTACTTAAATAATAGAATTATATGGAAGGCTCGGCATTGAACGAGGAGCGCAACAGGATGACTGGGCTTGGACATGCGAGCGATGCACGGCAGCCGGTCGTGCTGACGATCCCCGGCCTCAACAACAGCGGGCCGGGCCACTGGCAGACCATGTGGGAAGAGCGGCGCGGCGATTGCCAGCGCGTCGACCTGGGCAGCTGGGCGAGTCCCAGCCGCAACAGCTGGGTCAGCCGGCTCGACGCGGCGATCCGTGAGGTGAACGGGCCGGTGGTGCTGGCCGCGCACAGTCTGGGCTGCCTTGCGGTCGCATGGTGGGGTGCGCTCCAGAGCCAGGCCTATGGCTGGCCGGTGACCGGCGCCCTGCTGGTGGCGCCGCCGGATTGCGACCGGATGGAAACGCCCGAGACGATCGGCGGGTTCGGGCCGGTGCCGCGCGCGCCGCTGCCCTTCCCATCGATCCTGGTGGCGAGCCGGAACGATCCGTACATCTTCTATGAGCGTGCCCACAGCATCGGCAAATATTGGGGCAGCCAGATCGTCGATGCAGGCCATAGCGGTCATATCAACGCGGAGTCGGGTCTGGGCGAATGGGGGTTCGGGCAGGGGTTGCTCGACCGCCTGATCGGGCTGGCGGCCGACCAGACCGTGATGGCCCGACAACTGCGCCCTGCCCTGATGGGCGGGGCCGACCGGCCGCAGCCGGTGATCGGCAGCGCCTGAACGGGGAACATTCCGGCTATCGGGCGCCGGGACGGCCGGAACGGGCGCAGGATATCCGGCGATCCACCAGGCGGCCAGTCAGCGGCCAGTCAGCGGTACGTGCACATTCAATAATCTACCGATGAGATAGAGAAACTTTCAGGCGGAAGAGCATTGCTTTTTTGTCTATCATAAAAGTTGAGATATGAGGTCCAGCGAAAGGTGAAGCAATGAGCGAACACGACATCAACCATGCCGCCGTCCGCGCCGAGCATCGGGCCGAACCGCGCCACGATATCGCCGTCAGCATCGATGCCGTTCGCGCCGCGCTGGAAGCGCTGCGCTTCGGATCGATCACGCTGACCGTCCATGATGCGCGGGTCGTCCAGCTCGACGTAACCGAGAAGCGGCGGTTCACCGCCTGAATGCACATTGGGGGCCGCCCTCCGCGTGGAGGGCCAAGAACGGCGCTGCCGGCCAGAGGCGGCGCCCGGATCCGCCAGACAACCGGACATCCGAAGGGGAATGGATAATGACTATACGCAAGTTTCTGCTCGTGGGCGCGGCCAGCGCCTCGCTGATCGCACCCGCCGCCTGGGCGCAGGAGGCGACCGACACCGCCGCTGCGGCCGCCCCTGATACGGAGGCTGATGCCGGCACGGGGCAGATCGTCGTTACCGCCCGCCGCCGTGCGGAGGAATTGCAGGACGTGCCGCTTGCCGTCACCGTGCTTAACGCGCAGACGATCGAGCAGACCGGCAGCTACAACATCAACCGTCTCCAGCAACTCCAGCCGTCGCTGCAATTCTTTTCCACCAATCCACGCAACAGCTCGCTCAACATCCGCGGGCTTGGCGTACCGCTCGGCCTGACCAACGACGGGATCGAGCAGGGCGTCGGCATCTATGTCGATCAGGTGTTCTACAACCGTGTCGCCGCCGCGGCGCTGGACTTCGTCGACATCGAGCAGATCGAGGTGCTGCGCGGCCCCCAGGGCACGCTCTACGGCAAGAACACCACCGCCGGAGCGATCAACATCACGACCCGCGCGCCGAGCTTCAGCTATGAGGGCAAGGCAGAGATTTCGGTCGGCAACCTCAATTTCAAGCAGGCCAAGGCGACGGTTTCGGGCCCGATCACCGACCGGCTGGCCATCCGGATCGGCGCCAGCCTGACCGACCGGCAGGGCACAATCTACAACGTCGCCACCAACCAGCATGTGAACAGCCAGGACTTTCTGGGCCTGCGCGGTGCGCTGCTGTGGAAGGCGACGGATACGCTCAGCATCACGCTGGCGGGTGACTACAACCTCCAGAACCCGAACTGCTGCGCACAGATCTACGCGGGCTATGGGCCGACGCAGCGTCCGGTGGGGCGCCAGTATCCGGCGCTGGCGGCCTTGTTCCCGGGCTATGCGGTGCCGAGCACCAATCCCTATGACCGCCTCACCGACCTCGACGCACAGCTCAAGGCGCGCAACGAACTGGGCGGCGCTTCGCTGCGCGCGGAATGGGAAGTCGGCGCGGGCAAGCTGACGTCCGTCACCGCCTATCGCTACTGGGACTGGCAGCCGTCGAACGATCGCGACTTCACCGGCCTGTCCATTACGCCCATCTCCCAGAACCCCACGCAGCAGAAGCAGTGGACGCAGGAACTGCGTTATGCGCAGACCGGCGACACCATCGACTTCGTCGCGGGTGCATTCGGTTTCTACCAGAAGATCCATACGACCGGACAGCAGGTGCAGGGCGCCGATGCCAGCCGCTGGTTCTTCACCGGCGACTCCACTTATGGTTCGCTGGCTTCCGACCCCAGCGTGCTGGACGGGCTGACCGCCGACAACGACATCCGCCTGAAGAACTGGAGCGCGGCGCTGTTCGGGCAGGCGACCTGGCATGTGACCGACAAGCTGGACCTTCAGCCGGGCATCCGCCTGAACTACGACAAGAAGGACGGCAGCTATGACTCGGTCGTGACGACCGGCACCGGCCAGTTGCTCACCTTCGCCGACACGAGCCTGCGCGCCCGCGCCCAGCGCAGCGTCCTGTCGCCGCAATATTTCCAGGAGACGTTCAGCGACTGGAACCTCTCCTACGATTTCACGGCGTCCTATCATTTCGCCGACACGGTGATGGGCTATGCGACCTATTCGCGTGGTTTCAAATCGGGCGGCCTCAACCTCAACGGCGTGCCGCTCAGCAGCACGGGCGTCCCGCAGACGGACGTCGCGACCGTGAAGCCGGAGAAGGTCAATCATTTCGAACTCGGCCTCAAGACCCAGTTCTTCGACCGGAAGGCGACCTTCAACCTGACCGGCTTCTGGACCGAGATCAGCGACTATCAGGCGATCGTGAACAACGGGCAGAATTCGGTCCTGCGCGGTTACCTGGCCAATGCCGACAAAGTCCGCACGCGCGGCATCGAGTGGGAATTCAACGCACGTCCGCACGAGCAGATCAGCCTCTATTACAGCGGCGCCTACACCGATGCGACCTATCGCAAGTTCGAGAACGCGCCCTGCCCGCAGGAACGGGCCGGCGGCACCACGGCGACCGCCGCCAACCCCGAAAGTGCGGCGGGACGCCCCGGCATCCCCGGATCGCCATCCTATAGCCCGCTTACCTGCGACATTTCCGGCCAGATCCTGCCCGGCATCTCCAAATGGGCGATGTCCTATGGCGTGGAATTCAACGTGCCGACGGCGCTGCTGGGCGGCGAGGGGCAGTTCTACATCGGCTGGGACGGCAACTATCGGTCGAAATTCTCGTCGAACGCCTCGCGCTCCGTCTATATGGACATCAAGGGCTATACGCTGAACAACCTGCGGATCGGTTTCCGCAACCGCGACGGCCTCAACGTCTACGGCTGGGTCCGCAACATCTTCGACAAGGATTATATGGAGCTGCTGGCGACGACGCCGAGCAACACCGGCCTGATCGCCGGGCAGCCGGGCGATCCGCGCACCTATGGCCTGACGATCAAGGCCAACTTCTGATCCGGCATATCTGATCCGTTGGCATCGGGCGGTTCCTGACCTGCCCGGCCGCTATGGGCGGCGCCGGCGACCCGGCGCCGCCCATTTTTGTTGCCTGCCCCATGTCCGCGCGGGCGGGGCAATGTTTCGCTTGGAATGCATTTCGCCTTCCTGTATTACTTCGATAATACAGATGGAGGAAAGTGATGCCCGCCCGTTCCCTGTTCGCCGCCGCGCTGCTGGTCAGTGGCGCCCTGCCGCTGGCCGCCTGTTCGCGTACCGAGACGGGCTATGAACGCAGCGGCCATGACGGCTCCGCGTCCGTCGCGGCCGCGTCCGACTTCTCGACGCTGCGCGATTTCACCGCGATCGACGCGACCGGGCCGGACACCGTCGCCGTGTCCGTCGGCAAGCCTTTCTCCGTGAAGGTCGAGGGCGACCGGGAGGCGATCGCGGAACTGGACCTGCGCGTCGTCGACGGCACGCTGCGGATCGGGCGCAAGGACGGCTCGGGCAGCTTCTGGGGCCGGGACGAGGGCGGCGTGACCGTGATCGTGGCGATGCCTGCGCTTTCAGCCCTGTCGATCACCGGGTCGGGCAACATGTCGGTCGACCGGATCGCCGGCCCGTCGCTGATCGCCTCTGTCACCGGATCGGGCAATCTGGACGTGGCGGCGCTGCGGGTGGACAGGCTGACCGCGACGGTGACCGGTTCGGGTGATGTCCGCCTGGCCGGAACGGCGGGCAGTGCGACGTTCAAGGCGACAGGCTCCGGCGACATCGAGAGCGAGGGGCTGAAGGCCGGGAGCGCGCAGGTGTCCGTCCTCGGCTCGGGCAATGTGGACTTTGCGTCCGATGGCGCGGTAGAGGGAAGCATCCTGGGATCAGGCGACGTAGACGTGAAGGGCAAGGCGCGGTGCACGGTATCGGTGGCGGGGTCAGGCGACGTGCATTGCGGTTAGGCGCCGCCTTCTTCGGCCTGTTGGCCGCATCCTCTTTCCCGGACGCCGGACAGGCGGCGACGCAGGCCTATGTCGTGACCGGGTTCGATACGATCCGCCTCGACGCGCCCGTGCGCGTTGTCATCAGGACCAATGCCGGGGCTTCGGCGCGCGGGGAAGGCGACCGGGATGCGCTCGACCGGGTGCGGCTGACCATGTCCGGCACGACGCTGATCGTCCGGATGGATGCGCCGGGCACCGGAGGACGCGTGTCAGGCCCGGTGACGCTGACACTGACGACCAGCGACCTGCGGCGGATCATGCTTTCGGGCGGTGGCGCCGTCACGGTCGACAGGATCAAGGGGGAGCGCGGCGAGATATTCCTGGCCGGGGGCGGAGACATCAGCGTCGGCGCGGTTGCGCTTGACCGGCTGGCGATCATCCTCTCGGGCAGCGGCCGCCTCAGCCTCGCGGGGACGGCGGGGGTGCTGACGGCGGATATTTCCGGGCCCGGTGCCCTCGAAGCGGAGGAGCTGAAGGCCAGGCAGGCGACGATCATGAGTTCAGGCCCCGGGACCGCCAGCCTGACCGCCGTCACCACCGCCGCGATCACCGCGCGCGGGTCCGGCGCGGTGACGGTGGCGGGAACGGCCGCTTGCAAGGTCGATCGCCTGGGCGTCGGCACGATCAGCTGCGGCGGCAAGGCGTATTGAGAGGCCGCGCTCCCGCTCCTTCCTCTGCGAGGCACGGCGATGACCCATTTCAGGACAGCACTGCTGGGGCGACCCGACAAAATGGATTAACGCGCCTGACAGTCCCGCTGGTCTGTGGCACCGACGCGCGATGGCAATGGCTGCACATATGGATCGCGGGCTGCACATGCGGCTGGTCGACAGCCTCTATGTCGAGGCGATGGTGATGGCCGACGAGGCCCGATCCTATTTCGCCGTGCAGGCCGACGCCGACCGCGACGACCTGCCGCTGCTGGCGCGGGTCGCGTTTTCCTGTGAATCGCTGAAGGTGACGACGCGGCTGATGCACGTCATCGCCTGGCTGATGGCGCAGCGCGGATGGCAGCGCGGCGAGATCACGGACGGCGACATCCGCGAGGAACGCTACCGGCTGGGTGAGGCGGCCCGGCCCGATCTGTTCTCGCTGCTCGATTTCCCCGTGGCGGCCCGCACCCTGATCACCGGCAGCGGCGACCTTTATGAACGCGTCGCGCGGCTGGCGGGGATGATGGAGGAGGAGCGGGACGAAACCATCGTCGAGGGGCCCGCCCGCGCGCTGATGGGGCGGCTGGCTCGGCTTTTCTGAAACACAGGGTTCCAGTCGCATCCGGCCGCTCTGTCGGTCGCAAAATCTTCGCTTCGGGCGCTTTGCCGCCTTCCGGTGGCCTTGTCCTTCGCGTCCAAGCCTCCTAGACCGCTCTGATGTGTCACGGCCCGCGATCCGGTCGCCATTCCCCGTATGTCGCGCATCCGGTGCTGGCGCTGGCTTTCGCCGGCTTGATCGCTTCCGTTCCGGCCATGGCGCAGGACGCTCAGCCGTCCGCCCCGCAGGATCAGGCCGCGCCATCCGCCGGTGCGGCCCCGGCCGACGCGACACCGCAGGCCGCCGACAGCGTACCCGTCCTTCCGGGCGAGGCGGCGCTCAGTCCGCTGGCGCCGATGGCCGAGGAGCCGGGCATCGGCGTCGACTGGCCGGACATGGGGCAGCCCGATGCGATCGCGCCGATCCTTGCCGAACCGGGGGACGCGCCGCCCGAAGCGATCGCGCCGCTGGAAGGGGAGGATGTCCAGACCGCGACCGACGGCAGCACCGAGCCGGGCGAGGCGAGGGTCGAGGGTGCGGCCGAGCAACGCTACGAGACCGTGCTCAACGGCCTCGACGGCATCATGGACGACCAGTTCAAGCTGCGCTTCAACGAACTGTCGGTGCTGAAGCAGGGCGAAGGCAAGGCTGCCAACCTTGCCCAGATCAACCGTCGGATCAAAGAGGACAGCAGCCTTCTCGACCGGATGCTGCGGGCCAAGGGCTATTATGACGCGCGCATTCGCGGCGGCGTGACGAGCGATAGTGCGAAGGGACGGCTGCGCGCGGCCTTCGACATCGTTCCGGGTACGCTCTACCTGCTGGAATCGGTCGACCTGATGGGCCTCGAAACGACGGGGGAGCGGCAGGAGCGGCTGCGCGCGGCTTTCCCCGTCCATGCCGGCGATCCTGTGGACGCGGACCGGATAACGGCGGCGCAGGCCTCCCTCACCACGGCGCTGGGCGAAAACGGCTATCCATTCGCGAAGGTCGAGGACCCAACGGTGCGCGTCGACCATGACTCGCGCAAGGGCGATCTCGACATGATCATCGCCTCCGGCGGTTACCGCACGTTCGGCAACATCATCCTGACGGACAACCGCCTGTTCAGCGCGCGGCATATCCAGCGCATTGCCCGCTTCGATCCCGGCGACACCTATATGGCGTCGGACGTGGAAGACCTGCGCAAGGCGCTGGTCGCGACCGGCCTCGTCTCGTCGGTCACGCTGACGCCGAAGGATGCGGGGGATGGCGAGCATGTCGACCTGTCCGTCGACATGTCGCCCGCGCCGCCGCGCACCATCGCGGGGGAAGTCGGCTACGGCACGGGCGAGGGCTTCCGGGTCGAAGGAAGCTGGCAGCATCGCAACTTCTTCCCGCCGGAAGGAGCGCTGACCCTGCGCGGCGTCGCGGGCACGCAGGAGCAGCTTGCTTCTGCCACCTATCGCCGCAACAATTTCAAGAAGCGCGACCAGGTGCTGACCGGCGTGCTGTCCGCCGCGAACAGCAATTTCAATGCCTATGATGCGCGCACCCTGCTCGCCCAGGTGACGCTGGAGCGGCAGACGAACATCGTGTTCCAGAAGAAATGGGTGTGGAGCGTCGGCGCCGAGCTGGTCGCGTCGGACGAGCGCGACAGCTTCAGCAAGATCGCGGGCGGCGGCCGCCGGACCTTCCTGATCGGCGCGCTGCCGGTCGGCCTCACCTATGACGGCAGCGACGACCTGCTCAATCCGTCGAGCGGCTTTCGTCTTGGCGGGCGGCTCAGTCCGGAACTGTCGTTCCAGGACGGCACGTTTGGCTATGTGCGGGCGCAGGTGGACGGCAGCATCTACCAGCCGATGACCGACCGGGTAGTGATCGCGGCGCGGACGCGGCTGGGCAGCATCTTCGGCTCCAGTTCCAGCCGGATCGCGCCGTCCCGCCGGTTCTATGCCGGTGGCGGCGGGTCGGTGCGCGGCTATGGCTATCAGGATATCGGGCCGCGCGACGTCAACAACGACCCGATCGGCGGCAAGAGCCTCGCCGAATTCTCGCTGGAGGCGCGGGTGCGCTTCGGCAATTTCGGCGTCGTGCCGTTCGTTGACGCGGGCAACATCTCCACCAGCTTCCTGCCGCGTTTCCGCGACCTGCGGATCGGCGCGGGCATGGGCGTGCGCTACTACAGCAATTTCGGT
This sequence comes from Sphingobium sp., assembly GCA_003248935.1. Taxonomy (GTDB): domain Bacteria; phylum Pseudomonadota; class Alphaproteobacteria; order Sphingomonadales; family Sphingomonadaceae; genus Sphingobium. The sequence goes on from QFQF01000002.1 coordinate 77,659, forward strand.
CCGATCCGCGTCGATGTCGGCACCCCGGTCAATCCGCAGAAGGGCGATCCGCGCATCGCCGTCTATGTGTCGCTGGGACAGGCCTTCTGATGGCGGAGGAGGCAGCGCCACCGCCGGAGGAGGCGCCCATGCCGCTGCCACGCCGCCGGGGGCGCTGGCAGCGCTGGGTGCTGGCGATCCTTGCCGGACTGGTCCTGATCGTCGGCGCGGCGATGCTGTGGCTGGACACGGCGCCGGGGCACCGCTTCCTCGCGGGGCGCGTCGCCCGCATCGCACCGCAGTCCGGCCTGCGGATCGAGGTTGGCGGGATCGAGGGCAGCATCTATTCCAAGGCGGTGCTGCGCGACCTGCACCTGTCCGATCCCACCGGCCGGTTCTTCAGCGCGCCGCGCGTCGAGCTGGACTGGTGGCCGTTCGCCTGGCTCTACAACCGGCTGGATATCGACCGGCTCGTCATTCCGACCGCGACGCTCCACAAGCTGCCCAAGCTCCGCCAGACCCGGCAGGAGGGGCCGATCCTGCCCGATTTCGACATCCGCCTGATGGAAATGTCGGTCGGTCGGCTGACGATTGCGAAGGCGGTGACGGGCAAGGAGCGGATCGCGACCCTGCGCGGTGACGCCGACATCCGCAACGGCCGCGCGGTCATCGACCTTGCCGCCCGCGAACTGGACGGGGCCGACGCGCTGCTGCTGGCGCTCGACAGCAGGCCGGACGACGACAAGTTCGATCTGGACGTTACCGTCAACGCGCCGCGCGGCGGGGTGATCGCGACGATGGCGGGCCTGAGCCAGGACGCGAACCTGCGGATCGAGGGGCAGGGAAGCTGGACCCGCTGGAACGGGCGGTTGCTGGCGACGCTGGACCGCAAGTCCGCCATCGCCGCGCAGGTGCAGGCACGGCAGGGCCATTATCGCCTCGACGGCAATATCGAGGGGGCGGCGATCGCCGGTCAGGGACTGATCCAGCGGATGACGGCCCCGCGCCTGACGCTGACGGCCGAGGGCTCGATCGAGAACCGCGTCGTTTCCGGCACGGTCAGCGCCCGGTCGGCCGCGTTCGGGCTGGATGCGAAGGGCGGGCTGGACCTGCGCGGGCACGGCTTCGACAACCTGCTGCTCGACCTCCGGCTCGAGCGGCCGCAGGCGCTGCTGAAGACGATGACGGGCCGCGACGTGTTCGCGCGCGTGCGGCTGGATGGTCCGTTCGCGACGCCGCGCTACGACTATCTGCTTTCCGCCAACCGCCTCGCCTTCGGCAAAACGGTACTGAACGCGGCGCGCGCGACCGGCAACGGACGCAAGGCGGACGGCGGGCCGCTGCTGATCCCGGTCAACCTGACCGCCCGGCAGCTGGACGGGCAGGGCGACATGGTCGCGTCGATCCTGCGCAACTTCTCGCTCACCGGCACGCTGCAACTTCAGGACCAGAAGATCGTCAGCAACCCGATGCGGGTGCACGCCGACAAGCTGAACGGCGAAGTTGTGGCGCTCGCGGACCTTCGCACCGGACGATACGACATCGGCCTGACCGGCGATATCCGCAGCCTGCTGATCCCGGGGCTGGGCGTCGTCGACGTCCGGTCGAAGGTGCAGGCGGTGCCGGGCGCGAAGGGGGCCTTCACGCTGAAAGGGCAGGCGCAGGCGACGATGCGGCGCCTCGACAACAGCTTCTTCCACACGCTGGGCGGCGGGCTTCCCCGGCTGCGCTCCAGCATCGCGCTCGACCCGGGCGGGCGTCTGTCCTTCACCGGCCTGCGGCTCGAAGCGCCGCTGATCGCGATCGGCGCGAACGGCTATCGACGGCCGGACGGCACCTTCCACTTCACGGGCACGGGCACGCACAAGACCTACGGTCCGCTCGACCTGACGCTCGACGGGCGGATCGACCGGCCGGCCGTCGATCTGGTGCTGGCGCGGCCGTTCGATCCGGGCGGGCTGACCGACGTCAAGGTGAGGCTCGACCCCGACGCCGCCGGATATGCGTTCACCGCGCACGGTGGATCGATGCTCGGTCCGTTCGACGGCAACGGCCGTATCGAGCTGCCCCATGGCGGCCAGACCGTCATCGCGGTGCAGAAGCTGACCGTTGCGGGCAACGAGGCGAAGGGCGAGATCAGGCCGGTGACCGGCGGCCTTGACGGACGGCTGGAGGTGACCGGTGCCCTCACCGGCTATGTCGCACTCCAGCCGGTGAATGGCGTGCAGAAGATCGAGACGGGGCTCAATGCCCGCCGGGCCCGCTTCGACGGGCCGATGCCGATCTCCGTCGGGCGCGGGCAGTTGCAGGCGAGCATCCTGCTCAATCCGGGCGGCACGGCGATCGATGCCACCCTCGATGCGCGCGGGCTCCTTGTCGGCGGCATGCGCCTCGGGCGGCTGACCGGCAACGCCACGCTGGTGGACGGCAGCGGCAAGGTCGGCGCGAAGCTGACAGGGCAGGGTGGCCGCCTTCTCAACCTGCAGTTCGACGCCGACGTGGCGCCGGAGAAGGTGCGCGTGTCGGGCAGCGGCACGCTGGATCGCAAGCCGATCCGCATGACCAATGTCGCGGTGCTGACGAAGACCGAGGATGGATGGCGGCTGTCGCCGACCACCATCGCGTTCATGAACGGTTCGATCCAGCTCGCTGGCAGGATGGGGGGCGAAAGCACGCAGGTCGAGGCGCGGTTGCAGAAACTGCCTCTGTCGCTGCTCGATATCGTCAGGAGCGACCTGGGCCTGGGCGGCATGGCGACGGGCACGCTCAGCTACAGCCAGCCGCGCGGCGGCCTTCCCACGGGGCGGGCGGATATCCGGGTGCGCGGCCTTACCCGTTCAGGCCTGTCGCTCAGTTCCAAGCCGATCGACGTGGGCGTCAACGCCGCGCTGACCGCCGATCGCCTGGGCGCGCGGGCCGTCGTGGTGAGCGAGGGCAAGACGATCGGCCGCGCGCAGGCGCTGCTGAGCCCGCTGGGCGCAGGCGATCTGGTCACGCGCCTGCGCGCAGCGCCGCTGTTCGCGCAGCTGCGGTACAACGGCACGGCCGACACGCTCTGGCGGCTGACCGGGGTGGAGATCGTCGACCTCAGCGGCCCGGCGGCGATCGCGGCGGACGTGCGCGGAACATTCGCCGATCCGCAGATCGTCGGCACGGTCGCCAGCACCAACGCGACGATCGACAGCCCGATCACCGGCATGCGCCTGACCGGGGTGCGGGCGCAGGGGCGCTTCAACGGGTCGGAACTCGTCATCACCACCCTGACCGGCAACGCGCGCGGCGGCGGCACCGTCAGCGGCAGCGGCAAGTTCGACTTCGGCACCGGCCACGGCGTCGGCATCGACATAGAGGTGCAGGCAAAACAGGCGGTGCTGGTCGAGCGCGACGATCTGGGCGCGACCGTCACCGGGCCGATCCAGATCCATTCCAACGGCGTGACCGGCGTCATCAGCGGCGACGTCGACATGATCCGCAGCCGCTTCACGCTGGGCCGCGCCGCCGCCGTCGCGCAAATCCCGGAACTGCGGGTGATCGAGGTCGACCGGCGCGGCGAGGAGACGGAGCAGGAGGCGGCGGCCCCGCCCTGGACCTTCAACATCCGGGCGCGGGCACGCAATCGCCTGATGGTCACGGGCCTCGGCCTCGACAGCGAATGGCGGACGGACCTGCATATCGGCGGCACCGTGGTCGCGCCGATCATCGAGGGTACGGCGGAACTGGTCCGGGGCGGCTATGAGTTCGCCGGGCGGCGGTTCGACCTGCGAGAAGGACACATCCGCTTCGACGGCCGCACGCCGGTCAACCCGACGCTGGACATCGAGGCGGAAGCGAACATCAACGACATCAGCGCCACCATCAAGGTCGGCGGCACCGGCCTGGCGCCGGACATCACATTCTCCAGCGTGCCCGCGCTGCCGGAGGACGAGTTACTCTCCCGCCTGCTGTTCGGCACGTCGATCACCAACCTGTCCGCGCCCGAAGCGGTGCAGCTCGCCTCTGCCGTCGCGGCGCTGCAGGGGGGTGGCGGCGGGCTGGACCCGATCAACGCGGTGCGCAAGGCGACCGGCCTCGACCGCCTGCGCATCCTGCCCGCCGACCCCACTCTGGGTCAGGGGACGTCCGTTGCGGCGGGGAAATATCTGACCCGCAAGACCTATGTGGAACTAATCACCGACGGGCAGGGCTATTCGGCGACGCGGATGGAGTATCAGGTGACACGCTGGCTCGCGTTGCTGGCCAGCGTGTCGACCATCGGCCGCCAGAGCGCCAGCGTGCGTGTGTCGAAGGATTATTGAGGGCCAAAAGCGCGCGCCTCTGGCCGCTTCCGACTTCCAGAATGTGTCCACCCCGGCCTAGCCGTGGCAGGTAATCCGCGCTAGGCGGGGGCATGACCAGCCGCGATGACCTGACCCTTGCCCACCGTCTCGCCGATGCGGCGGGGGAGGCGATCCGCCCCTTTTTCCGCGCGCGCTACGACCTGGAGTTCAAGGCGGACCAGTCGCCGGTGACGGAGGCGGACAAGGCGGCGGAGGCGGCGATCCGTGCGATCCTGGAGAAGGAACGGCCCGGCGACGGCATCATCGGCGAGGAATATGGCGCGACGCGGGAGGATGCCGAACGGGTCTGGATTCTCGACCCGATCGACGGCACGCGCAGTTTCATCGCCGGACGCCCGATATTCGGCACGCTGATCGCGCTCACACAGGCGGGGTGGCCGACGATCGGCATCATCGACCAGCCGGTCGCGAAGGAGCGCTGGGCGGGCATGGTGGGCCAGCCGACGACGTTCAACGGCGCGCCGGTCACGACCCGGTCCTGCCGCGGCCTTGACGAGGCGATCCTCGCCACCACCGGCCCGCAATATTTCCCCGGCTGCACGGCCGAGCATTTCTCCTATTTGGCCCGGCAATGCCGCGACACCGTTTGGGGCGGCGATTGCTACAATTACGGGCTGGTGGCGTCCGGCCATGTCGACATCGTCGTCGAGGCGGGCCTGAAGCTCCACGACATCGCCGCGCTGGTGCCGGTGGTGGAGGGCGCGGGCGGGCGGATGTGCGACTGGTCGGGCGAGCCGATCACCGCCGACAGCGACGGACAGGTGATCGCCGTGGGCGATCCCGCCCGGATCGACGACATCATGGAAGCGCTGGCCGACGGCCATCACACCCACTGACAGGAGGAGCCGCGCCCGAACGTGCGGCAGGAGAGATGATGACCCAGGTTCCGCGTCCCCGGCGCAGCGCGCTGTATCTGCCCGCATCGAACGCGAAGGCGCTGGCGAAGGCGCGGACGCTGCCTGTCGATGTCGTGATCCTCGACCTGGAGGATGCGGTGGCGCCGGACGTGAAGGAAGCGGCGCGGCAGGCGGCGGTGGACGCGATCGCGGAGGGCGGCTTTGGCCATCGCGAGCTGGCCGTCCGCGTGAACGGCCGCGATACGCCCTGGGGCGAGGCGGACCTGATCGCCGTGGCGGCGGCGGGGCCGGACGCGATACTGGTGCCCAAGGTGAACGGCGCCGAGGATATCCGTGCCTATGACGCGGCTATCGCGGCGGCACCGGCCGGCACGAAGCTGTGGGCGATGATCGAGACCTGCCGATCCGTTCCCGCTCTCGACGCCATCGCGGCGACCGCCCCGACGACACGCCTGTCGCTGTTCATCATGGGCACCAATGATCTCGCCAAGGAGATGCGCGCACGCCTGCTGCCCGGGCGTGTGCCGTTCCTGCCCGTCCTGACCGCAGCGGTGATCGCCGCGCGCGCCCATGGCCTCTCCATCCTTGACGGCGTGTGCAACGAGTTCCGCGATCTGGCTGTCTTTCGCGAGGAGCTTGAGCAGGGGCTGCTGTTCGGTTTCGACGGCAAGACGCTGATCCACCCGGACCAGATCGCCGACTGCAACGCGGTCTTTTCTCCCGGCGCGGACGAGCTGGCGTGGGCGGACACCGTCATCCATGCCTTCGAGCAGCCGGAGAATGCGGGCCGCGGCGCGATCCGCGTCGATGGCAAGATGGTGGAGCTGCTCCACCTCGATCAGGCGCTGCGGCTGCGTGCCGTGGCGGCGCAGATCGCCCGGGCAGGCTGAACCGCACCGATATTTCCCGACGGATGGCTGGCCGCTTCCGATGCGGTGATCGATGGCGCGCGCCTGCTCCGGATTGACGGACGAACAGAATTGTTTGCGCATTCACAAGAGTGCGCATTCGTCATTAAAGTAAAAATAAAACGATTGAAAATTCAAAAGCCGCCATGTCAATTTATTGCAAAATGACGGAATCAAATTGCTGATTTTGCAATTGTCATATCGTCCCGGGCGGAGGGAGATTGCTCCGAATATCTGAAGAATTCCTGCACGAAAGTGTGTCTGATTTGTTTCTGATGTACGACTTACGGCATCAATTGCAAGTCGGATAGGAAAAATTCGGCAGATATTCAGATGAGTTCTTTGAACTCGTAAAACAGGGGCAAAATCAATGAAATATCATTCGAAGATAAGGGTCGCCTTATTGGTTGCCGCCGCTTACCCGGCCAGCGCGTTCGCCCAGTCCGAACCCGAGCAGGCGCCGATGCAGTCGGGCGGCGACGACATCATCGTCACCGGCACGCGCACCGCCGGTATCCAGGCGGCGGAGAGCGCCGCGCCCGTCATGTCGCTGAGCGAGAATGCACTCTCGAAGGTCGGTCAGCCCAACCTCAACCAAGCGCTGACGCAGATCGTCCCGTCCTTCACCGCGCAGACGCAGGGGACGGACATGTCCAACTTCTCGCTGAGCGCGCGCCTGCGCGGCCTCAGCCCGAACCACACGCTGGTGATGGTGAACGGCAAGCGCCGCCATGGTTCCGCGATCCTTCAGGTGATCGCGGGCCCGTTCCAGGGATCGGCAGCGCCCAGCATCGACCTGATCCCGCCTGACGCCGTGTCGCGCATCGAGATCCTGCAGGAGGGCGCGGCCGCCCAGTATGGTTCCGACGCGATCGCGGGCGTCATCAACATCATCCTGAAGAACCAGGATGAGGGCGGCACGCTGAAGCTCAACGCAGGCCAGTATTTCGACGGCGAGGGCGACACCTACTCGGTCAGCGGCAATATCGGCTTCAAGATCGGCGAGGCAGGCTATCTGAACCTCACCGGGTTCCACCGTCGCAACGACTACACGTTCGTGGGCACCGGGCAGGCGCAGGTCACGGACCTGAACGGCAACCTCCAGCCCAATGTCGGCAATCCGGACTGGGCCAACCTCGACCTGCGCGAGATCAACGGCGGGCAGGCGAAGTCGAAGCTGACCATCGGCTTCTTCAATGCCGGCTATGATTTCGGTGGCCTGGAATTCTATGCGTTCGGCGACATCAGCCGCCGCGTCGGCTATGCCTATCAGGGCTACCGTCACCCCGCGCGCATCTGCGCGGTGTCGAGCAACGGCGGTGTCGGCGCCTATGACCCCAGCACCTGTTTCGGCAATACCGGCGTCACCGGCATGGTGCCGCAGCAGAATGTGGTACAGGACGAATATTCGCTGACCGGCGGGCTGAGGGGCGACCTGTCCGGCTGGGCCTGGGATCTGGCGGTCAACTACGGGTCCGACCGGAACAAGATCTACACGATCGATTCGGCCAACCGCTCGCTGTGGATTGACACGTGGAACGCGACCGGCGGCACCGGCGCCTTCACCCCTTCGGACTTCTACGACGGATCGTTCAAACTGTCGCAGTTCACCACCACCCTCGACATCCGCAAGGAGTTCGAGGCGGGCATGGCAGAACCGCTGACGGTCGCCTTCGGCGGCGAGTACCGGAAGGACAAATATGCGATCGGCGCCGGTGACGAGGGATCGCGGTACAAGGAAGGTGGCCAGTCCTTCCCCGGCTATTCGCTGAGCGATGCGGGCAGCTACAGCCGCGACGCGAAGGCCGTGTACCTGAACCTGATCGCCAAGCCGGTGGACGGGTGGACGGTCGACATCGCCGGACGGTACGAGGATTACAGCGACTTCGGCGACACGCAGATCGGCAAAATCACGACGCGGTACGATTTCACCGACGCGTTCGCCATTCGCGGCACGGCGAGCACCGGCTTCCGTGCGCCGACGCTGGCCGAATCCTTCTATTCGGCAACCAACGTCAGCCCGACGGGCGCGAGCGTACAGTTGCCGCCCAACTCGCCGTCGGCGACCCTGCTCGGTTTCGCGCCGCTCAAGCCGGAGAAGTCGACGAACTTCTCCGCCGGTTTCGTGCTGCGTCCGATCCCGCGCCTGGTGGTCTCGGTGGACGGATATTACATCAAGATCAGGGACCGGATCGCCGGCACCTCGCCGATCCGCGGCCTCGTCAACAATGTGCAGCAGCCGCAATATGCCGCGGTAATGGAAGCGATCCGCCTGCGCGGGACGATCATCGACAATGTGCCGAATGTCAGCGTCCAGACCTTCACTAACGGCATCGACACGCGCACCTGGGGCCTGGATTTCTCCGCACGCTATCCGGTCGAACTGGGCATCGGTTTGCTCGACCTGACCGCCAGCGCCAACTACAATGAGACGAAGGTGACGGCGAACGACCTGGGCAGCGCGCTGTTCACGCCGCAGGCCGAAAGCTATCTGGAAACCGCCTCGCCCAAGTACAAGGTGGTGCTGGGCGGCCTGTTCACCAGCGGGAAGTTCAGCGCGAACCTGCGCCAGACCTTCTACGGCAAGTCATCGATTCTGGTCTTCCCGGGCGTCAGCGGCTTTGGTCCGTACAATGGCGTGGTGAAGGCGACGCCGATCACCGACCTGGAGTTCGGATATGACGTGACCGAGTGGATGAATGTCTCGATCGGCGCGAACAACCTGTTCGACAAGGTGCCCGAGACACCGCAACTGCTGCCCTTCGCGGTCGGCGCGGGCGTGTCGCCCTATGAGAACGGGTCCACCACCTACAACTCGCCTTATGGTCACGGGGCCTATGGTTCGGCCGGCGGCTATTATTACGCGCGCCTGTCGTTCAAGTTCTGAACGGCTGGCGCGTGCCGTTTCCGGCGATGCGCGGCGGCAGGTTTACAGGGGAGGGGGCGGGGCCGGGAAACGGGGCCCGTCCTTCATTCTGCCGATAATGTGATAGGCTGCGGCCGCAACGCTGCATCAACGCTTGATCATCAGGGGACATGTTCGTGAAACTGTTGGCCGTCCTTCCTTTCGCCCTGCTCGCCGCTTCGCCCGTTCAGGCGCAGCAGGCGCCGCCGCTGCCCTTCTCTCCGGCCGTGCGCGCCGGAGATACGCTCTATCTGTCGGGGCAGATCGGTGTCGTGCCGGAGGGAATGGATCGCCACGGCGCCGGCTTCGACGCAGCCGCGAAGGGGGCGATGGACAAGATCGGCGAAATCCTCGCCCGGAACGGCGCGGGTTTCGACAAGGTCGTGAAATGCACGGTGATGCTGGCCGACATGGCGGACTGGCCGCGCTTCAACGCCGTCTATGTCGGCTATTTCAAGGACAAGGCGCTGCCCGCGCGCAGTGCATTCGGCGCCAGCGGCCTTGCGATGAACGCCGCGATCGAAGTGGAGTGCATCGCAACGTTCGACCGCTGAAAAACGAAAGGGGCCGGCTGCCTCGCACAGCCGACCCCTTCCGTTGAATGCGTCTGACGGATCAGGCGCTGTAGTACATGTCGAATTCGACCGGCGACGGGGCCATTTCCCAACGGTACACTTCCGGCCACTTCAGTTCGATATAGGCATCGATCTGGTCCTTGGTGAACACGTCGCCCTTCAGCAGGAACTCGTAGTCGGCTTCCAGGCTGTTCAGCGCTTCGCGCAGCGAACCGCAGACGGTCGGAACCTGGCTCAGCTCTTCCGGCGGAAGGTCATAGAGGTTCTTGTCCATCGCGCCGCCCGGATGGATCTTGTTCTCGATGCCGTCGAGACCGGCCATCAGGAGCGCCGAGTAGCAGAGATACGGGTTGGCCATCGCGTCGGGGAAGCGGAACTCGACGCGCTTCGCCTTCGTTCCCGCGCCGTACGGAATACGGCACGACGCCGAGCGGTTGCGGGCCGAGTAGGCGAGCAGAACCGGCGCTTCGAAGCCCGGCACCAGACGCTTGTAGCTGTTGGTGGTCGGGTTGGTGAAGGCGTTGAGGGCCTTGGCGTGCTTGATGACGCCGCCGATGAAGTACAGGCACATCTCCGACAGGCCGGCATAGCCGTCACCGGCGAACAGCGGCTTGCTCTTGTCCCAGATCGAAATGTGGGTGTGCATGCCCGAGCCATTGTCCTGCGCGATCGGCTTGGGCATGAACGTGGCGGTCTTGCCATAGGCCTGCGCGACCATCTGCACGACATACTTGTAGATCTGCATGCGGTCGGCGGTCTGCACCAGCGTACCGAAGGTCAGGCCCAGCTCATGCTGCGCGGCGGCGACTTCGTGGTGATGCTTGTCGCAGGGCAGGCCCATTTCGAGCATGGTCGAAACCATCTCGGCGCGGATGTCGGTGCACGGATCGACCGGCGCGACCGGGAAATAGCCGCCCTTGGCGCGCGGACGGTGAGCGAGGTTGCCGCCCTCATATTCCTTGCCGGTGTTGGTCGGCAATTCGACGTCGTCGATCTTGAAATAGGATTCGTTGTAGTCCGAGTTGAAGCGGACGTCGTCGAACATGAAGAACTCGGCCTCGGGGCCGATGTAGACGGTGTCGCCGAACCCGGCGGCCTTTACGTAAGCCTCTGCGCGGACGGCGGTCGAGCGCGGGTCGCGGGTGTAGAGTTCGCCGGTCGAGGGCTCGACAATGTTGCAGAACAGGATCAGCATCGGCGTCGCGCTGAACGGATCGACATAGACGGCGTCCAGGTCCGGCTTCAGGATCATGTCCGACTCGTTGATCGCCTTCCAGCCCTCGATCGAGGAGCCGTCGAACATCAGGCCGTCGGTCAGCTCGTCCTCGCCCAGGACGCTCGAAACCATCGTCAGGTGCTGCCACTTGCCCTTGGGATCAGTGAAACGGACATCGACCCACTCGATCTCCTTTTCCTTGATCATGTTCAGGATGTCTTTCGGCGTGTTCGCCATGGATTTACCCTTCCTTGCTTTGCCCTTGGGCAGATGGTGGTGGCTGGCTTTCCGCCGGAATGAAGTGCCCCCGGCATGAAATCTTCGGAAAATTCAGGCGATCAGATGGCGTCGTCGTCGCGCTCTCCGGTGCGGATGCGGAGCGCGGATTCGATGGCGGTCACGAAGATCTTGCCATCGCCGATTCGGCCGGTCTGCGCGGCCGAGGCGATCGCCTCGACAACGCGCGGGGCGAGGCTGTCCTCGACCACCACCTCCAGCTTCACCTTGGGCAGGAAGTCCACCACATATTCGGCGCCGCGATACAGCTCCGTATGGCCCTTCTGCCTGCCGAAGCCCTTGGCCTCGGTCACCGTAATCCCCGACACACCCACTTCGTGAAGCGCTTCCTTCACCTCGTCCAGCTTGAACGGTTTGATGATAGCTTCGATCTTCTTCATCACGCCCTTGTTCCAACCCCTCTGGCACGGCACGACCGCCCAAAGCGGCGGTCTTTCTCCTTTAACCCGAGGGCGTCCGACAGGCACCCCCCTGTGCGCTGCCACCCTCGTTAAGAATCAATTACCGTGCCAAAAGCCGAATCGCCAGTTCAGCTTCGGCGATGCAGCAATTTTTGTCCAGAATGCCCGGTTTTCGGGCAATTCCTGAAAAGTATGCCTGTTTTTTGTGCAGAGCGAAGGCGCGTGCGCGATCCATGCGCGTACGGCGCGATGCTGCGCACGGCTGCATGTCGCGCGGAAATCGCGACGGTCGTCTTTATCGGGCGGCGTCGTCCGCCGGGGGCTCACCCCAGATAGGGCGGAGCGTCGAGGCCGCGCGGGCTCTTGGTGAAGATCTCGCATCCGCTTTCGGTGATGCCGATCGAATGTTCGAACTGGGCCGACAGCGAGCGGTCGCGGGTGACGGCGGTCCAGCCGTCCTCCATCATCTTCACCGCCGCCTTGCCGATGTTGATCATCGGCTCGATGGTGAAGAACATGCCGGGCCGCAGTTCCGGGCCGGTGCCGGGGCGACCGACATGCACGACCTCCGGCGAATCGTGGAACACGCGGCCTAGGCCATGGCCGCAGAAATCGCGGACGACGCCGTAGCGGTGCCGTTCCGCATGCCGCTGGATCACGTAGCCGATGTCGCCCAGCGTGTTGCCCGGCCGCGCCTGCTCGATGCCGAGCATCAGGCACTCGTAGGTAACCTCGACCAGCCGCTTCGCCTTGATCGGCGCCTCGCCGGCTATGTACATGCGGCTCGTGTCGCCGTGCCATCCCTCGACGATCGGGGTGACGTCGATATTGACGATATCGCCGTCCTTCAGCTCCCGGTCGCCGGGGATGCCGTGGCAGATGACGTTGTTGATCGACGTGCAGCAGCTGTGGGTGTAGCCGCGATAGCCGAGCGTCGCGGGGACGCCGCCACCCTCGATCGTCATGCGGCGCACGATGTCGTCCAGTTCGCCCGTGGTGACGCCGGGCACGACATGCGGAACCAGCGCGTCGAGGATTTCGGCCGCCAGCCGCCCCGCCTTGCGCATCCCCTCGAAGCCCGCCTCGTCATACAGCTTGATCGCTGGCGAGCGGGACACGGGCATGTCGGCGGTGATGGTCATATATTGCGTCATGGAGCCGTTATAGGGCCTCGGCCGACATATTGCGAGACCCCAGGTCCTGACTCTAGGCAGTGCCGCCGCCAGCCGCTATGGCGCTTCCATGCCGCAGACAGCTGATCGCATATGGACCGCCGCCATCATCATCATCGGCGACGAGATATTGTCGGGCCGCACGCAGGACCGCAACGTGTCCCAGATCGCGAGCTGGCTCAATGTGCAGGGCATCCGCCTGAAGGAAGTGCGGGTGGTGGCCGACGACATGGCGGCCATCGGCGAAGCGGTGAACATGCTGCGCGTGCAGTACGACTATCTGTTCACGACCGGCGGCATCGGGCCGACACATGATGACATAACGGTCGACGCGATCGCCGCGGCGCTGGGCGTGGAGGTGATCATCCATCCCCGCGCACGCGCCGTGCTGGAGGAATATTACGTCACGCGCGGCGGCCTGAACGAAGGCAGGCTGCGGATGGCGCGCGTGCCGGAGGGCAGTGACCTGATCGAGAACCGGATGTCGGGCGCCCCGGGCATCCGCATCGGCAATATCTTCATCATGGCCGGTGTCCCGCACATCACCGCGATGATGCTGGACAGCCTGTCCGGTACGCTGGAGGGCGGATTGCCGCTCCTCTCGGCGCAGGTCGGGTGCTGGGTGGCGGAGAGCGAGGTGGCTGAACTGCTGCGCCGGATGGAGCGGGAGCATGAAGGGTGCCAGATCGGCAGCTATCCGTTCTTTCGCGACGGGCGCACGGGCGCGAATTTCGTTATCCGGTCGACCGACGGTGACGCGCTGGACGGGTGCATGCGTGATCTGGTCGCGGGGCTGGACGCGTCAGGCTGGCCTTCCGTGCCGGGGGGTATCTAGCCGCACGCCGGACCGGTTGCGGATTGATCGGGGACGGGCGGTTCGACCGCCCGCCGTCCCGATCGATCAGGTCCGGATCGCAGGTGCGCCATCCGGACGGTCGGTGGTTCAGCGCTCCAGCGAAGCGGTCTGGATCGCGGGTGCGCTGCCCAGCGCGTCCGCCTTCGCCTTCGTGAAGCAGCGGGTATAGTCGGCCGGCTGACGCAGGCCGTAGCCACCATTATAGTCGCATACCTTCTTGGCCGCGAGCGTAATGCGCTGCTCCAGACGCGCCCGATCCCGGGCCGTGGAGAGGTGCAGGTCGGAAATGTCCACCTGCTTCGTGCGGGTGATCGATCCGCTTTCCGGGTGATAGTCGACGACCAGGTCGGTGTCGGCGAACGCGGGCGCGCTCAGGCCGAACGCCAGGGCGGCGAACAGCCCCATGGCCGCGGGGCGGTTAACAATAGACATGTGCATCCTCCTGACGGGCCCGGCACTTTGTCGCTGGTACCCAGATGAACACCTGCGGACGCAGGCAATGGGTGTATTGGTGCCGCAGGGCGGCTTTTTCAACCCTGGCAGGGGCGCGGTATCCCCGGCGCGGGGCGGTACGAGGCATGAGATTTTGCGCCTGCGTTGCAGAAAATTTCATTTGCGTGACTGAAATTCCTGTGTCACGTTTCGCAGGAGCAAAAAATGTCAGATAAGTTGAATATACGGAAGTGCGAGCGCATTTTCTGTATTGATCCGTTGTTGCCGGAAATCCGGCATGAATATCTGCGTTCATACTGTTGAAAAATAGCAAAAATCCGAAAAAGGGTCGGCGAGTCTTTCGATTTTGACTTGATCGATTGAGGTTTGGGGATGGCGGCAGGCTAGTCATGTTGTCCGCTTTTGCGGATTTGGCTGGAATTGCTTGATGAAGCTCTACGCGAATCCGGATCGTCATGATGTCGTCTCGCCTGCGCCCGGGAGCGTTGTTGCGAGCGCGTTGCCGGTTCATCCGCTTTTCGCCGCATCGCACAATGTGGCTTCGCTGCATCGCCGGACGCGAAGAAATTTTTTTCGACGATCATTTTTTCATGTGCGGATGGTGGCAATTTCTTGCCCGAACGTTTCCGCGCATGTCCCACCGCAGTGTTCCGTCCCGACGACGGACCGGCGGGCAGGATGAATCTCGCCCTGTAACGGGCGTCAACACCAGTGTCCGGTGGCAAGGGAACCGCCGGTGGAGGATGGAAAGGAACCGAAGAACAGACGTGTTGGGAGAGGCTCCGGTCTGGCGACTGATAATCAGCATAATAAGGGGGCCATAGATGAAATATTGGGGTCAGATTTCCACCGGCGCCATTGCGATCGCGCTCTGTTCGGCCGCACCGGCCATGGCACAGGAGGCGACAGCGCCACAGGCCGCAGGGGACGAAGGCAGCGCCATCATCGTCACCGGTACGCGTACCACCGGTCTTACGGCAGCCGACAGCCCGGCGCCGATCCAGGTGCTCAGTTCCGAAACATTGCAGCGCACCGGTTCCCCGGACCTGCTCCAGAGCCTGGCACAGCAATTGCCCAGCGTGCAGGCGCAGGCCTTCGGCAGCGACCTTCAGGCCCATACGCTGCAGATGAAGCTGCGTGGTCTCAGCCCGAACCACACGCTGATCCTGGTCAACGGCAAGCGTCGTCACGGTACGGCGAACGTGTCCGTCGCAGGCGGACCCTACGGCGGCAGCGCCGCGCCGGACATCAGCTTCATCATTCCTGAGTCAATCGACCACGTGGAAGTGTTGCAGGATGGCGCGGCCGCGCAATACGGCACCGACGCGATCGCGGGCGTCATTAACTTCATTCAGAAGAATGCGGACCATGGTGGGTCGATTAACGCGACCGCGGGCAAGTATTTCGATCAGGGCGGCCGGACATACGCGATCGGCGGCAATATTGGCCTTGCGCCGATCGAGGGCATGTACCTGAACGTGTCCGCGCAGAAGAAGAGCAAGGGCTTCAGCTTCCGCGGGGACAAAAACCCGCAGTCGATCTCCTATGCCGAAAATCGTGGCTACCCGGAGGTCGCGAACCTGCCCGGCTATCCCTACACCAACCGGATCATCGGTGATCCGTTCATCCAGCAGACGGTCGTCAACTACAATGCCGGATATGAATTCGGCGACTTCGAAATCTACAGCTTCGGCAGCTACGGACACAAGAAAGCGGCGGCCTACGAAAATACCCGCAACCCGCTCGTCATCGTCAAGCATGTCGATGCGGCGGGCAATCTGGTGCTGCCTGCCAACTATTCGTCGTCCGACACGGTGGTGCCGTTTTACGCCGGTGGCTTCCAGCCGCAGGAGCGTGTGGACGAGACCGATTATTCGTTCACCGGCGGCTTCAAGGGCATGATCGGCGAAACGAGTTTCGACATCGCGTCGACCTATGGCAAAGATCTGGTCGGCGTCTACGTCTACCATTCCGGTAACGCCCAGCTTTACGCCGATACGGGCAATACGCCGACGACGTTCCACAACGGCGACTTCTTCAACACGCAGTGGAGCAACACGCTCGACCTTACGCACGCGTTCGACGTTGGTCTTGCTTCGCCCGTCAACGTGGCGGCCGGTATCGAATTTCGTCACGAGACCTACGGCATTAAGTCGGGTGACGCTGCTTCCTATTATGGTGGCGGTGCACAGTCCTTCTTCGGGTACAGCCCGAACGACGCAGGCAAGTACACGCGCGACAATTTCTCTCAGTATCTCGACATCAGCTTCAAGCCGGTCGAGGCGTGGCTGATCGACGGCGCGGTACGTCATGAGCATTATAGCGACTTTGGCGACACCACGGTGTTCAAGCTGACCAGCCGCTATGATTTCTCCGACGCGTTTGCGTTGCGTGGCACGGTCAGCACGGGCTTCCGTGCGCCGACGCTGGCCGAAGGGGGCTATTCGGGCCTTAACGTCGGTCCGGGCTTCATCGGCGGCGTGCTGCCGCCGGCGTCTGCGGCCGCAGGGGCACTCGGCTTCGGTGGCCTCAAGCCCGAAAAATCGACGAACTTCTCGGCCGGTCTCGTGTTCAACCCGGCTCCGCGGCTCACCGTTACCCTCGATGCCTATCAGATCACGATCCGCAACCGCATCATGATCTCCACCGGCTTCTCCGGCTTCCAGGGCAATCGCTGCCCGGCCGGTTACGCCGGGTCCAATGCGGCGGCGTGCCTGCCCTATGATGCCGACCAGTACCAGATCTACAACCAGTTGGCGGTTCTCAGCGCCGTCAACGCGGCACTGGGCGGCAGCAGCTCTGTCTCCGACTGGACCACTGCGGACGCCATTCCGTCCTACGTTCTCTATGCCGACAACGGCGTAGACCGGAACACCGAGGGCGGCGTGTCTGTGCAGAGCTTCGTCAACGGCGTGAAGATGCGGACGCGTGGTGTTGACCTCGTCGCGAGCTACTCGGCCAATCTGGGCGAGATGGGCAATCTCGACCTGACCTTTACCGGCAACTATAATGAGAACAAGGTTCTCAGCATCAACCCGCTGCCTTCGGCGCTCTATTCGAGCACCGAGAACCCGGACCTCACGCGCCTGATCGACGCATCCAGCGAAGTCGAACTGGAGCACAGCACGCCAAAGTTCCGTGGCACGCTGAATGCGTTCTGGACGTTGGGCAAGTTCAGCGCAAACCTGCGTGAGAGCTATTATTCGGAAGTCTATGTGCTGGAAACGGCGCGTCTGGGTCCGAATGCGGGTGATCTGATCAAGGTGCCGGTGAAGAGTTCGTTCATCACCGACCTCGAACTCGGCTACAAGATTGCCGAGCCGGTCAAGCTGGCGATCGGCGCGAACAACCTGTTCAACAAATATCCGACCCAGCGTTCGAAGGAGTTCATCCGCAACGCCGAACTGGCCAATGGCGAGCGCGGCTATTCGACCAGCAAGTACCCGACCATTTCGCCCTATGGCATCAACGGCGGTTACTATTACGCGCGGGTCACCGTGAGCTGGTAAGCCGCGGCACTTTTGCGCATGAGTGTGGGGGGCGACGGTGCTTGGCATCGTCGCCTCTTCCGCTTGAAAGCCCCGTGAATGAGGCGCACGTTTTTCCCTTTCCGTGTATTGTGAGTCCCGGCCGCCCATGACCCTGCAGCATCGTATCGCGACCATGGATGACAGGCAGGCGCTGGGAGACATTGTGTCGCTGGCGATCGACCGGCTCCAGACGGACTTCCTGTCGCCCGAGCAGATTGCCGTCAGCCGTTCGTTCATGGGGCTGGACACGCGCCTGATCATGGACGGCACCTATTTCATCATCGAGCGGGAGGGCGCGGTCGCCGGATGCGGTGGATGGAGCCGGCGGGCGACGCCCTATGGCCACGATCATTCGGCCGGGCGCGACGACCGTCTGCTCGATCCCGCCACAGAGGCGGCGAAGGTGCGTGCGATGTACACGCATCCCGATCACACGCGGCAGGGCGTGGGCCGGATGATCCTTTCATTGTGCGAGGCGGCGGCGCTGGAGGAGGGCTTCGCGACCCTCGAACTGTCGGCCACTTTGTCCGGCGCGCCGCTCTATCGCGCTTGCGGATTTCGCGATGTCGCTCGTCTTACTGATGGAGGCGTGCCTCTCATCACCATGCGAAAATCCATCAGTCCACAAAGGTCGTCACAATGCATATTACAGTAGCGGCGCGCGCGGCGGGGGCGGCGCAGACCGCACTTGGTCTCGCTTCTTCCGACAGGTTCATTCCGGCGACCGACGGCCAGCGCACGGAGGGACTGTCCTGATGCACATGAACGAGCTGATCTTTCCGGTCATCGCCATGCTTGCCGCCGGTCTGGGCGCGGGCTTTGCCGCAGGTATCTTCGGCATCGGCGGCGGCTTCGTCGTCGTGCCCGCGCTGTTCCTTGTCCTCCCTCTGCTGGGCGGCACCCATGATGCGATCGCACATGTCGCCATCGGCACCTCCGCCGCTACAATCATCGTCACGTCGATCCGGTCGCTGATGGCCCATGCCAAGCGCGGCGCCGTCGAGTTCGAGGTGCTGAAGACCTGGGCGCCGTGGATCGTGCTGGGCGATGGCATCGGCGTGATGCTTGCGGGGCATGTCGACGGCCGCGTGCTCACGATGATCTTCGCCGTCGGCGTCTTCCTGATGTCGCTGAACTTCCTGCTGCCCAAGATCGGCGGCAAGGTGATCAGCGACGAGATGCCGTCGGGTTTCGTGCGCGTCGGCATCGCCGGTGGCCTCGGTACCTTCTCCTCGCTGCTCGGCATCGGCGGCGGCACCATCGCGATCATGGTGATGACGCTGTGCGGCCGTTCGATCCACCGGGCCATCGCGACCGCGTCCGGCATCGGCACGCTGATCGCTATCCCCAGCGCGATCGGTTTTGCGATCATTGGCCTCAAGGAAGCGGGGTTGCCATGGGGATCGCTCGGCTATGTGAACGTGCCGGCGGCCCTGGCGATCTCGTCCATGTCGATGCTGACCGCGCCGCTCGGCGTCGCGGCGGCGCACAGCCTGCGCCCGGACATATTGAAGCGGGTGTTCGGCGTGTATCTGGTCATCATCGCCTTCGTGATGCTGCGCAACGCGCTGAAGATGTGATTTTTGTACCTGCTGACGAGCCGAACCCGGGTGGCATCGCCGTCCGGGTTCCGCCGTTTGTCGTCCTTTCGGCCCGGAGCGGCGGCTTTCGGCGCATTTTGCGGACGACCGGTTTTGGCCCACGCCCGGATATTGATCTAGATTAGGGCTGCTGCCCACGTTCAACGACACATGGCGGCACGGGAGCAGGAAGGGAGCGATCGTCGCAAGGGTTCTGCACATATGCCGGAGAAAAAACATGCAGGGCCGCGCCACAACCATTCGTCCGTCGGTACGCCGACCATCCCCCAACTCCATGCTGCTGGCCGCCTGCCTGACCACCGCGCTTTCGGGCTGCGGCGGCGATGATGGCGGCGGGCAGAGCAGCGCGTCGCCGGTCCAGATTTCCGCGACGCCGGCAAGCGAGAGCGCAACCGCAGCGGTTGCCACAACGACCGCGCCCAGCACCGGGACGACAGTGAGTTCCGCCGCCGCGAGCGCCGTGCCGGTCGCCACCCCGACCAGCGCGACCATCTATCGCGGCATCAATATTTCGGGCGGCGAGTTCGGTGGTCCCGCACCCGGCAGGATGGGCACCAACTATATCTATCCGACGAAGGCGGAGATCGACTATTACGCCGCGCTCGGCTTCAAGATCCTGCGTTTCCCGTTCCTGTGGGAGCGGTTGCAGCCGGTGATGTACGGCGCGCTGTCCAGCGCCGACCAGCAGGCGCTGCGCGAGGTGGTCAATTACGCGACCGCCAAGGGCATGATCGTCATCCTCGACATGCATAATTACGCGCAGCGGTCGATCAACAGCTACACGACGAAGGTGGATATCGGCTCTTCGCAGGCACCGGTCAGTGCGCTGGTCGATGGCTGGGTGAAGATCGCCTATGAGTGGCGGTACAACGGCAAGGTGTGGATCGGCCTGATGAACGAGCCGCACACGATGACGCCGGAGGTGTGGTGGCCGATCGCCAAGCGCCTGATCACCGACCTGCGCGCGCGGGATATCTGGAACAAGCTGCTGGTGCCGGGCACCTCATGGTCGGGCGCGCACAGCTGGGTGACGTCGGGCAACGCCGCCAACGCCACGGGCATCAAGGATCCGGCGAACAATTACGCGATCGAGGTGCACCAGTATCTGGACGCGGATTCCAGCGGCACGTCGTCGACCTGCGTGGTCGGGTCCGGTTCGCGCGTGGACACCGCGATCAACTGGGCGAAGTCGAAGGGCGGCATCAAGCTGTTCATGGGCGAGATGGGCGGATCGGGAGAGGCGCAGTGCGGTATCGAATATCGCACGATGCTGAACAAGATGGAGCAGTCGGGCGTGTTCCTGGGCTGGACCGCATGGGGCGGGGGCACGTGGTGGAACGCGAACTATCCGTTCCGCACGCTGACCACGTCCTGGCCGAGCACGGCGACGAAGACGCCGCACCTTACCTACCTCGTCGAATATCTGCCGCAATAATGTGGCGGGTGGTCAGGCGGCGACCTTCGCCGCCACCATTTCCGCGATCGCAAGGCTGGATGTCAGGCCCGGGCTTTCGATGCCGTAGAGGTTGACGAGACCGGCACAGCCATGGTCGGTCGGCCCCTCGACCAGGAAGTCGGCGACTGGCGCGCCGTCCCGCGCGACGATCTTGGGCCGCACACCGGCATAGCCCGGTTCCAGCGCGCCGTCGGGCAGGTCCGGCCAGTAGGCGCGGATGCCGTCGTAGAACTGGTCGGCGCGGGCGGGATCGACGTCATAGACCGGCGCGTCGACCGGTTCTGAATCCGGACCGAATTTGCCGCGCCCGTCAAGGCCGATGGTGATATGCAACGAATGGCCGCCCTGATGCAGGGACCGGCCGCCACCATGCAGGGGGTAGATCGGGCGGCTGAACGGGGTCTTGCCGGTCAGGGTGAAGTAGTTGCCCTTCACGAAGCGCGCCTCCGGCACCAGATGCGCCGGATAACCCTGCGTCCGGGCAGCGAGCGCGCAGGCGGAGAGCCCGGCGGCGTTCACGAACAGATTGGCCTTCAGGTCGATCGGATCGGCGCCGCCGACCGAGACCAGATGACCGTCGTCGCCAAGGACGACATGGTCGATCGGCGCATGGGTGACGAGACTGCCGCCATGCGCTTCGGTATCGCCGAGCAGGGCGGTCATGAACCCGTGCGCGTCGATCACGCCGGTCGAGGGCGACATGACGGCGCCGACGCAGCGCAGATTGGGTTCGAGCGCCTTCGCCTCCTCGAGGGAAAGGCGGTAGAGCGCGGCTTCCGGCTCCAACCCCTGTTTCGACGCCGCATCCTCGATCCAGTCGAGCTGGCCCAGATCCTCCGGGTCGGTCGCGACGATCAGCTTGCCGGTCTTCCTGTGGTCGATGTGCCGCTCTTCCGCATAGCGATAGAGCAACTGGCGCCCGCGCACGCACAGCGAGGATTTGAGCATGCCCGGCGCGTTGAACACACCGGCATGGATCACCTCGCTGTTGCGCGAGGACGTGCCCTGACCGAAAGCGCCCTCACTCTCTAGGATCAGCACCTCGCGCCCGGCCATCGCCAGCGCGCGCGCAACCGCGAGGCCGACGACACCCGCCCCGGCAATGACGACATCGACTTTTTCGGTCATGGACGAGCCTTGTCAGAGTATGCGCCGTTCGGGGCCGGGAGAACAGTCGAGGCCCCTGCCTGAGCGGAGCGAAGACACCTCGCTTCGCTCAGGACGAACGGATCAAGGGGGTCCGGGCCACAGCGACCCGGACAGATCATCTCATTCCGCCGGAACGGGTTCGCCGACGCCGAAATAGGCGGTCTGTTCGTCGCGCAGGCGGTCGATCAGGCGGCCCTCGGGCAGGGTCACATCGTCATAGGTCAGCACCTGATCCTTGGCGACGTCATGCTTCAGCACGCAGTCGACCGCGACGCCCATAGGCAGCAGCCTGTCCCGCGCGGTGATGTCGGCGCGCTCGCACTGGCCGTAGGTGGTATAGCCACCCAGGTCGTCGATGGTCTCGCCCGCCTTCAGGTCGCGCTTCGCCGTCGCCACAACCTCGACCAGCGGCTCGCCCAGCGGCTGGAGCACCGGATCGCGCAGCAGCACGACGCGGGCCACCGACAGCGGCACCTCGAAATGGCAGAGGTGATAGGGGGTATAGAAGCTGTAGAGCGGGCCTTCGCCCAGCTTATACAGGTTCAGATAGTGCTTCTGCTTCGGGTCGTCGTGCGTCGCGAGGACATAGACGCCCGGTCCCGGCTTCGTACCGACGACATAGTCGACGGCGCCGCCCACAGCCTTCAGCGCCTCGATGTCGTACATCGTGGTCAGGTCGTCGACATGGCCGCGATGATCGATGCCGGTCATGCCGCGCTTCAGGATCGACATGCCGGTGCCGTTGGCGACGATCGCCTGCTCGAAGCTGATCTTCGTGCCGTCGGCGAAGCTGGTGACCATATAGGGATCCTGGCCCCACTGCTTCGCGAACCCCTCCTGCGTGGTCGGGTTGCGGTACGGATCCTGAAGCCCCTTGATGTTGCCGCACATCAGCGGGGTGAGGCCGATCGACTTCACGAAGCGATAAAGGTTCATCTCGACACCCGGCTGGTCGCCGTCGGTGGCGGTGAAGATGACGCCTGCCGCATCCGCCTTCTTCTTCAGCAGCGGGCCGACGGTGGCGTCGAGTTCCGCGTTCATCGTCACCATGTCGCGACCGTTCTCGATCGCGCCGAGCGTGATCTGCGCGCCATATTCGACCGCGCCGGTGGCATCGATCAGGCAGTCGAGATCGTCGCTCTGATACAGGATCGCCGGATCGCTGGTGACGGCGGGCTTGCCGTCGCGGATCGCCTGCGCCAGCTCGGCGACCGAACTGACCTCCACGCAATCCTGCCCCGCGATCTCATAGGCGGCCTTCGCCTTGGCGATGTTGCGGTTGCAGATCACCGACAGCACCATGCCCGGCACCGAGTGCGCGATCTGGTTGACGACACCCTTCGCCATGAAGCCGGCGCCGTACATGCCGACCTTGACCGGACGGCCTTCCGCCTCGCGCTCCTTCAGCAGCCTGTCGGTGACTACATTGCCCATATTCGCCTCCCTTGCGTCAGATGCCCTTGAGCAACTCTACGCCGTGAAATTCCTCGTTGAAGTCCGGCCAGCCGGCGTCCTTCTCCGAGATGATCGCGCCCTCGACCGGCCACGTGATGTTGAACTTCGGATCGTTCCAGCGCACGCCGCGTTCCGCCGCCGGATCGTAGAAGCCGCTGGCCAGATACAGGGTTTCCGTATCGGGCTTCAGCGTCACGAAGCCGTGGGCGAAGCCGCGCGGCACATAATAGGCCAGACGGTTCTCGCCGGTCAGCTCGACGCCGTGCCACTTCATGTATGTCGGCGAGTCCGGGCGCAGGTCGACGATGCAGTCCCACAGCGCGCCGGAGAGGCAGCGAACGATCTTCACCTCGGGCGAGGGGGGGAGCTGGTAATGCATCCCCCGCAACGTGCCCGCCTCGGCATTGAACGAGTTGTTGACCTGGACGAAGCGGGTTTCGAGGCCCGCCTCAGCCATTTCCTTCTCGCAGAACACCCGCTGGAACCAGCCGCGGGCGTCGCCGCGCTGTTCCGGTTCGATCACATAGACGCCATGCAGCGGCGTTTCGTGGAACTTCATGCGGCGAGCCTCAGGTCGGGAAGGAGTACGCCCTCATCGCACAGACCATTCAGAATCTTCAGGCGGATGAAGTTCGACTGGCGGAAGTTGGCGTCACTGAAGCCGGACTTGACGAAATTGTCGCGCAGTTCGGCGATCGTGCCGTCCAGCGTCTCGAGCGGCTGATGGTCGGGCGCGAGGCTCTCGAAGAGCGAGAAGTCGACGCGATAGGAGCGCTTGTCCGCCGGGGCATCGGTCGCGATCGTGACGGTCGAGCCGGAAATGGCGGCGCCGACGGCTTCCGCGAGATCGCGGACCTGGACATTCCAGCGGTGCGACCCGGCGTTGACGACCAGATTGCGGCCGCCGTTTTCCGGCTTGCGGATGATGCCCCATTCAATGCAGCGCGACATGTCGCGGACATGGATGAGCGGACGCCAGGGCGTGCCGTCCGACAGCACGTCGACCTTGCCGCTGGTCACGGCGCCGGCGACGAAGTCGTTGAGCACGAGGTCGAGGCGCAGGCGCGGCGAGGCGCCGCAGGCGGTGGCGAAGCGGAAGGACGTGATCGTCATGTCCGTGTCGATCTTCGCGAGGCCGACTTCGGTGTCGATCTTCGAATGCGCATAGGCGGTCTGCGGCGCGATCGAGCTGGTTTCCGAACGGGCCGAGCCGTCAGCGGCGGCGCCATAGACCGAGCAGCTGGAGGCGAAGACGAAGTTCTTCACGCCCGCCTTCGACGCAGCCTCGGCGGTCGAGAGGACGGCCTTGCAGTTGATCTCGTCGGTGACGAGCTCGAAGCGCTTGCCCATCGCGTCGTTGGAGATGGCGGCGAGGGCGACGACGGCGTCGAAACCCTTCATGTCCTCCGCCGTCAGGTCGCGCACGTCGCGGAACCACTGCTCGTCGAGGGTGATTTCGGGCAGGATCGACGGATCGGACAGGCAGCTCGCGAACCAGCCGCGATCGACGCCGACCAGATAGGCGTCGGGGAAGCGGTTGCGCAGGTGCTTGGCGAGGACCGGGCCGATATAGCCCATGTTGCCGGTGATCAGGATACGCATAGTCATTACTCCCAAACGCGCCAGGGCGCCTTGTTCTTGTTCCACAGACCTTCGAGGTAGTTCTTGTCGCGCAGCGTATCCATCGGCTGCCAGAAGCCGTCATGCTGATACACGCTCATCTCCCCGCGCGCGACGAGGGTCTCCAGCGGACCTTCCTCCCAGACGGTGGTGTCATCGGTGATCGTCTCGACGACCTTCGGGCTGCAGACGAAGAAGCCGCCGTTGATGAGGCCATCGCCGCCCTTGGCCTTCTCACGGAAGCCGGTGACCTGGTTGTCCTCGATGTGGAGGTTGCCGAAGCGGCCCGGGGGCTGAACGGCGGTGACGGTCGCGAGGCGGCCTTCCTTCCTGTGCAGGTCGAGCAGCGCCTGGACGTTGATGTCCGCCACGCCGTCGCCATAGGTCAGGCAGAAGGCTTCCTCGTCCTTGATATAAGGATAGACGCGCTTCAGGCGACCGCCGGTCATGGTGTCCGGGCCGGTGTCGACCAGCGTCACCTTCCACGGCTCGGCGCGGTTGGAATGGAGCGTCGTCGCATTGGTCGTCAGGTCGACGGTCATGTCGGACAGCATCGTGTGATAGTTCAGGAAGAAATCCTTGATCACCTCGCCCTTGTAGCCGAGGCAGATCACGAAATCGTTGATGCCCCAGTGCGAATAGATCTTCAGGATGTGCCAAAGGATCGGGCGTCCGGCGACCTCGACCATCGGCTTCGGACGTACCGAGGTTTCCTCTGATATCCGGGTGCCCAAGCCCCCTGCGAAGATGACTGCTTTCACTCTCGCGTTCCTCAATTCTTGACCGACACTGGACTTCCGGCGGAATCACCGATCGTCCGGCTTTGAAAGGGATGCGTCACAAGACTGAGCGATTGCCCGATTCCCGCCGCGCCCCCCTGCGCTAACCCGAAGTCGTTTATTTTTTGCGATTGAGCCGACCGATTTTTCGGCCCGGCGTTCAACCGGCCGCGCGCTGGCCGCGCGCCAAGGCTCCTCCCTCGATGGATCGCTCAGCCATATCCGCCAGAGAGGCGAGCATTTCGAGGCGGTCCTGAAGCGCGAGCGGGCGTTCGAGGCCCAGCGTGTCCAGTATCTGGCCCCAGCGATGACCCCAGTCGTGCCGGCGCAGGCAGTTGGCGACACCGGCGATTCGCGCCCGCGCGATCCGGTCCGTCTGGCCGTCGAGATCGGCGAGGAATGCGCCCAGGTCGGCGACATCCTCCGGCAGGTCGATGACGGCGTCGTCCCAGTCGAAACATTCGTCGAACTCGCGGCATCCGGCGCGCGAGCCCAGCACGATAGAACCGCCCGCCGCGCCCTCGAAATAGCGGGTGGCGAGCGCCTGCTCCTGGAAATTCTTGCTCTCGCTGCTCGGGTCGATGACCGTGTGGTTGAACGCGATGAAATATTTCGAGCGCTTGATCATGTTGGCCGACATCAGCCGGTGCTCGTACCAGTTGGTGATCGTGCCGCCCTTGCTGGTGTCGTGGACGTACATGAAGCCGTTGTCGCCCTGACCCGAGAGCGCGACCAGCTTGTCGTGGATGACGGCGGACCGCCGCCCCATGCTGAACACGTCGATCGAGCGGTCCGGATTGCCGGGGAAGGGGGAGGCCATCAGGCAATCGGTCGCGGTGGCGAGGAACGAGATCGGCACCGTCACATATTTGCGCAGATTGGGGATGCATTCCCGGTTCAGCACGAACACATGGTCGAACTGGTTCAGCAGCGCGAGTTCGCTCTTTGCCGCCTCATGCGTGTGCGACCAGCTTTCGAGGATGAAGGCCACGGCGGTCCGGCTGCGCTCCCGCCAGCCCTTCAGCCGGTTGATCGCGGCCAGCTCGACCGGGAACTGGCACATGAACATGAACAGGTCATGGTCGCGATCGACCGTCACCTCCTGCATGTTCGACGCGGCGGGCTGGCCGAACTTCCGGCGGAGTTGCGAGTGCGAGCGGTGCAGCAGTTCGCCGAACAGATAGCGGAAGTTCGGGCGCACGGCGCGACCGGCGGTGTAGGGCGCGCCAGGCGGGACGAGCATCTGCGCATCCTCCACGCCGTCGACGACGTTAAGGAAGGCGAAGCACTGCCCGTTGAAGACTTCCGGCCAGGCGTTGTAGTTGGACGACAGGAGGACGGAGCGGTCAGCCATGGGTTCCCGATCCCTGCGAACGCCGCACGGAGGGCAAGGCGAGGCTGAACCTTCGCGGTTGCACAAGAAACAGTGTTACGGCCCTTTCCTTCCAATCCGTCCGCGCGAAACGCGTGCGGTGGGGCCAGCGGCTTCAATCAATACCCGTGGCCCGGAATTCCCCCCTTCACATCGTCGCCTTGGGCCGATCGAAATGTGAAGATTTGTGACGGAAATGTTTCCATCACGATGCTTTCCCGATGCTGCGGAAGCTAAATCCTGCGCCTGTCCGGGTCAACTTGAATGCGAGGAATGGTGCGCGAGGGCCTGTCCTGAATTCGGACAGCCGGACGCGCATCGCGCGGGGTTGCGCTCCCGCGTGGAGGCCCCCACAGTGAAGGCCCGGCGGGCAGACGACGGACGAGGAAGAAAATATGGGTAAATCAATGTTTTACCTGCGTGCCGCGCGGCCCGCCCTGATATTCGCGATGCTGGGGCTGATGGCATGCGGCTCCGCGGCGAACACCGGCCGGGCCGGGCATCCGCAGTCGGGGGTGAACCTGGCGGGCGCGGCCTTCGCGCCGGAGCGGGTGCCGGGACGGCTGGGCACGGATTATGTCTATCCCGACAAGGCGGTGGCCGAACCGTTCGTGCGCAACGGCTTTCATACCGTTCGCCTCTCTATCCTGTGGGAGCGCATCCAGCCCGAGCCGTTCAAACCGCTGTCCGACTCGGAAATGGCGCTGGTCGACAAGAGCGTCGCCGACATGGGCGGTTTCGCCAGCATCCTGATCGACGTCCACAATTACGCCCGTTACCGTGGCCATAGGCTGGACCAGACACCGCGCGGCGCGGACATGCTGGCGGATTTGTGGACCCGGCTGGCGAAGCATTGGGGCAATAATCCCAAGATCGCCTTCGGCATCATGAACGAGCCCTATGACATCAGTGCGCGGGACTGGCGCCGGATAGCCGATGCGAGCGTGGCGGCGATCCGCGCGACCGGCGCGAGGAACCTGCTGCTGATCCCCGGCACGCGCTGGACCGGTGCGCACAACTGGACGGAAGGCGGGGACGAATCGAACGCCGCGGCCTTTGCCGACTTCAAGGATCCGGGGAACAATTTCCTGTTCGAACTGCACCAGTATATGGACCCCGACAGTTCCGGGACCACCGACGGCTGCGTCAGTGCGGCGATCGGCGCCGAGCGGCTGGAACAGGTCACCACATGGCTGCGCGAGCGCAAGGCAGGCGCGCTGCTCGGCGAATTCGGCGCGGCGAACAGCCCGGTCTGCCTTCAGGCGCTGGACAACATCCTGTCCTACATGGATGCCAATGCCGACGTGTGGAAAGGCTGGACCTACTGGGCGGGCGGCCCCTGGTGGGGCAACTACATGATGAGCATCCAGCCCGAGAACGGGAAGGACAAGCCGCAGACCGAAGTGCTGCTGCGGCACATGGGCAAGCAGTGAGGTTGCCTACCGGCTCAGTCCGGAGCGCGACCGTCTAAAACCGGGCGATGGCCGGGCGGATCGGGCGGTTGCCTATCCGCATCACCGGCGGTTCGGGCTGCGCCGGGACCACGGGCGTTTCCGCTTCACCCTGCGGCTCCCCCGCTTCGTCCTCGCGGGTCTGGGTGCGCAGGAAACCCGCAGCGAACCACAGCATGCTCGACACCTTGATCGTGAAGATCGACGTGCCGCCGACGACCAGCGAGCAGGCGATGAACAGGCACGCGCCGTACGCGAAGCGCTTCTGCGCGGCGGTGCGCTGGGGCAGGTACAGTGCGATGAACAGCCACAGCAGCATCAGGCCGGGCAGGGTGCCAGCGTAGATGAAATAGGTGTAGCCGCTGTCCGCGAACTCCATCGCATGGCCGATCTTCTCACCGATCACGGCGGGCAGGTCGAGCTTCTGAAGGGTGCGGATAGTGAGCGACAGGCGGCCCGCGAAATCGTCCGCATAGGGACGATTGGGGTTCTCGACAAACCATGCGACCGTCAGCAGCAGCGGCGCGATCGCGATGTTCAGGTAGCGCGGCATGCGCGGGTAGAGGAAATAGCCGACCGGCGCCAGGATCGCGAGGATCAGCGACGTGCGGGTGTTGTTGGTGACCAGGATAGCGACGATCGTGATCGTGTAGAAGGCCCGCTGCCACACCGGAAAGCGGGTCCACATGCTCATCAGGAACACGGTCAGGAATGCGGCGAAGTTCGCCATCGACACCTGCTCAAGGAACAGGGACGAGGTGCGGTGCGCGACGAGGCCGAAGCTGAAGCGTTCGGCGAAACCGAGCGCGTTGCTGAAGAGGCCGCTCTTGTCCCAGCTTGGAATGTCCAGTCCGCGGGTTTTCCAGAAATACTGGGCCGGCTGGAAAACCCGCACATAATCGGGCGTGCTCACAATCTCCAGCGCGAGGACGAGCGCGACGAGGATGACGATCACCAGACAGGCGGTGTTCACCGTAGCGAACTTCGCGCGCAACCCCAGCATCGTGAACAGCGCGATGATCGCGATATTACGCATGGTGTCGGGAAAGAAGACCTCGTTCATGAACGAGAGATAGATGGTGATGCCGAGGAACGCGTAGGCGAGCAGCAGACTGGGCAGGTCGTCTCGGCCGAACGGCACACGCAGCACGCACAGCAGCACGCCGATCAGGATCAGCGATTCCGTGATCATGACGGTCGTCGGGCTGATCGGCAGGCCGACGGCCCCGATCATCGCGACCAGCGCGTTGTAGGTGACGGCGAGTACGGCCAGCGCGCCGACGATGAACTGGAAGGTCCTGCTGTCCTTCCGGTCCTGCGGCGCGGCCTGGGCGGTCTGAAAATTCCGGTCGGTGAAGCGGATGATCGGCGGGGAGGAGCGGCGCATCAGATGATGCCCCGCCCGCGACGATCACAAACGGTCAGCGGCACCGACTCCCCCACCATATCCGGCCGTTCGTCAGGACATCATGATGACGGACGTCTGCGGCACGCCCTTCAGGTTGATCATGTCGACCAGACCCCGCAGGTCGTTCATCGACGATTCGTGCTCGCGTACGGCCAGCATCGCGCCGTGCACGCCAATCGCCGCGCGGGCGACAAGCGGTGCCAGCAGCGATCCGCACTCCACGATCACGGCGTCGAAGTCCTCCATCGCGGGCATCAGGCGGTGGACCAGCTGCTCACGCTCCAGCAGGGCGGAAGCGTCCGGACGGGACGGGCCCGCCGGGATGACCCACAGATTGTCGATCGCCGTCTGCTGCGCCAGGCGCAGCGGCGCGTCGGTCGAGGCCAGCAGGGTGGAGACGCCCGAACGGTTGTTCACGCGGAACAGGTGATTGTGCACCGGCTGGTCGAGATTGGCGTCGACCAGCAACGTGCGGGTGCCGCCCTGTGCGCAGACGACGGCGAGGTTGGCGGCGACGAGCGCCGATTCCCGCGCGGCGTCGACGCCGGCGACCAGCACGATCTTCGCCGCGCCCTGCGTGCTTAGCATGATCCCCAGGTTCAGCAGCATCACGCGGATGCGCTCCACGAACTCATGATGCGGGTCGAATGCGGCGATGACGCGACGGTCGACCGATTCGTCGTCCTGCATCAGCACCTTGACGCCGTGCTGCTGCTCCTGCGCGATGCGGAGCATGGCGGGGGTGACAAGGCCCAGCTCGACCGAGGCTTCACCGAACAGCTTGTTGGTGTTTGCCTGATGATCGAGGATGTCGTCGATCTGGTCCTTGCGGATCGCGCCCATGCCGACCAGCACTTCGCCCAGACGGCGCCAGTCCTTGGTCTTGCGGCCGGGCTCGACCGTCGTGGTGAGGGCGTTGGCGGAGGAACGAAGGCGCATCAGCTTGCACTCGCGTCGGTGAGCATCCGGGGCGTTTCGCGCGGGAGGGACAGGCGGGCCACGACGGGCACGCCGATCAGCCGCTCCACATTGGCGAGGGTCCGGACCCTCGGGTTGAGATATTCGAGCAGGATGGCGACACCGGCGCCGATGATCAGGCCGAGCATCACCGCCAGCAGGCTGAGCAGGCCGACCTTCGGGCTGGTGGGCCGGTCGGGCGCCTTGGCCTCGTCCAGCTGGCTCACATTGGCGAGCGGCAGGTTGCCACGCAGTTGCATCTGCGAGGCGTTGGTGCTGAGCTCGTTATAGCGCTGCTGGGCGTTGACCAGATCCTGCTGGAGCGTGGTGAACTTGCCGAGGTTACTCGACATCGAGACCAGCTTCGATTCCTGCGAGGCGGATGCGGCACGAAGCTGGGCAGCCTGAGCGGCGGCCGCGGCGGCGGCGGCGTTGATCTCCGCCGTGCGCGAACGGGTGAAGGCGGCGGCCGCGCTCTTCTGTTCGATGTTGAGGCGGCTCTTGATGGTCCCCAGTTCCGCTTCGGCGGCCTGCAGGCGCGGGTGGTTCGGGCCGAGGCTCGCCTCGAGCTGGCTCACTTCCGCCGCCTTCGACGCATATTCGGTCCGCAGGCGCTGGACGGCCTCGGTCCGCTCCGCGTCCGCAATGCCCTGTTCGATCGCGCCGCCGACATTTGCAGCGCCAGCCGCTGCGGCTTGCGCGCCGGCAAGCTGAACGGCGGTGCCGGAATATTGCGTGGCGTCGGCGTCCAGATTGCCGTTGTTGGAAATGCCGGTCGCCTTAACGAAGGCTCCGAGCGCGCCTTCCGCGCGGACCACTTCCTTGCGGGCGTCGGCCATGTTGGCTTCCAGGAACTTGGCGTTCTGCTGCGCCGGGCCCGAACTCAACTCACGCTGCACGTTCATGAAGCCGGACGCGAAGCGGTTCGCCAGTTCGGCGGCCTTCTCCGGCTGGGCGGCCGTGGTGTTGATCGTCAGCACCTTCGTATCGGCCTGGGTGTTGACCGTCACGGCCTCCAGCAGCCTCGTGCGCAGCCAGTCCTCGAACGCGGCGCCGCTCTTGCTCTGGCTGCCCCACTGGGTCTTGTATGTTGCCAGTTCAGCGGGGGCCATGCCCTTGATTACCTGCTGCACGACCTTCGAGCTGCGGATGACCTCCGCCTCGGTGTCGAGGCGGTTGTTCTCCGGCCCGTTCTGGTTGTTGGGCTTCAGCGGGTCGGGCGCGGACTTGTCGAAATAGAGGCTGGCCGACGCCTGATAGGTGCGCGGCGCGATCACGAGATAGATCGCCATCAGCGCAAGCACGACAGCCGTGATGATGCCGACGACCTTGCGCCGGAACCAGACGACCTCGAACCAATCGGTCAAACTTCTCATGCTTGTTCCCTCGCATAGGCCTGCGTCGTTCCGGGGGCCTGAGAAAGCTCAAGCGCGACCAGCAGGAACTGCGGTGCCAGACTGTCCTTGAACACCACGAGGTCGCCCTCGCTGGTGATGGCCGGCGCAAGGCGCGCGGCGGCGGTGGAAAGGTCACGGACGGAGCCGGACGCCGCCTCCGACATGACCAGTTCCTTGATGTCGGTGACGTCCAGCCCGCGACGGTGCGCGGCCTTGCGCGCGAACTCGCCCAGGCTTTCGGGGTGGTCCGCCTCCGCCTCCGCCAGCTGCTTGAACAGTTCCGCGTCGTCGACGTTGAACTCGTTCCACTCGTTGAACGCGGCCTCCATGCCGGCGGCGACCGATGTGTTCGAAATCGTGCCGTTGTTCGCGTCGAGTGCGACGCACGCCGAATGCATGCCGAACAGGCGGGCATGGTAGGGCGAGCCGCAGGCAATGTCGGCGATGTGGCTCTTCGCCTCCTTGGTGAAGGCGAGGCCGCTGTTGGTGGCGCACAGGTCCAGCACCGCGCAGACTTCTTCATCCGTCAGCGGCTCGATCGACACCGGCGTGACGTGGCGGCGGAGCGAAGGGTGGGCGTCGATCAGGGCCGGCACGTCGGAGGCGATGCCGACGAGCAGGAACGACACCGGCAGGCGCGCATCCGAGCTGAGCTTCAGCAGCGAGGCGACCTCGGTCCGGGTCTCCTTGTTCTCGATCCGGTCGAATTCGTCGAGGATGAAGATCACGCGGGAATATTTGATTTCCGCCAGATAGTTGACGAGCGTGCGCGCGGTGCAGCTCTGCCGCGCCTGCGCCATCGCGTCCTGCAGCAGCTGCTGGTCGCGCGGGTCGAAGCAGGTCGACGGAATCTGGTCGGCATAGGGCAGCATCAGTTCGGAGAAGGTGATGTTGCCGATGCTGGCCATGTAGAGCACCACGGCGCCTTCCTCGTCGGCATAATCGCCGAAGATGCGGGCGAGCGATGTCTTGCCCGAGCCGCGCGGGCCGTAGATGAAAGCGTGGTTGCCGCCATAGAGCGTGCCGCTGAGCAACGCCGTCAGCTTCGAATCGCGGCCGCGCAGCGCGTCGCGCGAACTGACCGGCTGGGACACGTCGAAGGCGAGCGAGACGCGCTGGCGCTTGCGCGCGGCCTCCAGCGGGCTGATCGGGGCGTTTTCGACCGGTTCGGGCACGAAGGGCGTAACCACCGGGGTCAGCTTCACCTCGGGCGCCGCCTGTGCGTTCTGGCCGAACAGCTGGGCAGGCGCAGCTTCGCCCTCCACCTCCGTCTCGGCGGAAGGCGCGTCGAACTCTTCCTCAGCACGGGCAGCCCGTGAGGACGATTTCTTGAAGCCGAAGAGATCCGAAAACCAGCTCATGATCGATTGGGGCCTTTGCTACCAGCGTTCGAAATCCGCAGAAAGTGTCGAAGAGCCTGCGTACCGACAATTCGGGGTCGGAAAATAGTCATGCACCGTCCCGATTCGGTACAAAGGTGGGATAACCACCAGTGCCCTTGCCGGTTTTGCCGAGGCTGGCCCCTTCCAGCCCGAACCTCCTGAGCGCATGTATCGCAGAAAACTCCTGACAAATCCTTGGCGGATATCCTTTTTGGCGCGACCCAAAATATCCGGCGTGGAGGCGGCCCGCTTCCCGGGCTCGCCTCCACGCGGCGATCACAGCTTGCCGACGAGGTTAACGCCGAACTCGAATCGGTTGAACTCGGGGCCGAACTGGGCGCCGGTCGACGTCCTCTTCACATAGGCCGCCTGCGCGTTCACCTCGAACCGGCGCGTCATCAGGTAACGGATACCGCCACGCACGGACGCGATCTCGTCCTTGCGGTTATAGCCGCGATAGGTGTTCCGGTCATAGCCGATCTGGCCCGACAGGATGATGTAGCGGAGCAGTTCGTGGTCCACCTTCGCGGTGACGCCGGTGGTGAACTGCGCGGAGATGTTCGGATCGCCGCTCTCGGTGATGTTCCGGTAGCCGTTCAGCGTGAAGGTGGTGAGGCCGCTGGCATAATAGACCACCTCGCCGTTCAGCGCGAAACCGCCGAAGTCGTTGTAGATCGGCGCCTTGAACGTACGGCGGACGTAGCCGCCCGCGACCTGGCCGCGCAGCTTGCCCGAATCGAGACGGACGCCGGACAGCACCTCGTACTGCTTGCCGTCGCGGTTCGCGTCGCCATTGTCGAGGAAGTTGCGCAGATAGTTGATGTCCGAATAGCGCAGCTCGACGAAGCCGAAGGTGGAGCCGGTGAACGACACCTCGCCGCGCGTGCTGCCGCGCAGGACGCGGCGGTCGCGGGCGCTCTGGTCGATCGTCTGGCCATCGCTGTACTTGGCGTCGCTGAACTTCGTCCGGTCGATGTCGACCGCCGCCGTCAGGCGGACGCGGCTGCCGCCCGCGCGGGCGCGCAGATAGGCGTTGAGGTCCGAATAGCGGATCGGGGCGAGGGCGCCGGTCGGGAAGCTGCCCGAATCCTGTCGCTCATAATAACGGTGGGCTGAACCGCCCGCCTGCAGGAAGCTGTTGTTGCCCAGCGCGAAGGTGCTGTCGATGTCGCCGCCGAAGGCGGTCTCGTTCGCGCGGGTCTCCTCCGCGTAACGGCGCAGCGCGCCGGAGAAGCGGGCGGTGATGGCATTGTCGCCACCATTGGTCTTCTGCACGGTCAGCGACGGGTTCACCGCCAGATAGAAATCGTCAAGCTCGCCCGAGGCCGCGCCGTAGACGTTGCTGGTATACGCGCCGCCCACGCCGAGTTGGGGACGGACCTGCATCGGGCCGACGGCCAGACCTTCGGACTCATAGTCCGGGCGATAGCGGTCGGCGACACCCTGGCGCTCGATCGGATAATCGTTCGGCAGGACCGGGATCGGCTCCGTGACGACCTGGGCAAACGCGCCGCCCGGTACGAGCGCGGCGCCTGCCAGCGTCAGATAGGTGATTTTCTTCGAAACGTTAAAACTCGCCATCGGGCCCCCCGGGAATTATGGCCTTATATTACCCACGTGCACTGGTCTCTGCCCATTGTGCACCTGCACACATGCGGATGTAAACTCCGTATGACGCGACCCCGCACCCTTCATGCCCGAACCCGACACGGGTGTATAGCCGGACATGCGACAGACCGTGCCATGTTCAGTAATGACACAAGCCTGTCATACGGTTGCTTGCGCGCCGCTGTCTATTGCGCCCCAACATAACGCGGTGCAATATGCTTTCGTTACTGCCATTAACGGGAATGGGTAAATCAAATGCTTCAAGCGAAACCGGAACAGGCGAGGGGTTTTTACTGGAAGGTCGCGATGTCGGCGCTGGTTGCGGGCGCGCTGTCCGCCTGCGCGTCGGGCACGTTGCCGCCGGCCAGCACTGCCGATCAGTCGATCGGCTCCATGCAGTCGTACAAGCTCGGCGCGGGCGACAAGCTGCGCGTCATCACCTTCGGCCATGAGGATCTGAGCAAGGAATTCCTGGTTTCCGACAGCGGCATGATCTCCTTCCCGCTCGTCGGGCAGGTGAAGGCGGCCGGGCTGACGCTCGACCAGTTCCAGGGCAATCTGGCCACCGCGCTGAAGAATGGCGGCTTCGTCGTCAATCCGAACGTCAGCGTCGAGGTGATCGAATATCGTCCCTTCTATATCCTGGGCGAAGTCCAGAAGCCGGGCGCCTATCCCTATCAGGCGGGTCTGACCGCGCTGAACGCGATCGCGACGGCCGGTGGCCTCACCTATCGCGCCAACAAGCGCAAGCTGTTCGTCCGTCGCGCGGATTCGACGCAGGAAGTCGAGATCGCGGTGACCGCCGCCACACCGGTGTTCCCGGGCGACACGGTGCGGATCGGCGAACGCGTCTTCTGATCGCATTCTGATCCCATCGCGCGCGTATGCGCGCAATCAAAGCCCGCCGGTACGCTCGACGTTCCGGCGGGCTTTTTTGCGTAAACGACGATGCGTGGTGGTTTCGCGCCGGGCGGCTTGCGGATCGCGCATGCCGTCTCGTTTCAAGCAGGCGGGACCGGCGTGACGCCGATTCCGGTTGGCAGGCGCGGTATGTTCCGCATGCATTCCCCGCCGCGATCCTGCCTGCCCGGCCGCGCGGTTCCCCCCACACCCCGGGCGGCCGGGCCCCGGTCAGCGTGTGGAGGCCGGGAAGGCGATGCCCCCCTTGCCGAGGGATGCCGCCTTGTCCAAAGAGGGCCACCCCAAGCGGCAGGAATTTCGATGCGCATCGCCACCTTCAACATCAACGGCATCAAGGCGCGCTTGCCTCGCCTGATCGAATGGCTCGGCGAGACGCAGCCGGACGTCGCCTGTCTTCAGGAGATCAAGACGTCCGACGAGACCTTCCCGATCAAGGATATCGAGGAGGCGGGCTATGGCGCGATCTGGCATGGGCAGAAGGGATTCAACGGCGTCGCGATCCTCGCGCGCGGGTGCATGCCGGTTGAGGTGGCGCGGGGACTTGCCGGAGAACCGGAGGACGAACACAGCCGCTATCTCGAGGCGGAGGTGGGCGGCGTGCGCATCGCCAGCATCTATCTGCCCAACGGCAATCCCCAGCCTGGCCCCAAGTTCGACTACAAGTTGCGCTGGATGAAGCGCCTGCGCGACCGGGCTATGGAGATCTGGGCGGAGGAAGTGCCCGCGGTGCTGGCCGGTGACTATAATGTCATTCCCCTCGATCGCGATGTCTATTCGGTCAAGGCCATGGCTGATGATGCCCTGATGCAGCCGGAGAGCCGGGCCGCCTACCGCCGGTTGCTCGGCGACGGCTGGACCGACGCGCTGGCGTCCCGCCATCCGGCCGGGGGCGTGTGGACCTATTGGGATTATCAGATGAACGCCTGGCCGCGCGACGCCGGGTTCCGGATCGATCATCTGCTGCTGAGCCCGCCCGCCGCCGACAGGCTGGTCGATGCACAGGTCGACAAGGCATTCCGGGGGCGGGAAAAGGCCAGCGATCACGCGCCGGTGTGGGTCGAACTGCGCTGACGGTCGGGGCAATGGCCCTGCGCTGACATCGTCACGTCACATATCCCGGCTAACGGCAGGCCTGTAAACAGGCGCCGTTACGGGGAATGGCATGACTGTCCGGGGTTCGACGGCTTTAAAGACGCAAGACATGCCGGTGCGCGTGCCACGCAGGACGGCGGTCCGTTCAGAGCCGCGCGAATGCGCGCTCTGGCCGCTCAGCTTGCGGCTTCTCTATTGGGGTGCCCGTCGCCAGCGCTGATGGCCACGCCGGGTTGGTCGCCGGACCGCCCTAAAGCGGTTTCGCGATGCAGTCGGTGCCGGCCGCGCGGATCGAGGCGCACAGGGCGTCCGCTTCCGCCCGGCTTGCCAGCGGGCCGGCCTGCAACCGGGTGAGGCCGCCAGCCTTCACCAGATAGCGTTGCTTGCCCGACAGGGCCGTGACCTTCTTCCGCAGGCCGGTCCACAGGGCATCCGCGCGGCCCTCGTCGCTGAACGCGCCCAACTGTACGCGCCAGTTGCCGGCCGATGG
Source organism: Sphingobium sp. (assembly GCA_003248935.1). Taxonomy (GTDB): domain Bacteria; phylum Pseudomonadota; class Alphaproteobacteria; order Sphingomonadales; family Sphingomonadaceae; genus Sphingobium. The sequence continues at coordinate 115,283 of QFQF01000002.1, forward strand.
CTGAGATGGGGCCGCTTTAGGCGACGGAGAGGTTGTCGGCCTGATGACGGGTGGCGGCGCCGTCCGCGGAGGCGCTGGCCGAGGTGCGAGCGCAGGCGGGGATGCGGGAGCGCTTGGCAGGACGGCAGCGGCAAGGGCCGCGGCCTGCTGCTGCGATGCCATGGTCTGCGCGAGCGCCAGGCCCTGCTGCCGCTGATCGGCGGGGATATAGCGGTCCATCTGCGCCAGGCTCGTGGTGGCTGGCATCAGGCCGGAAGCGGCGGCGCGGGACATCAGCGCATAGGCGCGCACCCAGTCCTTCGCACCATACTCGCCGTTGAAGAGGGCTGTGCCGAGCAGATATTGCGCGCGCGGGTCGCCACGGGCGGCCGATTTCTCGATGAACGGCATCGCTTCCGTCCGTTTGCCGGTCTGGAACAGCAGGCGGCCGTAATTGTCCTCCGCGCGCGCATGCCCCTGAACGGCGGCGCGGCGGAACCATTCCAGCGCGATCGTCTCATCGACCGGCACGCCGCGTCCCGTCTTGTAGGCCTGCCCCAGATTGAATTGCGCGTCGGCGTCGCCCGCCTCGGCCGCAGGTCGCCACAACGCCACGGCCTTCCCGTAGTCTCCCTGTCCCCAGGCATCGACGCCCGCCTTGACGGCTGCGGCGTCCGCCTGGGCGGGGATGGGGGAGGGCAGGACACCGGGTGTCGCTGCGGAGAGAACGGATGTGGCGAATGTGCAAGCGGCAAGCCCGATGACCATCCTTCTCATGCCCGCTGCTCCCGATAGGCCGTTGCATCGCGACGGCGCGATGTGCGTACGCGGATAGGCGAGGCGCGGTTAATGGCCGGTTAGCGATCCGGAAAGGCGGACGCGGGCGGGGGGATTAACCAAATCTTAGGCGCGGCCATGGCATCCCGGCGGGGATACCGGTTTCTTTGGGGGAATGGCGTGCGCGTACTGGCTCTGGCATCGCAGAAGGGGGGGTCTGGAAAGACTACCCTGTCCGGCCATCTGGCCGTCCAGGCTCAACTGTCCGGGGCCGGCCCCGTTGTCCTGATCGACATCGATCCGCAGGGGTCGCTCGCTGACTGGTGGAACGAGCGCGAGGCGGACCTGCCCGCCTTCGCCCAGACGACCGTCGCGCGCCTCGCGCAGGATCTGGAAACGCTGCGGCAGCAGGGTTTCAAGCTGGCCGTGATCGATACGCCGCCCGCGATCACTGTCGCGATCCAGAGCGTGATCTCCGTCGCCGAACTGATCGTCGTGCCGACACGTCCCAGCCCGCATGACCTGCGCGCCGTCGGCGCCACCGTCGACCTGTGCGACCGCGCGGGCAAGCCGCTGATCTTCGTCGTCAACGGCGCGACGCCCAAGGCCAAGATCACCTCCGAGGCGGCAGTCGCGCTGTCGCAGCACGGAACCGTGGCGCCGATCACACTGCACCACCGCACCGACTTTGCCGCGTCGATGATCGACGGACGCACGGTGATGGAGGTCGACCCCAACGGCCGTTCGGCCGGAGAGGTCGCCCAGCTGTGGTCCTATATTTCCGACCGGCTGGAGCGGAACTTCCGTCGCACGGTCTTCTCGGTTCCGGGCGGTATGCCCGGCATCTCCGGCGCGCCGCGTCCGCTCGGCAGCTTCGGCCGCCGCGTCGTTGCGGGGCAGTGACGGAGATGGGACCGATGGCAGAGCCCAAGCCGTTCGCTTCGCTGACATCCAGCCTGCTCGCCCGCAAGGGCGGCGCCCGTCCGGCCATGCGCCGCCAACTCGCCCTTGGTGAAGAGAGCCACGGTCAGGACGATCTGGGCTGGAACGACATGGGCGATAGCGATCAATATTATCGCGACCCGATGGCCGTCGCCGGCCTGACGCCGATGCCATATGCCGGTACGCCGAGCCCCGAGCCTGTGGAGCAGCAAAGCGTTCCGCACGTCATCGAGGAGCGGCGCGAACTGGCGGAGAAGGTGACCCAGCCGGTCGCCCCGGAACCCGCGCCCGTCGTCAAGGCACCAGCCGTCAAGGCGCCGGTCGTCGAAGCGCCCGTCGCCACCGCGCCTGAACCGCGTCGGGTGAGCGCGCCGCGCGCCGCCGCCGTGGCGCGCAAAGCCAAGGCTGCCTTCACGCTGCGGCTGGACCCCGAACGCCATCTGCGCCTGCGCCTTGCCTGCGCCGTCGGCAACCGGTCGGCCCAGCAGATCGTGACGGCGGCGCTGGATGCGTTTCTGGACGGCCAGCCGGATATCGAGGCGCTCGCGGACCAGGTCGGGCGTGACGGCGGAGCACACTGAGACATGAGTGGGGGATTGGGCATGACACGCAACGGACTGACGAAGGCGGCCGCCTCGTCGCTGATCATGGCGACATCTATGGTCGGTTGCACCGGCGCTGCCGTACAGGGTGGCCCCTCGCTGACCGCCGTCAAGCCGGGGCAGGCGCCAAGCTTCGCCGCCGCCGCCGAGAAGGCGCTGGCGGCGCGGAAGTTCGCCGTCGCGCTGCCCGCCGCAGAGGCGGCGGTGGAAGCCGAACCCAATAACGGCGCCTATCGCACGCTCCTCGGCCGGGCTTATCTGGCCAATGGCCGTTTCGCTTCGGCGGAGGCGGCGTTTCGCGATGCGATGACGCTGGGCAACGCCGATTCGCGTACGGTCGTCAGCCTATCGCTGATCCGCGTCGCGATGGGCGATTCGGCGGGAGCCCGCCGCCTGCTGGCGAACGAGGCCGACCGTATTCCGGCCGTCGACTATGGCCTTGCCGTCGCAATGGCCGGAGACGCCGATGAGGGCGTACGCATCCTGAGCGAGGCGATCCACGCGCCGTCGGCGACCGCGCAGACGCGCCAGAACCTGGCCTATGCCTATGCGCTGGCCGGTCACTGGCGCGAGGCGCGGATAATGGCGGAGCAGGATGTCGACCCCAAGGTCGCGGCGGCCCGTGTTCTCGGCTGGGCCGGTCTGGCACAGCCGGGCGCAGAGCCGCAGCGCGTCGCCGCGCTGCTGGGCGTCACGCCGCGCGCCGACGATAGCGGCATGCCCGTCCGCCTTGCCCTGTCGCCCGTCGCGCCGGTAATGGCGGAGGCTGCTCCCGCTCCGGTAATTGCGCCTGCCATGACGGAGCCCGTGCAGACAGCCGTCGTTGACGACGCGCCGGTAATCGAACCGGTCGGTGAACCCGCTCCGGCGATCGCCGTTGCGACGCCGCGACAGGTGCGCGCCGCGCCTGCGATGATCCAGCCGGTCCCGGTTCCGGCATCTGGCACGCCCATAGCCGTAGCGCCGCCGGTTGCTGCGCCGTCGCCGCGCCGTGCGCCCGCGCAGGCGCAGTACAAGCGGACAGCGTTCATCACGCCCGCCGCCGGTCTGTCGGATTCCGCCAGTGCCTGGGTCGTGCAGCTAGGCGCCTATGACAGCGTGGCCATCGCCCGTGAAAAGTGGGACGGCATCTCGCGCCGCAACAGCCTGATCGCTGGCATGTCCGCGATCAACAGCAGCGTTACGGTGGACGGACGCCTCTATTATCGCCTCGCGGTCGGCGGTTTTGCCGATCGCTCCGGCGCCGATGGTCTGTGCCGCGCTATCCGTGCACAGGGTAGCAACTGCTTCGTGCGTCAGGGCGATGCGTCGGCCAAGACACAGCGCTGGGCCGCCGCGAAGGGAACGGTGAAGCGGAACAGCCAGCTCGCCATGCGCTGACCGCCGGAAGGTTTGGAGAGGGAAAAGAAGGGCGGCGGTTCCCGTTAGAGGAACTGACCGCCCTTCATGATTCTGCGGGCCCGGCCCTGTACCGGCATCCGGTCGAACGGGGTGTTGCCCGCCTGCGCGGCCATCTTGCCCGAATCGATGATCCACGGCGTATCGGGATCGATGAAGATGATGTCGGCGGCCGATCCCGTGGCGAAACTCCCGGCGTCGACGCCCAGTATCCGCGCCGGATTGGCGGCGAGCAGGGCCATCAGCCGGTTCATCGTCACATGCCCCTCCCGCACGAGGTTCAGCGACAAGGCGAGCAGCGTTTCCGCGCCCGCCATGCCGGGGCTGGCGTCCGCGAACGGCAGGCGCTTGTCCTCCGGCCCGCGCGGGTCATGGCTGGACGTGATCACGTCGACTGTGCCGTCGGCGACCGCGCGCAGCGACGCCTGCCGGTCATCCTCTGACCGCAGCGGCGGCGACAGGCGGGCGAAGGTGCGGAAATCCGTCACCGCATTGTCCGACAGGAACAGATAGGCGGGGCTGATCCCGCAACTCACCTTCAGCCCCTCCGCCTTCGCTGCGCGAACAAGGTCGAAGCCTGCCGCCGTGCTGACGAGGCGGAAGTGGATCGCGGCGCCCGTCTGGCGCACCAGCGCAATGTCACGGGCGATCGCCATCGCCTCCGCGCAGGCGGGGGCGGAGGCGAGGCCAAGGCGGGTCGCCGTTTCGCCGGTCGTCGCGACGGCCTTGCCCGCAAGGCCGCTATCCTCTGCATGGGCAATGACCGTGAGGCCGAGGGCGGAGGCGTAGGAGAGGACGCGCATCATCACGCCCGAATCGGCGATCCATTGCCGTCCGGTGCCGACCGCCTTGGCACCCGCCATCTGCATCATGCCGATTTCCGCCATTTCTGCGCCTTTGAGGCCCCGGGTGGCGGCGGCGATCGGATGGACCCAGAAATCGGGCTTGCCCGTGCGGGTTGCTTCCCGGATCAGACCGACCTCGTCGAGCAGGGCCGACTGGTCGGGCATCAGTGCGGCGCGGGTGATGCCGCCGAAGTGGAAAGCGGGCTTGTCGGTGCGGAAGACACCAAGGTCGATGAGGCCCGGCGCGACGATCAGGCCACCGGCATCGACGGGCTCGGCGTTCGAGGGAATGTCGACGGCGCCCGATGCGAGGATGCGGTCCCCCTCGATCAGCAGGGTGCCCGCGTCGACGGACGTTCCGGTGGGATCGGCGAGGCGGCCGCCGGTGATCGCGAGCTTGCGTGTCCGGTCGATCATGCCCAGCCCTCCACGCCGCGCGCCGACCGGGTCAGCACGTCGAGGCAGGCCATGCGGACGGCGACGCCCATCTCCACCTGTTCGGTAATGGCGGATCGCTCGGGGTGATCGGCGATGCCGCTGGTGATTTCCACCCCCCGGTTCATCGGGCCGGGGTGCATGACGAGCGCGTCCGGCTTAGCGCGGGCCAGCCGATCGGGCGTGAGGCCGTAAAGCACGTGATATTCGCGCGGGGAGGGGATGAAGGCGCCGTCCATCCGCTCGTTCTGAAGGCGCAGCATCATCACGACGTCGGCCCCCTCCAGCCCCCTGTTGAAATCGGTATAGGGCGTGGCGCCCATCATCTCCACCTCGGCCGGCATCAGGGTGGGCGGCGCGATCGCCCTGACCTGCGCGCCCAGCGCGGCAAGGCAGAGCATGTTGGAGCGGGCGACGCGGCTGTGGAGCACGTCGCCGCAAATGGCGACCACCAGCCCCTCGAACCCGCCCTTGCGGCGGCGGATGGTGAGGGCGTCGAGCAAGGCCTGCGTGGGATGCTCGTGCCAGCCGTCGCCCGCGTTCAGCACCGGACAGTCGACCTTGTCGGCGATCAGGCGCACGGCGCCCGAACTGCCGTGGCGGATGACGATGACGTCGGCGCGCATGGCGTTCAGCGTCACGGCCGTGTCGATCAGCGTCTCGCCCTTCTTCACGCTCGACTGGGCGGCGTGCATGTTGACGACATCGGCCCCCAGGCGCTTGCCCGCGATCTCGAACGAGAGGAGGGTGCGGGTCGAATTCTCGAAGAAGGCGTTGATCTGGGTAAGGCCAGCGAGGCGGCCGTCATGCTTGGCGCCGCCCGCGCGGTTGACGGCGACCCAGTGCTCGGCCTCGTCCAGCAGGAAGCGGATTTCCCACGGCTTGAGCGCGGCGATGCCCAGGAGGTTGCGGTGCGGGAAATTGTCCCGCCCGGCAAGGCCGGTCGGTGAAGGCGCGGGGCTGGATTCTGGCATGACCGGACCCTTATGCGACGGACGCGCCAAGCTCAAGGGCGCGTGCGCCGCCATCGGCTTGCAGAGTGCCTGTGGAGCTTCTAGCCTTTCTGCCTCCCCGTTCCAGAGGATCAGTTTCCGCGCGATGCGCCCTTTCCTGTTCGCTGCCCTGTCGTTCGTCCTGCTGTGTTCCGGCTCCCTGTCCGCCCGGCCCGCCTCCGGCGCCGGGCCGGGACTGGTGCGCGTGCGGCTGGAAACGAGCGAGGGGCCGATCGTCGTCGCGCTCGACACCCGCCGGGCGCCGAAGACGACGGCCAATTTTCTTTCCTATGTCGATGACGGGCGGCTCGACGGCACGACCTTCTATCGCGCGGCGCGGCGCAAGTCCGATCCGCGCTTCGGCTTCATTCAGGGGGGCATCGACACCGACTGGCGCCGGGCGCTGCCGCCGGTCGAGCTGGAGCCGACATCCCGTACCGGCCTCACCCATCTGGATGCGACCATTTCCATGGCGCGCAGCGATCGGCCGAATTCGGCGATGGGCAATTTCTTCATCACGGTCGGCGCTACGCCGAACATGGACGCGGCGGGCGCGTATCAGGGCTATGCCGCGTTTGGGCGGGTCGTGGGGGGCATGGACGCCGTGCGGCGGATACTGGCGAAACCGACCGGTGGTGGCCGGGGCCCGATGCGGGGGCAGAAGCTGTTCGATCCCGTGATCCTGCGCAAGGCCGTCCGTCTGGACGGCAAGGCGAAGCCGACGGGCGGGCCGCGCCCGTGGCTGCTTCAGATCCGCCCGCCCGCGAAGAAGCCGCAGTAAAGGGCTGGACGGTCAGAAGGCCGTGAGGCCGTCGATCGCACCCTGAAGGATGTAGCTGGCGGCAAGCTTGTCGACCAGTTCGCCGCGCCGGGCGCGACTGGCGTCGGCCTCCAGCAGGGTGCGGGTCACGGCCTGCGTCGACCAGCGTTCGTCCCACAGCAGGATCGGCCGGCCAAGGTCGGCAAGGTTGCGGGCGAAGGCGCGGGACGCCTGGCTGCGCGGCGATTCGCTGCCGTCGAGGTTCAGCGGCAGGCCGATGACCGCGCCCTTCACCTGCTGCTCGTCCATGAAGGCGGCCAGCGTCGCCTTGTCGCGCGTGAACTTGCCCCGGGCGATGGTGTGCGCGGCGCTGGCGATCGTCCAGCCCGCGTCGCACAGGGCAAGGCCGATGGTCTTCGTCCCCACGTCCATCCCGATCAGGCGCCCCCCCTGCGACAACGCCTCGCGGAAAGCGGCCCTGTCGGTCGTGATCATGGCGCAGGTGCCACGAAAGACGCCAGCCTTTCGCTTACGTCGCGGCGGATGTCCGCCCAGAACAGCCCATAGTCGTATACGTGATAGTTGTTGCCCGGGAGCACGAGCGGGCCGAGGGCGGGCGGGGCTCCGATCATCAGGAAGCCGTGCGCGTCGCAGCGCGCGGGCACTGCGCCCGGCACCATCCGCGACTGGCCCGGCACGTCGGCCAGGACCAGCGTGCCCAGGTTGCGGGACGCGGCGGCCGCGCTGTCGGGCGTTCCGGTGAGGGGATTGACGCACAGCATCTTCGTGCCGCGCCGGGGCTTGCCGGTCAGGCCGGGGCCGCGATCATAGGCCTCCGATATCGCCGAGGGATCGGCGGGTTCGGCGAAGCTTTGCCAGCTCAGCACGCAGCCCGCCTCGCTCCGCCGGGTGCAGCCGGGAAGGCCGAGCGCGGGAAGGTCCGCCTCTATCGAGACCGGCCATCCGGCCAGATAGACCGCCGCCACCCGCCGCGCGACCGGCGTTCCGGCGATGGTCTCATGCAACAGGCGCATCAGGTGCAGCGATCCCTGGCTGTGCCCGGCCAGCACGATCGGCCCCTCCGGATTCTGCGCGAGAAAGGCGGCGAAGGCGGCGGCGATGTCGCGATAGGCGGCGTCGAGCGCGCGCTTGCCCGCCGGAATGTCGGTCAGGAACGCGCCGAAATGCGCCTGCCGGTATTTGGGCGCCCATATCCCGCCCGCCGCATTGAACGCGCTCGCCTGTCCGCGCAGGAACTGGGCGGCCTGGGCCAGCGCCTCCCGGTCGTCGAGGCGCATGTTCCATCGCGCGCTGTTGAAGGACGCGAAGTAGGAGGTGGGGTGGACGAAGAATATCGCGGCCCGTCCGGCGCCTTCGCGCGCGACGCCCGGGGGCGTCCACAGCGCCGGATTGCCCTTCACGATGTCGGGACGGGCGAACCAGAGGTCGCGGCGTTCCTCATAATCCGCCGCATCGAGCGTGCGCGGTTCCGTGAACGGTGCGGTAGGCACCATCGTGGCGGTCAGCAACTGCTGGCCCCACAGGCGATAGGCGAGGGCGGAGGCCAGTGCCAGCACGATCAGCCCAGTAACGACATAAAGGAATTTCCTGGCCAGTGGACGGCTCCATCTCCATCAGTGGGCCATCTCCACCGATTGCGGCAAGCGCAATCAACGTGTCCCCGGTTGCGTAATCTGCATGTCCTGTCCGTTCGCCGCCTAGCGCCTGCATCGTTACGGGGCAATCGCGCTTGAAGCGTCAGGCCCGCGATGCTAGCGGCGGGCCATGTCCATTGACCTTCAGACAGTGAAGAAGATCGCCGGGCTCGCGCGGATTTCCGTCAGCGATGCCGAGGCGGAGGCTATCGTGCCGGAACTCAACAATATTCTCGGCTTCGTCGAGCAATTGGGAGAGGTCGACGTGAGCGGCGTGGAGCCGATGACGGCGGTCATCCCCAATCATCTGCGCCTGCGCGACGACGTCATCACCGACGGCGATGTACGCGACAGGGTGCTGGCGAACGCCCCCCAGGCCGAGCATGGCTTCTTCGCGGTTCCCAAGGTGATCGAATGAGCGGCGCCCTTACCGACCTGACGGTCGCGGAGATCCGCGACGGCTTCCGCGCGGGAGAATTTTCGGCGCGTGAGGTGGCGGAGGCGTTCAACGCCAATGTCGCCGCCGCGAAGGCGCTGAACGCCTTTATCGTCGAGACGCCCGATCATGCGCTGGCCGCCGCCGATGCCGCCGACAAGGCGCGTGCTGCCGGTGACCTCAAGCCGCTGTCCGGCGTGCCGATCGGCATGAAGGATCTGTTCTGTACGCAGGGCGTGCAGACGACGGCGGCCAGTCACATGCTGGAGGGGTTCACCCCTACCTATGAAGCGACCGTCTCCGCCAATCTCTGGCAGGCGGGCGCTGGCATGCTGGGCAAGCTGAACCTCGACCAGTTCGCCATGGGTTCCTCGAACGAGACCAGCTATTTCGGCAATGTGATCTCGCCCTGGCGGCGCAACGATGGCGGTAATGCGGCGCTGGCGCCGGGCGGGTCGTCGGGCGGCAGCTCGGCGGCGATCTCCGCGCGCCTCTGTCCGGCGGCGACCGGCACCGACACCGGTGGATCGATCCGCCAGCCCGCCGCCTTTACCGGCATTTCGGGCATCAAGCCGACCTATGGCCGCTGCTCGCGCTGGGGCATCGTCGCATTCGCCAGTTCGCTTGACCAGGCGGGGCCGATGGCCCGCACGGTGAAGGACAACGCGATCCTGCTGGAGGCGATGGCCGGGTTCGATGCCAAGGACGCGACCTCGCTCGACCTGCCCGTGCCGCCGTGGGAAGCGGGCCTGTCCGCCGACCTCTCCGGCAAGACGGTCGGCATCCCGAAGGAATACCGGCCCGATGGCCTGAATGCCGAGATCGCGGCGCTGTGGGATCAGGGCATCGCCTGGCTGAAGGATGCGGGCGCGCGGATCGTCGACGTCTCGCTGCCGCACACGCAATATGCGCTGCCGGCCTATTACATCATCGCCCCGGCCGAAGCGTCGTCGAACCTCGCCCGCTATGACGGCGTGCGTTACGGTCAGCGCGAGCTGCCCGACGGTGCGGGCCTTCAGGACATGTATGCCGCGACGCGCGCCGCCGGTTTCGGCGCGGAGGTGAAGCGCCGTATCCTGATCGGCACCTATGTGCTGTCGGCCGGTTTCTACGACGCCTATTATACCCAGGCGCAGAAGGTCCGGGCGCTGATCGCGCGTGATTTCGAGAAGGCGTGGGAAAGCTGTGACCTGCTGCTGACGCCGACGGCGCCGAGTGCGGCCTTTGCACTGGGCGAGAAACAGGCTGATCCGCTTGCCATGTACCTGAACGATGTGTTCACGGTGCCCGCGAGCCTTGCCGGCCTGCCCGCGATGTCGGTGCCGGGCGGCGTCGATTCGCACGGGCTGCCGCTGGGCCTGCAGATCATCGGCAAGGCGCTCGACGAGCAGAGCGTGCTGAACGCGGGCCTCGCCATCGAGGAACGCGCAGGCTTTGTTGCGAGGCCTGCACGCTGGTGGTGAAGCATAGCGGGGTTTCCGAAGCGAATCTGGAGGTCCTGCGGGAAGCGCAGGCGGCCTTCAACGCCGTGTTCGGAACCTTGCTGTGTGCCGGTATCGGCCATGCCCTGACGGCGATCAACGACCGGGTGTTCGACATCGCGATGGTGATCGATTTCCTGCTTGCGGTCGCCTGGTTCGCGGTGGCGCTGTGCATCGGCAATCAGGCGATGCTGCGCGGCGAGCAGCGCAAGGGCATGGTGCTGCTCGTAACGGCGTGCATGGCCGGGCTGGTGGCGTTCGTCGCCGGGCAGGCGCTGGGGCTCGACAACGCCCTGTTGCGGCTGTTGACGGGGGCATGGGTGGCGACATTGCTGGGCAGCAATGCAACCGTGTCGCTGATCGACTATATTCAACGGCGCGGCGGGCAGCGCTGAGCGCCGGCAGGCGATGACGGTCCGGCGAAAGCTGAATGCCGGGAACATGTGGACGAGAGTGTGATGACCGAGACTGCTTACAGGATCCAGGGCGCAACCGGCGAGTGGGAGGTCGTGATCGGCCTTGAAGTGCACGCGCAGGTGACGAGCCAGGCGAAGCTTTTCTCCGGTGCGGCGACCGCTTTCGGCGCGGAGCCGAACACGCAGGTCAGCCTGGTCGACGCGGCGATGCCGGGCATGCTGCCGGTGCCGAACCGTGAGTGCATCCGCCAGGCCGTGCGCACCGGCATGGCGATCAACGCCCAGATCAACAGATGGTCGCGTTTCGACCGCAAGAACTATTTCTACGCGGACCTGCCGCAGGGCTACCAGATCAGCCAGCTCTACCATCCTCTCGTGGGTGAGGGCGAGATCGAGGTGACGCTGGATGAGAAGGATCCGGAAAGCCCGACCCGCACGATCGGCATCGAGCGCATCCATGTCGAGCAGGATGCCGGCAAGCTGATGCATGACCAGCACCCGACGCGCTCCTATGTCGATCTCAACCGTTCGGGCGTGGCGCTGATGGAGATCGTCAGCCGCCCCGACATGCGTTCGCCGACGGAGGCGGGGGCCTATCTGCGCAAGCTGCGCTCGATCCTGCGCTATGTCGGGTCGTGCGACGGCAATATGGAGGAAGGCTCCATGCGCGCGGACGTCAACGTCTCGGTGCGCAAGCCCGGCGACGCGCTCGGCACGCGCACGGAAACGAAGAACGTCAATTCCGTCCGCTTCGTCATGCAGGCGATTGAGTTCGAGGCGAACCGGCAGGTCGACGTGCTGGAGGGCGGTGGCCGGATTGTCCAGGAAACCCGCCTGTTCGACCCGGACAAGGGCGAGACGCGGTCGATGCGGTCAAAGGAGGATGCGCACGACTATCGCTACTTCCCCGACCCCGACCTGTTGCCGCTGGAGCTGGACGATGCGTTCCTTGAGGAATGCCGCCATTCGTTGCCCGAACTGCCGGACGCCAAGCGCCGGCGCTATGAGGAGGGGCTGGGCCTCACAGCCTATGCCGCTGCCGTATTGACCGCGGAGGCGGAGACAGCGCGCTGGTTTGAGGCGCTGCTGGCGGAAAGCGCGCGCATTCAGAAGAAGAGCGAAGGCGAGGTGGCCAAGCCCGCCTCCAACTGGCTGCTGTCCGAGCTGTTCGGTGCATTGAACCGCCTCGGCAAGGGGCTGGACGAAAGCCCGGTGAACCCGGAGCAGGGCGCGGAACTGCTGGCCCTCGTCGCGGACGGCACGCTTTCCGGCACGCTTGCCAAGCAGGTGTTCGAGATCATGCTCGAAACCGGCGATGCGCCCGCGAAGATCGTCGAGGAAAAGGGCCTGAAGCAGACCAGCGACACCGGCGCGATCGAGGCTGTGATCGCGAAGATCGTCGCCGACAACGCCGACAAGGTGGAGCAGTACAAGGCGGGCAAGGAGGCGCTGTTCGGCTTCTTCGTCGGACAGACGATGAAGGCGATGGGCGGCAAGGCCAATCCAAAGGTCGTGAACGAACTGCTGAAGAAGGCGATCGGCTGATCGCCCGGTCCGTCCGCCCGTTTCCGGCCGGTCAGTCCGGCGGGGGAGGGGTTTCGGCCGGGCCGCGGCCGGGCTCGTCGATGTCGGGAACGGGTCCGTCTGGCGGAATTTCAGGCGGTTCGCGATAGGGCGCCTCGTCCGGCGGGGCGAAGGGCGGCGCTTCGGGCGGGGACTGCGGCTCGATCGTGTCGGGCGGCGGTATCTCGGGCTGGGTGGCCATCGTCTGATCTCTCCTGATCGGGTGCTTTCGGGGGACCTACGCACCGGCCGCGCGAGCGTTCCACGAAGAATCCCGCAATCCCTTGCGATTGCCGCGCCCTTCCTATATGCCGCGCCGACCAGCGACCGATGCGGGCGTGGCGAAATTGGTAGACGCGCCAGATTTAGGTTCTGGTATCGCAAGATGTGGGGGTTCGAGTCCCTTCGCCCGCACCAGTTGCGCAGTGCCAGAATTCGGCCATGCCAGCGAGATTCAGCTTAGAAAGCGTTTGAGAGATACGATGCAGACTGTCGAGACGTTGAATGAGGGCCTGAAGCGTGCCTACACCCTGACGATCACCGCCAAGGACCTGGACGCGCGCGTCGAGAAGGAAGTGGCCTCGATTGCCCCGCAGGTACGCATGCCCGGCTTCCGCCCCGGCAAGGTGCCCGCCAACCTCGTCAAGAAGATGCACGGCGAGTCCCTGCAGCGCGATGCGCTCAACAACTCGATCCAGGAAGGCGTGCAGAGCCTGATCGCCGACAAGAAGCTGCGTCCCGCGATGCAGCCCTCCGTCGAGCTGGACGAAGGCTTCGAGTTCGGCAAGGACGCCGAGGTCAAGGTTGCGCTCGAGGTGCTGCCCGAGATCGAGGCACCGAGCATCGAGGGCCTGAAGCTAGAGCGCCTGACCGCCGAAGTGCCCGAGGCCGCCGTCACCGAGGCCGCCGAGCGCATCGCCAAGCAGCAGGGCGCCTATGCCACGTTCGCCGACAGCCACAAGGCGAAGACCGGCGACACGGTCGTCATCGATTTCGTCGGCAAGGTCGATGGCGTCGCCTTTGACGGCGGCACCGGCGAGGGCATGAAGGTCGAGATCGGATCGGGCAGCCTGATCCCCGGCTTCGAGGATCAGCTCGTCGGCGTGAAGACCGGCGACGAGAAGGTGATCGAGGTTTCGTTCCCGGAGGATTACGGCGCCGAGAACCTGAAAGGCAAGCCGGCCACCTTCGACATCAAGGTGACCTCCATCCTCGACAGCTCGAAGCCGAAGGTCGACGAGGACTTCGCCAAGTCGCTTGGCCTCGAAGGGCTCGATAAGCTCAACGAACTGCTCAAGGGGCAGATCGAACAGGAGCATAACGGCCTGACCCGCACCTACATGAAGCGTAAGCTGCTCGATCAGCTTGCCGCTTCACACGACTTCGACGTGCCGCCGAGCATGGTCGAGGCGGAATTCAACCAGATCTGGGCGCAGCTCGAGCATGAGGCTGGCCACGAGGAAGATCCCGCCGCCGCCCTCGCCGAGATGGAGAAGGAAAAGGACGACTATCGCGGTATCGCGGTTCGGCGCGTCCGCCTTGGCCTGCTGCTGTCCGAGATCGGGCAGGCGAACGGCGTCGAGGTGAATGCGCAGGAAATGAACCGTCTGATCATGCAGGCGGCGCAGCAGTACAGCCCGCAGGATCGCGAGCGTTTCGTCCAGTACGTCCGTCAGGACCCGATGGCCGCCGCGCAGCTCCGCGCGCCGCTGTATGAGGACAAGGTCGTCGACTTCCTGTTCGACAAGGCCGAGGTGACCGACCGCACCGTGACCCGCGAGGAGCTGGAAGCGGCGATCGAGGCGGAGGACGACGGTTCGCCCAAGCCGCACGTGCATGGTCCGGACTGCGGTCATGATCACGACCATGACGAGAAGCCCAAGGCCAAGAAAACTGCGCCGAAGAAGGCCGCCGCCAAGGCCGAGGACGCTCCTGCCGAGGCAGAGGTGAGCGCGGAGGCCGAGCCGAAGCCGGCGAAGAAGGCTGCGCCGAAGAAGGCCGAGGCGGCCGAAGGCGAGGCAAAGCCCGCCGCCAAGAAGGCCGCGCCCAAGAAGACCGCCGCGAAGGCGGAATAACGTCCGGCCGGGCGGGGCGCAGACATGGACAGTTCCACGCTGCCCCCCGGCCTGCGGGTCGCGGTCATCCTGCCTTGTTACAACGAGGTGGGAGCGATCGCGCAGACCGTGACGGCGTTCCGTGCCGCGTTGCCGGGCGCCGTCATCTACGTCTACGACAACAACAGCACCGACGGCTCCCAGGGCAAGGCGGCTGAAGCGGGCGCCATCGTCCGCCGCGTCCGCCAGCAGGGTAAGGGGCATGTGGTGCGCCGCATGTTCGCGGACGTCGACGCCGACATCTATGTGATGGCGGACGGCGACGCGACCTATGACGCGACGGCGGCCCCCCGCATGATCGAGGCGATGCTCGCCGACAATCTCGACATGGTGGTTGGCGCGCGCGAATCGGAATTGCAGGCAGCCTATCGCCGTGGCCACAGGATCGGCAACAAGCTGCTGACCGGCCTGTTGCGCCAGTTGTTCGGCCGCAGCTTCACCGACATCCTGTCGGGCTACCGCGTCTTTTCCCGCCGTTTCGTGAAGAGCTTTCCGGTGCTGTCGGTCGGTTTCGAGATCGAGACCGAGATCAGCGTCCACGCGCTGGAGCTGGCTATGCCGGTATCGGAGTGCGTGACCGCCTATTCGGCCCGGCCGGAGGGGTCGGTCAGCAAGCTGAGCACCTGGCGCGACGGCTGGCGTATCCTGCGCACGATCATCCAGCTGTTCCGGGTCGAGCGGCCGGTCTGGTTCTTTGGCGCGGTGGGGATGCTCTTCGCGCTCGCGGGGCTGGTCCTTGCGCTGCCCCTGATCCGCACATGGCTGGAGACCGGCCTGGTCCCGCGTTTCCCGACGGCGATATTGATCGTCGGCATCATGATCGTCGCGGTGCTGAACGGCATGTGCGGCCTGATCCTCGACACGGTCGTGCGCGGCCGGCGCGAGGTGCGGCGGCTTGCCTATCTCGCCTTTCCCGCGCCCGCCGATCCGGGGCGTGGCATGGACCTCGACAGGGTGCCGCGCACGCCGCGCTGAGGCGGCCGTCCCGTCCTGAATCACCGGGGGTGTGGCCGCCCCCTTGAACCGGCCCTGCTTTGCGCCGATGTAGGGCGAGGCAAAAGCAAGTCTGAAAGAGCATCATGCAAGATCACAGTTTCGATTCGCGTATGACCGATCCCCTGTCCGCGCTGGTTCCCATCGTCATCGAGCAATCGAACCGTGGCGAACGCAGCTTCGACATCTTCTCGCGCCTGCTGCGCGAACGCATCATCTTCGTCACCGGCCAGGTCGAGGACCACATGGCCTCCCTGATCGTCGCCCAGTTGCTGTTCCTTGAGTCGGAAAATCCGAAAAAGGACATCTGGATGTACATCAACTCGCCCGGCGGCGTGGTGACGGCGGGCATGGCGATCCATGACACGATGAAATATATCCGCCCGCAGGTCGGCACGGTGTGCATCGGTCAGGCGGCATCAATGGGCAGCTTCCTGCTCGCGGCGGGCGAGCCGGGCAAGCGCATCGCGCTTTCCAACGCCCGGATCATGATCCACCAGCCGTCCGGCGGCGCGCAGGGCATGGCGTCCGACATCGAGATCCAGGCCAAGGAAATCCTGCGGATTCGCGCCCGGATGAACGCGCTCTACGCCAGCTATACCGGCCAGCCTTTGGAGAAGATCGAGGCGGCGATGGATCGCGACACGTTCCTGGAGGCGGAGGAGGCAAAGACCTTCGGTCTGGTCGACGAAGTGTTCGACCGGCGGCCCGCCATGCCGGAATCGGCACAGGGCTAAGCTAAATCTTTACCGCGTCGCGCCATTTTCTTTCCTTGTGAAACGGGCGCGCCGCGGTCTAGGATGACCATGGACACGGATATCCCGCGCTTTTTCAGGGAGCGATCGTCGCTCCGGACGCGGGAAGGAAGAATGAACGAATGACCAAGCTCACGGGCTCCGATTCGAAAAGCACGCTCTACTGCTCCTTCTGCGGGAAGTCGCAGCATGAGGTGCGCAAGCTGATCGCCGGGCCGACGGTCTTCATCTGCGACGAGTGCGTGGAACTGTGCAACGACATCATCCGCGAGGAGACCAAGGGTGGTCTTGTCGGCAAGAAGGATGGTGGCGTGCCCACGCCGCAGGAAATCTGCGACGTCCTCGACGATTATGTGATCGGCCAGAGCCGCGCCAAGCGCGTGCTGTCGGTTGCCGTCCACAATCACTACAAGCGCCTGAACCATGGGACGAAGGCGGGCGAGGTCGAACTCGCCAAATCGAACATCCTGCTGGTGGGCCCTACCGGCTGCGGCAAGACGCTGCTCGCACAGACGCTGGCCAAGACGTTCGACGTGCCCTTCACCATGGCGGACGCGACGACCCTCACAGAGGCGGGCTATGTCGGTGAGGATGTGGAGAACATCATCCTGAAGCTGTTGCAGGCCAGCGACTATAACGTCGAGAAGGCGCAACGCGGCATCGTCTACATCGACGAGATCGACAAGATCAGCCGCAAGGCCGAGAACCCGTCGATCACCCGCGACGTGTCGGGCGAGGGCGTGCAGCAGGCGTTGCTGAAGCTGATGGAAGGCACGACCGCCTCCGTCCCGCCGCAGGGCGGGCGCAAGCATCCGCAGCAGGAATTCCTGCAGGTCGACACGACGAACATCCTGTTCATCTGTGGTGGTGCGTTTGCTGGCCTCGAGAAGATCATCGGCGACCGTCTGGAAGCCAAGTCGATCGGTTTCGGCGCGCATGTCGCTGCGCCCGAGGAACGCCGTACCGGCGAGCTTCTGCGCCAGTCGGAGCCGGAAGATCTGCTGAAGTTCGGCCTGATCCCCGAATTCGTCGGTCGTCTGCCCGTCATTGCGACGCTGGAGGACCTGGACGTGACCGCGCTGGTCAAGATCCTGGGCGAGCCGAAGAACGCGCTGGTCAAGCAGTATCGCAAGCTCTTCGAAATGGAGAATGTCGAACTGACCTTCACCGACGACGCGCTGGTCGCGATCGCCAAGAAGGCGATCGAGCGGAAGACCGGCGCGCGTGGCCTGCGGTCGATCATGGAAGCGATCCTGCTCGACACCATGTTCGACCTGCCGTCCATGCAGGGCGTCGGCGAAGTGGTGATCGACAAGGACGTGGTCGAGGGTCGCAAGGAGCCGGTGCGGGTGTTCAGCGAACAGCGCAAGGCAGGCGACGCCGCCTGAGGCGACCGCCCCCAAGGCAACTGATCGAGGCCGGCGAAAGCCGGCCTTTTTCATGTCCGGCATCGCAACTCATGCTGCGCATGCGAATTTTCCCGCTGCGTTGCAGAATTGCCGCACCGAACCCGGATAGCGATCGCGATACTCGAAAGACGCTACGTTTTCCGTAATTTTTTATGGCTGCGACCGCGTCGCATGCCTCCATTCTGGCGCAAATGGCTGGGGATATCGGCCGTTTAACCCATGTACCTGCTCGCAGAAGCGTCACAAAATCGCAATCGGACCGGAACAGGGGGCCTCCATACACGTCTCGGCCAATTGGAGCTCCGCCTCGGGTGGTCTTCGGCATGAGGGGTATCGCAGCCCTGGGGGGCTGCGTCATTTTTGGGGAACAGGGTCTCATGAGCCACTTCAGAACTGCATTTGCGGCAAGCGTCGCATCCATCAGCATGCTCGCCTGCATGGGTACGCCCGTCATGGCACAGGAAACGACCTCGGTCGTCCGGGGCACGGTGACCGCCGACGGCGCGCCCGTCGCCGGTGCCACCGTCACTATCGTCCATGTCCCCTCCGGCACCACGGCCACCGCCGTCAGCGGCAGCAGCGGCGGCTTCACCGCAGCCGGTCTGCGTGTGGGTGGCCCGTTCACCGTGCGCGTCAGCGCCGACGGCTACGAGACCTATGAGGTCACCGACATCTACACCGTGGTCGCACAGGCCTATGAACTGCCGATCGCCCTCAATTCGACGGGCGGCGCCATCGTCGTCACCGCGGCACGTGTGACCGGCGCCGGGACCAAGGCCTCCGGCCCCACGACCGTCCTGACGGCCGAGGACATCGCGAAGGTCGCCTCGGTCAACCGTGACATCCGCGACCTGATGCGCCGCGATCCGTTCGCCCGCCTGGACTATGCGGAAGGGTCCGGTCGTGCCGTCTCCTTCGCCGGGCAGAATGCGCGCTTCAACCGCTTCACCGTCGACGGCGTGCCCGTCACCGATAATTTCGGCCTCAATCCCGATGGCCTGCCGACCCGTCGCTCGCCGGTGCCGCTCGATGCGATCGGTCAGTTCCAGACCCGCGTCGCGCCCTATGACGTGCGTGAAGGCAATTTCCAGGGCGGCACGATCAACGCCATCCTGAAGTCGGGTACCAACGAGTTCCACGGCACGGGCTTCTACGCCTATTCGTCGGACGAGCTGAACGGCAAGAAGACGAAGGCCGGCCCGGGCATCCCGACCGGCCGCGTGACCCTCCCGAACTTCAAGTACGAGAACTACGGTGCTGAGCTGTCCGGTCCGATCGTCAAGGACAAGCTGTTCTTCATGATCGCCGGTGAGCGCATTCGCGCCGGGACGCCGATCGCGGAGGGCACGCCGGGCGACAACGCGGGCACCGTCATCCCGAACGTCACCGATGCGGCCGTCGCGCAGATCCAGCAGATCGCGCAGTCCCGTTACGGCTACGACACCGGCGGCGTGCTGAATGACTCGGCGGATAAGGACGATCGTCTGGTGGCGCGTCTGGACGCGAACCTGTCCGACACGCAGCGCGCCTCGCTGACGTACATGTACACCAAGGATTCGATCCAGTTTAACCAGAACACCAACACGACGCCGGCGTCGGGCACGGCGAACGCCACCGGCCTTGGCCTGGCGTCCAACGGCTATATCTCGTCCAACCGCCTCCATACGGGCGTGTTCCAGCTGAACTCCGACTGGTCCGACGAGTTCTCGACCGAGGTTCGCGCCTTCTATAAGGACTACAAGCGTGGCCAGAACCCGGTGATGGGCCGCGGCTTCGCGCAGTTCCAGGTGTGTACCGACCCGACATCCGACATCGGCACGAGCCGTGACACGCTGAGCTGCAACGCCGATCCGGGTGGCGCAGCACCTGCCGTCATCTCCTTTGGTCCCGATATCTCGCGCCAGTCGAACCAACTGACCAGCCGTACCTATGGCGGCATGGTGCAGGCGCGCCTGACCCGCGACGATCATGACCTGCGGGTCTTTGCCGACTTCCAGGATACGAAGATCTTCAACCTGTTCCTGCAGCGGACGGCGGGCGACTATTATTTCGACTCGATCGCCGATTTCGAGGCCGGGAATGCCCAGCGCCTGCGCTACCAGAACGCGGTACCCTCGCTCGATCCGAACGATGCGGCGGCCCAGTTCCGCTATCAGTCCTATTCGTTCGGTATTCAGGACACCTGGCGGATCAACGACATGCTGACGCTCGCCTATGGCGCGCGCTATGACATGTACGGTGGTGACAGCCGTCCGGCGCTGAACCAGAATTTCTACAACCGCTACGGCTTCACCAATCAGGCCTTCGTCAACGGTCGGGGCGTGTTCCAGCCGCGTCTGGGCCTCGACTTCAAGCCGACGCGTGACCTTGTGTTCCGCGCTGGCGCCGGCATCTTCTCGGGCGGGTCGCCCGACGTCTATGTGTCGAACAGCTTCTCCAACACCGGCTACCTGTCGAACTCGATCGACATTCGCCGCAACAGCGACGGGTCGATCACCGGCACCACGCTGGCGAACGGCAATGCCATCCTGACCAACGTGGACGGCACGACCGTCGCCACCGCGGCCGACACGGTGCTGAGCAATGCCAGTTCGTCGGTGAACGCGCCGACCAATGCGCTCGATCCGAAGTTCAAGGTGCCCTCGCAGTGGCGCGCGACCCTGTCGGCGGACTGGACGCCGGAATTCGGCGACAGCGCGCTTGGCACCGGCTGGCGTTTCGGTGCGGACTTCTTCTACTCCGACGTGCGCAATCAGGTGTTCTTCACCGACCTGCGCGTGCGCCCGACATCGTCACGCACGCCCGACGGCCGCGTGCGCTATGAATCGGTCACGACCTTCTCCGACACCAACTCTGACCTGTACCTGACCAATACGAAGAAGGGCCGCAGCTACATCGCCGTCGCGCGTTTCGACAAGTCGTTCGACTTCGGCCTCGACATCGGTGCCAGCTACACCTGGCAGGATGTGAAGGATCAGGCGCCGGCGACCTCGTCGACAGCCTCGTCGAACTACGGCAACGGCGCGTTCCTCGATGCCAACGGCGCGGCCTACGGCATCTCGAACGACGAGGTGAAGCACAACATCAAGTACAACGTCAGCTTCAGCAAGGCGTTCTTCGGCGACTACAAGACGACCCTCGCCCTGTTCGGCGAGACCCGCATCGGCCGCCCATACAGCTATACGATGCAGGACGTGTCGACCAGCCGCAGCGGCATCTTCGGCACGATTGGTTCGAACTCGCGCTACCTGATGTACGTGCCGACTTCGACTACCGATCCGCTGGTCGTCTATGACTCGGCGGCCACGGCGTCTTATCTCGACGCGCTGATCAACAGCACTGGCCTGAAGAAATATCGTGGCCAGATCGCGCCGCGCAACGCGTTCAACACCAAGTGGTTCACGCGTATCGATCTCCATTTCGACCAGGAAATCCCGACCGGCTTCGGTGGTTCGCGGATCACGCTGTTCGCGGATATCGAGAACTTCACGAACCTGCTCAACAAGAAATGGGGCCAGGTCCGCGAGTATGCGTTCCCGTACAACGTCGTCGCCGTCCGCGCCCAGTGCGTGCAGGCGAGCGGCGCGGTTGCGACCACCACGGCCCAGTCCTGCGCGCAGTATCGCTACTCGGCGCCCAACTCGACGCCGACCGAGACGATCTACTCGCGCCAGTCGCTCTACACGATCCGGGTTGGTGCCCGCTTCACCTTCTGATCGGCCGATCCTTGCGAAAGGAGGGGGCGCTTCCTGCGGGAAGCGCCCTTTTCATTTGAGGCAGCTGTCGAGGCCGTCCGTGCGGACCATGGCGATGCGCCGCTGGATCGAATTGCCGTACCGGCGCGTGAAGCCGTGCGGTGCGATCGCCGCCCGCTTTTTGGGCAGCGGCAGGACGGCGGCGATGCGCGCCGCCTCGCTGGGGGAAAGGGTGGCGGCATCGTGATGGAAATAGCGGATCGCGCCAGCGTTCACGCCATAGGTGCCGATGCCCGTCTCCGCGACGTTGAGATAGACTTCCATGATCCGCTTCTTGCCCCAGATCGCCTCGATCAGGATCGTGAACCATGCCTCGAACCCCTTGCGGATGAAGCCGCCGCCCTGGAACAGGAAGACGTTCTTCGCGGTCTGCTGGCTGATCGTCGATCCGCCGCGAATGCGTCCGCCACTGGCGTTGTGGCGCATCGCCTGGGCGATGGCGACGGCGTCGAAGCCATGATGGCTGCAAAAGCGGCTATCCTCCGCTGCGATCGCCGCCCGGGGCATGTCGGAATCGATCTGGTCCAGCGGCATCCAGTCCTTCGTGATGCCGTTGCCGTCCATCAGCATGGTCACGGTGACCGGCGGCGGCACGAAGCGGAAGATCACCACCACGATAAGCGACAGCACGACGAAGCCGCCGATGATCTTGAGCGGGATCGAGAGCCAGCGGCGCTTGCGCCCGCCAGTCGGTTTCAGGCTCGTCGATTTCAGGCCGGTGGGTTTCAGAGAGGAGCGGGACGGTTTTGCGGGCATGACGCCAAGCGTAGCGCGCCGATGCGCGCACCCGCAAGTGGGCTCAGCGTGCCGTAGCCGGGACGAACCGGGGTGCGCCGCGCCGGAGGCTGAGCGCCAGCAGCGCGGCAAGGATGCACAACGCTCCCGCGGTGAAGAAGGCGGGGATATAGGTGGCGAGCGCTGTGCGGCTGTATCCGGCGCCGAAGGCTGCGGTGGCGGCGCCCAGCTGATGACCGGCGAAAATCCAGCCGAAGACGATGTTGGCGCGTTCCGGCCCGAAGCGATCGGCGGTCAGCTTTACGGTCGGCGGTACGGTCGCGACCCAGTCGAGCCCGTAGAACACGGCGAAGATCGACAGGCCATAGAGCGAGAAGCCGCTGAACGGGAGGTAGAGGAGGGAGAGGCCCCGGAGCCCGTAATACCAGAACAGCAGCCAGCGATTGTCGAACCGGTCCGACAGCCAGCCGGAGCCTACCGTGCCGATGAAGTCGAATAGGCCCATCATTGCCAGGAAACCTGCGGCGCCCACGGCCGCCAGCCCGTAGTCGCCGCACAGCGCGATGAAGTGCATCTGGATCAGGCCGTTGGTGCTGGCGCCGCAGACGAAGAAGGTGCCGAACAGCACCCAGAAGGTTGGCGTCCGGGCGGCGTCGGCCAGCACACGCAGCGGCAGCAGCAGCGATTGGCCGAACGTGCCGGTGGCTGCGGGCGCCGCAACGCTTGTCGTGTCGCCATAGGGTGCGAGCCCAAGGTCAGAGGGTCTGTCCCGCATCAGCAGCAGGATGACGCAGGCGGCAAGCAGCAGGCCCGAGCAGACGAGGCCGAGGGATGTGCGCCAGCCGAAGCGCTCGGTCATCCCCGCGAGCAGGGGCAGGAACACGAGCTGGCCGGTGGCGGTGCTCGCGGCGAGCAGGCCGACGACAAGGCCGCGCCGCGCGGCGAACCAGCGCGTGGCGACCGTCGCGCCCAGGACGATGGCGGTCAGGCCCGTGCCGACCCCGACGACGACGCCCCACAGCAGGACGAGCTGCCAGAGATGCTGCATGCCCAGGGACAGGAGCAGGGCGCCGGATACGATACCGAGGGAGATCAGCATCATCCGGCGCAGGCCGAAGCGGTTCATGAACGCGGCGGCGAACGGACCCATCAGTCCGAACAGGGCGAAGCGGATTGCGAGCGCCGCCGACACATCGGCCGTGCGCCAGACGAATTCCTTCTGCAGCGGAACGAGGAAGACACCCGGCGCGCCGACAGCGCCGGCCGTCACCAGCATCGTCAGGAACGTCACGAACGCGACCACCCAGCCATAATGAATGCCGCGAGCGGACAGGCGGCGCGACATCGTGATGCTCAGCATGAAATCCCCCTCCGCACGACGAATGCCGCGTTCGAGTCTTGTTTTGCATGACGATCATCATATAAATGGTCAAGAGCCTAATTGGCCCGCTTATGTCGAGGAAGTGAGATGAGAGTCAGCAAGGAGCAGACCGCCCGCAACCGGGACCGTGTCGTGGAGACGGGGGCGCGGCTGTTCCGGGAGCATGGTCTGGACGGGATCGGCATCGCCGATCTGATGCGCGCCAGCGGCCTGACCCATGGCGGCTTCTATGGCCAGTTCGAATCGAAGGAGGCACTGGCGGCCGAGTGCATCGCCCGCAGTTTCGTGAGCAGCGTGGCACGCTGGCAGCGGATCGTGGAGAATGCGCCGGACGCGCCGATCCGTGCCCTGGCCGAAGATTATCTGTCGCTCAGGCACCTGAACGCGATCGAGCATGGTTGCGCGTTCACGGCGCTGGCGCCCGATGCGGCGCGGCGGGGCGGTCCGATCGCCGTCGAGATGGCCGCCGGGATGCAGGCGCTGGCCGATATTCTCCGGCAGGCGCTGCCGGACGGCAATCGCGCGAAGGCGCTGGCGCTGTTGTCCCAGATGAGCGGGGCGATGACGCTCGCGCGGTCTGTCAACGATCCTGCACTGGCGCAGGAAATACTGGAGGCTGCCCGTGCCTCGGTCATCGCACAGGGCGAAGGCTCCGCCTGACGGGCAGGCGCATTGTGTCGAGGTCAAGAAAAAGGCCCCGCCGTCTGGCGGAGCCTTTTCCTTTCATCGGTCTGGAACCGGTTCAGGCGCCGGAGGCGGCCAGACGGCCCAGCCCGGCGATCTTGTCGCCCGCGATCCGGGTCATCGCCTTCTGCAGCTTCTCGAACGCGCGCACCTCGATCTGGCGGACGCGTTCGCGGCTGACGCCATAGACTTGGCTCAGTTCCTCGAGCGTCTTGGGTTCCTCGGCAAGGCGACGCTCGGCCAGGATGTGCTTTTCGCGGTCATTGAGGTCGTCCATCGCCTCGACCAGCATCGAGTGACGGATGTCACGCTCCTGTGCGTCGGCGACGCGTTCGTCCTGGAGCGGGCCGTCGTCCGCCAGCCAGTCCTGCCACTGACCCTCGCCATCCTCGCGCATCGGCACGTTGAGCGACGTGTCGCCGCCCATCGCCATGCGGCGGTTCATGGAAATGACCTCTTCCTCGGTCACGCCCAGCTTGGTGGCGATCAGTTCCACGTCCTCGGGGCGCAGGTCGCCGTCCTCGAACGCCTCGATGCTGTTCTTCATCCGGCGCAGGTTGAAGAACAGCTTCTTCTGCGCGGCGGTGGTGCCCATCTTCACCAGGCTCCACGAGCGGAGGATGAATTCCTGGATCGACGCGCGAATCCACCACATCGCATAGGTGGCGAGGCGGAAGCCGCGATCGGGCTCGAATTTCTTCACGCCCTGCATCAGGCCGATATTGCCTTCGGATATCAGCTCGCTGACCGGCAGGCCGTAGCCGCGATAGCCCATGGCGATCTTGGCCACCAGACGCAGGTGCGACGTGACGAGCTGCGCCGCGGCATCAGGATCCTGATGCTCGGAATAGCGCTTCGCCAACATGTATTCCTGCTCCGGCGTCAGGATCGGGAACTTGCGAATCTCGCTCAGATAACGGTTGAGGCTCGCGTCTCCGCCAAGCGCCGGCACCGTCGCAGGGACATTGCTTTTTTCGGCCATGACAGTTTTTCCTTCCCTTTTCATGCCCGGTGGGACCCAGAAGAGGCGTCCTTATGCACCGCGGCAAACTTGGCGTCACTTATACGTAAAGCTGGCTTAACAGTTCCTGCATGTCTGCCGGAACCGGGCTCTCGAACGACAAAGGGACACCATCCACGGGATGTATGAACCCCAGTGTTTTCGCGTGCAATGCCTGTCTCTTGAAACCCATCGTTTCCAGTATCGATTTGAAACCTTTTTTCGCTCTACCGTAAACCGGGTCGCCGATCAAGGGGTGGCCCAGATGTGCCATATGTACCCGAACCTGATGCGTACGCCCGGTTTCCAGGCGGCATTCGACCAGAGCCGAATCCCGCAGGAGCTTGACCGTCCTGTAATGGGTGACCGCGTGCTTGCCGCGTCCTTCCCGTTGAACCGTCATTTTCTTTCGATCAGCGTCGGACCGGCCGATCCAGCTGTCGACCGTTCCGGCGGGCGGAGCCGGCCTGCCCGTGACGATCGCCGCGTACAGCCGCTCTATGCTGTGCGCCTTGAACTGGGCGGCCAGGCCGATATGCGCCTGATCCGTCTTTGCAACGACCAGGAGGCCGGATGTATCCTTGTCGATGCGATGGACGATGCCGGGGCGCGCCACGCCGCCGATGCCGGACAACTGTCCCCGGCAATGATGGAGCAGGGCATTGACCAGGGTTCCGTCGGGATTGCCGGCCGCCGGATGGACGACCAGCCCCGCCGGCTTGTCGACGACCAGCAGGTGCGCGTCCTCGAACAGGATCGACAGCGGTATGTCCTGTGCCACGGCGTCGGCCGGAACTGCGGGGGGCAGCGAGATCGCATAGACCTCGCCCGCCGCGACCTTGCGCGCCGGGTCGGTCACGGCAGTGCCATCGGCCGCGCGGACACGGCCGTCGAGGATCAGCGCCTTCAGCCGTTCGCGCGACAGGTCGGACGCGGCGGTCGCCAGCGCCTTGTCCAGCCGCTGTCCGCCGCTTGCGTCACCGATCACCGCTTCTATGGTGGAAACCCCCGGAACCATCGACCGTGATATGGGTATGACGACGCGAATTTCAAGGGGCGTGCTGGACCGCATACTGGCGCTGGCGGGCGCGGAAACGACGGAAATCTGCGGCCTTCTGCTTGGGGAGGGCGATTATGTGAGCGCTATCCTGCCCGCTGGCAATGTGGCCCAAGACCCCGCCGCGCATTTCGAGATCGATCCTGCGCAACTGATCGCCGCGCACAAGGCAGTGCGGGCGGGCGGGCCAGCCATTCTGGGCCACTATCACTCGCATCCCGGCGGGCGGCCGGAGCCGTCGGTCACGGACGCGGCCTGCGCAGCCGCAGACGGGGCGCTCTGGCTGATCGCCGGGCGGGAACGCGATGTCCGCCTGTGGCGCGCAGGGGCGAGTGGCCTGCACGGGCGGTTTTCCGGGGTTCCGTTCGTCGTGGAACCGTGATCCGCGCGACGTCAATTGTTTCCGTGGGGTTGCATCCTGCGGCCAAGGAGGCAATAGGCGGGTGATCAGTCCGATACGGGACGGCAGCCGGGACAGGGAATGCAGGGCACCATCGACAGGAGCATGGATTTGGCGGCGCTGCTTTGCTCGCGCCTGTGCCACGATCTCTTGAGCCCGGTCGGCGCGCTCAACAACGGCCTTGAACTGATGGCCGATGAAACCGACCCGGACATGCGGCAGCGGTGCCTCGACCTTCTGGGCGACAGTGCGCGGACCTCCGCCAACAAGCTGAAATTCTTCCGTCTCGCCTTCGGCTCCGCCGGTGGTTACGGCGACAGCGTGCCTGCGCATGAAGTGCGCTCCGCGATCGAGGGCATGTTCGCCTCCACCGGCCGCGTGACGGTCGGCTGGATGGTGGCCGAGGACAGTTTGGCAAAGCTGCCCGCGAAGATCCTGCTCAATCTGGCGCTGATTGCCGGAGACGCGCTGGTGCGCGGCGGCCAGCTGGATATCGGCGCGGAAGGTCGCGACGGCATGATCGAGATCGTCGTGCGCGCGGAGGGGCCGAAGATCGTCCTCGATCCGGAGGTGCGCGCCGCCCTGTCCGGCGAAACCGGTGTCGAAGGCGTGACCGCGCGGACGGTTGCCGCCTGGATGGTCCATGGCCAGGTGCAGAATGTGGGCGGTCAGGTGATCCAGTCCGATCCCGGAGAAGGGGCGCTGCTGTTCGGCGCCAGCCTGCCTGCCGGGAAATAAGCAATTGTCCCGGCGTATGTTTTTAACGCCGCCTTAACCAAGTCGAGGCCATGTCCGGACCCTGCGCATTGGACGGGGCACATGGACGACTTACTCCAGGAATTCATCTCGGAGACCCAGGAAACGCTGGAGGCTCTCGCCAGCGAAGTCGTGGCGTGGGAGGCCGACCCGACCGACCGGGACAGGCTCGACGCGATCTTCCGCTTCTTTCACACGGTCAAGGGCAGCTGCGGCTTCCTCAACCTGCCGCGATTCGAGCGGTTGAGCCATGCGGCCGAGGATGTGCTGTCGGAAATCCGCGCCGGTGAGCGGATGCCCGATCCCGCAACGGTCAGTGCCGTGCTGGCCGTGATGGATCGCATCGGCGAACTGGCGGAAGCGGTGTCGTCCGGCGCAGCGCTGTCCCATGAGAATGATGATTTCCTGATCCAGGGCCTGATCCACGCCGCGGCTGGCGTCAGTGCGACGGAAAACAGTGCCCCCGCTATGGCTCCGGCGGCTTCGACGAAGCGAGAGGGGCCGCAGGTGCCGCTGCGCACCATCCGCCTGCCTCTGACCCTGATCGATCAGTTGATGAACGGCATTTCGGACATGGTGCTGGCGCGCAACGAATTGTCGCGCAAGCTGCGCGAGCGTGCCGACCCCGACCTCGACAGCGCGTTCGAGCGATTATCGACCTGCGTCGCCGACATGCGCGACGCCATATCCAAGACGCGCATGCAGCGCGTCGATCGCCTGTTCGCGGCGATCCCGCGCACCGTACGCGATCTCTGCCGTGATCTCGGCAAGTCGGTCGACCTCGACCTTGAGGGCGGCGACGTCGAGATGGACCGCGAGATGGTGGAGATGGTCGTCGACCCGCTCACCCACATCGTCCGCAACAGCATCGACCATGGCATCGAGACACCCGAGCGCCGCCGTGTAGCCGGCAAGCCGGAAATGGGCCGTCTGTGTGTCGCCGCGCGCCAGTCCGGCAACCAGATCGTGATCGAGGTGTCGGACGACGGGCAGGGCATCGATACCGCCAAGCTGGTCGCCAAGGCCGTGGGCGCGGGCATCGTCACCGCTGATGCGGCGACCCGGCTGACCGAGCAGCAGAAGGTCGACCTCATCTTCTCCGCGGGTCTGTCCACGGCGGACGCCGTGAGCGCCATTTCCGGACGCGGTGTCGGCATGGATGTCGTCCGTTCCAATATCGAGCGGATCGGTGGTGTGATAACCCTCGACAATCGGCCGGGCAGGGGCCTGACGATCACCTTGCGGGTGCCGTTGACGCTGACGATCATTCCGGGGCTCATCGTCCGGGCCGGTAGTCAGCCCTTTGCCATTCCCCGCGCCGCAGTGGTCGAGATTCTGCACGACAACAACGAGATGCTGAGCATCGCCGGTGTTGGCGGCGCGCGCATCGCCACCATCCGGGGTATCCGCCATTCGATGGTAGACCTTGAGTCCGTGCTGGGCCTGCCCGTCACGGAAGAGATTGGTCCCCGCACGATCATGGTGGTGCGCGCGGCATCCGGCATGCCATTCGCGCTCGGGGTCGGCGCCGTCGAAAATCACGAGGAACTGGTCATCAGGCCGGCCTCGCCCCTGATCATGGCATCGGGTGTTTATGCGGGCATGACCCTGCCGGACAGCGGCCAGCCGATGCTGCTTCTGGATGCGGGCGGTGTCGCGAATGCAGCCTGCCTGCCGTCCATGGCTGACGATGAGACCGGCAACCGCCCGCAATTGGAGGCCGAAGAAGAGGCTGTCGCCACCGTAGGAGCGCTGCGCTTCATCGAACTGAGCGGGGAGGAGCGACTGCTCCAGCTCTCGCTGATCGAGCGGGTCGAGGACATTGACGCACACCAGTTCGGTGTTTCCGGTGGACAGCCGTTCGTGCGTGTCGACGGCCGCCTGTTCCCCGTGGCGCGCGACCATGGCGCGTTCGACACGGGCGTGGTCACCGCGTTGCGTCTGCGCGATGGCGGTATGGAGATCTATTACCCGATCGCGCGTGTGGTCGACATCGTCCAGATGCCGCTCGTCCCGGACATGGCGGCGGCGAGCGGTATCATCTGCGGGCTTTCGATCATCGACGGCATGCATCTGGAAGTGATCGACGCCTTCGCGCTGTTCGCGGCCATGCCGGTCGACGAGGTGCAGGAGCATGTTCCCGGACGCTGCGTGCTTGCCGATCCCGATGACGTGTGGGCGCAGGAGATACTGGCGCCGTTGCTGCGACAGGCGGGGCACGAGGTTGTGTTCGGCATGCCGGAAAAGGCCGCGATGCGGCCAGGCGACGTGGTCCTCTCGACCGCCGGAGAGCCGGTGCGGCAACGCGGCAGGCGCGGGGATCCGCCGGTCATCCGCCTGCGCAACTCGCCGCGCGGTGCGGGCAGCAGCGACCCGAGCATCTACCGCTACGATCGCGACGGGCTGATGCGCGCCATCGAGGCCGCGCGCCGTGAGGAGGCCGCCTGATGAGTCAGCTCTACCTGTTCACCACTGTTGCCGGGACGCTCGTCGCTGTACGGAGCGATGAGGTGGAGGCCGTTGTCCGGGTCACCGACATCTCGCCCGTGCCCGGCATGCCGGTGCACATTGCCGGATTGTCCGCCCTGCGCAGCCGGGTGCTGACGATGATCGACGCAGGCGCCGTGGTGCATGGCGTTAAGACCCCGCCCGAGCGCAGGTCGCTTGCCATCATCGCCGATATCGCCGGACACAGTTACGGCCTGATGGTCGATGCCGTGAGTGATATCTGTCCGGTCGCGGAAGGCGAGTTGCCGCTGCGCGGCAGGATCGATGCGGCCTGGGCGCCGTTCGCGCGCGGCATCGTGGAGAATGACGGCGAGCCCTATCTGCTGGTGTCGCTCGCCATGTTCGTTGAGCCGCGGCAGCAGGCGCAGGCCGCCTGATTTCCGCCATTTACCAATCCCTCAACATTGCTCCCTAAGGTGCAGTGCAACATCACATACGGTCGCCGCAAAAGTACCTCTGGAAGGGTCTATTCATGAAGAACTGTCTCGTTGTCGACGACTCGAAGGTCATTCGCAAGGTCGCGCGCCATATCCTCGAGTCGCTGGACATCAACGTGACCGAGGCATGCGACGGGCAGGACGCCCTGACCCAGTGCGAGGCGGCGGTTCCCGATGTCGTCCTGCTGGACTGGAACATGCCGGTGATGAGCGGCATGGAATTCCTGCAGGCGCTGTCCACGACCAAGATCGCGTCGCGGCCCAAGGTGATCTTCTGCACGACCGAAAACGGCATCGGCCATATCAAGGCGGCGGTTGAGGCAGGCGCCGACGAATATGTGATGAAACCCTTCGATCGCGACACGCTGGAGAGCAAGCTGCAGATCGTCGGGGTGATCTAGGGAGACGCATCCGGTCTGCCCTCTTCTCCACCCTGATCTTTCCGCACCGTCGAAAGCCCGCTTATGTCAGCCCCGATCCCGGCCACAGCCTGGAAAAGCACAGAGCAAGGACCCGCCCGGATCCTGATCGTGGACGATTCCGTGGTCGTCCGATCGGTGCTGGAGCGTATCTTCACGGCCACCGACACGCTGGCCGTCGCCCACAAGACGTCGAATGCCGAACAGGCTCTGGCCTTCCTTGCCCGTGACCGTGTCGATATCGTCCTGCTCGATGTCGAGATGCCGGGACAGAGCGGCCTTGCCGCCCTCCCGGCGATCCTGAAGGCGGGCCTGGGCGCAAAGGTCATCATCCTCTCTGGCAATTGCGAGGAAGGCAGCGCCGCCGCCGTCGAGGCGCTGGCGCTCG
This sequence comes from Sphingobium sp., assembly GCA_003248935.1. Lineage (GTDB taxonomy): Bacteria > Pseudomonadota > Alphaproteobacteria > Sphingomonadales > Sphingomonadaceae > Sphingobium. The sequence continues at coordinate 146,355 of QFQF01000002.1, forward strand.
GCGCGAGCGACATCATTTCCAAGCCCGGCCGGGGCAGTTTCGGGAACGATTTTTCCGAAGCGCTTATCGCGCGGCTGCTGCGCATCGTGCGCCGGCGCCCGGTCGCGCCGGAACCGGCCCTGCCGGTCAGCCTGCGTCCGCTCGGTTTCGGCCGGCAGCTCGCCTGCCTGGGTATCGGCGCGTCGACCGGCGGCATCCACGCCCTTGGCCAGCTTCTGTCCGGCATCACCCAGCCGCTTGGCGTGCCCCTTCTGCTGACGCAGCATCTGCCGCCCAGCTTCATCCCCTTCTTCGCGATCCAGTTGGGGCGCATGACCACCATGCCCGTGAAGGTCGCCGAACAGGGCGAGACATTGCTGCCGGATCGCATCTACATCGCGCCGGGCGGCGCCAATCTGGAATGCCGCAAGTCGTGGAACGGTCAGGTCCACGTGGTCCTGACCGAGGACTGCGCGCCTTCCGGTAGCCTGCCTGCGGTCGACCCGATGTTCGCCGCCATGGCCGATGCCTACGGCCCGGCGTGCGGCACCATCGTGCTGACGGGCATGGGCCGCGACGGCACGGCCGGGGGCCGCAAGGTCATCGAGCAGGGGGGCTGGCTGATCGCGCAGGACGAGGACAGCAGCGTCGTCTGGGGCATGCCCGGATCGGCCACCCGCGCGGGGCTGGCCAGCGCCGTGCTGCCGCCGCAGGATATCATGACCTATATTGCCCGTCGCGTCGGAGTGGGCGCATGAGTGCGGCCGCGATCGAACCGTCGAGTGACAAGAGCTTCACCGGCGCGATGCGCGTGCTGGCCGGTTTGCTGGAGGCGCGTACCGGCCAGATACTGACCGAAAACCGCCTGTGGCGGATCGAGACTGCGCTGAAGCCGGTATTGCGCGCCAACAATCTGTCCAGCCTGGAGGGGCTGGTGTCGAAGCTGCTCGCCAGTGGCGATACGTCGCTCACGGACGATGTCGTCAACGCTCTGCTGAACAACGAGAGCAGCTTCTTCCGCGACCTCCAGACCTTCGACATGCTGTATCGCGACCTGCTGCCGCATATCGCGGCGACGCGACCGGACAAGGTGTTGCGTATCTGGTGCGCGGGTTGCTCGACCGGGCAGGAAGCCTTTTCGCTGGCGATGCAGATTCGCAAGGACGCGCAGCACTGGCAGGGGTGGCGGATCCAGATCGTCGGTACTGATATCTCGACCTCCGCGATCGCGCGGGCGCAGTCGGGGCTTTTTTCGCAGATCGACGTGCAGCGGGGCCTCGCCGTCAATGACCTGCTGCGCTGGTTCGAACCGGTCGGGGACGACTGGCGGGTGGCGGATGAATTGCGGCGCCTGGTAGAGTTCCGGGTCGACAACCTGTTCGAGCCGAAGCTGCCCAAGGCGCATTACGACCTGATCCTCTGCCGTAACGTGCTGCTGTATTTCTCGCTGGAGATGCGCCGCAAGGTGTTTGAGCAGCTTGCCGAGCGCAGCCGCGCCGGCAGCTATCTGGTGCTGGGCGCGGGCGAGACCGTGATCGGCCAGACCGACGCGTTCGCCGCCAGCCGCGAATTCCGTGGCAGCTACGAGCGGCGTCCGATGACCGATCTCGGCACCGGCGCGCTGCGCAGGGCCGGCTGAACCGCCGGAATTCGCTTTCCTCCGGCGGCGCGGACGCTAGGAGGAGGCGTGACGAAGACGCGTTCCCTTACCGGCGAAGACGGGTTTGCCGCCCGTGATTGGCTTGTCATCGCGCTGGTAAACCTGATGTGGGGCCTGAACATCGTCGCGGCGAAGATGGCCGTCGACACGATTTCCCCGATGACCGCCGGTTTCCTGCGGCAGGCGATGGTCGCGCTGGCCTGCCTGCCATGGCTGCGTTTCGTCCCCGGCCGCATGGCGATGGTGTTGGCCTTCTCGCTCGCCAGCGGCGCGCTGATGTTCATTCCGCTCAATCTTGCGCTGGCGACGGCCAGCAACATGAGCGCTTTGTCTGTCGCCGGGCAGCTCACTGCGCCCTTTTCCGTGATCCTGTCTGTCATCTTCCTGCACGAGCGTATCCACATGCCGCGGATCATCGGCCTGTGCATGGCGTTCGCGGGCGTTGTTCTGATCGGCTTCGATCCGGCAATGGCGCATGAAGCAGCGGCCCTTGTGCTGGTTGCGCTGTCCAGCCTTGCGCTGGCCTGCGGTTCGCTGGCGGTCCGCAAGCTGGCCGATGTGCCTGTCGCCACGCTCTATGCCTGGCTGGGACTGATCGGCGCCGTGGTCCTCGGTCTCACCGGATTGATCGTGGAACGGGAAGCGATGGCCGGCATCGCCACCTTGCCTGCGAGCGCGTTCGGCTGGGTGGCGTTCTCGGCCCTCGGCTCCTCGCTCGTCGGGCATGGCGGGCTTGCCTGGCTGTTGCAACGGCATCCCGTCGGCGTCGTTATGCCGTATACCTTGATCGCGCCGGTGCTCTCCGTCATTGTATCGGCCATCATGTTCGATGCGCCGGTAACCGGGATCATGCTGCTGGGTGGAACGATCGTGCTGGCCGGTGTCGCCATCGTCACCATCCGAACGGCGGCAAGGGGTACGCTGGCCGAGGAGCTTTCGTGATCGACGCCGACATCATAGAAACGCCGTCGCCCAATTTCGACGAGCGGTCGCTGCCCGTCACCATGCTGGTGCTGCACTATACCGGCATGCCGGACGCCGCGAGCGCCATCAACTGGCTCGCCAATCCTGAATCGAAGGTATCGGCCCATTATGTGGTGACGGAGGATGGGCAGATCATCCGGATGGTGCCGGAGGACAAGCGTGCCTGGCATGCGGGGAGAGCCTATTGGCGGGGCATATCCGACATCAACTCCGCATCGATCGGGATCGAGATCGTCAACCCCGGCCATGAATGGGGATACCGTCCGTTTCCGGACGCGCAGATGGGATCGCTCGTCCCGCTGATCAACGATATCGTCCAGCGCCACCGGATCACGCGCGGCAATATCGTGGGGCACAGTGATGTCGCCCCGGCGCGCAAGCAGGATCCGGGCGAGCTCTTTCCCTGGGGCATGCTGGCGCGCCTGCGGCTCGCGCTGCCCCGGCCGACCAAGAACCTGATGGACCCCCACTGGACCGACGGCGGCTTCATGCTGGCGCTGGAGCGTTTCGGCTATGACATTGCCGATGCCAAGGCGGCGGTCGTCGCATTCCAGCGGCGCTTCAGGCCGGAGATGATCGACGGCATCATCGACGGGGAATGCCGTGCCATCCTGCTCGCATTGCTGCTGCCCAAGCCACGTGGTGACGACTGAGCGGGGTGCCCGTGCGAAAGCAGGATGACGTCCGCCGGCTTTTATCCTATAGGCGCCGGCGCCAGAGGGTCGGGCGACCGCGGCGTGGCGGGTAACTTCCACGGCGAGGAAAGTCCGGGCTCCACGAAATAACGGTGCCGGCTAACGGCCGGCGGGCGCGAGCCCAGGGACAGTGCAACAGAGAGCAGGTCGCCACGGCTTCGGCCAGGCGAAGGTGAAAGGGTGCGGTAAGAGCGCACCGCGGACCCGGCAACGGGAACGGCACGGTAAACCCCACCGGGAGCAAGACCGAATAGGGGCGGCGCGGGATGCAGATCCCTAGGCATGTTTCGGCCGAGACCGCCCGGGTTGGTTGCTTGAGGCCGGGAGTAATCCCGGCCCTAGAGGAATGGTCGCCCATCCGCGTCCGCGCGGTGGACAGAACCCGGCTTACAGACCCTCTGGCATTTTCGTCAGGTGGCCGCGCGGGTAATCCAGGAATGCGTTCCCCGCGCCGGATATCGGCAGGCTGATGAAGCATTTGGTGACTTGCCATCTTTTGGACGTTTGGCAGAATGCGCCGCAAGCCTGTCAGGAGATATCGGATGCTGGGCATGGGAGAGAACTGTCCGTTCGAATTCAACTTCGACGAGGCGACATTCAAACCGGGTGATGTGGTCAGCTACCGGGTGACAGGGAGTCTCGCCGATTTCCCCTTCGTCGGAACGCTGGTTGAAGTCGGCGATGATTTCGTGATCATCAGCGCTGATCAGCAAGACCCGAACAGCCGTATGCGCGGTACGCGCGAAAGCCGCCCCGTCGTTGAGGAATCTGAGATCGCCTGACTCGGCGCTCTTCCTTGCGGCCGCCGACGCCTATCCGATCGTCGGGTCGATCAGATACTTCTCGCCCGTCGCCTTGCGTTCATAGGCGCGTAGCGTCTCTGCCTGCAGCGCTTCGGCCAAGCCGATGGTGCGCGTGTAGTGGCTGGCGAATGTCGTGGTGAGTTCGTCCGCGACCCGCTGGCGCAGGCGCTGCGCGACTTCGGGGCCCGCCTTGCGCAGGAAGGGGAACAGAAGCCATCCGCTCACGCTCCACTGAAAGCCGAAGGCGAGGCGGTTCAGCGTGGAAGGGGAGGGATCAAGCGCGCCGTAGATATAGAGTTGCTTGAACGTGTCGGAGCCGTAGCGGTTGTATTCTGTCATGGTCCGCACCGCCGCGCGTTCCATCGCCTGCATGATCTCGCTGCCCAGCGTGCCGCCGCCGATCGCGTCGAAAGCGATCGTCGCGCCCGTCTGCGCGATTGCGTCCGTCAGCGTCTCGGCGAAGTCCGCTGCCCGGCTGTCGAGTACATGGGTTGCGCCGATATCGCGCAGGATGCGCGCCTGCTCCTCCGATCGCACGATGTTGATCAGCGGGATGCCGTCCTTCAGGCAGATTTTCTGGAGCATCTGGCCCAGGTTTGATGCGGCCGCCGTATGGACGATCGCCCGGTGCCCTTCGCTGCGCGCGGTTTCCACGAAGCCGAGCGCGGTGAGCGGGTTGACGAACATCGACGCGCCATCGGCGGCGCTGGCGCCGTCCGGGAGGACCATGACGTCCTGTGCGCGAATTTTGCGGTAGTCGGCATACATGGCGCCGCCGATCATGCCCACGCGCTTGCCGATCAGGTGCTGCACGTCGGCACCCGCTGCGACAACCGTTCCCGCGCCCTCGTTACCGATAGGCAGGGACTGCCCGACACGCCCGCCCACCGACGCCAGCCTGCCCGAAGGCACCGTCAGGGTAAGGGCAGGCCGCCCGGGCGACCCGCTTTCCGACAGGGACGACATGTCGGCCGCGCCGACCATCAGCCCCAGATCGCTGGGATTGATCGGCGCCGCCTCGACCCGGACGATGATGTCGCCTGCACCGGGATCGGCGATCGTGACGTCCTCCAGGGAAAGGGTGAGCAGGCCATCGCGATCGATGGCTGATCGCATTTCCCGTCCGGTGATCGTCATGAGGTACTCCATCCTGGAATTGGGGTCTAAGATCGGGACAGATGTTTTCTTTGCAAGGTCCGGGAAAGGGATCCTGTCGGATGCGTTATGATCCCAACCGTTCGTCTGACGGGCCTCACGGCCTGCCCGAATGAGATTGTCGGACGAACGGTGCTGGGGATGAGGTTGTCCCGCTTTATAACAATGGAGAGTTCCATGTCTCAATCTCTGACAAGAATTGCGCCGGTTGCCCTGATTCTGGCCGGATCGCTGACCCTGGGCGGCTGCGCGACCAAGGGATATGTGAACGAGCAGATCGCGACCGTGAATCAACGGATCGACGCTCTCGACACCCGTCTGCAGACTACGGACGGGACGGCGAAGGCTGCCCAGGCGGAGGCGCAGGCTGCGTCCGGCCAGGCGCAGAACAACAGCCAGCGCATCGACCAGCTCAACGCCCGCGTAGATGGCGTCGAGCAGCAGCTTCAGCAGAAGCGGCGCCCGCGTAACTGATGCGTTGTCGCGCGATCGCATGAGGGACGACGGTCTTCCCTGCGGGCAAAAGGGTCATCGGGGTTCATGACGCGATGATCGCTGCCCGCGGGGCGCTTTTCGGATTGCTTCTGGCCGCGTCCCATGGCGCGGCCGGAGCCTTTGCTGTGTCTGAAGCGCCAAAAGCGCCTGTGGCAAAGGTTTCTGTGCCACAAGCTTCCCTGGATGAGGCGGTTGCCGATGAACCGGCCCGGTCGGAAGCGGCGACGCGCGTTGCGGGCTGGATCGCTGCATCGCAGGACAACAATGCGCTGCCCTACGTCATCATCGACAAGAATGCGGCGCGGCTTTTCCTTTTTGATGCCGACGGAACGGCGCTCGGTGACGCCGCCGTCCTGATCGGGCTGGCTGTCGGTGACGACGCCACGCCGGGCGTCGGCAGCAAGAATCTGGCGGAGATCGGGCCGGCCGAAAAGACGACGCCGGCGGGCCGCTTCGTGGCGAAATATGGCTGGGCCGCGGGACGGCAACGGGTGCTGTGGGTCGATTACCATACCTCCGTGGCGCTTCATCCGGTGCCGAAGGGGACGCGGAAGGAGCGCCGACGCGAGCGGCTGCTGTCGCCCACGCCGGACGACAATCGCATCACCTTCGGATGCATCAACGTGCCGCTGAAATTCTACACGACGCAGGTCCGGCCGGCGTTCGCGAAGAAGGGCGGGGTCGTCTATATCCTGCCGGATACGAAAGCGCTGGAGGACGTGTTTCCGCGCCTGCATGTCTATCCGCCTGTCGATCGGGCGGCGTCCTGACGCTGCGTGCTCTTTTTTCGGCCGACTTCCTTCCTTTGGTCAAGACCGCTCGCTAGATAGGGCGGATGGCGCGTTCCTCCCGATCCAACGACTGGGGCTTTCCCCGCTGGCGCAGCTATGGCGCATCGCGTGAGGCACAGCAGGTGCGGATGTGCGACCGGCACGGGTGCGACCAGCCGGGTGACTGCCCTGCGCCCAAATCGCCCAACAGCCGGGAACGGTGGTATTTCTGCCCGACGCATGCCGGTGAGTACAACCGCAACTGGGATTATTTTCAGGGCCTCGACGCCGAGGAGCGGGAGAAGCGCGCACGGGCGGAGCAGCGCGACGCCGGCGCATATCAGTCGACCGGCTTCTATGGCTGGGGCGGCCCCGGGGATGGCACGCGGTCGGCCGACGAGATGCGGGCGCTGTCCGTGCTGGAACTGGAGGCCGACGCCGATTTCGAGGCGGTGAAGAAAAGCTGGCGGCGCCTCGCCAAGGCGCATCATCCCGATGTGCGGCCGAACGACAAGGCGGCGGCAGAACGGTTTCAGGCGATCCAGGCGGCCTATGAAGTGCTGCGCAGGGCCGACGAGGCGCGGACGTGGAAGCCCGCCGCCGCGAGCGGGGCGGCCGATTGAAAGATCACGTCCGATCGAACTGGGACACCGCGATCCTCGTCTGCCGCAAATGTTCGAAGAAACTGGACGGCGGCTTCGGCCCGGATGGGAAACAGCGGCTGGGCAAGGCGCTACGCAAGCATCTTGCGCTCGGCAAGGGGCGCAAGGCGAAGGCCGGGATCGTCGAGGTGAACTGTCTGGGCGTCTGCCCGAAGGGCGCGGTGACGGTCGTCAACGGCGCGGGCGCGCGGGACTGGCTGCTGGTGCGGCCGGGCGCCGACCTTGACCGGCTGAGCGAGGAACTGGGCCTGGCCGAACCGCCTCAGGCGTAGCGGCCGGCGGTCTCGCGGATCAGGGCGATCATGTTCGGGATACCCTGCGTCCGGTTCGAACTGAGCTGGTTGCGCAGGTCGAACGGCGCGAGCGCGCCCTCTATGTCCGCGGCGGCGATCTCTTCCGCCGGATGGTCCTGCACCGTCAGCAGGACGAGCGCGATGATTCCTTTCGTGATCGCCGCATTGCTGTCTGCCAGGAAGTGGAGCGTGCCGTCATCCCGCGCCGTGGGATAGACCCAGACGGCGGCCGAGCATCCCCTTACCAGGGTGGCGTCGGTCTTGAGCGCGTCGGGCATGGGCTCCAGGGCCTTGCCCAGGTCGATCAGCAGTCGATAGCGGTCGTCGGCGTCGAGAAATTCATATTCCTCGTAGAGGTCCGACAGTTTGGGGGGCTGTGTCATCGCCGCCCATATAGGCCGAAAGCGGGGAGGGGGAAGCGGCTTTGTGGTCGATCCGCTTGCCCCCACTCGCGTGAACAGTGGTGTCAGAGGTCGACGCCAGCGGCGATCGCCTCCAGCTTGCGGATCCGTTCCTTAAGGTCGGCGACCTCGATCCGCGCAGCGGCCGACGGCGGGGCGCCATCCTCGACCCGGCCCGCCAGTTCCGCGTGCTTGAGGTCGAGCCAGTTGTTCCAGCCCCTCAGCACCATCATCCCGATCGCCGTGATCGCGATGAGGGCCGCTGAGGCCATGATCATGTAGAATGCGGGGTCCTGCATCATTGCTATTCCCTTTTTCCGGTTCCGGGTGCGACTGCTCCAGCGGTCAGTCGCGCTCCCGCAATTTGTCGAATTCCCGCTCAAGCGCGGTCGAACTGTCGGTGGCCAGTCGTTCCAGCACGGCGATCCTGTCCTTCAGCGCTTTCACTTCATCGCGCAGCCGCTGCGCCTCCGGGTCGGGCGTACGCTGGACCAGCGTTTCGCCCTTGTGGCCCCGCACGACGCCATATTTGGCACGCAGGACGCTGGCGATGGCACCGATCGCAACGATGGCGACGACCATTTCGAACGGATTCATATGTTTCGGCTCCCTTGCCCTGATCCTGTGTTGTCGTCGTGGCCCGTCGCGCTCAGTTGAGCGGCGTCTCGCCCGGGGCGTCCCGCAGCCGCTCGATCTCGTCAGCGACATCGATGCCCTTGTCCGTTACGATCCGCTCCAGCACCCGGACCCTTTGTTCCAGCCGCTCGGTATGGGCGGCATATTGCGCGGTCTTCTCGGCGGTCAGGCTGGTCTGTGCATCAATCTGCCGCTCCTTGATGGCGAGCCACTTCTTGAACACGCCCGCTCCGATGGCGGCGAGGGGGATGAGTACCCAGATCCAGCTTGCAACATGGTTCATTTCCCGTCTCCCTTGCCCGGCCATCGATACGGGACGGGCGTTCTCCGTCACGCGTTGCGATGCGACCCGTCAGCTTCCCGTTTCGCGCGCCCGTGAACCCCTGTTTTCGATCGGCGGCCGGGTCCGTTCGACGAACGGCACCCGGAACCCTGCTGTCCATTGCTCAGCGCAGGCTCTCGATCTCGTCGGCAAGGCGCGTATTGCGGCTGGTGTAATAGAGTTCGATGTCCGCCAGGCGCCGGTCGATGTCACGGAACTTCGACCGGACGTCGCGGGTCGACCGGGCAGGGTTGGACCGTACGCCCTGCCAGAACTTCGCCTCGTCACCGTCGGCGTACAGGCCATAGGGCTTGTTGTCCGCCATCCACACGGCGAGGAAATAAGCGATCAGCGTCCATGGGAAGGCACCCATCAGCGTGACCAGCACGGCGGCGATCCGGACCCAGGTGACGTCGATCCCGGTATAGTCGGCGATACCGGCGCACACGCCCTTCCACTTGCCGTTCTGGGGATCGAGATAGAATTTGGTGCGGCGTGCGGTCATCTCAATTCCTCCGGTCGAAGGTGTAGTCGTCGGGTTCGGCCGGCCGGCCGGGGCGGAAATCGGGGTTGTCGGCGGCGACGATCCGCTCGACGGTCTGGAGCCTTTCCTCCAAGCGCCGGGCGAGCAGGTGGAGTTCGTCGAGCAGCCGTTCGTCCTCATCGGTGATCTTGGGTGCCTGCTTCCACTTTGTGACGTAGTGGAAGATCAGCCAGGGCATGCCCAGGAAGATCGTGCCGATGGCGACGATGGGAATGAGGATGTCCTCCATGGGGTCAGGCTCCCTGTGTCTTGTCGGCGTTCATGCTGGCCTTGAGCGCGGCGAGTTCGGCATCGACCTTGTCGCTGCTCTGAAGCTCGGCGATCTCCTCCTCCAGGGTCTTGGGCGCGGCGCCCATGCCCATGGCGTCGGCGCGGCCTTCCGCGATGTCGACCCGGCGTTCCAGCATCTCGAAACGGGCGAAGGCATCGTTCACCTTTTCACCGGCATAGGCTTCCCGCACGCGGAGGCGATTTTGCGCGCTTTCCATACGGGCGGCAAGGCTGTTCTGGCGCGCGCGCGCCTCGCGCAGCTTCGCCTGCAACTTGGCGATGTCCTCCTCGGAGGCCTTCAGCGCCTCGTTCAGCGTCTCGATCTCGTGACTGAGCTGCTCGGCCATGTCGGTGGCCTTCTGCTTCTCGACCAGCGCGGCCTTCGCCAGATCCTCGCGGTCCTTGCTGAGCGCGAGCTGCGCCTTTTCCGTCCAGTTCGCCTGCAGCGCTTCGAGCTTCAGGATATGGCGGCGCATCTCCTTCTGGTCGGCGATCGTGCGGGCGGCCGAGGCGCGGACCTCGACGAGCGTTTCCTCCATTTCGAGGATGATCATGCGGATCATCTTCGCCGGATCCTCCGCCCGGTCGAGCAGGTCGGTGACGTTGGCGGCGATGATGTCGCGGGTGCGGGAGAAAATGCCCATCTTGAAGATACTCCTGGTAACGCATGGGGCCGGGGCGGGAACTAAAAGGGGGGGCAGGTCCGCCCCGGCCGGGTTGTGACCGTTACGCCAGGTAGCGGACGGTCTCTGGGGTCTGCTGGCCGTTCGCCAGGACGATCGTCTCGTTTGCCCGGGCGGGGCCGACGGCGGAAAGGACCATGGTGGATCCGAACAGCACCGCCGCGATGGCGATCGAGAGGCTCTTGCCGATTTCCTTGGTGTCATGCTTGTCGAACATTGGGGTTTCTCCCTGAACTCTGGCCTTCAACTGTCCCGTCGGTGCTTTGCCGCGGGGGTTGCCAACACTATAGCAGGGGGCGTGCCAGTTTCGAGGAATGGCGAAAATCAGCCATTTCTGATTGGCAGGTGTGCCCGCTGAAGACAAAGGTCTTGCGGAAGGTTGGGAAATTTCGCCATAGTTTGGCATGGTCGAGAAAAATACGCAGTTTGTGGGGCAGTCCTCCGTCTTTCTCGACGCCGTCGAGCAGGCGGGGCGCGCCGCCGAGCTTAACCGCCCCGTGCTGGTGATCGGCGAGCGCGGCACCGGCAAGGAACTGATCGCGGAGCGTCTTCACCGGTTGTCGCCGCGATGGGATGAGGTGTTGATCATCATGAACTGCGCGGCGCTCCCCGAAACCCTGATCGAGGCGGAACTGTTCGGGCATGAGGCGGGGGCCTTCACCGGCGCCACGCGGGCCAGGCCGGGGCGATTCGAGGAGGCGGACGGCGGCACCCTGTTCCTCGACGAACTGGGGACGCTGTCCATGGCCGCGCAGGAGCGGTTGCTGCGCGTGATCGAATATGGGGAGGTGACGCGGATCGGCGCGTCGCGCCCCGTCAATGTCGATGTCCGCATCGTCGCCGCGACCAACGAGAACCTGCCCCGTGCCGCCGACGAGGGGCGCTTTCGCGCTGACCTGCTCGACCGCCTGTCCTTCGAGGTCATCACCCTGCCGCCGCTGCGGGCGCGGGACGGGGACGTGGCTGTGCTGGCCGAACATTTCGGTCGCCGCATGGCGTCGGAGATCGGCTGGCATAACTGGCCGGGCTTCGCCGCCGCGACGATGGCGGAACTGGAGGGGTATCGCTGGCCGGGCAACGTGCGCGAACTGCGCAACGTGGTCGAGCGCGCCGTCTATCGCTGGCCCGATGCCGACCGGCCGGTCGACCGCATCACCTTCGATCCGTTCGCCTCGCCATGGGCGCCGGGCGGGTCGATGCGCGACGGCCGGGCGACTGAGCCTCCGCCGGTGCCGGAGCAGGCGAGCGTCCGCTTTGCCGTCGTGCCGCCCGCGCCGGCGCATGACGAGGTCACCGATTTCCGCGCGGCGGTGGAGGCACATGAGGTGGCGATCCTGCGCGCCGCGCTGGAGCGGTATCGTTTCAACCAGCGTGCGACCGCGAAGGCGCTGGGCCTCAGCTACGACCAGCTTCGCCACTGCCTGCGCAAGCACGGCCTGCTTGCAGCCGGTTAGCGGGGGCAGCGGAAACCGATGGTCGCGGCCGTCGCGTTTCATCGAAAATTCGTTTCGGCCTCATTGGATATTCCTGTTTCAAATGGCCGCCGGGCGCTGCTAGGGCGAATGAACCTTCCGTGCGTCCGACCGTTCAGGCCGGGCGTTCCAGAACGTACCGAGGAGACTTCACCATGGCCTTTGTCCTGCCCGACCTTCCCTATACGAAAGATGCCTTCGGCTCGCTCATCACGGCCGAGACGTTCGATTTCCATCACGGCAAGCACCACAACGCCTATGTCGTGAAGGCGAACGAACTCGTCGCCGCCGATCCGTCGCTCCAGGGCAAGTCGCTCGTCGAACTCATCAAGACCTCTAAGGGCGGTCTGTTCAACCAGGTCGGCCAGATCTGGAACCACAGCTTCTACTGGCTGGGCCTGTCGCCCACGAAGAAGGAGCCGACCGGCAAGCTGCTCGACCTCATCAACGAGGGCTTCGGTTCGGTCGATGGCCTGATCGAGAAGCTGAAGGCGGAGGCGGTGGGCCATTTCGCCAGCGGCTGGGCGGCGCTGAACCTGAAGGACGGCAAGCTGGAGGTCACCTCCTACCATGACGCCGACTGCCCGGTGGCGCACGGCGCGACGCCGCTGTTCATCCTCGACGTGTGGGAGCATGCCTACTACATCGACTATCGGAACGCCCGTCCGAACTATGCCGAGGCGATCCTGAAGAATGCGGTCGACTGGGACTTCGTGGCCAAGAACCTCGACGGTGAGGGCGTGAGCCGCGCCGACCAGGCCGGCTGAGGCCGATGGCGGGCGCCGGTCTGTCCGGCGCCCGCCCCTCAAGGGACCAAGAACAGTATGAGCAAGTCAATTACCCTCACCTTCAGCGAGGACGAAGCCGAAATCCTGGTGGACGCCCTGGATTCCGATCTGGAAGGCTATGAGGATTCCGCGAAGGACGCGCGCGCGAACGGCAACCGTGCCGATGTCATCACATTTGCCGAGGCCGCCACGCGCATCAAGGCGGTGCGCGACCGGGTGCGCAAGGCGCTCGACGCCTGATCTGAACGAAGGGGGCTTCAGCCCTGCGGGGGCGTGGTTTCCCCGATCTCCTCGCTATCCAGTTTCTCGCCGATGTTCATCCCGTGCTTCATCAGCATCGGGATGTTCGCGGCGGCGAACAGGAACGAGATGGCGGTCACGCCCCACACCTTCACCGACAGCCATGTGTCGAAGCTGAGCGTCGCCCGCATTACCTCGTTCAGCACCGCCATGAAGACGAAGAACAGCGCCCAGTTGCGCGACAGCTTGCGCCAGCCCTCTTCGCTCAGGCCGTCATAGGCGGCCTGCAGCAGATATTTGAGCAGCGGCTTGCCCCGCAGCAGGCCTGCGAACAGCATCAGCGCGAAGAAGCCGTAGATGATCGTCGGTTTGATCTGGATGAACCGCTCGTCGTGGAAATAGATGGTGAGCGAGCCGAAGAACAGCACCAGCAGGGCGGACAGCCACAGCATCGGCGATACCCGGCCAAGCTTCGCGATCGACACGATGACGGCAAGGGCGATCGCCGCCATGAACACCGCCGTGCCCATGATGACGCCCAGCAGCTTGTAGGCGACGAAAAAGGCGAGCAGCGGGCCGAAGTCCAGCGCGAGGCTGAGGCTGCCGCCATGCTGCGGCGGCTTGCCCGCGGGCGTCGGGGAGGGGATGTTATCGGGCATAGGCTGTCCCCGCTATCGCTTTGGCCATGTCGCGCGCGTCGAACGGGCGCAAATCCTCGATCTTCTCGCCCACGCCGATGGCGTGGATCGGCAGGTGATATTTCTCCGCTGCCGCGACCAGCATGCCGCCGCGCGCCGTGCCGTCCAGCTTCGTCATGACAAGGCCGGTCACGTTCGCGACATCCTTGAACACCTCGATCTGGCTGAGCGCGTTCTGGCCGGTGGTCGCGTCCAGCACCAGCACGACGTCGTGCGGCGCGGCGGGATTGAGGCGGCCGAGTACGCGGCGAATCTTGTCCAACTCGTCCATCAGTTCGCGCTTGTTCTGGAGGCGGCCTGCGGTGTCGACGATCAGCACGTCGATGCCGGTCTCCGTCGCCTGTTTCACGGCCTCGTAGACCACACCGGCGGCATCACCGCCTTCCTTGCCTGAAACGATGGGCACGCCCAGCCGCTCGGCCCAGACCTTGAGCTGGCCGATGGCGGCGGCGCGGAACGTGTCTCCGGCCGCCAGCATCACGCCATAGTCCTGCTCCAGGAACAGGTTGGCGAGCTTGGCGATGGTCGTCGTCTTGCCGGAACCGTTGACGCCGATGACCAGGATGACCTGCGGCCTTGGGAACGCCTCGATCTCGATCGGGCGGGCGACCGGGGCCAGCACCTTCTCGATCTCCTCGGCGATGATCTCGCGCAGATATTCCTCGGTCAGTTCGCGGTTAAACCGTCCCTCGGCCAGCCGTTCGCGGATACGCACGGCCATGGCTGGGCCGAGGTCGGAGACGATCAGCGCCTCCTCGATCTCGTCCAGCGTCTGTTCGTCCAGCGTAGCCTTGGTGAACAGACCGGTCAGGTTGTCGCCCAGCCGGTCGGACGTGCGCTTGAGGCCGCCGAACAGCCTTTCGCGCCAGGAAGGTGTGGAACTCATGCCGCCTCTTGGGCGATCAGGACGCCATTCTCAAGGCTTCCGATGGTTGCCGCGTGGATTTCTCCGGCCGGGCGGCCGTGGGGAAAGCGGACAGGCGCGAAGTTTTCCGCATGGCCGCTAAGGCCGTCGCGCTCGACCAGAACGTTCTGGTGCGTGCCGACCAGCGATCGGAGCCAGGCCGAGCGCTCCTGTGCGCAGGCCTCACGCAGACGCGCGGCGCGGGCCTTGACCTCCGCGCGGTCGACCTGCGGCATCCGCGCGGCAGGGGTGCCGGTGCGCGGCGAATAGGGGAACACATGGCCGTGAACGATGCCGCATTCGCGGACCAGTGCGAGACTGCTCGCGAACATTTCCTCCGTTTCGGTGGGAAAGCCGGCGATGATATCGGCGCCGATGCTCACGTCCGGCCGCTGCGCGCGGATGCGTTCGACGATCCGGATGGCGTCGGCGCGGCCATGGCGGCGCTTCATGCGTTTCAGGATCATGTCGTCGCCAGACTGGAGGGAGAGGTGAAGGTGCGGCATCACGCGGGGCGCGTTGCACAGCAGGTCTTCCAGCCGCTCGTCGATCTCTACGCTGTCGATGGACGACAGGCGCAGCCGGGGCAGGGCGGGGACGGCGTTCAGCACACGCTCCACCAAGCTGCCGAGCGATGGGCTGCCGGGCAGGTCTGCGCCGTAGGATGTGACGTCGACCCCGGTCATCACGACCTCCCGATGGCCTTGATCCACCAGTGCGCGGATCGCATCGATGACAGCGCCCGCGGGTGCCGAGCGGCTGTTCCCCCGGCCGTAGGGAATGACGCAGAAGGTGCAGCGATGATCGCAGCCATTCTGCACCTCCACGAAGGCGCGGGCATGTTCGGAGAAGGCGGAGACGAGATGCGGGGCGGTGTCGCGCACGGCCATGATGTCCGACACGCGGACTCGCGCGTCCAGCGGATGCTCCGCTCGCATGAAGGCATTCGGCTCCATCTTTTCCCGGTTGCCCACCACCTGCGCCACTTCCGGCATGGCGGCGAACATTGCGGGATCGGTCTGCGCCGCGCAGCCGGTGACGACGATCCGGGCGTCGGGGCGGGCGCGGTGGGCGCGGCGGATCGCCTGACGGGTCTGACGTACGGCCTCCGCCGTGACGGCGCAGCTGTTGACGATGACGAGGTCGTCTTGATCGGCCGCGAGCGTCCGCATCGCCTCGCTCTCCGCTATGTTGAGGCGGCACCCGAGCGTGATGAGTTCCGGCCCGACCATGGGGGCGATCAGAAGCGGTCCCAGTCCGCTTCGCCGTCGAACACATGTGTCGCAGGTCCCGACATGCGGATCGTGCCGCCGGGCCGCCAGTCGATGACCAGATCGCCGCCAGGCAGGCTGACGGTGACGGGCCCGTCGGCAAGGTCGCGGCGGATGGCGGCGACGGCGGTTGCGCAGGCGCCCGTGCCGCAGGCGCGGGTCAGGCCGGCGCCCCGTTCCCATACGGTCAACTGGATATGGTGACGCGACAGAAGCCGCGCGAAGTTCACGTTGACGCGCGCCGGGAACAGCGGGTCGGTCTCGATCAGGGCGCCGAGTCCGGCGGCATCATCGCCCTGCGGCGTGTCGTCTCCGAAAAAGACGACGTGCGGGTTGCCGACATTGACCGCGCTGGGACCGGACAGCGTATCCCATCCCACCGGCATCACCAGCGTATCCATCGCATAGGCAAGCGGAATGTCCTGCCATTCGAAGCGGGGCGGCCCCATGTCGACAGTCGCGCCGCCGTCGGTCAGCGCTGCGTCGAGCAGTCCGGCCTTCGTTTCGATCAGCGCGTCGCGACCGAGGAACAGGGGAATGCAGCGCGTCGCATTGCCGCACGCTTCCACCTCGCTGCCGTCGGCGTTGAAGATGCGCATCTTCACGTCGGCGGCGTCGGATGGTTCAATGAGGATGAGCTGGTCGCAGCCGATGCCCGCATGGCGGTCCGCTATGGCGCGGGCGCGCGCCTCCGGCATCGCCAGCGGCGTCGAACGCGCGTCGATCACGACGAAGTCGTTACCGAGGCCGTGCATCTTGGAAAAGCGACCATGCATAGGCGCGCGATGTAGTGCGCGCGCGATGCGCTGTCCACCTGCGGCGCCGCAATTGCCGGGGGTCAGGCGCCGGGCGCGGCGCGGCGCGGAGGCGACGGGCCGGCGGCGGGAGCCGGTGCCTCATCGGTGTCAAGGTCGGGCATGTCCAGCGCGCCGGTGGCCGCCGTCCCGTTGGCCAGCATGTCGCGTTCGGCCAGCAGGCGGCGGGCATCCTCGACCGTCATCGGCTTGCCGAAATGCCAGCCCTGCCCCTTGGCAAGGCCCAGCGACAGCAATTGGCGTTCGATATCCTCGCTCTCGATCCCCTCGGCGGTGACCGGCAGGCCCAGGCTCTCGCCCAGACGCGCGATCGCCTGCACGATCGCGGCGCTCTCGCTGTTGCGGCTCATCGAGATGACGAAGCTGCGGTCGATCTTGATCCGGTCGAAGGGCAGCGCGCGCAGGTGCGCGAGGCTGCTGTACCCCGTGCCGAAATCGTCGAGCGCGATGCGGATGCCCTGGTTTTTCAGGCTCGCGATGATCGTCTGTGCCAGGCTCAGATTATCGTAGAGCGAGGTTTCGGTGATCTCGACCTCCAGCCTGCTCGGCGGGAAGCCGGTTTCCGTCAGCAGCTTCAACAGCTTCTGGCTGAACCACGGGTCGCGCAGCTGGGTCGGGGAAATGTTGACGGAAAGGGTTAGGGTCGAATCCCACAGGGCCGCGTCGGCGAACGCGCGGCGCATCACGGCGAAGGACAGGGCGCCGATCATGCCGGTCTCCTCCGCGATCGGGATGAAGCTTTCCGGCGAGACGAGGCCGAGCGTCGGGCTCTCCCAGCGCGCCAGCATCTCGAAGCCCAGCAGGCGTCCGGTCGTCAGGTCGACCTGCTGTTCGTAATAGGGCACGAATTCGTTGGCGGCGATGCCCTTGCGCATCCCGACTTCAAGCACGTTGCGTTCGTGCAGCGTCTTTTCCATGTCCGGTTCGAACCAGCAATGGCGGTTCCGGCCGGAATTCTTGGCCGCATACATGGCGATGTCGGCCCGACGCAGCAGCTTGTCCATCGTGTCGCCATCAGCGTCCGAGCGCGCGACGCCGAGGGACGTGCTGATGTTCAGCTCCCCATCCAGATAGTCGACGGGCTGGGTGATGGCATGGACCATCGCCTCCGCCAGCGTATCGACGTCGCCGGTCTCGTCACTTTCGAACGGGCAGGCGCAGGCGAACTCGTCGCCGCCGAGTCGGGCAACCAGCGCCGCGTCGGGCATGGCGTCATGGATGCGCTGCGCGACCGCCTTCAGCATCATGTCGCCCGCGGCATGGCCGTGCAGGTCGTTGACCGTCTTGAAATGATCAAGGTCGAGCATCATCAGCGCGACCGGGCGCCCTTCCGCGCGGGTCAGGGCGACCATCGCCGCGCCCTTCTCCTCAAAGGTCCGGCGGTTGTAGAAGCCGGTCAGCGGATCGGTTTCCGCAAGGCGGCGGGCGCATTCCTCGGCTTCCTTGCGTTGCTGGACCTCGATCAGGAGATCGCGATAGCGGCGATAGCCGAAGAGGATGAGCGCGATATTCAGCAGCATGGCGGTCGCGAGCAACTGCTCGGCGCCCTGACCCATCCCCAATATGCCCTGTATGGCATTGGACACGGTCTTGCCGCCGGTCCAGACGAACAGGAGCGATGCGGCAAGCACGATAGCACCCGTCAGCGTATCCTGACGAACGATCTCCCGTTTTGCCGATATTGGCTGCTCGCCCATTGTTTGGCGTATCTTTCGTGCTGCGTGACCCGTTTCCTTATCGCAACGGATGGGTTGATATCGGGTAAACCCTCCGGAATGGCGCTTTCGTGACCCCCGGCTTGCATGTTCGGGCGTCCTGCCCTAATGAGCGCGCTGCATCGCTGGTCCCTGGGTCGGCGAGTCCTGAACACATCCGATGGGTCACGACTGTCCACGGATAGGCGCTGGTCGGCGAGGTTTCGCCCACCGGCGCGTTCGTCGTTCCGGATATGCAAGGCAGTGTGCCGGGGTTCCGGCGGGTTTTTGAGGTGACGATGTTCGACTCTCTCAGCGATCGCCTTGGCGGCGTGTTCGAAAAGCTTCGGGGGCGCGGCGCGCTGACCGAGGCCGACGTGCGCGCGGCGATGCGGGAAGTGCGCGTCGCGCTGCTGGAAGCCGACGTCGCCCTGCCGGTCGTCCGCGAATTCGTCGACAAGGTGACCGAGGAGGCCGTCGGCCAGAACGTGCTGCGTTCGGTGACGCCGGGCCAGATGGTCGTGAAGATCGTCAACGACGCCCTGACCGAGATGCTTGGCGCCGAAGCGTCCGAGCTGATGATCGAGGTGACGCCCCCGGCGGTCATCATGATGGTCGGCCTTCAGGGTTCGGGCAAGACGACCAGCACGGCGAAGATCGCCAAGCGGCTGAAGGAAAAGAGCCGCAAGAAGGTGCTGATGGCGTCGCTCGATGTCCAGCGTCCGGCGGCGCAGGAGCAACTGGCCGTGCTCGGTACCCAGGCCGAGGTCGCGACCCTGCCGATCGTTCCGGGGCAGCAGCCGGTCGACATCGCCCGCCGCGCGCTTCAGTCCGCGAAGCTTCAGGGCTTCGACGTGGTCATGCTCGACACCGCCGGCCGTCTGCACGTCGATCAGGCGCTGATGGACGAGATGAAGGCGGTGGCGGAGGTTTCCAACCCGCACGAAATCCTGCTCGTCGTCGACTCGCTGACCGGTCAGGACGCGGTCAACGTCGCGCAGAGCTTCACCGCGCAGGTGCCGCTGACCGGTGTGGTCCTGACCCGCATGGACGGCGATGCCCGGGGTGGCGCGGCGCTGTCGATGCGCGCCGTCACCGGCCGTCCGATCAAGTTTGCCGGTGTCGGCGAAAAGCTGGACGCGATCGAGCCTTTCCATCCCTCGCGCGTCGCCAACCGTATTCTGGGCATGGGCGACGTCGTCAGCCTGGTCGAGAAGGCGGCCGAGACGATCGACGCCGAGGAGGCCGACAAGCTCGCCAAGAAGATGGCGAAGGGTCAGTTCGACATGAACGACCTGCGCGCACAGCTGAACCAGATGCGCCGCATGGGCGGTCTGGGCGCGCTGGCAGGCATGATCCCCGGCCTCAAGAAGGCGCAGGCGGCGATGGCGTCGAGCGGTGCGAACGACAAGACGCTGCTCCATCTCGACGCGATGATCGGGTCGATGACGCCCAAGGAGCGGGATAAGCCCGCCCTGATCAACGCCAAGCGGAAGATCCGCATCGCGAAGGGCTCCGGCACCACGGTGCAGGAAGTCAACCGCCTCCTGAAGATGCATCAGGAGATGGAAACGGCGATGAAGAAGATCCGTAAGATGGGCGGCCTCAAGGGTCTGGGCAAGCTGTTCGCGGGCGGTGGCCTGGGCGGTGCGCTGGGTGGCCTTGGCGGCCCGGGCGGCATGCCCGGCGGCGGCGGGCTTCCGGGGCTTCCCGGCGGCGATATGCCGAAGCTTCCGCCGGGCTTCGAGAAATTCATGAAGAAGTAGTTTTAGTTCAATTTTATCGTTTGAGTTCAGAAAGGTAAGGTTCGGTTACATGGCAACTTCCATTCGTCTGTCGCGTGGCGGCTCCAAGAAGCGCCCCTTCTACAAGATCGTCGTCACCGACAGCCGCTCGCCCCGCGACGGCAAGTTCATCGAGCGCATCGGCAGCTATAACCCGCTGCTCGCGAAGACCGACGAGAAGCGCGTGATCGTCGACGTCGAGCGCGCCAAGCACTGGATTTCGGTGGGCGCGCAGCCGACCGACCGTGTCGCCCGTTTCTTCGACGCCGCCGGTGTCAAGGAGCGCGCAGCGCGCAGCAACCCGAACAAGGGTGAGCCGGGCCAGAAGGCGAAGGATCGCGCCGAGGAGCGCGCCGCCAAGATCGCCGAGGCCGAAGAGGCTGCGAAGGCTGCCGCTGAAGCCGCTGCCGCACCGGTCGAAGAGCCCGTGGCTGAAGAGCCTGCTGCCGAAGTGCCGGCGGAAGAGCCTGCCGCTGAAGCATCGGCGGAAGAGCAGGCCGAGGGCTGATCCTTGGCCGACCGGCCCGTTGCGCCGCCTGACGGCGAGAGGCAGATCCCTCTCGCCGCCATCATCGGTGCGCATGGCGTGACGGGCGAGGTCCGCCTGAAGCTCTTCGGCGACGGGCCCGAGAGCCTGAAGGCCTACGGCGCTTTCGTGGTGCCGGGCGGTACGCTGACGCTGAAGTCAGTACGCCCCGGTCCCAACGGCGCCGTTGCCCGTTTCGCCGAGGTCAGGGACCGGAGCGCGGCGGAGGCGTTGCGCGGCACGCAGATCAGCGTGCCCCGTTCCGCCCTGCCGCCGCTCGCCGATGGCGAATATTATCATGTCGACCTGATCGGTCTTCCGTGCACGTCGACCGGCGGGGAAGCGCTGGGCAGCGTCGTTGCCGTCGAGAATTTCGGCGCGGGCGACATCCTCGAGATCGAGCGGCCGACCGGCAAGCGCTTCATGGTGCCGATCCACGCGGCGGAGATCAGCGCGTCGGGTGGCGTCATTGACGCTGCGTTCGTCGAATAGTATATACATGATGTATATACGGAGGCGGTAATGGCGTATGAGCACAGGGCGCGAAGCTTCAGATCGGGTAATTCGGTCGCGATACGCCTGCCAGCCGCACTGGGGGTCGAGCCCGGGCGGGAATGGAAGGTGGAGAAATCCGGCGACGGTTTTTACATCGCGCCCGCGGTGGATCAGGGCAAAATTGACCTCTCCGACGTCTGGGGAAGCATGCCCGACCTGCGGCCGCTTACCGCTGACGATCGTGCCATGACGCCGCGTGAGTTGGACTGGACTGGTGAACTGTTGAAGCGTGGCTGATCCCCGGTTCCTGCTGGATTCGAACATCTGTATCTATGTGCTCGAAGGTACGAGCCCGGCGCTGAGGCCCCGCCTTGAAGCAAATCGCCCAGGGGAGATCGTGACTTCCGCGATCGTCTATGCCGAGGTGATGCGGGGCATTGGTTCGACGGAGGGCGACAGACTGGCCAGGGCGGAGCGATTGTTCGATATTTTTCCCGTGCAGCCGTTTGATGGGCGCGCAGCCTTGGCCTATCGGACTGTACCGTTCCGTCGGGGCAGCTTTGATCGACTGATCGCCGCTCATGCGCTGTCGCTCGATCTGACGCTCGTCTCCAACAATGAGGGCGATTTCGCCGACATTCCCGGCCTTCGTGTCGAGAACTGGACCATCTGATCCATGCGCTTTCCGCTGTTCATCATCCTGTATCTGCTGGCGCTGGCCGTACTCGGCTGGCGGCTGGCGCGGAGCGGCCGGGCGCTCTGGCAGCGTGTGCTGATCGGCACGGTGGCCGCGATGCTGGCGCCGGCGCTGTTCGTGGTGCCGACCGCGCGGCAGCCCCATGGCGGTTTCGACGATCTGCTGGTCGCCGTGGGCGCCTGCCTGCTGGTGGTGGGGCTTGGCGCTCTGGCGCTGGGCGCGTCGTTCGAACGGAACCGTGCGCGCAGGAGGCGTCCGTGACCTTCGCCGCGCAGATACTGACCCTTTATCCGGAGATGTTTCCCGGGCCGCTCGGCCTGTCGCTGGCCGGTCGCGCGTTCGCCGAGGGTAAATGGACCTGTGATCCCATCCAGATCCGGGATTTCGCCACGGACAGGCATCGCTCGGTCGACGATACGCCTGCCGGTGGCGGCGCGGGCATGGTCTTGCGCGCGGACGTGCTGGGTGCAGCCGTCGACCATGCTCTCGAAAGCCGTCCGGACCTGCCCGTGATCGCGATGACGCCGCGCGGGCGACCGGTGACGCAGGCGCGTGTCAGGGCGCTGGCGGAAGGGGCGGGGGCAACGATCCTTTGCGGCCGATTCGAGGGATTTGACGAGCGGATTTTCGAGGCGCGGCCGATCGAGGAACTTTCGATGGGCGATATCATCCTGTCCGGCGGCGAAATGGGCGCGCTGATGCTGCTCGATGCTTGCATTCGGCTGCTTCCCGGAGTAATGGGCGCGGCTTCTAGCGGGGTCGAGGAGTCCTTTGAAACGGGGCTGCTCGAATATCCCCACTATACCCGTCCCAATATATGGGAAGGGCGCGCGATCCCCGAAGTGTTGCGATCGGGGGATCATGCGAAAATCGCGGCCTGGCGTCATGCCCGGTCCGTCGAGGATACACGGCTAAGGCGGCCGGACCTTTGGGAGTGTCACAGGGACGCTCGGGTCAGGTCGCCCTCTGGCGCGCAACGCGAAGAGAAGGACTAGAGGCCATGAACCTCATCCAGCAGATCGAGGCCGAGAACATCGCGGCCCTCGCCAAGGACATTCCGGAATTCCGTCCGGGCGACACCGTGCGCGTCGGTGTGAAGGTCGTCGAAGGCGACCGTAGCCGCGTGCAGAACTATGAAGGCGTGTGCATCGCCCGCTCGAACAAGGGCATGGGCAGCAACTTCACCGTGCGCAAGATCAGCTTCGGTGAGGGCGTCGAGCGCGTGTTCCCGCTCTATTCGCCGTCGATCGATTCGATCACCGTCGTTCGTCGCGGTGTCGTGCGTCGCGCGAAGCTCTATTACCTGCGCGGCCGTACCGGCAAGCGCGCTCGCATCGCCGAGCGCCGCGACGTCCGCTCGGAGGATTGATCGCCATCATCGCACGGCGATGAGAACAAAAAGGGCGCCGGGAGCTGTTCCGGCGCCCTTTCTCTTTCGCTCCGGAGGGGGGTCAGAGCGAAAGATCGTTGCCGTAGGCATGTGGGCTGCGCAGCGGCACGACATTGTCGGTACGGATGGGGCCGGCCAGCGCCCGGGCGTGATCGCCGGCAGCCGCGACCAACCAGTCGAGCGCATGGCGGCCATGGTCCCAGCTGCCAAGGTCGGCCTCCGGGCCAGCCGTCCCGATCTCTCCGCCATCGATGCAGTGGCTGCCCCAGAAGCCGGACAGCTTGCTTGCCCCCGCGAAATCCATCTGCGGATCGTTCCGGCTGGCGATGACGACGGACGGGAAGGGGAGCAGCACCTTGGGCGCCGGTCCGAACTCGGCGAGGCGCAGGCCGGTATTTGCCGTATCGACATTGGGTGGCGCAACCAGAAGCGCACCGGCAACAGGCGCGCCGTAGGACGGACGTTCCATCGCGGCCCACCATGCGACAGCGTGGCAGGCAAGGCCGCGCGCCACCAGGATGACCGGCCTGTCGGCACGGGCGATGGCGGCGCCGAGCGCCGTGACCCAGGCGTTCCGGCCCGGCGGGTCGGTGCGGCCGAGGCTGGTGGGCAGATAGTTTTCACGCTCCTTGCCCCAGAGAGTCAGCCAGTCGCCGGGAGCGGCATCTTCGGCACCGGTCATTGCAAGGATCAGGGGGCTCGACACGGGGCGGTGGCTCGATCTGAACGGCATGGCGGCTCTCCTTCCTTAAGACGGGATGAACAACATTATTTGTCTATTTTCTGAATAGACAATATGGATGACACCAGTCGTGTGGATTCTGCGACCATCCGATTTCGTATCCAGAGCGGCATCGTGCCCGTCCGGATGAGGGAGCGGGGCCGTCCGATCCACAAGCAAAACTCATTTCATGTGCCCGTGCAAAGGCACTACATCGCGGTCGATGACCAAGGGTTCAGATATGTTGATGAGCGAAGAATATCCCGACGTGCCGGACGGCCAGTACTGGAACATCGACCGGCTGGTCGCCGGCCTTTCCGCAGCCCGTGCCCGCTGGCGCGAGGGACAGAAGCACCATACGGAGTATGGCGGTTCCGGCTTCCCCTCGAGCGGCGACGTCGCGAAGATCATGATCGCCCTGTGCGGCGCGCTGTTCCCTCTGCGTCTGGGGCCGAGCTTCGTACGAATCGACAACGAAGACGCCTTCGTGGCCCAGACGCTGCAAACGGCGCTCAGCAGGCTCTACGGCCAGATTCGGCTGGAACTCTATTACGCCTATCCCGACGGTTCGGGCGCGCAGGTCGATGCGGAGGCGGCACGAATCATCGCGGCCTTTGCCGAAGAACTGCCCGCCCTCCGCACGCTGCTCGACACCGACGTCGAGGCCGCCTTCGCCGGTGATCCCGCCGCTCGTAGCGTGGACGAGGTACTGATCTGCTACCCTTCCATCCTGGCGATCATCCATCACCGCCTCGCGCATGTGTTGCGCGGGCTGGGTGCGCCGCTGGTGGCACGCATCATATCGGAGGCGGCGCATTCGAAGACCGGTATCGACATTCATCCGGGTGCGACGATCGGGGAGTATTTCTTTATCGACCACGGCACGGGCGTGGTGATCGGCGAAACCGCGATCATCGGCAGGCGTGTACGCATCTATCAGGGCGTGACGCTCGGCGCGCGCAGCTTTTCGGTCGACGAGCAGGGCGTTCTGGAAAAGGCGCAGCCGCGTCACCCGGTGATCGAGGACGATGTCGTCATCTATGCCGGTGCGACGATCCTGGGCCGGATCATCGTGGGCCGCGGCTCGGTCATCGGCGGTAATGTCTGGCTGACCCACAGCGTGCCGGCGGGCAGCCAGATCCGTCAGGCGCGTGAGGAGGCGGAAATCCGCTCGCGGATCGACGACATGCCGTCGCATCGGGTACGGCGCACCCGGCCGGGCGAGGGAGAGGCCGGAGAACGGGAGGCGACGTCGTCCCTGCTCGACTGAGCGAGGGTCCTACAACCCTTCCGCGCCGACCCAGTGGCTTCCCGTCAGATAGCGGGCAAGATCCCACACCTGCCGCCTGATATCCGGCACGGCGACGATTTCCCAATGTGCGCCGCGCGTCATGGGGCCGGCGACGAACAGGCGCGGGTTGGGAGTGCCGTCGGCTTTCAGCGCCCGGCCCTGTCGGTCGACGTCGATCCCGATCGACAGCGCGTCCGGGCGGATGGTGCCCCGCGCGACCAGATCGCGTAGCAACGCATCCTCGACCCGGCCGAGGTCACCGAGCGGCCCCGTGCAGTTCACGACCCGCGCTGCCCGCAGTTGCTGCGGCGCATCGTCTCCGCGCGGGCGCCAGATGACATCGACGCCGCCGGGCCAGGGCGCGGCATCCACGATCTTTCCGGCGCGCAGCAGCAGACGCCCGGCCGCCTGCATCGTGGACAGGCGTTCGGCGACCTCCGGGGCGATCCGATGGCGATGCACGTCCCAATAGGGGCGCAGGTGTCGCAGGAACCGCGTGCGCGCACGGAGGCCAGCGCGCCGCCAGATGTCCTGCGTGTGCGGCCGCAACTCATCGACCGCGTTGCGCCAGCCGACAAGAGCGGCGCGTGCACGCACATGCCGGATGAGGGCGGGGCCGGTTCCGGACGGCCGCTCCCCCAGCGGCAGGAGGGGCGGTCCGGCGGCGTGGACGTGCGGCATCAGCCCGCGCCGCGACATCGCGACGATCCGCCCCATGAAACCGACGCTATGCAGGGACAGGATGCAGTCGACGGCGGTCAGCCCGCTGCCCAGCAGAAGGACGGTGTCATCCGCCTCCAGTCCCTCGGAGAGGTCTGGCGACCAGGGATCGCGGAAATAGGTGGGGGCGCCGAATCCGGCAAAGGCGGAAAGATCGTGGGGCGGCAGGTTGCCGGGCGCGAGGATCACGGTATCGCCCCGGACTTCACCGCCGGACGCCAGGGTTACTGTCGGCCGGTTGTGGGCGCCGGTCAGCACAACGGCCTCGTCATGCATGATGGTCAGGCGGTCTCCAGCCTCCTGCCGCGCCTGTTCGAGCAGCCCGGCGAGGTATATGCCGTAATGCGCACGCGTCGCGAAGCTCGTTGCCGCTCCTGCCTGTTGCCGGTCGAGCCATTGGGCGAAATGCTGCGGATCGTCCGGAAATGCGCTCATGTTCGCGGCCCGCACGTTGAGGACATGGCCCGTCCCGGCGGCGCCGTAGGCGAGGCCCTTGCCGACCTGCGTCCGCGCCCGTTCCACCAGCGTTACCCGCAACGTGTCGTAGCGCAGGAGATTGATGGCCAGCAGCGTGCCGCTGAACCCGCCGCCGACGATCACGACATGATCGGGCGTGATCGGGCCCGTGGTCACAGGGCCATCGCCCGGCACCCATCAAGCAAATCTAATGAATCGGACAGCATTGCTTGAGAGACATATCTCCACCAATTGAATAGATAAATACGCATAGGCAGATTCGAAGAGAAAAGACATGCGTGATACCGTACCACAGAAGGGGCGCTGGCGCCGCTTTCGCGAGGCAATGAAGCGGGAGTTTCTGCGCGATCCCGACGTGATCCTGTTCGAGCGTGACTTGCGTGGGGTTGCGCTGTCCGACGGCGGTCATCCCGGACGCATCTGAATGCTGGACCGTCGTGCGTTCGTGGGTGGCGGGGTTGCCGCCGGCGCCCTGCTGCTGGGCGGATGCGGCCAAGGTGCCCGCAAGGGCGGCGAACCTGAACTGCGTGTCGCAGTCGTCGGCAAGGGAGAGGTCGATCTCCGCCTGCTTTTCCAGTCGGCGGATGTGCGGCCCGAAGGCTTCCGGATCGCCTATAGCGAATTTACGTCCGGCCAACTGGTCGTCGAGGCGCTGAACGGCGGCTCGCTCGATTATGGCGGGATGAGCGAGATACCGCCGATCTTCGCCGCTGCCTCGGCAGTCCAGAGCTTCCGCCAGATTGCCGTGATGCACGGCGACGTGAACAACCAGGTCGTGCTGGTGCCGAAGGGATCGCCCGCACGCTCGATCGCCGACCTCAAGGGCAAGCGGGTGGGCTATGTCCGGGCGACCACCACCCAATATTTCCTCATCCGTATGCTGGAGGAGGCGGGCCTGAAATGGGGGGATATCGACGCGCTCGCCATGGGTGTGTCGGATGGCGCGGCGGCTTTCTCGCGCGGGTCGTTCGACGCCTGGGCGATCTACGGCTTTCCCATTCAGCGGGCGGTAGCGACAGAGGGCGCGCGGATATTGCGGACCGCCCAGGGCGTCTTGTCCGGCAACTATGTCGTGACGGCACATGTCGACGCGCTGGCCGATCCGGACAGGAGCGGCCTGATCGGTAAATATCTGACGCTGACCCAGCGCGCGCTGGGCTGGGCGACGACACATCAGCGGGAATGGGCGCAGATCGTGGCGAAGGATATCGGCGTGCCGCAGGCCTATGTCGACGACCAGTTCCGCCGAAGGAGCGACTATTATGAACTGCGTCCTGTGACGGATGCGGCGATCCGGTCGCAGCAGCAGGTCGCGGACGTGTTCGAAAAGGCCGGCCTGCTACCGCGCCCGGTCGATGTCCGCCCGCTGTGGGACAATCGCTTCAACGACCTGATCGGCAAGGGAGGCTAGAACATGGCGACGCAACTTGCAGTGGAGCCCGGCCATGCCGCACCGCTCGCGCTGACGCCCGACCTGCTGGACCGGGTGACGGCGCGGCTTGCGGAGACGGCGGAGGACTATGATCGCAGCGGGGAGTTTCCCCGGCACAATTTCGACCTGTTGGCACGCGAGCGGCTGATCGGCCTCACTGTAGCCCGGGAATATGGCGGGCAGGGCGCATCGCTGTCCGATGCGCTGCGCGTCCTTGGCGCGGTCGCGAAGGGGGAGCCCTCCACCGCGCTGATCCTGTTCATGACCTATGCCTATCATGCTGCACCGGCAAAGACGCGCAGTTGGCCCGCCGGCATATATGAGCGTGTCGCGCGGGAGGCCGTCGGGGGCCGTGGCCTGATCGGCGGACTGCGCGTCGAACCCGAACTGGGTACGCCGGTACGCGGCGGCATGCCAGCGACGACGGCTCGGCGGACGGCGGACGGCTGGGCGCTGGGCGGCACAAAAATCTATTCCACCGGATCGACCGGCCTCGACTGGTTCGCCGTATGGGCGAAGACGGATGAGCCGGAACCCCGGCTCGGCAATTTTCTGGTTCGCGCTGGCAGTCCGGGCATCGTCATCGAGCCGGTGTGGGATCATCTCGGGATGCGGGCGACGGTCAGCCATGCCGTGCATTTCAACGATACGCCGGTGCCGCTCGATTACGCGGTCGACGTCCGGCGGCCACAGGACTGGTCGAGCGCGTCGGCCGATCCGGGGCAGGCCATCTGGAACGCTCTGGCCATTTCGACCATCTATTCCGGCGTGGCGCGCGCCGCGCGCGACTGGCTGCGCACCTATCTGAACGAACGTGTGCCGACGAACCTGGGCGCTTCGCTCGCAACCCTCCCGCGTGTCCAGGAGAAGTTTGGCGAGATCGAAGCGTTGCTGCAGGTGAACCGCACGCTGATCGAGGCGGCGGCGAACCGGACGGATGCGGGAGATCCGCCCGATGCGAATGCCGTGAATACCGTCAAATACGTGTCGACGGCCAATGCCATCCGCGCGGTCGAAATCGGCCTCGAACTGACCGGCAATCCGGGCATCAGCAGGAAGAACCCGCTCGAACGCCATTATCGCGACGTGCTGTGCAGCCGAATCCACTCGCCGCAGACCGACACCATACTGGTCGCGGCGGGCAGGGCGGCGCTCGGCAACTGAAGCGGAGACGCACGGACATGACACTTGTGATCGCCAGCCAGCTTGAGGCCGCCTTCAACGAGGGGCTGGCGCGCCATCCATCGCGACCCGTCGTGGTCGATGTGGAGGAGGATGCGCCCTGGACCGCAGCCGGCAAGGCGGATGTCTTGCTGGTCCGGCCGTCCGTTGCGTGGCGCGGCGCCAGTGTGCCGCGTCCGGCGCAATGGCCGGGGCGGTTGCGCTGGGTGTGCAGCGCGTCGGCCGGGATCGACTTCTATCCCCCATGGCTGCTCGACGCGCCCTTGGTGTCCTGCGGGCGCGGTGTCGCGTCGGAAGAGATCGCCGACTATGTGATTGCCGCGATCTACGGTCATGCCAAGGATCTGGCCGGTGTCGCGGCGCATGGTCCCGCCGACTGGACGCCGAAGCCTCTTGGCAGGGTGTCCGGCACGACGATCGGGATCGTCGGCCTGGGCGCGATCGGAACCGCCGTCGCACGGCGCGGCCTTGCGCTGAGTGCTCAGGTGGTGGGCGTACGCCGTTCGGGCGGCGGGACGAACCTGTCCGGCGTCACGCTGTTCTCGAGCGTCGAGGCGGTGATTGCGGTTGCCGACCATATCGTCATAGCCGTCCCCGCGACGCCTGCGACCCGCCATCTGTTCGATGCGGCCCTGTTGGCGAAGGCCAAGCCGGGCGCACATCTCATCAACGTGGCGCGCGGGTCTGTGGTTGATCAGGACGCGCTGGCGGATGCGCTCGATGCCGGTCCGCTCGCCTTTGCGACCCTCGACGTGACAGAACCGGAACCGTTGCCCGAGGGGCATCTGCTCTACACCCATCCCAAGGTGCGGCTGACGCCGCATGTGTCGAGCAATTACCAGCTCGTGCGCCATAGGCTGATGGAGAAGATCAACGATGACCTGTCCCGTTTCGTGCGGGGAGAGGCACTGCCTGATACGGTCGATCCGGCACGCGGTTACTGACCAGAGGCGTCCCGGTCACAGCCTGCGTACGGTTTCCAGCGCCAGTTCGGCGAGACGGCGCGCCGCCTTGTCGAGCGTGTCGCCGGTACGAAGGATCGCCGCGACCTTCGGCAATTCGGGCAGGTTTCCATCGGTCACCGGCGCGACATCCTCCAGGAACAGATGTGTGCGGCAGGTGATGCCGAGGCCCGCGCCGACGGCTGCCTTCAGCGTGGCAAGGTTGGGTGTCTCGACCGCGATGCGGAACGGGCGGCCTGCATCCTGAAGGCGGCGGATGGCGGCGTCCCGGAACCGGCATGGCTCCTCCAGCACGGCGAGCGGGATCACGTCGCGGCCGAGCAATCCCTCATCACCATACCAGCTCATCGGCGCGACGGTCACCGCATCAGGGTCACCGGGCGCGGCGAAGCCGAGCAGGATGTCGAGTTCCCGCCGGTCCAGAAGCGTCTGAAGTTCTGCCGTGCCTGCGACCCGCGCATAGATCTGGGCATCCGGATGCAGTTCCGAGAAGCGGGAGAGGAGGCCGCTCAGCAGCGTGTCGGCGAAGTCCTGGACCATGCCGATCCGGACCGGTCCGGCGAACCGCCCGGCGGAGACGGCAGCGACGGCCTCGTCATGCAGGCTGAGTACTCGCCGCGCATAGTCGAGCAGCACGTCGCCTGCGGGTGTCAGGATGAGCCGACGCCCCTCACGGACGAACAGCGACTGCTGGACCAGTTCCTCCAGCCGTTTGATCTGAAGGCTGAGCGCGGACTGGGTGACGAACACCTGTTCGGACGCATTCAGCATCGACCCCGTATCGACGATGGCGACGAAGCTACGCAACAAATTGGTCGGAAGATTGACCGGCACGGCATACCTCTTTGGACAGCGGGGGCCGATCCGTGGTCGGGAACGGAAGGCGCCTTCTATGTCACATGCTAATATATCAATCAAAAAAGTAGAGATTTGCCGTGACAAGGAAAAGCTATGCCGCGCCATATCCGCCATGCCGATCTTCACAAGCGCGATAACCCGGGGGTTTTGCGCGGCAGTCGCCCGTTATGAGGAATCCTAATAAGCGGCCAATTTAAAACTCAATTGATATGGTAGAGAAATCATGTTGGGCTTCTGATCGTAACAGCGAGTATCCGACATGACTCATTCCCAGGCGCTTGTGCGCCGCTCTTTCGCCCTGAGGGCCTTGCCGAGCATACACGGGCGGTGGCTTTCGCCCGTACTGTTGCTGCTGGTCTGGGAACTCGGTTCACGAACGGGAGTGATCCCCGAGCGGACGCTGGCAGCCCCCTCGGCTGTCATCGGCACGCTGGTCGAGATGACGCTGTCGGGTGAACTGCCGTCCAACCTGCTCGTGTCCTTTGCCCGGGTTGCCGCCGGGCTGCTGATCGGCGTCAGCCTGGGCGTGGTGCTCGGTCTTGCTTCGGGCCTGTCGCGGTCCGGCGAGATGGCGATCGACCCGCTCATGCAGATCAAGCGGACGATCCCGGCGCTGGCTCTGACCCCGCTGTTCATCGTCTGGTTCGGTATCGGGGAAACGCCCAAGGTTGCCCTGATCGCCTTCGGCACCGTGTTTCCCGTCTACCTGAACCTCTACAGCGGTATACGCGGGGTCGACCCGCGCCTGCTGGAGGCGGCGCGCAGCTTCGGGCTCAGTCGGGCGGAACAGGTCTGGCACGTGGTCCTGCCCGCGGCGTTCCCCGCACTGCTCGTTGGCCTGCGCTACGCTTTGTCCGTGTCGATCCTCGTGCTGGTCGTGGCGGAACAGATCAATGCCTCGGCCGGTCTCGGCTACCTCATCAACAACGCCCGTGACTTCATGCGCACGGACATCATCGTCGTCTGCCTGATGGTCTACGCCATTCTGGGTCTTGGCGCCGACTGGCTCGTCCGTACCGTCGAACACCGCGCCCTGATCTGGCGCCCCAGCATAGTGGAGCAATGAGCATGGATGCGCGTCTGGGATTTACGCGTCCGGGATTTACCGGCGCCACGAGTTTTCGCTCGCAGGAAAGCATCGACCCGGTGGAGCCGGTCGTCCGTCTGCGTGGTTTCGTGCGGCGCTTCGGCGTCAACACGATCATCGACGGACTGGATCTGGACATCGCGCCGGGTGAGTTCATCGCGCTGCTCGGCCGCTCGGGGTCGGGCAAGACGACGCTGTTGCGTACACTCGCGGGCCTTGATGACGCCTGTGGACAGGACGTGACCGTGCCCGGTTCGCGCGCCGTGGTGTTTCAGGATGCGCGTCTGCTCCCGTGGAAACCCGTCTGGAAGAATGTCGCACTGGGCCTGTCCGGCGATGCGATCCGGGACCGCAGCGAGGCCGCCCTGCGCGAGGTCGGGCTTGGGCACCGGATCGACGCCTGGCCGCTGACCCTGTCGGGTGGAGAGGCGCAGCGCGCCGCGCTTGCCCGCGCGTTGGTGCGGGAGCCCACGCTGCTGCTGCTGGATGAGCCGTTCGCCGCGCTCGATGCGCTCACCCGTTACCGCATGCATGAACTGGTGCTCTCGCTCTGGCGCGCGCACCGGCCGGCGGTCCTGATGGTGACGCATGATGTCGAGGAGGCGATAGCGCTCGCCGATCGCGTGCTGGTGCTGGATGGCGGCCGGATCGTTGCGGAAGAACGGATCGCGGCGGCGCGGGGCGAACGGGCGGGCCTGTCGGCCAAGCTGCGTGAGACCCTGCTGTCGCATCTGGGAGGCGGCGACCATGGGGCAGGGGTCATCCCCTTCGGCCGGGCCGACCGTGAGATCGTGGAGGCGGCGGAGTGAATGCGATCGCCGCGATCGAGCCGGCAAAGGACATTGCGCGCCTGCGCGGCTTCGTCACGGCGTTTGCCGATCTTCTGGCAGCATGCCGGGACGAGGCGGCGATACTGGAGAGCGGCGGCGCGCTGCTCGCGCGCCTGATTGCGCGGGATGACTGGCTGCCCGATGCCTTCGCTCGCCCCGATCCCGAGCGCTATCAGCAATATCTGCTTCACTGCGACAGTCGCGAGCGGTTCAGCGTCGTGAGCTTCGTCTGGGGGCCGGGGCAGGCGACGCCCATCCACGACCATCAGGTGTGGGGGCTGGTCGGCGTGCTGCGCGGCGTCGAACGGGTCGAGCGCTTCGAACGCACCCCTGACGGACGGCTGGTCGCGGAAACGCCGACCCTGCTGCGCGAGGGGGAGGTCGACGCCGTCAGCCCGCGCATCGGCGACATTCATCGCGTCGCCAATGGCCGCGACGACGCGCCCTCGGTCAGCATCCACGTCTACGGCGCGAACATCGGCGCGGTGGAGCGCGCGACCTATGCGCCCGACGGCGCGCTGAAAAGCTTCATCTCCGGATACGCGAACAGCGTGATCCCCAACCTCTGGGACAGATCGAGACCTGCATGACCACTGACACGCTTGACCGCACCCTGACCGCCACGCCGGCCGATATCCGGACGGCGTTGCTCGCTGGAGACGAGATCGCCCTCATCGACCTGCGGGAGGAGCATGCGTTCGCGCAGGGGCATCCGCTGTTCGCCGCCCAGATCCCGTTCCGCCGGATCGATGATGAGGTGCGCTGGCGTATCCCGCGCCTGGAAACGCCGGTCGTCGTCTATGACGATGGAGAGGGGCTGGCCGAAAAGGCGGCGGTTCGCCTGCTGGCGCTCGGTTACAGTGATGTGCGCGTGCTGGACGGCGGCCTTTCCGGATGGCGGGACGCCGGTTACGAGTTGTTCGAGGACGTCAACAGCTACTCCAAGGCGTTCGGCGAACTGGTCGAGCATCGCCGCCATACGCCCTCGCTTGCCGCCGAGGAGGTGCAGGCGCTGATCACCGAAAAGGCGGACATCGCGATCCTCGATGCGCGGCGTTACGACGAGTACAACACGATGAGCATTCCGACCGGGACCAGTGTGCCTGGCGCGGAACTGGTACTGCGCGCACGCGCCGTGGCGCCCGATCCCGACACGACGATCATCGTCAATTGCGCCGGGCGCACCCGATCGATCATCGGCACCCAGTCCCTTGTCAATGCGGGCTTGCCCAACAGGATCTATGCGCTGCGCAACGGCACCATCGGGTGGACGCTCGCGGGGCAGTCGCTGGAAACCGGACAGGTCCGTACGGCGCCAGAGGTGGATGGCGACGATGCGGCGGAGGCGCGGATCAAGGCGCGCGAGGTTGCCTATCGCGCGGGCGTCAAGCGCATCGGCTGGGCTGATCTCGACCATCTGAAGGCGCAGGAGGGACGCACCCTCTATCTGTATGACGTGCGCCAGCCCGCCGCGTTCGAGAAGGGGCATCTGCCCGGCTTCCGCAATGCACAGGGCGGACAGCTCGTGCAGGAGACCGATCACTACGCCCCGGTGCGCGGCGCACGGATCGTGCTGTCGGACGATTTAGGCCCGCGCGCGGACATGACCGCGTCCTGGCTCGCGCAGATGGGCTGGGAGGTGTTCGTGCTGGAGGACGACCTGTCGGGCCCGCTTCAGTCCGGCAGCGACGGTGCGCCGCCGCCGCGAGGCCCGGAGGGGCGCTACAAACGTCCCTATGAGGGCACGGACAACAAGGCGGCGGCGATGCAGGCCTATCTCGACTGGGAATATGGCCTTGTCGACCAGCTCGCCCGCGACGGCACCCACGGCTTCTTCGTCATCTGAATTTTTCGCAGGGAAGGCACGGACATGAGTGTCAAATTCATCGGTTATATCGGCTTCAACAACAGTTCCGAGACCCAGTCGGCGGTGCGCAGCCGTATCCTCGACAAGGACTATGTCGAGGCGGCGGCCAGAGCGCAGGAGGCAGGCGGATTCGACCGGGTGCTGATCCCCTTCGGCTCCAACACGCCGGAAAGCCAGATCGTCGCCGCGCACGCGGCCGCGATCACATCGTCGCTCGGTTTCCTCGTTGCGCACCGCCCCGGCTTCACGCAGCCGACGGTGGCGGCGCGCCAGTTGGCGACGCTCGATCAGCTTTCAGGTGGCCGGGTCGCCGTCCACATCATCACCGGCGGAGCCGATGAGGAGATGGCGCGGGACGGCGACACGCAAACGGTGAAGACAGAGCGCTATGCCCGTACCGACGAGTATCTGACCGTCCTGCGGCAGGAATGGACGGCGGCGCAACCCTTCGACCATCAGGGCCGCTTCTATGACGTGAAACAGGGTTTCAGCGCAATCAAGCCCGATAACCTCCCGGTATTCTTCGGCGGATCGTCGGAGGAGGCGATCGAGGTCGCCGGACGGCATGCCGACGTCTATGCCCTGTGGGGCGAGACGCTGGATCAGGTGCGCGATACCGTGCGGCAGGTGCGCCGGTCGGCGGCGCGGTACGGACGTGATCCCGGTTTTTCCCTGTCGCTGCGGCCGGTGATCGCCGATACCGAGGAAGCCGCGTGGAAACGCGCCGCGGAGATCGAGGAGCAGGTGCGGGAAAACCGTGCCGCCGCCGGATTGCCGCTCACCGGGCATCGCCCGCCCAATGCCGGATCGCTGCGCTTGCTGGAGACCGCGACCGGCAATCGTCGTGATGCCCGTCTGTGGACCGGGGTCGCGGCGCTCACCGGCGCGCAGGGCAACAGCACGGGCCTGGTCGGTACGCCCGAGCAGGTCGCGGACGCCATGCTCGAATATTACGACATCGGCATCGACCATTTTCTGATCCGTGGCTTTGATCCGCTGGGCGACAGCGTCGTCTACGGGCGCGAGCTGATCCCGGTCGTCCGCCAGAAGGTGGCCGAGCGGGAAGCGGCGCAGGTGGCGCTCGCGGGCTGACATGGCAAAACGTACGATTGTAGCCCTGGGCGTCGCCGTGCTGATCGCGGTCGGCATCACCGCGGCGTATTACTGGCAGGATAGCGGCGGGCCGGTGTTGCGCGTCGCGAACCAGAAGGGGCAGGTCAAGGCGATGATGATCGCGTCGGGCGTGCTGAAGGGCGCGCGCTACACGGTCGAATGGTCGGAATTTCCTGCCGCGCAGCCGCTACTCGAAGCGGTTGCCAGTGGCGCGGCCGATCTGGGGCTGGCGGCCGACGCGCCGTTCATCTTCGCTTACGAGAGCGGCGCGCCGGTGAAGGCGATCGCGGTGCAGGCACCGGCCAATCAGGCGCCGGAGGCGCTGGCAGTGCTGGTGAAGGCCGACTCGCCAATCCTGTCGGCCGCCGATTTCCGGGGGCGCTCGGTGGCGACCACACGCGGTTCGATCGGCCATCATCTGCTGTTGCAGGCACTGGAACGGGCGAAGATACCTGCGGATGCGGTGCGCATCACCTTCCTGCCGCCGGGCGACGCGAAGGCGGCGTTCGACAGCGGTGCCATCGACGCCTGGTCGACCTGGACGCCTTACACGAACGTCGCCGTCAAGGAAGGTGCGCGAGCGGTGGTCGATGCGAAGGATTATGGCCTGCCGCTGTACATCGACATCGCGCACGGTGCGTCGATTGAGCCCAAGCGTGCGCTCCTGAAGGACTTTCTGGAGCGGGAGGCGAAGGCCGTCGCATGGGCGCGTACGCATCCGGATGCTTTTGCAAAGGTGCTGGCCGAGGAAACGGGCCTGCCGCTCGACATCGCCCGGGCCAGTTTCGAACGCAGCAATCGCGTGTCGCAGCCGATCGACAACGGCATCGTGCGGCACGAGGAAGCCATCGTCGACCGCTTTCGCGCGGCGGGCCTCAAGGCGGAGCGCACGGTGAAGGATGCGTTCGACACCAGCTTCGCGCCGCACTGATCACGACATCATCGGACAAGATCGAACAAGGGAGTTTGGGACATGGCGACCATATTGAAGGACGACCGTTTCCGCCGGCAGGATATCAGCGAAGCCGAATGGAAAGCGCGGGTCGACCTTGCCGCCTTCTACCGTCTGTCGGCGCTCTACGGCTGGGACGATTTCATCTACACGCACATCTCCGCGCGGGTGCCCGGGCCGGATCATCATTTCCTGATCAACCCGTTCGGCCTGATGTTCGACGAGATCACCGCGTCCAGCCTCATCAAGGTCGACCTCGACGGCAATGTGATCGGCGAGAACGAATATGGCATCAACTACGCCGGTTACGTGATCCATTCGGCGATCCACGGCGCGCGCGACGATGCGCTGTTCATCGCCCATTTCCACAGCGCCGATGGCATGGCGGTGTCCGCCCACGCGGAGGGCCTGCTGCCGCTCAACCAGCGCGCGCTGGCGATCATCCCGCGCCTGTCTTATCATGATTATGAAGGCGTTGCCTTGAACCTGGACGAGCGGGAGCGGCTGGTCGCCGACCTTGGCGATACGAAGGTCATGCTGTTGCGCAATCACGGCACGCTGGCGCTAGGTGCGACGCCTGGTGAGGCGTGGTCGGGCATCTATCATCTGGAGGCGGCCTGCACCGCGCAGGTCCGCTCGCTCAGCATCGGGCGCGATGGTGTGCTGATCGCTCCGGAGGCGGCGCAGGAGGAGGTCCGGCGCCAGATGGGCCGGGAGCGCCAGCCTGTAGAGGGGCGCCGCACCCACTACGACCTCGTGTGGGAGGCCGCCTTGCGCAAGGCGGAGCGGCAGGCGCCGGGCTTCGACGCCTGACCCGGGCGAATACCTCTTCACATATGAGCATTACTCGACGCCGCCCGCCAACTCTCATTGGCGTGGTGGCGTTCGTGCACGCCATAGAAACGGGGAGATCGGAACAAGGAGAACAAGCCCATGGCGACGGTGTTGGCAGACAGCCTGAAGGACGCGTTCGGCCGCTTGCAGGCCGAACGGGAACGGTCCTGGTCATCGGCGCAGCTGGCCGCGAACGCGGGACAGCGCCGGACATTGCAGGCACGCTTCGACCCGGCAGCGGTCGCCCGGACAGGCGATGTGCTGCCCGACTTCGCCCTTGCCGACGTGGAGGGCGGCGCACTGACACTGTCGCGCCTGACGGCGGGCGGCCCTGCGGTGCTGGTCTTCTTCCGTTTCGCCGGCTGTCCTGCGTGCAACATCGCGCTCAGCCACTATGACCGGACGCTCGCACCGGAATTGCAGGTGCGGGGCGTGCCGCTGGTCGCGGTGAGCCCGCAGGTGCCCGGGCCCCTTCGTGCGATCAGGGAGCGGCATCAGCTCAGCTTCGCCGTCGCATCCGACCCGGATAATGGTCTTGCCCGGCATATCGGCATCACGTTCGTGCCGGACGAGCGCCCGGCATCGCCGCCGCCCGGCTGGATCGGCGAGGTGACGGGCACCGGCAGCTGGGAATTGCCGCAGCCCTCCGTGCTGGTGATCGAGCCGGGCCTGCGGGTCCGGCATCTGCAGGTCAGCCCGGACTGGCTCGACCGGCCCGAGGCTGCGGATATCCTCGCGCTGCTGGACGACTGACCGGCGTTTTGGGGGCTTGCCAGCCGCGTGGCGGCGTGGCGAAAGAGGGGCATGGTCAACGCGGTCATCGGGCGCCTCGGCACCACCATATTCGAAGCCATGTCGCAGCGCGCGCGGGACACCGGCGCCATCAACCTGGGACAGGGCTTTCCCGATGCGAATGGTCCGCCCGAACTGCTGGAGGCCTGTGCCAGGGCGGTACTGGAGCGATCGAGCCAGTATCCGCCGATGCGTGGCCTTGCCGAACTGCGCCGGTCTGTCGCCGAATATTATCGGGCCGGGCAGGGGATCGTCCTCGATCCGGATACGGAGATCGTCGTCACGTCCGGCGCGACCGAAGCGCTGGCCGCAAGCCTGCTGGCGCTGATTGAACCGGGCGACGAGGTGATCGCCGTGCAACCGCTTTATGACGCCTATCTGCCGCTGATCGAGCGGGCCGGTGGCGTCGTGCGGCTGGTCAGCCTGACGCCGCCGGACTGGCGCCTGCCCGTCGCGGTTCTGGAAGCGGCGATCACGCCGCGCACGCGCCTGCTGCTGCTCAATACGCCGAACAATCCCACCGGCACCATACTGGGCCAGGCGGAGCTGGAAGCCGTTGCGCGTCTGTGCGTCGCCCATGACCTCAACATCCTGTGTGACGAGGTGTGGGAGGCCATGCTCTTCGACGCGGTGGATCATCGCTCGCCTCTGGCCTTGCCGGAATTGCGCGACCGGACGGTGAAGGTGGGGTCGGCGGGCAAGATCTTCTCGCTCACCGGATGGAAGGTCGGCTGGGCGTGCGCGGCGCCGCCGCTCGCGACCGCCATCGCCCGCGCGCATCAGTTCCTCACCTTCACGACCCCGCCAGCGCTGCAATGGGCGGTCTCCGATGGCCTGAGCCTGCCCGCCGAATGGCACGCCGCGCATCGCGCCGGGCATGGGGAAGGCCGGGCGCGCTTGATCGCCGGACTGCGTGCGGCCGGCTTCCATGTGCTGGATGGCCCCGCGACATGGTTCGTCATCGTCGATCTGGCGGCTTCGGGGATAGATATGCCTGATACGGTCTTCTGCGAGCGTCTGGCCGAGGCCGGGGTGGTGTCGATTCCCGTTTCCGCCTTCTACGCGGATGCACCCGAAACGGGCTACGTGCGGTTCTGCTTCACGAAGTCGCTTGAGACGCTGGACGAGGCGATCGCGCGGATCGGCCGTTTTCGCGGGACGCTTGCCTGACGCATCCGCTCACGCCGTAACGATCATCCCGTCGGTGACAGTGACCGGCCAGCGTGTCAGTGCGGCGCCGGGACAGGGGCCGCCGACGCAGCGGCCTGTCGGGATGTCGAACAGGGCGGCATGCCAGCTGCACGCGATCAGGTCGCGGCGCGGGGTCAGATAGTCGTCGAGCTTCTGTGCCAGCGGCAGGCCCATATGCGGGCATTTGTCGACATAGCCATGGACCGTCCGGCCGCGCCGGACCACGAAGCCATGGAAACGGCCCGCCCGCATCTGGAGAACGAAGTTGCGTGCAGCGCCATCCGCGATGCTGTCGAGCGGGCCCAGCTTCACGCCCGGCGGCGTCGCCGTCAGCCGCTCGCCGGGACTATCCTCGCTCATTGGCGGTCGGCATCCGGCTGGAGCGAAGGATGCGCTGCCGCGACTTCGGGGAGCGCGCGGGCACGGATGCAGGCTGCCATCAGAGCCGGATAGGGGGAAAGGTCGACGCTGAAACGTTCGGCCGAAAAGACTTGCGGCACCAGATAGCAGTCGGCCAGCGTCGGCCGGTCGCCAAAGGCGAAGCCATCGCCGTGGCGCGCGATCAATGCCTCCAGCGCGGCAAAGCCATCACCAATCCAGCGGGCGGCCCATGCGTCGATGGCTGGCTGACCGGCAACGAAGTCGTGCTTGAGAGCCTTCAGCACGCGCAGGTTGTTGAGGGGGTGGATGTCGCATCCGATCAGCGCCGCCATGGCGCGGACGATGGCGCGATCATCGGTATCGGTGGGAAGCAGTGGGGGTGACGGCCACCGTTCCTCCAGCCATTCAAGGATGGCGGGGCTTTGCGTGACGGCCGTGCCGTCAGCCTCCAGCGCGGGTACGAGGCCCTGCGGCGCCAGCGCGAGATAGGCCGGATCACGCTGTGCCCCGGTGCGCAGGTCGTGTGTGACATGCGTGAACGCGATGCCCTTCAGGTTCAGCGCGATGCGTACGCGATAGGCGGCGCTCGATCGCCAGTAGCCGTGAAGGATAAGGGTCATGTCCCCGTTGCCGGTGTCACGATCGCCCGGCATGTGCCAAAGCCGATCGACCGATAGCCCGGCGCATGGGCGGTCGCGCTCAGTGTCACCTCGTCTCCATCCTCAAGGAAGGTGCGCTCTTCGCCGCCGGGAAGGGCAATGCGGCTCTTGCCGCCCTCGGTCAGTTCCAGAAGGCTGCCATAGCCATCGGGCGTGGGGGTCGAGATCGTTCCGGTGCCGAGCAGGTCGCCGGGCTGGAGATTGCAGCCGTTCGAGGCGTGGTGGGTCACGATCTGCTGTGCGGTCCAGTACATGTTGGACGCCGGTCCTGACGAAAGACGATGTGGCGCGTGGCCCTCTGCCCGCATGCGCGCGGTGGACAGGGTGACCTGAAGGTCCACCGCCAGCGCTCCGGTCGCCTGATCCGCCGCATCCCACAGATAGGGGAGGGGAGCGGGGTCGCCCTCCGGTCGCGCGGGTTGGGCAAGGCGGAAGGGCGCCATGGCTTCGGCCGTCACCACCCAGGGGGAAATGGTCGACTGGAAATTCTTCGCGAGGAACGGGCCGAGCGGGACATATTCCCACGCCTGGAAATCACGCGCCGACCAGTCGTTCAGCAGGCAGAAGCCAGCGATATGGTCGGCCGCTTCCGCGATCGGGATCGGTTCCCCCAGCGCGTTGCCCCGGCCGATCCAGAGGCCGAGTTCCAACTCGTAATCGAGGCGGGTCGACGGCCCGACGATGGGCACGTCGGCTTCCAGTGGCTTGTGCTGGCCGATCGGACGGCGGACCGGCGCGCCCGAAGGGCGAATGGAGGACGCCCGGCCATGATAGCCGATGGGCACATATTTGTAGTTGGGCAGCAGCGGATTGTCGGGCCGGAACAGCTTCCCGACGTTGGTGGCGTGATGGATGCCGACATAGAAGTCGGTATAGTCGCCGATGGCGGCGGGCAGATGCATCGTGCACGCGGCGGCCGCGTGCAGCAGGGGCCGCGCGGCGGGCGCCATGGCCGGGTCCGACAGCAGCGCGCTGATCGCGGCGCGCAGCGCGACGCGGTCAGCGGCAGGCATAGCCATCAGCGTATTCAGGGTCGTTCCATCCAGAGAGTCGACGAAACGCGCGGGGAGCAGGCCCGCCGACAGCGCCGCATTCAGGTCAAGGATGTGATCGCCGATCGCGACACCCGCGCGCGGTGCCGCCGTGCCGGGGGAGAAGATACCGAACGGCAGGTTCTGGATCGGGAAATCGG
This sequence comes from Sphingobium sp., assembly GCA_003248935.1. Lineage (GTDB taxonomy): Bacteria > Pseudomonadota > Alphaproteobacteria > Sphingomonadales > Sphingomonadaceae > Sphingobium. Next base: position 188,022 of record QFQF01000002.1, read on the forward strand.
CATGGTCATCCGCGCCCTCGACCCAGCTTCGCAGGGACGGGTCATGGGTCGTGTCGATGGATGGAAAGCTCACGCCTGATGGTCTCCCTTTGGGGTCTGGACCGGCACCTGCGCCTTGGTGAAACCGGCCCAGCAATCGTCATAGTCAAGCTGACAGAGCGGCGTTTCCGTCGCGAAACGGGTGGGACGGAACATGAAACGGCTTTCGAACATGAAGGCCATGGTGTCCGCTATCCGATGAGGCTTGAGGTCGGCGCGGATCGCGCCTTCGTAGCTGTCCCGGTCGGGGCCGTGACCCGACATGCAATTGTGCAGCGATGCACCGCCCGGCGCGAAGCCGCCCGCCTTCGCGTCATAGGCGCCGTGGATCAGGCCCATGAATTCGCTCATCACGTTCCGGTGAAACCATGGCGGCCGGAACGTGTCCTCCGCCACCATCCAGCGCGGCGGGAAGATCACGAAATCGCAATTGGCCGTGCCGGGCGTGTCGGACGGCGCGGTCAGCACCGTGAAGATCGACGGGTCGGGATGGTCGAAACTGACCGTGTTCATCGTGTTGAAGCGCGACAGGTCGTAACGGCAGGGGGCAAGGTTGCCGTGCCATGCGACCACATCGAACGGGGCGTGCGACTGCGTGGTGGTCCACAGTCTGCCGCCGAACTTCTGCACGATCTCGAACGGCCCGTCATCGTCGATGAAGGCCGCAACCGGAGTCTCGAAATCGCGCGGGTTGGCAAGGCCGTTGGATCCGATCGGGCCAAGGTCCGGCAGCCGGAAATGGGCGCCGTAATTCTCGCAGATATAGCCGCGGGCCGTGCCGTCGGACAGGTCGACGGCGAACCGCACGCCGCGCGGCATCAGCGCGATCTGATTGGGGCCGACGTCCAGCATCCCCATTTCCGTGCGGATCGACAGGCGCCCCTGCTGCGGGACGATCAGAAGCTCGCCGTCCGCATTTGTGAACGCACGCCGCGCCATGTCGCGGTTGGCGGAGTAGACATGGATGGCGAGGCCCTGGCCACCAGACGGATCGCCGGCACCGCAATAGGTGACGATCCCGTCGACGAAGTCGGTGGGTTCCTCCGGGAACGGCATCGGGTTCCAGCGCAGCCGGTTGGGCGTCGGCGGCACTTCGTCAAAGGGGCCGCCACGTTGCAGGGTGGGCGTGGCATAGGGCGCGAATGGCGGATGGTTGGCCGTCGGCCGCAGGCGGTAAAGCCAGTTGCGCCGGTTTTCGGCACGGGGCGCGGTAAAGGCGGTTCCGGACAACTGCTCGGCATAGAGGCCGAAGGGGACATGCTGCGGCGAGTTCCGTCCCTGCGGCAGCGCACCCACTACCGCCTCCGTCGCGAAATGATTGCCGAAGCCGGTCATGTAGGCGTCCTGCACCAGCGCTTCGCCGGGATCAGCGAGGGCGCCGGGATCATCAATGGGCCGATGGACCGTCATGCCTAAACTCTCCTGCGACGTGCTGGCGCCCCCTGGGGTCAGGCGTCGACCGTGATGACGCCGCGCCGGATCTGGTCGAGTTCGATCGACTCGAACAGCGCCTGGAAATTGCCGTTGCCGAACCCTTCATTACCCTTGCGCTGGATGATCTCGAAAAAGATCGGGCCGAACATGTTCTCGGTGAATATCTGGAGGAGGATACCCTCGTCGCGCTCGACGCTGCCGTCGATGAGGATGCGGTTCTGGCGCAGGCGATCGAGATCCTCGCCGTGACCGGGCACGCGCTTGTCGACCAGTTCGTAATAGGTCTCGATCGTGTCCTGCAGGCGCACGCCGCGTGCCCGCAACCGTTCCACCGTTTCGTAGATATTGTCGGTGGTGAGCGCGAGATGCTGAATGCCCTCTCCCTTATATTCGCGGATGAACTCCTCGATCTGGCTCTTGTCGTCCTGGCTTTCGTTCAGGGGAATGCGGATCGCCTTGTCCGGCGCGATCATAGCCTGGCTGAACAGGCCGGTCGCCTGCCCCTTGATGTCGAAATACTTCTGCTCCTCGAAATTGAAGAGCGTGCGATAGAATTCGCTCCACACCCGCATCTGGCCGCGCCGGACATTGTGGGTGAGGTGATCGAGCAGGTCGAGGCCGACCGAATTGCGGGCCTCCGCCTCCCGCCAGCCGGGGAACTCGGCCCAGTCGGCATACAGGTCTTCGCCGTCGCGGATGAAATAGAGATAGGAGCCGCCGATCCCCTGGATGACGGTGTCATCCTCCTGCGTACGCCGCGCGCCGTGGTCGAGCGCCCAGGCCATGGCGGCATCAGGATCGGAAACACGAAACGCCATGGCGCTGGCGGAAGGCCCGTGCTCGCCGCGAAAGGCGGCGACGCGGCCCGCATCGTCGCGGTTCAGCATCAGGTTGATGCGTCCCTGCTTGTAGCGGGTGATGTTCTTCGTCGGGTGCCGGTGGGTCGGGGTGAAACCGAGCTGTTCGAACTGTGCGCCCATCGCCTCCGGATCGGGAGAGGTGAATTCCACGAACTCGAAGCCGTTGAGGCCCAGCGGGTTCTCGATTGCGATCTCGGCGGCGGTCATGGACGACTCCCAGCATATTGGTATCAATTGTTACCAATATGGCGATTGGCGAAGGTCGTGTCAAATGTTACTATCTGATATGGATAGCTTGCCCCTGCGTCTCGACGCCTTCATTCCCTATCGTTTGTCGTTTACGTCGAACCTCGTCAGCGACAGTATCGCGGCGACCTATCAGAGCCTGTTCGGGATCAGCATTCCCGAATGGCGGCTGATCGCATGGGTCGGGGAGACGGAGGGGATCACCCAGCAGGATATCTGCGCGCGTACCCGCATGGACAAGGTGACGGTCAGCCGGGCGGCGATTGCGCTGACGGAGCGTGGTCTGTTCGAGCGGCGCCCCAATCCGGATGATCGCCGGTCGCATCTGCTTGTCCCGAGCGAGGAAGGGCGGGCGCTCTATGCCACGATCGCTCCCAAGGCGCGTGAACTGGAACGCCGGATATTCGAGGCGTTCGATCCGGAAGAGGTCGAACGGTTCGTCGCCATGCTCAGGCGTATCGATGCCGTCGTCATGGACCTCGGCGAACAGGTGCCAGCCCAGACGGCGGACGCAAATACGTTTGCCAACGGCGCGGGAGCGGTTTCCTGACCGGAGAAGGCATCCGGCCGGTCAATCAGCGCAGCGGCAATTCGCCATCGTTTGCGGGCAGGTAGCGCATACGCCGCGCTTCGATCCGGGCGATTAGCGTGGACAGGTTCTCGGTGCGCATGGGCACGGATGCCGGCGTCAGCAGCAAATCCCTGTGGATCGCCTGGCTAACATGGAAAAGAGCATCGTTCGTGCCGTGCATGGTCGCCGTCCTCGCTTTGGATGAAACGGACGTAGGGCGAACATGGTTAAGAATGTGTTGAGCATGCGGTGAGCCGCTTGGCCCGGATCACTTCTGCTCGGGCAGGTTGAGGCCAAGCTTTTCCAGGCGAAGACGGTTGATTTCCCGATACTCCTCCCACGCTTTCCGGTGACCGATCCGCGACAGCACGATCAGTACGCCAAGCCCTGCCAGAGCGAGCAGAACGATGACGAGGATGACGGAGAGGAGGATTGTCATGCGGGGGAAAATACCGGCGTCGCGCGGCGTCCGTCAACCCGGAGGGATGGGCAGGGCGATGATCCCGTAAAAATCTATCCACCGTCCATCCACAGGATCATTTCCTGGCGCCGTTGCGGCGCGTGAACGATAACCATACCAACGAACCATGATGTGGACCGAGACGAGGACACAGGAAGAGGTCGAGGCGTGGCGAGCAGCTGTCCGTCGGCCCAATGACGGCGCATTGGCGCGGGGGGCTGCGTCCCCTACAGCGAACGACAACGCTGAGCACTGGGCAGAGGCGCTCGAGGAGATTCGCCGCAATCCACCTGCGCGTCTGTCGATCGCCGTCCGTCATCTGCCCAAACCCGCCGCATTCCGGGAGGCATGCAGGGCCCTGCGGCAGCGCATCAATGAACTGGCCGAAGCCGGCCGGCCGGTGGACGACGCCCTGTTCGCGCTGCACCGGCTCGCGGCGATTTCCAGCATCGCCGCGCACGAGCAATTGCAGATCACGCCTTTCGCCGACATCGAACAGCTCGATCTTGGCCCCGACCGTCTGGGTTGGAGACAGCTGCCTTTGCTCGGGGAACGTGACTATCAGATGATGGAGCTGTGCTGGGGTCGCCCGACGGGGCACGCGAGCGGTGCTGCACTCTATCCCCATATCGCGGTGATGGCCGCCGAAAAGCTGGTGGCGGTCCGGAGGGCAGAAGCGGCCATGCCCAAGCCGGCGGCGGCCGAGACCGACCGGCGGCACGCGCATGCGTCACCGTTGCGGGTTCTGTCGCGCGTCTCGGGCTGGTTCAGGCGTGACGACAGCCGCCGGGCGGCCGGCTGACGGACCCGGGCTCAGCCCGGAAGGTCGGGATGATGGCCGAGTACGCCGCGCTTCAGGTGATGCAGGCCCAGCCACGTCGCGACAAGGACGGCGGGCGTGACGATGGCGACCGCCAGATGCGGATTGAAGCCGTGGAGGAAGGTTTCCGCGCCTTCCAGAACATGACCGATCAGTGAGATCGCGTAATAGCTGATCGCGACGACGGACAATCCCTCGACCAGTTGCTGCATGCGCAACTGCATCTTTGCGCTCCGTTCGAGTGAGGCAAGGAGCGCCCCGTTCTGGTTTTCGATCCGTGTCTCGATCCGGGTGCGCAACAGCGCCGTGAACTGTGCAGCGCGGGCGGTGACCTGCCGTTCGCGCTTGGTGAACGCCGCGCAGGTCCGCACGCCGGGCAGAAGGCGCCGCTGGGTAAAGTCCAGCAACGACGGGAAGCCAGCGATCGCCGTGGGCGCGAGATCATTCAACCGTTCGTCGACCAGCTGGGCATAGGCGTCGGTTGCGCTCATCCGGTAATTGGCGGAACTCGCGATCGTGGCGATTTCGAGGGAGAGGGAGGACAGTTGATCCATGAGCGCGTCATCACGTACGTCGCTCCTTACGATGTTTTCGGCCAGTCGACGCAGATGCTGCTCCGCCGCGTCGAGCAATGGCCAACTCGCCTGCGCGACGGGAAGACCCAGCAGCGCGAGGTTCCGATAGTTCCCCAGTTCCTGCAGGCGCTGGACCACGCGGGTCAGGTCGCTTCCGGCGAGGCCGTTCGCCGCCACCAGCAGGCGGCCGTATCCGTCTGCGCCGATCAGGAAATCGGACCAGATGCGCGCCTGCCCGGCGACATGGCAGGAAACGAGTTCGTTCGGCACGAAGGCCATGTCGGCCATCATCGCCTCGGCCGTGTCTTCGTCCTGCACCAGCGTCAGGCGCGTCGCGCGCAGAGCATCGCCGGGAAGGGATTCGGCCCATTCGATCGCGCTTGCGAGTGCGGCGTGCGATGCCGGTTCCGCGAACAGCGTGATGCTGCTTGCCTCGCTGTGCCGCTCCCATGTGAAAGCGATATCACCTTCCAGCGTACCCGAAACGTGGCGCTTGCCGGCCGCCTCGATCCGTCCGCCGGCTGGAGGCGCGAGCACGGCTTCAAACTCCGCATCGCGGACCTTGCTGTCGACGAGGCGCAGGATCTGGATAATCTGAAGCGGCGTCGTCAGCTTTGGCCAACGGCGCAGGTGCATCTCGCTGACGATATGACGTCGAAGTTCGTGTTCTCTCAACATCGCTCCCCCCGACACGACATTATCGTCAAAATCGCCGGGGAGGAAGGATGGCGTGTCGTACGCAAGCATAGCTTCGCCGCGTGCGGACGGACATTGGCCGAAAGTCCCGACCCGGCCTTGTTACCCGATGTCTGTGGACGTGGGGATCAGGCGGTTGTTTGGCCCGTCACCCACTCGTCGCGGCCGAGCCATCCCCCTGCACGGTGCGAGGCGATCGCGCCCGTGATGAAGCGCAGGCCCTCGATGCCGTCGTCGATGCCCGGAAGCGCGGCAGCGGCGCCGTTCGGCAGGCGGCCGGCCTCTCGCGCGAGAATGAGGTCGGCGGCATCACTGTAGAGCTGGCCGAAGGCCTCCAGATAGCCCTCCGGATGATGGCCGGGCAGCCGCGTGGTATAGCCGTCGTAACGCGGCGTCGCGCCGCCTCTCTCGACGATCGCCACTGGTTCGCCCAGGCGAGTGAAACGGAGCTGGTTGGGATTTTCCTGATCCCATTCGACGCCCCCCTTGCTGCCGTAGACGCCGAGCCGTAGCTGATTGCCCTTGCCCGGGGCGACCTGCGACACCCAGAGCATGCCCTTCACCCCGCCGGGGTAACGGAGCAGCAGATGGGCGTTGTCATCCAGTTGCCGGCCTTCGCCGAAGGACGAGAGGTCGGCGCAGAGCGCATCCGCGCGCAACCCGGTGACGAAGCTCGCCAGATGATAGGCATGCGTACCGATGTCGCCGAGCGCGCCGCCTGCACCGGAACGCGACGGGTCCGTCCGCCACGCCGCCTGCTTGTTGTCTTCCTTCTCGACCGGCAGGGTCAGCCAGTCCTGGGCATATTGGGCCTGAATGATCCGCAGATCGCCCAGCACGCCGGAAGCGACCATTGCCTTCATCTCCCGCACCATTGGATACCCCGAATAGGTATGTGTGAGGACGAAGGTGGCGGCGCTGGCTTCGGCGGCACGACCGATGGCCAGGGCGTCCTCGAGCGAGGCTGCGAGCGGCTTGTCGCAGACGACATGGAAACCGGCCTCCAGTGCGGCGATCGCAGGCCCGGCATGCAGGTGGTTCGGTGTCACGATCGCAACCGCGTCGATCCGGTCGGGCCTTTGCGCCTCGGTCGCGATCAGCGTCTGCCAGTCGGCATAGCTGCGCTCCGGCGCGATGTGGCATTCCGCCGCACCCTCCGCCGCGCGTGCGGGATCGGACGACAGGGCACCGGCCACCAGTTCCCATCGATCGTCGATCCGGGCCGCGATGCGATGGATGGGGCCGATCATGGCGCCCGGGCCGCCACCGATCATCGCGTAGCGCAGTCGTCTTGCAGTCATCCTTGAAGTCCTTGGGCGATATCAGTCTTTGGCCGGTCGCGCCGGTTGCGGCGTCATGGTGCTACCGGTCCGCGCCGGGTGCAATGCCGAGCAGGCGGCGGTTGCCGTCGATGTCGAGCGCGCTGGCGGCGAAGTCATCGAACGCGCGGTCCGTGACCCGGATGATGTGATCGCGAATGAATGGTGCGCCCTCGCGCGCGCCGTCTTCGGGATGCTTGATCGCGCATTCCCATTCGAGCACAGCCCATCCGGCGAAGTCATATTGCGCCATCTTCGAGAAGATCGCGCGGAAGTCGACCTGTCCGTCGCCGAGCGAACGGAAGCGGCCGGCGCGGTCGATCCAGTTTTCATAGCCGCCATACACGCCCACACGGCCGGTCGGATTGAATTCCGCATCCTTCACATGGAAGCAGGCGATCCGGTCGTGATAGCGATCGATGAAATCGAGATAGTCGAGTTGTTGCAGCACGAAGTGCGACGGATCGTAGAGGATGCGCGCGCGCGGGTGATGATCCACCGCTGCCAGGAACCGTTCCCATGACGCGCCGTCGTGGATGTCCTCGCCCGGATGAATCTCGAACGCGCAGTCGACCCCGGCATCGTCGAAGGCATCGAGGATCGGGCGCCAGCGGCGGGCGAGCTCGGCAAAGGCTTCCTCGACAAGCCCGGGCGTGCGCTGCGGCCAAGGATAGACATAGGGCCAGGCGAGCGCGCCGGAGAAGGTGGCATGCGCGGAGAGGCCGAGGTTCGCGCTGGCTTTTGCCGCCAGCTTGACCTGCTCGACGGCCCATGCCTGCCGTTCGGCGGGCCTTCCGTGCAGGGCCTCGGGCGCGAAACCATCGAACAGCGCGTCATAGGCGGGGTGGACCGCGACGAGTTGTCCCTGAAGGTGGGTTGACAGTTCGGTCGGTTCCACGCCGAATTGCGCAAGCCTGCCGCGAAGTTCGTCGCAATAAGCCTTGCTTTCCGCAGCCCTGGGGAGGTCGATGAGGCGCGGGTCGCAGGGAATCTGTACGCCCTTGTAGCCAAGGTCGCCAGCCCAGTGGGCGAGTGTGTCGAGCGTGTCGAAAGGCGCTGTCTGCCCCAGAAACTGGGCAAGGAAAATCGCAGGCCCTTTGATGGTTTTCATATATGCTTTTCTGCCTGGCTGTCGTCGCGAAAGGTGAACTGGAAGATGATGGCGATGGCGGCGGCTGCGATCGCAGGATACCACCACATCTGATGCCAGTCGCCGATGGTGGGCGTGGCAGGCAGCTGTGCGTAGAGCCAGCCGCCGATCTGCGATCCCAGCAACATGCCGACGCCGTAGGTGAAGAGGGTCAGCATGCCCTGTGCCTGCGCATTGACGCCGTGCGGGGTCGCGATCTTGCTGGTGTAGATCGCGCCGGCAACGAAGAAGAAGTCATAGCACACGCCGTGCAGGGCAACGCCGAGATAGACCGCCCAGATCGATGCGCCGCCGTCGCCGATCGCGAACAGGGCATAGCGCATGGCCCATGCCAGCATCCCGAGCAGGAGCAGGGGCTTCACACCGAATTTCCGGTAAAGCCAGGGCATGGAGAACATGAAGGCCAGTTCCGACATCTGCCCGATGGCGAGGGTGCCGCTGACGTTGGTGATGCCGGCCGCGCCGATATAGGGCGAGGCATAGGCGTAGTACATGGCGAGCGGCACGGAGATCAGCGTCGCGCAGGCGATGAAGACGAGGAACGAGCGTTGCCGCAGCAGGCCGAAGGCGTCGGCGCAGAGCACCTGCCGTACCAGCCCGTCGCCGCCCGGCGCGTCAGCAGCGACGTCGGGCAATGAAAAGCTGTAGAGGCCCAGCAGCACGGAGGCGACTGCCGCGACCGTGAAGATGTGGGGGCTCGCAGACAGGCCTGCCCAGCCCACGATCAGGCCGGCCATGATCCAGCCCAGCGTACCGAACGCGCGAACGAAGGGGAAGCTGTCCACCCGTTCACCGAAGCTCTTGAGCGCGATGGTGTTCGCGAGGCCGACGGTCGGCATGTAGAGGATCATGTAGCCGAGCAGTAGCCAGACGAAGGTGCCGCCGCTGGCGGAGGAAATCAGCGACGGCAGGCAGAACAGGATGGCGCCACCCACAAGATGCAGGATCGCCATCAGCATGCGCGGGCGCAGGTAACGGGTCGCAAGCATGCCGAGCAGGAGCGAACCGACGATCGAGGCGATAGGCCCCACCGAAAAGGCATTGGCGATCAGGTTGCCGAGGCCGACCGTCTGCATGACCAGGCCGAGAGTCACGTTCCAGGCGCCCCATACGAAGAGCTGAAGGAACATGAGTATGCTCAGGCGTCCGACAAGGGCCGGGCTGTTGCCCGAATCCTGTTTGGCGGGCGCAATCATTTCAGCACTGACCATCGGTCCATCCTCAAAGCATTTGTTTTCTTGCCTTCATACGGCCGGGGTAATGGCTGGCTGCGAAAATGTAAAGGATTTCATTCGAGGTTCCCGAGGTGAGCTCGTGCTGGTCGCGATCGCAAATGACCGCGCGGAGGGCGTGGGCCGTCATGTCCTTGCGTTGGGGTCGGACCGGAAACTGTACGCATGTCGTCATCGTTCAGCGCGCCGAAATGATTGGCTTGACATGAGCTTGGGCGTGACGGCACGATGAAAACGGTTTCATATCTGTTCGCAAGGGCTGCCGGCAAGGCCCGAACAGCTATGCAATGACGACGCATGAGCGAGGGACGAGCAATGCCTGTCGAATCCAGCCCCGATGCGGGGCCGTATCTGCTGGAACTGGCGATTGATCGCCGTAGTGCGCTGCGTGGCGCTGGCGGGATGCTGGGCGCATTGCTGCTGTCCAGCGCGCTGGCGGGACCGCTCGCGGCGGATGTGGGCTATGCGCCTTTCTTCCAGCGGCTTGGCGAGATCATGATTCCGACGACCAGTACCCCTGGGGCCGGAACCACGGAGGTGTTCGCCTTTGTCTCGCGCGCAGTCGAAAAGGGCATATTGGGCGCGCCAGCCGACCTCATGGCACGGCTCAAGGCGGATGTGGACGCGCGCGCGGGTGGCGACTTCCTTGCCCGGCCGAAGGCTGCGCAGCAGGCGCTGATCGCGGCGCTCGATACGGAAAGCTATCGCCCCGGCGCGCCGGGCGATAGCCCGTGGGTCACGGCCAAGACGCTGATGCTGGTGGGCTATTACACATCGGAGGCGGGCGGGTCGCAGGAGCTCGACTACGAACTCGTGCCTGGCCGGTACGATGCCGACATTCCGATCAAGCCCGGCCATCAGGCCCTGTCCAATGACTGGTCGGGTCTTTCGATCCGCAAGGGAGCAATGAAGATATGAGTGCTGAGTTCGACGCGATCGTCGTGGGCTCCGGCATCACGGGAGGCTGGGCGGCCAAGGAACTGACCGAGCGGGGGCTGTCCGTCCTGCTGGTCGAGCGTGGTCCGATGATCGAGCATCAGCAGGATTACACGACCGAGATGACGGCGCCCTGGGAGCTTGATTATCGCGGATATGGCGACCCCGAAATGTTCGAACGCGATTATGCCGTTCAGAGCAAGGGCATGTACTTCAACGAGTGGACATACCGGCATTTCGCGAATGATCGGGAGAACCCGTACCAGACGACCGAGAAAGATCCGTTCCAGTGGCGCCGCGGCTACCAACTCGGTGGGAAGTCGTTGCTGTGGGGGCGTCAATGCTACCGCTGGAGCGATCTGGATTTCGGTGCGAATGCGGCGGACGGGCATGGTTGCGACTGGCCGATCCGCTATCAGGATGTCAGTCCGTGGTACGATCATGTCGAGGATTTCATCGGCGTTTCGGGTTCGACAGAAGGGCTGGCGCAGCTTCCGGACGGGCATTTCCAGCGCCCGATGGAGTTGAACGCGGTCGAGCACGCGCTGAAGGCGAAGATCGAGGCAGCGTATCCAGAGCGGAAAATGATCATCGGCCGCAGCGCCAACATGACCGAGCAGAACGGTGATCGCTCGCCATGCCAGTATCGTAACATCTGCGCGCGGGGATGTTCGTTCGGCGCCTATTTCAGTACGCAGAGCTCTACCCTCCCGGCGGCACGCGCGACCAACCGGTTGACGCTGATCACCGACAGCCTCGTGGAATCGCTGGACTATGATCCGGCGACGAAGCGGGTCTCTGGCATCCGGGTACTCGACACCAAGACGCGGGCGCGCAAGACCTATACGGGGAAGGTCGTGTTCCTCTGTGCCGGTACGATCAACAGCGTCAGCGTGCTGCTCCGCTCGGCCAGTGCGGCGCAGCCCAATGGCCTCGCCAACGGCAGTGGTACGCTGGGGCGCTATTTCATGGATCACGCGCTCACGATGTCCGTGGTGGCGGAGATACCGGGGTTCCTTGACCACGGATATTTCGGCAACCGGCCCAACGGCATCGTCGTGCCGCGCTTCTACAATCTCGACAATGGCGAGCGGGATTTGCTGCGCGGCTATTCCTATCAGGGCGGCGCCTATCGTCGTGGCTGGGCGCGGGGCGCCAGCACGGCCGGTGTCGGCAAGGACTTCAAGGCGGCACTGCACGGACCGGGCGAATGGAACATGCTGCTCGGAGCGTTCGCGGAGTGCCTTCCGCGGGAGGATAACCGGATCACGCTCGACGCCAGCAAGGTTGACCCGTTCGGCATCGCGCAGACCCGGATCGACTTTGCCTATGGCGAGAATGACCGGCGGCTGCTGGCGAAGGCGAGCCGCGAGGCGAAGGACATGGTCGCCCTGCTTGGCGGCAAGGTGCTGTCCTATTCGGAGGAGCCGGGCCTGGGCGGTACGGCGGTGCACGAGATGGGTGGCGCGCGCATGGGCAAGGATCCGGCCACTTCCGTTCTCAATGCGCACAACCAGTCGCATGAGATCGCCAATCTGTTCGTGACGGACGGCGCCGCCATGGCCTCTTCCGCGTGCCAGAATCCGTCGCTTACCTATATGGCGCTGACCGCTCGTGCTGCGGCCTATGCGGCGGAAAAGGTGAAGGCCAACGCCCTCTAAATCGTGCGGGGCGTCAATGGGAGGGGGAGCCGGCTTCCCCGACCGTTGACGCCCTGACCACCAGTTGATGTGGAACGACGACGCGTTCCCCCGCGGCAATATGTGCCGTCAGGACGCCGATCATCAGCTTCATCGCGGTTTCGCCAATCTCCACGGTCGGTTGCATGATGGTGGTCAGCGAAGGCACGGCATATTGGGCGAAACGAAGGTTGTCGAAGCCGACGACGGCGATCTCGTCCGGGATCGCCACGTCCGCATCCCACAGCGCCTTCTGGACGCCGATGGCCATTTCGTCGTTCGCGCAGAATACGGCCGTAGGCCGTTTGTCCAGGGTCAGCAGGTGCGTCATGGCGTCGTAGCCGGACTTGATCGAAAAGTCCCCTTCCACCACCAGCTTGCGGTCGAAACGGATCGAGGCAGCCTTCAACGCATCGCGATAGCCCAGAAGGCGATCCACGGTCAGGTTGTTGCGGGCAGGGCCGGTGATCGTGGCAATCCGGCGATGCCCCTGCTCCAGCAGATGTTCGATCGCCAGTCGTGAGGCTGCGACATTGTCGATTTCCACGGTGGGGCTTTTCAGGCCGTCGAAGCGTTCGCAGGCGAGTACCAGCGGGATCGATGAATCCCTGCCTTCGGCAAGGCTGTCCCGCACGACCGAGGGCAGGAGGGAACCCAGCAGGATAAGCCCATCGGCGCCGCGGCTCGCGATCATCGCGGTGTAGCGGTCAAGCCGGTCCTGATTGTCCTGGGTCTCGCCCAGCAGGATCCGGTATCCGTTGTCATGGGCGATGTTCTCGATGCCCTGGACAACGCCCGAATAGAACGGGTTGTGGATGTTCGGCACGACGACGATGATGGTGTCGCTGCGCTGCCGGCGCAGGCTGCTCGCGACGACATTCGGGCTGTAGTCGAGAGCGGCGATGGCGCTCTTCACTTTCTCGATCGTCGCTGGCCTGACGATATTGGGTTTGGCCAAGGCACGGGACACGGTAGCCACCGAAACGCCCGCAAGCCGTGCTATATCCCTGATGTTTGCCACTGCCACCCACTTTCGATCCGGAATTCCAAACGCACTAGCAGGCTTCAATCCGCAACGCGACGGGCCAAATTTTTCCGGTGCGGGTTGAGAGCGGGTGAAAAATCGGTGTGGCGGGGCCGGTTGCGCTTGGTCAGAGAATAGCGCTTCCCTTTCGCGTCGAAATGAGCGATGTAAACGATGCCATTCCGTTACGTGTTCCAAGGCTCGGGTGGATGGCCAAGAATGGCAATAGATTTGCACGATTGTATGTAATCGATAACATATCGGGAGATTTTTATGAAAGGGACGTCCCCTAATTCAGCGTCGATGAACCGGCTGCGGCTTCTGGCCGGTGCGGCGATGGTTGCAGCAGCCTTTGCCCCAGCGATCGCGTTTGCCCAGGACGCCGAAGCGGGCTTGGGCGAGATCGTTGTCACCGCGGAAAAGCGCGAAACCACGGTCCAGAAAACCCCCATCGCCATGTCCGTTCTCGATGCGAGCGCGCTTCAGCGCAACGGCGTCGCCAGCCTGCTCGATCTCTCGACCCTCGCGCCTGGCCTCAACTTCGCGCAGAACTCGGTCAACACGATCATTACCATTCGCGGCGTGTCGAGCCGTGATACAACGGAAATCGGTGATCCCGCCGTTTCGATCAGCACTGATGGCTTCTATTACCAGCGTCCGTTCGGTTTCAACGACACGATGTACGATCTGGAACGGATCGAGGTGCTGCGTGGCCCGCAGGGTACGCTGTACGGACGCAATGCCACCGGCGGCGCGATCAACGTCATCACCGCCAAGCCCACGAAAGAGTTTGGCGGCAACGCGTCGGTCGGCATCGGTGATTATAATCTGATGACGGCGGAAGCGGCTGTGAACATTCCGCTGTCCGACGCCATTCAGACCCGCGCCTCGTTCTTCCTGCGCAAGCGCGACGGCTATCGCACCAATAACTATGCCGGCAATGACGGCGATGATGCAGATACCGTGTCCGCGCGCCTGCAGGTGAAGCTCACCCCGACCGAGCGGCTCTCGCTGCTGCTGTCGGGGCAGATTACCAGTATCGGCGGTATCGGCCCCGCATTCTATGGTGTCCTGTTCAACGGGCCGGTCAACAATGCCGTGCGGCCGGATATCGACAGGAAGGGGTCCGTCATGGGCTCGCCCCGCCAGAGCCTGGATGGGACCAACAAATCGATCCAGTTGACACTCGACTATGACCTGGATTTTGCCACCTTCACATATCTGGGTGGCTATCGAAACCAGAAATACCGGCAGGTCCGCGACCTGGACGGTGTCCTGAAATCCGACGCCTATTTCCTGCCCAGCGAGGATGCGCGCGACTGGCAGCATGAGGTACGCCTGACCTCGAATGGGAACGGCCCGTTCAAGTGGCAGGCCGGTGCATTCTACTTCCACGAGAAGAACAGCACGGAGACCTATTTCTCGACCTTCCAGAGCACGGTATCGCCGGGACAGGCGCTGGCGCGTTTTGCGTTCATCTATCCGAGCGTCATCGCGCGGTCGAAGGCGGTATTCGGCCAGGCCTCCTATGAGGTCATTCCGGGCCTGCAACTGGAGGCGGGGGTCCGCTATTCGGACGACTTCAAGAGCCGGCGCGGATATGCGAACACGACCGGCACCGCCTATACGGGCGTTGGCAACGTCCCGACCGATGTGCATGCCAGCAGCAGCAAGGTTACCACGCACTTTGCCGCCAACTATCAGGTCACGCCGTCGAACCTGCTCTACGTGAAACGCGACACCGGCTACAAGGCGGGCGGTTTCAGCGACGTGCAGAACATCGGCAACGTGCCCTATGGCCCGGAGAACATCACGTCCTATGAAATCGGTGCTAAGAACCGCTTCTTCGACAACCGGCTTCAACTGAACCTGTCGGCCTATACGTACAACTACAAGGATCAGCAGATCAGCCAGTTCAACAACGGCTTTACCGCGATCTATAACGCAGGAAAGTCGCGTATCCGCGGTGTCGAGGTCGAGGTTGTGGCGAAACCGGTGCCGGGCATGCAATTCGACGGATCGGTCGCGTACATGGACGCCAAGTTCAAGGATTTCCTTGTCAGCAATGTCCAGTATGCCGGCAATCGTCCGCCCAGTTCCCCCAAATGGCAGCTTGGCGGCGGCCTGCAATATGATCTGGATACCGGCATGGGCCGGATCACGCCGCGTGTCCAGACGCACTATGAAACGGAGTCCTATCTGGCCTTCACCAACTATGGACGTGAGCGGCAGCAGGGCTTTTCCCGGACGGACATCATGCTCACCTACACGGCGCCCGATGAGCGGTGGAGCCTTCAGGGTTATATCCGGAACATCGAGAACGAGATCGTCATCACGTCCGCCGGCGCCAGTGGTCTGTTTGGCGCTTACACCTATCAACTTGCGCCGCCCCGTACCTACGGTGGCCGCCTGACGTTCAACTTCTGATGGGGGGACGTCTTTCTTTCGCCGGTGTTGCGCGGGCGGGAAGCATGGGTATGGCCGGGGCGTTGATCGCCCTGGCCGCTCTGGCGGGCGTCGCCAGCCCGGTGCAGGCGCGTGAGCATGACGTGCAGGAGCAGGAATGGCGCCCGTTGTTCGACGGGCGCAGTCTCGACGGATGGGTGCCCAAGATCAATCACCATCCGCTCGGGGACAATGCGCACGACACGTTTCGCGCAGGCGAGGGCATCCTGCATGTCGCGTATGACCGGTATCCGGCCTTCTTCGACGAGTTCGCGCATCTCATCTACCGAAAGCCCTTTTCCAGCTATCGCCTGCGGCTCGACTACCGGTTCGTCGGTGTGGATACGCCGGGTGGACCGCCATGGAGCAAGCGCAACAGCGGCGTCATGATCTATGGTCAGGCGCCGGAGCAGATTGGCATCGATCAGCCGTTCCCGGTGTCGATCGAGGTTCAGTTGCTCAATGGTGAGGGGGCGGAGCGGAAAACGACCGGCAATCTCTGCACGCCGGGGACCAATGTGCAGGTGAACGGCGCGCGCGTTCCGACGCACTGTGTCGTCTCGGTTTCACGGCCCTATTCCGGCGAGGATTGGGTCCATCTGGAGATCGAGGTGCATGCCGGTGGCGCGACGGTGGTGGAAGTGGACGGCGTGGAAGTGGCGCGGTTCGACAAGCCGGAACTTGACCCCACGGACCTCACGGCCATGCGCCTCTATCTTGCCGGTGGCGCGAAGGAGATCGGGCTGCGTTCGGGATATATCTCGCTCCAGGGCGAGGGGCATCCGATCGATTTCCGCCGCATAGAGATCAAGGAACTGCCCGACCCGCCCCGTTGAAGGGGCGGGCCTGTTCCTTCAGTCGATCGCTTCGGAGTCATAGACGATGACCCGGTCCCAGACGGGCGACACCTTCTCGACAAAGGCCAGGTGAACAGGGTCAACCTGATAGGCGTCCTGATCGGCCTTGTTGTCGAATACCAGCATCCAGGAGATCGAGTAGGATCGGTCGATCACTGGACGATCCGTGGCGGCGGGCTTGCCGATATGGTGCGCGCGGATCGTCTTGATCGATGCGAGCGTTTTCAGGCCAGTGACGAGTTTTTCACGGTCCTGAATATTATTGGGGTGCTTCAGCCAGAAATAGACATGATGGATGAATTTACCCTTCATTTCCGTTGCCTGCGCCGGAGAGGTGCCCAGTGCCACCAGTGCGGCCATCACGGGTATCGCGCACATCCATCCCGTTTTTTGCATCATGGTTCTCCTGTCTTTCCTGAGTTTTCTGCATGCTGGCTTTTATAGTCCGGTGTAGCGTCGTACCCCGACAACTCCACGGCCATATGGGATACGCCCCGGCCGCAACGTTGACAAAAGCGGTATCGATATAGACGATGATACCGATTACATTTTTGACATAAAGAGATGGCGATGAACAGAAGGCAATTCATGGAGATGTCGGCGCTGGCACTGATGGCCGGCGCCATTCCTCAGGCGGCCAACGCGGACGCTCGCCGGAGGTGGGGCCTGCAACTCTTCACCGTCGTCGCCCCACTGGAGCAGGACTTCGAGGGTACGCTCCGCGCGGTGGCCGAAATCGGATACAGGGAAGTTGAAACGATCGGTAGCTTCGGTCGTGACCCTGCTTATGTGCGCGGCATTCTCGACAAATATGGATTGCTCTCGCCTTCCCAGCACCTTGCGTCCGCGGAACTGTACGGGTCGTTCTCTGCCTGGTCGAAGCGCCAGATCACGACGGAACAGAACCGGGAGAACTATGTCGCGGCGCTGCAGCCGGACAAGGCGGCTGCGCTGGTCGACGAGGGCATCCGTGTCGCCAAGACGCTGGGCCAGAAATACGTGGTCTGGCCGATCCTGATGGCGCCGCACCTTGCCACGCGGGAAATCGTCGACGCGTTCATCAGCGCGTTCAATGCCGCCGGAGATGCCTGCGCGCGGGAGGGTCTGACCTTCACCTTCCACAACCATGACCGTGAGTTCGGCCGTCTGGGCAATGATGTGATTTACGACCTTCTCCTTAAAGGGACGAATCCCGACACGGTGAAGATGGAGATGGACTTCTACTGGTTCCACAAGGCGAAGGCAGACCCGATCGCCTACCTCCGCAACCATCCCGGTCGCTATCGTCTGGTTCACGTCAAGGACATGGCGCCCGACGGTGACTTCACGGTCGTGGGAGGAGGCATCATTGATCTGAAGCGGCTGATCGGCAAGGCGCGCAAGGCGGGCGTGCAGCATTTTTACGTCGAATATGACCGGTCGGCCGATCCCCTCAAGGAAATCCGGGCCTCGTTCGACTATCTCCGCAAAATACGCTGATTTGCGGTTTTGCCCGCGCGGAACGATGGTCCCGCGCGTCGCACGGATGCAATAAGATAAGAAAGCCCCGTCGTGCGCTGTCAGAAAATTACTTGAGACCTAAAACGAATCGCGCTACGTTTTGAAAACGGTTACATGATTGACCGCAATATCGATATGTCGCTCGTTCAGGGAGTTAAGGGGAAGGTTATGAAGAATTGCATCCGGATTCTACGGTGTGGTGTCGCGGCGCTGGCGGTTCAGGTTTCGGGAACAGCCATCGCGCAGGATGGAGCTACAGCTGACAACCAGTTCGGCGGCGATATCGTCGTAACCGCCGAAAAGCGCGAGAGCACCTTGCAGCGCACCCCGATCGCAATGTCGGTCTTCACCCCGGACACCCTCAGTTCGAACGGCGTCAACAGCATCGCCGACCTGTCGCGGATCGCGCCGAGCGTCAACCTCGCCCAGAACTCGGTCAACACGATCATCACGATCCGTGGTGTTTCGAGCCGCGACACGACCGAGATCGGCGATCCGGCGGTGTCGATCAGTTCCGACGGTTTTTACTTCCAGCACCCCTTCGGCCTCAATGAATCGATCTACGACCTTGAGCGCGTCGAAGTACTGCGCGGCCCGCAGGGCACGCTGTACGGGCGCAACGCCACGGGCGGCGCAGTCAACTTCATCACGGCCAAGCCGGGCAAGGACTTCGACGCTTCGCTTTCGGCTGGCTATGGCAACTACAACGCCTACACTGCCGACGGTTTCATCAACGTCCCGCTCGGCGAAACCTTGTCGGCGCGCGGCTCCTTCTTCTTCCGTAAGCATGATGGCTATCGCACGAACAACTATGCCGGTGGCAAGGACGGTGACGACGCGAATGCGAAGTCCGCGCGTCTGCAACTGAAGTTCGATCCGACGGATCGGCTCTCGATCCTGCTGAAGGGCGAATATACCGATGTCGGCGGCGTGGGGCCGACCTTCTATGGCGTGCCGCTCACGGGTGCGGTCGACTATGATATGGAAGCGCCCAAGGTGCGTCAGGGCTCAGCGCTCGGCCAGCCGCGCCAGAGCATCGACATGAAGAGCAAGCTTGTCGAACTGACCGCGAACTATGATTTTGGCTTTGCCGGTCTCACCTATATCGGTGGCTGGCGCAGCCAGAAATATTCGCAGGTTCGCGACCTCGACGGCCTTCTGAAGTCCGATGCCTACTTCATACCGAGCGAGGACGCCGAGGACTGGCAGCATGAACTGCGGCTGACCTCCAGCGGCAATGGTCCGTTCCAGTGGCAACTGGGTGCGTTCTACTTCCGTAACAAGAACAATCTCGCGACCTACTTCTCCACCTATGCGGATCCGGCCTATCCTGACGGCTACGCTCGTTTCTCGTTCATCTATCCGAAGGTAGTTGCCAAATCGAAGGCGGTCTTTGGGCAGGCGTCCTATGAAATCGTACCCAATCTGAAGGCAGAGGCGGGCGTCCGCTATTCGAAGGACGAGAAGTTCCGCGAGGGCTATTCCGACACCAGCGGCGCTGCCGAACTCGAGCTTCCGGCCAACCAGAGGACGACTGTCGGTTCGGCCTCCAGCGACAAGTGGACCTATCACCTTGCCATGAACTGGCAGGCGACGCCGTCGAACCTGCTCTATGTGAAGCGGGATACCGGTTACAAGGCTGGCGGCTTCAGCGATCTCGGTACGCTGGGCGTGCTGCAATATGGACCGGAAAACATCACGGCCTATGAAATCGGTTCGAAGAACCGTTTCGGGCGCGGCGTGTTCGAGCTCAATCTGTCGGCCTATTATTATGATTACAAGGACCAGCAGATCAGCCAGTTCCGCGACGGCTTCACCGCGGTGTTCAATGCGGGCAAGTCCGAAGTGTATGGGTTCGAGATCGAGAGCGTCGTTCGTCCGTCGCCGCGTGATCAGCTGGACGTCTATCTCGGCTATACCCATGCCCGGTTCAAGGACTTCATCGTCGGCACGCAGCAGTACGCCGGCAATCGTCCGCCGAACTCGCCAACCTATCAGGTCAGCGTCGGTTATCAGCACGATTTCCCGATCGGCGACGGCAAGCTGACACTGCGTGGGCAGAGCCGGCTTGAGGACGACTACTACCTGGCCTTCACCAACTATGGCTTCGAAAAGCAGGACAGCTTCACGAAGACCGACTTCATGCTGACCTACACCGCGCCCCAGGACCGGTGGAGTGCGCAGGCCTATGTCCGCAACATAGAGAATGAGACGATACTGACCTCGGCCAGCGTCAGCGGCCTGTTCGGTGCGTACACATTCCAATATGGCGATCCGCGTACCTACGGCGCGCGGCTTACCTTCAATTTCTAGCTCATCCCGCCTGCCGGGATAGCCTGAAAATTACCGGATCGGCGATGGGCTGCACCTCATCGCCGGTCCGGTAAGCTTTTGATGTATGTGGCTTTGCGGCGCCCGGTCGCAGCGGGGCCCGGCACCTTCCCCTCTTCATCCGTCGTACATCGGGCGCGCGGCATAAGCGTAGGGAAAGCTGAGGAGATTTCCGGTGCGGACTTTTCATTTCCTGACGATCGCAGCTGCTTTGCTTCCCGCAGCGGCCCAGGCGCAATCGGCGCCGCCCACCGGCAAGGCTGCCTTCGCGCCCTGCATGGCCTGCCATGGCACGAAGCCGGGCGAGACCCGGATGGGGCCCAGCATGGCGGGCGTCGTCGGACGTAAGGCGGCAACAGTCAGCGGCTATAATTACTCCCAGCCGATGCAGAAGAGCGGCATCGTCTGGACCGACGCGAAGCTGGACGCTTTCATGGCGAACCCGAAGGCGGTGGTGCCCGGGACGAAGATGTTCTTTCAGGGCGTGAAATCCGCCGGTCAGCGCCAGGCGATCGTCGCTTATCTGAAGTCTCTTCCCGCGAAGTAAGCCGTCGCGGCATTCCATTTCCTTCCAAGGCATTTGCACGGGGCCGCCCACTCATCTCAAGGAGTGGGCGGCCCCATTTTTCCTCGGTCAGGCTTTAGCTGCCCTTCGGCCGGAAAGCAGCGCGAGGGCGATGCAGGCAAGGCAGGCGAGGGGGACGAGCGCGAAGACGCGATAGAGGGAAGCGATTTCACTGCCTTCCTTGAGCGCTCCGATCGCATAGGAGCCGATGCCGACCCCGACCATCATCGCGGCGGTCAGCATCGATGCGATCCAGGATATGCTCGCCGGGTGGCGTTCTGCCGTGAAGGCGACGAGCATCGGGAAGAAGGCCGAGCAGGAGAGGCCGGCCAGTCCAAAGTGCAGATAGGCAGAAGCAACGCCGCTCGTTCCTGGAAGCAGCAGCAGGCTGCCGATCATCGCGAGCGGAAGGACGAAGAGGAAACCGACAGGGGGCACGCGGCCGCCCGAAAGCGTGGCGATCAGCCTGCCCAGGGTGATGCCGCCCCAGAACATGGTGAGGGCAAAGGACGCGGCGGTGAGGGGCAGGTGCCGCTCCTCCGACAGGAACACCACTGCCCAGTTTGAGAATATGCCCTCGCACACCGAATAGATCATGGCGGCGAATGCGCAGAGCCAGAAGCGCGCGGTGCGGCCGCACCGGCTTTCCAGCTCGTGCGCGGCCGGAGTTGCCGATGCGGTATCCAGCCGTAATCCGCTGGCGGCGAGCAGAATAGCGAAGGCGAGGAGGACGAGGATCAACGGCGCGAACGCCCAGCGTCCCTGCTGGGCCAGCGTGCCGAACAACAGCGGCCCCAGCATCAGCCCGAGGCCCGCGCACATGTGCAGTGCCGTGACGGATGCGCCCGATCGCTTCGGGAAGAGCATGGCGGCAAAGGCGTTGAGAGGACCGCCGCCGAAGCCGAAACCGAACCCGAAGCATCCGGTCGCCAGCATGATGATGCTGAGCGCGAGATGCGAAGGCGCACTGGCGGAGGCGAACAGCAGCAGTTCGGCCGCCGCGAAGGCGGCCACCGACAGCCTGTAGGATGCGGACAGCGACATACGATCGCTGGTCACACCGCCGAGTAATGCGCCGAATACGGCCGTGAGCAGTTGGGGCAGGTATATCGCGCCATACTGGACGTCGGAAAGATGGTGCACGTTCCGCAGCACTGCGCCGCTCGCGGGGAAGCTGACCAGCGTCAGGCCGATCAGCAGGCCGCCGCCGTGCACGGCAAATATGGATCTCGCGTTTCCCTTACTGTGTGTCACCGGCATACCCCGACTGTCTGGACAATCGGAGGATGATAGGGGGCACTATCCCCGGCGGGTTATACGCCCGCCGCCGCCAGTATCCGGTCCGTGCGGCAAATGCCGTCAGGCATGGCTGCCGCTTCGCCCCCTCAGGCCGCGTAGATAGGCTTGAGCGCCTCATAGGCGGCGAGATAACGGGCGGCCATTGCGTCATAGCGATCCCGCATTGCCGGATCCGGCGTGAATATCCGCTCGACCTCGACGAAGCGCTCGCTGGCATCCTGTACGCTGGCGAGCATTCCGGTGCCGACACCGGCCATGATGACGGCGCCGACCGGACCGATGTCGAGGCATTTTACGCGCTTCAACGGAATGCCGAGGACATCCGCCCGGATTTGCGCCCAAAGGTCCGAACGATTGCCGTTGCCGCCCAGATACAGGCTGTCGTAAAGCTGGCCGGTGGCTTGCTGGGCCGCCTCGAACACCAGCCGGGCGGAAATTGCCACGCCCTCCAACGCGGCCAGCGCCATTTCGGGCTTTCCGTGTTTCGAGGTGAGGCCAAGGAAGGTTCCACGCGCGGCGCTGTCCCAGAACGGCGCGCGCTCCCCCTGCAGATGGGGCAGGAAGAAGACAGGGGAATTCCTGCGATCCGCCTGCTCGGCGAGGACCAGCACTTCCTCTATGGTCTCGCCCAGAAGATTGCCCATCCAGCGCAGCGTGTCGCCGCCGCTCTGTGTCGGACCGGCCTGCACATGCCAGCCGTCGACCGGCATGAAGCTGACGATACCAGGCGCACCGCCCGGTCGGTCGGAGATCAGCGCGATGATCTCGCTGGTGCCGCTGATATAGGCGCCTTCGCCGCTCCTGTGTGCGCCCGATCCGAACAGGCAGCCAAAGCCGTCCATCGTGCCGTTGACGACCTGAGCCTTGCTCGGTGCGAAGCGGTCATGCGTTGCCGGGCCGACGACATGGGAATAACGCTGAAGCGGAGGCAGGCGCTCGCGCAGACCGGGAACCAGTGCGATCAGCCCTTCGATATAGGCGCCGGTGCCGTCGACCAGATCGAAACAGCTGAACGGATCGGTGACATACTGGCCGGTCAACTGGCGTATCAGATAATCCTTGGGCGAGAGCACCTGTGCCGTTTGCCGCCACAGGTCGGGCTCATGTTCGGCGAACCAGGTTGCGCGCGCGACCGTGTGGCTGGCGGCCACGCCGCCTGACGATTGCCACCATTGCTCCCGCTGTTCCGCCGTTATCCGGGCGTTGAGCGCCTGCGCGGCGCTCTCGCAACGATCATCCTGCCACACGATGGCGGGCGCGAGTGCTTGCCCGTTCCCGTCGACGAAGACATGGGTGTTGACCTGGCTGCATATGCCGATCGCCGCCAGATCGTCGAGCGCGCGACTATCGAACAGCCTGTCCGTTACCGCCAGCAACGCCTCGACCCATTCTTCGGCCCGTTGTTCCACATGGCCGGGATGTGGGCGATAGATGGGATAATCGGCGGAAGCGACGGCGACGAGACCGTGTTGGACGTCGAACAGCGCACCCTTGAGCGCGGTCGTGCCGAGGTCGATGCCGAGAATATATTCAGGCATCGACCGCTGCCCTGATGCCGCCGAGGAAATCTTCCAGCGCGTCGGCGCCCTGCATGCCCATGCGGACGCACATCGATCCGACGACGATTCCGTCGGCACCCATGTCGATCGCCTGTCGCGCCTGATCCGGCGTGCTGATGCCGAAGCCCAGCAGAATGGGCGCTGTCAGACCGCTTGCCCGCAGGCGTGCGATCTTCTCCCGGTTGTCCTGATCCAGCGAGGCGCGCGGGCCGGTGGCGCCGGAGACGGCCTGCAGCATCACGTAGCCCGGCGCATCCAGGGCCGCTGCGATTTCCTCCTCGCCCAGGGCTGCGGAGACGAAGCCGCAGGTTCTGACGTTCGATGACGCGAACGCATTGCCTCTCTCTGACAGTCCTTCGCCAAGGACGAGCGCGCCGTCGAGCATCCGGAGCCGCGCCGGTTCGAGCAATGGTTCGAGGCCAGCCTCCACATAGGCCATGGCGACACCGGCCGGGCGGCTGTCGTCCTCCGCCAGCCAGCACATCATGTCGTCCAGACGGCCGAAGATATCTGCTCCGCTGGCCAGCGCGCGCCCCATGGCGCCGGCGACGTCCGGGCCGTCGAGAAATGGATTTCGGGCGGGAATACCCAGTTCCAGGATATCAGCGCCGCCGCGCCAGTAGGCGTTGCGCATCCGGTCGTCGAACTGTGGGTCGCCGATGGGGAAATAGCAGGCGATGGCCGGTCTCGCATCGGCGGCCAGAACCTTGTCCAGCCTGTTCAGTTCGATTGCTTGCGTCTGGGTCATCACATTCCTTGGCATTCGATCGGGCGGCGCCCGTCGAGCCTGTCGCGGGTGCGGGAACATTCACCGCGCGCGACTTCGGTACCGATGGCCGACGCTTGATGTGGCCGAAAGTCTAACGGCTCATGCGTCGTGCTGTTATCCTGAGGCTGCCGCCGATATCCGGAGACTGTGTCATTGGTCCGGCCGTGTCGCGGGCAAGGGAATAGTCGGGGCAGGCAGGCGGCAGGCCGTGGAAAGCTCCGGACTTCAGGCAGCCTTCGCGAGGAAATCCTCCAGTTTCTCGCCCTTTTCGTCGCCCAGTGCCATCGTGCACGCCTCCGCCAGCCATGCGGCGTTCCTGCTATCCTTCGGACGCGTCAGGAAGGCTTCGCGGACGGCCGTGAAATTGCGGACACCGCGCTCGAACGTGTCGCCATAGCCCTTGATCAGGCGCTGGCAGCGTATCCATTCGACGGCCAGTGCATTGTCTTCGGCGACCGCTTCCTCGGCCAGTTCCAGCCATTGTTCGATCCTGTGCTGTTCCTCGGCATAGCGGATCGTGCGGCGCCGGAACCCCCGGAATTTCGCCACGAGCCGGAGCATCAGGAACCAGCGCAGGCTGGTGGTGCGGACATGGCGGCCTTCGGTGAAGAAGGGCGCGAGCATCTTCGCGATCACGCCGTCACCCAGCAGCAACCGGCCGAGCGGCGCGGGCAAGGTCTCGCCGATTTCCTGAAGGCGCGGGTGCATGAACTCGGTGACGTCTAGGATCTGGCCGTCGCGTGCCTTCACCTCCGACTTGACGCGCGCGATGCGGCTGGCCCGCGTCTTGAGGTCGGCAACCCGGATGGTGTCGTCATAGCTCATCCACAGGGCCAGATGACGGGCGGTTTCGCTGGTCAGCAGATGGGGCGGCTGGTCGAGCACGGCGATCCGTTCCAGCCGGTCGAGGTAGAGCGTGGCATAGTCGGCGTCCTGATAGTCCATCAGCCGCTGGATGCCGTGAAGCGCGTTGATGAGCGCGCCGGCGGGCAGCACCCGGCGGGCGCGGGCATCGAGGACGCGTCCCTTGTCCGTGGTGGGAACGGGAAGTGGATGCGCTTCCTCGACGGGAAGGGTGACTGCGCCCTGCGCCGCACGATAGCCTTCGTCGAAGCCCTTGAGGTTGCTGGGAACGGCAATGCCGCTGTCCTTGATCGCCTGTTCGAAGGTTTCGCGGGGGAAAGGAAGGGCTTCGCTGCCGCCGAGCGCGCCGAACATGATGGCGCTGATGACGCTGCTTGCCCGCTCGGTGGCCGCCTCCATGTCGAAGCCGATGAAACGCTTCGATCGCTGTCCCGCGGCCTCGACGATGCGGTCGCTGCTGCCGCGTCCATCACCCATCGCCGACTTTTCGGAAATGGCGTAGATGCGGTGTGTGGACCCGATGAGCGTCGTACGATCGGCGGTGGAAAAGCCGCGCAGCAGTGCGCGCCCGGTTTCCATCAGTTCCGACGCGATGACGATGTCGACATCGCCGGGCATCGGCATCTGCGCCATGACCGGCAGACGGCCGTCAGCGTCCGGAAGGGCCAGTTCCACATAATAGACGGTCGATCCGGTGCGCTGTGCGACGCCCGGCACCGACGTGCCCTGCGCCAGCCAGCCGTGGTGGCGAGCCACCTCCTGAATCCATTCCGCCAGCACGCCGCCCCCCTGTCCGCCGAGGGCCAGAATGGCGATGCTGATGTGATTGCGATCGACGGTCATGTGGATGTTCCCAGAATTCAGAAGGCGCGGGCAAGGCGGGCGCGGTCATCGCGCCGCTGGAGCCAGCCGATCATCGCCTGACGCATTTTCGTGGCGACCTTTTCCAACCGGCCCGGATTGCTGACGATGCTGGCGCGATAGAAGCTCGGGCACAGGACCGCGGCATGGCTGACCTCACCGCACAGGCCGCAGCCGACGCAGCTGTTCTCGACGTGAGCGACCGGATCCTGCCGCAGCGGGTCGGGATTGGGCTTGATCGACAATGACGGGCAGCCGGACAGGCGGATGCAGCTGTGGTCGCCGGTGCAGGTGTCGCTGTCAACGCCGAACCGCTCGCGCACGACGCGCTGGCCGTCCTTCAGCGCCCGCGACTGCTCCCGCTTCACCCGTCGCTGCTTGTTGAGCATGCATTCCGACTGGGCGACGATGACCTTGGGCCCTTTCTCGCCGGTGGTCATCGCTTCGCGCAGCGTGTCGCGCATCCGCTTGATGTCATAGGTACGATACAGCGTCCGGACCCAGTCGCCGCCGATGCCGCGCACCGCTTTCTCGATCGGGTGGTTGGTCGCGCGTTCCTTGTTGTGCGCGCGGGAGGACAGGATGTCCTGTCCGCCGGTCGCCGCCGAATAGCCGTTGTCGATGATGACGGTGACGGTATCGTCCTTGTTGAACACGGCATTGCCGATGCCGGACGTCAGCCCGTTGTGCCAGAAGCCGCCGTCGCCCATGATCGCGATGGCTCGCTTGTCCTTGGGCTTGAACGCCGATGCGCCTGCGGCTCCCAGGCCGTAGCCCATGGTCGTGTTGCCGATGTTGAAGGGCGGCAGGATGGAAAACAGATGGCAGCCGATGTCGGCCGACACATGGGTCGGGCCGAGTTCCCGCTCGACCAGCTTCATCGCGGTGAAGATCGGGCGTTCCGGACAGCCGGTGCAGAAGCCTGCCGGGCGCTGCGGAATCTGGGCCGCGACCGGCGCGGGCAGCGGATTCTCCGCCGTCTCCTGCGGCGCGATGGCGGGGACATACTGGCGCAGGAACTTCGCGATGCCGTCGCGAACCACCTGCGCGCTGTATTCGCCCGCACGTGGCATCACGTCCTTGCCGACGATTCGACAATGGATGTCTGCGCGGCGGACCAGCGTATTCAATTCGTGCTCGATGAACTCGGGCTGGCCTTCCTCCAGAACCAGCACCGCCTGCTTGCCCGCGCAGAAGGCAGTCATCTCCTCGGGGATCAGGGGATAGGCGACATTCAGGCAATAGATCGGCAGGTCGCTGTCGCCGAACGCATTGGAAAGGCCGAGCAGTTCCATCGCCCGGTTGAGGTTGTTGTAGAGGCCGCCCTGAACGATGATGCCGATGCCGTGCGCGTCCTTCGGGCCGAACCATTCGTTCAGGCGGTTGTCACGGACATAGGCGATGCCTGCGGGCCAGCGCTTCTCGATTTTCTCCACTTCATGGAGGAAATTGGCCGGCGGCAGGACGATGCGGTTGGTGTCGCGGTTCGGCGCCGCGGCGGCGTCCGCGACGGTCATGTGCGGCCGGACATTATCCTTCGCCACGAACGAACCGGTCATGTGGCAGGAGCGGACCCGCAATTGCAGCATGACCGGGGTGTTCGATGCCTCGGAAAGAGCAAAGCCCTGTTCCACGGCATCTACGATGCTCGGCAAATTGGGGCGGGGATCAAGCAGCCACATCTGCGATTTCATCGCGAAGGCGTGGGTGCGCTCCTGCATGATCGAGGAGCCTTCACCATAATCCTCGCCGACGATCACCAGCGCGCCGCCGGTCACGCCGCCGGACGCGACGTTGGACAGGGCGTCGGACGCGACGTTCGTGCCGACCACCGATTTCCACGCGACCGCGCCGCGCAGCGGATAGTTGACGGAGGCTGCAAGCATGGCCGCCGCCGTCGCCTCCGAAGCCGATGCCTCGAAATGGACGTCGAGGCTTTCGAGCAGGTCGTTGGCGTCGGCGAACACGTCCATCAGATGGCTGATCGGCGATCCTTGATAGCCGCCGACATAGGCGACGCCCGACTGGAGGAGCGCCTTGGTCACGGCCAGGATGCCTTCCCCATGGAAGGTTTCCCCCGCGCCCGCCGTCAGTTTCTTTACCTCGGCCTTGAAGCTGCGCTCCGCCACCCGATCAGCCCTCCACCAGCGCGAGGACGCGCAGCGGACTACCCGAACCTTCCCGGATCTTGAGCGGCGGGCAGATCAGGATCGCGCCCGTCGGCGGCAGCTTGTCGAGGTTTTCCAGACACTGGAGCCCGTAACGCCCGGCGCCGTGCAACAGCGTGTGAGCCGGGTAGGGGGGGGTGAGCAGATGTGCCTGGCCGGCATCGGTGCCGATCGTCTCGACGCCGAAGCCCAGGACATTGCGCTCATCGATCAGGTAGCGGATCGCCTCGGTCGAAGGGCCGGGCGTATGCGCGCCGTCCGCTTTCCGGTTGGTGTAGCCGTCCTTGTCCCGCTTCGACCAGTCCGTGCGGAACAGCACCCAGCTTTGCGACGGGATCAGGCCGTGTTTCGCTTCCCAGGTTTCGATATGCTCGGCCGTCAGCAGGAAGTCGGCGTCGGCGGCGCATTCGGCCGAGAAGTCGAGCACCACGGCGGGCGCGACGAAGCTCTTCGCCGGTACCTTGTCGACGCTGTTGTCGGCCAGATCCTTGCCGCTCACCCAGTGCACCGGGGCATCGAAATGGGTGCCGGTATGCTCGCCGACGGTGAAATTGTTCCAGTGCCAGGCGACGCCCCTGTCGTCGTAGCGTGAAATTTCCTCCCGGGAGAAAGCGGCGGTCTGTCCGAACGGTTCGGGCAGGACGAGCAGCGGCGTATCCTCAGACAATGTCTGGGTAAGATCGACAACCTTTACGGAACCGGTGGCCAAGGCCCCCGCCAACTCACTGAGAATTTCGATGCTGGACATAGACCCTCCCTCGGACCATCTACCGGAAGGCTATTGGATTAACTTGCAAATGCAAGTAAAATCGCATCGATTTCGCGGGAGCATGTTTTGGCTGAGGATTTGCGCGCCTTTGGTGATCCGGGCTCGGATGAATTCCGCGTCGATGCCTATCCCTTCTATCTGCTGAACCGCGCGGTCAGCCGGTACAACGTGGTCATCGAGTCGGTGTTGCGCGGTATTGGCCTCGACATACCGTCCTGGCGGGTGCTGATGATCCTTGGGGAAGCGGAGCCTCTGCCCATCGCGCAGGTCGCGAAGTCGGCGGTGATCAACATCTCGACGATGATGCGAATCGTGGAGCGCATGCAGAAGGCGGGCCTGATCGAAACGGCGCCCAGCGCATCCGACGGGCGGGTGACGGAACTGCTGCTTACGACAACGGGGAAGGACAGGCTGGCGATCGCGCGCACAACGACGGCCCCTGTGTATCACAAGCTGATACGCGGATTTTCGGCGACGGATTTTCGTCGCCTCCTCGACCTGCTCGGCCGGCTGCACGACAACCTCGAATAGGGGTGGAAGGAAATTTGCTTGCGGATGCAATAAAATGCTTTAGGCTTAAAGCAAATGGGAGATTGTTGATGCGTATTGCATGTCTGGGTGGCGGGCCGGCCGGCATCTATTTTGCGATTTCGATGAAGCTGCGGAATCCGGAGCATGACGTCCATGTGTTCGAGCGGAACCGCAGCGGCGACACATTCGGCTGGGGTGTCGTCTTTTCCGACCAGACCCTGTCCAATCTGGCGGAGAATGATCCGGCAAGCGCGGCGACCATCTCCGCCAGCTTCGCCCACTGGGACGATATCGAGGTCAATGTATCGGGCCAGTCTGTGGTTTCGTCAGGTCACGGCTTTATCGGCATCGGCAGGAAGCGGTTGCTCCAGATATTGCAGGACCGTGCACGGGAACTGGGTGTCGCCATGCATTTCGAGACGGAGTTCAGTGCGGACCTTTCGCACTTCGCCGATTTCGACCTGATCGTCGCTGCCGACGGCGTGAACAGTCAGGTGCGGACCGCGAATGCGGAAAAGTTCGGCGTCGATATCCAGACCCGTCGCAACAGGTTCAGCTGGCTCGGCACGACGAAGCTGTTCGATGCGTTCGCCTTTCTGTTCGAGAAGACCGAGGCGGGCTGGATATGGGCGCATGCGTATCGGTTCGACGAGACCCATTCGACGTTCATCGTCGAGTGCGCGCCCGAGACGTGGGAGGCGCTTGGTCTCGACAGCATGGAGCAGGCCGATTCCGTTGCCCTGTGCGAACGTATCTTCGCCCGGCATCTCGATGGACACGGCCTGATTTCCAACGCAACGCATCTGCGCGGTTCGGCGGCATGGATCAATTTTCGCCGGGTATTGTGCCGTCAGTGGTCATTCGACAACGTCGTGCTACTTGGCGATGCGGCTCATACGGCGCATTTCTCGATCGGCTCGGGTACAAAACTGGCGCTTGAGGATGCGATCAAGCTTGCGCAGGTGCTGGACCGGCCGGGCCTTGATGACCGCACGGCGCTTGCCGCCGCGCTCGCGGACTATCAGGCTGAGCGCCATGTCGAGGTTTTGAAGATCCAGAACAGTGCCCGCAATTCGACCGAGTGGTTCGAGACGCTCGACCGTTATCTCGATTTCGACCTGTCGCAATTCGCCTACTCGCTGATGACGCGCAGCCAGCGTGTCAGTCATGAAAATCTGCGGCTGCGCGATCGCGCCTGGCTGGAGGGGGTGGAGCGCTGGTTCTGGTCCGGCAATCGTGAATTGAACCGGCCGGTCCAGCCGCTGTTCACGCCGTTTGCGTTGCGGGAACTGACACTGCCCAACCGCGTGGTCGTCCCGCCGATGCTGACCTACTCGGCGGATGCCGACGGAAACGCCACGGATTTTCACGCCGTCCATTATGGCGGGCGGGCATTGGGCGGCGCGGGGCTGGTCATGACGGAGATGCTCGCCGTGGCGCCGGAGGGGCGTGCAACCCCGACATGCCCGGGCCTGTATGACGATGCGCATGTCGCGCGCTGGCGCGCCATCAATGATTTCGCTCATCGCCACAGCGCTGCCCGCACCTGCGCACAGATCGGCCATGCCGGCGCGCGCGCATCCTGTCGCGCGCCGGATGAGGGATACGACGTACCGCTTGGCGAACCATGGACGATCCTGTCGGCATCTGCACGCCCGTGGAAAGCGGGCGGGATCGTCCCGCAGGAAATGACCGAGGCGGACATGCATCGCATCCGCAACGCCTTCGTGGCTGCGGCCCTGCGCGCCGAGGAAGCGGGCTTCGATATGCTGGAGGTCCAGGCTGGTCACGGCTTCCTGCTGTCCAGCTTCATCACGCCGGTCATGAACCATCGGTCGGACGAGTATGGCGGATCGCTCGACAACCGCCTGCGCTATCCACTCGACGTGATCGCGACGGTGCGGGCGGCATGGCCCGCGCACAAGCCGCTCGCGGTGCGATTGTCGGCCAATGACTGGGTCGGTGACGCAGGCGTCACGCCGGCTGACGCGGTCGAGATCGCACGGCGCCTGAAAGCCGTCGGCGTCGACCTGATCGACGTGTCGGCAGGGGAAACCGCGCCGGAAGCGCGTCCCGTCTACGGCCGGATGTTCCAGACGCCCTTTGCCGACCAGATCAGGAACGAGGCGATGGTGCCGGTCGTCGCGGTGGGCAATATCGTCGATGCCGATCAGGGGAACTCGATCCTGGTGGCGGGCCGCGCCGACCTTGTCGCGCTCGGACGCCCGCATCTGGCCGACCCTGTGTGGACGCTGCGTGCCGCGGCGCAGGCCGGGGATCAGAGCCAGTTTGTGCCGCCGCCCTATCGCCTGGGCCAGCAGCAGGCCCTGAGGAACGCATCCTCTCGCGTCGAATTAGGGCAAGCCTAAACTATTTCCCTTTCATTCCGTGACCGATAAGGGGAGGGGGAATGAACGGGGAAATCATCATGGTGGAGGCAGCTGTTTCCGGGGCGCTGGATCTGCGTTTGTGGGTCCGATTGCTGGGTTGTGCGAAGATTATCGAGAAGCGGTTGCGGCGGAATTTTCAGGAGCAGTTCGATACGACGTTGCCGCGCTTCGACGTGATGGCGTCGCTCGACAGGGCACCGGAAGGACAGAATATGGGAACGCTGTCCCGCGCGCTGCTGGTGTCGAACGGAAACGTCACCTCGATCGTGCGGCAATTGCAGGATCAGGGGCTGGTCGTGTCCCGGCCCGACCCGCAGGATGGCCGATCCGCGATCGTCTCCCTGACTGCGTCGGGCAAGGCCCATTTTGCGGAACTGGCGGCCGCGCATCATGTCTGGGTTCAGGATGCCCTGCGCGATTTTCCTGTCGACCAGCAGGAGCAACTGCTGGTGCTGCTGACGCAACTCAAATCGTCGCTTTCAAAAGGTTTGCAGGCATGAGCTTCGATACCATGGTGAAGGTGCGGTTCGCGGATGTCGATCCGGCCGGCATCGTTTTCTATCCGCGTTATTTCGAGATGCTGAACGGCGCCGTCGAGGACTGGTTCGCGCAGGTGCTCGGCCTTGATTTCAAGACCATGCATCTCGACCGGCATCTGGGCGTGCCGACGGTGAAGCTTGAGGTCGAATTCCTGGCGCCCAGCGAACTGGGTGACGAACTGACGATATCCCTGTCGGTGAAGGACATCGGCCGCAGCAGCTGTGCGATCACGGTGCTGTTCCGGGGAGAGGACAGGGATCGCCTGCGTGTGCAGGTCGTGCTGGTCTGCATGGATTTGCAGGCGCAGCGAGCCGTGTCCTGGCCAGATTCCGTCAGACAGCGGATGGAAAGCGATCTGGCGGCCGCCGGCTGAAAATATTGCGGCGCTGAATGTCTATCGGCGACGCATCGTCTGTGACGGTGTTTCGCCGAACATCTGCCGATAGTGACCGGCGAAGCGGCCGAATTCGAAGAAGCCCCAACGGCTGGCGATTTCCGACACGGTCGCCCCGTCCGGCGCCTCCAGCAGATCGTCACGGACCCGTCGCAGGCGGACGGTGCGCAGATGGGCCATCGGAGAGGTGTCGCGAAACCTGCGGAAGCCGTCATAAAGCGCGCGTCCGCTCACGCCGCTGATCTGCACCAGATCCTCCATGCCGATCGGTTCGGCGGCATGATCCTCGATATAGTTTTCGACGAGGCGAACGTGCTGCGGCGCGACGTTGCAGTGACGGCCGTGCAGCGCCTCCGAATAGTTATGCGACTGTCCCTCCAGCAGGCTGGAGATCAGGGCGGTTTCCAGGTGATCCAGCGTCGCGCTGTGGTTCCCCAGCCGGGACTGGTTTTCGATATGGGCGATCAGCAACTGAACGAATTGCCACCAGCTATCGCCATGACCGTTTCTGGAAATGGCTGGGCGGAAATTCAGCGGTTGTCGCAGCGGGCGACCGAGCATGGCGGACATGTGCCGTTCGATCGCATCGCGCTCTATCCGCACCATCAGTTTCGCGCAGTCGGCTGACCAGCGCATGCTGACATGTTCGGTCGGATTGAGCATCGTGCCGACGCGGTCGTTCGCATCGACCCTGCCCGCTTCCGTCTCTATCGCGGCCTGCCCTGAATAGGGCAGCATCATCAGGTAGAAGTTTTCGAGGCGGCCGGGTTCCACATTGACATCGGCGCCATAGCTCATGGCACCCAGCGTCATGCGCTTCAGCTTGATCGCGTTCTGCCACGCATCGACGCGCCCGCCCCGTTCGCAGGGCGTAAGGCGGTGGTCGCAATAGATGCTCGCCACGCGCATGCGAGCGTCGTCGACATCGTGGGACGCGAACAGGCGGTGGTTGTCCAACGGGCGATGGGATGGCCGTTCCAGCATGACCGCACAATCCTTGTCGCAGGTGCGTTGCCGCAGTCACGGCATTGCCGTGTCCGCATCAAATTTAGATCATGGAATCCTGCCATATGCAACTATCCCTCCGGTCGGGAGCGCGCGGGCAGGACCGCGATTATGCGTAAAGTGCGCCGATTGTGCGGTCGCTGCTGCAAAAAATCCGCCACGGTCGCATCCGCCTTCCCGCGTGTGGCTCTCCGTATCAGAACCAATGGTCATCCCATGACAGCAAGGGCGATCGATATGAAGGGTATAGCAGGCAAGACCGTCATCATCACCGGCGGCGCGGCGTCCATCGGCAAGGTGCTGACGCGCCGCTTCCATGAGGAAGGTGCCAATGTCGTGATCGCCGCGCGCTCCGAAGGTCCGGCGACGACCCTGGCGGAGGAACTGGGTGCACGCGCTCTGGCCGTGCCTACCGATATCCGCAGTGACGCCGCGCTCGGGACATTGATCGCACGGACGCTTGAGGCGTTCGGGGGGATCGACTGCATCATCAACAATGCCTGTTCCTATGTCGATAACGGCGCGGCATCGACGCGGGCGGAATGGCTCGAAACGCTGGACACCAATCTCGTCAGCGGTGCCATCCTCGTTGAGATGGCGCGTGAACATCTCGCCCGCGGTCCGGGCGCGGTGGTCAACATGGCCAGCATCAGCAGCCACGCCGCGCAGGCGGGGCGCTGGACCTATCCGGTGTCGAAGGCCGGGATCATCCATCTGACGCGGCAGCAGGCGTTGGACTACGCGTCGCAGGGAATCCGGGTGAATACGCTGGTTGCCGGCTGGACATGGTCCGACCCGATTGCCGGATTGTCGCAGGACGATCTGGCAAAGGCGGACGCCGTCGCTGCGGAGTTTCATCTGCTCGGCCGTCTCGGCCGCCCGGAAGAAGTCGCCGAAGGGGCGCTGTTCCTCTGTTCCGATCATGCAAGCTTCACGACCGGATCGGAACTGCGGGTCGAGGGTGGCTATCTGGCGATGGGGCCGGAGCAGGCCGGTCCTGCGATCGCCAAGCTCACCGGCGGGTCGGGCTCCGTCCTCGCATCCTGATTTGTGCAGGGGGCGGATGGCGTCTGCACTGGTTGCATAGTGCCGGAACGGGCACCGCACCTAACCTGCCGCCATCTGAACAGCATTTGACGAGGATAAGGCAAGATGACGACAATCGGCATCGTGGGGGCAGGGCAGGCGGGACTGCAACTGGGCATAAGCCTGCTTGGCCATGGGTATCGGGTTGTGATGCTGTCCAACCTGACGGGCGCGCAGATCGCCGGTGGCCGCGTGACCTCCAGCCAGTGCATGTTCGACACGGCCCGGTCGAACGAGCGCGCGATCGGCATCAACTTCTGGGATGACGCCTGCCCGCCCGTAGACGGGATCGGCTTCAGTCTGGCCGGTCCCAGTGGGGAAAAGGTGCTGGAGTGGGCAGCCCGGCTTGACGCCCCCGCGCAGTCGGTCGACCAGCGGGTGAAGATGCCGCGCTGGATGGACGAGTTCGAGAAGCGCGGCGGGGAACTGCGTATCGTCGACGCGGGCATTGCGGAGCTGGAGGATCTGGCGCGCGAGTGCGATCTCGTGCTGGTCGCATCGGGCAAGGGGGAGGTCGGCAAGCTGTTCGAGCGCGATGCGGAAAAGTCGACGTTCGACAAGCCGATGCGCAGCCTGGCCCTCAACTATGTGAAGGGCATGCGTCCGCGCGAGGAATATAGCGCGGTCAATTTCAACCTGATCCCGGGCGTCGGCGAATATTTCGTGTTTCCGGCGCTGACCACGACTGGTCCCTGCGAGATCATGGTGTTCGAGGCGATTCCCGGCGGCCCCATGGACCTGTGGAGCAGCGCGGCGAGCGCGCAGGAGCATCTGGAAGTCAGCCTTCATATCCTCAAGCGCTTCGTCCCGTGGGAATATGAGCGCAGCCGGGACTGCGAACTGACCGACGATTTGGGTGTGCTGAGCGGCCGGTTCCCGCCGACGGTGCGCAAGCCCGTCCTGACGCTGCCGTCGGGCGCAAAGGCGCTGGGTGTGGGCGATGCCGTCTGCCTCAACGATCCGATCACGGGGCAGGGCGCGAACAACGCGTCGAAATGCGCCGCATCCTATCTGTCCTCCATCCTCGAGAATGCAGGCAAGCCGTTCGATGCTGCGTGGATGCAGGCGACCTTCGATTGCTACTGGAGCTATGCGAAGGACGTGGTCGCCTGGACGAACGGCATGCTCCTGCCGCCGCCGCCGCACATGGTCGAGTTGCTGGGCAGCGCCGCGTCGCAGCCGCGGGTGGCGCATTGGTTTGCCAACAATTTTGACGATCCCCGCCGCTTCTTCCCGACGATCGCGGACCCGGCGCTTACCACCGCCTTCCTGGCGGAAGCGGCCTGATCCATGGATCGCGCGGCACTGCGACGGACCTTCGGGCGTTTCGCCACAGGCGTGACGATCGTCAGCTGCGAGCGGGAGGGAAGGGTGCATGGCATGACCGCCAACTCCTTCACCTCCGTTTCGCTGGAACCTGCACTTGTGCTCGTGAGTATCGGCAATGACGCCCGGATGGCGGATCTGCTGCGGGCTGGCGGCGACTATGGTCTCAACATCCTCGCCTCCGGGCAGGAGCATCTGTCGAACCATTTCGCTGGCCGTCCTTCGGAACAGGAGATCGCCTTCGTCCGGGAGGGGGGCGTACCGCTGATCGCGGGCGCACTCGCGCACCTGGTCTGCCGGATCAAGGACGTCTGGCCTGCCGGCGACCACAGCCTGTTCGTCGGCGAGGTGCTGGATCACCGGCATGATGAGGAGGGCGACCCGCCGCTGCTTTTCTTCAACGGGCGTTACCGGCAGGTAGCGGCATGACGGCCGGGCCTTCCGGCCGGTACGACGTGGTGCTGATCGGCAGCGGCATCAATTCGCTGGTCTGTGCCGCGCTTCTCGCGCGCCGGGGGCGCAAGGTGTGCGTGCTGGAGCGCAACGACCGCGCGGGCGGATGTATCCGGACCGAGGAACTGACCCTGCCGGGCTTCCGGCACGATACGCTGTCCACCCTCTATCCGTTGTTCGTATCGGCGCCGCACTTCGCGGAGCTGGGACCGGCGCTGGCGGAGAAGGGCGTGCATTTCGTCAATTCCGATACGCCGACCGCCGTCGTTCTGCCCGATGGACGATCGTTGATTCTGGAACGGGGCCGTGCGCGCAACGTCGCGGCGATGGATGCGATCGCGCCGGGTGACGGCGCTGCCTTCCAGCGGGCGATGGCCGACATAGAAGGCAGCGCGAACCTGACCTTCGGGCTGCTGGGCAACGCGCTCTGGGGCCGGAAGGCGGCCGGGGTCATGGCGGGCGAGCTTTGGCGCCGTGGCCCGCGCGGGCTCGCGCGGGTAATCGGCGCAGCGATGCAGAGCTGCCGCGACTGGCTGGAGGGCAATTTCCGCTCGGACCTGACCCGCGCGCTTTTCGCGCCCTGGATATTGCATGTCGGCCTGTCGCCCGAAGCGACGCTGTCCGGGCACATGGGCAAGCTGATCCTGCTGACCCTTGAACAGTTCGGCAGCCCGATGGTGGTGGGGGGCAGCGACCGGATCGTCGAAGGTTTCCGCGCGATCATCGAGGACCATGGTGGTTGCATCAGAACCTCGGCCCCGGTCAGTGAGATCGTGACGCAAGGGGGGCGGGCGACCGGCGTAACGCTGGCCTCCGGCGAGCATGTCGAGGCGCGGCGGGCCGTGGTCGCGAACGTGACGCCGACGCAACTGTTCGGCGAGCTGTTGAAAGCCCCGGAACTGCAGCAGGCGCGCGAGGATGCGGCGCAGTATCGCTACGGGCGTGGCGAGATGCAGATACATCTGGCGCTTGATGCGCCGCCCGCATGGGCGGACCCGGCGCTCGGTAAGGTTGCGATGCTGCATCTTACGCCCGGGCTGGACGGTGTGTCGCAGGCGGTCAACGAGGCGGAGCGCGGCCTCCTACCGAAAGATGCAACGATCGTCGTGGCGCAGCCGGTGGCGCTCGACCCGTCCCGGGCGCCCGAGGGCAAATGGATATTCTGGATCCAGCTTCAGGAGCTTCCGCGCGACGGGCAATTGCGGGGCGATGCGGCCGGGATCATCGAGACACCGGCCGATGGCCGCTGGACGCCGCAGGTGCGCGATGCCTATGCCGACCGGATCATCGACCGGCTCGATGCCCTGATCCCCAATCTGAAGCGAACGATCATTGGTCGCCATGTCATTGGCCCAGGCGATCTGGCGGCGCTCAACGTCAATCTGGTGGACGGCGACCCCTATTCCGGATCGTGCACGCTGGACCAGTTCATGCTGTGGCGCCCGCCGGGCGCGATGGGTGGGCAGGCGACGTCGGTACGCGGGCTTTTCCACATTGGTGCGTCGACGCATCCCGGCCCGGGTCTGGGTGGTATGTCCGGTTATCTGGCGAGTCGCGCCATCGGCTGAAAACAACGATCGCCCGGACATTCTGTGGTGCCCGGGCGATCGTTCTGAAAGACAAAAACCGGGGGCGGGAGAGGTCATCTCCCGCCCCTTATGTCAGACGGCGGCGACGACCGGATGGCGCAGCGTGCCGATACCCTCGACGGTGGCGACGATCACGTCGCCGGGCCACACCCACTCCTGCGGATCCATGCCCGCGCCGACACCGGCCGGAGTGCCGGTGGCAATGATATCGCCGGGTTCCAGCGTGATGCCCTGCGAGATGTCGGCGACCAGTTCGTCGACCTTGAACAGCATGAAGGCGGTGTTGCTCCGCTGCTTCTCCACGTCGTTAACGGTCAGCCAGAGGTCAAGAGTCTGCGGGTCCGGGATTTCATCGGCGGTGACCACTACGGGCCCCATCGGGGCAAAGCTGTCCTGCCCCTTGGAATAGATCCACTGTCCGGCGCGGCGGCAGTCGCGGGCGCTCATGTCGATCAGGACGGTGTAGCCGAAGACATGCGACAATGCGTTTTCGCGCGTCGCGCCCTTTGCCCGCGTGCCGATGATCGCGGCAAGCTCCACTTCCCAGTCGAGCTGCTGCGTGATCTCCTTGTTGTGGAGAATCGGCTCGTCCGGGCCGATGACGCTCGTGGGCGGCTTCGAGAAGATCACCGGCTGGCGCGGCAGCTCAGGCGACGTGTCGAGCGACTTGGCGCTTTCGGCGACATGCTCGGTATAGTTGAGGCCGATGCCGAAGATGTTCTTGCGCGGACGCGGGATCGGCGCGAGCAGGCGGACGTTCGACAGCGGAACCGTGGTGCCGATCGGGAACAACCCGTCGCATTCGGCAATCAGGGCGGTCGCGGCCGTCACCGCCTGAGGGCCAAGATCGATGAACTCCAGCATGGTGGCCGGGAAGGGGACGCCCTTCACCGCGCCGAACCGCGCGAGATCGATGATCAGGTCGCCCGCGACGGCGCCAAGGCGCGCCTCCGCTTCCACAGTGGCGCGATAGGTAACAAGACGCATGGCACTCCTTCCAGATGAAATATGATAAAGCCGGTTAAGGTCAGGCTATAACGGGTTGATGGCCGCCATTCTCGCCCAGCGCTTCCTCACGATAGAGACCGAGAGCGCGCATGACCGGCAAGTCATGGAAACTGAACAGGCAGGCGTCTTCGCTGTCCGACGCGTTGGCATGCTCGTGATACATCCAGGCAGGCACGACGAAGATGTCCCGTTCCTGCCAGTCGAAGCGCTGGCCGTTGATGATTGACCAGCCCTTGCCCTTGGCACACTGGTAGACGAAGCTGCCGGTCTGGCGATGCGCCTTCGTCCGCTCGCCCGGGCGCAGCATCTGCATTGACGCGCCGATGGTCTGCATGACCGGACCGCCGGTGTTCGGATTTACATAGTCCATCATGATGCCGTCATAGGGCGACCCGTCGGTAACGCGCGCATAGCGCGTCAGTGCCTCGTAGGTCGGCGCCCATTCATATTTCAGGAGCGGCGAATAGGCCTTCGTCCATGTCGTGCCGGCGGGGCGGAGGCCCGCGCCCGCCCAGGTGGCGGTGCTGTCGTCCACCGCATAGGAAATCGCCTGCTGCAGGTCCGGGTGCACTTCGTAGAAGTTCGCTTCCAGCGCGTTCATCAGCGGAATGTCGAGACCGTCCTGCCAGATGCAGACGGTTCCGTCTTCCGCGACGCCATGTTCGTGCCACGTGCCGTTGGGCGTCAGTACGAAGTCGTTGGCGCCGAGCGTCATTTTGTGGCCGTCGACATTGGTGAAGGCGCCGCTGCCTTCCATGATGAAGCGCAGGGCGGACGCGCTATGCCGGTGGCTGGATGCGCATTCGCCCGGGCCCATGACCTGAAGTCCCGAATAGAGCCAGCCTACGGCGGCAACCACGTCCGAGCGCCCCTTGTTCTCCAGATAGACGACCCGGCGCCCAGCCTGTTCGGGCGTCACCAGATCGAGCGCCTTCAGTACATCGTCGCGCAGATCCCGATAGCGCCAGAGCATGGGGACGGATGTGGATGCGGGTTCCCACGGCTCGATCTTGTTGGCGACGGTCCACAGGGCGCCGGTGCCGAGCGTCTGCAGGCGCCGGTAATAGGCAACGAGTTCCGGGGTGTCGGCAACGTTGGCGCGGCCGATCATCTCCTCGCGATACTGGTCATAGCTTGGTTGTGTCACCGGCGCCTCCCATCGAATTACTATAGGCTTAAAATAAGTTTGCATTAGTGTCAAATGCAAGTATTGTAACAAAGTTTCCGGGGGTTCTGGCGCGCATTTTACGAAAGGATCAATGATGTCCCAGCGGTTCAAGGCAGCGGTTGTGCAGGCGGCGTCCAATCCCAGCGATTCGCTGGCATCGGCGCGCAAGGCGGCCGGACTGATCCATACGGCCGCGGGCGAGGGGGCAAGCCTGATCGTCTTCCCCGAAGCGTTCCTTGGCGGCTATCCCAAGGGTGCATCTTTCGGCACGCCGGTCGGCATGCGCAAGCCGCAGGGGCGTG
Organism: Sphingobium sp.; assembly: GCA_003248935.1. Lineage (GTDB taxonomy): Bacteria > Pseudomonadota > Alphaproteobacteria > Sphingomonadales > Sphingomonadaceae > Sphingobium. The sequence continues at coordinate 228,842 of QFQF01000002.1, forward strand.
AGGACTACCGGGCCTACCATGAGGCCGCGATTTCGCTGGACGGACCAGAGGTGGAACTGCTGGCGGAGGCGACGGGCGCGACCGGCGTGTTCGTCGTCGTCGGCGTTATCGAGCGGGACGGCGGGACCGTGTATTGCACGGCCCTGTTCTTTGACGGGGAGAAGGGGCTGGTCGCCAAGCACCGCAAGCTGATGCCGACCGGAGCGGAGCGGCTGATCTGGGGCTTCGGCGACGGGTCGACCATGCCGGTCATCGATACGCCGCTGGGACGGATCGGCGCAGTCATCTGCTGGGAAAACTATATGCCGATGATGCGCATGGCGATGTACGATCAGGGCATCACGCTTTACTGCGCGCCCACCGCCGACGATCGCGATGGATGGGCGGCGTCGATGCAGCATATCGCGCTCGAGGGGCGATGCTTCGTATTGTCCGCCTGCCAGCACATTACCCGTGATGCCTATCCGGACGACTATGACTGCGCGCTGGGAGACGATCCCGATACGGTGCTGATGCGCGGCGGGTCGATGATCGTCGCGCCGCTCGGCGCGGTGCTGGCGGGGCCGGACTATAGCGGGGAGACGATCCTTTACGCCGATATCGATCCCGCGGATGTCGTGCGCGGCAAATATGATTTTGACGTTGCGGGCCATTATGCGCGACCGGATATATTCAGCCTGTCGGTCAACGTCGCGCGGCAAAGGGCCGTGAAGCGTGAGGGAGCGGAATAAGCGCATGGATTTTGATTTTTCCGGAATGGCGGGGCAGGATCGCTACAAGCTGATGAGTGCTGCGGTCACGCCCCGCCCAATTGCGTGGATCACCAGCCTGTCGAGTGACGGCGTGCGCAATGCGGCACCCTACAGCTTCTTCAACATGATGGCGGCCGATCCGCCACTGCTCGCGATCGGGCTGATGCGCCGGCCGGACGGTAGCTACAAGGACAGCGCCCGGAATATCATCGATACCGGCGAATTCGTGGTCAATCTGGTGTCGGAAAGCGATGCGGCGGCGATGAATTTCACCTGTATCGATGCGCCACCCGAGTTTGACGAACTGGCGCACACCTCGCTGGAAACCGTCCCGTCTACGGTCGTCGCACCGCCACGGATCGCTTCAGCGCCCGTGTCGATGGAATGCCGCCTATTCCAGCGGATCGATGCCGGCCTCTCGACTATCGTTCTGGGTGAAGTGCTGCGTTTCCATATCGATGACGCACTGGTCGACGCGGAGCGTCTGCATGTCGATACGCTGGCGATGAATCTGGTCGCCCGCATGCACGGCGCGGGCTGGTACACCCGTTCGACGGACCTTTTCCAACTGACCCGGCCGACCTACGCGGAATGGAAGGAAACGCTTCCCGGCTGATCAGCAAAGGCGCAACATGCGCCCGATGTAGTGTGTCAGATAGTTTAGGCTTGAAATGAGGCCGCGTTCACTACAACTTGTTACATTCTTTTTCGAAAGGTCGGCTGATGCTCGGGGATTCGGCGAATATGCCACTGCTTGGCCAACTGGCCTATCAGTCGGCCAATCTCGATGATTTCAGGCGCTACATGTCCAGCTCCTATTGCGAGCACCGGATCTATCGAAAGGGCGGAGGCAAGGCGGTCGACGCGCGCCACCACCGGGCGCCGTTGAAAACCATGTCGCTGAACTATCTTCAGTACGGTGCGGACGTGGAGATCTACCCCGGCTTCTTCGAGACCTTCTACATGATCGAGATGCCGGTGACGGGGTGGACCGAACTGGAGCATTGCCGCCAGACGATCCGCAACCAGTGCGGCACGGCGGCGATCATCTCGCCCACCGAGCGCGTGTCCTCCACATGGTCGGCCGATTGTGGGCAGCGCATGGTCAAGATTTCGCGTACCGCGCTGGAATCTCGTCTGTGCGAGATGATCGGCAGGGCGGTCACCGATCCGCTGGTGTTCGACCCTCACATTGATTTCGGTTCGCGTGATGGGCGATCGATCGAACTCCTGTGCAATTTCCTGTTCGAGCAGCATCAGATGGACCCGGGCCTGATGGGAGACCTGCGTGTCTCTCAGGAACTCGAGCGGGCGTTGATGACGACGCTTCTGGTCGCCCAGCCGCACAACTACAGCGAACTGTTGCGCATCAACGGTGTCGGCGTTCTGCCCCGGCATGTGCGCAAGGCGATCGAATATATCGAGCAGAATCTGCAGGAAGAGATTCCGATGAAATCGCTGATCGCGGTCAGCAACGTCAGCGCGCGTGCGCTCTATACCGGTTTCGAGCGTTTCGTCGGCGCGCCGCCACAGGTCTATATCCGTAACCGGCGGCTCGAGGGCGCCTATCAGCGACTGCTTTCGGCGGACACGTCGGAAACGGTCAGCGATATCGCGACGCAATGGGGTTTCAGCCATCTCGGCCGGTTTTCCGCCGACTATAAGCGCCGGTTCGGTGAACTGCCGTCGGAGACGCTCAAGCGGTAACGGCGCGGTTCTGTCCTCCCTCCGCGCCGCTTGTCCGGTGAGCGCGGCGAAATAGGTGGGGCGGTCTGCCGGCACTGGCCTTGCGGGAGCGCTCGCATTCTAAGCGCTGGATGCTTGCCTCCTCTCCGACATCGTCCGCTTCCTGGGTCAGGGGGCGCCTGCGTGGCCCCGGTGCCCCCGGGTTCGGTGGGCAGTTCGTTGCGCCCGTCCTGTTGCCTGTGCTGGACCGGCTGGAGGCAGCGTTCAACGACGCGCGGGCCGATCCGGCCTTTGCCGGGCTGTTCGCACGCTATCTGGTAGATCATATTGGCCGTCCGTCGCCGCTGACGCGCATGGGGGATGACAGCCGGAACGGCGCGGCGCTGTTCCTGAAGCGTGAAGATCTGACCAATAGTGGCGGCAGCTTCGGACCATCGGTGCTCGGACAATGCCTCCTGGCCTTGCGCATGGGCGTGTCTTCCGTCGTCGCCGACACCGGATCGGGCGACCATGGCGTTGCACTGGCGTCGGTTGCTGCGCGTCTGGGATTGAGGGCGACCATCTACATGGCCGAGAGCGCGGTCGCGCGTCAGCGGTCCATGGTGGCAAGGATGCTGGCCTTCGGCGCGGACGTCGTGCCGGTCGCGGGGGAGGATGCGTTGCTCTATCACGCGATGAGCCAGGCGATCCAGCATTGGATGGCGGCGGGTGATCAATGTTTCTACGTCGCGGGCGGCCCCGTTGGTCCTCATCCCTATCCGGCGATCGTCGAGCATTTCCAGGGCGTGATAGGCTGCGAAGTGCGGCAACAGCTTGACGGATTGGAACGCAAGCCGACCAGCCTCGTCGCGTCGATGGATGGGGGGGGAACCGCCGTTGGCCTGTTCGCGCCCTTTCTCGACGAGGATGTCGAATGCGTGCTGGTCGAACCGGAAAGCGAGACCGGGCAGCCCAGCATGGCCCCGCTCGCGCATGGTCGGCCGGGTGTGCTGCATGGCGCCTATACCCTGATCGTTCAGGATGACGATGGGCAACTCCTGGGCGGACGCTCCGGCATGCCCGGCGGCGGCTATCCGGCGGCCAGCCCGCAACTCGCGACGTGGAAATGGCAGGATCGCTTGACCGTCGCGCTTGTCCCCGAGCGGCGCGCGCAGGAGGCCATGCGTACGATCGCAACGAGCCTGGGCATGCTCGTCTCGCCCGAGGCGGCGCTGGCGCTGAGCCATGCCATGGAAAAGGCGGCGCATATGGATACCGGCGACGTCGTCGTTTGTGCGATCAACGCGGAAGGAATGAAGGACGTCGGCTTGGAGATGGCTTCATGAGCGGCGGTTCACGGCTCGAACGCAGGTTCGCCGATCGCGCGGGGGAGGGGCATCGTGCCCTCATTCTGTTCATCGCTGCCGCCGACCCCGCCGTTGCGCTGACGCCTGCGCTGCTGCACGCGCTGGTGGCGGGTGGGGCGGACATCATCGAATTGGGATATCCCTATTGCGACCCAATCCTTGACGGGCCGGTGATACGGCAGGCGAACAGGCGGTCGCTGGATGCCGGCGGGACACTGGACACTGCTCTGCATGCGGTCGCGGCATTTCGCGAGGATGATGATGATACGCCGATCATCCTCATGGGATATGCCAACCCGGTGCTGTCGCGGCCCGTGTCCCTGTTCGAGAAGATGGCGGTCGCGGGTGTGGATGGCCTTATCATACCCGATCTCCCTCTCCGCGAAGCCGACATGATCCTGCCCGCCATTGACAGCGCCGGGATGAGTCTGGTGCCGTTGGTGCCGCCAACAGCCTTTGCCGACGAAGCGCGGCTGGGCGACCCAGGGGTAGGGGGCTTCATCTATGCGATCGCGCAGGCGGGACCGACGGGCGGGGCCGCGCCCACGGCATCGGGCATCGAGGCCGCGGTGGCGAGATGCCGGGGGCTTGCCTCATTACCGGTCGTCGTTGGTTTCGGCATCAAGACGCCGGACAACGCGGCGATGGTCGCGCGCCATGCGGACGGCGTGGTTGTCGGCAGCGCCCTCGTCGAGTTCATTCAACGATTGAGCATGAGCGGAATGAGCGATCACGATCTGCTCAGTTGCGTGACTGTATATGTGGCTCGTTTCAGGCAGGCGCTCGATGCCATGACAGCCGCCTGAAGCTGATAGGTTGACAAGGCTTTCCTGCGGCGCCCGCGTCGCGGGGCGGCGTGGCATGCAAAATCCGCAAAGCCCGCACAGTCGGTGCGTTCACTGCATATCCCCTTTTCCGCAGGCGATGAACACTTCGCGTCATGCTCACCGCCGGACAACAGGCGGGAGCGAGGACGTAAAGGGTTTTATCATGCTCAGCTTTCGCTCATTCTGCCGTACCGGTGCGGCGCTGCCCGCTCTTCTGACCATCACCACCATCGCATCCGCTGCCCATGCGCAGGACGCTCCAGCCGATGCCAATGTTTCGCGCGCAGCGGAGATGGGCGGGGATATCGTCGTGACCGCGCGCAAGCGGGCAGAGCGGGCACAGGATATTCCCATCGCCATTTCCGCCTTCAGCGGCGAATCGATCGCTGCGCGTGGCATCGACAAGATCGACGGCGTCGCCACCTTCACACCCAACATGACGTTTCAGAACAACCCCAGCTTCGGTGGTGCCGGATCGTCGGCGGCAATCTACATTCGCGGCATCGGCCAGAAGGAGTTCCTGCCGACGACGGAGCCGGGGGTAGGCGTCTATGTCGACGGCGTCTATGTCGCACGGTCGGTCGGCGCGTTGCTCGATCTGGTCGATGTCGAGCGGGTGGAAATCCTGCGCGGGCCGCAGGGCACCCTGTTCGGCCGGAACACGATTGGCGGCGCGCTCAGCATCACCACCCGCAAGCCGGATGAGCATCGGTCCATGACCGGTCAGATATCGGTCGGTCGGTACAACCGTATCGACGCGAAATTCTCCGCCAACGTCCCGCTGACCGACACGCTCTTTTCCAAGGTGTCCGGGGCCAGCTTCAAGCGGGACGGTTATGTGACCCACCTGTCGGATGGTCGTGATCTTGGCGACGTGAATACCCTAACCGGGCGGATCGACCTGCGCTGGGTGCCCACCGACGCCCTGGAAATCAATCTGTCGGCTGAAGGAACGCGCGACCGGAACAATGGACCCGCCATGGTCCTGACCGGGGTCAACTACCAGTCCGGAGTCTTCAATCCGGACAATTTGCCGATCCTGCCTCCCGGCAGCCCCGCCACGCCCGGCTATTATGTCCTCAATCCTCCGGCGGACGCACCGGTGGACAACTTCACGCTGCTCAGCAACTATTTCAGCGCCTTTCTGGGCGGTCAGCCGTGCATCGGCTTCTCACCCTATAACCCGCAGGCGAGCGATGCTGCGGCCTGTTTCTCCAATCGCTTCATTGTCGGCGACAAGGCGGATGCGGGCACCGGGCCCCAATATGCGAAGAACGACATCTGGGGCCTTCAAGGTTCGATCGACTGGGATCTGGGGCCTGTCCAGCTGAAGTCCATCACCGCCTATCGCAAGCTCAAGGGAGACTATGCCCGCGATGGAGACCACAGTTCGCTCACCATCCTGCATCTCCAGGACTATCTGAAGCAGGCCCAGTTCAGCCAGGAGCTGCAACTGCTGGGCAACGCGTTTGACGATCGCCTGACGTACGTCGCGGGCCTGTACTATTTCAACGAAAAGGGAAATAATATCAACAATCTGGACTTTACGCCCGTCACCTTCCGTTCGGGTGGGCGCTTCCAGACGAAGAGCTACGCGGCCTTTGCCCAGGGGGCCTATACCATCGTGCCCACGGTCGATCTGACACTCGGCCTGCGCTACACGGACGACCGCAAGTCCTTCCTCCCCGATCAGGAAATACTGGTGGACAAGACCGGTGGCGCCCTGATCGCCGCCAGCCCGAATACCCCCCAGATTCGCGTGCTGCCCTTCGTCCGCGTGAAACAGAGCGAGGATGCGTTCACGCCGATGGCCAATTTGGCCTGGCATGTGACGCCGGACGTGATGCTCTACGGCTCCTATTCGAAGGGGTTCAAGAGCGGCGGTTTCGTGCAGCGCGTGTTCCCGCCCCTTGCCGAAACGCCGCGCTTCTCGTCCGAGGAGGCCACCGCGTATGAGATCGGGTTCAAGTCCAGCCTGTTCGACCGGAAGCTGACGCTCAACGGCGCGCTTTTCTATACCAAGTACGACAATCTGCAGGTGCAGGTATTCACCGGTATCGCCCCGGTTACGAAGAATGCGGCGGCGGCGGAGATAAAGGGGGCCGAACTGGAGGCGCGGCTGTCGCCGGGCGGCGGCTGGTTCCTTGAAGGCAGCCTCGGCTATCTCGATCCGGAGTTCACGAAAATCGATCCGGCCGCGACGGAGATCAGCCTGGATTCGAAGTTCGAGCGGATATCGAAATGGACGGTCAGCGCATCACTTTCGAAGAGCTTCACGCTTGCCGACGACAGTGAGATAACTGCGCGTGGCGACTGGTCCTACCGTTCGGGCATGTTCATGGATGCGCTCAACTCGCCGCAACTCTATCAGCCGGGATACAGCCTGTTCAACGCCAACCTGACCTACGACTTCCCCGGCAAGGTGGTCAGCCTGGTCGCGGGCATGACCAACATCGCGAACAAGAAGTACAGCGTGACCGGCGTCTATGGCAGCTCCTTTGGCCTTTATGAGCAAATGTTCGCTCGCCCGAGGGAGTGGAGCCTGTCCGTGAAGTGGAAGATATGACGATATAAGCGACGGAACTGTTGAAGCCCCCCGGTGCTGGTTCGCCCGGCACCGGCCCCCGTGTCCTCAAGGGCGATTGCGGCTTTCCTCAATCATAAGGGCAGCGCCTGTTCTCCGGTCACGGTGAAGGTCGCCTCCACAACGGGCGCCTCTGTCCCCGGTTGCCCGCCGCCCACGCTCAGCTGGTAGGTGCCGGGTATGACCTTCCGACTGCCGGTTTGGTCTACGCTCGAGAGGTCGCGTGGATCGAGCGTGAAATGGACGCGCGTGCTTGCGGCGGGGGGCAGGCTGGCACGGGCAAAACCGCGTAGTGCGCGAATGGGCATACCCGGTGCATCGGGGAAACTCAGATAGAGTTGCACCACCTCGTCGCCGGCAACCGTGCCGCTGTTATGTACGGTCACGTCGACCTCGAGCATGTCGCCTGCGCGCAACCGTGTGCGGGACAGGGATAGTCCGTCATAGGCGAAGCGGGTGTAGCTGAGGCCATGGCCGAACGGATAGAGCGGCTTGCCACCGAAATAACGATAGGTGCGATTGGTCATGCCATAATCGCGGAACGGCGGCAGCTGTTCGACGCCCGTATAGAATGTGACGGGCAGGCGGCCGGAAGGGTTGTTCACGCCCGACAGCGTCTGGGCGATGGCCGTGCCGCCTTCCTGCCCCGGATACCAGGCATCGACGATCGCATTTGCATGCTGTGCCGCCCAGTTCACCGACAGGGCCGAGCCGTTGAGCAGTATCAGGGCGAGCGGCTTGCCGGTGGCCTTGACCGCCTTCAGCACCGCTTCCTCGTCCGCAGGCATGTCGAGGCTGGTCCGGTCGCCCCCTTCGAAGCCGGGGATGTTGACCGTCATCTCCTCGCCCTCCAGCGCGGACGTGATACCCGCCACAGCGACGACCAGATCGGCGCTCCGTGCCGCGGCGACCGCACGTTCGAGTGCATCTGCGCGTACCTCGTTCCACACGAAGCGGGGCGGGAAGCGGCTGGGGGATTGCTCGATCCTCACGCGGTGCCTTTCTCCTTTGCGCAGATCCATGCTCACAAGGTTGGCACCGCGCTGCTGCGGGTCGCTGTTGTCCGCGACAAGCCTGTCGTCGATCCACAGTTTCACCGAGCGCCCGTCGATGCCGATCTTGTAGGTGCCATCCTCAGGTGCGCTGACGAATCCGGTCCAGCGCGCGGAGACGGTTGTGGCGTCGGGTATGGCGGCTGCCGCATTGCGGTCGAACGCCACGCGTGCATCCGTCCGGACCACGGCAGGCGTGCCAGAGAAATCGCCGTTGGGCCAGAATTCCGCTTTCAGCCCCGGCTGTCCGTCCGGGGTCGACAAGGCTGTGGTCGGTACCGGCTCGGCTGCGCGCAGGAAGTCGGTGCCGGGCTCGAAAATGATCTCCGCGTCGGGATATTCGGCGCGAAGGCCGTCGAGCGGCGTCACTGTCCTGAGAGGCTGGCCGCGATAATTGCCCAGCAGCGGATCGGCCTGATCCGCGAGCGGGCCGACCACCGCGATCCGCCTGACCTTTGATGGAGATACCGGCAGCACGCCGTCATTCTTGAGCAATACCATCGATTCCCGCGCCAGCTTCAGGGCAAGGACGCGATGCGCATCGGAATTGAGCACCGTGTCGGCGACCTGTGCATACCGATCGGTGCCCGGCGGGTCGAACATGCCAAGCCGCATCCGCGCGGTGAACAGACGGCGTAGCGACTGGTCGACCGTCGCCTGTGGAAGCAGGCCTTGCTCCATGGCCTCACGATAACGGTCATAGTCCGATGTCGGCCCCGGCGCCCGGCCATATTCGGTGCAGTCATTGTCGACACCCAGCTTCATCGACACCGCCGCCGCCTCGGCAAAGCTGCGGACATAATGATGCCCGCGCTCGATGTCGGCGATCGCGTCGCAATCGGCAACGACATGGCCCTTGAAGCTCCAGGCGTCGCGCAGCCGGTCCTTCAGCAGGAACTCGCTGGCGCAGCCCGGCTGGCCGTTGACGGCATTGTAGGCGCACATCACCGACTCGACCTTGGCATCAACCACCAGTTCCCGGAAGGCGGGGAGGTAGGTGTCCTCCATGTCGTGAAGGCTGACCGTGATATTGTCCGAATGGCGGCCAGGCTCCGGGCCGCTGTGTACCGCATAATGTTTGGCGGTCGCGGATACGCGATAATGGAGCGGATCATCGCCCTGCATGCCGCGCACGAAGGCGCTGCCGAGTTTGCCGGTGAGGAAAGGATCCTCGCCATATGTTTCCTGTCCACGGCCCCAGCGCGGATCGCGGAAGATGTTGATGTTCGGTGACCAGTAGGTCAGCCCCTGCATGATCCGCGGGGGCTTCCCGCTGCGCTGGACCATGTTCCACTTGACCCGGCCCTCATTGCCGATCGCTTCCCCCATGTCCCGAATGGCCTGGACGTCGAAGGTGGCCGCGAGCCCGATCGGTTCGGGAAAGACGGTGGCATAGCCGTTGGCCGCGACGCCGTGCAGGGCTTCGTTCCACCAGTCATATTCGGGGATGCCAAGCCTCGGGATTGCGCGCGCCTGATTGACGAGTTGCGACGCCTTCTCCTCCGGCGTCAGGCGGGAAATGATGTCTTCCACCCGCTGCTCGATGGGCAGCGCGGGATTGCGGAACGCGAAATTCTCCGATGCGCCTTGCGCCGTTGTGGACACCGCGACCAACGTGATCGCAGCCCAGGCTGTCTTCGTCATGCCGTCCTCTCCGTGATTTATCATATCATATATGATAATAGGGGCAATGTCAGCCTTCGTTGGTCAATGCGAATCGATTTGCCCCGAGTGGACCGATTGGTTTGTTTCCGGTGCCGGTGGCCGGTAGCCCAGCCTACCCCGCGGGCGGACGGTATTGTAATGGCGCCGCCAAGCCTCGATCAGCACCCTGGCCTCGGCGAGGCTGTAGAAGATTTCACCATTGAGCAGTTCGTTGCGAAGCGATCCGTTGAGCCGCAGGCCGGGCGAAGCCCCACCTTTCGTTATAGCCATTCTCCCACGGCGATCCCGGTGTGATTTAGAGCGTCTTCACGCCGATCTGACCCAGCCATTTCTGGACGGCGGTCGCGATAAATGCGCTGCCATTGGCGGACCGCATATGTGCTGGCGGGCCGCGCGAGATAAACAGGTCAGCCAGAGCCGCCAGCATATCCTCGTGCTTGATTTGCCGTGCAACGATGAACGCTAGGTACTCCCTGCTGGCCTCGTCGATGATGGTCAGGATACGGAACTTGCGGCCATCATGCGTGCGCCCCTCGATGAAGTCGTAAGCCCATACATGCCCCGGATACTCGGGCCGCAGGCGGATGCATGATCCGTCGTTGAGCCACAGGCGTCCCCGTTTGGGCTGGCGCAGCGGGACCTTCAGCCCCTCGCGTCGCCATATCCGCTCGACCCGTTTGTGGTTCCCTGCGCCAGCACAATCTCAACTTCACGCAGCTTGCCGATAATCTCTTCCGGCTTGCGCTTCGTGCTCGGCATTCAATGTCCCTTTCGTCGTCCAGACTATCACAGCACCGCTATCGATATGAGACGGCGTGGGGCAAAATTTGTGCTTAGTCCTGCAAGTCTGCCGGGTCTGGATGCCTCCTTGCCTTGTCCTGCTGATCTGACCTAGGTTTTGTCCCCATCAGCCCAACTGGGCGATTGCAAACCGCCAGAACTCGGACTCAGCCGGTGCATCCGCCGAGCGGGGCTGGCGATGGGGAAGAGGCGTGAATCTGCAGCAATTGCATTATGTGGTGGAAATCGTCCGAAACCGAAACCACCTGTCCGCCGCCGCCGCTGCCTTGCAGATGTCGCAGCCGGGCGTCAGCCAGCAGATCCAGTTATTGGAACAGGAACTGGGCCTCCAGATATTCTCGCGCACCCGAAACCGGATCAATGGCCTGACCGAGGCCGGCACGATCGTCCACTCGATCGCGCAGCGCATCGCCGTCAATCTGGGAGAGCTGAAAACCCTGAAGGATCATATCGCCGGTGGCGATCGGGGCACGCTGACGATCGCGACGACGCACACGCCCGCGCGCTATCTATTGCCGCATGTCGTTCGTCGCTTCTTGGCCCGTTATCCCGATGTGCGGCTGATTCTGCGGCAGGGGAATACCGAGCAGGTCTGCGCCCAGGTCGAGGCCGGAGAGGCCGATCTGGCGGTGAGCACGCAGGCTGGCGGCAATTTCCCCAATCTTCTCCGCCTGCGGTGCCGCGACCTTAGCTTCTGCGTCGTCGCTCAGCCTGCACATCCAATTTTGTCGGTACCTGAACTGACACTGGAAGAGATCGTCCGGTATCCGTTGATCGCCTATGACGGGCACAACAAGGGGCTGAAGGTCTGGAAGGCCTTTGCCGCCGCGGGACTGGAACCCAATATCGCCATGAGCGGCATGGATGCGGACTTGTGCAAGACCTATGTGCGGATGGGGCTTGGAATAGGGATTCTTGCCGGTCTCAGTTACGATGCGGAGCAGGACCAGGGTATCGAGGCGCGCGACGCGGGCATGGTCCTGCCGAGAAGCGAGATCGGTATCGCGCTTCGGCCCGGCACTTATCTCCACCCCTATCTTCTGGATTTCCTGGGATCGGTCGCTCCGCATCTGACACCTGACGTGGTGCGACGCGCCATCCGTGATTTCGATTCCGATCGTGGATCGGAACTTAGGCTGGCCGATTGACGATATCGAGGAACAAAGCGCATCAGAGCGCCGGATCGACATCCAGTCTCACCACGCCTGCCACGTCGGCGCGGACCAGGGGGTAGCGCGTGAGAACGAGCGGATCGTGGCCCGGAATGATGTGATTTTCCGAACTGGCGAGTGACCGCATCCTGTCAAAGCCGAACAGCATGTCGGTCATGCTGTCGAAAGAGGGGAAGGGGCGCGCCTCCTCAAAATTGGCATAAAGGTGGGCCGCGTCGGAACCAAGGACGACCCAGCCTCGCCTGGTCTTGACGCGTACTACCTGAAGCCCGCGCGTGTGGCCGCCGACCCGATGCAGCGTCAGTCCCGGCGCGAGTTCGCTGTCGCCATCGTGAAATTGGAGCCTGCCGTCGAACAGGCGGCCGATCATCGCCTGGACGTCACCCGGCTCATAGGCATGGCTCAGGCTCGGGTGGCACATGCAGCGGCCGGTGCAATAGCCCATCTCCGCGTCCTGCAGATGGTAGCGGGCCTGCGGGAACATGGCGTGATTGCCCGCATGATCGAAATGCATGTGGGAGATGATGACGTCGCTGACGGTGGTGGCGTCGATGCCGATGGTTTTTAGACCCTCGTTGACCGGACGGACCAATTGGCGGTTCCGTTTCGCGCCCATGGCGGCATCGAACCCGGTGTCGAGCACATAGGTCCGGTCGGGCCCGGCAATGGCCCAGACGAAATAATCGAGCGGCATGGGGCGGTCGTGCGGATCGCCGCCGACGAAATTGGCTGAAGCGTTCCGGTCATGATGGCCGTACTGGACGGCGTAGACTTCGTAGCAATCTTCCAACGGTGCAACTCCCCCGGCCGCCTTGTGCGCGCTCAGCCTATTTCAACGCCGGCCCATTGTTCCACAACCCGCGCCATCATGGTGAAGTCGGCTTCGGGGCCGAACTGCGCCGCCGTGATGTTCAGCATCGTCTTGGACAGGTTGCCCAGCATCATCGGCACGCCCAGAGCCTCGGCCTCTTCAAGGCAGAGCCGGACGTCCTTGAGCGACAGGCCGGTCGCAAAGCCGAAGTCGAAGGTGCGGGTGACCACGGCGCGAGGGAATTTGTCCTTGGTCGCGCTGTTCTGCCCACTGGAGGCGTTCAGTACGTCGAGCATCACTTTCGGGTCGAGGCCCGCCTTCACGCCCATGGCCATGCCCTCCGAAGTGGCGGCGAGCGCAACGACGGACATGATGTTGTTGACGAGCTTCATCGTCTGCGCCTGGCCCGGCTTGTCGCCAACGGTGATGACCTTGCCGAACAGCGCCAGCAGAGGCGCAACCTCGTCGCGGATTTCCGGGGCGGCGGCGAGCATGAGCGTCAGCTTCGCGTTCAGCGCCCCGGCCCGGCCGCCACTGACGGGCGCATCGGCAAACGCCTTGCCGCCAGCGGCGAGCAGGGTGCCGGCATCGATCGAGGCGCGCGATCCGATGGTGGACAGGTCAACGACGATCCGCGCCTGCGTATTGGCAAGCTGCGCGGCGACATCGCGGACGATCTGCGGGGAGGGGAGGCTGGTGAAGATGATGTCGGACCGGTTGCCGACCTCGATCACGCTTTCCACGGCTGATCCGCCCGTGGCCGCGAAATCCGCGCGCGCCGCTTCATTGATGTCGCAGGCGACCACGGCATGGCCCGCCTTCACCAGATGCGGCGCCATGGCGCTTCCCATGCTGCCCAGGCCGATGAAACCCAATTTCCGGCTTTCTTCCATCAAATGCTCCATTTGAAAGTTCGCTTTTTCAGCGCGCCAGCCATCCGCCTTCTATAGGCAGAATGGCTCCGTTCATATCCGTGCCGGCCGGGCCGCACAGCAGCATCAGCACATCCGCCACGCTGTCCGTATCGACGAAGCGGCCGCTGGGTTGCTTGCCGTCGAGAAAGCGGACTTCCGCCTCCGGCCGGGTAAGGCCCTCCTCCGTCATCATCTGGTCGAGCCGGTCGGACCATAAGGGGGTCAGGACCGAACCGGGCATCAGGGCGTGGCATGTGACCGGCCCGCCCGCCGTTTCCAGCGCAATGGCCCTCGTCAGACCCTGAATCGCGGTTTTCGTGGTGACATAATCCACCCGGTTGACCGTCCCACGATAGCCATAAACCGACGTCATGTTGAATATGCGGCCATATTGAGCGTCTCGCATCCCCGGCAGAACCATTTGGGTGGCGAGAAAGGCGGCAGTGACGTTCACCGCCAGCGCCTCATTCCACTTTTCTATCGGAAAATCCTCAATGCAGGCGAAATGGCGGACCACGGCGTTGTTTATCAGGATATGGACCGGCCCAATGGTCTCGCCGCTATACTGGATCATCGCTCGGACGGCAGACGGCTCCCGCAGGTCGGCGCGGCAATAAGCGGCGCGGATACCGAACTCGTCCTCAATCGCCCGGGAAAGCGGCCCGGCAATGTCCGGATCATCCAGGCCGTGCAGTATGACGTTTGCACCGGCCGAGGCCAGCTTGCGTGCCATCGCCAGCCCCAATCCGCCGACCGAACCCGTAATGAGTGCGTTGCGGCCTGCCAGGCTTTGGGTGTTAGTCATGATCCGTCCTCGTCAAGCCGGTCAGGTCGGCAACGCTGTCAAGTCTTTCGAGGGAAAGGGCCGTGTCGACGATGCTGGCGGCCTGTTCATCCGACAGCGTTACATCGCCATGTCCGGGCAGATCCTCGATGCTTCGCTGGTTGCCGCTCCGCGTCAGCGCAACACGGCAGCCGAGAGCCGAAGGCCATGCCCGAAGG
>QFQF01000003.1 GCA_003248935.1 Sphingobium sp.
GGCGCAATTTGCCGTGATCTTCGGCGAACGTTTCATCAGAGCCATGGCGGCCTGATGATCAACCGCCCGGCCGCACACGGAAATCCTGACAGTCCCCCGGCTTGCCCACCGGCGTGACCATCAGATGCGCCTCTGCAACGTCAAATCTGGGTTGCGGAGTTTCTATCCCGAAGCGCTGGGGAACATATCGTGCGCGTGACAGCGGCAGGGACTCGATCAGACCAAGCTGGAGATCGAGCATTTCGTCGATGCCACCGTCAAGCGTCACCGAAAGCGTGCCGTAGCCATCTTCGAACCCGATCGTTCTCGCAAATTCGGACTTCTCCGCCGAGTAGGATTTGATGGCCCCAATCGTCGCTCCCATCCAGCCAAGCAGGTCATCACACGCATCAGCCTCACTCATCTGCACTTGCATGTGAAGCCTGTTCAAACGGCTTTCGCCATCGCGCTCCGCCATCCGAACACGCCTCAATGTCCGCTCAATTTCATCGTGCCAGAAGTGTCGCGCATAGATGCGCGGCCCTCCTACCTGCTCAACGACGAGCACAATGAAGCAGGGTTGATCGGCCTTTACGGCTCGTAACGCATTGGAGAGCTTCATCCGCGCAACCAACGGGGGTTTGCGGGTCGACTTCACCTGGACGAGCGCTTCGTACCCGGCAGGTTGGCTGTCAGCCGGCAGCATCGACGCTGAACGCTCGGGAAACTGTACAAAGAAATCCCAACCGCACTCGTCTTGATCCGAGCGATTGCACACGACGCCGGCTACGGCGCACAGGGCAGCAAAATGACTTTCAGCAAATTGAGGCAATCGCTGTATCACGGGACAACCCTGTCGGCGGGTTCAAGTCGGTCAATTTTCGCAAAAGTTGCCACGGGCCGGAAATCCTCCAAAGATTGGACAAGTCGCCCCTGATCGGCGGTACAAACCACCAAATGTCAGTTTGATATCTTGGGCTGGCTAATTCGGGCGGCCGTGTTTTCGATATGCTCCCGAACGGCCTTCGCAAGAGCTTCAGATGCGTTTTCAATCACACGCTCAACGCTCCCGTCCCAGTCGACCTTGTACCAGCGCCGGGTTAGCTCTCTTCCCTCACTGTCGAACGTGTCCCAATCCGTCCTGGGGTGTTGGGTAAGAACTTCAAAAATGTAGCAACGTTCAAGGCTTGGCGCACAGCTCAGCACCAATACCAGCTGCTGCAGGGCGCGGTATTTTGGCTTCATCACGACCTTGAGCTGAGCACGCTCAAGCTTACAATTCAGCTCGAGCGTCAGGACATCCGTCCACTCACGATTCATTGATGCCAGAATCCCTAGGCTCATCGACTCCCAAACGCTCGGCTTCTTCTCCTTGCGCTCAATTTCTGCCGTAACCAACTGGTCGTGCCGCGTTTCGCGAGAGAGAATTCTAATCATGAACTCACGGACCGTCGGCTCGCGAAAATCGCTGTGTTCGACCTTCTCTAATTCAAAATAGTCCGCAAACTCGGCGCCATCGAACCTTTCGAGCAGCGCATCAAACAGCTTTGCGATCAAAGTTTTTGCTTGTTCGGGTCCGCCCATACGCGCCTCCGCCGTCATCAGAAGCTCCTTCGCGGTTGGAGGTTCTGATGGATCTGGCAGAGCGACGATCTCGGCTTCCCCGTTCCGCGCTTCCGCACTCCACCGGGACGAAAGCATTTGTCGGAAGGCTGTGAGGGTAGAGGCTTCGCCTACAAACACCTCCCGGCCAGTACCCTGATTTACGAAGAACGGTGTCTGCTCCTCGTTCTCCAGAAACTCGTCCCTGAGATAGTTCACCAGATCGGTGTAGTAGACCGTTCCCTCCTCTTTTCGTACGGCTGCTTCGAGGAAAGCCCTGGTGAAACTGCTCAGGGGATCACCACCAAGAGAGGTCTGATCATCCAGCGATGAAGAGAACTGGAGAACGTTGCGAAAGCCTTCCTTTATTACGGGCTTGGGAGGGCGAGCCTCTTTGACGAGCAAAGCACCTGAGAAACACGCATCGATCACCATTATCAGCGTCTCAGGAGAAACCGCCCTTAGCAGGTCAAGCAATTCGGAGTGTGAGAGCCCGGTCGCATTTGGTCGGCGACCGTCATAATCGGAACCGCAATAGTAGAATTCATCTGCCACCTGAGCGCCGTGCCCGGAAAAGTAGAAGAAGATCTCCTCCTGCTCACTATCTACCGGAATGCACTCCCGGATTGCTTCACGCATGCGATCGGCGTCAAGGTCAGTGAAGGCGCACACTTTGTCGAAACGGCCGGTCGCCTCGATAAGTGCCTGCATCGCGGCGGCATCTTGCTTACAGCAGGGTAGCGCTTGCTCTCGGGAATAGGTCGCATTGCCAATAACGACGGCCGTTGATGTCACGCCCAGCTCCCACCAGATATGAATTCATCTCTGTAATAGCCGAGATCTCAACGTGGTCCAGTCGCGCTGAAAACTTAAAGATTTATCTTGGTCAGCGCCTTGAAAGGCTGCTGTTGGCTCCCATTTCGGAGACGGCGGGCAGACCTTTTTTGAAAGGCTGCCTAATCATGATGAACAGCGACTTTCCGGCGCCTCGACAGCGCGAAGTGGCCTCCCCCTCGGTCCTGGACGGCACTCCGCTCCAGAAGGATCGTCGGAAGGACCGCCTCATCCGCATCGCCGCCGTAAAGGCTCGCACCGGGCTATCCACGACCTCGATCTACCGGAAGGAAGCGGAAGGCCGCTTTCCGAGACGGAAGCAACTGGGGCTTCGATGCGTCGCTTGGTACGAGTCTGACATTGATGATTTCGTCGCCGATCCGCTCAGCTATCGGTCCTGAGGCCGCAGGGTATCCGGAGCCGGCAGCCCCTTCGTGATCAGGTCCGCCCACTCCTGAAGCAGCCGCGCTCGGGATTTACGGTAGCGCGCGCGATTATAGGCCCATTCCGACGCCGACATCCCTTCGGGCACGTGGGCCAGGATCATGTCGATGATCATCCGATCGCCGCTTGTGTCGCGCTCGGCAGCCCGTTCGTTCATGATCGTGGAGAAGGATGAGCGCCAGCCATGCGGCACCATCTTGTTCTTGAACCGCCCCCCCGCCATGCGCTTGTAGAGCGTGCTGACGGCTGAATCGCTCATCGGCTCGCGCCACGATCGCACACTTGGGAACAACAGCGTGCAGGCGCCCGTGATCGTCCGCAGGACACGCAAGAGGGCGACTGCTTGGGTGGACAGGGGCACATCATGCCCGAACGCCTCATTCAACTTGTCATCGACCTCGAGCTTCATGCGCTCAGGTGGAATGCGCCAGATCGGCGCGTCGCGAATCTCGTCGGGATCATCCCAGTCGATCCCCTCAAATTCTTCCCAAAGGGCGGTTCGCAGTACGCCGATCCGGACCTGGGTCAGGGCAAGGAGGCGCGAGGCGATCTTGGTTGCCGCCCCTGCGGTCGATCGGTCGACACAAAGCTGAAGGTCGAGCAATTTGGGGAGCGTGGTGAGCGCAGGATGCTTCTGCCCGACCGGGGTCGGCTTGAGCGCATCCTTGATGTCTTCAAGGTCATGCAGCGCATTGCGCTCCACGAGTTTCTCGCCCTTCGCCCGCTTGAAGATCGCCTGGACGTAGCTCCTCACACGCTTGGCCGTCTCGATTGACCCGCGACCCTCGATCTTTCGCAGGATCGCGAGCACCATGGCGGCGTCGATATCGGCAACCGGCATCTTTCCGATCGCGGGATAGAGGTCGCGTTCGAGGCGATGCCTGACCCGGCTCGCATGGGCCTGCGACCAACGAGGCGTGTTATCCAAAAGCCATTCCTCGGCAATAACCTGGAAACTGGCGCGTTCCTCCCGCTTGCGCTGGAGCTTCGAGCGGGTCGCTTCGATCGCCGGATCCTTCCGATCCGCGATCAGCTTGCGAGCGTCAGCCTGTCGTTTACGGGCTTCGGCCAGGCCCAATGTGGGATATCGGCCAAGGCACAACATCTTCTCGCGATCGGCGACCTTGTACCTGAAACGCCATAATTTGCCGCCACTGGGCGTCACGAGGAGATAGAGGCCCTTCTCGTCATAGAGTTTGTAAGCCTTGTCCTTGGCTTTGGCATATTTGATGGCAAGCATGGTCAGAGACATGGAACACCCCAATTCCGGTGCAACACACCCCCAAAAACACCCCACTGAGTCGTGGGAACTCCTGGTATCTCCTGGTACGTTCTGGAAAGAACTTTCGCCAACAAGCCCTTGTTTCCAAGGGCTTGTTGATATCATATGGATCAGGAGAAAAGAAGCAATGGTGGGCCCGGCAGGACTCGAACCCGCAACCTAGCCGTTATGAGCGGCCAGCTCTAACCATTGAGCTACAGGCCCCACCGACCCGCGCGATAGCCGAGGGTCAGGCGGCTTGGCAAGCCGATTGGTCGACGACCGCGCCACGCGGCGGCACGGCGGCGAGAAAGCGGGCGAGCGTCGCCGGGCGCACGCCGCGCCGGTCGAGATGGTCGAGGACGACCTCCCACCAGTGATAGAACGCATGGAGGTCGGCCATCGAGCGGACATAGGGCGTGTGTCCGGGCTCCAGCGTCGGGGAATGGAAGCTGAGGTTCAGCACGCGGATGCCGGCATCGAGCAATGCATCGATCGCCTCCACCGCATCTTTCGCGGGCACACCCTCCGGCGTCAGCGGCACGCGGCTCAAGAGGCGCGCGCGCGCCAGTGCGGCACGCATCGGCCCCATGGCATGCGCGGCCCAATAGAGCGACTGCCCGGACCCCCGCAGAAGCCCGGTGAAGGCCGTGGACAGCGGCAGTTCGATCAGGCTGCGCCGGGGGCCCGACCAGAAGGGCTGGAGCGGCATGCCGTAGAAATCGGGGCCATGGTCAGCCGAATAATCGAAGCGGCTGCGTACGGAACTGTCGACGCGAAATCCGGTCTCTTCGAGGATACGTGCCGTATTCGGGCCGACACCATAGCGCCCCGCACGATAGGCGATCGGCGCCTGCCCGAAGGCCAGGTGAATGCGGTCCTTCAGAACCTGCAGTTTCGCGCGCTCCACCTCTTCGGGCAGGAATCCGGCATAGCTGTTGGGGCCGCTGACCTCCTCGACGAACGGCGGGTTGACCCACGGGTGGAGATGTGCACCGATATCCGCCGTACCATCCGCCACCCATCCCGCCATCATCTCGACGGCGGCGGGGTTTTCCAGCATCGGATAGTCGGTCACGTAGACGGGCTTGATCCCGCAGGCGGAGAAGAAGGCATGCCCCTCCGCCATGCCCTTGAGCGCGGTGACGCTGTGCCTGTCCCGGCTGAACGGGGCACCCCAGTCGAACTCCTCCTCGGTGTCCACGAACAGCAGGAAGCGCGTCCCGAACACCCGGTCCAGGTCGATGATATCGCCCGACTCAGGGGGCGTCAGAAGATTGCCGTCATGGGGAGCACTGTTCATCCCCGCGCCATACTCCCCAAATGGTTGCCATCGGGTTTGCGGGCGGAGGGCCAGATCCATTTCTTTTGCCTACCGCGCTCCAGGACCCTGGCTGATGTCTCCGTCCATGTCGGGCTCGTCGGGAACCGCAGGCATCGCCAGCAGGAAGCGGCCGCCGTCGATCTCCAGACTGCCGCCGCTGCTCGCGGCCAGGCTGCGGATCAGACGCAGCGAAAAGCCCAGGCCGAGCAACGGACCATCGGGCCAGTCGCCATCCGGCCCATAACCCGGGTCAAGCAGTTGCGCCTCATCCATTCCGGTCAGCGTCGAGGGACGATCCATCGCCAGGATCACTCTCCCCGCCTCTCCCCGTTCCGGCTGGTGCCAGCAGGAGCCGGTGATCGGTTCCCCTTCCGGCGCAACGGAAATCAGCGTGCGCAACAAATGTTGCACCATCCGCTCGGCCTGAAGCGGATCGAGCCGGGTCTGCGGCAGACCGCCCGCAATGGCTATGGTG
Source organism: Sphingobium sp. (assembly GCA_003248935.1). Lineage (GTDB taxonomy): Bacteria > Pseudomonadota > Alphaproteobacteria > Sphingomonadales > Sphingomonadaceae > Sphingobium. The sequence continues at coordinate 5,920 of QFQF01000003.1, forward strand.
ATCGCACGCGATTCTCGGCCGCGATCGACCCGGAAGCGCGTGGCGATTCGCGCGATCAGCAGCGCGGCATCCACCGGGCGCGGCTCCAGCACATCCTCACCGCGCGAAACACGGGCGGCCAGATCCAGATCGTCGAACGCCGACAGCAATCGCCGCGCATCGCCCATGATCTGGGACGCCATGTCGCGATACTGGTGCCCGGCGGGGCCGAACAGTTGCTGCTCGATGATCTCGGCAAAGCCCAGGATCGCGTTCAGCGGCGTGCGCAATTCGTGCACCAGTTGCCGGATCGAATCGCCGGACAAGCCGCCCAGCGCCAGCGCCTCGCCCTCGGTCGAGGCCGGAACCTCGTGCAGATGGGGCCGCCGCGCCTGCCCCCGGAACCCCTGGAAACGCCCCGACTGATTGTCGAAGAACGGCACGGCGGACATCCGCCATTCGCCCGCCAGATTACCCTCGACGATCGTGTAGCGGCCGTTTTGGAACCCGCTACGCCGTGCGAAGGCCCCTGCGACATGCGCATCGGGCCCGGTACCGCCCGGCAAGGCAGGCTCACCGATATTAAGGCCGATCAGCGCACCGCGAGGGCCTTCGTCGATCCAGATCACAATGCCCTGCGCGTCGGTCTCAAAGCTGAACCGGCGCAGCGGCGGTGCTTCTGGCGCACGCATATCGCCACGGGCGGACTCGCCCGGACGGGGCCGCTGCGTGCTGCTGGTATATTGCTCGATCCGGTCGACGAGCTTGCGGATCTGATCCTCGCCCTCTGCGCTATCCTCATCGGCCTTGCGAGCAGGCGCCGGATCACCCGCACGCAGGGCGAACGACGGCGGAAACTGCGTAATATCGGCCGTCGGGACCGCTTCTGCCTGCGCCTCGGCCGCGATCATATCTTCGGTCAGGATGATATCATCGACACCCTCATTGGTGAGAACGAGGTCGGTCTGGCCGAATGCGGCAAGCGCACGCTCCGTTTCCGGCCCGAGATCGCTCCGGTTGCGCAGGACACCGCGCGCCGTCGGCCCAAGCACGGGCAGGATATCCGGCCAGACGGTGTCGGGCAGGCGCGCGCGCGCCATCGCCGCCGCGCAGATCGAGGGACGGTCGTCGGCAAAGAACCGCACCAGCGAAGGCGAACGCAGCCGCGAACCCAGTTCGACGACCGTCGCGATCCTCTGCGTCTCGCTGACCTTCGCGCGCAACGAATCGAGACGTTCGAGAAGAGCGTCGCGCTCGTCGGCGTCGAGCGGGGCTCGCCCGGGCCGGTCATTTTGTGCCAGCAGGTCAACGCACTGCCGCCAGAGCGTTATCGCTCCGGGACCGCTCCGTTCTTCCGCGGCAAGCACCGTCTGCATAAGGTCATTGAAACGCACGCGATTCCCCGAATTGAGGCCCTATTTCCGACCCCTTGTTAACACTTGGATTAAGGCCCGCAGATGCAAAGGGGAAGTAGCCGAAATGGTCCCAAAATCGATCGTCGCATAGTGGGACAATTGCATTCCTCTGAAACATTATTATTATCACGCGCACAAACCGGAAAGGAAATTATCGCTCATGGCGGGCGCAAACATAGACGACATTGATCTCCAGATACTGGCCGAACTTCAGGACGACGGGCGGATGACGAACGTCGACCTCGCCAAGAAGGTCGGACTTACGGCCCCGCCCTGCCTTCGCCGCGTGCGCGCGCTGGAGGATAACGGCGCCATTCGATCCTATCATGCGGACGTGGATCCTGCGGCCCTGGGCTTCACCATTACCGTTTTTGCGATGGTCAGCCTGAAGAGTCAGGCGGAGGCCGACCTCAAGGCGTTCGAGGACCATGTCGCGCAACTGCCCGAGGTGCGGGAATGCCACATGTTGAACGGCGAGATCGACTTCATCCTGAAAGTCGTGGCGCGTGATCTGCAGGGCTTTCAGCAGTTCCTCACCTCCAAGCTGACCCCGGCCCCGAATGTGGTCAGCGTCAAGACGTCGCTGACCATTCGCACGTCGAAAAACGTGCCGGGCGTACCGCTGCGGGGCTGAGCGGCCCGTTCCCGTCACAGGATTATCAGCAAACAAAAAGCCCGGAGCCACTATGGCGCCGGGCTTTTTACTTCTCTGTGTTGCAGGGGCGTCAGGAAACCGGTTTGGGGCCCTCGGCCGCGGCCGACGTGGTGGCCGGAGGTGCCCCCGCATTCGCCTTGCCCTGCTGCTCCAGCCAGACATTCCAGAAGCCGGCAACATTGGCGTAAAGGCCACCGGCCTGCGCCAGGGCAGCCTTGCCGCCCGGAATATCCCCCGAACGCGCCAATGCGATGCCCAGCCGCTCATTGACCCGTGCCTGATCCACGCCACCCTTGCTCAGCGCCAGTTTATAGCTGTCCGCGGCCTGGGGATATTGCGCCAGCGAGAAATAGGTGTCGCCAACCGCCATCGCCGGTGCGCCGTTGGGGGCCGATGCCGCCTTCTTCGCCGCCGCAGGCAACCCGGCAAGGCTTTTTGCGGCCTTCGGCGTCAGCTTCTTGAGCAGGCTTGGAATATCCTTGTTGGTCGCGTCCAGCTTTCCGGCGGCCTTGCCCGCCTCGAGGACCGCCTTTGCCTCACCATCGAAACCCGTCGCGGCAGCAAGCGCGGCATAGCCGGTATAATCGCGCTCGCTCGCCATCGCGCCGGTTGCCGCCTGCAGGCGATAGAAATCGAGCTGGATTTGCGGGTCCATGCCGGGCGCCGCCATGTAATTGGCGATGCAGCTGCGCCAGTTGCCCGCGCTCGGATAGCTGGCCAGCTTCAACTGGCACCAGCGCGACACCTCGCCCCAGGCCTTCTGACGATAAGCGAGCGCACCGGCACGATCGTACCAGGAGGCCGGAACAGTTTTGCCCGCCGCGCGCTGCTGCTCCATCGCCTTGTCGATCAGCGCCATGCCGTCGGCGGTCTTGCCCATCTTCACATAGGTGTCGGCCGTCAGCATCGTCACCGGCACGCCGTCATAGCCGAGTTGCTTGGCGTAATTCACCTGCGCCAGTGCATCGTCGAACGCACCCAGATAATAGGAGAAATAGCCGGCCAGAAAACGCAGATAGGGCTCCTGCCCTGCCGGTACCGCCTTGCTTTCCAGCATATCGTTGAGCGCCTTGCGCTCCGCCTGCGGATCACCCCGGCGGGATGCCAGTTCCATCCGCAACCCGGCCGCGATGTATGTCTCCAGCGGCGTCGCCGGCTGCAGCCCGGCGATCTGGCCGGCGGCGGCATCCAGATTGTTGCCGGTCAGCGTAGCCTCCGCCTGACGCGCAGCCAGACGGAAACCCTGGTTCATCGTGACGCCGGTCGGCTTGTCACGCGCGGCCATGGCCGGCGTGGCCCCGACGACGAGGGCCGCCGACGCGACGGCGAGCCCCCATCCCCTGAAAGCAGGCATCAGGCGGCCTGCTTGGTCGAGAGCCAGAGGCTCCAGTAGCCGGCGATCGTCTTGCGCGCGCCGGTCTGGACCTGATCGAACGCAGACTTGGCGCCCGCCGAGTCACCCGAAAGCGCCAGCGCGATGCCAAGGCGGGTCGTCACTTCGGATACATCCACGCCGCCCTTCTGGAGCGCGAGCTTGTAGAGGGTCGCGGCCTTCGCATAGTCGCCATAGCCCAGATAAGCGTCGGCCGTATATGCCGCCGTCTTGCCGTTTGCCGCCTTGCCCGCGTCAGCCTCGGCCGCAGGCAGCGAGCCCTTGTCCTTGGCGATGCCGGCTGTGGCCTGGCTGTAATATTCAGCCAGCTTGGCGGGTGCGAGCTTGCCGGTGGAGCGGCCCTTTTCGATCGTGGACTTCACTTCGCCGATCAGACCGGACTTAGACGCCGCGTCGACATATTCGGAATAGTCATACTCGCTCTCGAGCGCGCCGGTCTGCGCCATCAGGCGCATGACGTCGAGGTTCTCGCCGCGGGTCAGGGTCTTGTTCGACTCCTGGAAGCTGCGCAGCAGCGCGCGCCAGTTCTTGGCGGACGGATCGGCGGTCAGGTTCAGCTTCGCCCATTCGGCCGTTTCGGGCGACTGGGTGACATAGGCCATGGTGAAACCACGATTGTACCAGCCGGCCGGCACCTGCGCGCCCGACGCCTTCTCGATCTCGATCGCCTTCTTCAGCATCGGCAGACCGGCATCGACGAACGGCTTCCCGGCCGGGCTGATGTTGTTGCCCTGCGACACGCCGATCGCCTTCTGGAAGTTCGCCTCCGCACCCATCACCCATGGGGCACTGCCCGGATAACCGAGATCGGCGGCCTTCTTGAAGTGGGCGATCGCGGCATCGTTGTCGTTCGCCTTCATGGCGAAATCGCCCGCGAAGAATTCGTACTTCGGCACTTCGGCAGCCGGAACACCGCCGCTCGCCAGCATGCCCTCTACGGCAGCGCGCTGAATCGCGGTATCCTTCAGGCCCAGACCGAGGTTGAGGCGCAGCACGTTGAGGTTGAACTGCTCGTCCGGCGTCTTCGCGAAGCCCTCGGCCTCGGCCAGCTTCGCCTTCGCCTCATCAAACTTGTTCGCCTTGAGCAGATCCTGCGCGGCGGCGGCGGGCGCGGAGAACTCCTTGCTCAGCTTGGGCGCCTTGGCCTCCTCCTTCTTGGCGGCCGTGGCCGTGGTCACGACGCCCGCCGTTCCGGCGAAAGCGAGCATGAGTCCAATAGCCATGGGGGAAACAAGACGCATTAGGTATCTCCTCTCGAAGGAAGGGACGACGCCACGCGCCCTTTGAAAAGGGGCTAGGCAACCGCCGGTGAACAACCGTTGAACAGCGATATAGATGCGTGACCGCCACCTGTCATGCGGAACTGATCGGTTCATCGCCAGCGTGCAACGGTTCGTCGGCATGGTAAAATCGGTACCTTCAAAACCCCTCGTGCGTACGCGCGCGCGAGGGGTGACAGCGCCGTTGCGCTGGTCTAGGGAAGCGTCACGCAAACGCAACTTACCCGAAAAAGAGCATCGCATTGAGCACCGACGAGACCCTCCTCGCCGATCCTTCGGATATCAGCCCCATCAACATCGTCGACGAGATGAAGTCGAGCTATCTCGACTATGCGATGTCGGTGATCGTCAGCCGCGCCCTTCCCGACGTGCGCGACGGCCTGAAGCCTGTCCACCGCCGCATCCTCTATTCGGCCCATGAATCCGGTTTCACCCACAACCGGCCCTATCGCAAGTCCGCCCGCCTCGTCGGCGAGGTGATGGGTAAATACCATCCGCACGGCGACAGTTCGATCTACGACGCATTGGCCCGCATGACCCAGGACTGGTCGATGCGCGTGCCGCTGATCGATGGTCAGGGCAACTTCGGATCGATGGACCCGGATCCGCCGGCGGCCATGCGCTACACCGAGGCGCGCCTTGCCAAGGTCACGAGCGCGCTGCTGGACGACCTGGACAAGGACACCGTCGACTTCACGCCGAACTATGACGCGTCGGAGAACGAGCCGCAGGTCCTGCCCGCCCGCTTCCCCAACCTGTTAGTGAACGGCGCTGGCGGCATCGCCGTCGGCATGGCGACGAACATTCCGCCGCACAATCTGGGCGAAGTCCTGCGTGCGTGCCTTGCCTATATCGACAATCCGGCCATCACGATCGAAGACCTGATCCAGATCGTGCCCGGCCCCGATTTCCCGACCGCCCCCATGATCCTGGGTCAGTCAGGCGCCCGGTCGGCCTATCATACCGGCCGCGGATCCATACTGATGCGCGCCACCCACAAGATCGAGGAGGGACGCGGGGACCGCAGGTCGATCGTCCTCACCTCCATCCCTTATCAGGTGGGCAAGAACGGCCTGGTCGAGAAGATCGCCGAGGCCGCCAAGGACAAGCGGATCGAGGGCGTCAGCGACATCCGCGACGAGTCGAGCCGCGAGGGCGTGCGTATCGTCCTCGACCTGAAGCGCGATGCGACGGCGGAAGTCGTCCTCAACCAGTTGTGGCGCAACACCCCCGCGCAATCGAGCTTTCCGGCCAACATGCTCGCGATCCGCGGCGGCCGCCCGGAATTGCTCAACCTGCGCGACATCATCGAGGCGTTCGTCAAGTTCCGCGAGGAGGTCATCACCCGCCGGACGAAGTTCGAACTGAACAAGGCGCGTGAACGCGCGCACATCTTGCTCGGTCTCGTCATCGCCGTCACCAACCTCGACGAGGTGGTGCGGATCATTCGTGGATCGGGCAGTCCGGCCGAGGCACGCGAGGCCCTGCTGGCGCGCGAATGGCCGATCGCGGAGATCGCCTCCTACATCCGCCTCGTCGAGGCAACAGAAACGGAAATCGAGGGCGACACCTATCGCCTGTCCGACGTGCAGGTCCGCGCCATTCTCGACCTGCGCCTCCATCGCCTGACCGCGCTCGGCCGGGACGAGATCGGCAGCGAACTGGCGGCCCTGGCCGCCGTGATCGCGGAATGCCTGGCGATCCTGAGCGACCGGGTGAAGCTCTACGGCGTCATGCGGGAAGAATTCGAGGCGATCCTCGCCGAATTCGCGACGCCCCGCCTGTCCACGATCGCTGCGGCCGCCGATGGCATCGACGACGAGGATCTGATCGAGCGCGAGGACATGGTCGTCACGGTGACCATGGAAGGCTATATCAAGCGCACGCCGCTCGAAAGCTTCCGGGCGCAGGCCCGTGGCGGCAAGGGCCGTTCCGGCATGGCGACCAAGGACGAGGATGCGGTCACCAACCTGTTCGTGACCAGCACCCATACGCCGGTCCTGTTCTTCTCGACCCACGGCAAGGTCTATCGCCTGAAGGTGTGGCGCCTTCCCGAGGGGGGGCCGACCACGCGCGGGCGGCCGATGGTCAACCTGCTGCCGCTTGCCGCCGGTGAGGTGATCCGTACCGTCCTGCCGCTGCCCGAGGACGAGGACAGCTGGAAGGAACTATCGGTCGTCTTCGCCACCGCGCACGGCAATGTCCGCCGCAACAGCATGGACGCGTTCGCCAACATCCCGTCCAACGGCAAGTTTGCGATGCGTTTCGACGAGGATGCGACCGATCGCCTGATCGGCGTCGCTCTCCTTTCCGAGACCGACGACGTGCTGCTCGCCACCCGGCAGGGCAAGGCGATCCGCTTCTCCGCCACCGACGTGCGCGAGTTTCAGAGCCGCACCTCCACCGGCGTGCGCGGCATGTCCCTGAAGGGCGAGGACGAGGTCATTTCGCTCTCCATCCTGGGCGGCTTCGACGCGAGCACGGAGGAGCGCGACGAATATCTGCGCGCCGCGCCGTGGAAGGAGAACGAGAACGCCGCCACCCTCCCGTCCGAGCGCATGAAGCAGTTCGAGGATGCGGAGCAGTTCATCCTCACCGTCTGCGCCAACGGTTACGGCAAGATCAGTTCGGCCTATGAGTATCGACGCTCGGGCCGTGGCGGTCAGGGCATCACCAACATCGACAATATCGGCCGCAACGGCCCGGTGGTCGCGAGTTTCCCGGTGGTCCACGACGATCATCTGATGCTGGTGACCGATCAGGCGAAGCTGATCCGCCTCGGCCTCTCGTCGATGCGCGTCATTGGCCGGAATTCCGCCGGTGTCCGCCTGTTCAACGTCGCCGACAGCGAGCATGTGGTCAGCGCCGCGCGGATCGAGGAAAGCGACGAGGACGGCGAGAGCGGCGCGGAACAGAGTGACGAAGCCGGCGAATGAGCGAACTCTTCGCTTACAAGATACTGACCCGCGCCCAGTGGGAAAGCTTGCGCGCGGAGGGGCGCTTCGCCGGTGCGCCCGTGGATATCGCCGACGGCTATATCCATATGTCGACCCGTGCGCAGGCGGCGGAAACGGCGGCGAAGCATTTCGCCGGTCAGGACGACCTCATCCTGGCGATGGTCGATCTCGCCGCCCTGGGTGACGGGGTGAAATGGGAACCGTCGCGTGGCGGTCAGTTGTTCCCGCACCTTTACGGCGACCTGCCGCTCAGCGCCGTCACCAGCCACGCGAAGCTGCGGCTGGATGTGCACGGTGTCCACCAGTTCCCCGCGGGTTTCTGAAGCCACGCCCTCTGTGAGAGCGCGATCGGTTGGCGCAGGCGGGATTTCCCGCTAGGGGCCTGCCATGCTCCGCCTCACCGGCCTTACCCTGCCCCTCGATCATGCCGACGAGGCGATATCCGACGCCATCTGTACGCGCCTCGGCATCCCGCGCGACGACCTGCTCAATTTCGAGATCATCCGTCGCGGCAACGACGCACGCCGCCGCAGTGCGATCCTGCTCGTCTACACCGTCGATGTCGTGCTGGCCGATGAAGCGACCGTACTCGCCCGCCTTTCCGGCGACCATGAAATTCGGCCGACGCCGGATACCAGCTATCATTTCCCGGTCATGGCGCCTACGCATCACACGGGTCTGCGTCCCGTCGTCATCGGCGCCGGCCCATGCGGCCTGTTTGCTGGCCTGATCCTCGCCCAGATGGGTTTCCGTCCGATCATCCTCGATCGCGGCAAGGTCGTGCGGGAACGGACCAAGGATACCTGGGGCCTGTGGCGACGAGCGGAGCTCAACCCGGACTCCAACGTCCAGTTCGGCGAGGGTGGCGCGGGCACCTTCTCCGATGGCAAGCTTTATTGCCGGATCAAGGATCCGCGCCACCTCGGCCGCAAGGTGCTTCAGGAGTTCGTCGCCGCCGGTGCGCCCGAGGATATCCTGACCGAAGCGCATCCCCATATCGGCACGTTCCGCCTCGTCTCGATGGTCGAACGCATGCGCCGCCAGATCGAGGAACTGGGCGGCGAATATCGCTGGCAGACCCGGGTCGACGACGTGGAACTGGACTGCCTCCCCGACGGACGGCAGCGGCTTCGTGGCCTTCATCTCCATGACGGCAGCTTTCTGGAGGCCGATCATGTCGTGCTGGCGGTCGGCCATTCCGCCCGCCCCACGTTCGAGATGCTGCACCGGCGCGGCGTCCATATCGATCCCAAGCCCTTCTCCATCGGCGTGCGGATCGAGCATCCGCAAAGCTGGATCGACCGCGCCCGCTTCGGCGACTGCGCCGGGCATCCCGTGCTGGGAGCCGCCGCCTACAGCCTGTCACATCACTGCGCCAACGGCAGGACGGTCTACAGCTTCTGCATGTGCCCCGGTGGCCGTGTCGTCGCCGCCACATCGGAGGAGGGGCGCGTCGTCACCAACGGGATGAGTCAGTATTCCCGCGCAGAGTTCAACGCCAATTCCGGTCTCGTCGTCGCCATCGACCCGGCAAAGGACTATCCCGACGGACCGCTCGCGGGCATCGCCTTCCAGCGCCACTGGGAATCGCTCGCCTTCGAGGCCGGCGGCTCATCCTACTGGGCACCGGGCCAGACGGTCGGCGACCTCCTTGCCGGTCGCCCGTCCACCGCACTCGGTGCAGTCGTTCCGTCCTACAAGCCCGGCGTGACGATGACCGACCTGTCGCTGTGCCTGCCACCCTTCGTGATCGAGGCATTCCGCGAAGCCCTTCCGGTCTTCGGTCGCCAGATTGCCAATTACGATCATCCCGACGCCGTCATGACCGGCGTCGAGACGCGGACATCCTCGCCGATCCGCATCGCCCGGGGGAAGGACTTCCAGTCGCTGAACGTCGAGCGACTGTTCCCGGCCGGTGAGGGCGCCGGATATGCGGGCGGCATCCTCTCCGCCGCCATCGATGGCATCAAGGTTGCGGAAGCCGTCGCAGCAAGCATCATGACGGCATGACCGGTCTGGAGCACGAAACGTTCGACGCGATCATCCTGGGGGCCGGTGCCGCCGGCCTGATGTGCGCGGCGACGGCGGGCGCGCGGGGACGGCGCGTGCTGCTGATCGATCACGCCGATGCTCCGGGAAAGAAAATCCTGATTTCCGGCGGCGGGCGCTGCAATTTCACGAACATCCACACGGCGGCCGACCGTTATCTCAGCGCCAATCCCCATTTCGCGAAGTCGGCCCTCGGCCGCTATGGCCCGCAGGATTTCATCGCACTGGCCGACCGTTACGGCATCGCCTGGCACGAAAAGACGCTGGGCCAGCTCTTCTGCGACGGTTCCGCGCGCCAGATCGTCGACATGCTCGGCGACATGTGCCGCGCTGGCGGCGTGACCCTGCATCTGGGCAGCCCGGTTACCGCCGTCGATCACAATGATGGCCTGTTCCGGGTCGGCGTGGACGGACTGGAAGCGCGCGCGCCTGCACTCGTCATCGCCACCGGAGGCCCTTCGATCCCGAAACTGGGCGCGACCGGCTTTGCCTATGATATCGCACGCCGTTTCGGCCTGTCGATCGTCCAGCCCCGTCCCGCGCTCGTGCCCTTCACCCTTGGCGAAGACGAGGCGCTGTTCCGGTCGCTCTCCGGCGTGTCGGCCGATGTCGAGGTCGTCTGGGGCAAGACCCGTTTTAGGGAAGCGGCGCTTTTCACCCATCGCGGGCTCTCGGGTCCGGCAATGCTCCAGATATCATCCTACTGGCAGCATCGTACCGCGATCACCGTCAACTTCCTGCCCGACCTGCGCACCGGCTGGTTGCTGGACGAAAAGCGCGAACGCCCGCGTACGATGCTGCGCCGGGTGCTGACGGAACGCCTGCCCGAACGGCTGGCCGATGCGCTGCTCGACAGGCTGGCGGTACAAGGCGATCTGGGGAACCTCTCCGACAAGGCATTGCGAACGGTGGAGACCGGCCTGTCCAACTGGTCCTTCACGCCAAACGGGACCGAGGGCTATGCGAAGGCCGAGGTGACGGCGGGCGGCATCGCTACCGTCAATCTCTCCTCCCGAACCATGGAGGCGAGCAAGGTTCCCGGCCTGTACGCGATCGGCGAGGCCGTCGACGTCACCGGCTGGCTGGGCGGCTACAACTTCCAATGGGCATGGGCGAGCGGCAGGGCGGCCGGAGAGGCGATCTGACTGCGAAGACCCAAGCTAGTCGCGAAACACCAGCGGGGAATATTCGAGGCGGATCGCCTGAACGACACGCACGGATCGACGGGAGCCGCCCCCCTCTCCCGCTCCGGTGATGGCATCATCGATACCAAGCGCAGCATAGCTGAGCGGGGGCACCGCTTCAGGCTCCGGCATGCCCTCTCCTTCTCCGGCCACATAAACCGCAACGCCCGGAAGCGTGGCTGCGAACAGCTTTCGCGCAAAGGCCATCGGAACACGGATGCAGCCATGCGAAGCGGGATAGCCCGGATCGATGCCGGCATGGATTGCGATCCCGTCCCAGGTCAGCCGCTGCATATAGGGCATCGGCGCATTGCTGTAGAGATTGGAGCGATGCCACTGGTTCTTCTGGAGGATTTGAAACGCCCCCACCGGCGTTGCATGACCGGCCATGCCTGTCGACACCGCCGCCATGCCGATGAGGCGGGTGTCGCGGTAGACGAAGATTCGCTGGCTGCTCAGGCTCACGAGCATGGAAAGCGTGCCGTCGACGGGCGTGCCGTCATCCAGCCAGACATGCTGACCGGGGCGCAAGGACGCGGCGGCCTCCACGCGCAGTCCCGGATCGCGTACCGCCTGCGCAAGCGCAGCCGAAGGCCAGCCGATCGCCAGAAGCAGGGCCAGCAGCAACACACCGCCCCCGAGGCGGCATGACGTCAGGACGGAGCGGATTCGCCTCATGCCCGGATCATCCCATCGTCGACGCGCCGGGGCAAGGACGCCGTCGAATGCCATGGCTGGTCGATCGGGCGTTTCCTCCGGCCGCCATCTGTCCTATGGGCGCCGCTTCGAAGAGATCAGGGAGGCCGGACGGCCAGATGACGCATCAGGTCCACATCATCGGCGGCGGCCTGGCCGGATCGGAAGCCGCCTGGCAACTCGCACAGGCCGGGGTGAAGGTACGCCTGTCGGAAATGCGGGGCGGTGGCGACATGACGCCCGCGCACCAGACGGACGGGCTGGCGGAAATGGTCTGCTCCAACAGCTTCCGTTCCGATGACGGCGACCGCAATGCCGTCGGCCTGCTTCATCGCGAGATGCGTGCGCTCGGCTCGCTGATCATGGCTGAGGCCGACAAGGCCCGTGTACCAGCCGGTTCGGCCCTCGCAGTCGACCGTGACGTCTTTTCCGGCGGCGTGACCCGCGCGCTGGCCGAGCATCCGAATGTCGAGATCGTGCGGGAACGGATCGATGTGCTGCCAACGGACGGCCTGACGATCGTTGCCACCGGTCCGCTGACCGCCATGACGCTCGCCCAGAGCATCGGCGCCGCAACGGGGCTCGAGGCGCTCGCCTTCTTCGACGCGATCGCCCCGATCGTGCATCGCGACAGTATCGATATGGACATTTGCTGGATGGCGAGCCGCTGGGACAAGGTGGGCCCGGAGGGAGACGGCAAGGACTATATCAACTGCCCGATGACCAAGGACGAGTATCTCGCCTTCCATCAGGGGCTGATCGACGGCGAGAAGACCGAGTTCAAGCAGTGGGAAAAAGACACTCCCTATTTCGAGGGGTGCATGCCGATCGAGGTCATGGCCGCGCGCGGGGTGGAGACGCTGCGCTTCGGCCCGATGAAGCCAGTCGGCCTGGACAATCCCCGCACCGGCCGCTGGCCCTATGCCGTCGTCCAGCTTCGTCAGGACAATGCGCTCGGCACGCTGTGGAACATGGTCGGGTTCCAGACGAAGCTGAAGCACGGCGCTCAGGTCGAACTGTTCCGTACGATACCCGGCCTTGCAAAAGCGGAATTCGCCCGGCTCGGCGGCCTTCATCGCAACACCTTCATCCAGAGCCCCAAGCTGCTCGACACGCAGCTTCGCCTGCGCACGGCGCCGCATATCCGCTTCGCCGGACAGATCACCGGTTGCGAGGGCTATGTGGAGAGCAGCGCGGTCGGGTTGCTGGCGGGACTGTTCGCCGTGGCCGAGCTCACCGGCCGCAACATGCCTCCCCCCCCTCCGACCACGGCGCTTGGCGCGCTGCTCGGTCACATCACCGGCGGCGCGGATGCCGACAGCTATCAGCCGATGAACGTCAACTTCGGCCTGTTCCCGCCGATGGGCGACGTGCGCAAGAAGCAGCGAAAGGAAGCCATGACCGCCCGCGCGGGTCAGGATCTGACGGACTGGCTCGGCGGGATACCGGCGCCGGCAACGGCCTGATCCAAAACACCCCCAGGGTCAGGATCTAGCATTTGCATTTGGGCGCAGGCTTCGGCGGTGGCGCACTGGCCGCGAATTCAGCGGCGGTGACCTTTCCGTCCTTGTCCCTGTCCGCTTTGGCGAAGCGCTCGCCCGTTGCGACGGCCCACTCCTCGAACGAGAGCAGATTGTTGCCGTCGGTATCGAGTGCCTTGAACCCCTTCACCCGGCTCGCCATCATCTCCGAGCGCAGGACGACGCCATCCCGGTTGCGGTCATAACGGCCGAAACGGCGCGCCTCACGGCTTTGCGGCGTGGCCTCCGGCGGCATCGGCGGCACGTCACCAACCGCTTCGGGATCGCCCTCCGGAAGCGGCTCGTCGGCAGTCGCTGCTGCCGCAGACAAAGCTGGATTTGCGGGCGCGACATCCTGCTCGCCGGCCGCGCGGCTTTGCCACCAGAAGAGACCAACCGCGATCAGCAGCATCGCCCCCATGCCACCCGCCAGAAAACGGTTCATACGCCAGCCCCCCGCCCCGTACAGGAAGGCTATGCGATCATCGTCCGCTTGCCAATGCTCAGCGTCCGATCAGCGCGACCCTGAGCAGGCGGCCATAAAGCGACGGCGTCAGCGTGGCAGGGGCGACCCGTCGCGCCGCCACATCGCTTCGTGCTATACCATAGGCGATCCTGTGCGCGCGCCAGTGCACAGGCCAGCGCAACGCCGATACTCCGCGCATCTCTTCAACCGCCAGTTCGATCGCGCGCCGCGCCAATATCTCGTCGCCCACATGACCCGACAGATCCCACAATGCCCACACGGCACCGGCCGCGATCAGCGATGCGTCGATGTCATCCTGTTTCGCGAGCGCGCGAAACAGGCCGCCGCCGCGGGCGCGCGCATAGTCACACAAGGCATCGTCATCGACCGGATCGGCCAGCAACGCCTCCCATCCGTCGATCATCGCCAGCAACCCGCTGCCTTCTCCAGCGGGGGCCAGCCCCGCCGCACGCAGGTCCGCGAGCAGCGGCTCCCCGCGTCCCTTGGCGCCACTCCCGTCGGTCAGCGCCTCATGCCACCAGGTGAGCCGCATCTGGCCGATCATCGGTTCGCGGGTGGTCCGGACCAGATCGGCCAGCCGGGCATCGAACCGCCAGACCAACCCATGTCGCTCCACATCGGCGCCGCCATAAGCGGCAAGCAGCCGGGACAGTTCGGACATTACCGGCCCGTCTTGCGGTTTTCCGCCATCAGACGTCATAGCGCCCGCCAATGCTTAGGACGCCGTTAACCATATCCATAACGCCGTCCCTAACCACTGATCGTGCATGGAAATTGCCGGTTTGCCCTGTCGGGGGGCGTCCCGAACATGCGGGTGGATGGGTGTATGGCGAAAGAGGGCTACTTTTCAAAGGGTTTCCTCACACGACTGCGAGAGAATGAAGCGGGCAACACGCTCGCCCTCGTCGCGGCCGGTGTGTTCCCTCTGCTCGGCCTGATCGGCGGCGGCGTCGATATGAGTCGCCTTTACCTCACGAAATCCCGTCTTCAACAGGCCTGCGACGCCGGTGCGCTGTCGGGACGCAAGATGATGGGTTCCGGCTCATGGGCGGACAACAGCTACAAGGCGCGGACCACGGCCGAGAACATGTTCGCCGCCAATTTCCAGAGCGGCGCCTACGGCACCAACACCGTGTCACGCGCCTACACCGAGAGCGGCGGCAACGTCAGCGGCACGGCATCGGTCCAGGTGCCGATGACGATCATGAAGGTTTTCGGCCAGGGCACGAAGACCGTTGCCGTCTCCTGCGACGCGGCGATGCGCATTCCCAATACCGATGTGATGTTCGTGCTGGACACGACCGGCTCGATGGGCAGCAAGGCTGTTTCGACGGACTCCGTCACGAAGATCGAGGGCCTGAAGGTCGCCGTGAAGTGCTTCTATGAGGCACTGGCGAAAGTCGATATCGACGACGTGACCAATGCCCAGTGCGGCAACAGCGCTACGCCGAGCGGCGGCAACGGCGCCGGCGTGCAACTGCGCTTCGGCTTCGTTCCCTACGCCACGAACGCCAATGTCGGAAAACTGTTCAAGAACGAATGGATGGCCGACAGCGCGCCCTATCAGTCGCGCACCTGGGGCACGAACATCCAGATCCCCTATATCTACGACACAGGTGGGTGGAGCTACCTCTCGGGATCATCCGTCACGACGAACGAGAAAAACAAATCGAGTTGTCCATCCAGTACAAAGTCGACCGCGACCGGAAACTCCAGCGTGCTCAGCAGTAGCACGGCCGGTGACGGAACTGTTACAACGACCATCCAGGAAACCCAGGTCACCAACGGCTACTGGATCAGCAATTGCTCGGGTAGTGGTAATAAGCAATCCTACGACAAGAATACCTACACCAACTATGCCGAAAAGCGCACCGTCACGATCAAGACGAAGAAGGGCAATGGTTGGACCTATGCCCAGCGCACCATCACCGTCTCCGCCCTGAAGAATGGCGGAAGCAATTGGAAAACGACGGTTAGCGTGCCTCTTCTCGGCAACAACGGCGCGAACACAAGCGTGACGTGGGACGGCTGCGTCGAGGACATGAAGCCGCACCGCAACACGGACGGCGATCCGAGCGACGAATATTGGCCGATCCCGGCCGATGCCTATGACATGGAAATCGACAAAATTCCGACGGCCGGAGATGTCGACACACAGTGGAAGCCGATCCTGAACGCAGCCGTATGGGGCCGCTACAATCCGCTGGTGAGCGACAGTGCCTGGTCGTACGATCCGATCGTCTCCGACGCCAGCCTGTCACGGAACACCAGCTATTCCTGCCCGGTCGCGGCGCGTAAACTTGCGGAGTACAAGGCGTCCCAAACCGATAACAACTACAAGCCTTCCGGATTCAAGAGTTACGTCAACTCCCTTAGCGCCAGCGGCAACACCTATCACGACGTCGGCCTCATCTGGGGTGCCCGGCTGATGTCGGCCACGGGCCTGTTCGCCAGCGAGAATGCCACATCCTCGAACGGCGGTGCGATCGAGCGGCACCTGATCTTCATGACCGATGGCGACACCGTCACGAACAACCAGGGCTATACCTCCCACGGCATAGCATGGTGGGATCGCCGACAGACCAGCCTTACGACCGGGCCGACGAACGCGCTGCTGGACAGCACGGTGAACGCCCGCTTCCTGGCGCTCTGCTCTGCCATCAAGGGCAAGGGCATCACCCTGTGGGTGATCTCGTTCGGCAGCGGCGTGACGTCGACGGCCGCACAAAACCTTCAGAAATGCGCAAGCACGGATCGCTTCTTTACCGCATCCAGCAGTACGACCCTGATCGACCAGTTCCGCGCCATTGCCGATCAGATCTCCCAGTTGAGGCTGACAAGCTGATGCCCGCCCGCTCCATCTTCAGGAGGCCGGAATGGCCGAGGCGCCTGGCGTCGGACGAGAATGGTATCTCGGTCGTCGAGTTCGCCCTGATCTCTCCGGTGTTCTTCACGCTCCTGCTCGGAACGCTGGACATGGGCCACACCCTCTACATGCAAAGCGTGCTTCAGGGCGTACTGCAGAAGGCGGCGCGCGATTCTACGCTGGAATCGGCAAGCGCCGCGGCCCAGCAGACGATCATCAACGCCGAGGTCGACCAGCAGGTGAAACGCCTTGCCGCCAATGCGGATATCGAGATTACCCGCCGCTATTTCCGCGACTTCACGACCGCCTCGCAAGCCAAGGCCGAAACGTTCACCGATGCGAACAGCAACGGCACGTGCGACAATGGCGAGGCGTATGAAGATGCCAACAACAACAGTGTCTGGGATGCGGACGGCGGCAATGCGGGCCAGGGTGGCGCGAAGGATTCGGTCGTGCTTACGGCCAAGGTCTCCTATCCGCGCATGTTCCCCCTGCACGGCCTGATCGGCCTGCCCACGACGACAACGATCCAGGCCATGACCGTCCTTGCCAACCAGCCCTATGGCGAACAGGCCCAGTACGCTCCGCCGGTCTCCAGGAGCTGCACATGACCGCCCTTCAGCGTATCGCGGACGTCAGAGCCCTGCCCGCCTTTTTCCGCGCGTTGCGCAGCGATCGCAGCGGCATGGCGATGGTTGAATTCGCCCTGTCGCTGCCGTTCATGGTGCCCGTCATGATGACGGGGGCAGAATTGACCAACTTCACCACGGCCAAGATGCGCATCAGCCAGCTTGCGCTGCAGGTTGCCGACAACGGCGCCCGCATGGGCACCGGCAGCGTCATTTCAAACAAGACGATCAGCGAGGCGCAGATCAACGATCTGCTCACTGGCGCTGGAATGCAGGCCGGCAACCTGGACTTCTACCCGAACGGCCGGATCATCATGTCCAGCCTGGAACCCGATCCGGACAACAGCAACAAATATCGCATTCGCTGGCAGCGCTGCCGCGGAGACAAGAGCTGGACATCACATTACGGCAATGCCGGCGACACCAATCTGGACGGTGTGACGATGAAGGGGCAAAATCTGCAGGCCCCAAGCAACGGTGCGATCATCTTCGTTGAAGTCGCCTATGACTATCAACCGATCATCTCCGACGCATTCCTGCTGGGCAGCCGGCAGATCGTGGATACGGCAGCGATGACCGTTCGCGATGCCCGCGATTACACCGGAGGCACCAACGGCATCTACAATGCCGAAGCCGTCACCGCTTCCACCTGCAGCTGACATGAAAAGGGGCGCACGTCACCGTGCGCCCCGTTCCGTTTCATCTATTCGCCCTGTTCAGCGATAGCAGACCTTCTTGGCGGCCGCGATCACGCGGTCCGCGTCGACCAGCGCGGCCTTCTCAAGGTTTGCGGCATAGGGCAGCGGCACATCCTCGTTGGTCACGCGAAGCACCGGCGCATCGAGGTCATCGAAGCCCTGCTCCATTGCGACCGCGCACAGTTCGCTGGCGATCGAGCAGACCGGCCAGCCTTCCTCGACCACGATCATGCGGTTGGTCTTCTTGAGGCTTTCGAGCACCGTCGCAGTGTCGAGCGGCCGCAGGGTGCGCAGGTCAATGACCTCCGCATCGATCCCTTCGCCCGCCAGCTTCTCCGCCGCGTCGAGCGCCACGCCGACGCCGATCGAGTAACTGACGATCGTCACGTCCTTGCCCGGACGCACGATGCGCGCCTTGCCGATCGGCAGGACATAATCGTCGATCTTCGGCACGTCGAAGCTGCGGCCGTAGACCAGCTCGTTCTCAAGGAACACGACCGGATCGTCGGACCGGATCGCTGCCTTCAGCAGGCCCTTGGCATCGGCCGAGTCATAGGGCGCGATCACGATCAGGCCGGGAACTGCGGCGTACCATGGACCGTAGTTCTGGCTGTGCTGCGCGCCGACGCGGCTCGCCGCGCCGTTGGGACCACGGAACACGATCGGACAGCGCATCTGGCCGCCGGACATGTAGTTGGTCTTGGCCGCCGAGTTGATGATGTGGTCGATCGCCTGCATGGCGAAGTTGAACGTCATGAACTCGACGATCGGCTTCAGGCCACCCATGGCCGCACCGGCGCCGACGCCAGCAAAGCCATATTCGGTGATCGGCGTATCGATCACGCGCTGGGGGCCGAACTCATCGAGCAAGCCCTGCGTCACCTTGTACGCGCCCTGATATTCGGCAACTTCCTCGCCCATGACGAAGACGCGATCGTCGGCGCGCATCTCCTCGGCCATCGCGTCGCGAAGCGCCTCGCGCACCGTCGTCTTCACGAACTCGGTGCCCTCGGGAATGCTTGGGTCGGCAACCGCCGGCTTCGCCTCGACCGCCAGCTTCGCCGTACCGGTCTCGGCCTTCCCGGGCGCCTCAGCCTCTACAGCCTTCGGTGCTTCGGCCCTGGCGGCCGGGGCCGCTCCGTCTTCACCCGCCATCGTCGCGATAACGGTGCCGACCTTCACGCCGTCCGTACCCTCGGGCACCATGATCTTGCCGATCTTGCCCTCGTCGACAGCTTCGAACTCCATCGTCGCCTTGTCGGTCTCGATCTCGGCCAGGATATCACCCGACCGCACTTCATCGCCTTCCTTCACCAGCCATTTGGCGAGGGTACCCTCTTCCATCGTGGGGGAGAGGGCCGGCATCTTGATTTCCACGCCCATCAGTAGGACTCCACCAGAATGTCAGTATAGAGTTCGCCGGCCTCCGGTTCCGGGGAGGACTCGGCGAAATCCGCCGCTTCGGCGACGATCTTCCGGATTTCCTGATCGATGGACTTCAGTTCGTCCTCGCTGATCCCTGCCGCCTCGAGATATTTCTTGGCGCCCTCGATCGGGTCGGACTTGTCGCGCACCTGCTGGACCTCTTCGCGCGAGCGGTACTTGGCCGGATCGGACATGGAGTGGCCGCGATAGCGGTAGGTCTTCATTTCCAGCAGGATCGGCCCCTTGCCCGCCTTGACCCATGCGAGCGCTTCTTCCGTCGCGCCACGCACCGCCAGGACGTCCATGCCGTTCACCTGGATGCCCGGGATGCGGAAGCTTTCGCCACGGCGATAGAGTTGGTCCTCCGCCGACGAGCGGTTGACGCTGGTGCCCATCGCGTACTGGTTGTTCTCGATCACGAAGATGATCGGAAGCTTCCAGAGCTCCGCCATGTTGAAGCTCTCGTACACCTGGCCCTGATTGGCCGCGCCGTCACCGAAATAGGCGACGCACACGCCGCCATCGTTGCGGTATTTGTGCGCAAAACCAAGGCCCGCGCCGAGGCTGACCTGCGCACCCACAATGCCGTGCCCGCCATAGAATTTGTGGTCGACGCTGAACATGTGCATCGACCCGCCCTTGCCGCGCGAAATGCCCGCAGCACGGCCGGTCAGTTCGGCCATGATCACCTTCGGATCGATGCCGTAGGCAAGCATGTGCCCGTGGTCGCGATAACCGGTGATGACGCTGTCCTTGCCCGGTTCGAGGGCGGACTGGATGCCGACGGCGACCGCTTCCTGACCGATGTACAGGTGACAGAATCCGCCGATGAGGCCGAGGCCGTAAAGCTGACCCGCCTTTTCCTCGAACCGGCGGATGAGCACCATCTGGCGGTAGAATTCGAGCAGTTCTTCCTTGCTCGCGGTGTAGTCGACGGGGTCGGCCGGACGTTCGCGATTATGGTCGGCGGGGGCTACCGCGCCTGCCGCTTTCGGCGCGGATGCGCGCTTCGCGGGGGCGGGCTTCGCCTTCGACGTTGATGCCCGCGTTGATGCTGGTCTTGCCAAGGAGGAAATCCTTCATTGGTGGTCCTGGGGAGAAGCCGGGATATAGAGGCAAGAGGCGCAGGATTGCAACGCCGCGCGGGCGGAAAAGCGACCCCAAATGCGGCAGAAGCCCGAAGAAACGATCCGGGACGTGCGGCGCAACGTCAGTTCAGCGGGACAACCACTTCGTCGGGGTGGGTCAGGCCCAGTTCGCGACGGATCAGCTCGTCCGCCATGTCCGGATCGGTACGGCGCGGATCGAGCAGGTCCACCCGGTTCTTCAACCGGTCGCGCTCCGCCGTCGCCAGAGCCAGTTCGTGCTTCGCTTCACCAAGCTGCCGGGAATAGTCGCCCCACGCCAGAATGCCGCGGGGACCAAGCACCGCATAGCCCGCGAACAGGATCAGCAAAATGATGGCGAGCGCTGGCCCAAGCGCGGAAAAAAGCAGCATGCGAAGCTTAGCGATATGAGCCATTCGCCCTTGAATCACAGCGGGTTCCCGCTGGCAAGCGGAAATGTTGCGCAATCTTGGCCGGACATCCCGATGGACGTCCGGCCACCAGAATCAGCGGAAGATCGATCGTCCGGCGTAGCGCGCGATATCGCCCAGCTCTTCCTCAATGCGGATCAGCTGGTTGTACTTGGCAAGCCGGTCGGAACGGGCCAGCGAACCGGTCTTGATCTGTCCGCAATTCGTCGCGACGGCAAGGTCGGCGATGGTCGCATCCTCGGTCTCGCCCGAACGGTGCGACATGACGGCGGTGTAGGACGCGCGTTGCGCAACCGAAACGGCCTCGAGCGTTTCGCTCAGCGAACCGATCTGGTTCACCTTGACGAGCAGCGAATTGGCCAGCCCCTTCTCGATGCCCATCGCAAGGCGCTTTGGATTGGTGACAAACAGGTCGTCGCCGACCAGTTGGATCTTGCCGCCGATCTTGTCGGTCAGCGCCTTCCAGCCCTCGAAATCGTCCTCGCCCATCCCGTCCTCGATCGACTTGATCGGATAGTCGGCGGTCAGGGCGGCGAGATAATCGGCCATCTCGACCGGGCTGAGCGACAGCCCCTCGCCCGAAATCTCGTACTTGCCGTTCTTGAAGAACTCGGTCGCGGCGCAATCGAGCGCGAGAACCACGTCATCGCCGGGCTTGTATCCGGCCTTCTCTATCGACAGCATGATGAAGTCGAGCGCGTCGCGGGTCGAGGCGATGTTGGGCGCGAAGCCGCCCTCGTCGCCGACCGCCGTCGCCAGCCCCTTGTCGTGCAGGCCCTTCTTGAGCGTATGGAAGATTTCCGCGCCGATCCGCACCGCGTCGGCGATGCTCTCCGCACCGACGGGCATGATCATGAATTCCTGGAAATCGATCGGGTTGTCGGCATGTTCGCCACCGTTGATGATGTTCATCATCGGCACCGGCAGGACATGGGCGGAAACACCGCCCACATAACGATAGAGCGGCAGACCGCGCGCATCCGCCGCCGCCTTCGCGGTCGCCAGCGACACGCCCAGGATCGCGTTGGCGCCCAGGCGCCCCTTGTTCTCGGTGCCGTCGAGGGCGATCATCGCCGCATCGATCTCACCCTGATCCTCTGCCTCGAAACCGCGAATGGCGTCGGCGATCTCGCCATTGACCGCTGCCACGGCCTGAAGCACGCCCTTGCCCAGATACTTGCTCTTGTCGCCGTCGCGCTTCTCCACCGCCTCATAGGCGCCGGTCGATGCGCCCGACGGCACGGCGGCGCGGCCGAAGCTGCCGTCCTCCAGCATCACGTCGACTTCGACCGTCGGATTGCCCCGGCTGTCGAGAATCTGGCGGGCATGGATGTCGAGGATGGCGGTCATGCGGTACCCCTTTGATGCTGGCTGTGGTCAGCCCCGATTGGCTGGCGACCGCTTAGCCAGCATGGGCGGATAAGGCAATGCCGGCCACCGCACGGATATCTCCGCCTCCCGAAATGCTACAGTTTCGGGGTGTATTACGCAGACGGAACTTGTTATCTGACCCGTGCATTGATGCTGCCTGAAGCAGCCAGATACCGCAGGAGTACCCACGCATGGCCGACACCGAAGAGCCCACGCCCAAGGCGCCGCGCAAGCCCCGGGCGCGTAAGACACCCTCGCCGAAGCCAGCAGCCGCGACGACGCGCGCCACGAAGGCGGCTCCCGTGAAGAAGGCCGCGACCCGCAAGCCGCGTGCGGCGAAAGCCGCCAAGACGGTCAACGGCGTCGACTGGAAGGCGCAGACCGAGCAGATCAAGGAGCAGGCAGGGAAGACCGCACGCGCCGCCGCCGGGACCGCGAAGGACAAGACCGGCAGTGCGATGCACAGCCTGTCCAAGCTTATCTCCGACACCGCAGGGACCGTCGACGCGAAGCTTGGCCCCCAATATGGCGACTATGCCCGCTACGCGGCGGAGGCCGTTGCCGGCGCGGCCAAGTCGCTGGACACCAAGGATGTGGATCAACTGGTCGGCGAAGCACGCGACTTCGTGCGCAAAAGCCCGGCGGTGGCGATCGGTGCTGCGGCGGTGGTCGGCTTCGTGCTGATGCGCCTCGCCAAGGGGTCTTCCTCCGACAAGGCATGACCGCCCCTTATCGGGGGAAGGAGTTATTCGTGCACTCGGCACGCCCGTGAATATTGATGACACCGTCGGCGAGCCCGACAGGCTGGAACCGCTACCGGAAGAGGAGTCGTTGCGCGATGTCGCGGCGCGCCTCCTTTCTTCCGGCCGCGCCTATGCCGATGCCGAACTGGAACGGCAAAAGATACGGGCCGAGTTGATCGGAGCCGGGGCACGGACCATCGCGCTGCTCGTGACCGTCGCGCTCATCCTGCTGTTCGGCACGCTTGTGACGCTGATGCTGGGCCTGGTGATCGCACTCGCCCCGCTCCTTACGCCCCTGGGCGCGACAGCCGCGGTTTCGGCAGGGGGCCTCATCATCGTCGCCATCCTGCTGCTACTCGCCAGACGGCGGTTCAAGACGCTCATTCCCGGAAAGGATGCGCCGTGACGCCGGAGGAACGTTATCTGGAAGCCGATGCCCGCGCGGAAAGTGAGCGAGCCCGCTTTCTGACCGCCCTCGGCACGGCAAAATCGCGCTTTGCGCCTGCGCGCCTGAAATCGGACGCGCAGGCGCAGGCATTGCTGGCCACGCGCAGGGCCGGGGAACAGGCGCAGGCTTTTGTCGGGCGCCATCCGGTTGCGACGGGCGGCGTCATTGCCGGGTTAACCGCCTGGCTCCTGCGCCGTCCGATCGCGGCACTTTCACGCCGCTTGTTCGTTCTGTGCCGGGACAGGTATCGCGCGATCCGATCGCATAATCCGGAGGATTTGGAATGAATAAGAGCATCCACGATCAGCTAGGCCGTATCCGCGACTACGCGGATAACAAGGCTACGTCGGCCTCCGGCCGCATCAAGGCGGGCTCCAATCAAGCACTCGAACATATCGAACTCGCACGCGAACGGGCAGCGGACGCCTATGCGCGGTCGCGAAAGAGTGCAGCGAACGGATATGAATCTGCGCGCGATTCGACCGGCCGGGCAGTAAGCGTTGCGGGCCGGTTTGTGGCTGATCACCCGCTGGCCACCGTGTCGGCGGCGGTTGCCGCCGGGGCGCTCATTTCCCTGCTGTTCCCGCGAGGCCGGGCTGCCGGCCGCGCGGCGTTGAAGGCAGCGCCGGGCATCGCGGCCAATGTCAGCGAACGGGCCATCGCTGCCGCCAAATCCGCCCGCGACGCCATAGAGCACAGCGAGGTCGCGGATTCGGTCAAGGCTCAGGCAGGAAAAGCGGCGGCAACAGCACGCGAACGGGCCGGAGAAGCGCTGGCACACGCACGCGAGGCCCTCGTCGAGGCGGACATCCCCGGCACGGTGAAGGCGCGGGCAAGCGAGGCAGCCGTAGCGGCACGTGATGCCATAGAGCGCGCACGGATACCCGAGCGTGCAACCCGTCTCGCCGGCGAGGCCGCGACCCGCGCCGGGGAAACACTGATCGCGGCGGGCAAGGCCGCCTCGGCCCGCGTTCCCCGCGATTAAGTCTGTCTGATCGATTCTAAGCCGTGGTTGAGCTTTCCGGGCGGGAGATTTGTGATGCGCGCGGCTGGCTGGGCACGAGGCCAGCCGCGATTGCACGAGCCCGTTCCGAAGGCGCGCGAGGGCGGTTTTGTCGTGCGCCGGCATGGGGGATGTCGGCACGGGTTGCGGTTGGCTCTCGATCTCTGAACTGCTAAGCCGTTCGCGCCCGCGACCACGCCGCTGCAGGAGTTGCGGTTGGCCCTCGATCTCTGAACTGCTAAACCGCCCGGAAACCACTTGCGATGGTCCGTCATGTTGCGGTTGGCCCTCGATCTCTGAACTGCTAAACCTCCTGCGAACACTGACCTTACCGCGACGCTGTTGCGGTTGGCCCTCGATCTCTGAACTGCTAAACCGGAATGGCCGTCGTCACTGGTAACGACCTGTTGCGGTTGGCCCTCGATCTCTGAACTGCTAAACCGAAATAGTACTCTTTCTTCCAGCCGATGATGTTGCGGTTGGCCCTCGATCTCTGAACTGCTAAACCCTTGCCGGTTCCTGTCGGCATACAAATAAGGTTGCGGTTGGCCCTCGATCTCTGAACTGCTAAACCTGCGCTCGGACGAGGTCGACATGGTCGAGGGTTGCGGTTGGCCCTCGATCTCTGAACTGCTAAACCTCTGGTAAAGTCTTTGGATGAGATCGCGCTGTTGCGGTTGGCCCTCGATCTCTGAACTGCTAAACCATTGACGAACAGCGTCCCGGCCGCACCGATGTTGCGGTTGGCCCTCGATCTCTGAACTGCTAAACCCCCGCGAAGAAGCAGGCCGGGACACGTAGAGTTGCGGTTGGCCCTCGATCTCTGAACTGCTAAACCCCGTCGCGGCGGCGATCAACTGGTCCTCGAGTTGCGGTTGGCCCTCGATCTCTGAACTGCTAAACCTCGCGGCCGCCGCGCTCGGCTGGCGGCCGTGTTGCGGTTGGCCCTCGATCTCTGAACTGCTAAACCGATGCTGGCGCCCTCATGCGCGCCGGTGACGTTGCGGTTGGCCCTCGATCTCTGAACTGCTAAACCCCCACGACGCGCGCACCAGCGGTGCTGTCGGTTGCGGTTGGCCCTCGATCTCTGAACTGCTAAACCCGCTTCGCTCGATGGTGTTGCAGGCGAAGGGTTGCGGTTGGCCCTCGATCTCTGAACTGCTAAACCATGACGTCAGAGAAGGTGCGCGGGGCATCGCGTTGCGGTTGGCCCTCGATCTCTGAACTGCTAAACCCGCCTGCCACTTCGACCCGTGGGGCGATAAGTTGCGGTTGGCCCTCGATCTCTGAACTGCTAAACCCGGTGAGCGTTCGTGTCATGACGGCGGTGTGTTGCGGTTGGCCCTCGATCTCTGAACTGCTAAACCTATCTATCCGGCGGGGCGCATCCGCGCTGATGTTGCGGTTGGCCCTCGATCTCTGAACTGCTAAACCCCTGATGCAGCGCGCCCCACACGTATATGTCGTTGCGGTTGGCCCTCGATCTCTGAACTGCTAAACCAGATGCCCGCAACTCACTCTCCCGGCTGGCGTTGCGGTTGGCCCTCGATCTCTGAACTGCTAAACCATGACGTCAGAGAAGGTGCGCGGGGCATCGGTTGCGGTTGGCCCTCGATCTCTGAACTGCTAAACCGACAGTGGAAAACAACCCACGGAAATCCTTGTTGCGGTTGGCCCTCGATCTCTGAACTGCTAAACCGGCGCCCCCGATCCAGAGAAAGCGCGTGTCGTTGCGGTTGGCCCTCGATCTCTGAACTGCTAAACCTGATGACCCGCGAAGAATTCATTTCCAATGTTGCGGTTGGCCCTCGATCTCTGAACTGCTAAACCCAACGACGACAGCCGCATTGCGCGGATGCTGTTGCGGTTGGCCCTCGATCTCTGAACTGCTAAACCCACGCGCCGCCATATGCCCTCGGTTCCTTTGTTGCGGTTGGCCCTCGATCTCTGAACTGCTAAACCAGATGCATCGATAACCGATTGAAAACAAAATCGGAATTGATCCATCTGGCCGGCATTTTCTGATCATGAGAATCAGAACATCGCCAACTGATCGGGATTTTTCCGTGGGCGTTGCCTGCGCTGACTGGAGAATCGGACGATGTTTTCATACTGCCGGTCCGTAAAAGTCAGGATGTGAATGTCGCCCTTTTCCGGCAGGTTTCGTTCAATCCGTGACAAATGCGAATCGAAACTGTCCTTACCGTTGCAAAAGCGGGCGTAGACCGAAAACTGACTCATCTCGAAGCCTTCATCCAGCAGAAATTCGCGAAACTTCGTGGCATCGCGCATCTCCTTCTTTGTCCCCACGGGCAGATCGAACATCACGAAAATCCACATCAGCCGATATCCACTGAGATAGGATGCGCCGTTCACGCTCCGGCGTCCTCCACCGAGCTTCCGGCACGGACGATGGAGGACCATTGCATGGGCGTCGGCGGATCGAAAAGCTGCAAGCCCGGCCTGCCCGTTTCAAAAGCGCGGGCGAGCGATTGCGCCAGCCGGACGGCTGCAATGGAAACGGGCGACGCCTCTCCACCGATGTGAAGATCGAATGCGATCATCCGTGCAAAGCGTTGCTTTGTGGGCGTGTCGAGAGTGGCGATTCCCTGCTCCACCAGCCCGACGACGGCCGCGTCCACCAGTGGCCGGAAGGGCTCGACAAGATCATCCGCCAGCGCCAGCACATTGCCGCGATTGGCGTGGTTGATGCCCATGGTCGGGTGCAACCCCGCAGCCACTACAGCGCGGGCGACGGTCGCCCGCACTACCGCATAGCCATAGTTGAGCAGCGCATTGGCGCCCGGGCTGTCGCGATCCCGCCGGAACGCCCGCCCCATCAACAACGGCCAGTAGCGCCGCGCCGCCTGCGCCTCCAGATTATCGGAATCTCCCGATTTCACGCGTTGCGCCATCAAGGGGAAAGCCGCCGCTCCATCGACGCCCCTTGCGGCAAGCAGGCTTCCCTGCATCACGATCTTGGCCGACACGATCTTTCGCCAAAGCTGTTTCATGAGCGGTTTGGAGGCATCCCATTGCGCGCGGAAACGCGCATTCTGGGCGTGGTGCCCGTCTATGGGTAACGTCATCGCGACGGGGCTATGGTTGGGCCCACAGAAAACGATGGGCGCGCCGCGTTCCGCCAGCGCAGCGACCAGGTTGGCACTCCATGTCGTGCCATGCGCGTGGACGATGACGGCGTGTATGTCGTCAAGGGCTATGCGTCCCACTTCCTGCCGATCTTCCGACACCGTCAGGAAACCGCGATAGAGCGACAAATGGCGTCCGTCCGTGGCGACATCAACGATCCGATCCATGCGCCTGAGCCCTTGCCGTTTCTAATCGCGCGGGCCGGGGTCGAAAACGCGACCCAGCGGATCGATGCGCACCTGCCGGGCACGGAGTTTCCTGAGGCCGCCGGCGGTCGGTGCCACATATTTGAACGGATCGATATCGTTAGCCGCCGCGTCACGTGCTTTCAAAGCACCGCCTTCATTGTGCGCCGCCAAAGTGACCTGGCCTTTTTCGGAGAATTTGACGACCCGCACGATTTCGCGCGCACCATCCTTCTCGATCGCGAGAAGATCGTTCTGGCGAATATCCAGCATCTTTTTCGCGGCGGGATGGGGCCGAGGCAGAACATAATCGCGCTGATGAGCGGAGAAGACTGAAACAGTTGCATGCTTCCAGTTGCCGTCCGGCAGCTGCCAGACAATGAACCGCGCATTGGCATTCCCTTTATATGCCTTGAATGCGCGGCCGTTCCGGTCCTTGATCGGAATAACGTTAAGCGTTGGGGTTCCAGGGCGTTCGCCAAGCACCCGAACACGACGAATACCGCGAAACAATGGATGGGTGTTGGCGAAGCGGACCAACGCCTGCTGAAACGCGACGCCGTTCAGACGGGCGGTCCCTTCCTGCAGTGCGGTGCGTAACGTTTCATCCCGAATACGAACAGGATCCGCAATGTCCTTGGGCTCCAGGCTGAAAAAGTTGACCCGCTTGACGACTATCGGCGTCTTCCCGTCAACGCCAAATGCGCCCGTAAGGCCGTAGGCGGTGTCGTCGTGAAGCTGCCCCGATGTCACATCCCGGCCGGGCAACGGCTTGCCCTTTCGGCCATGATCAGCCTTGTGGCTGACGATCGTCCTCATCAGCTTCTCGCCCAACTCCTCCCGAAAACCGTCCCATGGCTGGTCCAGTCCGTCGAACAGCCGGTCGAGGTCACGATCCTCCGCCTGCCCCGCCGTCCGCGCAATCCGTTGCAGCAGCCCGCGCGTGGTTACCGCGATGACCGCTGCATCGATGGCGTGATGGCGGTGGTCCAGCCGGTTCTTGGGGGCGCCGCTATGAGCGTTCTCGACATAATTATGATCGGGCAGCAGGCTGTTGAGGCCCCACAGCCGCCGCAGCATCGCCGTCATCCGGCCGGGGATTACATAGACGCTGCCCTCATCCTTGGTCGGATAGAGGCTACGCAGATATTTGCCGGCCAGACGCGACAGATATTGGGTGTCCGTAAGCTGACGCGCGAGGAACCCGCCATCCTTCTCCACGCGCGCCATGGCATCCGGCCCGAACCGCCATTGCTTTGACCGGTGAAGACGCGCCACCTGCGCCGCGATCCTGTCCCAGCGCTCTTCGTCATGTCCCCAGCGCTCGAACGGCGTACGATTGCCCTTGATGCGATTGCAATGGCGATGCGCGACGACCTTGTTCGATGCACTGTCGTCCAATGATCGAGAATAGGGGATGACGTGATCGACGTCGGCTTCCGTGAACAGCTGGTGCACACTGATGGGTTCCGCACAATAGGGACAGCGGCGATCGAGGGGATTGCCGGGATTGAGTTCCTCCCACAGTTTAAGCAGTGCCCGGTTCGCGCCCGTATCATCAGCGATCCGGTCGCCGATCGGATTGCCGTCCGCGTCCAGCCCCAATAGGGCACGAGACCTGCGCTGGGCATCCGCCGTATCCTTGCGAATACGGCGGTTGTGTTCCTCCTTGTCCTTCTCGTTAAGCTTCAAGTCGCGCGCCAGTTCGACGACGATCTGGTCGGGGCGGCCGTGAACCGCGATGATCGCGTTGATCAGCTTTTCAAGCTGGCGAAGGCCGATATGGACCGTGGGGTTGGTGATCTTGCCCCAATAGGCTTCGGGCTGATCCGCATCCGCCGGATCGAAGCTGCCGGGGGGAATGTCGCGTGACAGCAGTTCGCCATAATAAGGAAGTCTGTCCAGCACCTCCCCGGTGCGGTCGTCGCTATGGTGCCAGCCGCACTGCTCAACTGCCTGACTATAAGTCACGACGTCAGCCTTCAGCTTTTCCAGAATGAGGCGCGTCGCCGTCTCCCCCAGTCGGCCATGCCCCTCGGGCAAAGCGGCCTTGGCAATTTGGGCGGCGCGATCCTCATCCAACCCACATTTCCCGATCAGGAAATCGTCGAGCGCATACGGATCTTCCTCGTCCATCAGCTTTTCAATGATGATCCATTGCTGCTGGGGCGAGAAATGCGGCCACGCTTTACCGAAGCGTTTCTTGTCGCCCAGAACAGCCCGCACCTCATCGCCGCGCAGCGAAGTGCGTGTCTCGCTTGCCTTGTTGAAGCTCTCGTCCGGCTGCAGTTTCAGCGTCCGCGCCAGCTTGTCGAAGCTGACATCTTTCTTGTCGCGCAGCACGGCGATGAGTGCATTGCGCTGGTCGATCGTGAGTTTGCGCGGTGCCTCTCCGGGCGCCGTGATCTCAAGCTGGTTGACCTCTTCATAGAGACGCCGCTCCTGGAACAGCGGATGCGCCTTGGGCAGGCGGCGTTCATCACGCGCAATGCCGTATCGTCCGGCGAACAGGCATACGCCGACCTCCTGCGTCTTTAACGGTCGTTGATAAAAGAGGATGCGATGCAATGCCGCCCGCGCTTCCCCGGTCATCAGGCCAGAATTATGTTTGGCCTGCTCTTCCCAGATGCGGCCGAACTCATCATCGATGTGGCATCGCTGCGGGTAGAAGTCATAGCCTTGGCTCTCACCGTTGAGCCGCACACGCTTTTCGTGCCGTCCAGCCAGAAATTGGCCGAGCGTATCCGCGCCTGCCTCAGCCATTGCCTGATCCAGCGCTTTGGCTCCATTGGCGATCTTCCCGTCCTCATTGTCCTTTGTCCGTCGCTCGGCCTTGCGGTTGGACAGGAAACCGCGTCGCTGGTTAAGGTGGAACAGCGCGCGACCGATGTCATATGGCTCCAGCTTCTCGTCCAGCGCCCTGGCGCGCAATGCATAGGGATCGCGCTCCGCGACCAGCTTTGCTTCCTCGGCATCGGCCGGCATCAGTCCAAAATGGATGAGCTTATCGAGAAAAGCGGAGCGGCGACCGATATAGCGATCCCGCCGTCGGCGCATGGCGCGTGCTGCCCGGCGATCAACCGCCAACGAAGCACCGGATTTCGGATCACGCCCGTCGCTGAAGATACGCGCGCCGATGTCGACGATACGCGCATCATCTTCGATCAGGCACCAGCCGATACTGTTGGTGCCGATATCAAGTCCCAGTCGCCGCATTATGTCCCCCTCGTCCATTGTATGAACTTCAACGCAAAGGGCAATTGACTTTGCCACCGCTTTGAAAGCATAACGGCTTCTCAGAGATCGCGGGCCAGCTGTTAACAAGCAGCTTGACTGCACCAAATAAGGGCGGGGCCACGGCCCCGCCTTTTTCATATCCCGTCAATTTATTGATTCGAGCTGTGCTCGATATTGCCATGAGTTTCTTGGCTATTTTCTTGTATTAACTACGGTCTTCCAGAGCTTCGTGATGAAAATGGCAGTCGAAGCGGGATGCCCGCCCTTGCCTGCCTGATCGCCAAATGTGTCGGGACCATCGACACCCCCCGATCTTGATCAATCCCGAGAAGCCATGAATGAAAGATCTCGAATAATTTGCTTATAATCAATGACTTATTTTATCATACGGCAGAACCGAGCCGCCGACCATGCATTCGTCGATATTGCAGTTGCTGCCGATATCGCCCGGCATAACGCAATCGATGACTGAGCCCCCCGCCGAGTGGACCGGTATGTTTGTGAGTGGATTGAGCCCATCGCCGCCATTTCCGATGCTGGCGGTCTATAGCCCAGACCGCTATGCGAGCGAACGGTGCTGTAATGCGGTGCAGACCAGATAATTGTGCGCAGATTGTCTGGAGGGAAATGGGGCGATCGACGGGATCCGAACCCGCGACCTCTGGTACCACAAACCAGCGCTCTAACCAACTGAGCTACGATCGCCGCAGGGGCTTTTGCCCCGAGAGAAGCGGCTCATAGAGCCCGCCCCCGGCCAGCGTCAAGGGTAGTTTTCACCCCGGTGCCGGCAAATGAAAAGGGCGGAGATCGATCCCCGCCCAGTGTCCCGGAAAAGCCGCGCAAGCACCGCGACGTTCCGGCCGTTTCACGGCGTCAGCGTCGATCCATGCTCCCGATGGTCAGCCGGCCTGCACGCCGGGACCGGAGCGATCAGCCGGTGCGGTCAGGCGCACCGGCCGCCTGGATCAGTTGACGGCGTCCTTCAGGCCCTTGCCCGCCTTGAACTTCGGCTGGCTCGACGCCTTGATGGTCATCGTCTCGCCGGTGCGCGGATTGCGGCCGGTCGACGCCTTGCGCTTCGTCACCGAAAACGTGCCGAAGCCGACCAGACGGACTTCGTCGCCCTTCTTCAGGGTCGCGGTGATCGAATCGAACACGCTCTCGACCGCCTTGCTGGCATCGCTCTTGCTGAGCCCGCTGCCTTCTGCGACCGCGCTGATGAGATCCTGCTTGTTCATGCCTTTGGAACCCCCTTCGTTTTTTAGTGGTGGTGGTGGTTAACAGGAGTAATGAATTTGGAATCGGCGTGAGGCGCGACATAAAGGCCGAGGAATTTAACTCTGTCAAAGGGAAAGCGACAGAAGCCGCTTTCCCCGACATAATTTTCAGCAATTACGGGCCCTTACGATCCGATCCTAATGCCGGATGGCGGCCTCTCCGTCGCTTCCGTGGCTCATCGGAGGCTGCGCCGCCAGGTCGTCTTCCTCGGTCCAGCTGATCGCCTCGAGCGGAGTCGCGAGCGCCTTGGCAAGCACCTCATCGACATGCGAGACGGGCACGATCTCCAGCCCGTCAAGGATGTTGGCCGGAATTTCCGCCAGATCCTTCTCGTTTTCCTGCGGGATGAGGACGGTCTTGATCCCGCCGCGCAGGGCCGCGAGCAGCTTTTCCTTGAGCCCGCCGATCGGCAGCACCCGGCCGCGCAGCGTAACCTCTCCGGTCATCGCCACATCCTTGCGCACGGGCACGCCCGTCAGTGTGCTGACGATGGAGGTCACCATGCCGATGCCCGCCGACGGGCCATCCTTCGGCACCGCGCCCTCGGGCAGGTGGATATGGATGTCCTTCCGGTTGAAGATGCTGGGCTTGATGCCATAGCCGGGCGAGCGGGCCTTCACGTAGGAAAACGCCGCCTGAACCGACTCGGTCATGACCTCGCCGAGCTTGCCGGTCGTCTTGATCATGCCCTTGCCGGGCACGGTCACCGCCTCGATCGTCAGCAGTTCGCCGCCGACTTCTGTCCATGCGAGACCCGTGACGGCGCCGATCTGGTTCTCTTCCTCGCCCACGCCGTGCCGGAACTTGCGCACGCCCGCATAGTCCGCGAGCGTTTCCGGCGTGATCGTGACCTTCTTGTACGCGCCTTCCAGAATCTTGCGCAGCGCCTTGCGGGCGAGGCGTGCCACCTCCCGCTCCAGCGTACGCACGCCGGCCTCACGGGTATAATAGCGGATCAGGTCGCGAACCGCGTCCTCGGTCACCTCGAACTCGCCGGCCTTCAGGCCATGCGCCTCGATCTGCTTGGGCAGCAGGTGACGCTGGGCGATCTCGACCTTCTCGTCCTCGGTGTACCCCTCCAGCCGGATGATCTCCATGCGGTCGAGCAACGGCTGCGGCAGGTTCAGGCTGTTCGCGGTCGTCACGAACATGATGTCGGACAGGTCGACGTCGATCTCCAGATAATGGTCCTGGAACTTCGCGTTCTGCTCCGGATCGAGCACTTCCAGCAGGGCGGACGCGGGATCGCCGCGGAAATCCTGGCCCAGCTTGTCGATCTCATCGAGCAGGAACAGCGGGTTCATCGTCCCCGCCTTCTTCAGGTTCGACACGATCTTACCGGGCAGCGAGCCGATATAGGTCCGCCGGTGCCCCCGGATCTCCGCCTCGTCGCGCACGCCGCCCAGCGACTGGCGCACGAACTCGCGGCCCGTCGCCTTCGCGATCGAACGGCCGAGCGACGTCTTGCCGACGCCCGGAGGACCGACGAGGCACAGGATCGGCCCCTTCAGCTTGTTGGTGCGCGCCTGAACCGCCAGATATTCGACGATCCGGTCCTTGACCTTCTCCAGCGCGAAATGATCGGCGTCGAGGATTTCCTGCGCGCTCTTGAGGTCGGTCTTGACCTTGCTCTTCTTGCCCCACGGCAGGCCCAGCAATACGTCGAGGTAATTGCGCACGACGGTCGCCTCGGCCGACATCGGCTGCATCGTCTTGAGCTTCTTGAGCTCCGCGTTCGCCTTCGCCTTGGCTTCCTTGCCCAGCTTCAGCTTGTTGATCTTGACCTGCAGCTCGGCCAGCTCGTCGGCTTCCTCGCCCTCGCCATTGCCGAGTTCGCGCTGAATGGCCTTGAGCTGCTCGTTCAGATAATATTCGCGCTGGGTCTTCTCCATCTGCCGCTTCACACGGCCGCGAATCTTCTTCTCGACCTGCAGCACGCCCAGCTCGCCTTCCATGAAGGCGAAGGCCATCTCCAGCCGCTTGACCGGATCGGTCTCGACCAGCAGCGCCTGCTTGTCGGAGACCTTCAGGTTGATGTTGGCGGCGACGGCGTCAGACAGTTTGCCTGCATCCTCGATCTCGCGCAGCTGCACCGGCGTTTCGGCGGGCAGCTTCTTGTTGAGCTTCGCGTAATTCTCGAACTGCTCGGCGACCGACCGCATCAGCGCGGACGCTTCAGGCCCTTCGGCCACGACCTCCGGCAGGACATCGACCTCGGCCCGCAGATAACCCTCGGCCGGGATCACCGCCTCCAGCGTCGCCCGCTGCTTGCCCTCGACCAGCACGCGCACGGTACCGTCGGGCAGCTTCAGCAATTGAAGCACCGTCGCGACGACGCCGGTGTCGTACAGGGAATCACGGTCAGGATCGTCTTCGGCCGGGTCGAGCTGCGACACCAGGAAGATGTCCTTGTCGGCCTCCATCGCCTTTTCCAGCGCCACGACGCTCTTGTCGCGGCCCACGAACAGGGGGACGATCATCTGCGGGAACACGACAATGTCGCGCAGGGGGAGGAGAGGAAAGGTCGTAGTCATCGAGTCTCCGTCGGATCAGCGGCCCCGAGGGAACCGGTGATCATTGTGCGGACCCATATGGGCGTCCGGCTCCCAGCAATCAATCAGGCCGACAATCAATCCGGGTTGCGTACGCCCTTCCACGTTAACACAGGACGAACGAACCGTCCGAACCCGTCAGAACGGCAGCTTGAACCCCGGCGGGAGCGGCAGGCCGCTGGTCATCTTGCTCATTTCCGCCTGGCTCACCTCGTCCGCCTTCTTGCGCGCGTCGTTGAAGGCCGCGATGATCAGGTCCTCCAGCATCTGCTTTTCCGACGGCGCGAGCAGGCTGTCGTCGATCGAAACGCCGACGATGCGCCCCTTTGCCGTCGCCTTCACCCTGACGACGCCGCCGCCCGACACGCCCTCGACCTCAAGCCGATCCAGATTTTCCTGCGCCTTGGTCAGCTCCTCCTGGACCCGGTTGGCCATGCCCAGAATTTCATTCAGATCCTTCATGCGCTCGCGCTCCATTGTTCATTGTCGTCTTCCGCCACCAGTTCCGCGTCCGGGAAGGCCGCAAGCGCCGCCTGTGCGACGGGGGTATCCATTATCGCCTGCCGGGCGGTCATGACCGCCCGTTCCTTCTGCTCGGACAGGGTCGGCTGCCCTTCGGCCGGGACCAGCGCGACCTGCCAGATTTCGCCCGTCGCCTGCTTCAGCGCTTCGACCAGCCGGCGGCGGAAATCGTCGGTCGCGATGCCTCCGGCCGTGATCTCCAGCTCCGGCGGCGCGAAACGAACAAGCCGTACGCCATGCTCAACCTCGTCCGCAAGCAGGCCCGACCGCGCCCACAGCATGTCGACCATCGCGGGAAAG
Source organism: Sphingobium sp. (assembly GCA_003248935.1). Classification (GTDB taxonomy): domain Bacteria; phylum Pseudomonadota; class Alphaproteobacteria; order Sphingomonadales; family Sphingomonadaceae; genus Sphingobium. The sequence goes on from QFQF01000003.1 coordinate 41,479, forward strand.
CTGTCCGGCAAGGCAGGAGCCGCGGCTTCCGGCACGGCGTGGGGCGCCGCTTCGTGTGGCGCACCGGCAGGCCCTTCGACCGACGGCGACGGCGCATCGCCGGTGCCGTTCAGGCGGCGGGCGATATCGCTGGGATCGGGCAGGCTCGCGGCATAGACGGCGCGCAGCAGCGCCATCTCGCACGCCTCGCGCGGCAGCACGGCGGCGGCCACCTCGTCATGCCCCTTCAGCATCAACTGCCACAGGCGATGGAGGGGACCAAAGCCCAGCTTTTCCGCCCATTCCTCCAGAGCGGCCCGCTCCTCGGCCGACTGGCCCGGATCGTCGACGCCCCTGCCCGCCTTCGCCACGGTAATCGCGTGGACCAGTTCGAGGAGCCCCCGGATCAGCGCCAGCGGCTCGACGCCCAGATCGTGCTGTTCGGCAAGCGCCGCCAGCATCGGCCCCGGCTGTCCGCCGAGAATGAGGCCCAGCAGCCGCCGCACCGCGCCGCGATCCGACAGGCCCAGCATGTCGCGGACCTGCGCCGCCGTCACCAGTGGCCGGTCCCCCTCCGTATCGGCATGGGCGATCGCCTGGTCGAGGATGGAAAGGCCGTCACGCGCCGACCCCTCCGCCGCGTGCGCGACAAGGGCCAGCGCCTCCGGCTCGGCCGCCACCTCTTCCGCCTCGATCACATGGGCGAAGTGCGCAGCGAGCTTTTCGGCCGGAATGCGGCGCAGGTCGAACCGCTGGCAGCGGGACAGCACGGTCACCGGCACCTTGTTCACCTCGGTCGTGGCGAACAGGAACTTCACATGCTCGGGCGGCTCCTCCAGCGTCTTCAAGAGCGCGTTGAACGCGTTCTTCGACAGCATGTGGACTTCGTCGATGATGTAGACCTTGTAACGCGCCGAAACGGCGGCGTAGCGCACGGCCTCAATGATCTCGCGCACGTCGTCGACGCCGGTATGGCTGGCGGCGTCCATCTCTATGACGTCGATATGGCGGCCCTCGGCGATGGCGCGGCACGGCTCGCACACGCCGCAGGGATCGATGGTCGGGCCGCCCTGTCCGTCCGGACCAACGCAGTTCAGCGCCTTGGCGATCAGGCGCGCGGTCGATGTCTTGCCCACGCCGCGCACGCCGGTCATCAGGAAGGCATGTGCCAGCCGGCCGCGACGGATCGCGTTCGCCAGCGTCTGCACCATCGCATCCTGCCCGATCAACTCGTTGAAATTGCGCGGCCGGTACTTCCGGGCAAGCACGCGATAGGGCTGAGGGGAATCGGTCATGGCGCCTATGTACCCGTTAAGCACGGGGCTGTCGAAGCGCGGTGGGAGCCGGAACGACCCGCGGCGAAATCGTTGTGGCTGCTTCCGTCAGGACCTGACCAGGTTGGCGACGACCGCGCCCGCCCGACTCCCGGGCGGGCATATGGGGGAAAGCGCCGCCGATGGCAAGATCATGACAGATGGCGCAAAGGATCCATCCTTTCGTGCAGGATGCGGACGACAACGCACCCTAACGGTGACGCCCCAGAGCGGCTTCCGCAATCTCCTCCGGCGTCCGTTCGCTGATCCCGCTTTCCTCGCCCACGCGAAGGGCTTCCAGCAAATCCTCATAGGCGCGCATCCGGTCGCGCAGAACGTCGCGCATATAATCGCTGGCGTTGGCGTAAAGGCCGGTCGCCACCTGCGCCTCGACGAATTTCTTCATCTCGTCGGGAAGGGATATGTTCATCGTCGCCATGCCGGAAATCCTGCCATTCATGGCAAAGATTGTCAAAAACTACATTCCCTGCATGTTCCGGCATTCCGCCGGCATGCGCACGGTCAGCGTATCGTAGGTTTCACCGATCACGATCTGGCAGGCTAGGCGGCTGTTGCGGGTGGCGGCGGCGGCAAGGTCGAGCATATCCTCCTCCGCCTCGCTGGCGGGCGGAAGCTTCAGGAAGTCGGCGGGATCGATGATCACATGGCAGGTCGAGCAGGCCATCTGCCCCTCGCAGGTGCCCTCCAGCGGCTGCCCGTTGGCCTGCGCCACGTCGAGCAGAACCTGGCCGGGCTGCGCGAACACCTCACTGCGGGTGCGGCCGTCGGCACTGATGAAGGTAACCCAGGGCATGAACGCGTGCGACTCCTATGCCGGCAGCACCAGTTGACGGGCCGCCGCTTCGTTGATCGCCTTCGCGGCCCTCTCCAACTCCTCCGGCGTCGTATATCGGCCGAATCCGATCCGCACCGAGGACCTTGCCTCTTTCTGCGACAATCCAAGGGCTTGCAATACGTGGCTTGGCCGCCCTGAGCCGCTGGCACAAGCAGAACCGAGCGAAAATGAGACATTCCGGCATTCCGAGAGCAGGCGCGCGGCATCCAGCCCCTCCCGCCGCACATTGAGATTGCCCGGGTAACGGTGTGTCCTGCTGCCGTTGACGGTCCAGTCCGCGAAAAGGCCCTGTGCCCTGTCCCACAGCATCGCGACATGCGCCGCGTCCTCCCCCCGACGATCCCGCAGCAGGGCGGCGGCGGCGCCGAAACCGGCGCAGAGCGCAGGCGAGAGCGTGCCCGAGCGCAGCCCGCCTTCCTGCCCGCCGCCGTGCATCAGCGGCGGCAGGTCGAACCCGTCGCGCAACCAGAGCCCGCCGATACCCTTCGGCCCGTGGACCTTGTGCGCGCTGACGGCGATCATGTCCGCCGCCTGCGGCAACGGCACGCGACCGAAGCCCTGAACGGCATCGCACAGGAACGGCACGCCCGCATCCGCCGCCAGACGCGCCAGCGCGTCGACCGGCTGGATCACGCCGATCTCGTTGTTGACGGCCATGACGGCGACCAGTGCCGTGCGCCCGTCTATCTCCATCGCCGCAGTCGCGGGATCGACCAGCCCGTCCGGCCCGACCGGCAGCAGCACCGCCTCGAACCCCATGGGCTCCAGCGCCAGCACTGTGTCCCGGACGGCGGCATGTTCGGTCACGATCGTCACGATCCGGCGTCGGTCCGGCGGCGCGGCGCGCGCGGCGCCCTGTATCGCGATATTCAGCGCCTCGGTCGCGCCGGACGTGAAGACGAACCGGCCGCCCGGCATCGCCAGCGCCGCGAGGATCGCGTCACGCGCGGCCTCCACCACGGCGGCAGCCTGCCGGCCCATGCGGTGCGCACTGTGCGGATTGCCGAACTGGTCGCGCAGCAGCGGCACCATCGCCTCGAACGCCTCGGGCGCCAGCGGCGTCGTCGCCTGGTAATCGAGATAGGCGGGCTCGGCCATCAGCCCCGCCCCCGGGCGATCGTCCGCCACACGGTCATGAAGCGATCGATCGCGGCGGCATCGGTCGATGGACCGAAGCTGACGCGAACCACCTCGCCCGCCGCCACCGGATCCCAGCCCATGGCGGTCAGCACATGGCTGGTCTTCAGCGTACCCGACGAACAGGCGCTGCCCGCTGAAACCGAGATGCCTGCGCTGTCGAACTGGATCAGCTGCGCGCGGGCGGACACGCCCGGCATCCGATAGGATGCGATGGCCGACACGCGGGGGCTGGCGGCGGCCACCACCTCGCCGCCCGCGTCGACGATCGCGCCGTCGAGCGCGCGGCGCAGCTCCGTCGCCTCTTCCAGCCAGTCCGGTGCGTCCTCCAGCGCGGCCGCCATGCCGAGAATAGCGGGCAGGTTTTCCGTCCCCGCGCGATAGCCCTGCTCCTGCCCACCCGACGGATGGATATGGCGCAGGTCACGGATCAGCAGGGCGCCGACGCCGGGCGGCCCGCCGAACTTGTGCGCGCTGATCGCGATCATCTCGGCGTCGGGCAAAGGCAGCTTACCTGCGCTCTGCGCACAATCGGCGAACAGCAGTCCGCCCGCCGCCCGCACCGTCGCGCCGATCCGGGCCAGCGGCAGGATCACGCCCGTCTCGTTATTGACATGCTGGACGGCCAGCAGCACCCCGCGCCCGTCGTCAGGCAGGTCGTCGGGGATCACCGGCACGCCGCGGCTGTCGAGGGCAAGCCGCCGCGCAGAGGGCGTCACGCGCAGGACCGCGTCATGTTCGATCGGCGAGGTCGCGACGTGCCGCGCCTTCGCCCGCCCGAGTGCAATGGCGATCGCCTCGCTCGCGCCGCTGGTGAAGATCACCGTTCCGTCCCAGTCCAGCGCCGCCGCGACCCGGCGCCGCGCGTCCTCCAGCACAGCGCGGGCGGCACGTCCGTCCGCATGCGGAGAAGACGGGTTCGTCCAGCGCTCCAGTGCGTCCATCATCGCCGACCGGGCGGCGACGGAAACCGGCGTGGTGGCGGCGTGATCGAGGTAAAGCCTCTCGTTCAAGGGCGGCGGCACTCATTTTATTGCTAAATCGGCGGTCGCTTCTATATAGGCCTCCTTTCCAGCGCCACCAGCCATTGCGTGGCCGATCCTTTTGCTGCCAGCCAGGTGCCATGCCAGACGTCATTTTCCCCGGTCCCGAAGGTCGACTGGAGGGGCGCTTCAGCCCCCCGCCCCGTCCGCGCGCACCTGTTGCCATGATCCTTCATCCCCATCCGCAGGGCGGTGGCACGATGAACGACCGGATCACGCAGGCACTCTACAAGACCTTCGTGGAGCGCGGCTTTGCGACCCTGCGCTTCAATTTCCGCGGCGTCGGCCGCAGCCAGGGCACGTTCGACAACGGCGTGGGCGAACTGTCCGACGCGGCTGCGGCGCTCGACTGGGTGCAGAGCTTCCATCCGGAGGCGCAGACCACCTGGATCGCCGGCTTCTCCTTCGGCGCGTGGATCGGCATGCAACTGCTGATGCGCCGCCCCGAAGTGCGCGGCTTCATCTCCGTTGCGCCGCCCGCGAACATGTACGACTTCTCGTTCCTCGCCCCTTGCCCGGCGAGCGGCATCATCGTACAGGGTACGTCCGACGAGGTGGTGACGGCAGGCGCTGTACAGAAGCTCGTCGACAAGCTGCGGACGCAGAAGGGCATCACCATCCATCACGACGAGATCAGAGGCGCCAACCACTTCTTCGAGCATGAACTCGATCAGCTCATGAAGTCGGTCGACAACTATCTCGACATGCGCCTGTCGCCGGATTCGCCCATTCGTTAGTCGGCAATCCCTCCCTCCGTTCACCCTGAGCGAAGGCGAAGGGCTCCGCCGAGCGGCGCGAGGCGCTTCACTTCGTTCAGCGTATGGCTTCGACTTCGCTCGGCCTGAACGGTCTAAAGGTGTGGCCTCAGCCCAGCGGTACGGCCCAGATCGCGACATTGCCGAACATCACCAGGCCCGCGGCGATCATCAGCAGCGCCCGCGTGCGGTCGCGGCGCTTGCCGAGCAGCCACAGGCCGCCGCCCGTCAGCGCGATACCGGCGAGCATCAGCAGCGAGAGAATGGTTCCGGACATGCCGCGCCCATAGAGCGGGCGCAGGCCGGTGGCAATTATATGACGGCCCGACTAAGAGGCCGTCATTCCGAATCATCGCCCGGACGAAGGAGCGCCGTCCCATGAAGATCGCCATCGCATCAGACCATGCCGCCGTCGATCTGAAGGCCCTGCTCGCCGACTGGCTGCGCGGGGAAGGACATGACGTCGACGACCTCGGCCCGATGACGGATGCCCGAGTCGACTATCCCGATTTCGGCTACAAGCTGGCCAACGCCGTCGCGAGCGGCGCGGCGGAGCGCGGCATTGCGCTGTGCGGGTCGGGCATCGGCATCTCGATCGCGGTCAACCGCAATCCGGCCTGCCGCGCGGCGCTGGTTTCCGAACCGCTGTCCGCAGCGCTCGCCCGCGAGCACAACGACGCCAACGTCATCGCCATGGGCGCGCGCCTGACCGGCCCGGACATGGCCAAGGCCTGCGTCACCGCTTTCCTCTCCACCGAATTCGCCGGCGGCCGCCACGAAGGCCGCGTCGACAAGCTTACGCACCCTGCGCTTTGAAAGGAGCCAATCCCATGAGCAGCCCCGCCCTTTCCGCCGCCAATGATATCCGGCCAGACGGTTTCTTCACCCGCGGCCTTGCCGACGCCGATCCGGCGATCGCCGCTGGCGTCGCGCATGAACTGAAGCGCGAGAAAACCCAGATCGAACTGATCGCATCGGAGAATATCGTCTCCAAGGCCGTGCTGGAGGCGCAGGGCAGCGTCTTCACCAACAAATATGCCGAAGGGTATCCCGGCAAGCGCTACTATCAGGGTTGCGCGCCTTCCGACGAGGTCGAGCAACTCGCCATCGACCGCGCCAGGCAGCTGTTCAACTGCGGCTTCGCCAACGTTCAGCCGCACTCGGGCGCGCAGGCGAACGGCGGCGTCATGCTGGCGCTGGTGAAACCCGGCGAAACGATCATGGGCCTCAGCCTCGACGCGGGCGGGCACCTGACCCACGGGTCGAAGCCCAGCATGTCGGGCAAGTGGTTCAACGCCGTGCAATATGGCGTGCGCGAGGACACGCACGTCATCGACTATGACGATGTCGAGCGGCAGGCGATCGAATGCCAGCCCAAGCTGATCATCGCGGGCGGCTCCGCCTATCCGCGCCACATCGACTTCGCCCGTTTCCGCGCGATCGCGGACAAGGTCGGCGCGCTGCTGATGGTCGACATGGCCCATTTCGCCGGGCTGGTCGCGGGCGGCGCGCACCCCACCCCCTTCGGCCATGCCCATGTCGTGACCACGACTACGCACAAGACCCTGCGCGGCCCGCGTGGCGGCATGATCATGACCGATGACGAGGCGATCGCGAAGAAGATCAACTCGGCGATCTTCCCCGGCCTTCAGGGCGGCCCGTTGATGCACGTCATCGCCGCCAAGGCCGTGGCGTTCGGCGAGGCGCTGCAGCCCGAGTTCAAGACCTACGCCCACGCCATCGTCGCCAATGCCAAGGCGCTGGCGAGCCGGCTGGAGGAGCGCGGTCTGGCAGTGGTGTCCGGCGGGACCGACACCCACCTGGCCCTTATCGACCTGCGCCCCTATGGCATCAGCGGCAAGGATGCGGACGAGGCGCTGGAGCGCAGCTTCATCACCTGCAACAAGAATGGCGTGCCCGGCGACCCCCTGCCGCCGACCAAGACCAGCGGCATCCGCGTCGGTTCCCCCGCGGGCACCACCCGCGGCTTCGGCATCGCGGAGTTCCAAGCGATCGGCGACATGATCGCCGACGTGCTGGCGGCACTGCGCGACAAGGGCGAGGCGGGCGACCCGGCGGTCGAGGCCAATGTGCGTGAGCGCGTCGGCGCCCTGTGCGCCCGTTTCCCGATCTACGAAGGATAAGCGCCCTTGCGTTGCCCCTTCTGCGCTCATGAGGACAGCCAGGTAAAGGACAGCCGCCCCACGGACGATGGGGCGGCCATCCGCCGTCGCCGCCAGTGCGAAGCGTGCGGCGCGCGTTTCACCACATTCGAACGGATTCAGCTGCGCGACATCTGGGTGGTGAAGAGCGAGGGGCGGCGTGAGCCGTTCGAGCGCGACAAGCTGGCCCGCTCGGTCGGCATCGCCTGCCGCAAGCGGCCGATCGAGGCGGCGAAGCTGGAGAAACTGATCTCCGGCATCCAGCGCCGCCTGGAAACCAGCGGCGACAGCGAGGTCGCGGCCCAGCGCATCGGCGAAATGGTCATGGACGGCCTCAAGGGCCTCGACAGCGTCGCCTACATCCGCTTCGCCAGCGTCTACAAGGATTTCGGCGAGGCCAAGGACTTCGAGGATTTCGCCAGCACCGTGAAGGAAGTCGGAGGTGAGTGATCACGGAAGATCGACTTGCGTCTTCCTGCCTCCGTTCGCCCTGAACGAAGTCGAAGGGCCCGGTCGAGCGAAGCGAGACCCCTGACCGCCATGTCCTTCTACACCTATATCCTCAGATGTGCCGACGGCTCCTTCTACACCGGCCATACAGACGATCTTGAAACGCGGATCGGACAGCATCAATCGGGCGCCATCAAAGGGTACACGCATAATCGCCGGCCGCTTGAACTGGTTTGGTCAGCCGAGTTTGCATCCCGTGCCGAAGCAATGGCCTCGGAAATCCAGATCAAAGACTGGCCACGAAAAAAGAAGGAGGCCCTGATCGCGGAAAATTGGGAGCGTTTGAAAAGGGCCAGCCTTGCCCGCTCCGCGCCAGCCTCGCCTTCGCCCGGCAGTGCCCTTCGACTTCGCTCAGGGCGAACGGATGTTCCCGAGAATATCGGTCACGACAGCAACCCGGAAGGTCAAATGCATATCGCTCCCCCTCCCGTCATCGTCCTGGTCCGGCCGCAACTGGGCGAGAATATCGGCAAGGCGGCGCGGGCGATGCTCAATTTCGGGCTGGTCGACATGCGCCTCGTCGCGCCGCGCGATGGCTGGCCCAATCCGGACGCAGGCCCCGCCGCGTCCGGGGCCGACATCGTGCTGGAGAAGGCGCAGGTGTTCGACACCCTGGCCGAGGCAGTCGCCGACTGCCCCCATGTCTATGCGACGACCGTCCGCAAGCGCGGCGTCACCAAGCCCGTCGTGACGCCGGAAGAGGCCGCACAGGAGATACGCGGAGCGCAGGGGCGCAGCGCGATCGTGTTCGGCCCCGAACGCTCGGGCCTCGAAACCGACGATGTCGCCGTCGCCCGCGCGATCCTGACCGTGCCGATCAATCCGGAATTCGGCTCCCTAAACCTCGCCCAGGCGGTGATCCTGTGCGCCTATGAATGGTCGAAGGGCGAGACACTGGCCTCTCCCACCGTTACCGACCTTGGCGTACCCGCGCCGCAGCAGGAGCTGGATGGCCTGATCGGACAGCTGGAAGGGATGCTGGAGACCGCCGGCTATTTCTTCCCACCGGACCGTACGCCCTCGACCCGGCGGACATTACGCAACGTGCTGACGAAGCCAGGCTGGAACAGCCAGGAGATCAGGACGCTGCGCGGCGTCCTTTCGACCCTCGCCAATCCGCACAGCCGATAGGATATTCTAACCGGGGCCGCCATGCGGCGTTACCTGCGCGACCCGCGCCGAACGGCGACCCCGGGCCGACCCGTGGGTCAGCGGGGCAAGAGACGGCACCCGTGGCGCCGACCCGTCACAGGACATGCATATAATCGGACGCGCCGTTGCGTTCAGCCCCTCAGGCGATCGAACTCCGCCATCTCATAGGCGATCGATTCCTCGACCAGTTGCTCCCACAGCGCCGCGATCACGCTGCCGGGAGCGCCGAGGCGGTCCGCTTCCGCACGGGCGCTGGCGATCACCTGCGCCTTGCGCGCCTCGTCCCGGACATGGCCGCGCTCCGGCTTGATCCGGGCCGCCGCGCGCATGTAGCCGAACCGCTCGGCGAGCAGGGCGACGATGCGGCGATCGACCTCGTCGACGCCCCTACGGACGTCGATCATCGTGGCGCAGGCGTCGGGCTTCAGAATATCGGTCATGGCCGCAGTCCCTATGGCGGCGGAGCGGCGGTGTCGAGTGGGGCTTCGGCCTTGACATCCCGTCCCTGCGCCGTCATAGGCGCGCCTTCGCAATTGGCCCCGCACCCCGGTGAAGCGGTGGCCCTTTCCGGCATATGCCCGGACGAGAGCGGAATACCGGGACATGAAGCCGCCTCTTTAAGGGGCGGGTGACGTCGTAGCAATTGTAAGGAATACAAACATGTCGAAGCGCCAGAGCGCCAAGTACAAACTCGACCGCCGGATGGGCGAGAACATCTGGGGTCGCCCGAAGAGCCCGGTCAACAAGCGTGAATACGGCCCCGGCCAGCACGGCCAGCGCCGCAAGGGCAAGATGTCCGACTACGGCATCCAGCTGCGCGCGAAGCAGAAGCTCAAGGGCTACTACGGCGACATCACCGAGAAGCAGTTCAAGAAGTCCTACGTCGAGGCGTCGCGCATGAAGGGCGACACCGGCCAGAACATGATCGGCCTGCTCGAGCGTCGCCTGGACGCCGTCGTCTATCGCGCCAAGTTCGCGCCGACGATCTTCTCGGCCCGCCAGATCGTTTCGCACGGCCACATCTATGTGAACGGCGTGAAGTGCAACATCGCCTCGCGCCTGGTGAAGCCGGGTGACGAAGTGACGCTGGGCAAGAAGGCCCGCGAGATGGCGCTGGTGATGGAGGCGCAGAGCCTGCCCGAGCGCGACATCCCCGACTATATCGCGCCGGACGGCAACGCGAAGATCACCTACACCCGCGTTCCGACGCTGGACGAGGTGCCCTATCCGGTGAAGATGGAGCCGAACCTGGTCGTCGAGTTCTACTCGCGCTGATCCACCGGCAACGGACGGAATACGAAAAGGGCGGCCCCGCAAGGAGCCGCCCTTTTCCGTTTACGCGGCGTTTCATCCGAACGGCATTCGCGGCCGCCCTGCCTTGCCCCCGCCGCGCCGGACTGGCATGTCATGCCCGTCTGCAACGGGTTGAGGATCCGGAACCCATGCGCCGTCCGCTGTTCGCCATCCTGCCGTCCCTCGCGCTGCTGTGCGGCTGCGCCACACCATCCCAAACGCCATCGACCACGGCTTCCGCCCCGCCCCCGGCCGAGGTCGCCCCCTCCATCGACACGATGAAGCGCCTCACCGAAACGCTCTCGTCCGACGCGTTCGAGGGACGCGCGCCCGGCGGCGTGGGCGAGGAGAAGACGCTGGCGCTGCTGTCGTCCGAATTCGCCCGACTGGGCCTGAAGCCGGGCAACAACGGCAGCTGGTTTCAGGACGTGCCGCTGGTCGAGATCACGGCGAAGAATGTGACGCCGCTCAGCTTTTCCGGCGGCAAGCTGCCGGTATCGGCCACCTACGGTCCCGAAATGGTCGTCGGCACCTATCGCGTCACGCCTCGCATCGCCGTCAAGGACAGCCCGGTGGTGTTCGTCGGCTATGGCATCAACGCGCCCGAAAAGGGGTGGAACGACTATGCCGGCGTCGACGTGAAGGGAAAGACGGTCATCGTCCTCGTCAACGACCCGGACTATGAGATGCAGGGGCTGGACGGCCCGTTCGGCGGGCGGGCGATGACCTATTACGGTCGCTGGACCTACAAGTTCGAGGAGGCCGCAAAACAGGGGGCAGCCGCGATATTCATCGTCCACGACACCTACCCCGCCGCCTATGGCTGGAACGTCGTGCAGTCGAGTTGGACCGGCGCGCAGCAGGTCGCGGACAACCCCGACGGCAATATGAGCCAGGTGCCCGCAGTCGGATGGATCCAGAAGGACAAGGCCCGCGCGCTGATGACCAGCGCCGGGCTGGATTTCGCGGCGCTGAGCGCGGCGGCGAAGGTCAAGGGGTTCAAGGCGGTGCCGCTGACCGGCATCACGGCATCCGTCGCGTTCGACAACGAATTGCGCAAGCACATGTCGAAGAATGTCGTCGCCCTGCTGCCCGGAACGTCACGGCCGGACGAATATGTCCTCTACAGCGCGCACTGGGACCATCTGGGCCATTGCAAGGCGGCGCCGGACGGCGACGACATCTGCAACGGCGCGGTCGACAACGCGACCGGAACGGCGGCGCTCGTCTCGCTGGCCGAAGCCAATGTGAAAGCGGGACCGAGCGAACGCAGCCAGATATTCCTCGCCGTCACGGCCGAGGAGTCCGGCCTGCTGGGTTCCAAATATTATGGCGAGCATCCCGTCTTCCCGCTGGCGAAGACGGTGGGCGGCGTCAACATGGACGCGCTCAGCATGGCCGGGCCGGCGCGCAATGTCGTCGTCGTGGGCAAGGGAAAATCGGACCTCGACGCCTATCTCGATCGCGCATTGGCGGCGCAGGGCCGCGTCGCCTCGCCCGAGCCGACGCCGGAAAAGGGCTCTTACTACCGGTCCGACCATTTCAGCCTGGCGAAGCAGGGCGTGCCGATGCTCTATTTCGACGGCGGCGACGACCTGCTGAACGGCGGCGTCGCGGCGGGCGATGCGGCGGCGAAAGACTATGGCGAACATCGCTACCATGGCCCCAAGGACGAATATGATCCCGCCTGGGACTGGACCGGCGTCGCCGCCGACCTCAAACTCTATTATGCGGTCGGACGCGCGATCGCCGACAGCAGCGACTGGCCGAACTGGAAGCCCGGCGACGAGTTCCGCGCGATCCGCGACCGCAGCCGCGCGACCGTGCAGTAGGCGCACGGCGGGATAGCCCGCTCCGGGGACCGGTCAGAATGTCCGGCCGGCCCCCGGGGAAGCCGTCAGATGTTCTTTTCGATGTCCGGAACGGTGTTATCGGTGCCGGGCTGGGGAACCTTGGGGCTGTCCGGTGCGCCGGTCTTGGCCGCACCCTTGCCGGTGTCCTTGTTCTTTTTCGGTTGGAGCATGGCAATATCCTTTCGCTGCATGGCGTGACAGGCGGCCGCCCTTGTCCGGGCGACACGTTAATGAATGGTGACGAGCGGCGCATGCGCCCTCACCGGAGGATCCTGTCCCGGACCGCCTTTGCACGAACGCCCGGCCCATGATCCGCCCTTGCGACCGAAGGCGCACAATTTTCGACGTGCGCGGCGTTTCGTCCGTCGTCATCGATCGCGCGGCCCTGGCTTATCCCCCTGTGCAACGCCGCTTCATCCTGTAAAGGGCGTCGCATCCACGCCGAAAACCAGGAAATACACATGAGCTATCGCATGCCCGCCGAGTGGGCGCCGCACGACTGGGTATGGATCGGCTTTCCCGGCAATGCCGACGAATGGCCGGACGACCTGCCCGGCGCGCAGCGGCAGATCGCAGCCTTCGCCGACGCCGTCCATGCGGGCGGGCGCGGCGAGCAGGTGCGGCTGGTCGCGGCGGACGCAGCCAACACCGCCATCGCCCGTTCGCTCGTCGGCGACGGCGTGATCGTCCAGACGGAACGGCATGGCGACGTGTGGCTGCGCGACACGGGGCCGATCTGCGTCGCGGACGGCAGCGGGGCACGCGGCCTTGTCGATTTCGGCTTCAACGGCTGGGGCGGCAAATACGAGATGCCGGGCGACGAGGATATCGGCGCGCGCCTCGCGGCCCAGACCGACCTTGCCGTCCATACGGAGGACTGGGTGTTCGAGGGCGGCGCGATCGACACCGACGGCACCGGCCTGTTCGTGACCACCGAGCAGTGCCTGCTGAACCCCAACCGCAATCCGGCGCTGGACCGCCGCGCGATCACCGCGCGGCTGGAACAGGCGCTGGGGCTCACCTCCATGCTGTGGCTGGGCGACGGGCTGATGAACGATCATACCGACGGCCATGTCGACAATCTCGCACGGTTCGTGGCCCCGGGCGTGCTGATGGTGCCGGAGGCGAGCGGCGCCGACGATCCCAACGCGGCGATCTATGCCGACGCGCGGGCGCGGGCGAGGGCGCACGGGGTCGATGTCGCCCCCATCCCCTCCCCCGGTCTGGTGGAGGTCGACGGCGTCGCGATCCCGGCGAGCTACATGAACTTCTACATCGGCAACGCGGCAGTCGTCGTCCCGGTCTATGGTCAACCAAACGATGGAGCAGCCCTCAATGCCCTTCGCCCATTCTTCCCCGGGCGGGATATTGTCGGCCTGCGCAGCGACGCCATACTGGCGGGCGGCGGCAGCTTCCACTGCACCAGCCAGCAGATGCCTTCAGGGCTGTGATCCTGCTGCCGCTCGTCTTGCAGGCGCTGTCGACGGCGATTCCGGCAACGGTGCCGGACGATCAGGTGGAGTTTGTCACGCGCATCCGCATGACCATCGGCGTCGACGGCAAGGCGAAGGATTGCGCGCTGGTGCAGGCGAGCGGCATGCCCGAACTGGACGCCAAAATCTGCCCGATGATGATGGCGAAGGCCCGCTTCGCGCCCAAGCCGGGCGCGGATGGCAAGCCAGCCGAATTCACCTATGCCACGAACGTCCGATGGCGGCTGCCGAAATCGGATGTGAAGCCTGATGCCCCGCCTGCCGAATAATTGCCCGTCGAATAATGGCCTGCCGAATAATGGGACGTGACAATCAGTGGAAGGACGGGCTCCGCATCCCTATAGGGGCTGCGAACGCTCTCTCGCCCAACGGAAACGCTCCATGACCAAAGTCACTGTCGCCGCGCTTCAACTCGCCTTTTCCGACGACCTGACGAACAATATCGCGATGGTCGAGGCGCATGTGCGCAAGGCGGCCGTGCGCGGCGCGAAGATCATCCTGCCGCCCGAACTGTTCGAGGGCCCCTATTTCTGCAAGGTCGAGGACGAGGCGCTGTTCGCCACCGCGCAGCCGCTGGACAGCCACCCGGCGGTCACGGCGATGCAGGCGCTGGCGAAGGATCTGGGCGTCTACATCCCCACAAGCTTCTTCGAGCGGGACGGCCAGCATTACTACAATTCGCTCGCGATGATCGACGATCAGGGCGATATCATGGGCGTCTATCGCAAGAGCCACATTCCCGACGGGCCGGGATATGAGGAGAAATATTATTTTCGCCCCGGCAACACCGGTTTCAAGGTTTGGCGGACCCGTTACGGCACGATCGGCGTCGGCATCTGCTGGGACCAGTGGTATCCGGAGACGGCGCGGGTCATGGCCCTGATGGGCGCGGAGATGCTGTTCTATCCCACCGCGATCGGGTCGGAACCCTATGATCCCAATCTCGACACCAGCCGGATGTGGCGCCGGGCGATGCTCGGCCACGCGGTCAGCAACTGCATGCCGGTGATCGCCGCCAACCGCATAGGCGACGAGGAAGGACCGCAGGGACCGCAGCGCTTCTATGGCCACAGCTTCATCTGCGACGAGTGGGGCGATTTCGCCAGCGAGGCCGACGGGAGGGACAGCGGCGCGCTGGTGGCGACGCTCGACCTGGAGCGCGCGCGCATCCATCGCGCGGGCATGGGCTTCTTCCGGGACCGGCGCCCCGAACTCTATGGCCGGATCGCGCAGGATATCTGAGCGATCCGGAGGTAACGGCGACCGCTCAGGCCGCGACCCAGTCCCTGCGCGCGATGCCCTGCGCATGGAGCAGGACGGAAAGGTCGCCATGGCGGATTTCCGCGTCGGCGGCGGCGCGGGTCTTTTCCTTCGCGTGATAGGCGACGCCCAGCCCCGCAACCTCGATCATCGGAATATCGTTGGCACCATCGCCGACCGCCAGCGCCAGTTCCGGCCCGATGCCCCGTTCGGCGAGCGCCGCGAGCAACTCCACCCGCTTGCGCTGCGCGTCGACGATAGGAACGGCGACCGTGCCCGCCAGCTTGCCGTCGGCGATCTCCAGTACATTGGCGACCGCGCGGTCGAAGCCGATCTCCGCCGCGACGGGTCCGGTGAAGCGCGTAAATCCACCGGACACGAGCACAGCCAGCGCACCGCGGGCGCGCATCGTGCGCACCAGTTCGCGCGCACCGCCCATGATCCGCACCCGCTCCTCGCGGCACTGGTCGATGGTGGCGTCGTCCAGCCCCTTCAGCAGAGCGACGCGGGCATGCAGCGCCTCGGCGAAGTCCAGTTCGCCCCGCATCGCCCGCTCCGTCACCTCGGCGATCTGCGCCTTGATCCCGGCATAGTCGGCCAGTTCGTCGATGCATTCGACCGTGATCATCGTCGAGTCCATGTCCGCGACGATCAGCTTCTTTTCCCGGTGCGCGACCGGCTGCACGATGACATCCGTGCCGGGCAGGCCGGACAGCGCGGCCCGCGCCGCCACCGGGTCGGCCGTGAAGAACAGGTCCGCCGCCTCGCCCTCATCGATCCAAGCGTGGCCCGAAGGCCCGCAGCCCGCATCCGACAGGCGATCGGTCGCGGCGGCAATATCCCCCTGCCCCAGGGAAGCGCTTGCCACTAAGGTCGCGACGAACATGATACCTCCAGACACCAGACTGAGCGATGCGGCGGACAGGACGCCGGACGAATCCGGCCTGCCGCCGGTCGCGCTTATTGCCGGGCCGACCGCGAGCGGCAAGAGCGCGATCGCCCTCGCCCTCGCGCAGGCGACCGGCGGTGTCGTGATCAACGCCGATGCGAGCCAGGTCTATGCCGACCTGTCCGTCCTGTCCGCGCGGCCCGGCGTCGAGGAGACGGCCCTCGCCCCGCATCGCCTGTTCGGCCATATCGACGGCGCGGAAAGCTGTTCTGCGGCGCGATGGGCGGCCGACGCCAGGGCGGAAATCGCGGCGGCGCATGCAGCGGGCCGCCTGCCGATCCTCGCCGGGGGCACCGGCCTCTATATCCGCACGCTGCTGGACGGCATCGCGCCCGTGCCGGACATCGATCCCGCGATACGGGCGCAGGTCCGTGCACTGCCCGTCGGAGAGGCGCATGCCCGCCTCTCCCTCGCCGATCCCGACGCCGCCGCGCGCCTCGCCCCCGCCGACACGACGCGGGTCGCCCGTGCGCTGGAGGTCGCTTTGTCGACCGGCCACCCGCTCGCCTGGTGGCAACAGCGCAAGGAAGGCGGCATCGGCGCGGGCATCGCGCTGCGGCCCGTCATCCTGCTGCCGCCCCGGGACTGGCTGATCGCGCGTTGCGACCGGCGCTTCGCGGCGATGGTCGAGGGCGGCGCCGTCGAGGAAGTGGAACGGTTGCGCGATCGCCATCTTTCCCCCGACCTGCCTGTGATGCGGGCCATCGGCGTGCGGGAGATCGGCGACTGGATCGACGGCGCGATCGACCGCGAGACGATGCTGGAACGCGGCCGCATCGCCACACGCCAATACGCCAAGCGTCAGTATACGTGGTTTTCCCGGCAACCGCCGCCCGCGTGGCCCCGCGCGAGCCAAGAGATTGATAACAATCTTATCGATCAAATTGCAATTAAATTACAATCATATGCATTGACAAGTCATTTTATGACAAATAAAGGCCTGCACCTTGCCAATGCGCCCGGGCTGTCCCAAGGCGCGGCCAAAATATGAAATTTCGTCATTCGCATGGAAGGAATCGTCGTGGCCGAGAAGAGCGGCGCGGACATATTGGTTGAATGCCTGATCGACCTCGGTGTCGAGGTCGTGTTCGGTTATCCGGGCGGCGCGGTGCTGCCAATTTATGACGCACTCTACAATCATCCGAAGCTGAAGCATGTGCTTGTCCGCCACGAACAGGGCGCGACCCACATGGCGGAGGGCTATGCCCGCTCGACCGGCAAGCCCGGCGTCGTGCTGGTCACGTCGGGGCCCGGCGCGACCAACGCGATCACCGGCATCACCGACGCGCTGATGGACTCCATCCCGATGGTCGTCATCACCGGACAGGTCGCCACGCACCTGATCGGCACCGACGCATTCCAGGAGGCCGACACCGTCGGCCTGACGCGCCACTGCACCAAGCACAACTATCTGGTGAAGTCGCCCGCCCGCCTCGCACATGTGATCCACGAGGCGTTCCATATCGCCACGTCCGGACGCCCCGGGCCCGTCGTCATCGACATCCCCAAGGACGTTCAGGTCGCGACCGCGCCCTACAAGCGTCCGGAGGCACAGCCGCATCCGAGCTATCATCCGCAGGTCAAGGGCGACGCCGCGGCGATCGAGGCCGCGGTCGAGATGATCGCGGCGGCAGAACGGCCGATCCTCTACACCGGCGGCGGCGTGATCAATTCCGGGCCGGAGGCGAGCGCCCTGCTGCGTGAGCTGGCCGACCTGACCGGCGCGCCCGTCACCTCCACGCTGATGGGCCTCGGCGCGTTCCCGGCCTCCTCGCCGCAATGGCTGGGCATGCTGGGCATGCACGGCACCTATGAAGCCAATCTGGCGATGAACAAGGCGGATCTGGTGGTGTGCCTCGGCGCCCGTTTCGACGACCGCGTCACCGGGCGTCTGGACGCGTTCAGCCCCAACAGCCGCAAAATCCACGTCGACATCGACCGCAGCTCCGTCAACAAGACGGTCGAGGTCGACCTGCCGATCATCGCCGACGTCGGGTCGGCGATGCGCGACATGATCGCGCGGTGGAAGGCCACCGGTCACCAGAAGGGCGACCTAAGCGAATGGTGGGCGCGGGTCGAGGGCTGGCGCGCGCGCCGCAGCCTCGATTATCCGGAGGACGGAACGGAGATCATGCCGCAGCGCGCGATCGCCGACCTGTTCAGCGCGACCCGTGGGAAGGATGTCATCATCACCACGGAAGTCGGCCAGCACCAGATGTGGGCGGCGCAGCACTTCCATTTCGACGCGCCGAACAAGTGGCTGACCTCGGGTGGCCTGGGCACCATGGGCTACGGCTTCCCTGCGGCGATCGGTGCGCAGATCGGCAATCCCGACAGCCTGGTCGTCTGTGTCGCGGGCGATGCCTCAATCCAGATGAACATTCAGGAACTGGGCACGGCGAGCCAGTATCGCCTGCCGGTCAAGGTGTTCATCCTCAACAACGAATATATGGGCATGGTCCGGCAGTGGCAGGAACTGACCTATGAGAGCCGCTATTCGAACAGCTATTCCGACAGCCTTCCCGATTTCGTGAAGCTGGCGGAGGCCTATGGCTGGACGGGTATCCGGATCGAGGGACCGCAGGAGCTGGAAGCCGGCATCAAGCAGATGATCGACACGCCGGGACCGGTGCTCGTCGACTGCCGAGTCGCCAAGCTGTCCAACTGCTTCCCGATGATCCCCTCGGGCGCGGCCCATACGGACATGCTCCTCGACCCCAGCCAGGTGTCGGGCAGCCTTTCCGACGAGGCCAAGGCTCTGGTCTGAAGAGGATGGCCCCGTGACCGCACATCTCAAGCTTCGCCTGCATATCAGCGAACCGTGGGATTTCCCGCGCGCGACGGGGCTTGAGGAGGTGACGGGCTGGACGACCGACTATGTCCATGCGGAGGGCGATGCGCCCAACGAGGACTGGGAACTGATGCTGGACGAGGGGTTCGACTATCATGAGCGGCGGATCGGCCGCCTGCTGGTCAGCCCCCGTTATGTGGGTGAGCACCTGTCCCGCGTGTTCGACGCGGTGGTCGGCTTCCCCGTCCGCATCGCCTACCGCCAGGACGGCGGGTGGCAGTACGCCATGACCGGCATGCTCGCCATTCGCCACGACGATGACCAAGATCAGCAAGAAAAGACCGATTGATGCATATTGAGGAAGAAGCCAGCCAGCGACACGTCCTGTCGCTGACCGTCGCGAACGAGGCCGGTATACTGGCCCGGATCGCAGGCATGTTCACCGCGCGCGGCTATAATATCGACAGCCTGACCGTGGCCGACATCACGCCGGACCACGCGATCAGCCGCATCACCATCGTCACCAACGGCCCGCCCAAGGTGATCGACCAGATCATCGCCCAGCTCGACCGGCTGGTGCCGGTGCACAAGGTCACCGACCTCAGCGAGAACGGCCCCTATGTCGAGCGCGAGCTGGCGCTGGTGAAGGTCGCTGGCACGGGCGAGGACCGGATCGAGGCGCTGCGGCTGGCGGACGTTTTCCGCGCCAAGGTGGTCGACACCACGATCGAGAGCTTCATCTTCGAAATCACCGGCCCGTCCGACAAGATCGACACCTTCGTCGGCCTGATGGGACAGATCGGCCTGATCGAGGTCGGACGCACCGGCGTTGTCGGCCTCATCCGGGGCAAGAACCCCATCTGACATCATTTTTCCGAACCATTCGTTTTCACTCCAATCCGCGCCCGCACGGGCCGCCAGTAAAGGGAAGAGACAGAAAGACATGCGCGTTTATTACGACAGCGATGCGGACATCGGCCTGATCAAGGGCAAGAAGGTCGCGATCCTCGGTTACGGCAGCCAGGGCCACGCCCATGCGCAGAACCTGCGCGACAGCGGCGTCGCCGAAGTGGCGATCGCGCTCCGTCAGGGTTCCGCCAGCGCCGCCAAGGCCGAAGGCGCGGGCTTCAAGGTGATGCCGAACGCCGAGGCGGCGAAGTGGGCCGACGTGCTCATGATCCTCGCCCCCGACGAGCATCAGGCCGAGCTTTATGCCAAGGACGTGCATGAGAACCTGCGCCCGGGCGCTGCGCTCGCCTTTGCCCATGGTCTCAACGTTCACTTCGGCCTGATCGAGCCGCGCAAGGACGTCGACGTCATCATGATCGCACCGAAGGGTCCGGGTCACACCGTGCGCGGCGAATATGTGAAGGGCGGCGGCGTGCCCTGCCTGATCGCCGTCCATCAGGACGCGACCGGCAACGCGCACGACATCGCGCTGTCCTATGCCTCTGGCGTGGGCGGCGGCCGTTCGGGCATCATCCAGACCAACTTCCGCGAGGAATGCGAGACCGACCTGTTCGGCGAGCAGGCCGTGCTGTGCGGCGGCGCGACCGCGCTGGTCCAGGCCGGTTTCGAAACGCTGGTCGAGGCAGGCTATGCGCCGGAAATGGCCTATTTCGAGTGCCTGCACGAGCTGAAGCTGATCGTCGACCTGATGTATGAGGGCGGCATCGCCAACATGCGCTACTCGATCTCGAACACCGCCGAATATGGTGACATCAAGACCGGCCCGCGCATCATCACCGAAGAGACCAAGAAGGAAATGAAGCGCGTCCTGGCCGACATCCAGTCGGGCCGCTTCGTCAAGGACTTCGTCCTCGACAACCGCGCCGGTCAGCCGGAGCTGAAGGCCAGCCGCATCGCGGCCCAGCGCCACCCGATCGAGGAAACCGGTTCCAAGCTGCGCGCCATGATGCCGTGGATCGGCGCCAACAAGCTGGTCGACAAGGCCAAGAACTGACGGTTTCCGGGGGGCACCCGCCATGGGTGTCCCCGGGCCGCGCGCAATGTGCATCCGGCGGAACCCAATGTTTCCGGTTTCGCATCTGGAACAAAATGAGGGCGTGCCTTATTCAAGGCGCGCCCTTCGCGCTTCCAAGGAGCCTTTCACATGCGCAAGATCCTGCTGACTTCCCTGCTCGCCATCGGCCTTGCCAGCGGCGGCGCCCTCGTCGCCCAGAACGCGGCCGCCCCCGCCAAGCCCGGCGCCCCCGATGCCGCCCGCGTGACCGCAGGCGACTATGTGGTCGAGCCGACCCACACCCAGATCCTCTTCGCCTATGATCACATGGGCTTCACCAACAACATGGGCATCATCGCCATGCCCACCGGCACGCTGTCGCTGGACCCGAAGAACCCCGCCGCCGCCAAGGTGTCGATCGAGGTTCCGGTCGCCAACCTGCGCACCGGCATCCCCAAGCTCGACGAGCATCTGATGTCGGCGCAGTTCTTCGATTCCGCCAAGTTCCCGACCGCGACCTTCGTGTCGACCGGCGTGAAGGTCGACGGCACCTCCGCCGACATCACCGGCAACCTGACCATCAAGGGGATCACCAAGCCGGTGACGCTCGACGCGCAGTTCTATGGCGCGGGCAAGGCCCCGGCGCAGATGGGCGGCAAGGAGAATGTCGGCTTCTCCGCCACCGCCGTCGTCAAGCGCAGCGATTTCGGCCTGGGCATGGCCGTGCCGATCGTCGGCGACGAGGTGGAACTGAAGATCACCGCCGCGTTCATGAAGCCGTAAACCGACACGGCGCTTCCGATACGGAAACGGGCCGATACGGAAACGGGATTGCGGCATCGTCTCTCAAGGGACGGTGCCGCAATCGCATGCGGCGGAGATCGGGAACGGGAGACGGATGATGGCGAAATGGTCCGTTCGCGGCTCGGGCTGGTGGCTGGCAGCCGTCGCACTGCCGCTGATGCCCGCGGCCGCCGCGAGCGATGCGGGCAGCGAAGCGCCCTACGCCGCTCCGGCGCCCGGCGACTATCGCGTGGACCCCCGTCATACGACGGTGGCCTTTTCGGTTCGTCAGTTCGCGATCGCGCATCTGACCGGACGGTTCGAGCAGCCGAGCGGTGGCCTGCTGATCGCACCGGTGCCGGGTAACAGGGCGCGGATCGATATCCGCTTTCCGATCGCGGCGCTGACCACGGGAAAGCCCTCCGCCGACGGCTTCCTCAAGAGCGCGCGGATGTTCGACGCCGGGCATTTCCCAGAGGCGCACTTCGTGGGCGCCGACATCCCCACCGACCGGCAGACCATCCCGATGACCGGCATGCTGACCCTGCATGGCGTCACCCGTCCAGTCGCGCTGACCGCCCGGCTGGCCGGCGCACACAGGGATCCTGCGACCGGACGGACCAGCCTGCATTTCCTGGCCGACGGTTCGATCCGGCGCAGCGCCTTCGGCATGGGCTTTGGCCGCCCGTTCGTCTCGGATCAGGTCGACCTTTCGATGGACGCGACGTTCGACGCGGGCTGATCGGCGGCCCCGCATGGAATTTTCGCAAAGAAATGCTGGACTTTTGCGCATGAACGCGGTTAAGGGCCGTGCCATGCAGCGCGCGTTTCTTTCCCTGCTACGACTTACACGCCCTTAGGCGTGGGTTGCGTGCTGCCTGAAGGACGGGCGGCCACATCGCCTAAGGGCACAATCGAAATCGTCGTAACACGCGGGCAGGCTGTCGATCGTCGCGCCGCCCGATGCAGGATTGCCGTTCCATGATGCTGACCGACCCTTCGCAGAAATACCGCCCGTTCCCGCAGGTGGACCTGCCCGACCGCCAGTGGCCCAGCCGCGTCATCACCGCACCGCCGCGCTGGCTGTCGACCGACATGCGCGACGGCAACCAGTCGCTGATCGATCCGATGAACGCGGAAAAGAAGCGCCGCTTCTTCGACCTGCTGCTGAAGGTCGGCGTCAAGGAGATCGAGGTCGGTTTCCCGAGCGCGGGCGCCACCGAGTTCGACTTCATTTCCGGGCTGGTGCGCGAAGGCGCCATCCCCGACGATGTCATGCCGCAGGTGCTGACGCAGGCGCGCGCCGACCTGATCGCCACCACCTTCGAAAGCCTCAAGGGCGCGAAGCAGGCCATCGTCCACGTCTATAACGCCGTGTCACCAGCGTGGCGCAACATCGTGTTCCAGATGGACCGCCCGCAGATCCGCGAGATCGCCGTCAACGCGGCGAAGCTGCTGCGCGACCATGCCGCCGCCCAGCCGGATACCGACTGGCACTTCGAATATTCGCCGGAGACCTTCTCGACCGCCGAGCTGGATTTCAGCCTGGAGTGCTGCGAGGCGGTGATGGAAATCCTGCGGCCGACGCCTGAACGGCCGCTGATCCTGAACCTGCCCGCCACCGTCGAGTGCGCGACGCCCAACATCTATGCCGACCAGATCGAATGGATGTGCCGCAACATCTCCCGCCGCGACAGCGTCGTCATCTCGCTGCATCCGCACAACGACCGGGGCACCGGCGTCGCCGCGGCCGAGCTGGGCCTGATGGCCGGTGCGGATCGTGTCGAAGGCTGCCTGTTCGGCAATGGCGAACGCACCGGGAATTGCGACATCGTGACCGTCGCGCTCAACATGTACACGCAGGGCATCAATCCGGCGCTGGACTTCAGCGACATCGACGAGGTCATCCAGACCGTCGAATATTGCAACCAGCTGCCGGTTCACCCGCGCCACCCCTATGCCGGCGAGCTGGTGTTCACCGCCTTCTCCGGCAGCCATCAGGACGCGATCAAGAAGGGCTTTGCCGCGCAGGAGGCGCGCAACGACCTGATCTGGGACGTGCCGTACCTGCCGATCGACCCCAAGGATCTGGGCCGCGACTATGAGGCGGTGATCCGCGTCAACTCGCAGTCCGGCAAGGGCGGCGTCGCCTGGGTGCTGCAACAGGACAAGGGCCTGAAGCTGCCCAAGCGGATGCAGGCGGATTTCAGCCGCGTCGTTCAGGGCGTGGCTGACACGACCAGCCGCGAGTTGAACGCTGCCGACATCTGGGACGCATTCCAGGACTATTACCGCCTGACGCCCGGCCAGCATTATGCGCTGGTCGACTATCACGAGACCGGCGCCGCGGGCGACCGCATGTTCGTGGGCAAGATCACGCACGAAGGCGGCGAACGCAGCATCTCCGGGCGAGGCAACGGCCTGATTTCCAGCGTGCTCGCCGCCGTTCGCGACGAACTGGGCATCACGCTGGAGGTCGCCGACTATAGCGAGCATGCGATCGGCGCCGGATCGGACGTCAACGCCGCCGCCTATGTCGAATGCCGCACGCCCGAAGGCGAGACGGTGTTCGGCGTCGGCATGGACAGCGACGTGGCGACCGCCTCGGTTCAGGCGGTCATCTCCGCCGCCAACGGCCTCGCCGCGCGCCGGGCCTGACGAGCAAGCTGAAAGACTATCGGCCGGGGCGGATGCCCCGGCCCTAGGATCCCGCCCCTAGATCTCGACCTGGCTGCCCAGTTCGACCACGCGGTTGGTGGGCAGGCGAAAGAATTCCATCGCGCTTTCCGCGTTGCGGAGCATCCAGGCGAAGATCTTCTCGCGCCACACCGGCATGCCCGGCCGCGAGGAGGGCAGCAGCGTCTGCCGCGCGAGGAAGAAGCTGGTCTCCATCATCTTGAACGACTGGCCGCAGCCGGTGACGTTCTTCAGCGCGGCTGGCACGTCCGGCTCCTGCATAAAGCCGTAATAGAGGACGAGGCGGAAGAAACCCTTGCCCAGGTCCTCCAGCCGGCAACGCCCGTCATCCTCAACCGCCGGTACGTCCAGGATCTTGACGGTCAGCAGGATCACCCGCTCGTGCAGCACCTTGTTGTGC
Organism: Sphingobium sp.; assembly: GCA_003248935.1. Taxonomy (GTDB): domain Bacteria; phylum Pseudomonadota; class Alphaproteobacteria; order Sphingomonadales; family Sphingomonadaceae; genus Sphingobium. Next base: position 65,868 of record QFQF01000003.1, read on the forward strand.
TTCAGGTTATGGAGCAGCGCATGGGGTACGCCGTCGGGCGAGGAGGTCATGAACACGGCCGTTCCCGGCACACGCACCGCGCTGTTCGCGGCGGAGGCGACGAAGACCGGGATCGGCATCGCCGACTCGCGCATCCGCTCGATCATCAGCTTGCGCCCGCGCGACCATGTGGTGAGCAGGGTGAAGACGATGAAGCCGATGAACAGCGGGAACCAGCCGCCGTCCGGTATCTTCGTGAGGTTGGCCGCCAGATAGGCGCCGTCCACCACGTAGAACATCGCCAGCAGCGCCAGCGCCCCGGCATAGTTCCACTTCCACAGGCGGAACAGCAGCACGGTCAGCAGCACATTGTCGATGAACATCGCGCCGGTGACGGCAATGCCATAGGCCGCGGTCAGGTTCGACGAGGTGCGGAAGCTCAGCACCAACAGGATCACCATCACCATCAGCCCCCAGTTTATGAGGGGGATGTAGATCTGCCCTGCGGTCGAGGCGCTGGTGTGGGAAATGCGCAGGCGCGGCATGAAGCCCAACTGGATCGCCTGCTGCGTGACGGAGAAGGCGCCGGATATCACCGCCTGGCTGGCGATGATCGCCGCCAGCGTGGCGAGACCGATCAGCGGCAGCTGAAGCCATTGCGGCGCAAGGTTGTAGAACGGACTGTGCAGGGCAGGCGCGCCCTCACGGAACAGCAGCGCGCCCTGCCCCATATAGTTCAGCATCAGCGCGGGCAGCACGAAGAACAGCCAGGACACGCGGATGGGGTTGCGGCCGAAATGGCCCATGTCGGCATAGAGCGCCTCGGCCCCCGTCACCGCCAGCACGACCGCGCCCAGCGCCAGGAACGCGGGCATCGGATCGGTGACGAAGAACATCACCGCCCAATAGGGGTTGAACGCGTGCAGGATGCCGGGCGTCTGCCATACGCTCAGTGCACCGAGCGCTGCAATCACGGTGAAGTAGATCAGCATGATCGGCCCGAACAGCGCCGCGACCCGGTTCGTCCCCGCACTCTGTATCCAGAACAGACCGAACAGGATCAGCACCGCGCTCGGCAGGATCAGCGGCTCCAGCGAGGGGTTGTAGACCGCCAGACCCTCCACGGCGGACAGCACGGAGACGGCCGGGGTGATCATCGAGTCGCCGTAGAACAGCGAGGTTGCAAACACGCCGAGCAGGACGATGCCCGCCGACCAGCGCTTCGTCTTCGTCTGGCCGTTGATCAGCGCCAGCAGGGCTAGGCTGCCGCCCTCCCCCTTGTTGTCCGCGCGCATGATGACCGTCACATATTTCAGCGTGACGACCAGCATCATCGACCAGAACATCAGGCTGATGACACCCAGGATATGGTCGGGGTCGAGCGTCAGCTTGTGGTGGCCCGCGAAGGTTTCGCGGAACGCGTAGAGCGGACTGGTGCCGATATCGCCGAACACGATACCGATTGCGCCGACGGCCAGTTTCAGCGTGGCCTTGCCGTCCGCGCCGCCATGACCGCCGTGGCCGGAGTCATCCGGCACAGCGCGGTCAGAATTGGGGTCGGTCATGGTGCGACTGGTTGGCTAACATTCTGTGAGTGCCCTCGTCCCGCTGCCCGGCCCCCCGGCGGTCAATTGGATGGCAGCGCCCTATCACGGCTTATGGTGCGGGGCAACATGACCGGATCAACGCGCCGGCGCCTGTCCGGTTTCGGGAAGAGACGGATTTTCCCTACCGGTTTCCGTGGCGCCGTCCTGCGCGGCGATGATGGCGTTCAGGGCGCCGATCTTTTCCTCCAGATCGCGGCGCAGGCCGCTCTGCGGCGGCAACCTGTCATGCAGCGGCACCCACTGGTCGCGCGCCGCGCCATATTGCCCGGCTGCCGCCAGGGCAAGGCCATAGAAATAGGCTGGCCCCGGCCCCTTGCCGCCCAGTTGCAGCGCCCGGCGATAGGCAAAGTCGGCGCCGGGCGAAAGGACGCCCTCGCCATGCACGAGCAACGCATTGCCCAGGCCAAGCCACAGATTCGCATCGTCCGGATATTGGCGCAGGCCGCTGACCAGCACGTTGGCCGCCTCCCGCGACTTACCCTGCCGCCCCAGCCCGTCGGACAGGATCAGCCACTGATTGGCGGGGCCGAGACGATCGGCAAGAGCGCGGCGGCGTTCGACCAGCTTCTCGTCGAATCGCACATCCCGCTTGCCTGCCGCATGGGGACTGCCCGGCAAGGCAGACGAACCCTGCCACGCATAGCCGGCAAGGCCGAGCAGCAGCGCGGCGCCGACAAGTTCCCACGATGCGCGGGGCAGACGCCCGAGACCGATCACCGCAAGCGCGACGAGGACCGCCAGCCCGATGGCAACGACCCAGCCCATCAGCGCCCCTTCCTGCGGACACGGCCGCGCATCAGCCAGAAGCCGAGCAGCAGCAGAAGGACGGGGGCGCCCCAGAGCGGCCAGAGGATCGGCTGCGCCGTGGGCTCATAACTCACCCAGTCGCCGTACCGGTCGATCAGCCACGCCCGGATATGTTCGGGCGCTTCGCCCGCCGCGATCCGCTGGCGTATCTCCGACCGCATGTCGCCTGCCATGCTGGCGTTGCTGTCGGCGATCGACTGGCTCTGGCAGGTGAGGCAGCGGATAGTGACCATCAGGTCGCGCGCCTTCTTCTCCAGCGCCGGGTCCGCCAGCTGCCGGTCGGCATAGGGCGCGGGCGGCAGCGCCGTCTGCGCGCGGAGCGGCGCGAGCGCGACGAACGCGAGCAGAAGGGTCAGCGCGTATCTCACCGGGCCGCCTTCCACCGCGCCAGTATATCGGGAACGTCGTCGGCGCGAATATCGCCTATGTGCTGGTGCACGATCCGCCCCTGCCCGTCGATGATGAAGGTTTCGGGGACGCCCGAAGAACCGAGTGCCATCTGCACACCGCTGCGCGCGTCGAGGCCGATGCGGCCATAGGGGTTGCCGTAGCGCGCAAGGAAGCGGTCGACATCGGAGCGTGCGTCGCGGATGGCGACCGCGTCGATCTCTACGCCCGCCTGCCTGAGCGCCATCAGTTGCGGCGCCTCCGCCGCGCAGGGCACGCACCAACTGGCAAAGATGTTGAGGAGGCGCGGCCTGCCCTTGCCGAAGTCCGCGCTGGCGAGCGGCGGCCGGTCGCTGGCGGCGGCCGGAAGGGTGAACGCCGGGAGCGGCTTGCCGACCATGCGGGATACGATCAGGCCATTGTCCGGCTTGACGAGTCCCGCGAGGAACAGGCCGAGAAAGCCCAGGAACAGGACGAGGGGGAGCCAGAGCAGCCAGCGCGCCGTCTTCGTCATGCAGCGGCCCTCCGCATCTTCATCGTCCAGCCGCGCCGCTCCCGCCCGATCAGCGCCAGTGCGCCGCCCAGCGCGATCAGGCCGCCGCCCAGCCAGATCAGCGTGACGAACGGCTTCCACCATATCCGCAGCTGCCACCGGCCCGCATCCGCCTCCTGCCCCAGCACGACATACAACTGCCCGTCCCAGCGGGTGAGCAGCGCGGCCTCCGTCGTCGGCGTCGGCGGCGTCCAGAAGAAGCGTGCCTGCGGGTGGATCGCGACGCTGCTGTTGCCGCGCGTCGCGGTCATGTCCGCCTGCAGCGCGGTCCAGTTGTCCCCGGCGATCGGCGTGATGGCGTCGAGGCGCAGGGTCCAGCCCGCCGTGGTCACACTGTCGCCCACGCGCACGGCGACCAGCTTTTCGACCGTGAAGGCCGAATCGGACGCCATGCCGGCAAGGCTGACCGCACAGCCCAGATGCGCGATCACCATGCCGTAGGTGAACAACGGCGTACGGCGCAGATTGCGGCGCCAGAGCGGCGCGATGCTGGCGATCGCGACACCGGCGGCCACGACCAGCCCGAGCAGCGGCAGCACACCGATCCGGCCCCATGCAAGGACGGCAAGCAGCATGAACGCGCCCAGCGCCGCCAGCGCGGGCAGCAGCATCCGGCCCGCCACCGCCTTTGCCTGATCGCGGCGCCAGCGGACGAGCGGTCCGACGGCCATCGCCGCCATCAGCGCGAGCGCGATCGGCCCTGCGATCCGGTCGAAATAGGGCGGCCCGACCGACACCTTGCGCCCGAACGCCTCCGTCATCAGCGGGTAGAGCGTACCGATGAGGACGAGGCCCAGAATGACGGAGAGCAGAAGGTTGTTGAGGACCAGCATCGTCTCCCGGCTGGCCAGTTCGAACTGCGCGCCCTCCCGCACGGTGCCCACGCGCAGCGCGAACAGGGCAAGCGCGCCACCGATATAGATGGCGAGCAGGGCGAGGATGAACGTCCCGCGCTGCGGATCGACGGCAAACGCATGGACGCTGGTGAGGATGCCGGAGCGGACGAGGAACGTGCCGACCATCGACATGGAGAAGGCGACGACCGCCAGCATGACCGTCCACGCCCGCAGCGCGTCGCGCGTCGCCAGCACGGTCACGCTGTGCAGCAAAGCGGTCGCGGCGAGCCACGGCATCAGCGAGGCGTTCTCGACCGGGTCCCAGAACCACCAGCCGCCCCAGCCAAGCTCATAATAGGCCCAGTAGCTGCCCGCGGTGATGCCGAGCGTCAGCAATATCCAGGCGGCCAGCACCCATGGCCGCATCGCCTTGGCAAAGGCGGCGTCGACGCGGCGGGTCAGCAGTGCGCCGACAGCGAAGGAGAAGGCGACCGAAAGGCCGACATAGCCGAGGTAAAGCGTCGGCGGATGGAAGGCGAGGCCGGGGTCCTGCAGCAGCGGGTTGAGCCCCTGCCCGTCCGCCGCGGGCGGATCGAGCCGGGCGAACGGGTTCGAGGCGAACAGCAGGAACGCATAGAAGCCCATGCTGATCGCCGCCTGCGCGCCGAGCGTCGCCATATGGGTGTCGCGGGTCAGCGCGCGCTCGAACAGCGCGACGGCCGCGCCCGCCATGCCCATCACCGTGACCCACAGGAGCATCGAGCCCTCATGGTTCCCCCATGTCCCGGCGATCTTGTACAGCAGCGGCTTGGCCGAATGGCTGTTCGCCGCGACCAGCGCCACCGACATGTCGGATCGCACGAACAGTGTGATCAGCAGCGCGAAGGACAGTGCCGTCAGCACGCCCTGCGCCACCGCGACCGGACGGATGGCCGGGAACAGTTCCTCCTTGCCGCCGGTAAGCGCGAACCACACCAGCCCGAGCTGAAGCAGCGCCAGCGCAGCCGCCAGCCACAGCGCGGCGAGCCCCGCCTCCGCGATCATCGTCCGCTCCCCCCGTGCATCATTTCGCGGGGCTCATCTGGTGGGTGGTTTCGTTGTAGGTCATACCCTCCAGTTCGCGGGGCATATAGCGTTCGTCATGCTTGGCGAGCAGGTTGGTCGCCACGAACCGGCCGGAACGGTCGAAGGCGCCCTCCGCCACCACGCCGGACCCTTCGCGGAACAGGTCGGGCGCGATCCCGCTGAACGTCGCGGGCACGGTCGCCTTGCCGTCGGTCACGACGAAATGCAGGGTCACGCCATCGCTGGCGTGGCGCAGGCTGCCCTTCACCACCATGCCGCCAAGCCGGATGGCCTTGCCCGGCTCTACACCCTTTGTCTTCACGTCGCCCGGCGTGTAGAAATAGGCGGCCTCGTCCCGCAGCGCGGACGCCGCGAGCAGGCCCGCGCCGACGACGGCGACCAGCGCCACCAGGACCAGGATCAGGCGTTGATGCTTCGCCTTCATGGACGCCTCAATGCTCCCGCTCGCCGCGATCGCGCCGCGCCTCGTCGGCCCGGCGTTCGGCCGACGCCATCGCGCGCCAGCTGGCGACGCACAGGCCCGCAGTACCCAACAGGGTAAGCGCATAGGCTGCAACGACGAACGGCCATGGATTCATGGGCCGTCTCTCAGTCCCGGGCCATGCGGCGCATCCGGGCCTCGATCCGGTTCTGCGCCAAAATCGCCCGCATCCGCATCAGCACCACGGCGGCGAACAGCAGGGTGAAGCCGAGCATGGTGAGGCCCAGCGGCCAGAGCAGCGAAGGCGCGATGCTCGATCCGCGCAGGGTGATGCTCGGCCCCTGATGCAGGCTGTTCCACCAGACGACCGAGCGATTGATGATCGGCAGGTTGACCGCGCCGACCAGCGCATAGATCGCGGTCACGCGGCTGACGCCGCCGTCCTGCCCGGTCTGGCCTGCCTGCGCACTGGCGTTGGCGAGCGCGATATAGCCCAGATAGAGGAAGAAGAGGACGAGCATGGAGGTCATGCGCCCGTCCCATTCCCACCATGTGCCCCAGGTCGGCCGTCCCCAGATCGACCCGGTGATCAGGCACAGGGCCGTGAACAGTGCGCCCGGTGCGGCCGTCGCGCGGCCGGCGATGGCCGCCAGCGGATGGCGCCAGACCAGCTGCATCAGCGCCGCGATGGCCAGCCCCGTCCATCCCGCCATGCCGAGCCAGGCCGAGGGCACGTGAATGTAGAGAATGCGGACCGTCTCGCCCTGGAGATAGTCGGCCGGGGTCACGAACAGGCCCGCCGCCACACCCGCCAGAACCAGCGCCGCGCCGCTCCAGAACAGCCATGGCGTCACCGGCCGGGCAATAGAGAGAAACCGCGCTGGGTTGGCAAAAACATGCATCCCGGCTCCTTTAATCGACGGCGACCGGCAAGGCCAGCACACTTATGGCCGGGATCGGCACCGGACGGTCGCGATGCGCTTTTTTGTTACAAGAGGGCGACAAAGCGGCACCAAGCGACTATATGGCGGCCAGCGAGCGCCGGTGGGCGCGACAGGATCGGCTACGGACCCTTCGGCACATGCTTACAACTCACCCGTTCGACGACGACTCGCTTCGCGAGGAGTGCGGAATCTTCGGCATTTCCAACGCGGATACGGCGGCCGCTTCGGTCGCGCTTGGCCTCCACGCGCTCCAGCATCGCGGCCAGGAGGCCGCAGGCATCACCAGCTGGGACGGGCATGATTTCCATACCCACCGCGCGATGGGCCATGTCGCCGGCAACTTCGACCGCGACGATGTGATTCGCGCCCTGCCCGGCACCTTCGCCTGCGGCCATGTGCGTTATTCGACGACCGGCGAGACATCGCTGCGCAACGTCCAGCCGCTCTATGCCGACCTCGCCTCGGGCGGTTTCGCCGTCGCCCATAACGGCAACATCTCCAACGCGATGAAGCTGCGCCGCGAGCTTGTCCGCCGCGGCTCGATCTTCCAGTCGACATCCGACACCGAAGTCATCATCCACCTCGTCGCCACGTCCAGCTACCGCACGCTGCTCGACCGGTTCATCGACGCGCTGAAGCAGGTCGAGGGGGCCTATTCGCTGATCTGCATGACGCCGGAGGGAATGCTCGCCTGCCGCGATCCGCTCGGCATCCGGCCGCTGGTGATGGGCAAACTTGGCGAATCGACCATCTTCGCGTCGGAAACCGTTGCCCTCGACGTGGTCGGCGCCGACTATGTCCGCTCGATAGATCCGGGCGAACTGGTGATCGTCACCAGCAGCGGCGAGGTGCGCAGCCATCGCCCGTTCGGCGACGTCCACCCGCGCCCCTGCATCTTCGAGCATGTCTATTTCTCCCGCCCCGATTCGATCGTGGATGGCAACAGCGTCTATTCGATCCGCAAGGCGATCGGCGCGCAGCTCGCGATCGAGAATCCGGTCGAGGCGGACTATGTGATCCCGGTGCCCGACAGCGGCGTGCCCGCCGCCATCGGCTATGCCCAGCAGTCCGGCATCCCGTTCGAGCTGGGTATCATTCGCTCGCATTATGTCGGGCGCACCTTCATCCAGCCGACCGACAAGGTCCGGCACCTGGGCGTCAAGCTGAAGCACAACGCCAACCGCGCGCTGATCGACGGCAAGCGCATCGTCCTGATCGACGACAGCATCGTGCGCGGGACCACCAGCCTCAAGATCGTGCAGATGATGCGCGAGGCCGGGGCGAAGGAGGTCCACATGCGGATCGCCTCCCCGCCGACCAAGCACAGCTGCTTCTACGGCGTCGACACGCCCGAGCGCACGAAGCTGCTCGCCCACAAGCTCGACGTGGGCGGCATGCAGGACTTCATCCACGCCGACAGCCTGGCCTTCATCTCGATCGACGGCCTCTACAAGGCCGTGGGCGAGGCGAAGCGGGCCGACATCCGCCCGCAATATTGCGACGCCTGCTTCACGGGCGATTATCCCACGACCCTCACCGATCAGGACGAGGCCGTGGTGCAGAACCAGTTCGAACTGCTCGCCGAGCGGGTGGTCTGACCCGGGCTGCGTGCCCGGCCCTCCCGGGCCGGTTCGCCCACCCCCTTTCGTAGCGCGCGCATCGGCGCCTGCCTCACGCGAACGGCTCCCGCCCTGCGCCGGAACCAATCCGCCCCCGAACCGAACGGAGCCGACATGCCCGAGACTGCCCTTCCCCTTTCCGGCAAGCTGGCCCTCGTCACCGGCGCCAGCCGCGGCATAGGGCAGGCAACGGCGCTGACGCTGGGCAAGGCGGGCGCGCACGTCATCCTGACCGCGCGGACGACCGGAGGGCTCGAGGAGGTGGAGGACGCCATCCATGCGGCGGGCGGATCGGCAACCATCGCCCCCCTCGACCTTACCGACGCGGAAAGCATCGGCCGTCTGGCGGGCGCGGTCGCCGAACGCTGGCCTGCGCTCGACCAGCTGATCCTGAACGCTGCGATGCTGGGCTCGCTGGCGGCGGTCCCGGCGATCGACCCCAAGGAATTCGCCCGCGTCCTGACCCTCAACATCGCGGCGCAGCAAGCGCTGCTGGCCGCATTCGACCCGCTGCTGCGGGCGAGCGCGGATGCGCGCGTTATAGCGCTGACGACCACGGTGGCGACGGAGCCCCGCGCCTACTGGGGCGCCTATGGCGCGTCGAAGGCAGCGCTGGAGGTGCTGGTGCAAAGCTATGGCGCGGAGGTGAAGAACATCTCCCGCATCCGCACCCACATCCTCAATCCGGGCGCGACCCGCACGACAATGCGCGCCAAGGCCTATCCCGGCGAGGATCCCGCCACCCTGAAGGGACCGGAGGTGGTCGCCGACGCGATCCTCACCACCATCCTCTCCGACACGCCGACCGGCACACGCATCCGGGTGGACGGGTAAGCGGGGCAAGTCTGCCAATTGCAGACCCTCCACCCCCTTTTTCGCGGTCGCGCATCGGTGAGAGTTCAATCCGCCCCCTGCGCCACGGCCCCCATCATAGCGGCTTCAGCAGCGTGACCTGTGCGACATCGATGCCGCCGCCGCGAAAACCGCCTTCGCAATACATCAGGTAATAGCGCCACAGCCCGACGAACGGGGCGTCGAAGCTGAGCGGCAGGCGCCCCTCCGCCACTGCGGCTTCGAACACCTCGCGCCAGCGCCGCAGCGTTTCCGCGTAATGCGCGCCGAAGCGCGTCTCGTCGGTCCAGACCAGACCCTGTTCCTGCGCCAGCGCGCGAAAGCGGTCGCGGGAGATCAGCAGGCCGCCGGGAAAGATATAGGTCTGGATGAAGTCGGTATTGGCGGCGTAGCGCTCGAAGATCGCGTCATCGATCAGGATGAACTGGATCGCCGCCCGGCCACCGGGCTTCAGCAGGCGCGCGATCGCGGCGAGATAGCTCTTCCAGTAGCGCTGCCCGACCGCCTCCACCATCTCGACGCTGGCGATGGCGTCGAACGCGCCGGTCATGTCGCGATAGTCGGTCAGGTGGACCTGCGCCCGCCCATCGGCGATCGACCCGGCGAGACGGGTGTCGGCATAGGCCTTCTGCTCGGCCGACAGGGTAAGACCGTCATAGCGGATCGGCGCGCGCGACAGCGCAACCTCCGCCAGTCCGCCCCAGCCGCAGCCGATTTCCAGCAGCCTTGCCCCGTCTTTCAGGTCCAGCCGGTCCAGCACGGCGTCGACCTTCCGCCGCTGCGCCGCTTCCAGCGGTTCGGCGCGGTCCCCGGGATCTGCGAACAGGGCGCTGGAATAATGCATCTCCCGGTCGAGCCAGAGCGCGTAGAAATCATTGCCCAGGTCATAGTGAAACGCGATGTTGCGGCGGGAGCCACGGCGGCTGTTGCGGCGAAAGGCGTGGACGAGCGCGCCGATCCAGCGGGCCGGCCCCTGCGCCCGCGCCACGTCGCCGAGCGCGCGGGCATTGCACATGAAGAGGGCGAAGACCGCCACCGGATCGGGACTGCTCCATTCCCCCAGCGTCCAGGCCCGATACCAGCCCGCCGATCCCGAGGTTGCGAGGCGGACCAGCGCGCGCCAGCTCTTCAGGCGTACCTCGGCCGCCGGTCCCGCCTCCCGTCCGCCCAATATGCGCAGGCCGCCATCGGGCAGCCACGCCTCCAGCACGCCCTGTGCAAGGCCCGCGTCGATCCGGTCGAGTACCCGGTGGAAGCTGCCCGCCCACAGATGCGCCAAAGGCCCGCCGCCGGTCGCGAAGGCACGACCGGCGCGGACCAGATGGAGACCGCGCTTGGGTGGCAGGCTGTTCATCGATTCCCTATGTGCAGCAGCATGCGCGCGCGTTCAATCAGCCTTTGATACGGGCATAGGCGGAAAGCGCACGTTCCCGCGCTTCCCGATGGGGAATCAGCGGCGGCGGATAGCCGTCGGGGCGGCATCCGTGCGTGTACGGGTCGTGGATCGCCCGGTCGGGCACCCCGGCCAGTTCGGGAATCCACGCCCGGATATAGGCGGCCGCGTCGAACTTTTCCGATTGCACCAGCGGCGCCATGATCCGGGGGAACATGTTGGCGTCGACCCCGGAGCCCGCCACCCACTGCCAGTTGGTGGCGTTGTTGCCGTAATCCGCGTCGACCAGCGTGTCCCAGAACCAGCGTTCACCGTGGCGCCAGTCGATCAGCAGATGCTTGATCAGGAAGCTGGCGGCGATCATCCGCACGCGATTGTGCATCCAGCCGCTCGTCCACAGCTGGCGCATGCCCGCGTCGACGATCGGATAGCCGGTCCGTCCCTCTTTCCACGCGGCGAAGTCGCCGCGCGCCTCGCGCAGGTCGCGCCAGGGCATCGCGTCGAACGCGGCGCGGCCGTTTTCCCTGCCATAGGCGGGAAACTGGCAGATCAGGTTCTGCGCATAGTCGCGCCAGGCGAGTTCCTTCAGGAACGTCGTCGCATCCCCCTTCGCCCCGGCGATCCGGTGCCAGACACAGGCGGGCGAAACCTCCCCGAAATGCAAATGCGGGGACAGGCGCGCGCTTCCCTCCTGCGCGGGCAGGTTGCGGGCATGGTCATAGGCGGCGACATGGTCGAGGAAATCGGACGCCCGTTCCCGGGCACCGGCTTCGCCCGGCGTCCATTCGTCCCTGAAACCCCCGGCCCAGTCGGGCTTCGCCGGCAGCAGGCCCCAGTCCGCCAGCCTGTCCGATGTCGGCCAGCGCGAGGGCGAGTCGATCCGCGACGGCGCACGCTGCGGTTGCGACGGCGGCATATGCATGCTCAGCGCCCGCCAGAACGGGGTGTATATCCGGTAGAGCCCGCCGCCGCCGGTCCGCAGCATGCCGGGCGGCAGCAGGTAATTGCCGTCGTGCAGGCAGAGGTCCAGCGTCTTGCCCACGGCCCTTTCCGCATTGCGCCACCAGGGTTCGTAATGACGGAGCGCATGGACACGGGACGCGCCCGTTTCGCGCGCCAGCCCTTCCAGCGCATCCGCCGCCGCCCCACGGCGCAGGATCAGGCGGGAGCCCTTTGCCTCGAGCGCCGCCGACAGGCTGGTGAGGCTGTGATGCAGCCACCAGCGTGACGCGCCGCCCATGCGGCGATGCGCCGGTGTGTCGTCGTCGAGGATATAGACCGGCACCACCGGCCCCTCGGCCGCGGCGGCCACCAGCGCTGCCTGATCGGACAGGCGCAGGTCACGACGGAACCAGAGGAGGACGGGCGTGGTCATGACGGGCTCAATCGGCGGAGGGAACGGAGGTTCCCGTTACCGCGCAGACCGATGCCGTCAAGCGGGGCGCATGTCCTGGCCCACGCGCCAGGTCTGCCCCCGGCCCAGCAATATCTGGAGGTCCGCCATGTCGCCGGGCGCCGGTCGTCGGGTCTGCCGCGCAACGGCACTGTCGAAGGTCGGCGCCGGATCGTCGTACAGGACGCCCAGCGCCATCGGGAATGCGCCGAAGGGCATCTCCGCCAGCATGTGGGCGAGCATGCGATTGGTGACGTCGTGGACCTGAACGCCCGCCGCGCGCCAGTCGCCATCGGACACGTCGACGACCCGGAGCGCCAGCGCCTGATGGTCGACGGCAATCCCCTTCATGCCGTTCGCGAACAGCATCGGCTGCCCGTGTTCCAGCCACAGCTGCCCCGTGTCGGCATTCTGCTTCTCCGTGAAACCGGCGAACACGTCCTTGTTGTAGACGATGCAGTTCTGGAAGATTTCGACGAATGCCGCGCCCGCATGCGCGTGGGCGGCCTTCAGCACGTCGGGCAGCGCCTTCGACACGTCGAAACCGCGCGCGACGAAGCGGGCACCGGAGCCCAACGCGAACGCCGCCGGGCGAACCGGATGATCGAGCGACCCGAGCGGCGTCGACGGGCTGCGCGTCCCCTCCCGGCTGGTCGGCGAATATTGCCCCTTGGTCAGGCCGTAGATCTCGTTGTTGAACAGCAGGATCTGGCAGTCGAGATTGCGGCGCAGCAGGTGCATCAAGTGATTGCCGCCGATCGACAGCCCGTCGCCGTCGCCGGTGACGATCCACAGGTCGAGGTCGGGATTGGCGAGCTTCACCCCCGTCGCTACCGCCGGCGCACGGCCGTGAATGGTGTGGAAGCCATAGCTTTCGACATAATAGGGAAAACGGCTGGAACAGCCTATGCCGGAGATGAAGACCGTCGTCTCCGGCCGCGCGCCGATCTCCGGCAGGGTACGCTGCACTGCCTTCAGGATCGCATAGTCGCCGCAGCCTGGGCACCAGCGCACCTCTTGGTCCGTTTCCCAGTCCTTCGCGGTGCGCTTGACCGGCGTCAGTTCGTTCATGGCAGATGCTCCCCGATCGCCGCCTCTATCTCCGCGATGCGGAATGGCTGTCCTGACACCTTCGTCAGCGGGCGGGCGTCGACCAGATACTGGTCGCGCAACAGCGTCTTGAGCTGTCCCGTGTTCATCTCCGGCACCAGCACCCGGTCGAAGCCGCGCAGCAGGTCGCCCAGGTTGCGGGGCAGCGGCCAGATGTGGCGCAGGTGGATGTGCGACACGCAGCGTCCACCCGCGCGCGCCCTGCGCACCGCCTGATAGATCGGCCCGTAGGTCGACCCCCAGCCGACCACCGCCAGTTGTCCCCCCGGGGCACCAAGCGCTACGCCCTGTTCCGGAATATCGTCGGCGACCCCCGCCACCTTGTCCCGCCGCAACTCCGTCATCGCCTGATGGGTCGCGGGGGCATAGTCGATATGGCCGCTGTCCGGCGCCTTCTCTATCCCGCCGATGCGATGCATCAGGCCCGGCGTACCGGGCCGTATCCACGGGCGAACGCGCCGCGCGTCACGGGCATAGGGCCGCACCCCGCCCTCCGGTGCTGCATCGGGGAAGGTAACGGGAAAGGGTGCGTAGCGCCCGAGGTCGGGTATCCGCCACGGCTCGGCCGCATTGGCGATATAGCCGTCGGTCAGCAGCATCACCGGCGTCATATATCGGGTGGCGATCCGGCAGGCCTCGATTGCGCAATCGAACGCATCGGCGGGCGACCGGGCGGCGATGACCGGCATCGGCGCATCGCCGTTGCGGCCATAGACCGCCTGATAAAGGTCCGACTGCTCGGTCTTCGTCGGAAGGCCGGTGGATGGGCCCCCGCGCTGCGAATTGATGATGACCAGCGGCAGTTCGGTCATGATCGCGAGCCCCATCGCCTCGCCCTTCAACGCGATGCCCGGCCCGGAGGACGAGGTGACGCCCAGCGATCCGGCATAGGAGGCGCCGATCGCGGCGCTGATCGCCGCAATCTCGTCCTCCGCCTGGAACGTCGTCACGCCATGTTCCCGCATCCGCGAGAGATGATGGAGGATCGCGGAGGCAGGCGTGATCGGATAGCCGCCGAACAGCATCGGCACCCCCGCCAGCCGCGCGCCCGCGATCAGGCCGAGGGAAATCGCCTCCGCGCCCGTGACGGTACGATAGGTGCCGTCCGGCACCGGCGCGGGATCGACATGCCATTGCCCGACCCGCGCGCCCGCGCCATCGAGTTCCGCCGTCTCGCCATAGGCATGCCCCGCATCGAGCGCGGCGATATTGGCGTCGGCGAGCAGCGGGTTCGCGGCGAACTTGGCGCGCAGCCAGTCGACGACCGGCCGCCGATCCCTGTCGAACATCCAGAGCGCAAGGCCCAGCGTCCACATGTTCTTGCAGCGCAGCGCCTCCTTGTTGCCAAGGCCGAAGGGCTTCACGCTTTCAAGCGTCAGGCGCGATATGTCTAATGCCATGACCCGCCACGCCGCCAGGCTGCCGTCCTCCAGCGGGTTGGCGGCATAGCGCGCCTTGGCAAGGTTGCGATCGGTGAACTCGCCCGCATCAGCGATGATCAGGCCGCCGGGCTTCAGGTCGCCCGCGTTGGTCTTCAGCGCTGCCGGGTTCATCGCGACCAGCACGTCCGGCGCATCGCCCGCGGTCGTTATGTCGCTCGATCCGAAATTGATCTGGAACGCGGAAACGCCGAACAGCGTCCCCTGCGGCGCGCGGATCTCGGCCGGGAAGTCGGGGAATGTAGACAGGTCGTTGCCCGCCAGCGCCGTGGACAAGGTGAACTGCCCGCCGGTAAGCTGCATGCCGTCGCCGCTGTCACCGGCGAAGCGGACGACCACCGCCTCGCTGGCGCCGCCCTGTGCCTGCGTGTCGTGGGAATCCAGCGCCACTGTCGCCATATCCGCCATCCTGTCCCAGTCGTCCGGCGTGTCCGCCGGCGGTTCGCCGATGGCCGGGATGCCAGGAACCGGGCCTGGCCGGCCACCGCCTTCACTTCCTTGTTATGCCCGTGGCATAGCGGAGTTTGGGGGCCTTGTCTCGCTCCGCTGTCTCTCTCTGCTGTCTCGCTCCGCGCGCGGGTGTGCACATCAGCGATAATAGGTCAGCGCCATCGTCACGATCGCGTCGGCATGGCGCCGGGCGACCGCCTGCACATCCTTGCCGTACCCGCCGCCGAGCACGGACGCGAGCGGGATGCCGTGCCCCCGCGCGGTCGCCGCGATCAGGCTGTCACGCATGACGAGCCCGGCATCGCTCAGCGACAGGCGGCCGAGCCGGTCGTCCTCGTGCGGGTCCACCCCCGCCTGATAGAGGATGATGTCCGGCCGGGCCATGGCGATCATCCGGGGCAGATGCCTCTCCAGATGATCGAGATACTCGGCATCCCGCGTCCCGTCGGGAAGGCCGATGTCGAGCGTCGAGGCCGCCTTGCGCACCGGAAAATTGCGTTCGCCGTGCATCGAAAATGTCACGATGTCTTCCCGGCCGGCGAGCAGGGCGGCGGTCCCGTCCCCCTGGTGCACGTCAAGGTCGACGATCAGGATGCGGCGCACGGCCCCCTGCGCGATCAGCCTGTATGCGGCGACGGCAAGGTCGTTGAAGATGCAGTAGCCCGCCCCGGTGTCGTACAACGCATGATGGCTGCCCCCCGCGCCATTGGCCGCATAGCCGGTCCGCAGCGCCAGCATCGCCGCCGCCCAGCTGCCGCCCGCCGTCCGCTGCGCGCGGCCGGCGAGGCGCTCTGTAACCGGAAAGCCGATGCGCTTCTCCTTTTCCCGCGGCACCTGCGCGCGCAGCACCTCGTCCACATAGGCGGGGTCATGCACCACCTCCAGCCACTCTCTGGGCATCAACGGCGCCGGGTGCACGACGGGCGGAGCCGGACCATCTCGCAGAATTGTCATCAGCAGGGCATATTTGTCCCACGGGAAGTCCGCGCCGCCTTCCTGCCGCACCGTGTAATCCTGATGATGGACGAGCGGAAACATGCGCCTTATCTACGCTCTGACGGGGGCCGTGCAACGCGATTCCTCGCCACATGATGAAACGAGACGAGACCCGAATGCCCCAGTCCGACGCCCTGCCCTACCGTCCCTGCGTCGGGATCATGCTCGTCAACATGGACGGGAAAGTGTTCGTCGGGCAACGGATCGACAATCAGGTCGAGGCGTGGCAGATGCCGCAGGGCGGCATCGACCCGGGCGAGGACGAACGCACCGCCGCCCTGCGCGAACTGGGCGAGGAAACCGGCATCGGCGAAAGTCTCGTTGAAATCATCGCCCGGTCCAAGGACGAGCATTATTACGACCTGCCCCCGGAACTGGTCGCCAGAACCTGGGGCGGCAAATATCGCGGGCAGCGGCAGGTGTGGTTCCTCGCGCGCTTTCTGGGCACCGACCGGGAGGTCGACATCGAGACCGCGCATCCGGAATTCAAGGCATGGAAATGGGCGGAGCCCAGGAGCCTGCCGGACCTGATCGTCCCCTTCAAGAAGAAGCTGTATCGGGACATACTCAAGGAATTCCGCGATCTTATCTGACGCACTTTCGCGCACATTTCGGCGCGTGGGGCCTTTAAATCGCTGATTCCTGCTGTATGCTGCGACGCAATGTCAAAATTCGGCTTGCTCATCCTCCCAGCATGTCTGCTGGCTGTTGCCCCGGCGTACGCCGCCGAACCCTCGCCTGACAGCATCCCCCGCGGCAAGGAGCCTCCGCCGCTGCCCGCGCCGGTGCGACAGATGCTGGAGTCCGCGATGGCGAGCGGAAACCAAGGCGATATCGACACGGTCGCGAAGGTCGCCCGGCAGGCCTATCCGGAATCCGCGGCGGAGGTGGCCGCCATCACCAACGCCTATGCCGAGCGGCGTGCCGCCGAGCAGAAGGCGAAGATCCGGGAAGCCAGCGTCTTTGAAATGTGGAAGGGCCGGGGCGAACTCGGCGGCTTCAGCTCCACCGGCTCGACCAGCGAGATCGGGATCAGCGCGGGCCTCTCCATCCAGCGCGCCGGGCTCAAGTGGAGCCATACGCTGACCGGCAGCGCCGACTATCGCCGGGCCAACGGCGAAACCTCGCGTGAGCGTTTCCTTGCGTCGTATCAGCCGCGCTACCAGTTCGATCCGAGCGGCTTCATCTACGGCCTCGCCCAGTTCGAGCGTGACCCGATCATCGGCTTCGACAGCCGCTATACCAGTTCCGTCGGTATCGGTTACAAGCTCATTCAGACGAAGAAGATGGACCTGTCCGTCGATATCGGTCCGTCCCTGCGGCATGTCAGCTACACCGATGACGGCACGGAAACGAAGGTCGGCGGCCGTTCCTCGCTCGACTTCGGCTGGAAACTCTCGCCTGCCCTTACCCTGCGACAGACGGCGTCAGGCTATGTCGAGGACGACCTGCGCAGCGCCACCGCGCAGACGACGCTGACGACGCGCCTCGTCTCCCGCCTGTCGATGAACCTGTCCTACAACATCCAGTACGAAAGCCAGACGCCGCTGACCGACGAGCGCCTGGACACGCTGAGCAAGGCGACGCTGGTCTACGACTTCTGAGACGGCGACTTGCGAGCACTATCGGACCATCCTCCCCGGTACGGGGAGGTGGCAGCGCGAAGCGCTGACGGAGGGGGAGTGCCTGGTAGCGCTGCGCTATGGGGCTCATCCCCCTCCGCCATTTGCTACGCAAATGGTCCCCCTCCCCGTGCCGGGGAGGAATGCCCCACCCGCATCTCCGCCTCCCATTGCCTCGCACGACATCGCAATCGGCCAACCGCGCATGGGGTGGAGCGAAGACGCGCCCTCTGTTAGACCATTGCCGATGAGCGCAATATCCTTATCCGAGCGCGCGGCGCTGGAGCGGGCGGCGGGGGCGCCGATGCTCGGGCAGGTCGAACGCTGGGCGCTGATCAACAGCGGATCGCGCAACATTGCGGGCCTCGACACGATGGCGGCCCTGCTTGCCGACGCCTTTTCCGTCCTGCCCGGCCCGGTTTCGCTCGAAGCGCCTGCCCCGGTCGAGGCCGTCGAGCCGGACGGGCGGGTCGTCGCCCTCGACCACGGCCGTCACCTGCACGTGCGGGTTCGGCCGGAGGCACCGGTGCAGATGCTGTTCACCGGCCATATGGACACGGTCTACGGCGTGGCCGATCCGTTCCAGGCCCTGACCTGGCAGGCGGACGGGACATTGAACGGTCCCGGCGTCGCCGACATGAAAGGCGGCATTGCGCTGCTGCTGGCGGCATTACAGGCGGTCGAGCGTGACCCGGCCGCGCAGGGACGCCTGGGCTATGAAGTCGTCATCAACGCCGACGAGGAAGTCGGCAGCGCCGCGTCCGCCGCGCTGATCGCCCGGGCGGCGGCGGGCAAGGTCGCGGCGCTGACCTATGAGCCCGCCTTGCCCGACGGCACGCTCGCCGGCGCGCGCGCGGGCAGCGGCAATTTCTCGATCACCGTGTCCGGGCGCAGCGCCCATGCCGGACGCAATCCCGAAGAGGGCCGCAATGCCGTGCTCGCCGCGGCCGATCTCGCCCTGCGGCTGAAGGCGGAGAGCGGCGTCGCGGACGGGCACGGCTTCTCCTGCAATCCGGCGCGGATCGACGGCGGCGGGCCGAACAACGTCGTGCCTGCCCACGCCATCCTGCGCGTGAACTTTCGCCCGCGCCTGCCGGAGGACGAAGCCGCCGCGCTGCGCCTGCTCGATGCGGCGATGACGGCGGTGGCGCGGGATCATGACGTCACCCTCCATCGGCACGGCGGTTTCAGCCGCCCGCCAAAGCCGGTCGACCCGGGCGCCGAACGACTGTTCAGGCTGGTCGGCGAATGCGGATCGGCCCTGGGCATCCCGATCGCCCGGCGCGACACCGGCGGGGTATGCGACGGCAACAACATCGCCGCCTGCGGCGTTCCGGTGGTCGACACGATGGGCGTGCGCGGCGGCGCCATCCACAGTCCGGACGAATATCTGATCGTCGAGAGCCTGGCCGAGCGGGCCATGCTCTCCACCCTCACCATATTACGGATAGCCGAAAGGGGCGCGCCTTGACCTTCCTGATGCGGCCTGCGGTGCCGGACGACCTCCAGACGCTGTACGAGATGGCCAAGCTGACCGGCGGCGGCTTCACGAACCTGCCCCCCGACCGCCCGTCGCTGGAGGCGAAGCTCGAACGCACGGCGCTGGCGCTCGCCCGCGAGGGCGACAGCATGGAGGACGAACTGATCGTCCTGGTGCTGGAGAACAGCGAGACCGGGCAGGTCCGCGGCACCTGTCAGATCTTCACGAAGGTCGGACAGAAATGGCCGTTCTATTCCTATCGCATCGGCGTGCTCACCCAGCACAGCCGCGAACTGGGCCGCACGTTCCGGGCGGAGATGCTGTCGCTCACCACCGACCTTGAAGGATCGACGGAGGTCGGCGGCCTGTTCCTTCATCCGCGCGAACGCGCCGAGGGCCTCGGCCTGCTGCTCGCGCGCAGCCGTTACCTGTTCATCCGCCAGCATCGCGTGCGCTTTGGCGACCGGGTGATCGCGGAATTGCGCGGCGTGATCGACGAGGCGGGCGGATCGCCGTTCTGGGACGGGCTTGCCGGGCGCTTCTTCGGCATGAGCTTTCAGGAAGCGGACGAGTTCAACGCGATCAACGGCAACCAGTTCATCGCCGACCTGATGCCCAAGACGCCGATCTATACCGCCATGCTGACCGACCATGCCCGGTCCGTCATCGGCCTGCCCCACCCCAATGGCCGCGCGGCGATGCGGATGCTGGAGAAGGAGGGGTTCGCCAACGCCGGTTATGTCGACATCTTCGACGGCGGCCCGACGATGGTGGGACAGATCGACGGCCTGCGCACCATCGCGCAGGCCCGCGACCTGACCTTCACGGGCACGCATGAGGGGCGCGGCGGGACGCGCGTGCTGGCCGCCAGCGGTCGCCTCTCCGGCTATCGCTGCGCCTATGGCCAGATGGTCGAGGACGGGGGGGGCAACGCCACGCTCGACGCCGGATGTGCCGGGGCGCTCGGCCTGTCGGCGGGCGACACGTTCACCGTCGCGGAGCGCTGACAGTCATGCCGATCAGGGAAATCAACTTCGACGGGATCGTCGGCCCCAGCCACAATTATGCGGGCATGAGCCCCGGCAATCTCGCCTCCACCCGCAATGCGGGCAAAATCGCCTATCCCCGTGCCGCCGCGCTTCAGGGGATCGGGAAGATGCGGGCCAACCTGCGCCTCGGTCTCGCTCAGGGCATCTTCCTGCCGCAGCCACGGCCCGACACGGGCTGGCTCGCGACCCTCGGCGCAGACATGGCCGGGGCGGAACCGCACCTGCGCGCCGCCGCCATGTCCGCCTCCGCCATGTGGGCGGCGAACGCCGCCACCGTCTCTCCCGCCGCCGACACCGCCGACGGGCGCTGTCACCTGACCGTCGCCAATCTGGTCACCATGCCCCACCGCAGCCATGAATGGACGCACACGTTGCGACAGTTGCGGGTGGCCTTCGCCGACCAGCGGCATTTCGCGGTCCATGCCCCCATCCCCGCGCCATTCGGGGACGAAGGCGCGGCGAACCACATGCGCCTTGCCCCGGATCACGGCGCGAAGGGGGTCGAGGTGTTCGTCTACGGCCGCGCCGGTGGCCCCTTCCCCGCGCGCCAGCATGTCGAGGCGAGCAAGGCGGTCGCCCGCTTTCACGGGCTCGATCCGGAGGCCGTGCTGTTCGTCGAACAGTCCGAGGAGGCGATCGCCGCCGGCGCCTTCCACAATGACGTGGTCGCCGTCGCCAACGAGACGATCCTGTTCGCGCATGAACATGCCTTCGCCGACAAGGATGGCTTCTACACCGCGCTCCGGGCGCGCTTGCCACAGGTGGAGATCGTCGAAGTGCCCGGCGATGTCGTCAGCCTGCCCGACGCGATCGCCAGCTATCTGTTCAATGCCCAGCTCGTCACCCTGCCAGAGGGAGGCGCGGCGCTGGTCCTGCCGACCGAGGCGCAGGCCGTACCCTCGGTATGGAACTGGCTGGAGGCACATGTCGCCGGGAACGGGCCGATCCGCCGGCTGGTGCCAGTCGACGTGCGCCAGTCGATGGCGAATGGCGGCGGCCCCGCCTGCCTGCGCCTGCGCGTGGTCGCCGACCCGGCGCATGTCGATCCGCGCTTCATGGTGGATGAGGAAAAGCTCGATGGCATCGCCGCGATCATCGCCGCGCACTGGCCGGAAAGCATCGCGCCCGACGCCCTTGGCGACCCCGCGCTGATCGCCGCCGTCGAACAATCGTGGTTAACCCTTGTTGACCATCTCACGCTTTCGGGCGACCTGTAGCGAAGGGATCGCAAGGTCCTGAAATCGATGGCGCTCCCGTAACAGGGACCGTCTTCCGCGAACGGACCAGGGATGCAGCGGATCAAACGCCTCTTCACCGTGAAGACGAAGTTCGAGGCGTTCCTCATCATCTATGCGCTTGCGCTCGGCGCGACCGAGCGCGGTCTCGTCTATATCGATCAGTATCCCGGCGTTGGCGGCAAGATGCTGGCCTTGTGCTGCACCGGCGCGGTCTTCATGGCCGGCGGCAAGATGCTGGACGCAGTGGAGATGCAGCGCGAACTCGGCCTGTCCTGATCCCCCTGCCCCTCATGCGGGGCGCTTGCGGATCAGGTAGCGATAGATGCCGAACAGGTTGATCGCCAGCAGCACGACATTCTGTGCGCCCAGCGGCCCTTCCCCGTCCAGC
Organism: Sphingobium sp.; assembly: GCA_003248935.1. GTDB lineage: Bacteria > Pseudomonadota > Alphaproteobacteria > Sphingomonadales > Sphingomonadaceae > Sphingobium. The sequence continues at coordinate 87,517 of QFQF01000003.1, forward strand.
AGGCTGGAGACGATCCAGGCGATGCTGGACCCGGCAAATATGACGAAGCCCCAGCCGGTGACGCGACGGCCGCTGTCGAGCGACACCATGAAGGCGGCGGCCATGCCGCTCAGCGACGCCGTCCATTTGAGGATATCGAGCAGGACCAATGGCGCCTCCGGGCGACCGCCGGACACAAAAGCCGGCACCGGCTGAACGCCCGCGCCGTGCTTTCGGTCCCGCCCGACGCGCGCGCTCAGTCCGCTTTGGCGTCGGTCGGCGGGGACGACCGGGCCGTCTGGCCAAACAATATCTTGCGCTCTTCCTCCGTGCGGATACCCGCCGGATCGGGATTGACGGTCTTGACCAGCGCATAGGCGCGCCCGGTCGCCGGACGCGCGGCGATGGCATCGAACCAGCGCTTCACATGCGGAAAATCGGCCAGATCCTGCCCCTGATTGGCGTGGGGCACGATCCACGGGTAGATCGCCATGTCGGCGATCGAGTAGTCCTCTCCCGCGACGAAGGCCCGATCGGCCAGCCGCCGGTCCAACACCCCGTACAGCCGGTTGGTCTCGTTCACATAGCGATCGATGGCATAGGGTATCTTCTCGACCGCATAGTTGCGGAAATGATGGTTCTGCCCGGCCATCGGGCCAAGGCCACCCATCTGCCAGAACAGCCATTGCAGCACGTCCGCCCGCCCGTGCAGGTCGGCGGGGATGAACCGGCCGGTCTTCTCCGCGAGGTAGAGCAGGATGGCGCCGGATTCGAAAAGGGAGACCGCCTTGCCGCCACCGGCCGGATCATCGTCGATAATGGCGGGAATACGGTTGTTGGGCGCGATCTTCAGGAAATCGGGCGCGAACTGCTCGCCCTTGCCGATATTGATCCCGTGGATGCGATAGGGCAGCCCCGTCTCCTCCAGGAAAAGCGTGATCTTGTGGCCGTTTGGCGTGGTCCAGTAATAAAGATCGATCATCCGTGCGCCTCCCCGATCGGGTTTCGAAACCGAACTGGAACATGGGATCGGGATGCCGATCCGCAACCCGCTGGCCAGCATTAATCCGTTTTCGCCGGTTCCGAGGGCCGTTTCGGACAGGCTTTCGTTCGACGATCATGATCCGCAATGTTGCTGTGCCCCCGAAACAATCGGGGGAAACGTCATGCCGGGATATGCTCTGGACAGACAATATGCGTTCCTGAGGCAGGATCCGCTGCCGCCCGCCATGGTCCGGGTGGCGCTGGAAATGCTGGGCACGCTGGAGACGCCGGGCACGGAGGACAATCCCGTCATCGTCGGCTGAGCCGATGAGGTCGCCCGGATATGCGGCCGCCCGTACGACAACTGGGCGGCCGACTTCTATAACGCGGACGAGATATACTGGTGCGGCCTGTTCTGCGCCGTGGTCGCCGCGCGCACCTGTCAGGGCAGGCCGAGCCGCATGCCGCCGGACAAATATCTCGCCGCGCTCGCCTGGGCGAACTGGGGCGTGTCCGTCGCGAAAGACGATATCCAGGTCGGTGACATCGTCGCCATCACGCGTACCGGCGGCGGCCATGTCTTCATCGCGATCGGCGTCAGCGCCGACGGCGCGACCGTCACGGGGATCGGCGGAAACCAGGACGACGCCGTCTCCATCAAGGAGTTCGAGACCAGCCGCATCTATGCGGTGCGGCGCCCCCCCTACAACATCAAGCCCGCGGGCGCCCGCAGGGTCGTGCTCGCCCCATCGGGAAACATGGCGCGGTCGGTCACCTAGCCGTCCGGGGGAGATGCTCATGAACTGGCACATCGTTCTTGCCCTGTTGCTCTCAGCCCTGCTGCCCGTCAGCCTGCTGGTCGCCGAATATGAACTGCGCCACGTCAGGATGCGGACGGTCGAGGATCTGCGCGACACGATCTTCGCACAGGACAGGGAATTGCCGCAGTTGCTTCTCGCGCTCGCCCGATACGACCGGCTGCGTGCAACCAACAGGCCGGGCCGGCAGGACGAGACCAGACGCGGCGCGGGCGCCGTCCTCTTCACGCTGATCTGCTTCGGCGGGTTCCTCCTGCTGTTCGATCCGATCGCCTGCCTGCTCGGAGAAACATGCCGGTTGCTGAGGCTCTCGTCCGCGATTTTCTGGGTACCGATCGAGGTCGCCCGCGGTGCGACGGAATCCACGATCCGGCAAAGCGTCGCCATTGCGGCCACGGCGTTCATGGGCGGCTATGTCTTCAGCATCAGCTACCTGATCCGCGCGATGCTGAACCAGGAACTGAGCGCGCTCTCCTTCACCCGGTCGGGGATGCGCATCATTCTTGGCGTGATCGTCGCCATCGTCGTCCACCATGTCGGCGCCGGAGCGTTGGGCGATGGCAGTATCCAGTTCACCGTGTCACTCGCGACAGCGTTCATCATAGGCTATTTTCCGGACCGTTCGTTCAGCCTGATCGCGCGCCTCACGCAAATCCAGATCAAGAGCATCGACCGCGACGCCATGCGCAACGCGCCGCTGATCCCGCTTGAGGTCATCGACGGCATCGACCATGAAATCAGTTTCCGGCTGCAGGAGAACAATCTGGCGGATGTCCAGAACCTCGCGACGGCCAACCCGATCGAACTCTACGTCCAGACCCCCTATACCATGCTCCAGACGTTCGACTGGGTATTGCAGGCCCAGTTGTGCGAAGTCGTGGGCGCGACGGCATTCCACGAACTGCGCAGGCACAAGATCCGCACGATATTCGACCTGGAACGCGCGGTCCTGCCCGAAGGGGTGCCCGAAGAGTATATCCAGGCGATCGGTTCTGTGGTGTTGACCGACGCCTCTCCCGCTTTCCGCCAACGCATCGGATTGCCTGCCGACGCATCGATCAAGACGACCTGCGACCCGCTCGTCATCCGTCACATCGTCGCGACCCTCAGCGACGACCTGCACATTCATCGCCTGCGCGCGCTGTGGAAATCGGTGATGTCGACGACCGGCGGCCAGCAGGACAACAGCAACAAGCCCCTCTGGCTGTTCAAGACGCCTCCGCTTCCCGGAGAAGACGAGGAGACGCCGACCGAGACGCCAAACACGCAGAAAAGCGCCGGGCAAGACACGCCACCCCCTCCGCTATCACCCCCGTCGCCACCCTTAGACCCTGACCCTAGCGGCGCGTGATCTCCGGCGCGATCTTCGGGCAGACGCTCTTGCGGACCAGATCGGCTATCGATGAGGCGACGATCGGTTTGGGATCCGACTTCATCGACTCGACGCTCCACAGCACCGCGCCCCTGGCCGAAAGGCCTATCGTCGCGCGCACGTCCGCCGTGCCCTCCATGCAGTCGAACAGCTGGAGGCTGCGGGACACACGCGCCTTCGTGCTGCGATCGCGACTGTGATCCTTCGTCACCCACACCAGAGGGCGAAAATTCGTGCGGTTCGCCATGTCGCCCGCCTTGACCAGCCAGACGGCGCCGTCCTGATCCTGACCGATGACGATCCAGCTACTCTCCCAATTGCCGCTGGCCGGCGGAGCGGCGGCATCCGGAGCTGCGGGCGGAGCGGCTGGCGCGGTCTTTGCGACAGGTGGCTTGCTGGATACGGCGGCTTGCGGCTTGGCGGGATGGACCGCCGCCAGGGCCGGGGCCATGATGAGAAGCGCGGCAGTAAGCAACTCGTCCCCCTTTCCCGTCCATGAGAAACAGGGGACACCGTCCAGACACGCGCCAGAGAACCAGGCCGCCGTCAGGAAGACACACCCCGCGACTCGGTTCATATCAGATTTCGTTAACCACCCAAATGGGTGAAGCGACAGGCCAGGCACGGAAAACGGCCGGTTTCGGCACTACGCGCGTTAACCATCCGAAAATCCGAATGGCGCCCGCGTACGGCGATAATCGTCGGGCAGAACCTGCCGCCCGATCGGCGGCGCGGACCGGGCGGTGCAGTCGGTGCGATGGCACAGGCGGCATGTGACGCCGATCGGTGTCGCCTCGCGCGGTGCCTCTGCCTGTCCCCGCGCGTAGATCAGGCGGCCGGCATGCTCCGCCGCACAGGCCAGGGCGATGGACCGCTCGACAACCGGGCTGCCATAGGAGCCACCACCCGCCGTCACCGTGCGGGCGATCGAGAAGAAGCGCTGCCCGTCGGGCAGCTCGAGCCATTGCGTGACGATCCGTCGCGGCATCCCGAACAGCTGGTGCACGGTCCAGAGCGGACAGCCCCCGCCATGGCGGGCAAAGGGGAAACCGGCGCCGTCGAGACGCTTCGACACGTTGCCCGCCTGATCCACACGGATGAAGAAGAACGGCACACGCTCCTGCCCCGGCTTCTGCAGGGTCGTCAGCCGATGCGCGGTCTGCTCGAAGCTGGTGCCGAACTGGCGGGCCAGCGCCTCCACGTCATAATGCCGCGCCTCCACCGCCCGGGCGAAGGCGGAGTAAGGCATCATCACCGCCGCCGCCGTATAGTTGGCGAGCGCCCGGCGCGTGAGGCGGGCACCGGCCTCGCTTTCGAAGGCACCGTCCTTCAGCACGGTATCGATATCCTTGCGCAACTCGATATAGACGAGTTGCAGGGCGAGTTGGAACGACTGGCTGGCGCCATCCAGGGTCTCGTCGATCAATATCTCGTCACGGTGCCGGTCGAACCGCCGGATGGAACCGAACATCACATCGGACGGCAGGCGCCGGACCCGCAGCCCGTGCCGGCTCTTCAGATAGGCCGTCAGCCCCTCGACGCCGCCAGCCGCCTGCGCCAGCCGCTCGGCCGCGTCGTCAAGGATCGGGAAGCTGTTGCGCCGGGCAGCAAGAAAACGGCGCGACTCCGCCACCGGGTCCGGCCCCTCCACAGCGCCTGCCCCCGGTTCCGCATCCCGGTCGGCCAGCGCGAGCTGTTCCTGATGGTAGGCGGTGTGGAGGCGCAGCAATGCCTCGGTAATGCCAGGATAGTTGGTGGCGACGTCCGCTACCTCCAGCGGTGGCAGGTCGATGTCGGCGAACATCGGCCCCTTCAGCACGGCCTGAAGCCGGGCGGTATGCTCGACGCCGCCGTCGCCCGCGACCTCCGCCATGTCCATGCGATAAACCCGCGCGAGGCGCAGCAGCATGTCCGCAGTCAGCGGCCTCTGGTTGCGTTCCAGCAAGGCGACATAGGACGCGGAAATATCCAGGTCCGCCGCCATCTCGGCCTGGGTCAGGCCGAGTTCGCGGCGCAGCCGCTTGAGGCGCGGCCCCATGTAAACGGGACGGTCACTGGCCATGATGCGCTCTTACCTACTGCACTTGTATCGACTTTACAACTATACAGGAAATGTTTGTAAAGTCTGACATGTGGACTTCACAGGCTCTGCCGCTGGCCGGCGGAGCATCATAAATGGCGCGCATTCTTTCGTGAGCCAGGGAATGCAACCATGTCCTACCAAGAGCATATCACCAACACGCAGAAGCTGATCGCCGGCCAGAACGGCACCTGGGACGGCATCCAGGCGGAGGCGGTCGCCCGCATGCGCCTTCAGAACCGTTTCAAGACCGGCCTCGATATCGCGCGCTACACCGCCGCGATCATGCGCAAGGACATGGCCGACTATGACGCCGATCCGGCCAACTACACCCAGTCGCTGGGCTGCTGGCATGGCTTCATCGGTCAGCAGAAGCTGATCGCGATCAAGAAGCATTTCGGCACCACCGACAAGCGCTATTTGTACCTGTCCGGCTGGATGGTCGCGGCGCTGCGTTCGGAATTCGGCCCCCTGCCCGACCAGTCGATGCACGAGAAGACCTCCGTGCCCGCGCTGATCGAGGAACTCTACACCTTCCTGCGTCAGGCCGACGCACGCGAACTGGGCATGCTGTTCCGCGACCTCGACAAGGCACGCGCCGACGGCAACCAGATCGAGGAGCAGCGCCTGCTGCAGGCGGTCGAGAACTATCAGACGCACGTCGTTCCGGTCATCGCCGACATCGACGCGGGCTTCGGCAATGCCGAGGCGACCTACCTCCTCGCCAAGAAGATGATCGAGGCGGGTGCCTGCGCCCTGCAGATCGAGAACCAGGTCAGCGACGAGAAGCAGTGCGGCCACCAGGACGGCAAGGTCACGGTGCCGCATGAGGACTTCCTCGCGAAGGTCCGCGCCTGCCGCTACGCGTTCCTGGAACTGGGCGTCGAGGACGGCGTCATCGTCACCCGCACCGACTCGCTGGGCGCCGGCCTCACCAAGCAGATCGCCGTTTCCAGCACGCCGGGCGACATCGGCGACCAGTATAACAGTTTCCTCGACTGCGAGGAGGTCACGGACCTGTCCGCGCTCCGCGGCGACGTCGTCATCGAACGCGACGGCAAGCTGATGCGTCCGAAGCGCCTGCCGTCCAACCTGTTCGAGTTCCGCAAGGGCACGGGCGAGGACCGCTGCGTCCTCGACTGCATCACCTCGCTGCAGAACGGCGCCGACCTGCTGTGGATTGAGACTGAGAAGCCGCATGTCGAGCAGATCGCGGGCATGGTCGACCGCATCCGGGAGGTCATCCCGAACGCGAAGCTGGTCTACAACAACTCGCCCTCATTCAACTGGACGCTGAACTTCCGCCAGCAGGTGTTCGACGCCTGGACCGCGGCGGGCAAGGACGTTTCGGCCTATGACCGGGCGAAGCTGATGAGCGTCGATTATGACGGCACCGAGCTTGCGGCGGAAGCGGACGAGAAGATCCGCACCTTCCAGAAGGACGGCGCGAAGCGGGCGGGCATCTTCCACCACCTGATCACCCTGCCGACCTATCACACGGCGGCGCTCAGCACCGACAACCTCGCCAAGGAGTATTTCGGCGAGGCGGGCATGCTCGGCTATGTCGCGGGCGTCCAGCGCAAGGAAATCCGCGAGGGGATCGCCTGCGTGAAGCACCAGAACATGGCTGGTTCCGACATGGGCGACGACCACAAGGAGTATTTCGCCGGTGAAGCCGCGCTGAAGGCCGGTGGCGCGCATAATACGATGAACCAGTTCGCAGCCTGACGCGCGCCCCGACAACCGCGTAAAGGAAAGGCCCGGGAACTTCGGTTCCCGGGCCTTTTCCCATGGTCTTTATTGAGGTGCCGCCGGGACGCCCTACAATGCCGCGCGCGCCGCCTCATACTCCCGGCGCAGCGTGTCGACGCGCTCGGCAACGGTGGTGACCGACCGGACGGCGCCGATGCCCTGCCCCGCGCCCCAGATGTCGCGCCATGCCTTGCCTTCGCTACTGCCGAAGCTGGTCACCCCCTCGACCCGCTCGGGCAAAGCGTCCGGATCGAGGCCGGATGCGATCAGCGAGCCGCGCAGATAATTGCCGCGAATGCCGGTGAAGAGGTCGGTGTAGACGATGTCCGCCGCCCGTCCGTCCACCACGGCGTTCTTGTATCCGTCCGACGCATTTGCCTCCTGCGTAGCGATGAAGGCGGAGCCCATATAGGCGAAGTCCGCGCCCATGGCCCGCGCCGCCAGCACGCCCCCGCCGGTCGCAATCGCGCCGGACAGTGCGAGCGGCCCGTCGAACCACGCGCGTATCTCCGACACCAGAGCGAACGGAGAGATGGTGCCAGCATGGCCGCCCGCGCCCGCCGCCACGGCGATCAGGCCGTCGGCCCCCTTCTCGATCGCCTTGCGCGCGAAGCGGTCGTCGATGACGTCATGGAGGACGACGCCGCCCCAGCCGTGCACAGCGGTGTTCACGTCCTCCCGCGCGCCGAGCGAGGAAATGACGATCGGCACCTTCCACCGCGCACAGGTCTCCATGTCCTGCTCCAGCCGGTCGTTGGTCTTGTAGACGATCTGGTTGATGGCGAATGGCGCGGAGGGGCTTTCGGGATGATCCCTGTCCCATGCCGCCAGCGTCTCCACAATCTCATGCAGCCACTCGTCGAGCAGGGCGGCGGGCCGGGCGTTGAGCGCGGGCATCGAGCCGATGATCCCCGCCTTGCACTGGGCGATGACCAGTTGCGGCACCGAGATGATGAACATCGGCGCGGCGATGACGGGCAGACGAACGCGCCGCAGCACCTCCGGCAGGCGGGCTGTGCGATCAGGCACGCGAACCGCCTTTCGTCATGGCGGGACGATATCGACGTGGCATCTTCCTGAGGCTCCTCTCCGTTGGAAACGGGGGGAGCCTATGCATATTTGCGCGAACCGGCATAGGGTTTCCGGCATGATCCGCGTGCCACCCATCCGGCGGCACGGGCCAGCCGCTACGGAATGGCCGACGGCGGCAAAGCGCGATTTTCAGCCCCGCCGCGCCTCGTGCATCGCAATCGTCCTGCGCGCCTGTTTCAGGTGAGGGATATCCAGCATCCGCCCGTCGAGTCCCAGCGTGCCCGAATCGGGGTTCGCGGCGAACAGTGCGACGACCCGGTGCGCGAAATCCACTTCTTCGGCGGAGGGGGAGAAGCACTGGTTGATGATCTCGACCTGCGCCGGATGGATGGCGAGGCGGCCGGAAAAGCCCTCCGCCCGTGCCGCGATGCTGGAGGCGCGCAGCCCCTCTGCATCACGAAAATCCGCGTGCAGCGTGTCCACCGCCTCGCCACCCGCCGCATGTGCGCCCAGCAGACAGAGGGAACGGACCATCCTGTAGGTGTGCGTCCATTCCCCGGACGCGTCGCGATTGCCGCTCGCGCCGACCGCCGCGCTCAGATCCTCGGCGCCCCAGGTCAGCCCATAGAGGCGCTCCGGCTTCGCCGCCGCATAGTCGCCGAGGTGGAACGGCGCGACGGCCGTCTCGGTCGCCACCGGCAATATCCGGATCGCTCCCGGCGCAAGGCCGGACACGACCTCGAGCGCGCTCAGATAATGGCCCGCCTGCACCACGTCCCGCGGACCATTCGCCTTGGGCAGCATGATACCGTCCGGCGCGGCCGGAACGATCGCGGCCAGATCCTCCAGCGTCAGCCCGCTGTCGAGCGGATTGACCCGGACCCACAACTGCGATTGCCGCTTTGCCTGCGGCCGTTCCCCGATGAACCCCATCACCATTGCCCGCGCAGTGGCCTTGCGCGCGGGCGCGACGGCATCCTCCAGATCGAGGATGAACGCATCGGCGGGTACGTCATCGACCTTTGCCAGCTTCTTCTCGCTGTCGCCGGGTATGAAGAGGAAGGACCGGACCGGGAGCGTCATGCCACCGGCCGCTTCAACTGGAGGCCGCTGCGCTTGCAGGACGCGACCAGTTCGTCCTTCTGGTTGAACGCCTTGTGCAGGAAGGTCACGACCCCCGCCTCCGGCCGCGACTTCGACTCGCGCAGTTCGATCACCTCGGTCGTCACATGGATGGTGTCGCCGTGGAACAGCGGATTGGGGAAGCGCACCTCGTCCCAGCCCAGGTTCGCGACCGCCGTGCCCAGCGTCGTGTCGCCGACCGATATGCCGACCACCAGCCCCAGGGTGAGCGCCGAGTTGACGAGCCGCTGACCGTAGGGCGTGCCCTTCATATACTCCTCGTCGAGGTGCAGCAGCGCCGGGTTATGCGTCATGCAGGTGAAGAGGACATTGTCCGTTTCCGTGATCGTGCGCCGGATCGGATGATGGAACATCATCCCGACCTCCATCTCGTCAAACCATACACCGGGCATCAGGCAGGCTCCATCTCTGGACGGCGCGGCTGACGGCGCCATCTTTCTGTTTGTGGTCAGTCGGCTGCGCCGTTTTCGTTCTGAAGCCGGCGGGCGTCGCGCTCATGCTTGACCGCGATTTCCCGTAGCCTGCGCGCCAGATCGGGATCGCCGGAGGCATCCGCACGACGGCGGGCTTCCTTGGCGAGCATCTGGAGTCGAACGATATCCTCGATATGGGGCACGTCAGTCATCGTCTACCTAAGTGCCCTCATCCTAGCACGTCTTCATATTTCTGTAACAGGCGACGGCGCGGATGCGTAGCGGCGAAGCCGGAGAGCAGGCATCAAATCCGCTTCCCCCCTCTCCCCTTTGGCGGCATAGTCGGTCCGGATCAACCCGGGGGAGAATGCAGATCATGGCCGCGACCGTCGCACTTCTGCTCGCGCTGCTGGTATTCATCTACCTCGCCGCAAGCATCAAGATCGTCCGCCAGGGCTTTCAGTACACGATCGAACGGTTCGGCCGCTTCACCGAAGTCGCGCGGCCCGGCCTCAATTTCTACCCAGCGTTTTTCTACGCCGTCGGGCGCAAGATCAACATGATGGAACAGGTTGTTGATATTCCGGGACAGGAGATCATCACGAAGGACAACGCGATGGTGTCGGTCGACGGCGTCGTGTTCTTTCAGGTGCTGGACGCGGCCAAGGCCGCCTATGAGGTCTCCGAACTCTACGTGGCGATCCTGCAACTCGTCACCACCAACCTGCGCACGGTGATGGGTTCGATGGACCTCGACGAGACCCTGTCGAAGCGTGACGAGATCAATGCGCGGCTGCTGTCCGTCGTCGATCATGCGACCACCGCCTGGGGCATCAAGATCACCCGCGTCGAGATCAAGGACATCCGCCCGCCCGCCGATATCGTCAACGCCATGGCCCGCCAGATGAAGGCGGAACGCGAAAAGCGCGCCAACATCCTGGAGGCGGAAGGCCTCAAGAGTTCCGAAATCCTGCGCGCCGAGGGACAGAAGCAGGCGCAGATCCTGGAGGCCGAGGGCAGGCGCGAGGCGGCATTTCGCGATGCCGAGGCGCGTGAGCGCGAGGCGGAGGCGGAAGCGAAGGCGACACAGATGGTGTCCGAGGCCATATCCGCGGGCAATCCGCAGGCGCTGAACTACTTCATCGCGCAGAAATATACCGAGGCCGTCGCCCAGTTCGCGGTCTCTCCCAATGCGAAGACCATCCTCTTCCCGGTCGAGGCGACGCAGCTTGTCGGCACGCTGGGCGGCATCGGCGCGCTGGCGAAGGAAGCGCTGGGCGGTGACGTACCCGCGCCACCCGCCGCGCCGCAACCGCCGCGTCCCCGGCCCGGTCCATTCGAGCAGGGCCGCCCGTGACCGGCTGGCTCGCAACGATCGACCCCAACAGCCACTGGTGGTGGCTCGTCTTCGCGGTGATCCTCGGCATCGGGGAGATCGTGATCCCCGGGATATTCCTGTTCTGGATCGCGATCGCCGCAGCCGTGACCGGCCTCGTCACCATAGCGCTCGGCATCCCGTTGGCGGCGCAGATCGTGCTGTTCGCGGTCCTGTGCCTGATCGCGACATGGCTTGGGCGCAAATGGTATGCGGACAACCCCGTCGCGTCGCAGGATCCGCTGCTGAACGACCGCGCCGCCCGCCTGATCGGAGAGGTGCTGACGGTCGTCGAGCCGATCGTCGACGGGCATGGGCGGGTGCGCGTGGGCGACGGCGCATGGCCATGCCGTGGCCCCGACGCGGCACTGGGCGCCCGGGTCCGTGTGACCGGCGCCGATGGTGCATCCCTGCTGGTGGAACCGGCCTGACGGCTCAACTGGCGCGGACGGACGCGAGTTCCTTCACGAGTATGCCGACCAGTTCGGCGGCGGGCAGGGTCCGGGCCAGCGGCGCGCCCTGCCCGGCCCATTGCGCGCCGTAACCGCCATTTCCCACGGCTTTCGCGGCCGCGTTCAACGCCTTCCCGATATCATAGGCACGCGGATAGGCGGGTGCGGGCAATCCCGGATGCCCGGCGCCCCAGTCCGTAAAGCCGTTGGCGAGGCACCGCGCCGTCCGCCCCGATATCGCGCGCGTGAACCGCGTATGCCATGCGGCATCGCTCGCCAGCGCCGCACGGTAGGCCGCGTCGGCGCTGCTCTCCGGACAGGCGATGAACGCCGTGCCCAGTTGCGCCGCGATCGCGCCCAGGTCCAGCGCGGCCGCGATGCCCGCCCCGTCCATGATCCCGCCCGCAGAGATGACCGGCAGGCTGCACTGCGTCGCCAGCAGCCGGGTCAGCGCCGCCGTCCCCAGCCCGTCGTCCGGCGCATCGGGATCGAACACACCACGATGACCGCCCGCCTCGATCCCCTGAGCGACGATCCCGTCGAGGCCCGCCGCCTCGATCGCCCGCGCTTCGTCCAGACTGGTCGCCGTGGCCAGCAGGATGCAGCCCGCCGCCCGCAGCGCAGCGATGCGATCGGCAGCGGGCAGGCCGAAATGGAAGCTGACGACGGATGGCGCTTGCGCGACCAGCATGGCGAGCATGGCGTCGTCGTGAGCAAAGCTGCGATAGATGGTGCGCAGCGCCTGCGGCGGCGCGGCGCCGAACCTGTCGAACAGCGGCGCAAGCGCATCCCGCCAGGCGGCCTCCACGGCCGGTTCCGGTTCCGGATCGGCATGGACGAACAGGTTGACATGAAACGGCCGGCCGGTCAGCGCGCGCACCTGCCCGATCATCGCGGCGGCGCCATCCGCATCGACCGCGCCCACCCCGATCGATCCGAGGGCGCCCGCCTCGCTCACGGCAGCCGCCATCTGCGGCGTCGACACACCGGCCATCGGCGCCTGCACGACCGGATGGCGGATGGAAAGGCGATCAAGGAACGTCATCGCGGCAATGTAGGTATCGGCCACCGGCCGGAGAAGGGCAAGGAGCAGGCATGATAACGGAAACGCCGCCTCGACCTGTCCGGCCGGGCGGCGTTTCCGTTTTCCCGTTCGCTTGTCCTGCCGGCTTTCGTCAGCCGACGAAGGCGCGCTCGATCACATAATGGCCAGGCGCGGCGTTCGATCCTTCGGTGAACCCAAGCGTGTCGAAGCGGGCAGCGAGATCCTTGCACATCGCCATGCTGCCGCACATCATCACCCGGTCGGTCTCCGGGTCAAAATGCTTGGGCCCGCCCAGCTTGCCGCCGAACAGCGCGCCGTTGTCGATCAGGGCGTCGATGCGCCCCGTCGTGTGGAACGCCTCGCGCGTGACCGTGGGCAGATAGTCGAACTGCAGCAGCGCCTGATCCTGACACAGCGGATCGCCGGCCAGCTGGCTTTCCAGGAACTCACGGAAGGCGAGATCATCGACGCGGCGCACGGAATGCACCAGCACGATCTGGCTGAAGCGCTCGTAGATATCGGGATCACGCACGATCGACAGGAACGGCGCGAGGCCGGTGCCGGTCGAAAGCAGGAACAGGCGGCTTCCCGGCAACAGCGCGTCCGCGACCAGCGTCCCCGTCGGCTTGCGGCCGAGGAACAGCTGGTCGCCCGGCACGATCTTCTGCAGGCGGGAGGTCAGCGGGCCGTCCGGTACCTTGATCGACAGGAACTCCAGTTCCTCGGCATAGGACGGGCTCGCGATCGAATAGGCGCGCAGCAGCGGGCGGCCTTCACCCGGAAGGCCGAGCATCACAAACTCGCCCGACCGGAAACGGAAGCTCGCCGGACGCGTGATGGTGAAGCTGAACAGATGCTCGTTCCAGTGACGGACGGTCAGCACATCTTCCACGGTCAGCGCCGCCGAGGGCGCAAGCATCGTCAATTCAAGTCCCCTATCGCTCATCGACCGCCTCCGGTCGTCTGATGGTTCGTCTCGGGCGGGCGGGGCAGCAGGCCCATGTCCGCCAGTTCAAGGCCCAGTCCACGGATCGCGGAAAGGCATGATCGCCCCCACTCACCCTCGACCAGAAGGTTCAAAGTCGCGCGTATGTCGTCTTCGCCCGCCTCACGCAAGGAAGAAAGCACGGACAGGAGCAGCGCTTCGCCCTCATGCACCCGCCTGCATGCCAGGTGTCCGAAATCGAGATCGTCCCGCGCATGCCGGTTGAGAATCAGCATGACCATGCCGAAATGCGCAAACGCGTCGGCGATACCGCGCTGCTGGAACACCGCGGCGATCTCCTGTCCGATATGGCCTTCCGGGCATTCGCCCCGGCTTACCGCGCAAACCCAGGCGCGGCTAGCCCACAGGACAAGCCGGCTGCCTTCATCGAGCACGCGCACATCCTGATCCACGAAAGCATACATACGGACGACCTCCCGCAAATTTGCGAATGACTTGCAATAGCGAGTATTGAACCCGGAGGCGAGCGTCAACCGGGATTCGACTTTCGGGCGGGCAAGGAATCTTATGCGGCCTCAAGGCCAGCGCGATGGCTGTCACATGCTCCACAAAGCACAGCGGCGGGAAAGACGCCTTCCCCGCCGCCAGGCGATTCACCGATGGCAGGTCCGGTCAGGACCAGTTGAACGGCAACGGCGCCTCCCGAAAGGCGAAACGGTCGATATGCTCGGCCACCACGCCCTTCATCCGGTCGAGGACCGCAGGATCCTCCGCCTCGATCGTGACATGCAGCGTGCCCGGTTGCGCGACCAGCGTGGTCAGCGCCTGCGGCAGCGCCACCGTCCCGCGTTCCGCGTCGAAGGTGACGTCGAACTTGTGGCTCCAGTGCTTGCAGAGCTGCTGAAGATAACGGCTGCCGCTGTCCGTAGCGACGCTTGCGGTAGTGGTTGCCATGCTATTTCAGCCTTTCGATCCTAGCGACGGCCTCGTCGATCAGGGCCGCGACGTCGAGCATTGTGTCGGCATCCGCTCCTTCCTTTTCAAGGCGTGCGCGCACGGCCATGCCCAGATTCTGCATCGCGCGCCTGATCGGCGCACCGTCGGTACGCTCGCTCATCTTCGCGATGGCTTCCAGCCGGCCGATCGCTTCCAGAGCGGCGTCCCGGTTTTCCAGCAGATGGGCCTTGCCCGCGTCGGTGATCGCGAACAGCTTGCGGGCGCCTTCGCCCGGCTGCTCCTCGACCAGCCCCATATCGGCGAGCATGGTCAGCGTCGGATAGACGACGCCGGGGCTCGGCGCATAATGGCCGCCGCTCATCGTCTCGATCGACCGGATAAGGTCATAGCCGTGGCGCGGCTCGTCATCGATCAGCTTGAGCAGGACGAGCTTCAGTTCGCCCGCGTCGAACACGCGGCGGCGTCCGCCGCGCCCTCCGCCGAACCCGCCGAAGTCGTCGCCCCGGCCATGCCGGCCGCCGCGCCCTCCGAACGGACCGCCGAAGCCGCGAAAGCCGCCCGACGAACAATCGCGCTCTCCGCGATGATTATGGTGATGCCAGTGATGGCGCATGAAAAATGTCCTTTCGTGTATCATGATGCGCTCTAGATATATCTTAATACCGAAGAGTTAAGATATATCTTGAACTATTCAGATACACATTTTCCGTACCGCTGGGTCGAACGAAAAAGGGCGCCGAAGCGGATGACCGCCCGGCGCCCTTTCTATCGCATCGGCTCCGCCCGGAGCCATGCGCAATGTTCAGTCCGGCTTGCGCGCCACGCCCACCAGCGCCGGGCGCAGCAGGCGATCCTTGATCATGTAACCAGCCTGCATCTCCTGAACGATGGTGCCCGGTTCCTTGTCGGACGGCAGTTCGATCATCGCCTGATGCTTGTTCGGGTCGAGCGGCTGGTCGAGCGACACGAGTTTCTCGATGCCGTTCTTGCGGAACACGTTTTCCAGTTCCCTACCGGTCGCTTCGAGGCCGGTGATCAGGCCCTTCATCTTCTCGTCCGTCCGCAGGTCGCCGGGAATGGCGTCGAGCGCGCGGCTGAGATTGTCGGCCACGGACAGCATGTCACGGGCAAAGGCGGTGGAGGCATAGGCCCGTGCGTCCTGAAGCTCCTTCTCCAGGCGGCGGCGGACGTTCTGCGTTTCCGCATGGGCGTAGAGAATGTCCTGCTTAGCGGTCGCCAGCTCGTTTTCCAGAGAGGCCAGCTTTCCGTCGAGCGCGCTCAGCGCCTCGTCTGCGGTGCCCCCCAGGTCAGCGGCGGCTCCGGCCTCGCCGTTCTCGCTTGCGATATCCTTGTGCTCTTCGTTCATCTCATCAGTCTCGACAGGGTCTGTGCGGTAAAATCCACCATGGGGATCACCCGTGCATAGTTCAAGCGCGTGGGGCCGATCACGCCGACCACCCCTACAACCCGGCCGTCGCCCCCCCGATAAGGCGCGGCTATGACGGACGAACCGGAAAGTGAAAAGAGCTTGTTTTCCGAACCGATGAAGATTTTCGTGGCGCTGCCCGCCAGCGCGCTCTCCAGCAGGCGGGAAATTTCCTGCTTGCCCTCCAGTTCGTCGAGCAACTGCCGCACCCGTTCGAGGTCCATCGATGCGCCCTCGTCGATCAGGTTCGCCTGTCCCCGCACGATCAGCACCGGCCGGTTTTCGGTATCGGCAGACCACACCGCGATCCCCTGCTCCACCAGCGCGCGGGCGGCATCGTCGAGCAGCGCCCGCTCGGCCGTCAGTTCCGACCGGATGCGCGCCTGCGCCTCGCTCAGCGTCAGCCCGGCGAGGCGCGCGGACATATAGTTCGCCGCCTCCACCAGGCTCGGCTGGGATATGCCACGCGGCAGGTCGATGATCCGGTTCTCGACCGACCCGTCCTGCCCGACCAGAACCGCCAGCGCCTGATCGGCGGTCAGGGGCACGAAGCCGATCTGGCGCAGCACCGGCTCGCGCTTGGGCACCATGATGATCCCGGCGCAGGCCGACAGGCCGGACAGCACCATCGTCGCCGCCGACAGAGCTTCCTCGATCGGACCGCTGTCGGTCAGCCGCGTCTCGATCGCCCGCCGCTCCTCGACCGAGGGCTCGGCCGCCTGCATCATGCCGTCGACGAACAGGCGCAGGCCGACCTCCGTCGGCATCCGCCCCGCCGACGTGTGCGGCGCCGCCAGCAGGCCCATCTCCTCCAGGTCCTGCATCACGTTGCGGATCGACGCCGGCGACAGATTGAGACCCGCGATCTTGCTGATCGTCCGCGAGCCCACGGGCACGCCGGTGCCCAGATAGCTTTCGACGACCAGCCGGAAGACATCGCGGGCACGGCTGTTGAGTTCAGTGATCGGAGTAACCGCCATCCGCCTTATGTAGGCGGCAAAACGCGCTTTCTCAATCGGCCGCGTCGGCGCGTGGCGGCTTCAGCATCGCCTCTATCTCCAGCATGGCCGGCACCGCCCGCACGGCCTCCCTCAGGGCAGCGTAGCGATCGTCGAAACAGCCGCTGTAGAAATCGAGTTCGGTATCCTTCTGCCCCGCCCGCAGCCAGACGATGGTATATCCCGGCATGTCGGTGGCCACCCGCTCGCAATTCTCGCCATGGCCGATGCGCTTGTGCGTCCCGGTTTCCGGGCGGAAGGGGGCGAACGCGTCGCGCAGCCGACGATACTGCGCGGGCGTCACGGTCAGGCTCGTTTCACCCGGCACCGACGTATTGCGCTGCGGCACCAGCACCGCCGAGCCGGTGGGTTCGACGGTCACGATGTAACTGGGGCAGAATCCGAAACAGGGTCCGGCGGAAAAGCGGATCGTGTCCTCCACCGTATCTACGGCCGACCCCGCTCCCTGACCGCCCGCCCCTTGACCGCTCACCGTCGCGCACCCCGCCAGCGCAAGCGCCGTCGCGGTCAGCGCCACCAGTGTCCGCGCCAATCCCAAACCCTGCATGATCATCATTGCTCCTGTCCTGCGCCGCTTTTTGCCGCGCCCCACTGGCAAGACGGCGTCCGGGGCGCTAAGCCCCCCGCCTGATTACGCGTTCCGCCCATTAATCTGGAGTATCCTGTCTATGCGCCCTTCCGGCCGCACCCCCGATCAGATGCGCACCATCGCGATGGAGCCAGCCTTCACCGTCCATGCCGAAGGCAGCTGCCTCGTCAGCTTCGGCCAGACCCGCGTGCTGTGCACGGCGTCCGTCGAGGAGCGCGTGCCGCCCTTCATGCGCGGCAAGGGTGAAGGCTGGGTAACGGCCGAATACGGCATGCTGCCCCGCGCCACCCACACGCGCGGCAACCGCGAGGCAGCGAAGGGCAAACAGTCGGGCCGCACGCAGGAAATCCAGCGCCTGATCGGCCGTTCGCTGCGCGCGGTCGTCGACCTCAAGAAGCTGGGCGAACGTCAGATCACGCTCGACTGCGACGTCATTCAGGCCGACGGCGGCACGCGCACCGCCGCGATTTCCGGCGCATGGGTCGCCCTGCGCATCGCCGTCGACAAGCTGATGGCGGGGGGCCTGATCGCCGAAGACCCGATCGTGCAGAAGGTCGCGGCGGTGTCCTGCGGCATTCATCAGGGCATTCCGGTCCTCGACCTCGATTATGCCGAGGATTCGACGGCGGAGGCCGACGCCAACCTGATCATCACGGGCGACGGCAAGTTCGCCGAGGTGCAGGCGACGGCCGAGGGCGCGACCTTCGACGAGGAGGAACTGCTGCGGCTGCTCCGCCTCGCCCGCATCGGCTGCGCACAGATCTTCGCGGAACAGGACCGCGCCACCGGACGCTGAGCAAGGGCGAAGGACGAGACAGCATGACCGACAATGCCGGCAACGAACAGGCGATCCGCAAGCTGAAGCCGGGCAGGCTGGTGATCGCCAGCCACAATGCCGGCAAGGTGCGGGAAATCCGCGACCTGCTCGCGCCCTACGGCATCGAGCCGGTCTCCGCCGCCGACCTCGACCTGCCGGAGCCGGAAGAGACGGGTACGACCTTCATCGCCAATGCGGAGTTGAAGGCGATGCAGGCGGCCGACCTCTCCGGCCTGCCCGCGCTCGCCGATGACAGCGGCCTGTGCGTCGACGCGCTGAACGGCGATCCCGGCATCTTCTCCGCACGCTGGGCGGGGCCGGACAAGGATTTCGGTCTTGCCATGCGCCTCGTCCACGAAGCGGTCGCGGCGAAGGGTCCGGAGGCAGGGCATGACGCGCACTTCATCTGTGTGCTGGCGCTGGCCTGGCCCGATGGCCATGTCGAGGCGTTCGAGGGGCGCGTCGATGGCACGCTCGTCTGGCCGCCGCGCGGGGACCGGGGCTTCGGCTATGATCCCGTGTTCCAGCCCAACGGCCACGCCATCAGCTTCGGCGAGATGGATCCGGACGCCAAGCACGCGATGAGCCACCGCGCCGATGCGTTCGCAAAGCTGGTGGCGGCGGTTTTCTAACGCTTGCGGGCTGGCGGCGGGGCGGCGGCCGGATCGACCGCCGTCGCGTTCCGGCCGAACACATTCCCCGGCGGGGAATAGCGGCACACCAGATAGTCATCGTCCCCGTTCGAGGCGAGCCCGCAACCGACCAGCGTCGTGCCGCGCCAGATCGCCTGCGTATAATGCCCCGCGTCGCGCCAGTCGCCGGTGGTCGAGATGTCGGGGATCACCGCGCGCGGCCGGTAATAGCGCCGTTCGGCGATCCAGCTCCCCGCCATCTCGGCATAGGTGAACGCGCCGGTCGAACCCATCCACAGATTCTCGCCCTGCGGGGCCGAGCGTGTCGCCTTGTCAGAGTGGCGGAAGGTGCGCGTTCGGGCGAGCACGCGGGCATAGCCCTGCGCCTCGACGGCAAGTTTCTCGCTCCAGCCGATCGGCGGCACGCCGACGGCGTCGCGCGCGTCGTTGTGGGCGCGCAGCATCTCGCTCCGCAGCAGCACGGCACCGCGCGGGCGCGCCTCGTCCGGGTCGTACCAGCGGTCGCGAATGTCCCGCTGCCTTTGGGTCTGCGCCGGCAACGCGGCCGGAACGACAAGAAGCAGCAGTGGCCAGCCTGCCCGAATGGCCTTAAGGAGTGCGCCCGTCATGGCCCATGCCCCTATCCTGCCGATAATGAACGCCGACCGAACCGGCGAGCCGCTGGCGCTCTATATCCACTGGCCGTTCTGCGTCTCCAAATGCCCCTATTGCGACTTCAACAGCCATGTGCGCGACACGATCGACGCCGACGCGTGGGAGGCCGCCTTGCTTGCCGACATGGCGCACGAGGCGCGCCTGACCGCCGCCACGGAAAATGGAGGACGCCCGCTGTCCTCGATCTTCTTCGGCGGCGGCACGCCCTCGCTGATGCCGCCCCGGATCGCGGCAGCGCTGATCGCGGCGGCGGAACGGCACTGGGGCTTCGCGCCCGGCATCGAGATCACGCTGGAGGCGAACCCCAGTTCGGTGGAGGCCGCCCGCTTCGGCGATCTGGCACGCGCGGGCATCAACCGCGTGTCCCTCGGCCTGCAGGCGCTGGAGGACGAAGCGCTGCGGTTCCTCGGCCGCGCGCATGACGTGGCGGAGGGGCTGGCGGCGCTGGACGTCGCGCAGGCGACGTTCGCGCGCGTCACCTTCGACCTCATCTATGCCCGACCCGGACAGGACGAAGCGGCTTGGGCCGCCGAACTGACCCGCGCCCTCGGCTTCGGCACCACCCATCTCTCGCTCTATCAGCTTACGATAGAGCCCGGCACGCGCTTCGAGACGATGGTGCGCAAGGGCGATTTCGTCCCGCTCGATCCCGATCATGCCGCCACCCTGTTCGAAATGACGCAGGCGATGACGGCCGACGCGGGCCTTCCTGCCTATGAAGTCAGCAACCACGCCCGGCCGGGCGAGGAAAGCCGCCACAACCTCACCTACTGGCGCTACGGCGATTATGCCGGGATCGGCCCGGGCGCGCATGGCCGCCGGAACGGCATGGCGACGGTTCGCCACAGGAAGCCCGAAAACTGGATGGGCGCGGTCGACCGCAACGGCAACGGCCTGTCCGTCGAGGAGGCGCTGGCCGTAACCGATCGGGCGGCCGAAGCGCTGCTGATGGGCCTGCGCCTTGCCGAAGGCGTCGACCTCACCCGCATCGGCGAACGGTCCGGTCAACCAGCCGATGCGCTGGTCGACCGGGCGGCCGTCACCCGGCTGGCAAAAGCAGGCTTGCTGGAAGCCGACGGGCAAAGGTTGCGCGTGACGCCGCCCGGCATGCTGCTGCTCGACGCCATCCTTGGCGAGATTGTCGCCTGAGCCGTCCCACGGGGATTCCCCCCGAGGGGGAAGCGGGCTAGACAGGCGGGATGACCGCGAGCGCTGACCTCGTCGCCGGATGGCGCCGTTTCCTCGCCACCGACCGGCGGCGATCGATCCACACCGTGCGCGCCTATGTCGCGACGGCCGAGCGCCTGCTCGACTTTCTTCAGCGGCATGGCGGCGGCCCGGTCAGCCGGAACGCGCTGGCCGCCCTGTCCGCCGCCGACCTGCGCGCCTTCCTCGCCGACCGGCGCGCCGACGGCATAGGCAACCTCTCCGCCGCGCGCGAGCTGTCCGCCGTGCGCGGCTTCCTGCGCTTCGCCGGCGGCGACGAGGCGAAGCTGCCGGTGATCAAGGGGCCACGCGTCAAGCGCGGCATGCCCCGGCCCGTCTCACCCGACGACGTCATGGCGCTGGCCGAGGATGTCGCGGAAACCGCGCGGGAGGGGTGGATCGGCGCACGCGACTGGGCCGTGCTGCTGCTGCTCTACGGCGCGGGCCTGCGCATCAGCGAGGCTATGGGCCTGACCGGCGATATCCTGCCGATGGGCGACACGCTGCGCGTCACCGGCAAGCGCGGCAAGACCCGCGTCGTCCCCCTGCTGCCCCAGGTGCGCGACGCGATCACCGCCTATCTCGCCGTCTGCCCGTTTCCGGCCGAGCCGGGCGAGCCGCTGTTCCGGGGTGCGCGCGGCGGGCCGCTCTCGCCCGCGCTCGTCCGCCGCGCGGTCCAGGGCGCGCGCGGACGCCTTGGCCTCTCTGACCGCACGACGCCGCACGCGCTGCGCCACAGTTTCGCGACGCACCTGCTGGGACGCGGCGCCGACCTGCGTTCGCTACAGGAACTGCTGGGCCATGCCAGCCTTTCCTCGACGCAGGTCTATACGCAGGTCGATGCCGCGCACCTGCTCGACATCTATCGCAACGCCCACCCGCGCGCCTGATCAGGCGTCATCCGGTCCGCTTTCCGCCCCCGGCCCGCGCGGACGCCACGTCAGCAGCCGCCACAGGTAGAACGCCGCAGCGATCACCACGCACGCCGTCGCCACCGGCCCCAGATAGCGGTCGATGTCCCGCACATTGTAGCCGAGCAGATAGCCTGCATAGACCAGCACCGCGTTCCAGATCGTCGCGCCCGCCGCCGTCCACAGCAGGAAGCGGACATGGCCCATCCGGAACAGCCCGGCGGGCAGCGACACCATCGTCCGGAACGTCGGCATGAAGCGGAAGCCGAAGACGATGATCTCCCCATAGCGCCGGAATATCCGGTTGATCGCCTCGACATGGTGCCATTCGATCGTCGCCCAGCGGCCATAGCGCTCGACGAGCGGCTTCAGGCGCTTCAGCCCGACATGCAGGCCGACGAAATACCAGAAATAGTTACCCAGTGTCGTGCCGATGGTGCCCGCGACCATCAGCGGCAACAGGTCCATCCGCCCCTGCCCCACGCGAATGCCGCCGATGCCCATGATCAGTTCGGACGGGATCGGGGGAAAGACGTTCTCCACGAACATCAGGAACCCGATGCCCCAATATCCTCCGGCATCGATCAGGTGCAGGACCCATTCGGTCATGGCGTGACGGGCCCGTCTATGCCCTTATCCCCGCGCCGCGAGCCGGGCACCGATCGCATCCCAGATCATGCCGCCGGTATCCACGCCGTCGAACGCGTCGATGGAGACGATGCCGGTGGGCGAGGTCACGTTGATTTCCGTCAGCCACTCGCCGCCGATCACGTCGATGCCGACGAACAGCAGGCCACGCCGCTTGAGTTCCGGCCCCAGCGCCGCACAGATTTCCTTCTCCCGCTCCGTCAGTTCGGTCTTGGCGGCCGACCCGCCGACCGCGAGGTTGGAACGGATCTCGCCCGCGCCCGGAATGCGGTTGAGCGCACCCGCGACCTCGCCGTCCACCAGCACGATCCGCTTGTCGCCGCTCGCCACGCCGGGAATGAACGCCTGCACCATGAAGGGTTCGACCCACGACGCCTTGAACAGTTCCACCAGCGACGAGAGGTTTGATCCCTTCGCATCGACATGGAACACCGCGACGCCGCCATTGCCATACAGCGGCTTCACGACGATCTCGCCATGTTCGGCAAGGAAGCTTTTCACCTCGGCCAGGCTGCGGGTGATCATCGTCGGCGGCATGAACCGCGCATAATCGAGGACGAAGATCTTCTCCGGCGCGTTACGGACGGCGGCGGGGTCGTTCACGACCAGCGTCTCGCCCTGAATCCGCTCCAGCAGGTGCGTGGCGGTGATGTAGCTGAGGTCGAACGGCGGATCCTGCCGCATCAGCACCACGTCGATGTCGCGGCCAAGGTCGAGCGTCACCGGATCGCCGAAGGTGAAGTGGTCGCCCGGCACCTTGCGCACCTCGACCGGACGGGCCAGCGCCAGCACGCGCCCGTCCCGCAGCGTCAGGTCGGGCGCCAGATAGTGCCAGAGCCTGTGCCCCCGCTTCTGCGCCGCCAGCATGATGTGGAAGGTCGAATCGCCCGCGATCCTGATGCCTTCCATCGGGTCCATCTGCACGGCGACATTCAGGGTCATGCGGTCTTCCTCATTCCATTTCCGGGTGCGTCACCCTGAAGACAGGACGGGCAAACCACTCACCCCCCGTGCCAGACGTTGGTCAGATGGCGCGGCGGGCGCCCCGGCGCAAGGAGCATCACGTCGATCCGCATGTCGTCCCCTGCCCCGGCATAGTCCGGCCAGAGGATTTCGGCGGCCGCCGCGACCCGCGCCAGCCGCCGCTCATCGATCGCGAGGTCGAGCTCGGCGTCGTTCGCGCGCGCCTTCACCTCGATGAAGGCGATCATCGCGCCGCGCCGGGCGATCAGGTCGACCTCGCCCAGCGGCGTGCGTACGCGGCGACCGAGTATGCGCCAGCCTTTCAGGCGCAGCCACCAGGCACAGAGGCGTTCGGCCTGACGTCCGCGCCGTTCGGCCGCCAGGCGCCGGCCCGCGGGATTCTGGCCCGCCGGATTTTGGCCCGCCGAATGCTTGCCGGTGGGTCGCTTCATCCCTTCATCGCCATGGCGCGGGCGTAAAGCTCCCGCCGGTCCAGGCCCAGCCTCTTTGCAACCTCTCCCGCCGCCTTCGAGACGGGTAGCCGCTCCAGCGCCTCGCGCAACGCGGCGTCCGCCTCGTCCTCGCTCGGCGGCGGCGCTTCGCCCGGCGGCCCGACGACGACGACGATCTCCCCCTTCGGCGGGGCATCGGCATAGCGGCCGGACAGGCCGGAGAGCGTGCCCGTCACCGTTTCCTCGAACGTCTTGCTGATCTCCCGGATCACCGCCGCCTCCCGGTCGCCCAGCACCTCGGCCATGGATGCGAGGCTCGCGGACAGGCGCGGTCCGCTTTCGTAGAACACCAGTGTGGCGCGCAGGCCCGCGACCTCGCCCAGCGCGTCGCCCCGCGCCTTCGCCTTGGCGGACAGGAAGCCCATGAACAGGAAGCGGTCGGTCGGCAGGCCCGACAAGGTGAGCGCCGCGATGACGGCCGAGGGGCCGGGCAAGGTGTGGATCGGCACCCCGGCGGCGCGCGCATCGCGCACCAGCTTGTATCCCGGATCGGAAATCAGCGGCGTGCCGGCGTCCGACAGCAGCGCAACCGATTCGTTGACCATGCGTTCCAACAGGCGGGCGCGGAGGCTGTCGCTGGAATGATCGTGATAAGGGACCATCGGCCGGTCGGACCCGGCATGGCGCAGCAGCTTCGCGCTGACCCGCGTATCCTCGCACGCCACCACGTCGGCGCGGCGCAATATCTCCGCCGCGCGCGGGGTCAGATCCCCCAGGTTGCCGATCGGCCCCGCCACGATGTAAAGGCCCGGATCAAGTTTAGTGTTCATAAGGGAAGCAGATGACAGAGACGGATGCCGGACGGCAAGCGGGCTTGTGGTCCGCGATGGGGAAAGGCGCGCGTATCCTGTTCGCCGCCTGCGCGATGATGGTTGCCGGCTGTCAGTCGATCGTGCCGAAGGGAACCGGCCCCGCCACCACCGGCCCGACCCGGCCGACCCAGCCCGGCGAGATCGGCCCGGGCCTGCCCACCGACACGCTGCGCAACCGCGTCGCCCTGCTCGTTCCGATGTCCGGCCCCAATGCGGGCGTCGGCAGTTCGATCGCCAATGCGACCACACTCGCCCTGCTCGACAGCAAGACGGAGAAGGTGCGCATCACCACCTATGACACGAACCTGGGTGCCGCGCAGGCCGCACAGAAGGCGCTGGCCGACGGCAATCGCCTGATCCTCGGCCCGCTCACGGGTGAGGACGTGCGCGCCGTCAGCCCGATCGCCCAGCGGGGCGGTGTTCCGGTCATCAGCTTCTCCAACGACGCCAGCGTCGCGGGCAACGGCGTGTTCCTGATGGGGTACAGCCCCTCGCAGTCGATCGAGCGCGTCGTGTCCTATGCCAAAGGCAAGGGCCTGTCGCGCTTCGCCGCGCTGGTGCCCAAGGGCGTCTATGGCGAGCGGTCCGGCACCGCCCTGCTGCGCGCGGTAGAGGGAGCAGGCGGCACCGTCGTCGCCATGCAGACCTTCGACCGTACCACCGCCTCGATCACCGCCGCCGTCAACAAACTCCCGGCCGGGGACGCGTTCGACGCGGTGCTGATCGCCGACAATGGCCGTGCCGCGATCCAGACCGCGCCGCTGCTGCGCAAGCGCGCCGCCACCGCCCGCATCCTCGGCACGGAACTGTGGAACACGGAAAGCGCGCTCGCGGGCAACCCGGCCATGCGCGACGCCTGGTTCGCCAGCGTCTCCGATACCTATTACGGGCAACTTGCGTCCAAATACCGCGCGCGCTTCGGCTCGACGCCGTTCCGCCTGTCCTCGCTCGGCTATGACGCCGTGCTGCTGACCGTGCGCATCTCCCAGGACTGGAAGCCGGGCACGCCGTTCCCGACGAAGCGCCTGTCCGATGTCGGCGGCTTTTCCGGCATCGACGGCGCCTTCCGCTTCGGCGCCAACGGCATCGCCGAACGTGCGCTGGAGGTGAGCCAGATCAATGCAGGCAGCTTCCAGGTGATCGACACCGCGCCGCGCGGCTTCGGCGGCCAGTAAGGCCACCCGCCCGACAAAACAGAACAAAACAGAAAGGGCCGCCCGGATTGTCCGGGCGGCCCTTTCTGTTTGAAAGAAACCTTAAAGGTTCAGAGGATCGACTGGCCGGTCTTCTGCCAGTCGGCCAGGAAGCCCGCGATCCCCTTGTCGGTGAGGACATGGTTGAACAGCGCCTTGATGACGGCGGGCGGCGCGGTCATCACGTCGGCGCCGATCTTCGCCGACTCCAGCACATGGACGGGGTGGCGGACGCTGGCGACCAGAATTTCCGTGGCGAAATCATAGTTGTCGTAGATCAGGCGGATATCCTCGATCAGCTTCATGCCGTCGAAGCCGTTGTCGTCATGACGGCCGACGAACGGCGAGATGAAGCTCGCCCCCGCCTTCGCCGCCAGCAGCGCCTGATTGGCGGAGAAGCAGAGCGTCACGTTGACCATGGTGCCGTCGTCCGACAGCGCCTTGCAGGTTTTCAGGCCGTCGATGGTCAGCGGCACCTTGATGCAGACATTGTCCGCGATCTTCCGCAGGACTTCCGCTTCCTTCATCATCGTCTCATGGTCGAGCGCGACGACCTCGGCCGAAACCGGCCCCTCGACGATGCCGCAGATCTCGGCCACCACTTCGGTGAACTTCCGGCCGGACTTGTGGATCAGCGACGGGTTGGTGGTGACGCCGTCGAGCAGGCCGGTCGCGGCCAGCTCCTTGATGTCGGCGGTGTCGGCGGTGTCGGCGAAGAATTTCATGGGAAGGCCCCTGTGACGTTGATGGTGTGACGTTGATGGTGCGACGCTGAAGTGATCGGATGATTCGATGCGCGCCCTATAGGACAGGGCAGCTTCGCCGTCATCCCGCGCGGATCACGTCATGGGGTCGGGAACGCCAGACACAGGGAATACGGGCACCGGTCCCATTCGGGGACCGGTGCCCGATAGGCTTACATCTTGTACGACAGGCGAAGGTAACCGAACTGGCCCGGCACGTCGTAGGTCGTCGTGTCGAAGTTCGCGCCGTCGCAGGTGCCGCACAGCGGCGGTTGCTTGTTGAACAGGTTGTTGACACCCAGCGTGAACCGGGCGCGATGGTCCATCCACGCGGGCGAGAAATAGGCCTGAACATCGCCGTAGAAGGTCGTGCCCATCACATGGCCGTCGCTTTCCGTGACCTTGCTGATGTAGCGGCCGGTGAAGGACAGGCCATAGGCCTCCGTCGACCAGTCCAGCGTCGCCGTCGCCTTGAAACGCGGATAGGCCTGATCGCTCGCGCCGCACCGCTCGGTGCCCGCGCACTTGATCGTCGGCGCGTTGAGGTCCGATGGCGGCTTGATGTCGTACTTCAGCAGATAGGCGGCGTTGACGGTCAGGCCCGCCGTCCCCTCGCCGATCGGCTTGGTGCGATAGATCAGCGTGCCGTCGATGCCGTCGGTGTTGATGGCGTTGAGGTTCTGGAGCACGCCGTCGATGCCCGCGACCGCGCCGCTGCCGGTACGGGTGATCGCGGCGCAGCTCAGCGGATCGCCGTCGAACGCGCACCGGCGCAGCGTCAGCGTCGCCGGAACCGAGTCGATCGCGTTCTTCAGCCGGATGGTGTAGTAATTCACCTCGATGCTGAACGCGCTGGCGAACGCGTCGCGCGCCCAGCCGGGGCTGTAGACCATGCCCGCCGTCCAGGTCTTCGCCGTTTCCGGCTTCAGGCCCGTATAGCCCTGGGAGAATACGCCCAGCTGCCCGCCGGTCGGCTCCGCATAGCTCCCGTTGGCGGGCACGCCGTTGGCGATGCAGTTCGCCCGTACGGTCGCATTGGTCTGGAACGATCCGCCAGCCGCGCTGGTGCACGGATCGTCGATCGTCGCGTCGGTGCGCGAGCGCCCGGCATAAAGTTCACCGATGCTCGGCGCGCGCAGGCTTTCTGCATAGCCGCCGCGCAGCAGCAGATCCTTGATCGGCTTCCACAGGCCCGACACGGTGTAGGTCGTATTGCTGCCGAAGCTGGAATAATTGGAGTGGCGGGCCGCGCCATCCAGTTCCAGCTTCTCGAAGAACGGCGTGTCGGCCAGGATCGGGATACGCAGCTCGCCGTAGAATTCATCGACATTGAAGCCACCCCGCGCCGGGCTGGTCGGCACGTCCGCGCCAAGACCGGCGGTGATGATCGGATCGGGCGTATAGGACGCCTGCTGGTCGCGATGCTCGTAACCGATGGCGAAGCCGACCGGACCGGCCGGCAGGTCGATCAGGTCGCCAGACAGGTTGGCGGTAACGTCCCACAGCTCCTGATTGCTGCGGTCACGCTCGTCGAACGTCACATAATCCAGCATGGCCTGGGTGATCGACCCGGCGCCGCCGAAGATGTTGAACGGAACGCAATCGCCGGTGCAGCCGCCGATGGGGCCCAGGGCCTGCGCCAGCTTCGCGGCGTTGAGGTTGCCGGTGAACACCTGATGCGCATCGTTCACGCCGTAGATGCCGTTGACGTCCCAGTACCATTTGTGATCGCCGACATCGAATGATCCGTCGACGGTCGCTTCGGTGGTCAGCGTATCGACACTCTGCGAGAAGATACGCGGCCCGCCCTCGACGAAGCGACGGCGGATCGTCGAGTAGTTGGCGGTGCCGCCGTCCGCGCCGGACGACAGCGTCACGCCGAACGGATTATAGGGATTGCTGGCATCGACCGAGATCGTGTCGAGCAGGTTGCCGTTGCCGGCATCGGGACCGATGAACAGCGGCAGGAACGCCGCCTGGGTCGTCGAATCGCGATGCTGATAGACGACACGGGCACGCACGTTGACCGTATCCGACACTTCGCCCTTGAAGTTGATGAACCCGCCATAGCGCTCGGAGGGCGTCATCAGATAGTTGTACGGCGCAAAGTTGAAGCCGTCGACATTGTTGCCGCGATAGGCCCGGTAGTCGCTGAGAACCGGCGCACGGCCGACGACCGGCTGAATGAGTGTCAGGCTGCTGCCCAGCACGTCATAGCGGCCGTTGGGAATCGCGCTCGAACATCCGCCGTCGGCGCAACTGGTGCCGCCTGCCGCGGGCCATTGCGAAATGCCGCGGTCGGACGTGCGGACGCCCTCCTGCTTCACATAGTTGCCGCCGAACACGATCGACACCCGGTCCGACTGGATGCCGTAGCTCGCGTTGATGTCATAGGTGTGGCCGTCGCCCTGGCGGAAGGTGCCGAACTGGGCCGACATGTCGAGGCCCTTCTGCGACTGCTTGGTGATGATGTTGACCACGCCCGCGACGGCGTCGGTGCCGTAGAGCGGCGAGGCGCCCGACTGCAGCACCTCGACGCGCTCGATCATGCTCTGCGGGATGGAGTTGAGGTCGACGGAGGCGGGAATGCCGCCCGCCGCCGAACCGTTCACATAACGCATGCCGTCGACCAGCACGAGCGTGCGCTTGGCGCCCAGATAGCGCAGGTCGATCTCCGCCGAACCGGAACTGACGCCGGTGCCGTCCGGCGGACCGCCGATATTGCCGGCATTGTTGGTCTTCGTATTGAGGCCGCCCGCCGCGCTGGGGATGCGCTGGAGGACGTCGGCGATCGAGGTGAGGCCGGTCCGGGCGATCGTTTCCTGGTCGACCGTCGTGACGGGCTTGTCCTGGTCGAGCGGATCGCGGCGGATGCGCGAGCCGGTCACAATGATCGCATCGCTCTCGTCCCCGGCGGCGGCACCGGCCTGGGCGAAGCTTGTCGACGGATGGATAAGAGCAAATGCGGTGATCACCGCGCCGCAGCGCAGTATGGATCGTGCAGTCATATCAGGCCCCTTTTTGCCTTTGACTGAAACATGCCCGATAAATTTCGGAATGTTTCCGGTTTATTGCAAAATGATGCTGATCCTGACACGCGGTTCAGGCAATGGCGAAAACGACCGGATCGGGTCCGGTCTATCGCAATTCCGGCTTACTGTTGCTGCGCTGCAACTGTGGTTAACGGGGGCCGGTCAGAACTGCCGGAGCCACAGCTCGTCCGCCGCGTGATCGGCACGCTTGCGGACGACCACGTCGGCGCGCGGACGGCTGGGCAGGATATTCTCGATCAGGTTCGGCAGGTTGACCGTGCGCCAGAGGTTCTGGGCAAAGGCGCGCGCCTCATCGTCCGACGCATCCGCCATGTGATGGAAATAGCTCGCCGGATTGGGAAAGGCCGTCCGCTTGAGCAGCATGAAGCGGTCGACATACCATTGCTCGACATCGGACGGCTCGGCATCGATATAGATCGACAGGTCGAAGAAGTCGCTGGCCGTGAAGGCGGGCGCGGGGGAATGGCGCGAGCCGCTGCCGATCTGAAGGACGTTCAGCCCCTCGAAGATCAGAATGTCCGGCTGGTCGACCACCAGTTCCTCGCCCGGGACGATGTCATAGGCCTGGTGCGAATAGACCGGCGCATGCGCGGTGCCGGTGGACCGGATGTCCGACAGGAAGCGGATCATGCGCCGCACGTCATAGCTTTCGGGAAAGCCCTTGCGGTGCATGAGGCCCGCCTCGCGCAGATGCGCGGTCGGATAGAGAAAGCCGTCGGTCGTCACCAGAGCGACCTCGGGATGGTCGGGCCAGCGCGACAGCAGCGAGCGCAGCAGGCGGGCGACGGTGCTCTTGCCGACCGCCACGCTGCCCGCGATCGCGACCACATAGGGACGACGGGCCGCCGGACGGCCGACGAAATCGTCGGTCACGCGGGCGATGCGCCGGGCGGCGTCGACATGCAGGTTGATGAGGCGGGTGAGCGGCAGGTAGATCTGCTCCACCTCGTCCAGCGGCATTGGCTCGCCCGCGCCGCGCAATGCCTCCAGCTCGTTTTCGGCAAGGGTCATCGGGACGCTCGAACGCAGACGCGCCCAGGCCTCTCGGCTGAAAACGGAATGGCTCTGGCTCTGCACGCGGCGCGCTATCCCGCAGGACAGCGGCGAGCGCAAGCACGGATTGCTGTCTGGACGTTTCCCTTCCGGCCGCGTCATCCCTAACTAGGGGCGATGAATCGCGCCCGCGTCCTCCTGCTCAACGCCGCCCTCGGCCCCCTCGACTACCGGGTGCCGCCCGCCATGACCGTGGAGCCGGGCAGCATCGTCGTCGCGCCGCTCGGCCCCCGCCAGATCGTCGGCGTGGTGTGGGAGGAGGAGCGGTTTCCGGAGGTCGAGCCGGTCGGCGACAATCGCCTGCGGCCGCT
The DNA here is from genome assembly GCA_003248935.1 of Sphingobium sp. GTDB lineage: Bacteria > Pseudomonadota > Alphaproteobacteria > Sphingomonadales > Sphingomonadaceae > Sphingobium. The sequence goes on from QFQF01000003.1 coordinate 118,428, forward strand.
GCTCGCGGTGCTCGACGCGCCGCCGCTGCCCGCGCCGCTGCGGCGGCTGATCGAATGGACGGCGGACTATTATCTCGCGCCCCCGGCGGCGGTGCTGCGCATGGCGCTCGCCTCGCTGTCCGCGCTGGAGGGGGCGCGCACGGTTGTCGAATACCGGCCGACCGGCCATGTGCCCGACCGCATGACCGAACAGCGGACGCAGGCGCTGGAACGGATCGGCGCGCGGCAGGGGCTGGTGCGGGAACTGGCGATGATCGGCGGCGTGTCGGACGCGGTGATCCGGGGACTGGTGAAGTCGGGCGCGTTCGAACCGGTCGAGGTGTCGACCGACACGCCGTTCCCCACACCCGATCCCGGCTTCGCGCCGCCCGCATTGTCCCCTGAACAATCGGCCGCCGCCGCCCGGTTCGTCGCCGCCGTCGACGCTGCGGAATTTGCCCCTTTCCTGCTCGACGGGGTCACGGGTTCGGGCAAGACCGAGGTCTATTTCGAGGCGATCGCCCAAGCGCTGCGCGACGACCGGCAGGTGCTGGTCCTGCTGCCCGAAATCGCCCTGACCGAACCCTTCCTCGAACGGTTCGAGAAGCGCTTCGGGACCGTGCCGGTCAGCTGGCACAGCGGCCTGCGGCAATCGGAGCGCCGCCGCGCCTGGCGCGCCATCGCCTCGGGCCAGGCGCGGGTGGTGGTGGGCGCCCGTTCCGCTCTCTTCCTCCCCTACGCCCGGCTCGGCCTGATCGTCGTCGACGAGGCGCATGAAAGCAGCTTCAAGCAGGAGGATGGCGTCCATTATCACGCGCGCGACGTCGCCGTGGTGCGGGCGCTGAACGAACAGTGCCCGGTGATCCTGGCGTCCGCCACCCCGGCCATCGAAACCCGGCATCAGGTGGAGATCGGCCGCTATGCGGAGATCAAGCTGCCCGGCCGCTATGGCGGGGCGGAGATGCCGGAAATCGCCGGGCTCGACCTGCTGTCCGATCCGCCCGAACGCGGCCGCTGGATCGCGCCGAAGCTGGTGCAGGCGATCGACGAGGTGTTGGAGAAGCGCGAACAGGCGCTGCTGTTCCTCAACCGGCGCGGCTATGCCCCGCTCACTCTCTGCCGCCATTGCGGGCACCGCTTCCAGTGCCCCAACTGCACCGCCTGGATGGTCGAGCATCGCCTGACCCGCCGCCTCGCCTGCCATCATTGCGGGCATGTCGTGCCGACGCCCCGGCGCTGCCCGGAATGCAAGGAAGAGGACAGCCTGGTCGCCTGCGGCCCCGGTGTCGAGCGGATCGCCGACGAGGTGGGCGAGCGCTGGCCCGACGCGCGGGTCGCGATCGTCACGTCCGACACGCTCTGGTCCCCGGCCAAGGCGGCCGAGTTCGTGAAGAGCGTCGAGGGCGGCGACATCGACATCATCGTCGGCACGCAACTGGTGACGAAGGGCTATCATTTCCCCAACCTGACGCTGGTGGGCGTGATCGACGCCGACCTGGGTCTGGAGGGCGGAGACCTGCGCGCGGCGGAGCGGACCTTCCAGCAGATCGTGCAGGTGTCCGGCCGCGCGGGCCGGGGCCAGAAGCCGGGCCGCGTCTTCATCCAGACCCGGATGATGGAGGCGAGTGTCATCAAGGCGCTGATCGCGGGCGACGCAGAGCGTTTCTACACGACGGAGACGGAGAACCGCCGCCGCGCCAATGCCCCGCCGTTCGGCCGGTTCGCGGCGATCATCGTGTCGAGCGAGAACGCGCAGGAGGCGGCCGAGACCGCGCGCCTGATCGGCAAGAGCGCACCCCATATCGAGGGGATGGACGTATATGGCCCCGCCCCTGCCCCGCTCGCGGTGCTGCGGGGACGGCACCGCCACCGCCTGCTGATCCACGCCAGCCGCCAGATCGACGTGCAGGCCGCGATCCGCGCATGGCTCGGCAATCTGGTGTGGAAGAGCGGCACGCGCGTCGCGGTGGACGTTGACCCCTACAGCTTCATGTAGGCGGCGGGGTCACTCTTCCCGCGCGCTGTCCTCGGCCGCATCCAGCGCAGCGGCGGCGACCGGGTCGCCGGTTGCCTGCGCCGTCCGGAACGCCTCCTGAAGTTTCGACGCCGCCTCGCGCATCCCCGATTCATGCGGCGAATAGGCGATGGGGTCGAGGACCATGATCGCCTGCGCATACATCCGGCGATCGGCCAGCGAACTGGCATAGAGGAAACGATATTCGGGATTTTGCGGCAGGCGGGCGAAAGCGGCGTTCAGGCCGTCATAGCCAAGGTCCGGCATCGGCCCGCCGCGCATCTTGTTGTAGCGGTAGAAGAGTTGGAGCGGCAGCGGGTTTTCAAGGTCCGCCCGGTTGGCGCGCGATATCTGCTTGAGGGCAGCCGACCAGTCCTCCGCCTTGTCGCTCTCATCCGCGCGTTCCAGCAATATCTCCGCCCTGGTTGCCAGCGCCCGTGCCTGACCGGCATCGAGGGTGATCGCGCGATCGGTGGCGGCGAGCGCCTCGGTGCTCTTGTCGGCAAGATACAGCGCGTCGGCGTGCAGCGCCTGGGCATAGGCGCTGGCCGGGAAGCGCGCGGCGATCGCGCCGACCTCCTGGGCGAAGGCTTCGCGCTCCTTGTCCTTGACGCCGTGCGCCAGCTTCACCTCCTGCACCATCAGCGCCGCCCGTCCGGCCTCGACCGGCGTGACCGTCACCGTGGCGTCGGGCACCGCGCCCGGCGCCAGTTGCTGCGCGGTCAGGCGCTTGTGCAGATAGGCCCGCAGTTCCTTGTCGAGCGCCTTGCCGCCGCCTTCGAAATAGTCGTCGAGCTTTGCGTCCCGCTTCCCCGACACCAGATCGGTCAGATAACGCTTGAACTCCGCCCTGCGTGTCTCGTGGTTCTGGAGATAGTGGGTGAGCAGCCAGGCCGTGGCGTAGAAGCGCGACATGTCGGGGGCGCTCATCTTGTCGTCCGGCTCGCGCACGATCAGTTCCTCGACCGGATAGAGCGGGAACATCACCAGTTGCGGCGCGCGGGCCATCGGGATCAGGCCGAACTGGATCGCGCCGGTCTTCGGAAACTTGATGACCGAATAGAATTCGGCGAACCCCTCGACATACCAGGCGGGATAGGCGGCCGGGAAATAGTGCAGCATGAAATGGTGCGCATATTCGTGGAACAGCACGTCCTCCGGCGCGACGTCGAACGTCCAGCTCTTCGCCGATCGCGAAACCACGGCATAGGCGAAACTGTCGGTCGTCGAATAATAGCCGGCGATATTGCTGTTCCCGGCGAGCTTGCCGACCTGATCCTCGGTCCTCAGGACAAAGACCCGCAGGGGCGGCGACTGGTTCTCGCGGTCCACGCCCGTCGCAAGGCGCAGCAGACCGTCGAATTTCTCCAGCTGCTGCGTGAACCGCTCCAGCTGGTCCACCGGGCCGTCGCTATAGACGATGAAATGCGGCGAACGCGCCTCGTTCCAGGCCGCGAACGCATTGCCCGGCGCCCACAGCGCGATGGCCGCCAGCACCGCACAGACCGCCCGTTTCATCCGCCCGATCACACGACATCCCCCCAGATGCGAATCATTCCAGGGCGTAGTAGCAGCGGGATCGTAAACAATCGCGGACGACTGGAACCGTTTCAGCGGTGATCGCGCTCGCGCCGCAGCAACGCCTGCTTGCGGTCGAGGCCATAGGCATAGCCGCCCAGAGACCCGTCGCCGCGCAGCACGCGGTGACAGGGCACCAGCACCGGCAGGGGATTGTCGCCGCACGCCGTTCCCGCCGCGCGCACTGCGCCGGGCCGCCCGATGGCCGCCGCCAGCTCGCCATAGCTGCGCGTCTCTCCGGGCGGGATGGCGCGCAACGCTTCCCACACCGCCTGCTGGAACGCCGTGCCCTGCACGTCGGTCGGCAGGTTGGCGATCCGCGCCGGATTGTCGACGAGCGCCACCACCTCGGCTGCAAGGGCCGTGAACCCGGCATCGGCCGCTTCGATCCGCGCCTGCGGGAAGCGGCGGCGGAGCGCTTCCTCTCCCTCGTCGAAGCTGATCCGGCACAGGCCGCGCGGCGTGCCCGCGATCAGCATCGGCCCCAGGCTGCTCTGCGCGATCGTGTAGCGGATGACGACGCCCTCCCCGCCCCGCCGCCAGGCGCTCGGCGTCATGCCAAGCCGCCGTTCCGCATCGGCATAGGCCCGGCTCGGCGCATTATAGCCCGCGTCATAGATCGCGTCGGTCACGCTGGCGTCACCGGACAGCGCCTGCTCCAGCCTGTCGGCCCTCAGCTTGCGGGCATAGGCGGCGGGCGTGATGCCGGTCGCTCGCTTGAACAGGCGGTGGAAATGATGCGGCGCATAGCCGACGGCGGCGGCGAGCGCGTCCAGCGCCGGGGGCTCCTCGGCCTGCGCGATGATCGCAAGCGCGCGCTCGACAGCGATCCTGTCCCGCCCCACCTCATCCGGGCGGCAACGCAGGCAGGCCCGGAACCCGGCCGCGCGGGCGGCCGCGCCATCGGGATAGAAGCGGACATTCTCCCGTCGGGGGTGGCGCGCCGGACAGCTCGGCTTGCAATAGATGCCCGTCGTCAGGACGGCGCCGACGAAACGCCCGTCCTGATCCCGGTCGCGCGCCGAAAAGGCGGCCCAGGCGACATCCGCATCGATCCCGGATGCCGGTGCGGGAACGGTGTCGTCCGGAAGGGGTGTCAGGCGCGTCATCTGGTTCATGGACCTATCCTGCCCCCGCACCGGAAGGAAGGCTTCCCGCGCCTTGCGTTCAAAACCGGAGACGGGGAGTGACCGGGACAGGGAATAACCGGGACAGGGAGATGACCCCGGGATGGGGAGATTACGGATGCCTTCGCGTCGTTTCCCGTTTACTTGTCCACGCCAGCCCATATGTAGTCGCCCGTCATGATCGCCTTGCGCCGTCTCGCCCTGATTCTGCTCCTTGCCTGCTTCGCCGGTACGGCCCGCGCCGACCAGCAGGATCTGACGGCGGCCGCGCGCGGCGTGGTCCGCGTCGCCATCGTCGCGACGGACGGGGACCAGTCCTATTTCGTCGGTCACGGGTCCGGCTTCGCCGTCGCACCGGACAAGGTGCTGACCAATGCGCATGTCGTCGAGCTGACGCGCGACGAAAAGAACCTCGTCATCGGCGTCGTCCCGTCAGAGGGGAAGAAGAGCTATGGCGGCCGGGTGATCGCCTATTCGCCGGGCAATGACCTTGCGCTGATCCAGATCGAGGGCGGCACGCTGCCGGTCAGCACCTTCTATGCCGGCGCCCCCGCGGACGGGCTGCACGTGACGGCGATCGGCTATCCGGGCGTCGTCGACCGCGCGCAGGGCCTCGGCCTCGCCCAGATGACCGAGCCGATGATCCCGGTGAAGACCAGCGGCAACGTATCCTCCGGCAGGTCGAGCCAGTCCTACGACACCATCCTGCACACCGCCCCGCTCGCGACCGGCAACAGCGGCGGCCCGCTGGTCGACGATTGCGGTCGCGTGCTGGGCGTCAACAGCTTCGGATCGGTGTCCGACGGCGGCAACGACGCGGAGTTCGGCTTTGCCGTGTCGAACCGTGAGATCGCCTCCTTCCTGCGGCAGGCGGGCGTGCAGTTCAGGCGCACGACGGCCGAGTGCAAGTCGATCGCGCAACTGGCGGACGAGGATGCGCGCCGCACCGCGATCGAGGCGGCGCAAAAGGATGCGGCCGAACGCGCCCGCGCCGAGGCCCGCGACTCCGCCGCCAGCAAGGCGCGGGAGGCCGCAGAGCAGCAGGTGATTTCCGCGCGGGAGAATGCGATGGCGATCGCCGCCGTCCTGCTCGCCATCGGTGTGCTGGGTGTCGGCGCTGCGGGCCTTGCCCATACGCAGGGCAAATCGCGTCAGGCGACCTGGTACGGTGTCGCCGGCGGGCTGATGCTGCTCGGCGCCCTCGTCGCGTTCATCCTGAAGCCCAGCTTCTCCAGCATCGACGAACGCGTCGCGCGCAATAGCGAGACGGCGGAGGTGGACAATGCCGCCGGTGCTGTTGCCGGTTATGACGCGGCGGGCGACAACATCTGCCGGATCGACGAGGTCCGCAGCCGGATCACGGTGTCGGAAACCAACGACGTGCCGCTGCACTGGTCGTCCAGTGGCTGCGTCAACGGCAAGACCCAGTTCATCGGCACGAACGGACCGGCAGGGCCGCAGTGGAGCCGTATCCTGGCGCCCGCGGGCGAAGCGGTGATTTCCGCCAACAGCTTCGACCCGGCGACCGGCGTCTACAGGTCCGACCGCTATCTGGCCGATTCCGACACGCTGGAGCGCGCACGCGACATTCGTGCCCGCTATGAGAATGTCCAGTGCTCGGGCAGTCCGCAGACGCTGGCGAAGGTCAGCGCGATGCAGGACGCTCTCCGCGCCATCCTGCCGGGCCAGCCCAACGAACGGCTCGTCTATCAGTGCCACAAGGGCCGGATCGACAGCACGGCTGAAGGCGAAGCCAGCCAGTAAGGGCCGCGCCCTTACGCGGCGTGACGGACTTCCTCGCTCAGCCGCGCGAATTCCTCGCGCAGCGTCTCCGCCTTGCGGGCAATGTCGTCGGCGGTGGACAACAGGGCAGACGCCGCGGCACGCACGTCCCCGGCCCGGTCCCGCAGGTCGGCCATGCCGCCCGCCGCGTCGCGTGATCCCATGCGGGCGTGGCCCAGCACGGTCACGATCTCCCGGCTCACCCGGCTTTGCGTCCCGATCGCCTCGCCGATGCGGTCGGCATTGGCATCCATGCCCGCCGCCATCTGCTCCACCCGCGACACGCTGGACAGCACCTCGTCGCTGGACGCGCCGATCAGCGCCAGCTGCCGCTCGATCTCCTGCGCCGCCATCTGGGTCTGGAGTGCCAGGTTCTTCACCTCCTGCGCCACGACCGCAAAGCCGCGCCCCGCATCCCCGGCCCGACTCGCCTCGATCGTCGCGTTGAGCGCGAGCAGGTCGGTCTGCCGCGCGATCCCGGTGATCAGGTCCAGCGCGCCGCCGATGTCCCGGACAAGGCCGCCCATAGCATGCGCGTGGGTGCGGTTGTCCTGGCTCTGCGCATGCACGCTCGCGGACTGCGCCCGCGCCGATCCGATCGTGTCCTCCAGTTGGCCGACGGTCGCCAGCAACGTCGTGCTGGCGTCCTCGATCTGGCTCATCGTGATCGCGATATCCTCGACATTGCGCGCGGCGGTCGCGGCCATGTCCTCCGACGCGCCGGAAATCTCGCTCATCTGCTCGGCCATGCCGCGCATCGAATGGGCCGCGCCAGCCAGGCCGGACACCAGCGTCGACAGGCCGGCGCCGAAGCGGGTGAACAGCTGGTCGAGCGCCACCGCCCTGCGCCGCGCGCCTTCGGCCGATTCATGCTCCCGCCGCTGCGCCGCCATCTCCGCCGCCTGCTTGCCCGCCGCCAGCCTGCGCACCTCGGCCGCACGGTCCCCGGCGAGCGCAATGGCGCGGGCGATGTCGCCGATCTCGTCCTGCCGGTCCTGGCATGGCACGGCCATCCCGGCCTCCATCCCGTTCGCCGCGACGAAGCGCCCGATATCGGTCAGCGGGTCGACGATGCGGCGGCGCGCGAGGCGCAGCAATCCGCTCGCCACCAGCAGGCCGACGCCGAACATCAGTACCATCACCAGCTGCGTGCCCAGCGTCAGCAGCCGCAGGCTCCCCCGCTCCTGTTCCGCCATCGTCTGAAGGCCGATCGTATAGTCGCGGGCAGACACCAGCAACGGATCGAGAACCGTGTAGACCGCACCCGACAGATAGAAATCGAGGGCATCATGGTCCTTGCGCTTCAGCAGAGCCTGCAAACGCGCCATCGTCGCGTCGGCGGCCGCGCGCTCGCCCTGCAACGCGTCCCAGCGTACCCCGCCCGCTTCCACGGGCACGTCGTCGCCCAGCTGGGCCCAGTCCCTTTCAAGCCGCTCCCGCAGGGATGCGACGGCGCTCGCCCCGCCATCCGGCATCATGTTGCCGCTGCGCACCTTGTTGGCGATGCCCAGTGCCTGTTCATATCCGCTCGTCACGCGCTGCAGACGGCCGATGGGGTCCATGCGGTTGTCGACCATGCGGGTGACCCCGGCCTGCGTGGCGATGGTTGCCGCCAGGACCATCAGGGTCAGCACCAGCATGACCCCCGCAAGCATCGCAGCCATGATACGTGTCTGGCCGGACAGCGAGCGTCCCTGTCCGGTCACCAGCCGCGCCAATGCTTCCCGCCCCGGGGTCATGTCGAAAATCCGTGAATTGATTGCGTCCCGTCCCCCATTTCCCAGCCGGCGCATAACAACTGGTTAACGCCGCACTATCTTTCACCGTCAAACGCTGACCAAAAAACGTCATAAAACCGCAACATAGCACCGGCCGGCCACGTGCGGCGGCCGTTAACCTCTTCTGGTCCGCCGGGTCTGCCAGAGCGAAGCGGAGAACGCGCCATTCCGGGACGAAATCCCGCATGCGGCATCGCGCGGCCGTTATACGTTCGGCCGACTTGCATCCCCGCCTCCCCCCTGCTAACCGGCGCCACAACAGGGGGACGGGGCATCCGCTTCCCCCTTTTCTTCGCATGACCGATACATCGGGAGGAGGACGGTAAGCGCGTGGAGTATTCCAGCGGTATTCAGGCTAGCCTCAGTGGGCGTTACGCCCTCGCGCTGTTCGAGCTCGCTCGGGACGGCAAGGCACTCGATTCGGTCGGCGAAAGCCTAGCGGCGCTGAAAGCGGCGCTCGCCCAGTCCGCGGAGTTCCGCGGCCTGGTGACCAATCCCCTCATCGGTCGCGAAGCCGCGTCCAGGGCCGTCGCCGCGCTTGCCGCGTCGATGGGGCTCGATACGCTGACGTCCAATTTCCTGGGCGTGCTGGCGCAGAACCGCCGCCTGTCCCAGTTGGGCGCCGTCATCCGCTCCTATGAGGCGCTGCTGTCGAACCACAAGGGCGAGGCACGGGCGGAGGTCACCTCTGCCCATCCGCTCACGAAGACCCAGATCACCGCGCTCCAGAAGAATCTGCGTGCGCGTGTCGGCCGCGATGTCGCCGTCGACGCGAAGGTCGATCCCGCGATCCTGGGCGGGCTGGTCGTCAAGATCGGCAGCCAGATGATCGACAGTTCGATCCGCACCCGTCTCAATGCGCTCGCGCACGCTATGAAGGGCTGATGGCCCCAGAAGGTCCGATGAAAGGCTGAACATGGATATCAACGCCGCAGAAATTTCGAAGGTCATCAAGGACCAGATCGCCAACTTCGGCACGGAGGCGCAGGTCTCGGAAGTCGGCACCGTGTTGTCCGTCGGTGACGGCATCGCCCGCATCCACGGCCTCGATAACGTCCAGGCGGGCGAAATGGTCGAGTTCGCCAACGGCGTGCAAGGCATGGCCCTGAACCTTGAGGCCGACAATGTCGGCGTCGTGATCTTCGGCTCGGACGCCGAGATCAAGGAAGGCGACACCGTCAAGCGCACCGGCACCATCGTCGACGTTCCCGTCGGCAAGGGCCTGCTCGGCCGCGTCGTGGACGGCCTTGGCAATCCGATCGACGGCAAGGGCCCGATCGTCGCCGAGAAGCGCAGCCGCGTCGAGGTGAAGGCGCCGGGCATCATTCCCCGGAAGTCGGTGCATGAGCCGGTGCAGACCGGCCTGAAGGCCATCGATGCCCTCGTCCCCGTCGGCCGTGGCCAGCGCGAGCTGATCATCGGCGACCGCCAGACCGGCAAGACCGCCGTCGCCATCGACACCTTCATCAACCAGAAGGGCGTCAACGCAGGCAACGACGAGTCCAAGAAGCTCTACTGCATCTACGTCGCGATCGGCCAGAAGCGCTCGACCGTCGCGCAGATCGTCCGCCAGCTCGAAGAGAACGGCGCGATGGAATATTCGATCGTGGTCGCCGCGACGGCGTCGGAACCCGCCCCGCTCCAGTACCTCGCGCCCTACACCGGCGTCGCGATGGGCGAGTATTTCCGCGACAACGGCATGCACGCCCTGATCGTCTATGACGATCTGTCGAAGCAGGCCGTCGCCTATCGCCAGATGTCGCTGCTGCTGCGCCGTCCTCCGGGCCGCGAAGCTTATCCGGGCGACGTGTTCTACCTGCACAGCCGCCTGCTCGAGCGCGCGGCGAAGATGAACGACGCCAACGGCAACGGCTCGCTGACCGCGCTGCCGATCATCGAGACGCAGGCGGGTGACGTGTCGGCCTACATCCCGACCAACGTGATCTCGATCACCGACGGCCAGATCTTCCTGGAAACGAACCTGTTCTACCAGGGCATCCGTCCGGCCATCAACGTCGGCCTCTCGGTCAGCCGCGTCGGCTCCGCCGCGCAGACCAAGGCGATGAAGAAGGTGTCGGGCTCGATCAAGCTGGAGCTGGCGCAGTATCGCGAGATGGCCGCCTTCGCCCAGTTCGGTTCGGACCTCGACCCCTCGACGCAGAAGCTGCTGAACCGCGGCGCGCGCCTGACGGAGCTGCTCAAGCAGCCCCAGTTCTCGCCGCTGCCCTTCGAGGAGCAGACCGCGTCGATCTTTGCGGGCACCAACGGCTATCTCGACGGCATCGCCGTCAAGGACGTGAACCGCTACGAGGAGGCGATGCTCTCCTACCTGCGTCACGAACATGCCGACCTGCTGAAGGACATTCGCGACAGCAAGGATCTGGGCGATGGTCCCAAGGCCAAGCTGAAGGATGCGCTCGACGCGTTCGGGAAGACGTTCGCTTAAGAACGCCATGCTGACCAGCCAGTCCCTCCTTGCCTGGACGATCCTGTCGATCGGTCTGGTGCTGCTCCCCGGGCCCGACACCATGCTGGTGGCGGGTCACGCGGCGCGGCGCGGGCTGAAGGCGGGGATGGCTGCGATCGGCGGCATCCAGCTGGGCGGCCTTGTCTACATGGCACTGTGCGGCTTCGGCTTCCTTTCGGTGCTGAACGCCGTGCCCGGCCTGTTCTTCGTCGTGAAGGTCGCAGGCGCGCTCTACCTCCTCTATCTGGGTGTCCAGATGCTGCGGGGCGCTCTGCGGGGCGCACCGGTCGAGGATGTGGCGACGGAGGCCAAGGGTGAGGCGAAGGCGATCGCGATCGGCGCGCCTTTCCGGCAGGGGCTCGTCAGCACCGTTCTGAACCCGAAGGTTGCCATCTTCTTTCTCGCGGCCCTGCCGCAATTCGTGGGCACCGGCCCCGACGCGCCGCTTCATGGCGTGCTGCTGATCGCCATTGTCTATGGCCTCGGCTTCATCTGGTGCTCCTTCCTTGCCGTCCTTGCGACCCATGCCGGTCGCCGGGTCGGCCAAAGCAGCGCGATGCGCTGGTTCGAAGGCGCCCTGGGCGTCGCATTCATTGGTCTCGCGGGCCGTCTGGCCCTTGCTCGGAACGCTTGAAGAATGGCTAGCCTCAAGGAACTCAAGGGCCGCATCACCTCGGTCAAGTCGACCCAGAAGATCACCAAGGCCAAGCAGATGGTCGCGGCCGCGAAGCTGCGCAAGGCGCAGGCTGCGGCTGAAGCCGCCCGTCCCTATTCCAGCCGTCTGGAAGCGGTCGTCGCCAGCCTCGCGACCAAGATCGCGGGCGGATCGGGCGAAGGCGCCTCGCCGCTGCTCGCCGGCACCGGCAAGGATCAGGTGCACCTGCTGGTCGTCGCCAATTCCGACCGTGGCCTCGCCGGCGCGTTCAATTCCAACATCGTCAAGACCGCCGTCGCCAAGGCGCGCGAGCTGATGGCCCAGGGCAAGACCGTCCAGTTCTACCTGATCGGCCGCAAAGGCCGCCCGGTGATCAACCGCACCTTCCCGGGCCAGATCGTCGCGCAGTTCGACACGACCGGCGCACGGGAACCGGGCTTTGCGCAGGCACAGGCGATCGCGCACGAACTGACCGGGATGTTCCTGGCCGGCAAGTTCGACGTCGCGCACCTGTTCTACTCGCGCTTCAAGTCGGCGCTCGCCCAGATCCCGACCGAGCAGCAGATCATTCCGGTGAAAATACCCGAGGACGCGGACCGCGACGCCATTGGCGCCACCGTCGAATATGAGCCGAGCGAGGAAGCGATCCTCGACGACCTGCTGCCGCGCAACGTCACGGTACAGCTCTTCAAGGCGCTGCTGGAAAACAACGCGTCCGAACAGGGCGCATCGATGACCGCCATGGACAATGCGACCCGCAATGCCGGCGACCTCATCAGCAAGCTGACCATTCAGTATAACCGCAGCCGTCAGGCCGCGATCACCACCGAACTCGTCGAAATCATCTCGGGCGCCGAAGCCCTCTAAAGTGCAGGCAAGGACAGAAGTCATGGCAACCACCAACAATGTAGGCCGCATCTCGCAGATCATCGGCGCCGTCGTCGACGTGACCTTCCCCGATGCGCTCCCCTCGATCCTCTCGGCTCTTGAGACCAGCAACAACGGCCAGCGCCTCGTTCTGGAAGTCGCGCAGCATCTGGGCGAGAACACCGTCCGCACGATCGCGATGGACTCGACCGATGGCCTGACCCGCGGGCAGGAAGTGACCGACACCGGATCGCAGATCAGCGTTCCCGTCGGCCCCGCGACCCTCGGCCGCATCCTGAACGTCGTCGGCGAACCGATCGACGAGCGCGGCCCGGTCGCCACCACCCTGACCGCCCCGATCCATGCGAAGGCGCCCGAGTTCGTCGATCAGGCGACCGACGCGTCGATCCTCGTCACCGGCATCAAGGTCATCGACCTGCTCGCCCCTTATGCGAAGGGCGGCAAGATCGGCCTGTTCGGCGGCGCGGGCGTCGGCAAGACCGTGCTGATCCAGGAACTGATCAACAACATCGCGAAGGGCCATGGCGGCACCTCCGTGTTCGCGGGCGTCGGTGAGCGTACCCGTGAGGGCAACGACCTCTATCACGAGTTCCTCGACGCGGGCGTCATCGCCAAGGACGCCGACGGCAACGCCATTTCGGAGGGCTCGAAGGTCGCCCTCGTCTACGGCCAGATGAACGAGCCGCCGGGCGCCCGTGCGCGCGTCGCCCTCTCGGGCCTGACGATCGCCGAATATTTCCGCGACCAGGAGGGCCAGGACGTGCTCTTCTTCGTCGACAACATCTTCCGCTTCACCCAGGCGGGCGCCGAAGTGTCGGCTCTGCTGGGCCGTATTCCCTCGGCCGTGGGCTACCAGCCGACCCTGTCGACCGACATGGGCGCCCTTCAGGAGCGCATCACCTCGACCAACAAGGGTTCGATCACCTCGGTGCAGGCCGTCTACGTCCCTGCCGACGATCTTACCGATCCGGCGCCGGCGACGTCGTTCGCGCACCTTGACGCGACGACCGTGCTGAACCGCGCGATCTCCGAACTCGGCATCTATCCGGCCGTCGACCCGCTGGACTCGACCAGCCGCGTCCTTGAGCCGCGCGTCGTCGGCCAGGTGCACTATGACACCGCCCGCGCCGTCCAGGCGATCCTTCAGAAGTACAAGTCGCTGCAGGACATCATCGCCATCCTGGGCATGGACGAGCTCAGCGAAGAGGACAAGCTGACCGTCGCCCGCGCCCGCAAGATCCAGAAGTTCCTCAGCCAGCCGTTCCACGTCGCGGAGGTCTTCACCGGCTTCCCGGGCAAGTTCGTGCAGGTCGAGGACACCGTGGCGTCGTTCAAGGCCGTCGTCGAGGGCGAGTATGACCATCTGCCCGAGGCAGCCTTCTACATGGTCGGCGGCATCGAGGACGTGATCGAGAAGGCCAAGAAGCTCGCCGCCGAAGCGGCGTAAGCAACGCAATCAGACCCCTCCCTTAAGGGAGGGGTTTGGGGGGAGGGACTGCCGAGCCCCTTCCCCGATATTCCCAGCCCTGCCCCGCCGCCCCGCCGCACGGGGACATAGGACACAGACCATGGCACTGCATTTCGAACTCGTGACCCCGGAAAAGCTGATCCGCTCTGAGGAGGTCCACATGGTCGTGGTGCCCGGCACCGACGGCGACTTCGGCGTCCTCGAAGGTCACGCCCCCTTCATGTCCACCGTCCGCGACGGCGCGATCCAGATCTTCGCGACCGCCGGCGCCACGCCCGAAACGATCCCGGTCGAGGGTGGATTTGCGGAGGTTAATGAGAAGGGCCTGACGGTGCTGGCCGAGAAGGCGGGTTGAGGGGGTAATCTATCTCGCCATAGCGCCTGTTCATTACCAAATATAATTTACGAAGCTTCAATATTTCACCCCTAACCCTTGCTCGGGTAGATAGGGGTACTATGCATGACATCGGTCATACGGGGAAAAGGCAAGGCCGTCCGGCTATCAGTTGTCGTTCCTTGCTTCAACGAAGAAGCTGTCATTGACGCGCTTATTGATCGCCTAAAGCCGATCTGCGATGCAAATTTCCACGAAGAATATCAAATAATTCTAGTGAATGACGGATCACGGGACCGCACTTGGTCGCTTATCACCAAGCATGCTGACGCCTGCTCTCTTATAATCGGTATCAATCTGAGCCGTAATTATGGCCATCAAATAGCTCTTACCGCCGGACTTCATGCCGCCACGGGTGACCTGATTTTTATCCTCGACGCCGACTTGCAGGATCCACCTGAACTTCTTCCGGCGATGATCAACAAAATCAACGAGGGATATGACGTGGTCTACGGCCAGCGTGCCGCCCGTGCTGGAGAGACTTTTTTCAAACGCGCTAGCTCAGCCCTGTTCTATCAGTGGCTGCGCAAGATGAGCGACGTAGAGGTACCTGTGGACACTGGTGATTTTCGCCTGATGTCCCGGCGAGTAGTCGATAGTCTCAATGCAATGCCAGAACGCTATCGCTTTGTTCGAGGAATGGTGAGTTGGATAGGCCACCGCCAGACGTCGATATATTACGAACGTGACCCGCGCCATGCTGGTCAATCACATTATCCTATTAGGAAAATGCTCGCACTGGCCGCAGATGCCATCACCAGCTTTTCAACTTTACCTCTTCGCTTCTCTTCCCACTTGGGCATGATCTTCGGAGTGGCCGGCCTGCTGGCCTTGAGTTGGGTCGCATGGTCCTTTTTGATCGGCGAAGCGGTTCCGGGATGGGCAAGTATCTCCGCTTTGGTTCTGATATTGGGAAGCACACAACTTCTTATGCTCGGCGTAATTGGCGAATATCTTGGCCGCATGTACATGGAGTCAAAAAGGCGACCGCTTTACTTGATCGAAGAGATATACGATCATCGAAGCAACGAAAACCCTGTTCACGCGCTCGACAATATTCTTAGAAAGAAACTTTATGCGGGATCGTAACTTGAAAGATCCCACCGTAGTTGCATATGCAAAACATGCGACACACCCTATTTCATACAATAGGAACTTTTATAATTTTACCAAATATTATCGAACGTTTGTAGATTTTTTCAAAAATATATTACAATACGGATCCGTAGTTCGATTTGGAATTGTTGGAATTCTGAACACGATAGTTGGCTACGTCACTATTATAACTGGATTACATTTAGGGCTAGGAGATTATTTTTCCAATTTTTTGGGATACACCTTTGGCATGACATGCTCGTTCTTGCTTAATCGAGTGTGGGTTTTTCAATCTTCAGAGCCAATTAATAGCGGACTGCTCAATCGCTTCGCTTTCACATTCGCTCTCTCCTATGGCATAAACCTGCTTATCCTGCACCTCGCCCGGGCATTCGGCTACACGGAACAACCTGCGATCCATATTCTGGCGATGGCAGGCTATTCCGTATGCTTCTATCAACTATCCAGAACAATTGTATTCAAAAAAAACGGAAACAATAGTCCATCCCTCCGGGACCATTTCAACAGATATTATCCTGATGTGGCCCTTCTTATCGTAGCCGCCTTAACCTTCTTCGCTATCAGAAATGTTGCAATTACCCATGATGTGGTTTGGCAATTCTGGATAGCACGAGAAATCATAGAGGGTTCCAGCCTTTATCGCGATATTATGGAGGTCAATCCGCCTCTCTGGTTCTGGTCAGCAATTCCAATACAATATTTTAGCCAAGTCGCACATTTACAGCCGCTGCGAGTTCTTTTGGCAACCATCGTGGCCATGGGAGCATTTTCGGTCATTTTGCTGGATCGACTGACAAGCCTCGGCAGCAAGCCCGAGCGTCTTCTTCTAATGGTCGCCGCGTTTCTCTTTACCGTCCCCCTGCCTCTCTATGACATTGGGCAGCGCGAACAGTTGGCCCTTATATGCGCACTACCTTATGCCGGACTTATAACAAGAAGGGTTCGTGGAGAACGGATCCCAACCGCCTTGGCTGTTGGAGTAGCCACCTATGCCTCGTACGGCTTCGCACTGAAGCATTATTTTTGCCTCGTGCCCATCGCTCTAGAACTCTGGCTATTACTGCGTCAGCGCCGGTCGTGGACGTTAGCACGTCCAGAAATACTGACACTTACAAGTATATCAGTCATTTACGTATTAGCTATCATGAAGTTTGTACCCGATTTCTTTCTCACAATGGTCCCGATGGTGCAAATCGCGTACTCAGGATATGAAACTCCATTACTTTCTCAAATCCTCAGACCAGCTCCTTTTGTTTGGATATTGTCTCTGATATGCATTTTCTTATACAGAAAGAATATCAATGATCTTACAATATCGTTGATAATTTGTTTTATAGGATTTTTCTTAGCTTATTTCATTCAAAAAAAGGGTTGGCCATATCATGCCATCGCAGCAACGGGATCAATTCTTATTGCAACAACTATCTGCATGCTTTCCAATGGGATCAAAAAATTACACTCATACCCTTTAGGCATTATATCCATCTTCTTTGCGGTTTTTTTCAGCTATTCAGCAGGAAGTTACAGCAACATTAATCGCCAAATTATTCAACGCATAGTCACCCCCCTTGCCCCAGGGGATTCTGTTGCGGTCTGGACCATTCGCCCTACGCGGGCGTGGCCAATGATCATGGATCAACAACTCAGTTGGACATCTCCATATTTTGGCTATTGGATGTTACCTGCCATTGCCCTTGCCGAAAATACCGACCCAGAAAACAAGCAGATGTTAAAACTTGCATCAAAAATTCAATATGATGCGTTTTACGAATTGTCCTGCAAAGCTCCTGCCATGATCATAATTGACAGAGATTATTTTTTATCATCAACACTCCCAATAGATTTTGATATAAGGGAATTTTTCTTTCGAAATCAAATGATAAGATCGACGATTAGGCGAAATTATCGAGAAAAAAATTCGACGTCATCTTTCTATGTTTATAGAATTAACAAAGAAAATAAACCTCTTCCGTCCAGAAAATTGTGCCATTGATCAGTTTTAGATCTTGCAAAATATTAACTATTTTAATGCATGCTCTAGAAATGATTAACATCGCCCGTCGGCTGCCAGCAGAACTCATTTTCACGCTTTGCATGATAGCAGGAATGCTATTTCTATCGACGGCGTTCCACCTACCGATCAGCCTGCCGTCAGGCAGCAAGGCCGCATTCGTAGGTATTCACTATCTCTATCCCCTGCTTGGCGTCGCCATATGGTGCATAGTAGCTGCACTCGGTCAGAGACGACGGATTGCCAGCACCTTCCTCATCGCCCTGCCTTGTTATGCAGTGGTGCTCTTATGTCATTTCAACATAAAATTGTGGGCACATCACATTAACCCACTCCTATATGACACCCTTTATTGGCATATCGATCAGGCGCTCTGGCCATTGGTTGATTTTTGCATGATGGCTCGCAGAGCGATTGCCGTTCTGATTCCACTGGACAGCAATTTTTACATGCTCGGTTTCATAGCTATGTTCTATGGGAGTTTTTGCTACCACGCGGTCTTCACACCTAGCCGTTTCCGTGAACTATTTCTTGCAGCACTATTATTTCAGGGTCTCGGCGCTGTTTCATACCTGATGTTTCCGGCACTCGGCCCATTTATATATGAACGCGGCCTCGATGCGGCAGCCACCCAGGCACAGGAGGGAATGATGCACTCCTACCTAGCAGCGCAAGCGACCGGAAGAGCTTGGTTCATCACACAAGGATCAGCCCAGTTAACCGCCGGACTGGCGGCCATGCCTTCACTTCACTCGGGCGGGGCATTTCTTTTCCTCATGTTCGCTTGGCGGCACGGTAAAGTACTGGTCCCCATTTACGCCCTTATTTTCGGCTTCATACTGATCGCTGCCGTTGCCACGCGGTGGCATTACGTCATCGACATTCCAGCCGGCATTGCTCTCGGATGGCTTTCACTGCGAATAGCAAACCTGTTGGCAAGGCCACGGAATGACCGAGCGGTTACTGGCGGAACCACATTGCCAGCCCACGCCTGACATTAGCCCTTTCGCAAGCTTTCCCTCCTATTCACCTTCTTAAACCGCGTCCCGTCAGTGGGGCGTGAGCAAGATACCGGCGGAGAAACATGAGCGCATTCGGACGCAAGAACGGACCTGGGGCGATGCGGCCCGCCTTTGGCGTGGCGCGGCCGATGCAGGGTGGCACGCCCGGCGCGCAGGCGCGCGGTGGCGAACAGTTCCCGCCGATCGAGCCGACCGCCCTTCCTTCCACGCCCGCTTCGGCCACGCCGGCCGCCGCCGCGCCCGCCGATCCGCTTGCCGCGCCGTCGGCGCAGATGCAGCGGAACCAGGACGCGATGGCGCGCCTGTCCGACCGCGCCAATGCCGACCACAGCGCGACGAACGAACCGCAGGGCTTCGAGGCGTCCGTCCACAAGATCAAGGAGCAGGTGCTCCCCCGCCTGCTGGAGCGCGTCGATCCGGAAGCCGCCGCCACGCTGACCAAGGATGAACTGGCCGAGGAATTCCGGCCGATCATCATGGAGGTGCTGGCGGAACTGAAGCTGACGCTGAACCGCCGCGAGCAGTTCGCGCTGGAAAAGGTGCTGGTCGACGAACTGCTCGGCCTCGGCCCGCTCGAGGAGTTGCTGAACGATCCCGACATCAGCGACATCATGGTCAACGGCCCCGAGCAGACCTATATCGAAAAGAAGGGCAAGCTTCAGCTCGCGCCGATCCAGTTCCGCGACGAGGAGCATCTGTTCCAGATCGCCCAGCGCATCGTGAACAAGGTCGGCCGCCGCGTCGACCAGACGACGCCGCTGGCCGACGCCCGCCTGCCCGACGGCTCCCGCGTCAACGTGATCGTGCCGCCGCTCTCGCTGCGTGGCACGGCCATCTCCATCCGTAAATTCTCGGCCAAGCCGATCACGCTCGACAATCTCGCCAGCTGGGGGGCGATGAGCCAGCCGATGTGCACGGCGCTGAAGATCGCGGGCGCCTGCCGCATGAACATCGTCATTTCTGGCGGCACCGGCTCGGGCAAGACGACGATGCTCAACGCCCTGTCGAAGATGATCGACCCGGGCGAGCGCGTGCTGACCATCGAGGACGCGGCCGAACTCCGGCTTCAGCAGCCGCACTGGCTGCCGCTCGAAACCCGCCCGGCGAACCTGGAGGGGCAAGGCGCGATCACCATCGGCGATCTCGTCAAGAATGCCCTGCGTATGCGCCCGGACCGCATCATCCTGGGCGAAATCCGTGGCGCGGAGTGCTTCGACCTGCTCGCCGCGATGAACACCGGCCATGACGGCTCCATGTGCACGCTCCACTCCAACTCCCCGCGCGAGTGCCTGGGCCGTATGGAGAACATGATCCTGATGGGCGACATCAAGATCCCGAAGGAGGCGATCTCCAAGCAGATCGCCGATTCGGTCGACCTGATCGTACAGGTGAAGCGCCTGCGCGACGGTTCCCGCCGCGTCACCAACGTGACCGAGGTGATCGGCATGGAGGGCGACGTCATCGTCACGCAGGAACTGTTCAAGTTCGAATATCATGACGAGGACGAGAACGGGAAGATCATCGGCGAATACCGCTCGATGGGCCTGCGCCCCTACACCCTCGACAAGGCGCGGCAGTTCGGCTTCGACCAGCCGTTCCTGGAGGCGTGCCTCTAGGAAAAGGGAACGCGGCGCGCGCGTTTCTGCCGCGCCCCCTTGCCAGCCAGGATCACCCGCTCCACACTCGGCCCATCAGTCGAGAGGAGCTCCCCCATGCGAATGTCCACACTGCTTGCCGGCGCGACGGCGCTTGCCCTGCTCGGGGCGATCCCCGCCACCGCCCTGATGGCGGCTCAGGGAAGCCACGATCATGCCGCGCACGGTGCCCTCGCGGCCGCGATCGCCGCACCCACGCGCAAGCCGGAAAACGTCCTGCGCGACAAGTACCGCCATCCGCTCGAAACCCTTTCCTTCTTCGGCGTCACCCCGGCGCAGACGGTTGTCGAATATTCGCCGAGCGGCGGCTGGTACACGGAAATCCTGGCGCCGCTGCTGCGCGACAAGGGCACTTTCTACGGCCTGCAGGCGCCCGGCCGCTATCTGGACGGGTACAAGGCGCTGCTGGCGACCGATCCGCAGGCCTATGGCAAGGTGAAGGTGGTGGAATTCCCCGATACGGCGGGCGCCATCCCGGCGGGAAGCGTCGACACCGTGCTGACCTTCCGCAACGTCCACAACATGGTGATGGGCGGCAATGAGGCCGCGACGTTCAAGGCGTTCTACGCGATGCTGAAGCCGGGCGGGACGCTCGGCGTGGTCGACCATCGCCTGCCGGAGGACCGCGACACGGCGCTGGAAAAGACCAGCGGCTATCTGAAGGTCTCGACCGTACGCCGCCTCGCCGAAGCGGCAGGCTTCACCTTCGCCGGTGCGTCGGAGGTCAATGCCAATCCAAAGGACAGCGCGGACTGGGAAAAGGGCGTGTGGACCCTGCCACCGACGCTGCGTCTGGGTGAGACCGACAAGGCGAAATATCTGGCGATCGGCGAAAGCGACCGCATGACACTGAAATTCGTGAAGCCGAAATAAGCGGGGTCAGCGGCGCCGCGGGGCCAGTGTTCCGCGCAAATATTGCGGAACGGCGGTACGCGGCGCCTGCCCCACGGGGCGGCGCGCCTGCTGCGGATCGATCGGATGGTCGAAGACGATGCCGACCCGGCCGTCGCGCGCCCATGCCGCCCGTCCCTGCACCACGCCGACGCCGCGGATTTCCATGGTCAGCCCCTGGCCGCGCGCGATGTGAGAATCCGTTTCCGCCATCAGGCCGGTGGCTGACAGGTTGCGCACCCGCGCCTGGCCAAGCGAAAGGCCCTGCGGCGAGGTAAATACGGTCATCAGCAGCAGGCTGTCGCGGGGTGCACCGCGCTCGGGGCCGCGTTCTGATTCGATATGCGCTTCGGTTTCCATTTCCTGGCCTGATTCCGGGATGTTGGCAGAACCCCGACATGCCACTGGAACATGGAGAAAGGATTAATCGTCGCGGGAGACTTTTTCCTGCCGCTCATGCCGCTCCTGCGCCTCGACGGTCATCGTCGCGATCGGCCGCGCTTCGAGCCGCCCGAGCGAGATCGGCTCGCCCGTCACCTCGCAATAGCCATATTCGCCGTCATCGATTCGGCGAAGCGCGGCATCGATCTTGGAGATCAGCTTGCGCTGGCGGTCGCGGGTGCGCAGTTCGATCGACCAGTCGGTCTCGCTGGACGCGCGATCGTTCAGGTCGGGCTCGCGCAGCGGTTCGTTCTGCAGCACCGCCAGCGTGCCTTCGGCCTCGCTCAGTATCTGCTTCTTCCAGGTCAGCAGGCGCTGCCGGAAATATTCGAGCTGCCGGGGATTCATGAACTCCTCGTCGGGCGAGGGGCGGTAATCGTCGGGCAA
The DNA here is from genome assembly GCA_003248935.1 of Sphingobium sp. Taxonomy (GTDB): domain Bacteria; phylum Pseudomonadota; class Alphaproteobacteria; order Sphingomonadales; family Sphingomonadaceae; genus Sphingobium. The sequence continues at coordinate 140,081 of QFQF01000003.1, forward strand.
ATCAACCGTAGTCTTCGAAGCGCCGCCGCCTGTGTCGGGGCTGGGTACCGATGCCATCTGGCTCTCCGAATAGAGGGATCACGGAACGAGCACCCCGTGACCCGGGACTGTTATTGAGCGGGCCTATAGCCATCGGCGCAAACCGACACAAGCGCTCAATCATCGGGACACATCGTTCGGATCGCGCACGATCCTGCATCCGGCATCCATCCCAACAGGAGGAAGCTCGCAAAGGAAAAGCTCCTGATTTCCTGACGTCTGCGACCGGCAGGCACATCGATCACGCTGGGATATATGCTTAATCATGCCCCCTGTTCTTCCGCAGAACGGCGCGGATTAGCGGCCGCGCATATCTCGTTATTAACCATGCGACGGTCCCAACTGTCCCGCGATTGGCCGGATGCCCCGTCACAATCACGGTTAACATGGTTGAAATTAAGCCTTCTTTTGCGTTTGTGGACCTAACCGGATTTCAGGAGCGGGGTCTCATGGACCGGGTTTCTCCGGGTCGCTTCATGCGGCCCCGGACGACGAACGAGAAGAGTGACGGACATGTCGGTTAGAATGGCGATGGCGAAACTGTGCGCTTGCGCATGCGGTGGCGCCCTGATCGGCGGCGGCGCCGTCCACGTTGCCGAAACGGCGCGCAGCGAACAGGTCACCCGCGTCAAGCAGGTGAAGCGCGCACCCGCGCCGAAGCGCCATGTCGTGCGGAAGGTTCAACGGCGCGTGGTCACCACCTGCACCCCGACGACGGTGACGGTGACGTCCCAGCCGGCGGCGGCCGTTCCCCTGCCCGTTCCTCCGGCCCCGCCCGCGCCGGGCATCGTTTCGGGCGGCGGCGCGCCGATGCCGGTCGTCGTCGGCGGCAGCGGCGGCTTCGGCGGCGGCTCCAGCGGATTCTTCGGCGGCTTCTTCGGCGGGTCGGGCGGCGGCAGCGGCGGCAGCGTCGTGGTCTCCTCGACCAGCAGCTCGACCGGCAGTACTTCGACCTCCAGCGGCGTGTCGACCTCCACGGGCGGCGTCTCGACCTCGACCGGAGGGGTCTCCACCTCCACCGGCGGCGTGTCGACGTCGACCGGCGGCGTCAGCACGTCCTCGGGCAATGTCTCGACCTCGTCGGGCAACGTCAGCACATCGTCCGGCGTCAGCTCCAGCACCTCGTCGAGCTCCAGCTCCAGTTCGAGCTCTTCCTCATCCTCCTCGTCTTCGTCGTCGGGAGGGTCGGGCGGCACCTCGTCGTCCACGTCCAGCGGCTCCTCGGGCAGTTCGTCCAGCAGCACGTCCTCCGGCGCCACCGGCGGATCGTCCAGCTTCGGAACCACGAGCAGCAGCAGTTCCTCGTCCAGCTCATCCTCCTCGTCGAGCAGTTCGTCCTCGTCGAGCGGCGGATCGAGCAGCAGCAGCGGCGGGACCGACGTGCCCGCTCCGCCGATGATCCTGCTGTTCGGCGCGGCCGCGGCGGCGCTTGTCGCCCGCCGCCGCTTCGCCGCGAAGGCAAAGGCCGACGAGACCGCCTGACACCGCCCCCTGACACCGCGCCCTGACACCGCCCGCGCGGCGTCAGAACCTGGGGCAGCGGACTTGCGCGGTCCGCCGCACGGCGGCATAGGGCTGGCCCATGCACGATATCCGCTCCATCCGCGAAAACCCGGCCGCTTTCGACACCGCGCTTGCCCGTCGCGGGCTGTCGCCGGTCAGCGCGGAGATACTCGCGGCCGACGAGGGGCGCAGGGCGCTGGCGACGGAGCTTCAGCAGAACCTCGCCCGCCGCAATGAGGCCAGCAAGGCGATCGGTCAGGCGATGGCGCAGAAGGACGCCGGGCGCGCCGAACAGCTGAAGGCCGAAGTCGCCGAGCTGAAGAGCGGTCTTCCCGATCTGGAAGCGCGGGAAAAGGCCGCCGGAGAGGCGCTCGACGCGATCCTTGCCGCCATCCCCAATCTGCCCGCCGACGACGTGCCGCAGGGCGCGGACGAGGCGGACAATATCGAAATCCTCCGCTGGGGCACCCCCCGCACATTCGACTTTCCGGCACAGGATCATGCCGATTTCGGCCCGGCGCTCGGCCTTGATTTCGAGGGCGGCGCGGCCCTGTCCGGCGCGCGCTTCACGGCGCTGCGCGGGCAGATGGCCCGCCTGCACCGCGCACTCGCGCAGTTCATGCTGGACCGCCAGACAGCGCAGAACGGCTATGAGGAGGTCAACCCGCCGCTGCTGGTCCGCGACGCCGCGCTCTACGGCACCGGTCAGTTGCCCAAGTTCGCAGAGGATCTGTTCCGCACCACGGACGGCCGCTGGCTGATCCCCACGGCCGAGGTCAGCCTCACCAACCTCGTCGCCGACCAGATCGTACCGGACGGCGACCTGCCGCTGCGCTTCGCCGCGCTTACACCCTGCTTCCGCTCCGAAGCCGGTTCCGCCGGGCGCGATACGCGCGGCTTCATCCGCCAGCATCAGTTCGAGAAGGTCGAGCTGGTCGCCATCTGCCGCCCGGAGGAATCGGAAGCCGAGCATGATCGCATGTGCGCGGCGGCGGAGGGCATATTGCAGGCGCTCGGCCTCCCCTATCGCAAGGTGCTGCTATGCACCGGCGACATGGGCTTCGGCGCGCGCAAGACCTGGGATCTGGAAGTCTGGCTGCCCAGCCAGAACACCTTCCGCGAGATCAGCTCCGTCTCCAACTGCGGCGATTTTCAGGCGCGGCGGATGAACGCCCGCTACAAACCGGAGGGCGAGAAGCAGACCCGCTTCCTCCACACGCTGAACGGCTCCGGCCTCGCCGTCGGCCGCACGCTGGTCGCGGTGCTGGAGAATTACCAGAACGCCGACGGCTCCGTCACGGTGCCCGAAGCGCTGGCGCCGTATACGGGCGGCATGACAAAACTGACGCCCGGGAACTGAACACCGTACCGGTTGGAGGACCAGAAATTCGCCATGCGCATCCTTCTCACCAATGACGACGGCGTCCACGCTCCGGGCCTCAGGGTGCTGGAGGCGATCGCACGGCAGCTGTCCGACGACATCTGGATCGTCGCGCCGTCGGAGGAGCAGTCGGGCGCCGGGCACAGCCTGACCCTCACCCGCCCCCTGCGCATCCGCAAGCATGGCGAGAAGCACTACAGCGTCACCGGCACGCCGACCGACGCGGTGATGATGGCGGTCGGCCACCTGATGAAGGACTGCCCGCCCGATCTGGTCCTGTCCGGCGTCAATCGCGGCGCGAACCTGGCGGAGGACGTCACCTATTCCGGCACCGTCTCCGCCGCGATGGAGGGCGCGATCTCCGGCATCCGCTCGATCGCGCTCAGTCAGGTCTATGCGAAGGAAGGCATGGGCGACACAGTGCCGTTCGCCTGCGCGGAGGCTTGGGGGGAGAAGGTGCTGCGCCCGCTGATCGCCATGCCGGCCGGTCGCCGCATGCTGATCAACGTCAACTTCCCGGCGATCGACCCGGCGCAGGTCAAGGGGGTCCGCGTCGTGCGGCAGGGGTTCCACGACATCGCCCGCAGCCATATCGTCGAGGGGAAGGATCCGCGCGGCTACCGCTATTACTGGTTCGGGCTGGGCGGCAGCGACGCGATGCCGGAGGGCAGCGACCTGGAGGCGATCGCCCAAGGCTACATCGCCGTTACGCCGCTGCATTACGACCTGACCCACGACGGATCGATGGCGGCGCTCGCCGCCCAGTTCGACCAATAGGCCGGGGCATAGGCAGCGGCCGTGCAAGGCGCTAGGCTGCGGTCCGGCCACTGCATGGCCATTGCACGGAAAGCCGCCTCATCCCCATGCGCCTCGACCGCCTGAACCAGCGCAGCGAATTCGCGGGCTTCCTGCGCCGCCGCTCGGCGCTGCCGATGTGGCTCGACCTCGTCTGGCGGGTCGGCCTGGTGCTGGCGCTGGTCGGCGTCGTACTGCTCGCCCACTGGCTGGGGCGCGCGGGCCTTCAGGACAATATTCACCCAAAACAGCCGATCAGCTTCATCGACGTGCTGTACTTCACCACCGTCACGGTCACGACCGTGGGCTATGGCGACATCGTGCCGGTGACGCAGGCGTCGCGCCTGTTCGAAACGCTGGTGGTGACGCCGATCCGCCTGTTCGTCTGGGTCATCTTCCTCGGCACGGCCTATAACCTCTTCTTCCGCAACATCCTCTACAGGTGGCGCATGGCACGCATCCAGGACGACCTGACCGATCACATCATCGTCACCGGCTTCGGCACCAGCGGGGCGGAGGCGGTCAACGAACTGCTGGCGCGCGGCACGAAGGCTGAGGCGATCGTCGTCATCGACCCCAGCGAGCGGGCGCTCGAAGCGGCAGAGAAACTCGGCTGCAACGTGCTGGCGGGCGACTCGACGCGGGACCAGACGCTGAAGGACGTGCGGATCGACCGGGCCAGCGCGATGATCGTGTCGGCGGGGCGGGACGACACCTCGATCCTCATCACGCTCACCGCCCGGCACCTCGCTCCGCTCCTCCCGATCAGCATGGTCGTGCGGAACGAGGACAATGAACTGCCCGCGCGGCAGGCGGGCGCGACCACGGTCATCAACCCGGTCAGCTTCGCGGGCCTGCTGCTCGCCAGCAGCACGACGGGCAAGCATCTGGCCGACTATATGGCGGACCTTGCCGCGTCCGGCGGGCGCGTGAAGCTGGCGGAGCGTGAGGTAAGGCCGGAGGAGGTCGGCAAGCCCCTGTCGGCGGCTGGCCCCGGCCTTGGCGTGCGCATCTATCGCGGGGGCCGTCCGATCGGCTTCTGGGAGGCGGACGCGCAGGCGCTGATCATGGGCGACTGCATCGTGGAGATCGTGCCGGGCGACGGGCCGGAGGGCGAAAGAGCGGCCTGAAACGCGCTATTGCGGCCTATTTCCGCCGATCCGGCCTGTCCCCCAATCGCCACCCGTGACATTTGCGCGACAAATCCCTATGTGCCGCGCGATCATGGCAACCAGATTCTCCGAACCGCCCAAGGTCGGCATGGTGTCGCTCGGCTGTCCCAAGGCATTGGTGGACAGCGAGCGTATCCTCACCAAGCTGCGCTCCGACGGCTATCAGATGTCCCCCGATTATGCCGGGGCCGACGTCGTGCTCGTCAACACCTGCGGCTTTCTCGACTCCGCCAAGGAGGAAAGCCTGGAGGCGATCGGAGAGGCGATCGCGGAGAACGGCCGGGTCATCGTCACCGGCTGCATGGGCAATGAGGCGGAACTGATCCGTCAGCGCTTCCCCGACGTACTCGCCGTCACCGGCGCGCATCAGTATGAGGCGGTGGTGAACGCCGTGCACGACGCCGCGCCGCCCGTGCCCAACGCCTTCGTCGATCTGGTGCCGGAGGGCGGGCTGAAGCTGACGCCGCGCCACTACAGCTATCTGAAGATTTCGGAGGGCTGCAACCACCGCTGCTCGTTCTGCATCATCCCCTCGCTGCGCGGCGACCTCGCCAGCCGGCGCATCGACGCGGTGCTGCGCGAGGCGGAGAAGCTGGTCTCGGCCGGCACGAAGGAACTGCTGATCATCAGCCAGGACACCTCGGCCTATGGCGTCGACACCCGGCACGAGACGCGCCGGTGGAAGGGCCGCGACGTCCGCGCCCACATGACCGACCTCGCCCGCGAACTGGGCAGCCTGCGTACCGCGGAGGGCGCGGCGCCCTGGGTGCGCCTCCATTACGTCTACCCCTATCCCCATGTGGATCAGGTGATCCCGCTGATGGCCGACGGGCTGCTGACGCCCTATCTCGACATACCGTTCCAGCATGCCGCGCCCTCGGTCCTTAAGGCGATGAAGCGGCCCGCGAACGAGGCGAAGGTGCTCGACCGCATCCGCAAGTGGCGGGACATCTGCCCCGACATCGCGATCCGCTCCTCCTTCGTCGTCGGCTTCCCCGGCGAGACCGAGGCGGACTTCCGGTATCTGCTCGACTGGCTGGATGAAGCGCAGCTCGACCGCGTCGGCGCCTTCCGCTTCGAACCGGTGGACGGCGCGGCGGCCAACGCCCTGCCCGACGCCGTGCCCGAAGAGGTGAAGGAAGAACGCTACCAGCGCATCATGGAGAAGACCGCCGCCATCTCCGCCGCGAAGCTCCAGGCGAAGGTCGGCCGCACCCTGTCCGTGATCGTCGATGAGATCGGCGAGCCGGACGAGGAGGACGGCTCGCTCGGCGCCACCGCGCGCAGTCAGGCGGACGCGCCGGAGATCGACGGCAACGTCTTCCTGCGCGACGTGGCGGCGGACCTGAAGCCCGGCGACATCCTCGACGTGGTCATCGAGGACGCAGACGATCACGACCTGTACGGCGTGCCGCTCGACGACTGAGCCGCCGGCCGGAGACGGTCGAAAAACCGGCTATTCGCGCGGGTCATGGTGGTTAATGCCACCCGATTTTCCCTTTGTTGCGCATGCGCCATGAGCGTAGGATCGCCCGCGCGAGGGAGCGAGTCGGCAACCATGATACCGGCCGCCGCCTGAACGAGGAGAGCATCGTCATGCGTGCAGTTCCGCCTGTCTTCCGTGCGCTATCCGCCCTATCCCCTATCGCCCTCACCCTGCTGGCCGCTCCTTCGGCGGCGCAGGTCGAAACCATGCACAGACCCGGCACGACAGAAGCCACCATCTACCGCGACACCGGTTTCCGGGGACCGGCGATGGCGGTGTCGCGCGCCGAGGCCAATCTGCGCCTCGCCTGGCCGGTGACCAGCATCCGGGTGAAGGGCGGCACCTGGCAGCTGTGCAACGGCGCCAACTTCCGGGGCACATGCATCACCGTGACCCGCGACGATGCCAATATCACCGGCAGGCTGGGGCGCGGGAGCGTGCTGCAGTCGATCCGCCCGATCGGTGGCCCGGGTGGCGGCGGGGGTGGCGCCATAGGCGGCAAGTCGCTGCGCGGCATGGCGGCGGAATTCCATCCTGCGCCCACGCGTGGCGGCCAGCGCGTCGCGGCCTGCCGTCAGGGGTCCGCAAGCGCGAACTGCGCCGCCCAATCCGCCGACGCCTTCTGCAAGGCTGCGGGATGGACCGGTTCCGCCCGCCAGTCGATGGAGACCGTCGGTCGCGTCGTCTATCTGGCCGACGTGCTCTGCACCCGCACGGGATACTAGAGCGTTTTCCAAGCAGGTGGAATCACCTGCTGGCTCGGAAAACGCGACCAAACAATGAGATAGAGCGGTCGATCTGACTCAATCAGATCGGGAACCGCTCTGAACGCCATCGAACCCATTGGAAACCGGACAGGGAGCAGGGCGATGCACGCACGTAGGTTGATGCTTTTCGCGACGGGGGCGGTGGCGGCCGCGCTCTCGCTTCAGGGATGTCGCACGCCCGGGACGCCCGGCGGATCGAGCTTCTACCAGTGCGACGCCCGCACACGGCTGACGGTCGACTACACGCCGGGCGGGGCGATCGTGCGGGTCAATCGTGGCCGTGCGATGACCCTGCGTCATACGCCGTCGGTCGCGGGGTCCGTCTACGAAGGGCGCGCTGGCCAGCGGCTGGAGCGCCGGGGCGGTTCCGTCGTCTGGAACACCGCCTTGCGCACCGCGCCGCAGACCTGCCAGTCGGTCATCGTCCCGCGCTGAACGCCGGGCGATAGGCGGGTTTGATCGCATCCAGCATGGCGGCGTCGACCGGCAGGCTGATCTCATAACTGCCCTCGGCATAGGGACCGGCCGCATAGGGGCCGACGACGACGAGCAGGCTGTCGAGCGCCTTCCCGTCCTTCGAGACGGGCACCAGCGTCTGCTCCAGCGGATTGATGCACGCGGTGAAATCGTCCTCGCCGGTACGGACCACCGGCTCGCCGCGCTTCTTCTCCCGCTCCTTGTCCAGCGCGGCGCAGAAACGGCCGGTGATCGCCTTGCCGAACGCGGCGGTGGACGTCGCGACATCGGACAGCGCAACCGCATGCTGGGTTTCGCGATCCCACAACAGGCCGCCATAGCCGGTCATCCCGTGCGCGCCGCCGGTAAAGACGTAGGTCTCCGACAGCAGGCTGAGGAAACGGGGCGTGTTCCCCTGCACGGTCCAGTGCGTTTCGAGCGCATGGGGCATGAAGGGCAAATCGCCCTTCTCCCTTTCCTTCCGGTCGGCCTCCGCGTCGTTCAGCGCATCGGCGCGCGTCTTGCGCATCTCTCCGTCCAGCCGGGCGGCGATCTCCGGCACGGCGGCGGCCTCCGCCGGATAGCTGTATCCGAACTGCAGCGCCTTCCCGTCTTCTTCCAGAGAGAAAGGCTTGGCGGCCGGAGCCGGAGCATCCACGGGCTTGATGACGGGCGTCGGAGCAGGCTCCGCCTTGTTCTCGACGGCCGTGTCGGAGCCGCCGGAACAGGCCGCCAACCATAACAATGGTCCCACCGATATCAGCGGCAACCTGCGCCCGGCGTAATCCTTCATAGGGCTTCCTTCACTCCCGTTTGCGGTGATCAATGCGTTCGTGCGGCGGCGCAACGCTCGACGATGGCCTTCCGCGCATATTCGCTCGACAGGGCGGCATGCACGTTCGGCCATCCTTCGCCGATCAGCGCCGCCTCCACTTCATGCGCACTGGCAAAGCCGCCGCCCTCGGCCAGCGCATAGGCGCGCGCGCGAACGGCCTGTTCGTTCTTCCTGTCTTCGACAATCATGGCACTCTCCTTTTCCGGTGCGGGCCTTATGCGAAGCGGGAACCGCTTCCGGCCCTGTTGGCCAATCTAGGGACGACCGGCCCGACACGCAAACGGACATGCGGCCGATCCGGTTGCCCGGCGGGACCGAAAAAGCCGCACTTTTGCCGCCGCCATCGCCGGTCATCGTGACCGCACCAGCAAATTGCGCTTCGCGAATCTCCCCGATTTCCCCTACACCGATGCCGATGACCGACTATGCGATGCTCCTGCGCCCCGACGCCAACAAGCCTGCCAACGCCATCCATCTGGTCGACGGCGACAGCTATGCCGCCTGGTTCGGCAAGCTGCCCGAAAGGGCCCGGGTGCTCGCCAATGCGCAGGGCTTTCGCGGCAAGCCCGGCGAGGTCTGCATCCTCCCGGCCGAACGGGGCGGCGAATGGTCGGCGGCAGGCGGCGTCGCGGACACGGAGCATCTGTCGACCTGGTGCCTTGCGAAACTTGCTGAGGCCCTGCCCGAGGGCACCTACCGGGTCGAGAATGCGGACAGCGGTCCGGCCCTGCTCGGCTGGCTGACGGCGCAATACCGGTTCGAGCGCTATCGCAAGGACAGCGAGCCCAAGGGTCCGCGCGTCCTTCTGACCCGCGATGTCGCCCGCATCGAAGCCACGGTCCGCATGGCCGAAGCGGTCGCGCTCGTCCGCGACCTCGTCAACACGCCCACGGCCGACATGGGGCCGTCCAATCTGGAGGACGTGGCCGGCGAACTCGCGCAGGCGTTCGGCGCGATCCTGAAGGTCGTGCGCGGCGACGAATTGCAACAGGGCTATCCGATGATCCATGCGGTCGGGCGCGCGGCCGACCGCGCCTTCGCCCCGCGCCTCATCGAAATGCGCTGGGGCAATCCCGCCCATCCGAAGGTCGCGATCGTCGGCAAGGGCGTCTGCTTCGACAGCGGCGGCCTCGACATCAAGCCAGGCAGCGCTATGCGCCTGATGAAGAAGGACATGGGCGGCGCGGCGCATGCGCTGGCGCTCGCCATGCTGGTGATGGAAAGCGCCCTGCCCGTCCGCCTGCACCTGCTGATCCCGGCGGTGGAAAACGCGATCAGCGGCAATGCCTTCCGTCCCGGCGAGATCCTCTCCAGCCGCAAGGGCCTGACCGTAGAGGTGACCAACACCGACGCGGAGGGCCGCCTGATCCTCGCCGACGCACTGGCCCACGCTGTCGAGGAAAAGCCGGAACTGATCCTCGACTTCGCCACCCTCACCGGCGCCGCGCGCGTCGCGCTGGGGCCGGACCTGCCTGCGATGTTCACCAACGACGACTCGCTCGCCGCCGGCATCGAGAAGGCCGGGAAGGACGCCGACGACCCGGTCTGGCGCCTGCCGCTCTGGCCCGGCTATGCCGACATGCTGAAATCCGACGTCGCGGACCTCAACAATGCGCCGGACGGCGGCTTTGCAGGTGCGATCACGGCAGCGCTGTTCCTTCAGAAATTCGTGCCGGACGGCATCGAGTGGGCCCATTTCGATACATTCGCCTGGCGTCCCTCCGCGCGGCCCGGACGGCCGAAGGGTGGCGAGGCGCTGGGGCTGCGCGCTGCCTTCGGCCTGCTTGAGGATCGCTATCGCTGACGGACCCATCGGGACGGGCCGTTCCGATATTTCGCCGATTTCAGGAAAATAGCGCATCCGGACGCAACCGTTACGCAACCGCTTCGGCTATCGTGCGTTGGGGCAATATGGACGCCCAGACGATTTCGGATGAGCACAACGCTGCGGGAAATGTAGCGTCAGACGCGCTGAACCAGTGGATGCGCACGCTGGTCGACTATGTGCGCTCGGGCGAACCCGACCTCACCAACCGCCAGATGGCGCTGATGATGACCGTCTATGTCCAGTCAGGCCCCCATACGGTGCGCGGTCTGGCGGAGACGCTCAACGTATCCAAGCCCGTGATTACCCGGGCTCTTAACAAGCTGTCCGCCCTCGGCTATCTGCGCCGCGAACGCGACGTGACGGATCGTCGCAACATCTTTGTGGCGCGAACCCCGAAAGGTGCGGATTTTCTTGACGGTTTCAATGGATTCATCGCAGGAACCGGCCGCGATGAAAGGCAAGGACACAGAAACGGCAGCGCCCAGCGCTGAGGAACGGCGCAGCTTCCGTCTTGAGGGACGGTCGGTTCGCCTCGACCCGCGGATTCATGCCTCGCGCGGGGATCTCGCTGATCTTGCCCTCGCCGGCGTCCTGTTCTCCGCACACTATGCCCGCGCCGTCGAGATGACCTGCGTCGTCGCCGGAACCGCCGTCCATGCGGCCAACAGCCTTGCTGCGACCTGCATCACGCAGTTGCTGCGTGGCGAAAGCTTTCACGTGCTCGATGTCACCGCCGAATGGGCATGGGGCTTCTGCGGGCATGACGGTTATGTCGGCTATGTCCGGCGCGACGCACTCGACGCGCTGGAGGCGCCGAGCCACCGGATCACGGCCCTGTCCGTCCCCGTCTTCGCCGACGCCGACATCAAGTCGCGTATCGTCGACTACTGGCCCGCAGGCGCGGTGTTCAACGGAACGGAGGCCGACGGCTTCGTCGCCTGCGTGGAGGGCTTCGTCCATGCGCGGCACGCCGCTCCGCTCGACGCCCTCGAAACGGACTGGGTGGCGGTCGCCGAAACCTGCCTCGGCCAGCCCTATGTCTGGGGCGGACGCGGCCATGGCGGGTTCGACTGCTCGGGCCTTGTCCAGCTGTCGCTTGGCCGCTGCGGTATCCGCGCGCCGCGCGACACCGACATGCAGCGGGAAGGGATCGGCAATCCGGTCGCGGAGGGAGAGGCGCTGCGGCGCGGCGACCTCGTCTTCTTCCCCGGCCATGTCGGCATCATGGCCGATGGCGAGACCCTGCTCCACGCCAACGCCCACTGGATGGCGACGGTGAAGGAACCGCTCGCCGACGTCATCGCGCGCCTGCGCCCCGACCATGACCAGCCCGTGCTGGCCCGCAGAAGGATCGGCCAATGACCGAAACCGCCACGATCACGACTAGCGTCTTCATCGACGGCGCCGTCGGCACCACGGGCATCGAGATCCGTGACAGGCTTGCGGGCCGCCCGGAACTGTCGCTGATCAGCCTCGCGGAGGCGGAGCGGAAGAACCTGGACGCCCGCCGGACCGCGCTGAACGACGCCGACGTGGTCATCCTGTGCCTGCCCGACGATGCCGCGCGGGAGGCGGTGTCGCTGATCGCAAACGATCGTACGAAGGTGATCGACGCATCGACCGCGCACCGCGTCGCGCCGGGCTGGGCCTATGGCTTTCCGGAACTGGAGCCCGATCAGGCCGAACGCATCGCCGCGTCCCGCCGGATCGCCAATCCGGGCTGCTACCCGACGGGCTATCTCGCGCTCGTCCGTCCGCTGGTCCGGGCGGGGATCGTCCCGGCCGACTGGCCGCTCACGGTCAACGCCGTCTCGGGCTATTCGGGCGGCGGCAAGTCGATGGTTGCGGAGTTCGAGGATCGGGCCGCTCCGACGGCGTTCCGCGCCTACGGCCTGCCCCTCGCGCACAAGCATGTGCCGGAGATGCAGGCCCATGGCGGCACACACCATCCGCCGGTTTTCGCGCCAGCGGTGGCCAACGTCTATCGCGGCATGCTGGTCGAGGTGCCCCTGCAGCTCGCGGCGATGCCGGGCGCGCCGTCGCTTGCGGCCGTCCATGAAACCCTGTCGGCGGCCTATGACGAGTCGGCGCTGGTGCGCGTGGCATCGATGGCCGATGCGAGCGCGATGGCCGGCCTCACGATCGAGCAGGTCGGCACGACCGACCGGCTCGACCTGTTCGTCTTCGGCAATGCCGCGACGGGACAGGCACGACTGGTCGCGGCGCTCGACAATCTGGGCAAGGGCGCGGCAGGCGCGGCGGTGCAGAACCTCAATATCCTCGCCGGCCTTCCCCAGACGGCGGGCCTGCGCCTCTAGGATCAGGCTGTAAAGGTTGCGCCCGGCGGGGAAGCGTCTAACAGCCTTCCCCGTGGCCGACCCCGTTTCCCGACCCGCGCCTGCCCACGCGCGCGAAGAACGCCCGCTGTTCGCGATCGGCCTGCGGCTGATGGCCATGCTCTGCATCGCGATCATGTTCGCCTGCGGCAAGGTTATCGCAGAGCGTCATGTGACGCTGGTCGAAACGCTGTTCTACCGGCAGGCGCTGGCCCTGCCCCTGACCTTCGCGTGGGTCGCGTGGACGCAGGGTGTCGGCGCGCTGCGCACCCGCCGCCTGGGTGCCCATGCCAGCCGGACGATCCTCGGCCTGACCGGCATGATGCTGAATTTCAGCTCCTACATCCTGCTGCCGCTTACGGAGGCGACGACGATCGGCTTCACCATGCCGATCTTCGCGACGATCCTCTCCGCACTGATCCTGCGGGAACAGACGGGCATCCATCGCTGGGCGGCGGTCGTTCTCGGCTTCGTCGGCGTGCTGGTGATGGTGGGGCCGGACAGCGGGCATTTTCCGCCGCTGGGACTGACCGTGGCGCTCGCCGCGGCCGGCGTGACCGCGACCATCGCCATCCTGCTGCGCAATCTGGGACGGACCGAGAATACGGGTGCGATCGTCTTCTGGTTCACCCTTCTCTCCATGCCGATCCTGATCGTCCTGATGCCTTTCTACGCGCGCGGGCATGACGCGGAGACATGGGCGATCATCGTGCTGATGGCGATCACCGGCGGCATCGCGCAGCTGGGCATGACCGGCGCGCTGCGCTGGGCGCCGGTGTCGGTGGTCCTGCCGATGGACTACAGCACCGTTCTCTGGTCGACGGCGCTCGGCTGGCTGATCTGGGGGGAATGGCCGCGCACCACCACCTGGATCGGCGCGGCGCTGATCATCGTGAGCGGCCTCTACATCGCCTGGCGCGAGCATCGCCGCGGGATTCGGGCGATGCGTGACGCCGACATGACGGTTACGTGAGTGAAATAGGCGCGAAAGAATCATGGCCTAGCGGAGAATGAACAGGGGGACGAATGACGAGGCGTCCCATGCTCCACTACCGACTCTGTTTCTGGTCCACCCGCGACGCGACTTTGCTCGACTGCGATCTCTCCGTGTCGGCACAGGCCGACGACAGCACGCTGCTGCTCGACGGTTTCGCGCGCGCGGGCCAATATGCGCTGTCGCTACGGATGAAGGAAGCGGATCACCGGCATGTCGACGGCGATCCGCCCGCTTCCCCTATTCCGCAGCCTCGGCGAGATCCGGCTCGTTCCAGACCAGCACGGGCTTGCGCGCAGCCCGGGTCTCATCGAGCCGGCGGCGCGGCGCATGATAGGGCGCGCCCTTGAGCGCCTCGTCACCCGCCTTCGCCCGCTCGGCCAGCGAGCGCAGCGCCATGATGAACTGGTCGAGCGCCGCCTTGCTTTCCGTCTCCGTCGGCTCGACCAGCATCGCGCCATGGACCACCAGCGGGAAGTACATGGTCATCGGGTGGAAGCCCTCGTCGATCAGGCCCTTGGCGATGTCGAGCGTGGTGAAGCCCTCGGCCAGCCCCTTGTCGCTGAACAGCGCCTCGTGCATGCACGGCCCGCTGCCCCCGAACGGCGCGTCCAGCACGCCGTCCAGGCTGCGCAGGATGTAGTTGGCGTTGAGGACCGCGTCCTCGCTCACCTGCCGCAGGCCGTCGGCGCCGTGGCTCAGGATATAGGTGAGCGCGCGGGTGAACATGCCCATCTGCCCGTGGAAGGCGACCATGCGGCCGAAGCTGGCGGCATGATGGTCCTCCGCCGTCTCCTCCTCGATCAGCGCGAAGCTGCCGTCGGACAGCTTCTCGACGAAGGGCAGCGGCGCATAGGGCGCCAGCGCCTCCGACAGGACGACCGGGCCGGAGCCGGGGCCGCCGCCGCCATGGGGCGTTGAAAAGGTCTTGTGCAGGTTGATGTGCATCGCGTCGACGCCCAGGTCGCCGGGGCGCACCCGGCCGACGATGGCGTTGAAGTTCGCGCCGTCGCAATAGACGAGCGCACCCGCCGCATGCACCGCGTCCGAAATCGCCTTCATCTCGCGCTCGAACAGGCCACAGGTGTTGGGGTTGGTGATCATCACCGCCGCCACGTCCGGCCCCAGCCGCGCCTTCAGCGCCGCCAGATCGACGCGGCCGTCCGGCGTCGCCGGAATATCCTCGACCTTGTAGCCGCAGAAGGCCGCCGTCGCCGGGTTCGTCCCGTGCGCGCTTTCCGGCACCAGGATCACCGAACGGGCGTCGCCCCGCGCCTCCAGCGCCGCGCGGATCGCCAGCAGGCCGCACAGCTCGCCATGCGCACCCGCCTTCGGGCTCATCGCCACCGCCGCCATGCCGGTCAGGGTCTTCAGCCATTCGGACAGCTCGTGGATCACCGCCAGCGCGCCCTGAACCGTGGCGACCGGCGCCAGCGGGTGCAGGTCGGCAAAGCCCGGCATCCGCGCGACCTTCTCATTGAGGCGCGGGTTGTGCTTCATCGTGCACGAGCCGAGCGGGAAAAGCCCCAGGTCGATCGCATAATTCTGGCGCGAAAGCCGGGTATAGTGGCGCACGGTCTCCTGTTCCGACAGGCCCGGCAGGCCGATCGGCCGCTTGCGCTCCAGTCCGCCCAGACGGCTTGCCGTCTTCGGCGCGGGCGCGAAATCGACCCCGGTCGTGCCGGTCGAACCGATCTCGAAGATCAGCGGCTCCTCCAGCATCAGCGCCTTGTTGCCGGTGGCGGTGGGCCGTCCTTCGTGGGCGACGGCGACGGGCGCGGTGGGCCGCCCTTCCTTCAGCATGGTCATGCCAGCACCTCCTTGAGCGCGCTTGCCAGCGCCTGAATGTCCTCGCCCGTCGTGGTCTCGGTCACGGCGACCACCAGCCCGTGGCCGATTTCCGGCGCGTCGGGGAACAGGCGGCCGAGCGACACGCCGCCCAATATGCCGCGATCGGCCAGCGTGCGGGCGACCTCCCGCGCGTCCTTGTCGAGGACCAGCGTGAACTCGTTGAAGAAGCTGTCGTTCAGCAGCGTGACGCCCGGCACGGCGGCCAGCACGTCCGCCGCCTCGCATGCCATCGCATGATTGAGCGTCGCCAGCTCGCGCAGCCCCGCCTCACCCAGCAAGGTCATATGGATTGAGAAAGCCAGCGCACAAAGCCCTGAATTGGTGCAGATATTCGACGTCGCCTTTTCGCGGCGGATATGCTGTTCGCGGGTCGAAAGCGTCAGGACGAAGCCACGCTTCCCCTCGGCATCGACCGTCTCGCCGCACAGCCGGCCGGGCATCTGCCGGACATATTTCTCCTTGCAGGCGAACAGGCCGAGATAGGGCCCGCCGAACTGGAGGCCGACGCCGATCGACTGCCCTTCACCCACGACGATGTCGGCGCCCATCTCGCCCGGGGGCGTCAGCGCGCCCAGCGCCACCGGCTCCGTCACGACCGCGATCAGCAGCGCGCCGACCGCGTGCGCCTTCTGCGCCAGCGCCGACAGGTCGGCGACGCGGCCCAGAATGTCGGGATACTGCACGACGACGCAGCTCGTATCCTTGTCCAGCGCCGCGAGCAGCGCCTCGCCGTCCCCGTTCGCGTCGAGCGTCGGCGTATCGTGCACCAGCGTGTCGCCGGTAAACTTCGCCATCGTCCGCGCCACCGACACATAATGCGGGTGCAGGCCGGAGGACAGCAGCGCCTTGCCGCGCTTGGTGATGCGCCGGGCCATGCCGATCGCCTCCCAGCAGGCGGTCGACCCGTCGTACATCGACGCGTTGGCGACGTCGCAGCCGAACAGGCGCGCGACCTGCGTCTGGAATTCGAACAGGACCTGGAGCGTGCCCTGCGCGATTTCCGGCTGGTACGGCGTATAGGCGGTCAGGAACTCGCCCCGCTGGATCAGGTGATCGACGCTGGCGGGCACATGGTGGCGATAGGCCCCGGCACCCAGGAAGAAGGGCACCTCCCCCGCCGCCATGTTCCGGCGGGCGAGCGCACCCATATGGCGCTCGACCGCGAGCTCGCTCGCATGGTCCGGCAAGCCCGCGATCTTGGCGGACAGCCGCGCCTCGGGCGGAACATCGACAAACAGGTCGTCGATCGACGACGCGCCGACGACGGACAGCATTTGCGCGCGGTCGGCGTCGGTCAGGGGAAGGTAACGCATCTTCATTGTCTCCCCCCTCGCCCGGTGGCGAGGGGCAGGGTTGAAATCACCTGCCTGCCATCACAGGCCAGCGACGAACTTCTTGTAGGCGGCCTCGTTCATCAGGCCTTCGAGCTCCGACGCATCGGCGATCCGCAGCTTGAAGAACCAGCCATCCTCTTCCGGATCGGAATTGACGAGGGCCGGTTCGTCCTCGAGCGCACCGTTCGCCTCGACCACCTCGCCCGAGATCGGGGCATAGACGTCGGACGCGGCCTTGACGGACTCGACCACGGCGGCGTCGTCGCCCTTCTCGAACTTCGCGCCCTCCTCGGGCAGTTCGACGAAGACGATGTCGCCCAGTTGCTCCTGCGCATAGTCGGTGATGCCGACGGTCGCGATGTCGCCCGCGACATCGATCCATTCATGTTCGTCGGTGAAGTAACGGCTCATGTAGAGGCTCCCTTTTCTCAGGCTTTCTGCCGATGATAGCGATGGGGTACGAACGGCATCGGGGCGATGGTCGCGGCGATCCGCTTGCCGCGCACCTCGATCTCCAGCGCGGTGCCGATGGCGGAAAGGTCGGCGTCGACCCATCCCATGGCGATCGGCCCGCCGACCGTGGGCGCGAAACCGCCCGATGTGACGGTGCCGACGGTCTTGCCGCCCGACATGACCGGTGCGCCCTCTCGCGCGGGCAGGCGCCCCTCGACGCTGAAGCCGACCCGGCGGCGCGGCGCGCCCTCGGCCAGTTCCTTCAGCACCCGCGCATGGCCGAAGAAGCCGCCCTGCTCGCGCCGCCGCTTGGAGACGGCAAAGCCGAGGTCGGCGCCGATGGCGCTCACCTGCGTGTCGATGTCGTGGCCGTAGAGCGGCAGGCCCGCCTCCAGGCGCAGCGAGTCCCGCGCGCCAAGGCCGATCGGCTTCACGGCCTCCAGCGCGCAGAGCGCGTCGGCAAAGGCCGTCACCGCATCGGCGGGCAGGCTGATCTCGAACCCGTCCTCGCCGGTATAGCCCGACCGGCTGACCCACAGGTCGACGCCGTCCCAGCTGAACGCGCCGCTCTGCATGAAGAACAGGCCGGCGACGCCGGGGACGAGGCTGGCGAGCGCAGCGCCCGCTTCGGGGCCCTGCAAGGCGAGCAGCGCGTGCTCGTCCATATGGTTCATCGTCACCTCGTCGGGCAGATGCTCGATGATCCAGGCGATGTCGTCATATTTGGTCGCGCCGTTCACGACCATATAGAGGTCGTCCGGCCTGCGGCTGACCATCAGGTCGTCCAGGATGCCGCCCTCCTCGTCCATCAGCAGCGAATAACGCTGGCGGAACGGCTTCAGGCCGATGATATCGCCGGGCAGCAGCGTTTCGAGCGCCGCGTCGACGCCCTCTCCCGTGAAGCGCAGCTGGCCCATATGGCTGACGTCGAACAGGCCCGCGCGGCTGCGCGTCCAGTTGTGCTCAGCCATGATGCCCTCATACTGGATCGGCATCTCATAACCGGCGAACCCGACCATGCGCGCGCCACGGGCGCGATGCCATGCGTCGAGCGGCAGCGTGCCGAGCGGCAGCTCCTCCTCGATCCGGGCGATATCCTCTGTCGATGTGGTCACGATGCAGTCTCCGGGCACAAGAATCGGGGACGATATCCCACCGCATGCCGCCATCGCGACACACCGGACCGGATCGTCACCCCCTCTGTCACGGAAACCTGAGAGCTTTGACCGTCAGCGCCGCCTGCCCGTGGGGAAGGCTGTTGGCTGCGGCTTACCCCTTCGGTGGGACGATCCTGCGATCGTCCGCTTTCCAGAGTGCCTTGCCCATGACGCGGTCCTTCGGCCTGAGAGATTCCGGGGCGGTTGCTCCTTCGGCGGCGACGGCTCCTGAAAGGGGCGTGTCGCGCTCTCCCGCGTCATGACCGGCTCGAATCCCTCGAACCGGAGACCCATGCTGCATCGCGCAAAGCGCCGGTGCCGTCAATCCGCCAAACCGCCGCCCCTTGCACCGCCGACCCGTGCATCGCCGACCCGTGCACCGATGATGGCCTGATGCTGCCGCTCGGCGAACCTGTCGGTCATTCCGGCGATATAATCGGCGATATGGCGGCTGCGCGCGGGCTCATCCCCGCCGCACTGATCCGACCAGCCCGCCCCCATCAATGCCGGGTCGGCCCGGTATGCGGCGAACAGGTCGCTGACGATGGTGCGCGCGCGGTCGGCGGCGGCCAGTTGCTCGGGGTGGTGATAGAGGGTCGCGTACATGAAGCGTTTCAGCCGCCTCTCCTCCTCGGCCAGCGTGGAAGAGAAGCCCGCCAGCGCCCGCCCGGCCGCCCGCACCTCGTCGACGGTCCGCACGCCGGCGGCGGCCACCGCTGCGCGCGTCGTGTCGATCACGTCGGTCACCATGATGCCGATCTGTTCGCGGACCAGTTCCCGGATCAGCCGGTCTGGCGCGACGTCGGGGTGCCGCGCCCGCACCCGGTCCCAGCATCCGGCGACCAGCGGCACGGACAATATCTGGTCGAGCGTCAGCAGCCCGGCCCGCAGCCCGTCGTCGATGTCGTGATTGTCATAGGCGATATCGTCGGAGATCGCGGCGACCTGCGCCTCCAGCGACGGCCAGCTTGCCAGTTCGAGGGGGAACAGCGCATCCGCTTCCCGCATCGCCCAGCCGGGATGCGCGATCGGCCCGTTATGCTTCGCCAGCCCCTCCAGCATATCCCAGGTGAGGTTCAGCCCGGACCAGCGCGGATAGGGCGATTCGAGCGTCATCAGCGTGCGCAGCGTCTGCGCATTGTGGTCGAAGCCGCCCTCGGCCTCCATCGCCTCCTCCAGCGCATCCTCGCCCGCATGACCGAACGGCGGGTGGCCGATGTCGTGGGCCAGGCACAGCGCCTCGGTCAGATCCTCGTTCAGGCCCAGCGCCCGGGCGATCGTGCGGCCGATCTGCGCGACCTCCAGGCTGTGGGTCAGGCGGACGCGGAAATGGTCGCCGTCCGGCGCCACGAACACCTGCGTCTTGTGCCGCAGCCGGCGGAACGCGATCGAATGGACGATCCGGTCGCGGTCACGCTGGAACGCGTCGCGCGGCCCGCGCGTCTCGCCGCCCGGCTCGGCATGAAGGCGCCCGCGCGTATGTTCGGGATGACAGGCATGGGGGGCAAGGGGCTGGACCATGGCTGCGCGCTCTATCCGCTCTCCTTATACACGTCACCGGAAAATGCTGTAGGATAAGGCGGGATGCCCGGCACGCGCCGCGCTCCACGCAACGGGAAGGCCGGGAATGCTGCGTCACGCCATCGTGATCATCTTGGGTGCCATGTTCTCGGTCGCGGGCATGGCGCTGATGATAGAGGCGCTCCCCGATCTTGCGCATGACTGGTTCGCCGGGACGGCGATCGGCTTCGTCGCCTCCTATGCGTCGCTGTCGATCGCTTCGCAGGTCGTCGACGCGACCGTCCCGGAGGCGGATCACGCCTGGTGCACTCAAGCGATCATTCTGGTCGTCGCCCTGCCGATGCTCGCCAGCCTCGTCATTCCGACCGGGCGGACGGACCGGGTCTGGCCGGTGATCGGCGTCGTCCTGTCCTGCGCCGTCGCGTCCATCGTGACCTGGCGGATCGAGCATGCCCGGCAGCGCGGCGCACGCGGCGCCTGAGGCCGCGAACGGAACGGACTTCGGCCCGCGCCGTCAACCGGCGGCGGACATCATCAGCAAGGGAGGACATCGTCATGCCGCATCTTCCGACCCAGCCCGCCCATCTCGGCCCGGGCGCCACGGCCAGCGTCGAGCCGCCCTTTCCGGCGGAGGGCGACCCGATGGCGTGGTACGCCGCCTATGGCGCGCGCCACGCCGCCGACGGCGCGGAGGGGCGTCTGGTCTCCCAATATGATTTCGCCGAAAGCTGGACGATGTGGGAGGTGCACCCGGCCGGCGCGGAGCTGGTGATCTGCACGGCTGGCGCTGTCACCCTCGTCCAGCAGTTCCCGGACGGGCGGGAGGAAACGGTCGCGCTCGGCCCCGGCGACTATGCGATCAACCCGCCCGGCGTCTGGCATACCGCCGACATAGCGCCCGGCGATCGCGCGACCTGCATCTTCATCACGGCGGGTGAGGGAACCGGCCACCGCCCGCGCTGACCGCGTCCCGGCGGCGGTCTGTCGCAAGGACGGAGCACGGGCGGGCATCGGGCGGAACCGGCGGCGGCCACGCCTGTTCTGCCCTGCGAACCCCAACCGCCAACCCAGCAGGCAATAAGGAGGGCCTTACCCATGCTCCGCACCCTGATTTTCGGCGCCATCGCGGCCTATGTCGGCAAGAAACTGTATGACGACGGCACGCTGTCGGGCTTTCGCGACGATCTCGCCCGCCGCCTGTCTCCCGGTGACGCATCCGCTCCGGTGCCGGGCGGCGTCGCCGTCCCTTCCGGCTCTGCCGCCGCGCCCGCGTCCGCACCGACGACGCACTGAGGCAATCCGGTCATCGGCCGGGCCAAACAGACTCCGACTCGGCGCGACTCCGGGCGAATCCTTGTATTTTGCCCGGTTTGCGCGCGCCTGCGGAGCCGTTGTCGCGCCGTGGACCGTCCGCGCAGGGCCTGAACCGGGCTTTCCGCACCCCGCCGCCCCATCCCGCACCTGCGGTCCGGCCCGCCACACCCGAATCAACAACCGATTGAAATCGCATGGTTAACGCGCATTTCCCACGTTTTGCGGGGCGGGCCGAAACGGGGCGGCGATGAATGGCGCTCGCACCCCCTATGCCGCCATGTTATAGTCAAGTGTCGCCGCAACAGGGCGCCGTCCCATAATGATACACGTCGCGGGCGCTGCGGAGACAACCTCAATTCCAGAGGAGAGCTGGCAGGAGGGAAGCCCATGACGGACGTGAATTACCTGCTGCTGCGTCAGCAGATCGCCTTGGTACAAGCCTCCCGGGCCGCCAGTCCGGAAAGCCGCGCCGCCCATGAGGGGCTGGCGCGCGGATATGGCGACCGCGTGCGCGACTATCGCATCGAAAACAGCCGCGCCTTTGTGTCGCCCGCCGCCTGAAGGGCGGTACGGGCGGTCGCTCACGGCCGGACTGTAAAACCGCCGTTCAGCTAAGCGGGCGCATGACGATGCGCATGCGATCGACATCCCTCATCCGCGCCGCGCTCGTCGCCGCCCCCCTCGCCCTGGCGCTCGGCGCCTGCGCCACCGTCTCGCCGGAGGCCAAGGTCCGTGCCAACCTGATGGATGCCGGCCTGTCGCCGCGCATGGCCGGATGCATGGCCGAACGGATGGTCGACCGGCTCAGCATTTCACAATTGCGAAGGCTGAAGTCGTTCGCCTCGGTGCGCAAGGTCGACTATCGTGACGCTACGATAGACGAGCTTCTTCACAAGCTCCGCGCCCTCGATGACCCAGAGATTTTCAGCGTTACGAGCCGCGCCGCCCTGTCCTGCGCCATCGCCGGATAGGGTTTTCCGGCCTTTCACCTTTGCAATTTTGCAAAACCGGTTTGCGAAATGAGTCTGGCAATCGCCCCACCCCTGTGCTTTAGCGGCGGCCTGTCCGACGTCCTGCACATGAAAGGCGGCACTTGCGATGAACATTCACGAATATCAGGCCAAGGAACTCCTCGCCAAATTCGGCGCGCCGATCGCGGCCGGCTATGCCGCCTTCTCGGTCGACGAAGCGGTCGAGGCCGCCAAGAAGCTGCCCGGGCCGCTCTATGTCGTGAAGTCGCAGATCCACGCCGGTGGCCGCGGCAAGGGCAAGTTCAAGGAACTGGCGCCCGAGGCGAAGGGCGGCGTCCGCCTCGCCTTCAACCTCGACGAGGTGAAGGCCCATTCGACCGACATGCTCGGCAACACGCTGGTCACCATCCAGACCGGTGAGGCCGGCAAGCAGGTGAACCGCCTGTACGTCACCGACGGCGCCGACATCGCCAAGGAATTCTACCTCGCCCTCCTGGTCGACCGCGCCACCAGCCGCATCGCGTTCGTGGTGTCGACCGAGGGCGGCATGGACATTGAGGAAGTCGCGCACTCGACCCCGGAGAAGATCCACAGCTTCTCGGTCGATCCCGCCACCGGTTTCCAGCCGCACCACGGCCGCGCCGTCGCCGCCGCCCTCGGCCTGACCGGCGATCAGGCGAAGCAGGCGGCAAAGGTCGCCTCCTCGCTCTACGCCGCGTTCCTGGAGACCGACGCCGAGCAGATCGAGGTCAACCCGCTGGCGCTGACCGAACAGGGCAACCTCCTCGTCCTCGACGCAAAGGTCGGCTTCGACGGCAACGCCATGTTCCGTCACAAGGACATCGCCGGCCTGCGCGACCTGACCGAGGAAGACCCGGCCGAGGTTGAGGCGTCGGAATACGACCTTGCCTACATCAAGCTGGACGGCAACATCGGCTGCATGGTGAACGGCGCGGGCCTCGCCATGGCGACGATGGACATCATCAAGCTGAACGGCGAATTCCCGGCCAACTTCCTCGACGTCGGCGGCGGCGCCAGCAAGGAGAAGGTGACGGCGGCGTTCAAGATCATCCTGAAGGATCCGGCCGTTAAGGGCATCCTCGTCAACATCTTCGGCGGCATCATGAAGTGCGACATCATCGCCGACGGCATCGTCGCCGCCGCCAAGGAAGTGAACCTGTCGGTTCCGCTGGTCGTCCGGCTCGAGGGCACGAACGTCCAGCAGGGCAAGGACATCCTGGCATCGTCGGGCCTGGCCATCGTCCCCGCGGACGACCTGGGCGACGCCGCCAAGAAGATCGTGGCGGAGGTCCGCAAGGCCGCCTGAGCTCAGAACATATACCGGCGCGCCCGCAGAACAGAATGGGCGCGCCGGTTGTTTATTGCTCCCCAGGCAGAGGCATGAACTGGAGGTAGGACGATGAAGATCCTTGTGCCCGTGAAGCGGGTGATTGATTACAACGTGAAGCCGCGTGTGAAGGCGGATGGCACGGGCGTTGACCTTGCGAACGTGAAGATGTCGATGAACCCGTTCGACGAGATCGCGGTCGAGGAAGCGATCCGGCTGAAGGAGAAGGGCGCGGCGACCGAGATCGTGGCGGTGTCGATCGGCGTTGCGAAGGCGCAGGAAACGCTGCGCACGGCGCTCGCCATGGGCGCGGACCGGGCCATTCTGGTCCAGACCGATGACGAGGTCGAGCCGCTGGGCGTTGCGAAGATCCTCGCGAAGATCGTCGAGGAAGAGCAGCCGGGCCTGGTGATCCTGGGCAAGCAGGCGATTGACGACGACAGCAACCAGACG
Source organism: Sphingobium sp. (assembly GCA_003248935.1). Lineage (GTDB taxonomy): Bacteria > Pseudomonadota > Alphaproteobacteria > Sphingomonadales > Sphingomonadaceae > Sphingobium. The sequence goes on from QFQF01000003.1 coordinate 164,075, forward strand.
GGCCAGATGCTGGCCGCGCTGCTCGGCTGGGGCCAGGGCACGTTCGCGAGCAAGGTCGAGGTATCGGGCGACAGCGTCGACGTGACGCGTGAGGTCGACGGCGGGCTTGAGACCGTGAAGCTCAAGACCCCGGCGATCATCACCACCGACCTGCGTTTGAACGAGCCGCGCTACGCCTCGCTCCCGAACATCATGAAGGCGAAGTCGAAGCCGCTGGCGACGAAGGCGCCTGCCGACTACGGCGTCGATGTCGCGCCGCGTCTGGAGACGCTCAAGGTCTCCGAACCGCCCAAGCGCTCGGCGGGCGTAAAGGTCGCCGACGTCGATGAACTGGTGGCGAAGCTGAAAGCTCTGGGAGTGGCGGCATGAAGACGCTTGTATGGGTTGAGCATGAGGGCGGCGCGGTCAAGGACGCGACGCTTTCGGCGGTCACCGCCGCATCGAAACTGGGTGAGGTCCACCTGATCGTCGCGGGTTCGGGCGTCGGCGGCGTGGCCGATGCCGCCGCGAAGATTGCGGGCGTGGGCAAGGTCCATGTCGCCGACGACGCGGCGTTCGACCATGCGCTGGCGGAGAATGTGGCGCCGCTGATCGTCGAGCTGATGGGCCATCATGACGCGTTCGTCGCGCCTGCGACCTCGAACGGCAAGAACATCGCGCCGCGCGTCGCCGCGCTGCTCGACGTGATGCAGATCAGCGACATCCTGTCGGTCGAGGGCGAGGACACGTTCACGCGCCCGACCTATGCGGGCAACGCGATCGCGACCGTCCGCACGAAGGACGCGAAGAAGGTGATCACGGTGCGCGGCACCGCCTTCGAGAAGGCGGCGAGCGAGGGCGGATCGGGTGCGGTGGAGGCCGTGGCCTCGACCGGCGACAAGGGCCTTTCCTCCTTCGTGGGCGCCGAGATCGCGAAGCTGGAGCGTCCGGAACTGACGAGCGCGAAGGTGATCGTGTCGGGAGGCCGCGCGCTGAAAGACAGCGAGACGTTCGAGGCGACGATCTTCCCGCTGGCCGACAAGCTGGGCGCCGCCGTCGGCGCATCGCGCGCGGCGGTCGACGCGGGCTATGTCCCCAACGACTATCAGGTCGGCCAGACCGGCAAGATCGTCGCGCCGGAGGTCTATGTCGCGGTCGGCATCTCGGGCGCGATCCAGCACCTTGCGGGCATGAAGGACAGCAAGACCATCATCGCCATCAACAAGGATGAGGACGCCCCCATCTTCCAGGTCGCCGACATCGGCCTCGTCGGTGACCTCTTCAAGATCGTACCCGAACTCACCGAAAAACTCTGACCACACAGGGCTTTTCGGTATCCGAACGCAAAGGGGGCTCCGGCACATGCCGGGGCCCCTTGCTTTTGCAGTGGGGAAATGGGCCGACGCCGGACTCAGAACCGGGCTGCCAGGGCCTCTTTCTGCCAGGCACTAAAGCTACTGCCTTTGGTCGCCAACGATCGCAGCAGTGGTGCGGGGGAGGTTGGTCCACTCATGCGCGCATGCCGCCGTCCTGTCCTACCCGGGCCTCCACGCGCTACTCCAGCGCCATGCGAAACCGCCCTGCTGCTCCCTTCCCTATCGCCCCCGACACCGCGTCGCCGCCGCGCCGCCGTCACCCTGCCGCCGCGCGCCTGTCGCCGTTCGGTCGCGGACCCGTCGCGTTTGGTGCGCCATACCCGCAACTTCCGCAACTTCGGGCCGGCCGGAGGCATCTCCGCCCCTTCCGGCCAGCCCTTCCCGATCGGCCCGCCGCTCAGCCCGCGACGTCGCCGTCGCGCTCGATCTCGTCGGCCTGCGCCGCCTCCACCGCGTCATGCTCCGGATGGAGCGGCGCGAAACGCAGCACCAGGAACCCCGAGATTGCCGACAGCAGCGATCCGGCCAGAATGCCGAGCTTCGCCTCCTCGACCAGTTCCGGCTCGCCGGGGAAGGCGAGCGGCGCGATGAACAGGCTCATCGTGAAGCCGATGCCGCACAGCAGCGCCATGCCGTAGATCTGCGCCCAGGTCGCCGCGCGCGGGCGCGGCGCGATGCCCAGCCGCACGCTGGTCCACAACGCGCCGAAAATGCCCGCCTGCTTGCCCAGGAACAGGCCGGCGGCGATCGCCAGCGGCAACGGCGCCAGCACCTGCCCGACACCGCCGGACACATGCACGCCCGCATTGGCGAAGCCGAACAGCGGCACGATCAGATAGGCGCTCCAGGGATGCAGCGCATGTTCCAGCCGGTGCAGCGGACTGGCCGCATCGTCGGGCGCACCGGGCGTCCGCACGATCGGGATGGTGAAGGCCGCGAGCACCCCTGCGATCGTCGCGTGCACACCCGACAGCAGCACGGCGTACCAGAGCAGCAGGAAACCGATCAGATAGGGCCAGAGGCTGCGCACCCCCGTCCGGTTGAGGACGACCATGCCCGCCAGCACGACCGCCGCCCCGGCCAGCGCCGCACTGTTCAGCCCCGCCGTATAGACCAGCGCGATGATCGCGACCGCCCCCATGTCGTCGACGATGGCGACCGTGACCAGCAACAGCTTGAGGGAGGTCGGCGCACGCCTGCCCAGCAGCGCCAGCACGCCCATGGCAAAGGCGATGTCGGTCGCCGCCGGGATCGCCCAGCCCGACGACAGCGCCCCGCCGCCCGACACCGCGAGGTAGGCGATCGCCGGGAAGACCATGCCCGCTCCGGCGGCGACGGTCGGCAGCACCCGGCGGTTCCAGCTCGACAGGCGGCCGTCCACCATCTCGCGCTTGATCTCCAATCCGACGATCAGGAAGAAGATCGCCATCAGCCCGTCGTTGATCCACAGATGCGGCGTCATCGGTCCGATCGCGGGCGACAGCACCGGCCCCAGCTCCGCATGCAGCGAGTCGTGATACAGATGATAGGTCGCGTCCGACGCGTTCGCGGCGACCATCGCCAGGATCGCGGCAAAAATCAGCAGCCCGCCGCTCCCGGCCTCGCTTGTCAGAAAGGCTCGCAGGGCGGAGCGATGTCGGTGCAAAATCATGGGCTTCCTCTGCGGCATGTCGGCGGGCTTTCCGGAGACCGTAACGGGCCGGGACAGCAAAATCCATTTCGGTCGCACAACAGGCTTGCGGTTATGCGCGCTTTGCCATCATCCTCGCCGCAATCGTTTCGGGGGGAACGGCAATCGCTTGGGATGAGGTCCTCTTCTCTATCCTCGACAGGGCACAGCATGAGGCCATGCTGTTCGCCGCCCTTGGCATCCTTGTCGGCGGCATTGATGACCTGACCATCGACCTGCTGTTCTTCGCCCGCGCCGGATGGCGCCGCCTGACCGTCTATTCCCGCTTCACGCCGATGACGACGCGCACGCTGCCCCTGGCCGAACGCGGCGGTGGCCTCGCGGTCTTCATCCCGGCCTGGCGCGAGGCCGACGTGATCGGCCGCATGCTCCGCACGACCCTGAAGCGCTGGGGCGCGGGTGGCGATTTCCGCCTGTTCGTCGGCACCTATCCCAACGATCCTCCCACGGCTCACGTCGTCGCCAATGTGGCGGCGGGTGACGACCGGGTGATCCTCGCCATCAATCCGCGCCCCGGCCCCACGACGAAGGCCGATTGCCTGAATACGCTCTGGCGCGCGATGCTGGCGGAGGAGGCGGCGCGCGGCGCGTCGTTCAAGGCCGTGGTCCTGCACGACGCGGAGGATGTGGTGCATCCGGACTCGCTGCGCCTGCTCGACCGGATGGCCGACCGCTTCGATCTCGTGCAGTTGCCCGTCCTCCCCCTGCTCTCCCAGCAGTCGCTCTGGATCGCCGGGCATTATTGCGATGAATTTGCAGAGTCCCACCAGAAGTCCATGGCGGTGCGGGAGGCTGTGGGCGCCGCCCTCCCCTCCGCAGGCGTCGGCTGTGCGTTCAGCCGGAGCGCGCTGGCAGCGCTGGCCGCGCGACAGGACGGACAACCGTTCGATCCCGGTTCCCTGACGGAGGACTACGAGGTCGGCCTGCGCATCGTGGAAATGGGCGGCCGCACCGCCTTCGTGCGGATGAAGGACAGCCATGGCGGCCTCGTCTGCACCCGCGAGCATTTCCCCGAGACGCTGGACGCCGCCGTCCGGCAGAAGGCGCGCTGGATGGTGGGCATCGCGCTGGCGGGATGGGACCGGCTGGGCTGGCACGGGGGCCTTGCCGAGCGCTGGATGCGCCTGCGCGACCGGCGCAGTGCCATGGCGGCGATCGTGTTGTTCGCCGCCTATGTCGCCCTGCTGCTCTGGGGACTGAGCCGCGTGCTCGACCTCGCGGGCATCCATGCCCAGCCGCGACTGACGCCGTTCCTGAACGCGCTGGTCTGGATCAACGCCTTCCTGATGCTGTGGCGGCTGCTGATGCGGGCGCTGTTCGTCGGGCGGGCCTATGGCTGGCGCGAGGCGGCGCTGTCCGTCCCGCGCACGGTGATGGCCAACCTCATCGCTATCCTGTCCGCACGGCGGGCGATCTTCCTCTATGTCCGGGTGCTGCGCGGCGGCCCGCAACTCTGGGAGAAGACGCAGCATCGCTTTCCCAGTCAACAGGCGCTGGAGGGCGGACGATGACCGCGACGACCGGGCAGTCGGGCAGGCCGCTGCGCTTCATCGCGCTGGCGCTGCTCTCATGGGGCGGATGCCGCATTGCCGTGGAGAATGCCCTGCCCCAGATGCAGGTCGCCTGGGCGGCCGACAGGATACCGCCCAACCGCACCACCTTTCCCATCGTCCTGCGGCAGGCGGAAACGATGCGGCCTCTGCCCGTCCCGCTGCCCGCCGCCGCAGGCTATGCCGTCCTTGCCCGCAGGGAGGATGCGCTGGGTGTAAGCGGCGTGCGCGATCCGGGCGGCATCGGCGCGCTGGCGCAGGTATCGACGGTCAGCCTGTTCGTATCGCCGCCCGCCGCCGCGCCGTCATCGATCGTGCCGGCCACCGTCGGGGATGCAGGTCGCGGTGCCGATTTCGCCGCAGCGCCGCCATCGCCCGTGGCCGGTGCACGCGCCGATCGCTGGTCGCTCGACGCCTGGCTGCTCTGGCGCGACGGCAGCGGCGACATCGGCCTGTCGAGCGCGGGACAACTCGGCGCGTCGCAGGCCGGGGCCCGGCTCCAGTATGACCTGACGCCTGACAGCCATGCCCGCATCGCCGCGTACAGCCGGGTCACCAGCGCGCTGGGCGATCCCGCCGCGCCGGAAGCGGGCCTCGGCTTTGCCTATCAGCCGAGCCGCAACATCCCCGTCAGCTTCGCGGTCGAACGCCGCGTCGCGCTCGGCAAGGGCGGCCGCGACGCCTTCGCCATCATGGGCATCACTGGCTTTGGCCCCGTCGAAACGCCCGGCGGACTGGAGGCGGAGGGCTATGCACAGGCAGGGATCGTCGGCGCGCGGCGGCGGGACGCGTTCGTCGATGGCCGCCTCTCCCTGCTCCAGCCGGTGTTCGAGAAAATCGGAGCGGGCATCGCGATCTCCGGCGGCGCGCAACCGCGCCTCGGCCGGCTCGACATCGGCCCCGCGATCCAGGCCCGCCTGTCGACCAAACGGACGCAATCGCGCATGGCGGCGGAATGGCGCCGCCGGATCACCGGCCGCGCGCGGCCCGGCTCCGGCCTCACCATCACGCTCGCCGCCAGCTTCTGAACCACCCGCCATCCACCGGCCCTTATCATCGACAGTCTTTCTATCGTCCGTCTTTCTATCGTCCGGCTTTGGGGCTAGGCCTGATCCTGCATGGACCTCTACCTTCCCATTGCGAACCTGTCGGTCAACGCCTTCGTCATCATCGCGCTGGGTGGCGTCGTCGGCCTGCTGTCCGGCATGTTCGGCGTGGGCGGCGGCTTCCTGACGACGCCATTGCTGATCCTCTACGGCATTCCGCCGACGGTGGCGGCCGCTTCGGCCGCGTCTCAGGTGACCGGCGCCAGCGTGTCGGGCGTGTTCACGCATCTGGGGCGCAAGACCGTCGACGTGCAGATGGGCACGGTGATGGTGGTCGGCGGCATATTGGGCGCGCTGTTCGGCGCGCTGCTGTTCCGCCTGCTGCAATCGCTGGGACAGATCGATACGGTCATCGCCATCCTCTACGTCGTGATGCTGGGATCGATCGGCACGATGATGGCGCGAGAGGCGATACAGGCGATCCTCGCGATGCGGTCGGGCCAGCGCCCGGCGGCACGCAAGCGGCGGCACCATCCGCTGGTCGCCGCCCTTCCCATGCGCTGGCGCTTCTATCGCTCGGGCCTCTACATCTCGCCGCTGGCGCCGCTGCTGCTGGGCTTTGCCACCGGCATATTGACGATGCTGCTGGGCGTGGGCGGCGGCTTCATCATGGTGCCCGCGATGCTCTATCTGCTCGGCATGACGACGCAGGTGGTGGTGGGCACGTCGCTGTTCCAGATCCTGTTCGTCACGATGGCGACCACCATGGTGCACAGCTTCACGACAAAGGCGGTCGACCTCGTCCTCGCCCTGCTGCTGCTGATCGGCAGCGTCGTCGGCGCGCAGGTCGGCACCCGCATCTCGATGACGATGCGGCCGGAATATCTGCGCGTCGTGCTGGCCTTCATCGTGCTGGTCATCGCCATCCGCATGGGCCTGGGCCTGGGCTGGCGGCCGGACGAAATCTATACGGTGCAGACGCAATGAACGCGCGCGAAAGCCGGGCCGGCAAGCGGATCGGCGCGGCCCTGCTGCTGTGCCTTGCGCCGCTGCTGGCCGGTGCGCAGGCGCCGATCCTGGTTCCCGACGTGTCGCAACGCGCGGTCGAAATCCAGTACAGCTTCACCGGCGCGGAACTGCTGCTGTTCGGCGCGATCGTCTATCCCGACGGCAGGATCCCGCAGAAGCCCGCCGACGTTGTCGTGGTGCTGAAGGGCCCCGACCAGTCGATCGTCATGCGGGAAAAGCAGAAGATCGCTGGCATGTGGGTAAACGCCGACAGTGCCCAGTTCCGCTCCGCCCCCAGCTTCTACGCCATGGCGTCCTCCCGCCCGATCGACCGGATCGTCGACGAACGGACAGCGGCGATCTACGAAATGGGCGTCGACAAGCTCCAGTTGTCCCCCTCCTCGCTGAACAGCACCGATGAGATCGACCGGTTTCAGGCCGGGCTCGTCGACCTGCGGCGGCGGTCGGGCCTGTTCGTCGAGCGTCCGGGAACGGTAGAGATCACCGACGGCGTACTCTATCGCGCGCGCCTGCCCCTGTCCGCCCGCGTGATCGTGGGCGATTACACCGCCGAGACCTTTCTGGTGCAGGAGGGGCGCGTGGTCGCGGCCGCCGTGCGCGACGTGACCGTCCGCAAGTCCGGCTTCGAGCGGTTCATCGCCCTCGCGGCCGAGCAGTGGCCGTTCCTCTATGGCCTGACCGCCATCGCCCTTGCCGTCGGCCTGGGCTGGGCAGCCGGTGCGATCGCCCGCCGCCTTTGAACATGCTCAATCGAATATTTACGGATTCCGCCTAGGTTCCGGGGGAATTGTCGGCAAGTGCGCCGGCACCGGAGAGCCCATGAACGACATTCCTGCCTCCTCGCAGTTCGCGCAAGTCACTGGAATGACGGGTGTTCACCCCGTTCTGGGCGAAGCGATGGGCTGGGTGTTCCAGATCGCCGGGTCCAGCTCGCAGATTCTGATCGACGCGGCGCGGCTCGCCACTTTCGCCCATGACAGCGACCCCTGCATCGCCATGGCCGGACAAGTCGGCAGCCAGATAAAGATGCGCGTCGGCAACAGCTGGCTGGTCGCCAGCATCCGTTCGATGGCGCTGGACCGGCGGGATCAGGGGCATATCATCGCCGATGTCGACTTTCTGGGCGAAGGCGACGAGGAGCGCCTGACCGGCAAGATCTATCGCTTCCGCCGCGGCGTCACCCGCTACCCGAGCCCGAGCACGGAAATCTTTCCGGTGTCGAGCGCCGACATGCGCCAGATCTACGCTGCAGACGACCGGCCGCACGTGGAGATCGGCACCGTCTACCCGACCCGCGACACCCGCGCCGCGCTGTTCGTCGACGCGCTGCTCGGCAAGCATTTCGCGCTGCTGGGCTCGACCGGCACCGGCAAGTCGACATCCGCCGCGCTGATCCTCCACCGCATCTGCGACCAGTCGCCGCAGGGCCACATCGTGATGATCGACCCGCACGGCGAATATGCCGCGTCCTTCCGCCAGAACGGCGCGATCCACGACGCGACGAACCTTGCCCTGCCCTACTGGCTGATGAACTTCGAGGAACATTGCGAGGTCTTCGTGACGTCCGAGGGCGCGGAGCGCACGCAGGACCGCGATATCCTGGCCAAGTGCCTGCTCGCCGCCCGTGCGCGCAACCGCCTGGCGGAGGGGATGTCGCGCCTGACCGTCGACTCCCCGATCCCCTATCTGCTGTCCGACCTGACCGCGATCCTGAACAGCGAGATGGGCAAGCTGGAAAAGGGCACCGGCTCGCTGCCCTATATGCGGATCAAGTCGAAGATCGACGAGATCAAGGCCGACCCGCGCTATTCGTTCATGTTCTCCGGCATGCTCGTCGCCGACAGCATGCAGGCGTTCATCGCCAAGATTTTCCGCCTGCCCGCAGAGGGCAAGCCGATCTCCATCATCGACGTGTCGGCCATGCCGTCGGACATCACCTCGGTCGTCGTCTCTGTGCTGGCGCGCCTGATCTTCGACTATGCGATCTGGGCGCGGGACGAGGAGCATCGCCCGATCCTGCTCGTCTGCGAGGAAGCGCACCGCTACATTCCCGCGACCACCACCGGCAGCGGTCAGGCGGTACGCCGCATCCTGGAGCGGATCGCCAAGGAAGGCCGTAAATACGGCGTCTCCCTCGGCCTCATCACCCAGCGGCCGTCGGATCTGGCGGAAGGTGTCCTTTCCCAGTGCGGCACGATCATCTCGATGCGCCTCAACAACGACCGCGACCAGGCATTCGTGCGGGCTGCAATGCCGGAGGGCGCGCGCGGCTTCCTCGATTCGATCCCGGCGCTGCGCAACCGCGAATGCATCGTCTGCGGCGAGGGCGTGTCCATTCCGATCCGGGTATCGCTCGACAATCTGGAGGAGCATCGCCGTCCGGCGTCGAGCGACATCAGCTTCAGCGAGCTGTGGCAGCAGTTCGGCAACGAGCCCGAGATACTGGAGCGCACGATCACCCGCTGGCGCAACCAGGGCCGCTGATTCCCTTCTAACCCGCCGGAGACATCCGCCCGGCAGGCTCGACCTCCGAATGCACGCTTTCCCGGCATTCCTCCTCATGCGGCGGCACCATCAGGCGAACCTTGCGCCAGCCGCCATGGAGGAACAGCGCCGCGCCGAGCGCCAGCGAGACGAACGAACCGATCGGGAAGCTGAGCCACAGGGCGTCGGCGCCGAGCGAGGGATAGGCGAAGTGATAGAAGCCCAGCCGCACCGGATAGAGCGCGAAGATGAGGATCAGCAGCGGTGTATAGACGACGCCGTTCGCCCGCATCGTGCCGAAGAACACCATGCCGAGCCCGAACAGCAGGAAGCTCCAGCTCGCCAGATACTGCATATGCCGCGCGACATCGATCGCCGGGCTGCCGCTGCCCAGGAACAGCGCCAGCACCGGCCGGTCGAACAGCAGCAGGACGCCGACCATCGTGCCCGTGATGAGACAGTTGAGGAGCAGGCCCGTGCCGGTGATCCGGTTCACCCGGTCCCAGCGCCCGGCACCGACATTCTGCGCCGCCATCGCGCTGACCCCGGTGCCGATCGCCATCGCGGGCATCTGGAGATAGGTCCACAATTGCTGGGACGCGGCGTAGGCGGCCGTCGTCACCAGCCCCTCCCGGTTCACCAGACCGATCATGACGAGGCCGGACGCCGACATGACGATCATCTGCAGCCCCATCGGCAATCCCTTCGCCACCAGGACGCGCAGCTGGTCCATCGACGGACGGAGATAGGCGAGTTCGACACCGCGCAGACGCAGCGGCAGGTCGCGGCGATAGATATAGACGACCATACCGATCAGGCTGACCAGCGCGGCGAAGGCGGTGGCGACGGCCGATCCGGCAATGCCCAGCTCGGGAAACGGACCGATGCCCCGGATCAGCAGCGGGTTGAGTGTCGCGTCCAGCACGCAGCTGAGGATCATGAACCGCAGCGGCGTCACGGAGTCGCCCGCGCCGCGCAGGCCCATCATCACCATCACGCTGATCAGCGTACCCGGCATGGCGATGAAGATGACCCGCAGGTAGATGAGCGCGAGGTCATAGGCCTCCGCCGGCGTCGCGAGCAGCCGCAGCAGCGCGGGGGCGCCGAACCATCCGGCGAGCGCGACGAAAAGCGTCATCAGGAAACTGAAGCCGATCGCCGAACCGAAGGCGCGCCGCGCCGCGTCGACGTCCCGCGCGCCGATCGCCTGCCCGATCAGCACGGTCGCGGCCATGCCGAGGCCGAAGACCAGCGATACCAGCAGGAACATCACGATGTTGGCGTTGGCGGTCGCGGCGAGCGCATTCTCGCCCAGGAAGCGGCCGACCCACACGGCGTTGATCGAACCGTTCAGCGACTGGAGCACGTTCGACGCCAGCGTCGGAATGGTGAAGAGGAGAAGCGTCTTGCCGATCGGGCCGACGGTCAGGTCCGGGCGGGAGGCACCTTGCGTCGCATTCATGCAGCCCCGCTCCCTTCCCTATCAAGCCCCGTCGTGCCAGCCCGCCACCGGGCCTGCGTCCTCCCCGTCCGATGGGCATGTGCCGCGCATGATCTGGAAGGATGGAGGCCCGAGCCGGAATCGAACCGGCGTGCAAGGATTTGCAGTCCTCTGCGTAACCACTCCGCCATCGGGCCGTCCGGTGGGGTGGCCGCAGATGTGCGGCTTTGGTTCCAAAGTCAAGCACGTGCACAAGATTCTCGCATATGCAGCGTAAACCCGCTTGGCCTGCGCACGCAGGTGATCTAGACCTCCGAGAAAATCTTTTACTGTATTGCGTTGGCAATACAGTTATGCCAGATGAGGTACGGTAGTGACTGAGCGGACCTATTCTTCGATGCGCAACGCCATGGTCGAGAGCCAGCTGCGGACGAGCGACGTCAACGACCCGCGCGTGATCGCGGCGATGGCGTCTGTGCCGCGTGAGAGCTTCGTGCCGGAAGCGCGCCGCGCCATGGCCTATATCGACCGGCCCGTGCGCTTGTCGGGCGACCGCGCGCTGAACCCGCCGCTGGCGACCGGACGGCTGCTGACCGAAGCGGCGGTGAAGCCCGGGGAGAAGGTGCTGCTGATCGGCGCCGCGTCCGGCTACAGCGCTGCCCTGCTGACAGCCATGGGCGCCAGCGTGACGGCGATCGAAGAGGACGCGACCCTTGTCGGACAGGCGGAATCTGCCGGGGTGACGGTCACCAGCGCGCCCCTCGCCAACGGCATCGCGAACGGCGCGCCTTATGACGTGATCCTGATCGACGGCGCGGTCGAGCATGTGCCCGCCGCCCTGATCGATCAGCTTGCCGACGGCGGACGCCTTGTCACCGGCCTCGTCGAGCGCGGCGTCACCCGCCTGTGCGCGGGCAGCAAGAGCGGCGACGCATTCGGCCTCACCAGCCTGACGGACATGGAAATGGTCGTCCTGCCGGGCTTCGCGAAACCGCGAGGTTTCGTTTTCTGAACATGATGGGGGGGAGGATGATCGTCAGGCAGTTGTTGGGCGCTTCGGCGCTTGCGCTGGCGTTACCGGCCCCCGCGATGGCGGATACGCTGCAGGAGGCACTCGCCCGTGCCTATCGGAGCAACCCGACGATCACCGCCGCCCGCGCCGGGCAGCGCGCGAACGACGAGAACGTCCCGATCCAGAAGGCGAGCGGCCGCCCGGACCTGTCCACCAGCGGCACCTACACCGAGCAGGTCGAGCAGTCCGGCGGCTTCAATGCCCGTCGCAACGTCCAGGCCAGCGCCACGCTCAACGTGCCCGTCTACTCGGGCGGCGCGGTTCGCAACGGCATCAACGCCGCCAAGCGCCGCGTCGAGTCCGGACAGGCGAACCTGCAGGGGACGGAGGCTTCGGTCTTCTCCCAGGTCGTCGCCGCCTATATGGACGTGATCCGCGACAGCGCGATCGTCTCGCTCAACCGGGCCAATGTGAACGTGCTGGAGGTGAACCTTCAGGCGACGAACGACCGATTCGAGGTCGGCGACCTGACCCGCACCGACATTGCGCAGTCCGAGTCGCGCCTCGCCCTCGCCCGCAGCGACCTGCAGACGGCCGAGGCGAACCTGATCACCAGCCGGGAAAACTACATCGCGCTGATCGGCATTGCGCCGGACAATCTGGAGACGCCGCCGGACCTGCCGGGCCTGCCCACAACGCCTGATGCCGCGGTCGTCGTGGCGCTGCGCGACAACCCCGATATCCGGGCCGCGAAGAAGGAACTGGAAGCCACCGGCTATGACGTACGCGTGGCGCGCGCCGGGCGCCTGCCGACCCTGTCGACCTTCGCGCAGGGCACCTATCAGGATTATCTCGGCTCGCTGAAGAGTGAGGTGCCCGGCGTCGTCAACCAGAACTCCCATTCGACGGCGGTCGGCGCGACGTTGCGCATCCCCCTGTTCCAGGGCGGTCGCCCGGCTGCCCAGATCAGGCAGAGCCAAGCGCTTGAATCGCAAGCGATTGAACGCGAAATCGAAACGGAACGCAGCATAATCGCGCAGACCCGCGCGGCCTATGCAAGCTGGCAGGCATCGCTCCAGACCATCACGTCCAGCCGCAAGGCGGTCGACGCCGCCGCCCTCTCGCTGGAGGGTGTGCGGGCCGAGAATACGGTGGGCAGCCGCACGATCCTGGACATACTGAATGCCGAGCAGGAGGCGCTGACCGCCCGTGTCGAACTGGTTTCGGCCGAGCGCAACGCCTATGTCGCGGGCTTCACCGTGCTGGCGGCGATGGGCCATGCGAAGGGCGACGACCTGGGCCTCGACGGCGGCGTTTTATATGACCCGAACGTCAACTATAACCGGGTGAACGACAAGTTCATCGACTGGGATGAAGACCCCGATCCGGCGCCGGTCGCGACACGCACCGTTGACTCACCCGCACAAAATGCCAATGTTGCTGCCGCGAGCGCGCAATAGCGCGAGGGGGATCTCGGGGACTGTTATGGGTGACATGAGCAAGGAACCTTCGATGGAGGAAATTCTGTCCTCCATCAAGCGCATCATTGCCGAGGAAGGCGATGAAGCGACCGCTGCTCCGCGCGGGCTCCGCCGGGGCCGTCTGGAAGTCGTGGCGAGCGAGCCGGCCTTCGAGGCGCAGGACGATGCGCCCGTCGAGATCGACGCTGTCGACGTCGACGAGGACGATATCCTGGAACTGACGCCGCCGACCGAGGCGGAAGCCGAAGCAGAGCCCGAAGCCGTCGCTGAGGACGTCATCGAGGAAGAGGCCGCCGTCGCGGAGGACGCGCCGATCGAACTGACGCCGCCGGACGCCGCAGACGAGATCGAGGTCGCCGAAGAACAGATAATCGCAGAAGACCCGGCGGACGAAACCGTCGCCGGGGAAACCGCCGTGGAAGAGAGTGCCGTGGCGGATGTGCAGACAGACCCCGTCGAGGAACCCGCCCCTGTCGTCGAGCAGGTGCTGGAGCTGACCGACGAGATCGAGACGGAGAAGAACGTGACCCCAGCCCAAGCAGCCCTTTCCCCCGTGGGAGCCGAAAAGATGATTTCCGTCGAAAGCGAAGTTGCCGCCCGTCATTCGCTGTCCGCTTTGTCGTCCATGGTGGTGTCGCCGGAAAGCGGCGAGACCAACACGCTGGAAGGCATGGTGCGCGAAATGATCCGCCCGATGCTGCGCGAGTGGCTCGACGCCAGGCTGCCCGAACTGGTCGAGGGCATGGTGGCGAAGGAAATCGCGCGCATCACCGGCGGCGTACGCTGAACATCCGGACCCGGCGCGGCTGACGCCGCCCGGTCCATCGCATCACGAAGCGGCGCCCGCGCATTATCGCGCGGGGCGCCGTTTTCGTTTCCCCTGCCCCGTTCGGTAACGCCGGGTGTTCCACCCGGCCCGAAATCGCTCTAGAGCCCCGACCCATGACCGAACTGCCCAAGACCTTCGACCCCGCCGCGATCGAAACCCGCTGGTACGCGCATTGGGAGGAAAACGGCCTGTTCCGCCCGGAACGGCCCGACGCCACGCCCTTCACGATCGTCAACCCGCCGCCCAACGTGACCGGCAGCCTGCACATCGGCCATGCGCTCGACAACACGCTGCAGGACATCGTCATCCGCTACGAGCGGCTGCGCGGCAAGGATGCGCTGTGGGTCGTCGGCACCGACCATGCCGGCATCGCGACGCAGATGGTGGTCGAGCGGCAGATGGAGGCACGGCAGGACAAGCGCAGCAACTACACCCGCGACCAGTTCGTCGAGAAGGTGTGGGAGTGGAAGGCGGAGAGCGGCGGCGCGATCACCCGTCAGCTCCGGCGTCTGGGCTGCTCGATGGACTGGGCGAACGAACGCTTCACGATGGATGAGGGCTTTTCGAAGGCCGTCGCCCATGTCTTCGTCGAACTGCACAAGCGCGGCCTCCTTTACCGCGACAAGCGGCTGGTCAACTGGGATCCGCATTTCCGCTCGGCCATTTCCGACCTGGAGGTCGAGACGAAGGAAACCAGCGGCGGCTTCTGGCGCTTCCGCTATCCGCTCGCCGACGGCGTCACGCTGGCGGACGGGTCCGACCATATCGTCGTCGCCACGACGCGGCCGGAAACGATGCTGGCCGACATGGCGGTTGCCGTCCATCCCGACGACCCGCGCTATCAGGCGGTGATCGGCAAGGACATCCTCCAGCCGATCACGGGCCGCCGGTTCAAGGTCGTCGCCGACGAGCATGCCGACCCCGAACTCGGCTCCGGCGCGGTCAAGATCACGCCGGGCCATGACTTCAACGACTTCGATGTCGGCAGGCGCGCCGGGATTGCCGCGTCGCAGATGCTGAACATGTTCGATGCCGACGCCAATGTCGTGCAGACGGCCGACGGCCTGATCCCCGACCGCTTCCTTGGCCTGCACCGCTTCCGCCACGACGGCGTCGACGGCGCGCGGGAGGCCGTGGTTGCCGAGATGAAGGCGCTCAGCCTCCTCGTCCCCCATGTCACGAAGAGCAAGGAGGGCGAACCGGTCGAGGCGGATTTCGAGCCGCGTACGATCCAGACGCCCTATGGCGACCGCTCCGGCGTCGTCATCGAGCCGTGGCTGACCGACCAGTGGTATGTCGACGCCGCGACCCTGGCCAGGCCCGCGATCGAGGCGGTGAAGACCGGCGCGATAGAGATCGTGCCGAAGACCTGGGAAAAGACCTGGTTCAACTGGATGGAGAATATCCAGCCCTGGTGCGTCTCCCGGCAGTTGTGGTGGGGGCACCAGATTCCGGCCTGGTTCGACGATGACGGCAACAGCTACGTCGCCGAGACGGAGGCGGAGGCGCAGGCGCTTGCGGGCAACAGGAAACTGACCCGCGATCCCGATGTCCTCGACACCTGGTTCTCCTCGGCGCTGTGGCCGTTCGGGACGCTGGGCTGGCCGGAGCAGACGACGACGCTGTCGCGGCATTACCCCAACGACCTGCTGATCTCCGGCTTCGACATCCTGTTTTTCTGGGACGCGCGGATGGCGATGCAGGGCATCGAGTTCATGAAGGACGTGCCCTGGCGCAAGCTGTACCTGCACGGCCTCGTCCGCGCGGCCGACGGGCAGAAGATGTCGAAGTCCAAGGGCAATGTCGTCGATCCGCTCGGCCTCATCGACCAGTATGGCGCCGACGCGCTGCGCTTCTTCATGGCGGCGATGGAGAGCCAGGGCCGCGACGTGAAGATGGATGAAAAGCGGGTCGAGGGCTATCGCAACTTCGCGACGAAGCTGTGGAACGCGGCGCGCTTCCTTCAGGCGAACGGCGTCACCGCCTCGACTGCCCATGAGGCGCCCGCCGCCGACCTGCCGGTCAATCGCTGGATCATCGCGGAGACGGTCGCGACCGTGCAGGCGATCGACAGGGCGATGGCCGAGCTGCGCTTCGACGCTGCCGCCAACGCGATCTACCATTTCGTCTGGGATCAGTTCTGCGACTGGTACATCGAACTGACCAAGGGCGCGATGGATGCGGAGACGCAGGCGGTCGCAGGCTGGGCATTTGACCAGATCCTGGTGATGCTCCACCCGTTCATGCCGTTCATCACCGAGGAGCTCTGGCACCTGACCGGCACGCGAGCGAACGAACTGATCGTCGCGCAATGGCCGCAGGCGCTGGCCGCCGTCGATACGCAGGCGCAGGCGGAGATCGACTGGCTGATCCGGCTGGTCAGCGCGATCCGCACCGGGCGGACCGAACTCAACGTGCCGCCGGGCGCGAAGCTGCCCATGGTGGTGCGCGACGCCGCCGAGGAGACGCACCGGCGGCTCGACCGGCAGGGCGTGGCGCTGGCCCGACTGGGCCGGGTCGAGAGCCTGACCTTCGGCGATCCCCCGGCGGGCGGCGCGGCGCAGATCGTCGTCGACGAGGCGACGTTCATCCTGCCGCTGGAGGGCGTGATCGACCTCGCGGCTGAGAAGGCGCGGCTCGCCAAGGCGCTTGAGGGCGCGAAGAAGGAGCGCGACGCCCTCGCCGGCCGTCTGTCGAACGCCAGCTTCGTCGAACGGGCCAAGCCCGAAGCGGTGGAGAAGGCCAGGGCCGACCATGCGGACAAGGCGGCGGAGGCGGAGCGGCTGGAAGCGGCGCTCACGCGGCTGGGCTGAAAGGGAGAACGAGAGTGACACGTCCAGCCGAAACACGCGGTTTCACGCTCAACCAGACGATGCTGCGGGTCCGCAACCCGCAGGCGTCCGTCGCCTTCTACCGCGACGTGCTGGGCATGACGCTGCTGCAACGGCTGGATTTCGCCGAGATGCGTTTCTCGCTCTATTTCATGGCCTATCTGGCCGAGGACGAGATCATTCCGGACGACCCGGCGGAACGCGCGCGCTTCATCTTCTCGCGTGAGACGACGCTGGAGCTGACCCATAATTGGGGAACGGAGAGCGACCCCGCCTTTGCCGGCTATCACAGCGGCAATGACGAGCCGCGCGGCTTTGGCCATCTGGGCATCAGCGTGCCCGACGTCGACGCCGCCTGCGCCCGTTTCGAGGCGATGGACGTCCCGTTCCGCAAGCGCCCGCAGGACGGGAAGATGAAGGGCATCGCCTTCATCACCGACCCGGACGGCTACTGGATCGAAATCCTCTCGCCGGGCGGGATGACGGGGGCCGTCGCCGCCCAGGACTGATGCAGGGCGAAGCTTCCCCCTCCCCCGGTCAATAGGCGTTGCGCTGCCAGAACAGCACGAAGGCGGTGCGCATCAGAATCGAGAGGTCGAGCGAGAGCGACCAGCGCTCCATATATTCAAGGTCGCTTTCCACCCGGTTGCGGATATCGGTCTCATGCAGGGTGTTACCGCGGAAGCCGCGCACCTGCGCAAGGCCGGTGAGCCCCGGCTTCATCCGGTGACGCGCGGCATAGCGGTCGACAACATCCTCGTAGAGCCGGTCGGCCGCCTTCGCGCCATAGGCGTGCGGACGCGGGCCGACGAGCGACATCGAGCCGTTCAGGACGTTGAACAGCTGCGGCAGTTCGTCGATGCTGAGCTTGCGGATGATCGCGCCGACCTTCGTAATGCGGTTGTCGTTGCGGGTGACGAGGCGGTCGGCGTTCCGGTCGGCCGCCTCCGCATACATGCTGCGGAACTTCCACATCGTGAACGGCTGGTTGTTGAGGCCGCAGCGATACTGGCGGAAAAGGATCGGCCCCGGCGATTCCAGCCGGATCGCGAGGGCGACCGCCGCCAGCAGCGGCGAGAGCAGGACCAGCGCGGCCAGCGCGACCAGCCGGTCCATGCACGTCTTGATCAGCGCCGCCACCCCGTCCGCCGGGCGGGTGTAGAGCGCGAGCGCGTTCAGCTGCCCCACGCGGGCGAGGCGCATGACGCCATGCTCCGCGAGCGCCGCGGGCGGCAGCAGCAGCACGTCGACATTGACCGTCTCCAGTTGGCGGACGATGTGCCGGATACGCTCTTCCTGATGCCAGGGCAGGTTGATGACGACCGCGTCGACCTCCCCCTGACGCGCACGTTCGACCAGCCGCGAAAGCCCTTCGCCCGGCGCGGCCGAAGCGTCCTGCGCCGCATCGTCGAACACGCCGACGAAGGTGCCGAGCGCATTGGCGCGCAGCCGCAACTCGACATCGGCCAGGTCGCCGCCGACGCCATAGACACCGATGCGCGTCCCCGCCCCCTCCCTGCGCGAAGAAGAGAAGGCCATCCATACGGCCATGCGGGCAACGGCGATGGCGACAAGGCCGAGGCCGGCGGACGCCGCGAACCAGAGGCGCGATAGATCCTGGCTGGTCTTCGTCGAGAAGGCGAAGATCACGACCAGCAGCGCCGCCTTCAGCCAGTTGCCGAGGCGCCCAGCCAGCAGGTCGCGGCCGACGACGGACTCGGCCGCGTCGGTGAAGCGGTATGTGAGGACGAAATAGCCGCCGATCCACAACGCGCCGGACATGACCAGCGCTGCTACGGTGTCGGCATACCATTTCTCGATGACGAGGGTGGAGGCCAGCAGCGTCAGGACAAGCGCGCCCAGTTCGGCCGCCGCGGCAACCTCCCGCACGGCGCGGGCGCTCATGCGCGGACGGGTGCGGACGACGGGTATCTCGTTCATGATGTCCCCGCGCGCGGCGTCACCCCCCGCACGCCCCTGCGAACCGATGCTGCCGTCAAAGGACATTGGACAATCACGCTTCCCGGAAACGCCATGGCGTTAAAATAAACCGAATGAAGGCGCATTCAAACCGCGGAACGCCGGAACCCGGTCGACACGGCCATCAGCGCTTCGACGCCAGCATTTAGGGCATGGAAGCGGCCACGCCAAGCGTCCGTTAGCGTGCGGCGCCCTGCCCGTACCAGCATGCGGGCAGAGCGAAGTCCGGCAGGTGGTCTTCGACCCTGACGTCAAGCGGATGCGGATAGGGACCGGCGGCGGGCGTGAAGCGGGCACGGTCCCGCCGCAGGAAGGTGAATTCCATCACCGGCGGAATGGCGATGCCGCCGCGCTCGACCGGCGGCACGGCATTGTTCGGGTGGACGTGCACGATCGCATGGGTGCGCGACAGGCGCCGGAACACCGCGCCGATCTCCTCCAGGCCGAGCGGCGTGTGGAGATTGCCCAGATGGTGGAATTCGATCGTCATGATCCGGAACCGCGACAGCAGCGCGTCGGAGACGGAGGCCAGCACCCGGTATTCGGCGCCCTCGATATCCATGTCGAGGATGAGGTCGCCTTCGGCCGGGGCTACTGCCGCGCAGAAGCCGTCGAAGGTGACCCGCATGTCGTCCGCATAGGTGTCGAAGGACCGGCGGGTGAAGTGGAACAGCGGGTGCGGCGCGGGCGGCCCGTCCACGCGCGCGTCGGCGATGAAGACGGGAATGCCCAGATCGGCC
This sequence comes from Sphingobium sp., assembly GCA_003248935.1. Taxonomy (GTDB): domain Bacteria; phylum Pseudomonadota; class Alphaproteobacteria; order Sphingomonadales; family Sphingomonadaceae; genus Sphingobium. The sequence continues at coordinate 183,543 of QFQF01000003.1, forward strand.
AGCGCCGCATCGAAGTGGCATTCGGTGTAGGTGCCCGGCGAGATGCAGGCGGCGATGCCGTCGAGATCGTCAGGCACCAGATAGCCGCCGCCGACCGCGCCGCCCAGCCGCCGCAGCGGGATCGACGCATCCACCGGCCGCATCAGCCCGAGCGCGGTCTCCACATCGGCCAGCGGAACGGTCCGCTCGGTCCAGAAACCCTTGCCCAGCATGAAGGCGCGCGCATGTCGGAGCATAATGTGCGGTGATCCTGTCGGAGGAAGGACGGAGCAGCATTCATGAGCGAAGCGCGGGCCGGTGGAAAGCGCCTTCCGATGATATCCCCCGCCCCATCTGTTTCAAAACGGGCGGGCGGTTTCCAACGAAGTTGCGGAAGTTGCGGGTTGCCATGCACCGTTCCCGGCCCTCCCCGAAAAGCGATCGATCAGCCGTTCAGGCGCATGGAAAATCCCGCCGGAACATATGTTTGCACCCCATATCTATCATCGGTCGGCGACGGTAGGACAGCCGCCCTTCAACGTGCGGGGGCGGATGCGTCGCACGCGGCTCCCTTCGCCGCGGCCCAGCGGACCGCATTTTCCAGCATCGTCGCATTGTTCGGCTCGGCATAGGCTTCGGGCATATGGCCGATGGCGGTATAGAACATCCGCCCCCTGCCCACGCAGCGCGTCCACGCGATCGGATGATCCCCCATGCGCAGCGACTGCCCCTCCGACCCGACGGGCGCATAGCTGCCCTCGTCAAGGGTCGCGACGATCCGGGCACCGCTATCGCGCGGGTTCGCGCGGAACGAATACCATTCGTCGCGCATCAGCCATTCCGCCGGAAGCCCGCGCGCGAGCGGACTGTCCCGTCCTTCGACGACGACCCGGGCATCCTGAAACTGCGGCTTCATCGGGTGCCCGGCGAACCGCGCGCCGATCAGGCCGTCGGTGTACCAGTCCCAGAAGGTCGCAGGATCGCCCGCCGCGCCATGGATGCCGATGAAGCCGCCGCCACCCTCCACATAGGCCTTCAGCGCCGCGCGCTGCGACATGGTGAGGACGTCGCCGCTGACATTGTTCCAGACCACGGCATCGAACCGGCGCAGGACCGGCGGCGTGATCGCCCCGCCCTTGCCGGTGACCACCACCGTCCAGCCGAGGCGCGCGCCGATCGCCTGCAACGCGGCGCGGGCCGCATCGACCGAGGGCCCGTCGCGAAAGCCGGTCATCTTTTCGAACACCAGCACGCTCGGCTTGCCCTTCGGCAGATCAAAGGCGGGGCGATCATTATCGTACCGCTCACAGCGCGCCACCCGGTCCGCCGCCGTCACCGGCAGAGCGCGCAGGGCCGTGTCGGCGGCGGCCAGCTTCGCCTGCGACAGCCCCTTCATGTCCGCGAGCGAGCGCAGGGTGAGGATGGCGGCGAAGGTCGGCGCCCGGGTCGAAAAGAACCGGGGCGGCAGTACGGTGAGCGCTTCGGGCAGGGTGCCATCCACAGCGCCCCTGGCGGCAGGGCTTGTCAGAACGTCGACCAGCGGCAGGTCGATCGAGAAGGGTGCGGTGCGCAGGGGGCAGTCAGTGACCGACTGTGCCGCGGCCTGTCCGGCGGGCAGCAGACCCAGCATCAATCCGGCCGCAAACCCCAGAACCGTCTTCATCCCGTACCCCGCAAAGCCATTGTCAGCACGGACCTGTAGAGCAAGCGCCGCGCGGAAAAGGAAGGGTGGGCAACAGGATAGGTGAAATTTTACCCGATCAGATCGAGAAGCTGGACCCGCAGCCGCAACCGGCGGTGGCGTTGGGATTGGCGACCTTGAACGCGGCGCCGCCCAGATCCTCGACGAAATCGACCGCTGCGCCGCGCACGAGGTCGAGGCTCATCGGGTCGACGACAAGGGTCACGCCGTCCCGCTCCACCGTCACGTCATCGTTTTCGACCGCTTCGCTGAGGCCGAAGCGATACTGGAAGCCGGAGCAGCCCCCGCCCTCCACGGCAAGGCGCAGGATCGCCGGCTTGCCCTGCTTGGCGGCGATGACGGCCACGCGGGCGGCGGCGGACTGGGTGAGGTCGATGTCGCTCATGCGCACAAGATAGGAAGATGCGAAAGGCCCGGCAAGCCATCGCCCGCCAGGCCTTTCGAAATACGGTATGAAGAGCGGGTCGCGATTACTTCGCGGCCGCCTCCTCGCGGCTGGTCGGACCACCCATGGCGACCGGCGGGCGGGCGTTGAGGGCGACCACATATTCGGCGCCGGCGACGAACGGCAGCGGGTTCACCGCAGCGCCGTCGACACGCACTTCATAGTGCAGGTGGCTGCCGGTCGAGCGGCCGGTCGACCCCATGAGGCCGATGATCTGGCCGCGACGCACGCGGGTGTTGGGTTCCACGATCAGCTTCGACATGTGGCCGTAGCGGGTCTCAAGACCGTTGCCGTGGGAAATTTCCACAAGGTTGCCGTAGCCGCTGGCCCAGCCTGCGCGGGCGACGACACCGTCGGCGGTCGCATAGATCGGGGTGCCGACCGGACCGGGGATATCAATGCCCTTGTGCATGCGGGCACGGCCGTTGAACGGATCGGACCGCACGCCGTAGCTGCTGGTCAGCGAGATCGCCTTTTCGACCGGGCGACCCGAGGGGATGTAGACGGCGGACTTCACGCCGTTGTCCATACGCTTCCAGTCGGCGAACAGGCTGGAAAAACCGGCGTCGCCCTTCCCCATGGTGCTGGCGCTCGCCTCTGCGATGTCGCCATAGGGACCGTCTTCCTCGTCTGCGGCAGCGCGGGCCGGCGCGGCGGCGCACAGGGCGCCGAATGCAGCAACAGCGATGAAAGCGCGGAAGGAATGGAACGAACGAATGCTTTTCGCGTTATTTTTATAACGTTGCGACATGCGTACCCCGACATCGTCACTACGCGGTTTTCGCCGCGCATGGCGTTTGACCCGATTTATCTAAAAAGCAGCTTGTGCTGCCCCCGTGCCGTTAACTCTGCAAATTCAGACTTATGACGCAAGCGCGGCGTAGAATTCGCGCGTTAAACCGGCTTCGTCGCGGGCTGAGTCGTTGAACGGTGGTTTGAGGGCACCCCGAAAGTGCCGGATCACAAGACTTTGGTAATGATGAACCGGGTCGAGCCCCTCTCGGCCCGCCGCCACGTGGAACCACTTCGTCCCGGCGGCGACATGCCGCACCTCGTCGGTCATGATTCGCCCGAGCATCCGCGCCGAAACGGGGTCCGCCGCCGCCTCGAACCGCGCGATCGTCGACGGGGTGATGTCGAGCGCCCGCGCCTCCAAAACCATCGGCACGACGGCCAGCCGCGCCATCGGATCATGCGCGGTCTCCTCCGCCGCCTCCCACAGCCCGTCATGCGCCGGAAGATCTCCATAGGCGGTACCGAGCGCGGCGAGACGGCGCGAGAGCAACGCGAAGTGCATCGCTTCGTCAGCGCCGACGGACAGCCAGTCGTCGACGAACGCGCGATCGAACGCCGCGCCGAACCGGCCGGCGCAATCGAACGCCAGGTCGATGGCGACGAACTCGATATGGGCGAGCGCATGGAGCAGGGCGATCCGCGACCGCTCCGACCCGGCCCTGCCGCGCTTGGGCATCCGGTTGGGCGGCAGCAGTTCGGGACGGTCCGGCCGCGCGGGCCGGTCCGGCATCGCCACGTCGAAGGCATGCGCCAGCCGCCCGAGCCGCCAGTCCCGCGCCACCGCCCGCGCGCGCATCAGCTTCGCACGCGGATCGGCGGTCAGCAGCACCGACCGGCAGGCGGCGGCGATGGAGACGGTACCGGCGGTGGCAGGCGTGCCCGTCAAAGCGCGCGGACCGCCGCCAGCACATCCTCCGCATGCCCCTTGACCTTCACCTTCGGCCAGACGCGCAGCACCACGCCGTCGGCACCGATCAGGAAGGTCGCGCGCTCTATGCCCATATACTTCCGGCCATAGAGGCTCTTTTCCACCCAGGTCCCGAACGCCTCGCAGAAGCCGCCCTGCTTGTCCGAGGCGAGCGTCACCTTCAGCCCGTATTTATCGGCGAATTTCTTCAGCTTGGCCGGCTTGTCCTTCGACACGCCGACCACGGGCACGCCAGCCGCGGCGAAGGCATCGGCATGGGCCGTGAAATCCTGCGCCTCGCTGGTGCAGCCGGGCGTATCGGCCTTCGGATAGAAATAGAGGACCAGCGCCGCGCCGCGAAAGCGCTCCAGCGTGAAGGGCGCGCCCTCCATATCCTGCAACGGCGCATCCGGCGCCTTCTGTCCTGCCTCGATCATGCTGTAGCGTCTCCGTTCGGGGGGAAGGCGGCGGCGATGGCGCCCCATGCCCGCGATATGCTCTGCCGCGCCGCGTCGTAGCTGGCAAGCAGGCTGTCCCAGTCGGCCGCGCCGCACGCACGCGCGACCAGCGGGCGCGACGCCTCCGGCGGTTCGGTCGAGCGCGGCGACACGAGGCGCGAGACGATGAGGAAGCGGGTGATCAGGTCATGCGCCGCGGCCAGACCGGCGGGCAGATGCCCGGCCGCGACCAGCATGGCGAGCGCATCGGGCAGGCGCGGCGCGAAGCCGGTGCCGGTGCGGAACTGGGTGACGTGGATCAGGAATTCGAGATCGACGAGGCCGCCGTCCACCAGCTTCGCGTCGAGCGGGCCTGCGGGCGGCTTGTGCCGGGCGATATCGCCGCGCATCTTGACCGCGTCGCGGGTGAAGCGGTCAAGGTCGCGCGGCATCGCCAGCACGCCGTCGATGATCGCCTCCAGCCCGGCGCGCGCCTGCGCCGAGCCGAAGACCGGCCGGGCACGGGTGAGCGCCAGATGCTCCCAGGCCCACGCCTCCTCCCGCTGGTAGCGCGCGAAGCTGTCGACGCTGACCGCGAGCAGCCCCTGATTGCCCGAGGGGCGCAGGCGCGTGTCGACCTCGTACAGTGGGCCGGACGCCGTGGGCACCGACAGCGCATTGCCGACCCGCTGGGCAAGGCGGTTGAAATATTGCGTGGCGCCGAGCGGCTTTGCCCCGTCCGACTCCGCCGCGAAATCGCCGGTGAACAGATAGATGAGGTCGAGGTCGGAGGCGTGGGTCAGGACGCCGCCGCCCAGACGGCCGAGCGCCAGGATGACCAGCTCGCCGCCCGGCACCTTCCCGTGCGCCTGCTCGAACTCCGCGATGGTCGCGCGGGCGAGTGCGGCAATCGCCGCCTCCGCCACGCGCGCATAGCCCGCGCCGACATCGAGCGGATCGGCGATGCCGCGCACGATCTGCGTGCCGAGCGCGAACCTCTTGTCGCCCACCTTCTGCCGCACGCGGTCGAGCAGCACCTGATAGTCCTCCCCAGCGTCGAGGGCGGAAAGCTGACCGGCGAACACGTCGACCGGCGGCACCGGCTCCGACGCGGTGGCGTCGATCAGGCCGTCGAGCAGCTCGACACGGCGCGCCAGCGCCTCCGACAAGGCGGGCGCGTGACTGAGGATTTCCGCCAGCGCCTGCGCGAGCGCGGGGCGAGCGGCGAGCAGCTTGAAGAAGTTGATCGCGCTCGGCAGGCGGTGGATCATGCCGTCGAGCCGGTTGAGCGCCATCGGCGGATCGGGCGCCCGGGCAAGCGCTGTCATCAGGCCGGGCAGCACCTCCTCCAGCGCCTGTCGTGCCGCCGTGCTGCGCAGCGCGCGCACCGACCCGTCGCGCCAGCCCGCGATCCGCGCCATCGCCACGTCGGTGTCGGGGAAACCCATGGCGGACAACTGCGCCGCCAGCCCCTCGGCATCGGCGGACAGGCGCTCGTCGCCATCCTCCCGCGTCAGGCGGTCATAGTTGCCGCCGACCCACGCGACCTGCGGGCGCAGCAGATCGAGCAATGCATCGCCATCCGCAAGGCCATGGAGCCGCGCGACATTGGCGAGCGCCTCCGCCTGAACGGGCAGTTCGTGGGTCTGCCGGTCCTCGACCATCTGGAGCCGGTGCTCGATGGTGCGCAGGAGGACATAGGCGGCGTCGAGATGCGCCGCGACGTCCGCCCCGATCACGCCCGCCGCCGCGAGCGCGGCCACCGCCTCCCGCGTGGCGCCCGAACGCAGAGAGGGGTTGCGGCCGCCGTGGATCAGCTGGTGCACCTGCGCGAAGAACTCCACCTCCCGGATGCCGCCGCGCCCGCGCTTCAGGTCATAGCCGGGGCCGAACGCCTGCCCCTGCGCATAATGGTCGCGGATGCGGCGGGAGATATCGAGGATCGCGTCGATCGCGCCGAAATCGAGGCTGCGCCGCCAGACGAACGGGCGGATCGACCGCAGGAAATAATCGCCGAGCGTCCTGTCCCCGGCGGCGGCACGCGCGCGGATGAAGGCGGCCTGCTCCCACCCCAGCGCCATCGATTCATAATAGCCGATCGCCGCCTCCACCGGCAAAGCGATCGGCGTCGCCTCCGGCGAGGGCCGCAGACGCAGGTCGACGCGGAACACATAGCCGTCCCCGTCCCGCTGCGAGAGCAGTTCGGTCGCACGGCGGGCGAGGCGCACGGCGCTCTCCACCGGTTCCTCGCGCGCGCCGCGCGGCAGGGTTTCGGGGTCGAAGATCAAAATGGGGTCGATGTCGGACGAGTAATTGAGCTCCCGGCTGCCATGCTTGCCAAGCGCGATGACGGCGAAGCCGCGCACGTCCTCGCCCGGGAACCGCTCGGCAAAGGCGGCGGCGAGGGCCGCGTCGAGCGCGGTATCGGCGAAATCGGACAGGGCGCGCGTCACCCGGTCGAGATCCCACGCGCCCGCAAGGTCGCAGATGCCGGTGACCAGCGCGATCGCGGACCGCTGGCGGCGCAGGGACTGGGCGACGCTGTCCGCCCCCTCCCCCGCCGCGTTCGCAGCCGCCCATGCGGCGTCCGCGTTTCCGCCGGCCAGCAGCGCGGCGATGTCGGCATGGCGGACGAGCGACCGGGCGAGGAACGGCGCATGGGCCCGCGCCCGCACGAGCGCACCGGCCCAGTCGGCATCCCCCACGATCGGCGGTCCACCCCGATCAGCCATGTTCACTCTCCTGAAACTTATATTGGCCCGCAACTCATATTGGCCCGTCACTCATATCGGCGCGCGTCCGCAGACACCCGTCCCGAACAGGCACGTCCGAGTGCGCTTGTGGTCAATTATGACTGAAATGCCAGAAACTTTTGCCGCCCGGACACGTTTGTTGAACCATGGCCCAGGTAAATGGATCATCGAACGGAAAGGGCGGGAGAGATACGGTGAACCGCTATATTACCGTCGAACTGCCCGCGCATCACGAAGGTGTGGGACGGGCCCTCCGGGCGGCCTATGGCGCGAAGAGCGCGGACCTGCCGGCCGACATCACCGCCCTGCTCGACCGGCTCGATCGCCTCTGATTCGCGAAAGCCGGCCAGCGGGACCGAACAGGGCTCAGCGGCCGCGGCTGAGGCGGTCGACATCCTCCATGATCTCGTCGAGCGTACCGGTGGCGCTGGTCGTATGTTCCTGCCGCGAGGGCAGATCCTGCCCCTCCAGTATCTGCTCGAGCGCCGCGCGGCCACGGGCGACGCGGCTCTTGATCGTACCCACGGCGACGCCGCAGATCTCCGCCGCCTCCTCATAGGCAAAGCCGCCCGCACCGACGAGCACCAGCGCCTCGCGCTGGGGCTGGGGCAATTGCAGCAGGGCGCGCTGCATGTCGCTGAGTTCGATATGCTTGTCCTGGCTGGCGGGCGCCGCGAGCAGCCGGTCGGCGGTGAGGTCGTCCCATTCGCCACGGAAGCGCGACCGGCGCATCTGCGAGAGATAATGGTTGCGCAGGATGATGAAGGTCCAGGCGCGCATGTTCGTGCCCGCCTGAAAGCGCGCCCGCGCGGCCCATGCCTTCAGCAGGGTTTCCTGCACCAGATCGTCCGCCAGGTCGCGATTGCCCGACAGCGACCGGCCGAACGCGCGCAGGTGCGGGATGACGGCGGCAAGCTCCCGCTTGAACTCGCTGTCGGAAAGGATCTGGCGTTCTTCTTCCATCACCGGCTCATCAGCCACGATCGCTGCCCCCCGATGCGGGTGTCAGGTGTCGTGCCGAGTATGGCATGTGATCGGTCGCGCGAGAATGTCCAATCGAGGGCATAGGGGCGGCAGTCGGCTCCAAAATGGCAGAAATGCGATAGTCAGGCGACAATGCGGTCAGCGAACCAACAACAGGATCGCCATCGCGACAACGGCAAGCGTGAATGATATGCCGAGGACATAACGCACAATGTGCGGGGTGCTTCCGGCACGTGCCCGATCCGTCGAGACATGCTGTTCGGCTTCCATGGTCCTTCTCCCATCGTTACGCCCAAAGAACGCATCGCCGGGAAGGTGGTTCCGGCCAGTCAGGCAGGGGCCGTCGCCTGATCGAAGAACAATGCCTGGGCGATCGCCGCCTTCACCGTCGACCGCTGGAACGGCTTGGTGATCAGGAAGGTCGGCTCCGGCCGTTCGCCGGTCAGCAGGCGCTCCGGGAAGGCGGTGATGAAGATCACCGGCACAGAGAATTCGGCAAGAATGTCCTTCACCGCATCGATACCGCTCGAATCGTCGGCAAGCTGGATGTCGGCAAGGACGAGGCCCGGGCGCTGCGCCTTCGCCTCGCGCACGGCCTCGTCACGGGTCACGGCAATGGCCGTCACTTCATGACCCAGGTCGCGCACGATCGTCTCGATATCCATCGCGATGATCGGTTCGTCCTCGATGATCAGCACCTTCGCCCGGGTCTGCGCCTCGATCTCGCGCACCGCCTCCTCGACCAGCCTCTCCAGCGTGCCGGTATCGACATCGACCAGATAGGCGGCATCCTCCGTCGTGAAGCCTTCCATCGCGGTCAGGAGCAACGCCTGACGCGACAGCGGCGTGATGCGGGCAAGGCGCGCCTGCGCGATCGATTCGCGGCCGGCGGCGGGAATGCCGGGCACGTCATCGATGTGGGACGACGACCAGATCGCGTGGAACGTCCGGTACAGGCCGAGGCGCGGGTCGACGTCGCGGGGAAACTCCTCCGGCGCGGCGACGATCGCCTCCAGCGTGGCGCGGACATAGGCGTCGCCATGCGCCTGATCACCGGTCAGCGCGCGGGCGTAACGCCGCAGGAAAGGAAGATGGGGGTGCAATTGCTGACCAAGCGACATGATCCGTTTCGTCTCCCTGATCGCGCCACCGGCGCGACTGCCTTCAAAAAAACCGCCCGCGCCACCGGCGCGGTCGATGCAACAGGTCCGCGTCGACGACGCAGCCGTCCAGCGTCGCATAATGAATGGACTGTGCCCCCTTCGGCAACCCGCCCAGCGACCCCGCAGCACGCTTTTCCCGGCAGCGTTCAGTCCGCACGAGAAAAATTGCTTGAAATGGGAACCGTCGAGCCATCGATTTGTTTCACAGCCGTTCGGTTTTTTTGCCGGACGATCCGGGAAGTGGGTCCGGCGCATTGACGCTGCGGCCAGATGACGCAATTAGGATGAGTCCGCATGGAGCGGAGCGGCGAAGGGGCAGGTTTTGGTTTCCTCTGATATGCGGCCCGACGAGATGGAAAAGAGCGAGGCCGCTACGCGAAAAGGCGAAGCGAAGGCGAAGAAGCGCGCCGGTGGCACCCGCAAGGCAGCCGCCGCGAACGGTGGCGGCGGCAATGTCGGCACGATGCTGCAATCCGTCTATCGCCAGACCGTGGAAGAGGACATCCCGGCCGAAATGCTCGACCTTCTGAGCAAGCTCGACTGACAGATGGAGCAGCGGCGATGGAAGAGCGTCACGGCCCGATCGAGGGCCTGAAGCTCGGCCTGTTTCAATCCACCGGGGTCAAGATGTTTCTCGTCCTGACCCTGGCGTTGCTGCCGCTCGGCATCATCGCACTGGTGGCGTCGCTCCAGGCGATCCGTACCGCCGATGTCGAGAAGGCCGCCCTGCTGCGCGTGACCGCCAGCCAGAGCGCCCGCAAGCTGAATGCGGAGCTTGCCTCCGACCAGACCGCCCTGCGTCTTGCCACCAATACCCTGTCCGCGGGGCAGGCCGACCCCAATCTGTGCCGCCGCGCCGAAGCGTTCGTGCGTGCGCGGTCGGACGGCGAAACCTACATGGTGATCTATGACCGGACCGGGCGGCGGCGATGCGCCTCCGTCGGCGACTGGGACGATCCCCTGCCGGCCAGCCGGCGGTTCGTGCCGGTGACGGCGGATATCCTGACCGGCCAGCGCCTGCTGCTGGTCCGCACGTTCAGCCGCGACCGGCGGCTGGTCGCACTCGTCTTCTACAACCGGTCCTATCTGGAACGCGTCACCGATCCCGTCTCCGCGGTCCAGAACCGCCATGTCTGGCTGGAGCGCGGCACCGAGCGCATCGACATCGGCGGTACGCTGCGCGTGCCGACCGAACGGACGACCGCGTCGGTATCCGCGCCGCTCGGCGAAACCGGCATCACGCTGACGATGGTGGTGCGCGACCCGCCGGTGACGCTGGCCCGCGCCCTGTCGCTGTTCCTGCCGCTGGTCATGTGGTTCGCCGCCGCCGCGATCGGCTGGATCGTGGTCAGCCGCCTGCTGATCCGGCCGCTGGTGCAGTTGCGGCGCACCGTCGCCGCCTATCGCCCCGGCGAGGTCATCGAACCGCTGCGGCGGATGCGCACGCCCGCGCGGGAGATCGCGGACCTGGGCCACACCTTCCGCGCGATCAGCGAGGATGTCGCGACGCACGAGGCGGAGATGGCCGAAAGCCTGGAGCGGCAACGGCGCCTGACCCGCGAGGTCCACCACCGGGTCAAGAACAACCTGCAGATCATCGCCAGCCTGATCAGCCTGCACGCCCGGTCGGCGAAGGCGCCGGAGGCGATCGAGGCCTATACCTCGATCCAGCGGCGGGTCGATGCGCTGTCGGTCGTCCACCGCAACCACTATGCGGAGCTGGAGGAGAACCGGGGCGTGGGCGTGCGCGCGCTGCTCAGCGAACTGTGCGCCAGCCTGCGCGCGACGGCACCGACCGGCGGCGCGCATTTCACGATGCAGGTCGACAGCGACCAGTTGCACGTCAACCAGGACGTGGCCGTGCCCGTCGCCTTCCTGATCACCGAACTGGTCGAACTGGCGATGCTGACCGATCCCGACGCCACCGTGCGCATCGCCGCCCATGCGGGCGAAACGGCCGGGCGCGCGACCCTGGCGGTACGATCATCGGCCTTCCGCCCATCCCCCGCGATGCTCGACCTACTCGACCGGCGGTACGGCCGCATCCTGACCGGCCTCTCCCGCCAGCTGCGCGCGCCGCTCGCCTATGACGAGGCACAGGGCAGCTACACCATTGCCATCAGCATTACGTAGGATGGTGCGGAATTGGTAGCCACCGGACCGGCCGGGCGTATCCACGCGGGCGAATTCCGGGATCACACCCGCCGGTAGTCCGCGCGGAAGGTGGAGGCGAACGTCGCGAAGCTGCCCGCCGCTATCGCGTCGCGGATGCCCTGCATCAAGTCCTGGTAGAAATGGATGTTGTGCTGGGTCATCAGCATCGCGCCCAGCATCTCTCCCGCCTTCACCAGATGATGGAGATAGGCGCGGCTCCAGGTCGTGCAGACCGGGCAGGCGCAGCGGGGATCGAGCGGTGCCTCGTCCTCCGCGAACTTCGCGTTGCGGATGTTGAGCGGCCCGGCCCAGGTGAAGGCCTGCCCATTGCGGCCCGAACGGGTAGGCAGCACGCAGTCGAACATGTCGATGCCGCGCTCCACCGCGCCGACGATGTCGTCGGGCTTCCCCACGCCCATCAGGTAGCGCGGCCGGTCAGCGGGCAGCATTTCGGGCGCGAAGTCCAGCGTGGCGAACATCGCCTCCTGCCCCTCGCCCACCGCAAGACCGCCGACGGCATAACCGTCGAAGCCGATCTCCGTCAGCGCCTGCGCCGACTGTTGCCGCAGATCCCGGTCGAGCGAGCCCTGCTGGATGCCGAACAGCGCCGAGCGCGCGGCATGTTCGCCGCCGCTGTCGAACCCGTCGCGCGACCGCTTCGCCCAGCGCATCGATCGCTCCATCGACAGTGCCGCCTCCTTGTGGGTGCAGCCGTTCTTCGTGCACTCGTCGAAGGCCATGACGATGTCGCTGCCCAGAAGGCGCTGGATCTCCATCGACCGTTCCGGCGTCAGCATGTGGCGCGAGCCGTCGATATGGCTGGCGAAAGCGACCCCCTCCTCGCTCATCTTCGTCAGCGCCGACAGGCTCATCACCTGATAGCCGCCGCTGTCGGTCAGGATCGGTCGGTCCCACCCCATGAAGCGATGGAGACCGCCCAGCCGGTCAATCCGCTCCGCGCCGGGACGCAGCATCAGGTGATAGGTATTGCCCAGGATGATGTCGGCGCCGGTCGCGCGCACCTCCGCCGGGCGCATCGCCTTCACCGTGGCGGCGGTGCCGACCGGCATGAAGGCGGGCATGCGGATGTCGCCCCGACGCATCGACAGCGTGCCCGTGCGCGCCTTTCCGTCGGTGGCGGCGATGGAAAAGGCGAAGCGGGGTCGGCTGGTCATGGCGGCGGGCCATAGAGGCTTTCGGCCGCCATGCCTAGCGGGGTGCGGGCGGATCGCGCCCTCCCCCGGTGCCAAGGCTCAGGCGTCGGCGGCGGCGCGGTAGCGGCTGGCCGGGCGGGCGCGCGACAGCTTAGGCCCCAGCGACTGGCGGATCGCGTTCATCGCGTCGAAGTCCGCGATCTCCTCCAGCGGGGGGATCGTCACGGTCTCGCGGCGGTCGAAGCCGAGCAATGCGGCGTCCACCATCTCCTGCGCGTCCATGACCCAGTCGGCCGGCAGCGCGTCGACGTCATGCCCGGCCCGCTCCCAGATCTCCGTGCGGGTCGCGCCGGGCAGGACCGCCTGCACATACACGCCCTTCGGCCCGAGATCTGCGGCGAGGGACTGCGAGAAATTCAGGATGTGCGCCTTCGTCCCGCTGTAGACGCCGTTGAACATCTCGGGCGCGAGCGCCAGCACCGAGGACAGGTTGATGATCGCCCCGCCCCGCGCGACCAGCCCGGGCGCGGCCGCCACCGTCAGGCGCGTGGGCGCCAGCACGTTGAGGCGGATCAGGCGGTCATAGGCGTCGGGATCATTGTCCAGCACACCGACCGTGGTCGCCATCCCGGCATTGTTGAGCAGCAGCGTGATCGCCGGATCGTCACGCAGCCGCGCTTCGACCGTGGCGAGCTGCGCCGGGTCCAGCAGATCCGCGGCCAGCACCTCCACCGAACGGCCGGTCTCCGCCGCCAGCCGCTCGGCCAGCGCCGTCAGCTTCGCCTTGTCGCGCGCGACAAGGATGAGGTCATAGCCGCGCCGCGCGAAGCGGTCGGCATAGATGGCGCCGATGCCCGTGGATGCGCCGGTGATCAGCGCCGTGCCCTTCGCGTCCGTCTGCGATACTGTCGTCATGATCTTCCTCCGCGCCCATCCGGGCCATTTAGATGACGATCATCATTTAATTATAACAAGCCGGGCCGCAAGACGGGGCAGCGAAATTATTTCGCCGCCCCGCAATGTCGTTGCCCGCGATGTTATTGACGGTGATGGTGTTGGGAAGGCGCGGTCAGTCCTGGCCGTCGCGCAGGCGGCCGATCTCCTGATCCAGTTCCGCCAGAATATCCGCCCGGGTCATGTCCGGCATCGAGCGGTTGCGGGCGATCCGCGCGCGGGTCATCTCCAGATTGCGGATCGCCGAGTGCCGGGCATGCCGTTCAAAGTCGCGCTGGCACATGCGGATGCGCACCTGTTCCCGCCCGTTGATGACCTGGCGGTTGACGTCGACCGAGCCGTCGCCCTCGCAGGTCCGCTCGACCGTCACCTGCGGCACCATCGCCTCGATCTGTGCGGCGGTGGGCACGCCGGGCCAGTTCGGTGCCTGCGGCGCGGCGGGAGCCCGCGGCGGCTGCGGCACGTGGCGATGGGCGTCGTAGACGGGAACCGGGGGTATCTGCGGCACAAGCGGCGCGGGCAGCGCCGCTGCGGCCGGCGCAACGGACGAGACGGCGGCCGGTGCGGCGGGAGCGGCCGGAACCATCGGAGCCGCGGTCGCATCGGCGGAAGCCGGCGCCTGTGGCGCGTCGGGGACCGCGGGCGTCGTGGGAACGGTGGCGGGAGCAGTGGGCGTCTGCGGGAAATAGGCGGCAAGGCGCGAGATACGGGCGCCCTCCATCTTCTCCGACAGGGCCGCCACCTGCTGCGCCGCGCGGCTGCCCGAGGCGGTCAGCGCAAGGCCGGAGACGGTGGCGACCGCGACGGCGGCCATCCCCCATGTGATGCGGTGCAAGGATTGCTGGTGCGCGGTAAGCATGGTCAACCTCCCCTTGAGATTGTCGATCGTGGTGAGATGGCAGGCGGCGGCGAAATGCCGCCCGCTCGCCGCCTTCAGGATGGCGCGGCCATAGGCGCGCATGTCGGCGTCCGCGTTGCGGGCCATGACCCGGGCATCGCAGGCCAGTTCCTGATCGGCGCGAAACGCGCGATAGGCGATCCAGGCGACGGGATTGCACCAGTGCAGCCCCAGCACCAGCAGCGCCGCCATGTTCGCGGCAAGGTCGCCACGCTCATGATGGGCACGCTCATGCGCCAGCGCCATTGCGCGTTCGGCCGGGTCGTAACGGTCGCCGAAATCGACCGGCAGGACGATGAACCGGCGCAGCACACCGAAGGCCAGCGGACCGGCGGCATGCGCGCTTTCGATGATCGCGATGCCCGCCTCGTGCCGCAGCAACGTGCCGTCCACGCGCATCAGGCGGCTGAACCGCCAGTAGCCGACGACCTGCGCGACGAGAAATGCCGTCGCCCCGGCCGCCCACAGGATGATCAGCGCCTCCACCCAGGGAAAGACGGGGGCGCCCCCGGCTGCGACGGGCGTCGCCATCATCTCCGGCGTGATCAGCGGCCCGCCCCGCGCGAAGCTGTCCGGCACCATCGACGCGGGCAGCACGGCGGCGGCCGCGACGCCGCCGCCCGTCGGCAAGGGCGGCAGCAGCATCCGCAGGAACGGCAGCAGCCACAGCGCATAGGCCGCGCCCGCGCCGAGATGCCGGGCGACTGCGCCGCGCAGCATCAGGACCAGCGCCATCAGCATGCTGGCGGCAAGCAGCGTCTCGACGAACCAGCCGATCATCCCTTCAGCTCCTTCAACAGGGCCTCGATCTCTTCGATATCCGTCTGCGACAGGCCGTCCCGGCGGGCGAGATGGGCGACGAGCGGCGATACCCGGCCGCCAAACAGCCGGTCGAGCAATCGGCCGGATTCACCCGCGACATAAACCTCCCGCGCGACCAGCGGACGGTAGAGGAAGCGGCGGCCGTCCTGCTCCGCAGTGACGATGTCCTTGGCGAGCAGGCGGGACAGCAAGGTCTTGACCGTCTGGATGCTCCAGCCGCGCTCGGCGCTGACCTGTTGCGTGACGTCTGCGGCGGTCAATGGCGACTGCGCCCACAGCGCCTCCATCACCGCATGTTCCGCTTCGCTGATCTTCTCGTGCACGCTCAAAACCGGTCACTCCCGCACCGGCGACTCACCGGCATCGTCTACAACTGTCATCGACAGTACGACTACATATGTAATCGGTCAAGCCGTCCGGCGCATGATGGGGCGAAACTGTCGGCACGCTTTACAATTGCCGCGGGGCACGCGCGGCCGTTAACCATCGCCAACGGCCGACAAGCAGGGATACGGCGTGCTGGCACGGCGGATGCTTCGTTATCGGCACCAACGCCCGCTCAATGACCGGGGACATGGCATGGGTCTCCACCGCCATGTCCCCACCCGGCATGTCCCCACCCGGCATGTCCCCACCCGGGCTTCCCCCAAATCCGCGCCGCCGTTTCCGTAATCGGAACGATGTCTTTCGCCTCCGTCGGGCCGCTGGTTAACCGAACGCTATCCTTTCGCGCCCTATACGCCGCCTCATGCGCTTGGCGACGATCACCAACTGGGCTTACGGCATTACCGTCGTCCTCACGCTTGCATCCGGCACGACGATGCTTCTGGCCTCCTCCACACAGGAAGAGGAGCGCGTGGCGGTGTCGTTGCGCTACACACTCGACCGGGCAACCGCCACGATCGACGAGGACGTGTTCCTCCTGAGCGACCTGTCCCGCAAGTTCGTGGTCGGCGGCAATCCGGCCGATCTGGTCGCTTACCAACAGGAAGCCAAAGCACTGGCGAGCGTCGAGGCGCGGACGATGGCCATCAAGGACGTCGGCGCATCGGCCGACGAGCTGGCCAGCCTGAACGCCGCGATCCGCTGGGCGAACAACCTGTCCGCCGAGCAGCGCGCCGCGATCGCGAAGCTGGAGAGCGGCGACCGCGCCGGGGCGATCTCCATCCTCTTCTCCGCCGAGTATGAGCGCGAGCTGGACCGCATCCGCACCGCCGTCGAGCGCTTCCAGTACCGGCTCGACCAGCGAACGGAGACCACGCTCCAGAAAGCCTCGCACAGCGCCCGCCTCTGGCGTTCGGTGTCGGAGACGATGCTGGGCATCACCGCGCTCCTGTTCCTGTGCGTCCTCTATTTCGTGTTCCGCCGCCGCGTCCTGCACCCGGTCGTCAAGCTGAGCGACGTGGTGGGACGGCTCGCCGCGCAGGACTTCGCGGCCGAGCCGCCGAGCTTCGACCATGTCGACGAGATCGGCGACATGGCGGAGGCGCTGCGCATCTTCCGCGAGAACGGCATCGAGCGGCAGAGGCTGGAGCAGGAGCGCGACAAGGACCGCGCGATGCGCGACCTGCTGTCACGCATGACCCAGCGGATGCAGAGCTGCGACAGCATCGCCGACCTGAAGGCGGTGGTCGCGCGTTTCGCGCCGGAGGTGGCGCCGCATCTGGCGGGGCGGCTGTACCTGCTCGACACCAGCCGCAATGCCGTCACCGAACTCTGTTCCTGGCTCGATCCACAGGGGTCTCGGCACGAATTTTCGCCGCTGTCCTGCTGGGGGCTGAGGCGGGGCGCGCCGCATCAGGTCACCGCCCATTGCGTCGACGTGCCGTGCGACCACGTCCGACAGGACGACGCGCCGGTGCGCGACACGCTGTGCCTGCCTCTCGCGGGGCAGAACGGCACGCTCGGCCTGCTCTATTTCGAGCGGCGCGCGGACGCGGGCGAAGTGGAACCCGCGAACGTCTATGTCCGGATGCTGACGGAGAATGTGGGGCTGGCGCTCGACAACCTGCGGCTGCGCGATGCGCTGCGCCACATGGCGATGGCCGATCCGCTGACGACGCTGTCGAACCGCAGGCAGCTCGACCAGGCGCTCGAGACGCAACTGGCCGAGGCGAAGGCACTTGGCGCGCCCATCTGCTGCGCGATGATCGATATCGACCATTTCAAGCATTTCAACGACACATTCGGCCACGAGGCCGGGGACGCCGTCCTGAAGGCGGTGGCGGCGGCGCTGAAAGGCGCGATCCGGAGCGACGATCAGGTGTTCCGCTATGGCGGCGAGGAATTCCTGATCCTGATGCCGGACATCGACGCCGAAACCGCCGCGATACGGGCCGAGGAGATTCGCGCGCGCATCGGGCATCTGCAAATCCGGCACGAGGGAAGCGACCTGGGCGCCGTCACCGTCTCAATCGGCCTCGCATCCGCGCCTGTGCACTGTCCCTGGGACCGGGTGGTCCAGACGGCCGACGCCGCCCTGCTGCGCGCCAAGCTCGACGGCCGCAACCGCGTGGTCAGCGCCACGGCGCCTGCCGGGGAGCAGGCGGCCTGAGGCCGTCAAACGTCTTCCGTCTGTACCGCACGGGCACGATCCGCGTCGTCGGTTGACGCGCATACGTCCGCTTCATCACGCATCAGGCGGGCAATGAACTGGCGCGTCCGCCTTCCGCCCACATCGCTGGCGATGTCGATCATGGGCGCGTCAGGATATTGAAGCATGCGTTCCTGCTGCAGTTCGAGCACTTCCTGGTCCTCGCGGAAAGTCCTCGCGGTCTGCTCGAACACCTCGTCGGGAATGCCATCCCTCAAAATGTTCGTCGCCATCGACCAGAAGTAATGGGTGGTCGTCTCCGTCTCCGGCGTGATGCCGTGAAACCCCCGCATCGACAGGCCGTGCTGCCAGCGCCCCTCATAGGCGCCGGTTCCCACATCGCACGCGCCGGTGTGAATGCGGATCAGGACCGGTTCGAACTCGATCTCCTGCCAGCGATCGACACGCCCCCTGAAGCCTGCCGCATCCACATAAGTCGGAGGCGGCACGGAATCGGGCATGTGGCGCGTCACCCGCACGCCATTCGCCAGCTTTTCGGACTGCGTCCTGGTGCTGAAATGCAAATTGGGGTCGCCGCCGATCGTACGGGCATGAATGTAGGGCAGGTGCGACAGGTCCATGAGATTGTCGATCAGCAATTGCCAGTTTCCGCTTACCGGAAAATGCGCGCTTCGCCATGCATAGG
The DNA here is from genome assembly GCA_003248935.1 of Sphingobium sp. GTDB lineage: Bacteria > Pseudomonadota > Alphaproteobacteria > Sphingomonadales > Sphingomonadaceae > Sphingobium. The sequence continues at coordinate 201,929 of QFQF01000003.1, forward strand.
CGGGCTCTTCGTGGATAGGATAGTCGGGCACCAGCGCCGGGTCGGCACGACTGGCGTCCCCCATCCATATCCAGATGATGCCCTGCCGCTCCAGCACGGGATAGGATTTCACGCGGGCGCTGTCCGGCACGCGGTCCTGCGCTGGAATGCGGGTGCAACGCCCGTCACCGCCAAATTCCAGACCATGATAGGGACAGCGCAAAATGCTGCCTTCCACACTGCCGGACGACAACGGCATGGCGCGATGGATGCAACGGTCTTCCAGTGCGCTGAGGTGGCCCTGCTCCGATCGCCAAAGCACGACCGGCCGGTTCAGAAATGTCCGCCCGACCCTGTCGCCTGGCGCCAGATCACTGCTCCAGCCCGCGACATACCAGACATTCTGAAGGAATGACGATTGACCCATCTGCTGCTCTCCTCCCCGAGAGTTTAGCAAATCGCTTCCTGATCCACATTACTGTTTATTTTGATATAAGTGATCCAGAATCTGGATAACATTGGCCATGAACCCGCAATTCGACCTCAACCTGCTCGTCGTGCTCGATGCTCTGATGGAGGAGCGGGGCGTCAGCGCCGCCGCGCGCCGCCTGGGCGTGAGCCAGCCCAATGTCAGCTTTTCGCTGAACAAGCTGCGCGCCTCCCTGGGCGATGAATTGATGATCCGGAACGGCAACAGGATGCAGCCCACCGCACTGGCCGAGACACTGCGTGATCCTGTGAAGCGGATATTGAATGCGCTTGAAACGGAGATACTTGCCAGTCGTGCCTTTGATCCCGTCACGGCCGAACGGCGTTTCGTGATCAGCACATCCGATATCGGCGAACTGGTATTTCTGCCACAGCTGATGCGGGAGTTGGCAATGCGCGCGCCAGGGGTGACGCTGGAATGCCGGTCAATGACGCCCGGGGAGCTTGAAAGAGCCATGTCCGAAGGCGATGTCGATCTTGCGATCGGCTATTTTCCGGATCTGGCGGGGAGCAACTTCCTCACCCAAAAACTGTTCGATCACCCCTTCACATGCATCGCCTCAGCCACCCATCGCCAGGCCAGGCCGGGCTGGACGCTGGACACCTTCCTGGAGCAAGGCCACATCGTCGTTGCCCAGCGGGGGCGCAGCCAGGAACTGTTCGAAGAACAGCTGTCCAACATGGGATTGAAACGGAGAATCCAGCTTCAATCCCCTCATTTCATGAGTATTCCGCTGCTCGTCGCCGGCTCCGATCTCATCAGCACGGTTCCGGCGGCCGTAGGCGCAATTTTCGCGACGATGGCGCCGTTGCGCCTGATCGATCCGCCGCTGGCGTCACCCCTGATCAACATTCAGCAATTCTGGCATCGAAGGGTGCATGACGAACCCTCTGTGCGGTGGCTCAGAAACCTGATTTCGGCCCTGTTTCTCAATCGGGATCCGTCGCCCGCCAGCGCGACCGCGCCATGAGCCCAACTTAAGCGAGCAAGCACAAACCCCAAGGATGCGCGCCGCGAAGGGCAAAGTTCGAACCGGCAGAGGTCCGCGCGCGGCTTATTGCGCGCGGGCGACGCCCCGGGTTTCCATCAGTTCGTGGAGTTCGCCAGCCTCGTACATCTCCATCATGATGTCGCTGCCGCCGATGAACTCACCCTTCACATACAGCTGCGGGATGGTCGGCCAGTCGGAATATTCCTTGATCCCCTGACGCACCGCCTGATCCTGAAGCACGTCGACGCTGTCGTAGGCGACGCCCAGATGCTCAAGGATGGCGATCGCGCGGCTGGAAAAGCCGCACTGGGGGAAAAGCGGCGTGCCCTTCATGAAAAGGACGACGTCCGATCCCTTCACGATGCCGTCGATACGGGCGTTCACGCTGTCAGTCATGTCTCGATCCATCCGTTCCCTCGCCGCGCGGCCGGTGACCGCGCGCGTAATCTTTCGCCTTCCCTCAGTTGGGAATGGCCGTCGTCAGTTGCAAGGCATGGAGAACGCCCCCCATGCGGCCGCCGAGCGCGGCATAGACCGTCCGCTGCTGCTGGATGCGGCTCATGCCCCGGAAGCTTTCCGCCACCACGCGCGCGGCATAATGGTCGCCGTCGCCCGCAAGGTCGGTGATCTCGACCTGCGCATCGGGAATCGCAGCGCGGATCATGTCCGCGATGTCGTCAGCCGCCATGGGCATATGCGTTACTTCGGCTCCATGAACATGCGGCGCGCCACCACCGCCTGCTCCTCAAGCGCGGCGCGCACGGTCGGCTCGTCCGCGTCAATGCCGGCAAGGGTCAGGTCGCCCACGACCTTCCGGATCACATCCTCGTCGCCCGCTTCCTCGAATTCGGCCTGAACGACCGACTTCGCATAGGCGTCGGTCTCTTCCGGAGTCAGGCCCATCTTCGTCGCGGCCCATTCGCCCAGCAGGCGATTGCGGCGCGCGACAATCCGGAACTGCATTTCCTGGTCATGCGCGAACATGTTCTCGAACGCGCGCTCGCGATCATCGAATGTGGTCATCCGGGGTGCCCTGTAGCTGTGTCTCGTCTGCCCGCCATAGGGCGCACGCCGCCTTTAGGCAACGGCGGCGGAGACCCACGGCCGCTCTGTCCCAACCTTGGCCTCATATGCGTCGATCGCGTCGCTCTCCCCCAGGGTCAGGCCGATCTCGTCGAGGCCGCCCAGCAGGCAGCTCTTGCGGAACGGGTCGATCTCGAACGTGAAGCGATCCTGAAACGGTGTCGTCACCGTCTGATGCTCCAGGTCGATATGGATCGGATCGGTCTTCGCCACCTCAAGCAGGCGGTCCACCGCCTCCTGCGGCAGGACGACGGTCAGAATGCCGTTCTTGAAGGCGTTGCCGGAAAAGATGTCGGAAAAGGACGGCGCGATGACCGCCTTCACGCCCATGTCGAGCAGTGCCCATGCGGCATGCTCGCGGCTTGACCCGCAACCGAAATTATCGCCCGCAACCAGAATGGGGCTGCCCGCATAGGCGGGATCGTCGAACAGGTTGGCCGGGTCCTGCCGGATCACCTCGAACGCGCCGCGGCCGAGCCCCGAACGGCTGATCGTCTTCAGCCACTTGGCGGGAATAATGATGTCCGTGTCGACATTCTTCATGCCGAAGGGATAGGCGCTCCCCTCGACCTGCGTCACCTTGTCCATCAGTCGGCCTGCTCCAGCTGCACCTCTGCCGGCTCCTCGGCGCGGCCGAGCGTCGCGGCCATCGCCGCGCTGGCAAGGGCGCCGAGCGCCAGGAGCCAGAACACCTTCTTCATGCCAACACTTCCTTCTTCTGCCCCATCAGTTCGCGAACGTCGGCCAGACGGCCGGTCACGGCAGCGGCGGCGGCCATTTCCGGCGAGACGAGATGCGTGCGCGCGCCCGGACCCTGACGGCCCATGAAGTTCCGGTTCGAGGTGGAAGCACAGCGCTCACCCGACGGCACCTTGTCCGGGTTCATGCCCAGACACGCCGAGCAGCCCGGCTCCCGCCACTCGAAGCCCGCCTCGACGAAGATGCGGTCCAGCCCCTCCGCCTCCGCCTGACGCTTGACGAGGCCGGAGCCCGGCACGACCATCGCCTGCTTGATGCCGTCCGCGATCCGGTGGCCGCTGACCACGGCGGCGGCGGCGCGCAGATCCTCGATACGGCTGTTCGTGCAGCTGCCGATGAAGATATGCTCGACCGCCACGTCCTGCATCCGCTGGCCCTTCACCAGCCCCATATAGTCGAGCGACTTCTGTGCGGCGGCGCGCTTGGAAGGGTCAGCGAAACTGTCCGGATCGGGCACGACGCCGGTGATCGGCACCACATCCTCGGGACTTGTGCCCCAGGTGACATTGGGCGCGATGTCCGCCGCATCGATGAACAGCGATTTGTCGAAGGTGGCGCCCTCATCGGTCCTCAGCGTCTTCCACCAGGCGACGGCCGCATCCCAGTCGGCGCCCCTGGGGGCCATCGGGCGGCCCTTCAGATAGGCAAAGGTCTTCTCGTCCGGCGCGAACAGGCCGGAGCGCGCGCCGCCCTCGATCGCCATGTTCGCGACGGTCAGGCGCCCCTCGACCGACATCGCGGCAAAGGTCGAGCCGCGATATTCGATGACATGGCCGGTGCCGCCGGCGGTGCCGGTGCGGCCGATGATCTCCAGCACCACATCCTTGGGCGTGACGCCGAAGCCCAGTTCGCCCTCGACCCGGACCTCCATCGTCTTCGACTGCTTGAGCAGCAGCGTCTGGGTGGCGAGCACATGCTCAACCTCGCTGGTGCCGATGCCGAAGGCGAGCGCGCCCAGCGCACCGTGCGCGGCCGTGTGGCTGTCGCCGCAGACCAGCGTGGTCCCGGGCAGCGTGAAGCCCTGCTCCGGGCCGACCACGTGGACGATGCCCTGCTCCGCGTCGGTCGGGCCGATATAGCGAATGCCGAATTCGGGCGCGTTATGCTCGAGCGCGGCGAGCTGCTGCGCGCTTTCGGGATCGGCGATCGGGATGCGGCGCCCCTGCGCGTCGACACGAGCGGTCGTCGGCAGGTTGTGGTCCGGCACGGCGAGCGTCAGGTCGGGACGGCGCACGGCGCGTCCGGCCAGACGAAGCCCCTCGAACGCCTGCGGGCTCGTCACCTCATGAACGAGGTGGCGATCGATGTAGATCAGGCAGGTTCCATCCGGGCGGCGTTCGACGACGTGCGCGTCCCAGATCTTTTCGTACAGCGTGCGAGGCGTGGTCATGATCGTTCCACCTAGCCCCATCGAGTCGATGGTTAAAGGGGGAAAGCGACCGATTACACGCTAAGCCGCACGATAATCGGCAAGAATCTTGCCCGCCGCGCCCATTTCCTGCTCGTGCAGGGGTTCCCTCCAGGATTCGGCAAGCGCCTGCCGTTCCCATTCGCGCATCACCGGGCAGGCAAGCATATGATCGACCCAGCCCCGCGCCGCGCCGGTCAGGACAAGGCCATAGGAGCGGACGCGGAACACGACCGGCGCGAAGAACGCATCGACGGCGGTAAACGCGGGACCGGCCAGGAACGGTCCGCCAAAGCGTGCGAGTCCCTCGTCCCACAGTTCCTGCAGGCGCGCGATGTCGCGCAGCAGCGCGGGAGACGGATCGGCGATCTCCACGCGGACGCCGACATTCATCGGACAATCGTTGCGCAGCGTCGAAAAGCCCGCATGCATCTCCGCCGTGGCCGATTGCGCCCAGGCGCGCGCCGCGTCGTCCAGCGGCCATACCTCCCGATGCCGGTCGGCCAGATAGAGAATGATGCCGAGTGAATCCCAGACCGTGCGGTCGCCGTCGCGCAATACCGGCACCTGCCCGGTCGGCGAAAAGGCGCGGAACGCATCATAATTGGTCGATTGCAGGAAGGGCTCCAGGCGGTTCTCGAACGGGATGCCGAGCGCCGCCATCAGCACCCATGGCCGCAGCGACCAGCTCGAATAATTGCGGTTCGCGGTGATCAATGTGTAGGCCATTGCCGTCTCCCTCTTGCCCCCGGAGCATAGGCGCCGGGGCGAAGCGGTGGAAACCAAAAGCGCCGCACATTCATCAGCCAGCCTTATGGATGGATCAGGATATGGACCGGACTTCCTTGGGCGACAGATAGGCCGGATCGTGCGCGAAGGGCATCGGCGTGCCGTTCGCCAGTGCGTCCAGCACGGCGACGAAATCCGTGCGACAGCGGAAACCGAGCAGCCGCTGCGCCTTTCCCGCGTCATAGACCCGGTCGATATGGCCGGGCAGCGTCCAGCCATGCCGGGCATAGAGCGCCGCCGCCTGCGGGAAATACCGGGCGATGACGGCGGGCGCATCGGCCATCAGGTCCGCGACGTCATCCCGGCCGAACGGCGTCGGCGCGGAAAGGATGAAGGTTTCGCACCCGAGCCCGCCTGCCCGTTCCAGCGCGACCACATGCGCGTCAGCCGCGTCCTCGACCGTCAGGCGGCGGTTCAGCAACTCGTTCGCCTTCGTGTTCGGGCCGTCATGGTCGATGACGTGCGCCTTGTCGTCATCCTCCGGAAAGAAGCGGCCAGTGCGCAGGATGGCGACGGACAGCCCATGGCGCAGATGATGGAGCCGGCACAGATGTTCGGCCGCCAGCTTCGTCACGCCATAGATGTTGCGCGGTTCGAGCGGTCCGCAGTCCTCGTCCAGCCAGGCGGCCGCCCGTGCGCCACCCGCCCTCCCCGCCCGGATCGCCTTCGTGATCATCAGCGACGTGGTCGAGGTGAAGACGAAGCGATCGTGCCCGGCCGCAGCCGCCTCCTCCAGCAGGTTGAGCGTACCGGTGACGTTCACGTCGATGAATGTCTGCGCCGGATACCGAACGATGTCGGGCTTGTGCAGCGCGCCGCCGTGGATCACTGCCTCTATCCGCTGCGCGGCAAAGACACGCGCGACGAGCGGACGGTCGGCGACGCTTCCCACGACCTGCGTCTCCGGCCCCGACGCCACGTCGAGCCCGACGACGACATGGCCCGCAGCCCGCAGCCGGGGCGCGAGATGGCGGCCAAGCCAGCCCGAAGAGCCGGTCAGGAGGACGCGCATTCCATCATCTGGCCATCACCCGGCCATCACCCGGCAGGCATCAGGCGCGATCGTCACCATTTCTGCGCATCGTCGAACACATCCCCGAACGCTGTCCGGTCCCACGGGCCGTACAGTGGATTGGGCAGCAGGAACCAGCCATTGCCCCACAGGTCGGCGAAGGCCGGGCGTTCGGCGAGTGCCTTGCGCTCCTTGCCGCTCAGCTTGCTGTCGTTGAACAGCTGCGCGAAATCCCCGAGCTGATCGCCCGCCATCGCGATGACGCAGTAGCGGGCGGACACGGCGGCCCGCCGGGCGTCCTTGCTCGACCGGTCGGGGCCGGTGCCGCGCAGGAAGAGATTGTCGTTCAGCACGAAATCGCCCAGCCCCGCCGCCTTGAGCGCGGCGGCCGTCGCCTTCCAGTGATTGTCGCCGTCCGGAACGTCCGGGCTTGCAATGTCGCGGTTGGAAATCACGATCACCCGCGCACCGGCCGCCTCGATCGCGCGAACCGCCTCGACCGCGCCGGGGACAGGCAGAACCTTGCCCGCACCGGTCGCCTCCCACCAGGCCCAGACCTTCGGATCGAAGGTGAGGCCATGTTCGGCAAGCCAGCGCGCGCTGCCGATGTTCCAGATCAGCGTCTCGTCGGCATCGAAGATCACGGCGGGCCGCTTCTTCCCGCATGGCTCGAAGCGCGGATCGTCCGCACCGGCACCGCTCGCGAGGACGACGCCGTCCTTCGGGTGGTGCTTCGCCTTGTCCCGGACATAGGCGGTCAGCGCGCGATAGCTTTGCCGCGCGATGCTCGCCGCCTCGGCCGAACCGTAGAGATAGCGCAGACCCAGCGCCTGCTCGGTCCGGATGTCCGGACTGCTGTCCGCTGCGGTCTGCGCCGCGAGAGAAACCGGAAGCATCAGGCCGGCCATGCCGGCAAAAATCGTCGCGCGCCATTTCATGGTAAGCCCCCCGACCATTCGCCACACGTCTTACGGCATAGCATATGCCCATCCGGGGTCAATTTGGGCGACGACGGGCCGGCGACGGGCGGCAGGCAAAAGAACGGGGCCGTCCCGCTGCACGCGGCACGGCCCCTCGCGCGACCCACGGACCCTGATCAGGCCCGGCGGGAGATCAGACCCGGTCGCCCAAGGCGCCCTTGATGCTGCCGGCAAGCTTCTGCGCCTTGCCCTTCAGTTCCTGTCCCTTGCCCTCGGCCTTCTGTGCGGGGTCATTGCGGGCCTCGCCCGCTACCTGCTTGGCATTGCCTGCGATCTCATTCGCCAGGCCCTTTGCCTTGTCGATCAGTTCACCCATCGGTCTTCTCCTTGATGGCTGTGCGGACGACGGCGGCCGTCCAGCGCTGTTCCATCAATGATCGGAAACCCGGCGGGGTTCCCGGCTGGACCGTCAGATAGTGGTGCGGTGATGCTGCCGCTCGATGACCCGGTCGACGAACCGGACGACACGTTCACGGCCCTTGTCGGTCAGCGACAGCAGCTTGCGGCGGCTGTCCGTCGCGTCGTCGGTCCGCACGATCATGTCCGCGTCGATCAGCATCTGGATCGCCCGCAAGGCCGTGGTCTGCGGCGTACGCGCCGCCAGACACGCATCGCCCACGGTCACCCGGCGACCGGTGCATTCGCAGATGTACATGTCGATCAGCAGGTTGAACGGCGCATCATGGATCAGGCCGTTGAAACAATCCTGTCTGAGCGCGCAGAACTGTTCGATCAGTTGTGCGACTTCACACCGCGCATCAATGGTTCGAGCATGTTTGGCATCCGATCTGGATCGATCTGGGAAATTTCTCGTTATTTTTCAGATCAGTCCCGCGAGAGGGCTCGATGGATCGGCGTACATGCGCCGCCCCATGCGCCCCGCGCGATAGGCGAGGCGCCCGGCCTCGACTCCCGCCTTCATCGCGGCGGCCATCAGGATCGGATCCTTCGCCTCGGCAATGGCGGTATTCATCAGGACGCCGGTGCAGCCCAGTTCCATTGCCTGCGCCGCCTCCGACGCTGTGCCCACGCCCGCGTCCACCAGCACCGGCAGCTTCGTCCCCTCGACGATCAGACGGATCGTCACCCGGTTCTGGATGCCGAGCCCCGACCCGATCGGCGCGCCCAGCGGCATGATGGCGACGGCGCCGGCATCCTCCAGCCGCTTCGCCGCGATCGGGTCGTCGACACAATAGACCATCGGCTTGAAGCCTTCCTTCGCGAGGACTTCCGTCGCGCGGAGCGTCTCGACCATGTCGGGATAGAGCGTGCGCGCCTCTCCCAGAACCTCCAGCTTGACGAGATCCCAGCCCCCCGCCTCGCGCGCCAGACGCAGGGTGCGGATCGCCTCCTCGCCGGTGAAACAGCCGGCGGTGTTGGGAAGATAGGTGACCCTCTTCGGATCGATATAGTCGGTCAGCATCGGCGCCTTGGGGTCCGACACATTGACCCGGCGCACGGCGACGGTGACGATCTCCGCGCCCGACGCCGCCAGCGCAGCCGCGTTCTGCTCGAAGCTCTTATACTTGCCGGTGCCCACGATCAGGCGCGATCGGAAAGTCTTGCCCGCAACGGACCAGCTGTCGTCGTCGGCCGCAACCGGCGACGCGGCATGGTCGCCGCCGCCGACAAAGTGCACGATCTCCAGCTCGTCGCCATCCTCGACCAGGACGGCCGCCAGCGTGGAACGGGGCACGATCTCCAGATTGCGCTCCACCGCCACCTTTTCCGGCGCCAGGCCGAGCTCGCCCGCCAGGTCCGAGATGGTCATGCCCTGCCGGATACGGCGATGCTCGCCATTGAGGCGGATGGAGATGGTGCCGTCGACGCTCACGATATGCTTTTCCGTTTTCCCGCATCGTCCCGAGCGCGATCGAGGGACGTGTGACAGAACATGTCTCGACTTCGCTCGACACGAACGGCTAAAGAAGCCCCCGAAACAGGGAACGCCGATGCCCGGCATATGGGACAGAGGCGGCCAGACCGCAACAGGCAAGCGCGGGGACGCTCACGCAATGGCAGACGACCGCACGATCTTCGTACTCAACGGACCCAACCTCAACCTGCTGGGCACGCGAGAGCCGGAAATCTATGGCTACGACACGCTCGACGACATCGCCGACCAGATGGAGGACGCCGCGCAACGCCAGCATGTGACGCTGGATTTCCGCCAGTCGAACCATGAAGGACACCTGATCGACTGGCTGCACGAGGCGGCGGGCGCGGGCGCGCATGCCGTGATCCTGAACGCGGGCGCCCTGACGCACACATCCGTCGGCCTGCACGACGCGATCAAGTCGATCGCCACGCCAGTCATCGAGGTGCACTTGTCCAACCCGCACAAGCGGGAGGATTTCCGCCATAAAAGCTATGTCGGCATGGCCGCGAAGGGAACGATCGCGGGCTTTGGCGCGCTGTCCTACATGCTGGCGCTGGAGGCGGCGCTCGACCTCTAATGGTTGCGCGACGGGGAAAAGCGCAATAGGCGCGTCGCCAGCCATTCCATCGATAGTTAAGAAAACATCCTCCGAGGGTCCACATGAACGACAAGAGCGAGAAGAGCGAAATGCGGGTTGACGTCGACCTGGTCCGTCAGCTGGCCGACCTGCTCGACGCTACCCACCTGACCGAGATCGAGGTCGAGGACGGCGAACGCAAGATTCGCGTCGCACGCAAGGTTTCCGCGCAGGCCGCAGCGCCACTCTACGCCGCCCCCGTCGCAGCGGCCGCGCCCGTCGCGGCAGCCCCCGCCGAGGCGCCGGCCGCCCCCGCGGCAGCCGCCGCCAATGCCGTGAAGTCACCGATGGTCGGCACCGCCTATCTCGCCGCCGATCCGGAGGCCCCGCCGTTCATTTCCGTCGGTGCGCAGGTGAAGGCCGGCGAGACGCTGCTGATCGTCGAGGCGATGAAGGTCATGAACCAGATCGCCGCGCCCAAGGCGGGCACGGTCAAGGCCGTCCTGGTCGAGAACGGGCAGCCGGTCGAGTTCGACCAGCCGCTCGTCGTGGTCGAATAAGGCTGGCCTGCCCATGACCATCGAGAAGCTGCTGATCGCCAATCGCGGCGAAATAGCCCTGCGCATCCACCGCGCCTGCCACGAGATGGGGATCAAGACGGTCGCCGTGCACTCGACCGCGGACGCCGACGCGATGCACGTCCGCCTCGCCGATGAGGCGATCTGCATCGGGCCGCCCGCCGCCAAGGACAGCTATCTCAACATCGCCAACATCATCTCGGCGGCCGAGATTTCCGGCGCGGACGCGATTCACCCAGGATACGGCTTCCTGTCGGAGAACGCCCAGTTCGCCGAGATTGTCGAGGCACACGGCATCGCCTTCGTCGGGCCGAAGCCCGAGCATATCCGCATCATGGGCGACAAGGTGGAGGCGAAGCGCACCGCAGGCGCGCTCGGCCTGCCGCTCGTCCCGGGGTCCGACGGCGCGATCAGCGATGTCGAGGAAGCCAAGATCATCGCCCGGGGCATCGGCTATCCGGTACTGATCAAGGCGGCGTCGGGTGGCGGCGGGCGCGGCATGAAGGTCGTGCCGGACGAAAGCCAGCTCGAAACCCTGATGAAGCAGGCGGGCAGCGAGGCGAAGGCGGCGTTCGGCGACGACACCGTCTACATGGAGAAATATCTCGGCAATCCCCGCCATATCGAATTTCAGGTATTCGGCGACGGCAACGGCAACGCCATCCATCTTGGCGAGCGCGACTGTTCGCTCCAGCGCCGCCACCAGAAGGTGCTGGAGGAGGCCCCCTCCCCCGTCATCTCCGCAGAGGTGCGCGCCAGCATGGGCGAGGTCGTCCGCAAGGCGATGGCCGACATGGGCTATCGCGGCGCGGGCACGATCGAGTTCCTGTACGAGGACGGCGAGTTCTACTTCATCGAGATGAACACCCGGCTCCAGGTCGAGCATCCGGTGACCGAGATGATCACCGGCGTCGACCTTGTCCGCGAGCAGATCCGTATCGCGGAGGGCAAGCCGCTGTCGGTGGCGCAGGAGGAGCTGCGCTTCACCGGCCATGCGATCGAATGCCGGATCAACGCCGAAGATCCCCGGACCTTCGCCCCCTCGCCCGGCACCGTGACCAGCTATCACGTGCCCGGCGGCATGCATGTCCGCGTCGACAGCGGCCTGTATCAGGGATACCGGGTGCCGCCCTATTACGACAGCATGATCGGCAAGCTGATCGTCTACGGCCGCACGCGAGAGGGCTGCATCATGCGCCTGAAGCGGGCGCTTGAGGAATATGTGATCGAGGGGATGAAGACGACCATCCCGCTGCACCAGAAGCTGCTGACCGATCCGGAATTCCAGAACGGCGACTATACGATCAAGTGGCTGGAGGAATGGCTGGAGCGGCAGGAGGGCTGAGGGTCATGAAGGCGATCATCTGGTACAATCCGCGCTGCACCAAGTCGCGCGAGACCCTGGCCATCCTGGAAGGGACGCCGGGGATCGCGGTGGAGGTCGTCGAGTATCTGAAGACGCCGCCGTCCCGCGCCGAACTCTCCGCCGCCTACGCACGCGGCGGCATCGCCCCGCATGACGCCTATCGCAAGGGCGAGGACATCGCGAAGGAGTTGAAGCTGTCCGGCGCGGATGACGCGGTGATCCTGGACGCGATGGCCGCCCACCCGATCCTGATCGAGCGGCCGCTGGTGATCACGGACAAGGGCGTACGGATCGGCCGTCCGCCCGAGGCCGTCCGCGACATTCTGTGACCGGTTCCGGGACTCATAAGCGTCTCAAAGCCGTAACATTTCCATGATCTGACGGCTTGCGGGGAAGCGGTCGCGGGCATAGCCTTGCCGCATGAGCAAGGACGTCGAGTTGGCAACGATTGCTGTCTACAGCCTGAAAGGCGGCGTCGGAAAGACGACGTTCGCCATCAATCTGGCGTGGACCTCTGCCGTCGTCTCCCGGCGGCGGACCTTGCTCTGGGATCTCGATCCGCAGGCGGCGGCGACGTGGCTGATTTCCGCCGACCGGTCCGGACGGGATGCGGCGCAGGCGATCTTCAGCAAGGATGTCGACGCGACCTCCCTCGTCCGCCCTTCGACCGTGCCCGGCCTCGACCTGATCGCCGCCGACACATCCCTGCGCGGGCTCGACCGGCTGCTGTTCGAGATGGGGAAGAAGAAGCGGCTCGCCCGCCTGATCGAGACGCTGGGCAAGAATTACGACCGGATCATCCTCGATTGCCCGCCGGGCCTTACCGAGACGAGCGAGCAGGTACTGCGCGCCGCCGATCTGGTGATCGTGCCGGTCATCCCCTCCCCGCTGTCACAGCGGGCCCTGGGCGAGGTCGCCCGTTACCTTGTCCAGCGCGGCGGCAAGCATGCGCCGATCCTGCCGGTATTCTCGATGGTGGACCGCAGGCGCGCCCTGCATCGCGGCGCGCTGGAGGAACAGCCCGCCTGGCCCGCCGTGCCAATGGCGAGCGCGGTCGAACAGATGACGGTGAAGCACAAGCCGCTGGGCGAATTCGCGCCGACATCCCCGGCGGCCAACGCCTTCGCCAGCCTGTGGACGGGGATCGAGCGGCGTTTGCAGAAGGGCTGAACGCCCCCGCACATCACGCGGCGGTGACTTGCCCCCGCGAAAACAGCGCCCGCGCCTCTTCCGCCGGCATCGGCCGGCCAAAATAATAGCCCTGGATCTTCGTGCAGCCGAGGCGGCCGACCATCTCGGCCTCCGTCTCGGTCTCCACGCCCTCGGCCGTGGTGGCCATGCCCAGGCTCTCGGCCAGCGCGACGACCGCGCGCACGATCGCCAGGCTCTCCGGCTCGCTGCGGGCCGCGCCGACCACGAAGCTGCGGTCGACCTTGATCGTGCTGAAGCGGGTGCGGCTGAGGTAACCGAGCGACGAATAGCCGGTGCCGAAATCGTCGAGCGACAGCTTCACGCCGAGCGCGAGGATCTGCTCCAGAACCTGCGTAGCGCTCGTCCCCTCCCGCATGAACACGCTTTCGGTGACTTCCAGTTCAAGGCGATGCGCGGGCAATCCGCTCTGCGCCAGCGCGGACATGACGGTCGCGACGAAGCTGGGATGACCAAGCTGCTCGGCCGAGACGTTGACCGCGACACGGACGCTCGACGGCCAGCGCATCGCCTCCGCACAGGCCGTGCGCAGCACCCATTCGCCGATCGGCGCGATCAGCCGCGCATCCTCCGCCACCGGGATGAACCGCGCGGGCGAGATCGGCCCCATTTCCGGATGCGTCCAGCGGATCAGCGATTCGAACCCCTCGACCGTGCCGTTCCGGGCATTCACTACCGGCTGGTACACGACGGTCAGTTGCTGCTTTTCCAGCGCCTCGCGTAGGGCGATCTCCAGCGTCCGCCGCTCCTCCGCATGCAGGTGCAGGCGCGGTTCGTAATGGCAATGCTTGCCGCCGCCCTCTTCCTTCGCACGATAGAGGGCAAGGTCGGCGCTGCGGATCAGCGTCTCGGTCGTGCGGCCGTCACGCGGCGCGATGGCGGAGCCGACGCAGGCGCCGATGTACAGCGTGTGCTGGTCGACCTCATAGGGACGCGAGAGCAGTTCGATCGTCGCCTCCGCCAGTTGCTCGACATAATGGGTGTCGACCACCTCACGGATCACGATCGCGAATTCGTCGCCGCCGATCCGGCCGCACAGCTCGTTGGGCGTGCAGACGGCACGCAGGCGTTCCGCCACCTTTTCCAGCAGGCGATCGCCGACCTGATGACCAAGCGTGTCGTTGACCGCCTTGAACCGGTCGAGGTCGATCATCAGGAACGCGCAGCGGCTGTTCCACTGCTCGACATTATCCAGCGCGGCGCTGAGCGCGTCGGCGAGCTGCACGCGGTTGGGAAGGTCGGTGAGCGCGTCGAAGCTGGCAAGCTGGGCGATCTTGTCGGCAGACTCCCGCTGCACGGTGACGTCGGAACCAACGCCGCGAAAGCCGAGATAGACGCCCTTCTCATCCATGCGGGGGGACGCGGACAGTTCCCACCAGCGCATCTTGCCACCCACGTGAACAGGCAGGCTGATCGCACTGAAGCTCTCGCGACGCTTCAGCTTCTCCGCAAGCTCATGCAGTCCGGCGGAAAACTTGCCGCTTTCCCACGCCTCACCGGCGAGGATTTCCACCAGCGGCCTGCCCTCCAGATCGGCAGGTTCAAGGCCGAGCATCGCGGCGAAGCGCGGCGACACGCCACTGATCCGGCGGGCTGCATCCGTCTGCCACAACCAGTCCGCGCCGCTATCCTCATATTCGCGCAGCAGCAGGCTGACGACCGCGCTCTTTTCCGCCAGTTCCGTGCTGGTGCTGAGCTGTCGGCCGAATTCGCGTGCATGCTTCAAACTGGCGACGAACAGCACGAGCGCATAGCAGGCGATCAGCGCGTTCACCGGAATGCGCGAGGCACCGTCGAACATGAAATAGCTGGCGACGCTCAACGGCACGAGGGAGCCGAAGGTGGCGAGCGGCTGGGCCGAGAAGCCGACGGCCGCCCCCACCATCAGGCAACTCGTCAGCGTCCACATCGCGACCAGTTGCTCGGGCTGGGCGTCCCGGCCGAAGACGACCATCGCCGCGCCCCAGATCATCGCCTGGATTGTCGCCGTCGCGCCGCTGCCGATGATGTCGCGACCGGACACGCCGGCGTAATCAGCCCGCATGCGGCGCTGGCTGGAGCGCACGCCGAGAACCGAACCGGCCAGTGCCACGGCGGTCCATATTCCCAGTGTCACGAGATCGCCGCCGCGGAAGAACACCCCCCAGACGAAGAGGATGGCGATGAGGTTCAGGCTCATGCGGACCAGCAGCAGACGGTCGGCCGTCCGCAGCTGCGCCCGGTAGAGCTTTTCGGCCTCAACGGCCCGGGGCGTGCCGAAACCGGCAAGAACCAGTAGCGGCAACTTTTCCGGAAGGCCGGACGGGGAGAGCGCAGATTCTTTCGTCACGCCCCATCGTGTAAACAACACAGGGTTAGCAACCGGTAAGCGCGCTGTTGCTTTGCAGCAATTTACTTGTGGATTACCAGAAAAATCGTTTGTTTACGCGGCGATATCATAGGGACGAATTTCGCCCGACAGGTACAGATTGCGTGCTTTCGACCGGCTGAGCTTGCCCGAACTTGTCCGTGGGAGGGTCCGCGGCGGCACCAGTTCGACCACGCAGTTCATGCCGGTGATGGCCCGGACACGCTCGCGAATCTGATCGCGCAGGCGCGAGCGCTCCTCATTGTCGGAGGTCCGGCAGTGGACGAGGACAGCCGGAGCCTCCTCCCCGCCCGGGGTCGTGATCGCGAAGGCGGCGATGTCCCCCTGCTTGAAGCCGGGAAGCTGCTCCACCGCCCATTCGATATCCTGCGGCCAGTGGTTCTTGCCGTTGATGATGATCATGTCCTTGGCGCGGCCGACGATGTAGAGATAGCCGCCGGACAGGTAGCCCATGTCGCCGGTGTCGAGCCAGCCGTCGACGAGGCAGGCGTCGGTCGCCTCCGGATCGCGGAAATAGCCTGCCATCAGCGAGGGGCCGGAGGTCCAGACCTTGCCGATCTGGCGCTCATTCAGGAGCACCCCGTCCTCGTCCCTGATCTCGACGACCATGTCACGGGCGGGCTTGCCGCAGTTGACGATGGCGCGGAAACGCTGCGGACGGCCCTCTGCCGCGTCACCGCCAGACAGGTCGGTTTCCTCGACCAGTTCGACGACGATGCCTTCACCCGGCGGCATGATGGTGACCGCCAGCGTCGCCTCTGCAAGGCCATAGCTGGGCAGGAAGGCGCCGGGCGAAAAGCCCGCGTCGGCGAAGGCGTCGACGAAGCTCTGCATGACGTCGGGGCGGATCATGTCCGCGCCGTTGCCCGCGATCCGCCAGCGCGACAGGTCGAACCGGTCGGCCGCCTTCGTCTGGCTGGACATGCGGCGGGCGCAGATGTCGTAGCCGAAGGTCGGGGAGTAGCTGATAGAGGTGCCCGGATTGCGGCTGATGAGGTCGAGCCAGGCGAGCGGACGGCGGGCAAAATCCTCCGTCTTCATATAATCGGTCGACACCTGATTGGCGACGACGGACAGGAAGCAGCCGACGAGGCCCATGTCATGGTACCAGGGCAGCCAGCTGATGCAGCGATCGCTTTCCGCCACTTCCATGCCGTGGCTGTGCGCGGCGAGATTGCTGAGCAACGCCTTGTGCGTTACCGCGACGCCGTGCGGAAAGCGGGTCGAGCCGCTGGAATATTGCAGATAGGCGATGTCGTCGGTCGCCGCCTGCGGCAGCGGGCAGGTCCGCACGTCGCCGGTCACGAACGTATCGTAGGCGACGCCCTCCACCTCTTGCAGGCGCGCGGCCTCCGTCGCCATGTCGGCAAGCTCGGCCGGGAAGAACAGCATCTTGGGATCGCAGCTCGAAAGCTGGACGACGAGTTGGTCGATATAGCTTTCCTTGCCGCCGAAGCTGGTCGGCAGCGGCAGCGGCACCGGCCAGGCACCGGCATAGATGATGCCGAAGAACATCCGGGCGAACTCGACGCCGGTTTCCGCGATCAGGGCGATGCGATCCTGCGGGCGGACGCCGTGCGCAATCAGCCGGTAGGCGCAGTCGAGCGCATCGGTGCGCAATTCCGCGAACGGATAGGGACGCACCAGCGTACCGCGCGGATCATGGAAGTTAAGGCCGCGCTGGCCACGCGCCGCATAGTCCAGCGCCTCGCCAAGCGTGGCGAAGTCGGAAAAACGGCGGGGCAGGTCGTCCTGCGTTGGGGTGGCAATCAGGTTGGTTTGCGAACCCGTCATATTGGTTTCACCCAATGTCACTATCCTGAACAGGGAACGATGGTCGGCTGTTATGTTTTGGCCGAACGCACCGCATACTTCACTCAAGCCCGCACTACTAGTCCGCAAGCCGAGTTCAAATTCAGACCCGACTGTGGCACAAAAATGGCGCGTGGCCAGATATGCTTCTTCTTCGCGGGGAAAATCCGCTCCTTTGCCTCTGGACGAGACGCGTCTGGAGGAGATCGCCCTGCGCTATGCAGCGCGTTACGCCACTACGCGCGCAAAGCTCAATGCCTATCTGCGCCGGAAGCTGACCGAAAGAGGCTGGGCGGGCGAGCGGCCGGCCGATCCCGACGCGATCGTCGCACGTTTCGCCGCACGCGGCTATGTCGACGATGCCGGCTATGCGGCGATGAAGGGCGCTGCGCTCGGCCGCCGCGGATATGGCGCGCGCAGGGTCGGGGAGGCGTTGCGGGCCGACGGGATCGAGGAAACGGACCTCGCGCCGGTCAGGGACACCGCCCGCGCGGACCGCTGGGCAGCGGCCGAAGCCTTCGCGAAGCGCAAGCGGATCGGCCCCTTCGCCCGGGAACCGGCCGAGCGGGACGTGCGGGAGAAGCAGATCGCGGCCTTCCTGCGGGCAGGCCATGATTTTGCGACTGCCCGGACATGGGTTGATGCGGAGCCGGGCGAAGTACCCGGCGCGCCCGATTAGGCAGCCTCCTCGCCCTTCTCGATCTTCACGAGCAGCGCGCCTTCGTTCACCTGTCCGCCCTCGCTGGCGTTAAGCTGTACGATCGTGCCGTCGAACGGCGCGGTGAGGCTGTGCTCCATCTTCATGGCCTCCAGGGTCAGCAGCTTCTGCCCCTTCACCACCGCCTCCCCGGCCGTGACCGCCACCGCGATGATGCGGCCGGGCATCGGCGAGAGGATCGCGCCGTCCGACGCATCCGTGCCACCCGCCCCGCCTGCGCGGAACGGCGCAAGACGCCAGACCTGCCCGCTTTCGGCAACCAGCACGTCGTCCAGCGGCGTATCGTCGCCCGAGCGCGGATCGAAGGCGATGATCACCGCCTCCCCGTCCAGCAGGAAGGCCGCCTCCGTCCGGACCGGCGCGTTGAGGCGGAAACCCGCCAGCCCGCCGCCCCTGACCAACGCAGCGGCGGCATCGGCCAGCGCCCCGTCGCTCGGGCGCGACGGCGGCAGCAGCGCCTCCCCTTCCCGTGCGATCAGGCCGGTGTCGAGCCGCGCCGCGGCGAAATCGGGATGGTTCAGCGCCCTGACCAGAAAACCGGCATTTGTCCGTAGCGGCCAGACGGCGCTGTCCTCCAGTGCGTCGGCGAGGCGTTCGCGCGCGGCGTCGCGGGTCGGACCATGGGCGATGACCTTTGCGATCATCGGATCGTAGAAGGGCGAGATGTCGGCACCCTGCTCGACACCGGTATCGATGCGAACGCCGGTCCCGTCCCCCAGATCGAACGTGTCGAGCGTGCCGATCGAAGGCAGGAAGCCCTTCGACGGGTCTTCGGCATAGAGGCGGGCCTCCATCGCCCAGCCGTTGATCGACAGATCATCCTGCGTCTTCGGCAGCGATTCCCCCGACGCGACCCGCAACTGCCATTCGACCAGATCCTGCCCGGTGATCATCTCCGTCACCGGATGCTCGACCTGAAGCCGGGTGTTCATCTCCATGAACCAGATGCGGTCGGCGCGCAGCCCTTCCGACCCGTCAGCGATGAACTCGATCGTGCCCGCCCCGACATAGTCGACGGCCTTCGCGGCATTCACCGCCGCCTGACACACCGCTGCGCGGGTCGCCTCGTCCATGCCGGGCGCGGGCGCCTCCTCGATCACCTTTTGGTGACGGCGCTGGAGCGAGCAGTCGCGCTCGAACAGGTGGACGACATGGCCGTGGCTGTCGCCGAACACCTGAACCTCGATATGGCGCGGGTTCGTCACCCATTTTTCGAGCAGCACCTGATCGTTGCCGAAGCTGGATGCCGCCTCACGCTGGCAGGAGACGAGCGCGTCGGCGAAATCCGCTTCCGCATCGACCTTCCGCATCCCCTTGCCACCGCCGCCCGCGACCGCCTTGATCAGGACCGGATAACCGATCGCGTCAGCCTCCGCCTTCAGCCGCGCCGGGCTCTGGTCGTTGCCCAGATAGCCGGGCGTGGTGGGCACACCCGCATCCTGCATCAGTTTCTTCGCCGCGTCCTTCAGGCCCATCGCCGTGATCGATGCGGGGTTGGGCCCGACCCAGATCAGACCTGCATCGATCACCGCCTGCGCGAATTCCGCATTTTCCGAGAGGAAGCCGTAGCCCGGATGGATCGCCTGCGCGCCGGAGGCTCTGGCGGCGGCGATGATCTTCTCGCCCACCAGATAGCTTTCGCGCACGGGCGAGGGGCCGATATGCACGGCCGCGTCGGCGGAACGGACATGCAGGGCGTTTGCGTCCGCGTCCGAATAGACCGCGACCGTGCGAATGCCGAGCCTGCGCGCCGTGCGGATGACCCGGCAGGCGATTTCGCCCCGGTTGGCGATGAGGAGGGATTCAAGCATCAACAATGCTCCAATTCCTCCCCGAGCCCGTTTCGGGGAGGAGTTTCAGAGTGGTCATCCCCATCACATCCGGAACACGCCGAAACGCGCGCTCTCGGGGATCGGTGCGTTCAGCGTCGCGGCGAAGGCGAGGCCGAGGACGTCACGGGTCTGGACGGGGTCGATGATGCCATCGTCCCACAGCCGCGCGGTGGCGTAATAGGGGTTGCCCTCTTCCTCATATTTGGCGCGGACGGGCGCCTTGAAGGCTTCGGCTTCCTCCGGCGTCCAGCTCGCGGCGTCGCGGTGGACGGTCGCGAGCACGCTCGCCGCCTGCTCCCCGCCCATCACGCTGATCCGCGCATTGGGCCAGGTGAAGAGGAAGCGCGGGCCATAGGCGCGGCCGCACATGCCGTAATTGCCCGCGCCGAAGCTGCCGCCGATCAGCACGGTGATCTTCGGCACGCTGGCGGTCGCGACGGCCGTCACCAGCTTCGCACCATGCTTGGCGATCCCCTCCGCCTCATATTTGCCGCCGACCATGAAGCCGGAGATGTTCTGAAGGAACAGCAGCGGAATGCGGCGCTGACAGGCAAGCTCGATGAAATGCGCGCCCTTGAGCGCGCTTTCCGAGAACAGGACGCCGTTATTGGCGAGGATGGCGACGGGCATGCCCCAGATATGCGCGAAGCCGCAGACCAGCGTACTGCCATAGAGCGGCTTGAATTCATGAAATTCGCTGCCGTCGACGATCCGGGCGATGACCTCTCGCACATCATAGGGCGCGCGCACGTCCTGCGGCACGATGCCGTACAGATCCTGCGCATCGTATCGGGGCGGACGCACGTCGCGCAGGTTCACGTCCGGCACGCGATCCGGTTGCAGGGTCGAGACGATGTCCCGCACGATGGTGAGCGCGTGGCCGTCATTCTCCGCCACATGATCGACCACGCCGGACCTGCGCCCATGGAGGTCGCCGCCGCCCAGATCCTCGGCCGAGATCACCTCCCCCGTCGCCGCCTGCACCAAAGGCGGGCCGGCGAGGAAGATCGTCCCCTGATTGCGGACGATGACGGTTTCGTCGGACATGGCCGGGACATAGGCACCACCCGCCGTGCAGCTGCCCATCACGCAGGCGATCTGGGCGATGCCGCGGGCGGAGAGGTTCGCCTGATTGAAGAAGATGCGGCCGAAATGCTCCCGGTCCGGGAACACCTCCGCCTGATTGGGCAGGTTCGCGCCGCCGCTGTCGACCAGATAGATGCAGGGAAGCCGGTTCTCGAGCGCGATCTCCTGCGCGCGCAGGTGCTTCTTGACGCTCAGCGGATAATAGGTGCCGCCTTTTACTGTCGCGTCGTTGCAGGCGATCATCACCTGTCGCCCGGACACGCGCCCGATGCCAGCGATGATCCCGGCGCCGGGCACCTCGTCGCCGTAAAGGCCGTTGGCGGCGAGCTGGCCGATCTCCAGAAAGGGCGCGCCCGGATCGAGCAGGCGCTCGACCCGTTCGCGCGGCAGCAGCTTGCCCCGCGCGGTGTGCTTGTCGCGCGCGCTGGCGGAGCCGCCCCGCGCGGCGGCGGCGACCTTGTCCCGCAATTCCCCGGCAAGCGCGGCGTTATGGGCAGCGTTGGCGCGGACGCCCTCGTCCGTCGCCGACAATGCCGTGTCGAGAACCGGCGCGCTCATGCCCCGATCAGTTCCCGGCCGATCAGCATCCGGCGGATCTCGTTCGTGCCCGCACCGATATCCAGCAGCTTCGCGTCGCGCATGTAGCGCTCGACCGGCCAGTCCTTCGTATAGCCAGCCCCGCCCAGCGCCTGCACAGCCTCCAGCGCGACTTTCATGGCATTCTCGCTCGCAAGGAGGATCGCGCCCGCCGCGTCGAAGCGCGTGGTCCTGCCCGCATCGCAGGCGCGCGCGACGGCATAGACATAGGCCCGCGCCGAATTCAGCGCGACATACATGTCCGCGACCTTCGCCTGCATCAGCTGGAACGCGCCGATCGGCTTTCCGAACTGCCTGCGTTCGCGGACATAGGGAATAACGGTGTCGAGGCAGGCCTGCATGATGCCGAGCTGGATGCCCGCAAGGACGGTACGCTCATAATCGAGGCCGCTCATCAGCACCTCCACGCCGCCGTTCAGCGGCCCCATCACATTCTCCTGCGGCACGACGCAGTCGTCGAACACCAGTTCCGCCGTCGGCGACCCCCGCATGCCGACCTTGTCAATCTTCTGGCCAATCGAAAAGCCCTTGAAATCCTTCTCGATCAGGAAGGTGGTGATGCCGCGCGATCCCTCCCCCGTGCGGGCGTAGACGACCAGCGTGTCCGCTTCCGGCGCGTTGGTGATCCAGAATTTTGTACCGTTGAGGACGTAATCGCCGCCGCGCTTTTCCGCCTTCAGCTTCATCGACACGACGTCCGAACCGGCCCCTGCCTCCGACATGGCGAGGCTTCCGACATGCTCGCCGGAGATCAGTCTGGGCAGATACCGCGCCTTCTGCTCCGGCGTCGCCCAGCGGCGTATCTGGTTGACGCACAGGTTCGAATGCGCGCCGTAGGACAGGCCGACGGAGGCGGAGGCGCGGGCGACCTCCTCCTGCGCAACGACATGCTCAAGATAGCCGAGGCCAAGGCCGCCATCCTCCTCCGGCACGGTGATGCCGTGCAGGCCGAGCGCGCCCATGGCGGGCCACAGGGCGCGCGGGAACCAGTCCTTCGCGTCGATCTCCGCCGCGAGCGGCGCAATCTTCTCGGCGGAAAAGCGCGCCGCGCTCTCCCGGATCATCTCGGCATTGTCGCCCAGCGCAAAGTCGAATTCAGACATGGCACATCCTCTCCCGGCCCAACGCCTACCCCAGATCGAAGGTTCAGGAAAATTGAAATCATTCGACCTACATCATAGACAGCATCTATAATGTGGCAGCAGTCCTGCTGGTCTGTGCCGTCACGCGGGAACCGGACCGTCATGATCGATCGCTATCTGCTGCGCTATTTCCTCGCCGTGGTCGACCAGGGCAATTTCTCCCGCGCGGCCGCCTATTGCAACGTGTCGCAACCCACCTTGTCCGTCGGCATCGCGAAGCTGGAGCAGGCGCTGGGCGCGCGGCTGTTCACCCGGTCGAACCAGCGGATCGAGATCACGAGTGCGGGCACCCGGTTCCTGGCCCATGCGCGGCGGATCGAGCGGGAGTTCAATCTGGCGCTGCGGGCCATGGACGTGGCGGTGGACGCCCCGACCCTCCGCCTCGGCCTGTTGGGCAGCGTATCGGACGACATCATCGCGGCGGCGCTCGGCGAGAGCCGCGGCGGCAGCGCCAGCGGCCACCGGCGGCCGATCGAACTGGTCTATGGCAATGAGCGGGAACTGGCCGGTCACCTGGCGCGCGGCCGGATCGACATCGCGCTGACGCTGGTGGGGCGTGGCGGCGACCGTTTCGTCGAGCGCCCGATCGTCGAGGAAGGCTATGCGCTCGCGATGGCGGCCACGCATCCGTTGGGCGAAAGGACGGAGATCGCGGCGGAGGAACTGGCGGACGAGGTGATGATCGTGCGGCGGCATTGCGAGGCCCTGTCCGACACATCCCGCCACTTCACCGAGCGGGGGGTGCGGCCGCATTTCGCGCTGCGTTCCACCAATGACGACCGGGTGCTGCGGATGGTGGCGGCAGGCGTCGGCATCACGGTGATGCCGCAAAGCCACCGCTTTCCCGGCGTGTCGCGCCCCCGCCTGACCGGTTTTACCCTGCGGCGCACGGTCGGCTGGGCCCATGCACCGGACGCGGAGGCATCGATCGCGGACGACGACGGGCTGCTCGGCATGATCGGGGCGCGCCTGCGGGAAAGCGGCACGCCGGCGCCCTGACCCGCCCCCGGCACCCAGATATCAGGGCATCCGCACCTTCAGTCGGGCGGTTCTGGGCAGGCCGCCCTTGCCCGGAACGCAGCGCGTCGGCGACAGGCGGGTGTCGAGGCACATCCACACCTCGTCCAGCCAGCCCGCGCGCGTGGCGGTGATCCGCATCATGTCCGGGCGCAGGCCGATATTGGTGCTGGCGAAGGCATCGGCGAGATCGCCCGCATTGAGTTCCCTGCGCCGGGCCAGCGCCTTCATGTCGGGAAAGTGCAGCCGTTCGAACAGCGCGCGGGACGTGTTGAAATAGTCTGCCGGGCGGGTGGTCATGCAGGTGCCATGCTTCGACCATTCGTGCCGGATCAGCTGGGCCGACGGCGTGACGCACAGATTGGCGCGGGTGACGGCCGCCGGGATCGTCCCTTCGGGGCGGCAATATTGCGGCCAGCTCTTCCCCTTACCGTCCGGCCACAGGCCATGGAGGGTGAAGCCGAAGCGATTGCCACCGTCGCAGCGAAACCCCTCCGACCGGCGATAAGGACCGGCGCAGACCTGCGGCGACCACATGATGGCGAGCGAATAACCGCCGATCGGCATCACCCGGCGCGGCTGCTCCTCATCCGGCGTTTCGGGATGGGTGCCGGGCAGTATCCGGGGCGGGCTGCACTGCAGGGCCTGCGCCAGCGCGGGAAAGGGCGCGGCGGCGGCCAGCATCACGGACATCATTGTCGGCAGTCTACGCATGGCTGAAATCCAGGCCGATGTCGGCGGCCGGGGCCGACTGGGTGAGGCGGCCGACGCTGACATAGGTGACGCCGGTTTCCGCGATCGCGCGGATGGTGTCCAGCCGCACGCCGCCTGACGCCTCCGTCGGCACGCGCCCGCCGACAAGGGTCACGGCGCCGCGCAGGGTCGCCGGGTCCATATTGTCGAGCAGCAGGTGGGTGGCCCCGGCGGCCAGCGCCGGCTCGATCTGGTCGACCCGGTCGACCTCCACGATGATGCTGGCGATACCGGCCGCCACGGCCCGGCGGACGGCCTCCCCGACCGATCCGGCGACGGCGACATGATTGTCCTTGATCATCGCCGCGTCCCACAAGCCCATGCGGTGATTGGTCGCGCCGCCCATCCGGGTCGCATATTTCTCGATCACGCGCAGGCCCGGGATGGTCTTGCGGGTGTCGAGCAACGTCGCGCCGGTGCCCAGGATGCGGTCGACATAGCCGCGCGTCATCGTGGCGATGCCGGTCAGGTGCTGGACGGTGTTGAGCGCGGACCGCTCGGTCGTCAGCATCGCCCGCGCCCGTCCGCGCAGGCGCATGACGTCGGTGCCGGCCGCCACCTGCTGCCCGTCCTCCACCAGCCGCTCGATCTCCACGTCGGGGTCGAGCGCGCGGAAGAACGCCTCGGCGATCGGCAGCCCGGCGATGGTCGCATCGTCACGGCTGTCCATGACGCCGGTGAACAGCGCATCGGCCGGAATCACCGCAGCGCTGGTGACGTCGCGCCCGTCCGGGCCGAGATCCTCGGCCAGGGTCGCGGCGACGAAGGCGTCGAGATCGAAGCCGGGAAGCGCGAAGGTCATCCGCGCGCGCCGAGATCGCCCTGCCCGACCGTGCCGCTGGCCATCTCCAGCATCCGGTCGAGGCTCCTCTTCGCGGCGATGCGCAGCCCTTCGTCCATCTCGATGCGCGGCTGGAGGTCGCGCAGGGAGAGGTACAGCTTTTCCATCGTGTTCAGCGCCATGTACGGGCAGATGTTGCAGTTGCAGTTGCCGTCCGCGCCGGGTGCGCCGATGAAATGCTTCTCCGGCACTGCCTTTTCCATCTGGTGGGTGATGTGCGGTTCCGTCGCGACGATCAGGGTGTCGCCGGGCATCGTCTTGGCGAATTCCAGAATGCCGCTGGTCGACCCCACATAATCGGCATGGTCGACGATCGAGGGCGGGCATTCGGGATGGGCGGCGACAGGCGCGCCGGGATGCTGCGCCTTCAGCTTCAGCAATTCGGTCTCGCTGAAGGATTCGTGGACGATGCACACGCCCGGCCAGAGCAGCATGTCGCGGCCGAGCTTGCGCTTCAGATAGCCACCCAGATGCTTGTCGGGGCCGAAGATGATCTTCTGCTCCTTCGGAATCTGCGCTAGGATCTTCTCCGCCGAGGAGGAGGTGACGATGATGTCGCTGAGCGCCTTCACCTCCGCCGAGCAGTTGATGTAGCTGAGCGCGATATGGTCGGGGTGCGCCTCCCGGAACGCCTTGAACTGCGCGGGCGGGCAACTGTCCTCAAGCGAGCAGCCCGCGTCCATGTCGGGCAGCACGACGATCTTCTGCGGAGAGAGAATCTTCGCCGTTTCCGCCATGAAGCGCACGCCGCAGAAGGCGATGACATCGGCGTCGGTCTCCGCCGCCTTGCGGGACAGTTCGAGGCTGTCGCCCACGAAGTCCGACAGATCCTGGATCTCCGGGCTCTGGTAATAATGGCCCAGGATGACGGCATTGCGCTCCTTGCGCAGGCGGTCGATCTCCGCGCGCAGGTCCGTTCCCGCCGGGATATTGGTGATCGCGTTCATGCCCTACTCCTCACGTCCCTCAAGGACCGCGCCCTAGCGGCCCTGCTTCCCCTTGGCCAGTACCTCGTTGAGCGGCCGGGTCACGTCCCATTGCTCCCGGTTCACGGCGCGGCGCTCCGGCGGGAAGGTCACGACGACGCGGGCGTCGCCATAGCCCAGCGTCGCCAGCGGCGCGCCCATCAGCCGGGCGAGCGCCACGCGCCCGTTCTCCCGCGCCTGGGCCATCCGCT
The DNA here is from genome assembly GCA_003248935.1 of Sphingobium sp. Taxonomy (GTDB): domain Bacteria; phylum Pseudomonadota; class Alphaproteobacteria; order Sphingomonadales; family Sphingomonadaceae; genus Sphingobium. Next base: position 228,372 of record QFQF01000003.1, read on the forward strand.
CGGGCGCGCGCGCGGTCTCCTCCGCCTTCGCCTGCGCGTGCACGGAAACGCGGCGGCTCAGTTCCTCGGCGGCCGCCCGCGTCACGAAGATGCCGCCGGTGCGTACCAGCGTGCGGCGCCCCTCATCCACATTCGCGCGCGCGGGTTTCACATCGGGCGCGTTGACGATCAGCGTGCGGGTGGACGGCACCCATTCCAGATCGCCCGGCCCGATGCGCCCGACATCGACGAAATAATCGACGGAGAACGGCATCTTCACCACCTGATCCGACTTCAGGAAGCCGAAGCCGCGCACATCCGACGCCGTGCTCTGGATCGTGCCGCTGAGGTCGGAGACCTTCAGGCTGCTGGCCCCGGCGAAGCGCTCCGCGATCACCTGCGTCACCGCCGTGCCGTCGTCCTGCGGCGTCACGACATAATCGCGATTATAGCGCTGCCACCCGACCAGCATCGTGCCGCCGACCGCGAGGATCAGCAGCGCCAGCGCGACCGGCGGGCCATAACGCCTCAGCGCGGCTGCCATCGCCCGTCCTCCGTCGCAACGGCAAGGCCACGCTGGTCGAGGTCGATCAGGTGGGCAAGGACCGAGCGCCCGGCCGCGGGATAGAGGCGCGGATCGACGCCCTTGTACATCTCCGCCACCATGTCGGGGATCAGCGAGGCGCCGTTTCGTTCGAGGAAGCGCAATATCTGCCCCTCCCGCTGCTTGCGGTGCCCCATCATGCCGCGGGCCAGGCGCCGGGGATTTTCCACCGGATCGCCATGGGCGGGATAATAGATGGCGTCGTCCCTCTCAACGAGCCGCTGCATCGAGCGCATATAGTCCGCCATGTCGCCATCCGGCGGGGAGACGACCGTGGTCGACCAGCCCATGATATGGTCGCCGGTGAACAGCGCCTTTTCCTCCGGCAGAGCAAAGCACAGATGGTTGGACGTGTGGCCGGGCGTCGCCACCGCCTCCAGGGTCCAGCCAGGGCCGGTCACCGCCTCATTGTCCTCCAGAACGCGATCCGGGCGATAGTCGGCGTCGAACGCGGCATCGGCGCGCGGCCCCTCATCCTCCAGCGTCAGCGGCGCGCAGCCGACCAGCGGCGCGCCGGTCATCGCGGCGAGCGGCGCGGCGGCCGGGCTGTGGTCGCGATGCGTATGGGTGCACAGGATCGCCGCCACCGGGCGGCCCGCGATGACGGCGGACAGGGCCGCAAGATGCGCCTGATCGGCCGGGCCGGGATCGATGACCGCGATCACCTCCGTACCGACCAGATAGGTCTGCGTGCCGGTATAGGTGAACGGCGAGGGATTGGGCGCCAGCACCCGCGCCACGAGCGGCGAAAGCTGGACGAGGACACCGACGGGCAGCGCGTCCCGGTTGAATGGGGGCTCGTCGAACGGGGCATCTGAAGAAGCGGCCATGGCTCCCATCTGCCTATTCAGGCGCGCATTTCAAGCGTCCGCGACGATCATCGCGCGGAAATGAGAGGCAGGATGCCGCCCAAACACAGGGCAACGCAGGGAAGATCAGGCCCTGCGGCGCGAATCCGGGGCGGCAGCGCCGGCCTGCGGCATCAGGCCACCCTCGGCCAGGAAGGCGGCGATGCGGTCGCGCGGCTGCGGCGGGCACAGCAGGAAGCCCTGTCCGCCGTTGAACCCGGCCGAGCGCGCATGGCCGAGTTGCGCCTCGGTCTCGATCCCCTCCGCGACCGTATCCATCTCCAGCGAGCGCGCGATGCTGCCGACCGCCTGCACGATCGCCTGATCCTCCGGGCTGTCGGTGATGCTGGCCATGAAGCTCTGATCCACCTTGATCGTATCGAAGCGGTAGGAGCGCAGATAGGAGAGCGAGGAATAACCGGTACCGAAATCGTCAAGGACAAGCTTCAGGCCGATCAGCTGAAGCTCGCGCAGCATCCGGGTGGTGTGGCGGTTGTCCTCAAGGAACAGGGACTCGGTCACCTCCAGTTCCAGACGGCGGGCGGCCACGCCGGTTTGGAGCAGCGTCTCGATGATGGTGCGGGGCAGTTCCCCCGAGGTCAGCGACGCGGGCGAGATGTTGACGGCCACCCGGATGCTGGAAGGCCAGTCGGCGGCGGCCGTGCACGCCTCGCGCAGCGCCCAGACGCTCAGTTCCTCGATCAGGCCGATGCTCTCCGCCGCCGGGATGAATTCGGACGGCGGTATCTGCCCCAAGGTCGGGTGATGCCAGCGCATCAGCGCCTCGCAGGTCGTGACCCGCCCGGTCGCAAGGTCGAAGATCGGCTGATAATGGAGCGACAGCTCGCCGCGCTCGACCGCCTTGCGCAGGCCGGTCTCGATCTCGTGCGAGCGGTTGAAGCGCTCCTTCATCGACCAGGTGAAGGCGACGGCGCGGTTGCGCCCGTCCCGCTTCGCCTCATAGAGCGCGACGTCGGCGTGCTGCATCAGCTCGTCCATGTCGCGGCCGTCCTGCGGCGCGATCGCGATGCCGAGCGAGGCGGTGATCGTCAGGCTGTGCCCGGCCACCTCGAAGCTGTGACGGAAATGATCCATGACATCGACGGCGATCGCGCGCGCTGTGTCGCGATCGACATCGGGGCAGATGAGAATGAACTCGTCGCCGCCGAACCGTGCGACATGGCCGCGACCGTCCAGCGCCTCGGCCAGCTTTTCCGACACCATACAGAGCAGCTGGTCGCCGATCATGTGGCCCAGCGTGTCGTTGATTTCCTTGAAGCGGTCGAGATCGGCCCAGAGGATCGCGACGGCATCCTGCGCCTTGTGGTTCTTTTCAAAGATCGCACGCAGGCGCATCTGCATCGCCATCCGGTTCTCTACCCCGGTCAGGCTGTCATAGCGGGCGAGGCGCTCATATTTGCTGGCAAGGCGCTCCTTGTCCCGCTGGCCGCTGAGCGCACGCAATATCGCCCTGTGCGCGCCAGCGCCAACCTCCACCACGCCGCAGATGACGAGCAGCATCGAGACGGCCAGCGCGCGATAGCCCAGGCCGCCCGCCATCCAGAGCCCGATCGCCGTTGGCGCGAGCAGCAACAGGGACTGGCCGATGATCGTGACGCGCTGCCCGGCGTTGCGGCCGGTCAGCATGCCCGCCTGACCGGCAACCACGGTCAGCATGATCGCGTGACAGACGGGATCCCGCACCCCGGACAGCACGACCGCGCTCGTGACGCCCATGATCGCGGCGGAAAACCACATCCATGCCTCGTCGACCAGATACCAGCGACGGGCGACCGGTTCGCTCCACATTGTCGGACGCACCAGCCAGACGGCCGCCGTCATGCGGAAGCCCGCGCCGAAGCACAATGTACAGGCAAGCGCGATGACGGCCGGATCGCGACTCAGATGCGCGACGACCGCCACCAGCGCGGCTGAAACGAGCGATGCGACAAGCAGGGGAAACAGGGGCGGCGGCACGGTTTCCACGTGCGGAGACGGCCCTTCCGCGCCCTTCCGGACGCTCGACCACGCACGCTCCAGCCATCGTACAAACACAGCCCGATCCAAGGGGAAGCCTCCTGACCACCCCTGATGCCCCCCAGGCCGTTTTCAATTCGTTAAACCGCGCGCGCCAAAGCGCCGAAACGGCACGTTCTGCCCCATGGTGGAACAGAATTCAGCCGGCCTCCCCATCGAGCGGCAGTTCCCATATCTCGCCGCGCTCCGTCGCGCCGAAATGGTCGTGATCCTCGGTCGAGACCAGCGCGAAACCGGCGGCCGCGTAAAGCCGCCGGGCGCTCAACAATACGGCATGGGTCCACAGGCGCAGGCGCGCGTAGCCGGCCGCGCGTGCGAAGGCGATGCACGCGGCGACGAGAGCGCCGCCGATCCCCTGCCCCCGCGCCTCCGGCTCCACATGCAGCATCCGCAACTGGGCGACGCCGTCCCCGGCATCGACCAGCATGATCGCGCCCAGCATCCGCCCGGCGCGTTCGGCCACCCAGCATTGCTCGCGACCGGGCTTGAAATCGCGCAGGAAGGCGGTGGTGACCTCCGTCTGGAGCCGTTCCATCGGCAGGCCCCAGCCATTTTCCCGCGCATAGAGGAGGCTCTGGCGCGAGGCGATCAGGGGCACGTCGCCCGCGCGAAACGTCCGGATCGTCCACGGCATGTCGGGCCGGTCCCCGAGCAGCGTCCGGACGGTGGCGAGCGCATCGACCAGACGATCCTGCTGCTCCGCGTCCAATCCGGCGAGCGCCGTTTCGGTATGGCCCCGCGTGCGGTCGTCGATCGCGGTGAACGCCGCCCGTCCTTCGCCGGTCAAGCGGATCGGCCGTTGCCGTGCGTCGTCCGCGCCACGCCCGCGCACGATCCACCCCTTGCGCTCAAACCCCTGAAGCAGACGGCTCAGATAACCCGCGTCCAGCCCGAGCCGCTGTTGCAGGTCGCTGGCCAGCACATCGTCCTGCTGCGCGATCTCGTAGAGCAGGCGGGCGCCGGTCAGCCCCATTCCGCTTTCCATGTAGCTGGGCTGAAGCACACCCGCGAACCGCGTGTGGAAACGATTGAAGGCGCGCAGGGCGACGACGGCATCGGATGACATAAGCGGATCGTGACAAATTTAGTTGCCATCGTCAACTATATCCGCCATCGTCCATCATATGACGATCTCCCATCCGCTCGACCGTCCGGTCTGGTCCGCGCTCACGACGCTCTGGTCGCCGGTGGCGGCGGGCGATGCCCACGCCCTTCGCCTTGACGCTGACCATGGCCCGTTCGGCGCAGCGGCGGACGGCAGCGAGCAGAGCCTTGCCGCCCTTGCAGCGCTCATCCCGGCGGACGGCGCGTTGTGGACGGTGGAGGCGGACCCGCTGCCCCTGCCGCCCGGTGTGCGCGTCCTGCGCGAGGCGGTGCTGCACCAGATGACGGCGGACAGCGTCGACGCCCCCGACGACGCGGTCATGATCGCGCCGCTGGAGGAAGCGGATGCGGCGGACATGCGGGCACTGGCGCACCTCACCGTGCCCGGCCCCTTTCATGCGCGCACGCACAGGCTGGGCCGTTTCCTGGGGGTGAAGGTCGACGGCCGCATTGTCGCCATGGCCGGCGAACGGATGCGCGTCCCCGGCTTTTCCGAAGTGAGCGGCGTGTGCACCCACCCGGATCATCGCGGGCGCGGCTATGCCGGCACGTTGATGCGGGCGGTGGCGCGTGCGATGCTGGAGCGCGGAGAGACGCCGTTTCTTCACACCTACGCCACCAATCATGGCGCAATCGCCCTCTACGAAACGCTGGGCTTCCGGCTGAGAATGCCGATGCACATGACGGTGCTGGGGCGATAATCCGGCACGAAACGGCCTAGGGCAGAAGCAACGAGCTATCCCCGTAAGAGTAGAAACGGTAGCCATTTTCAATGGCATGGGCATAGACGGCCTGCATCCGTTCCCGGCCCATCAGAGCCGAGACGAGCATGAACAAATTCTGATTATAACCAAATTTCCTGTTATTTTACAGCTATATAGGATGCAGGTGAGAGGCACTTTCCCATGTCTCCCACCTACTTCCCATTTTTAGCCGAAAGCCGGAAATGCACTCCACCCTATCAAAGACATTTTGATAGGACGAAGATCATCCAACTGACCTACAGCCCGCCTACATCGCGGGCAGAGCAGGCGCTTTCTGCTCCGGCATCGCTTCTGCCCATGTCGTCCCCGTCACCTGCGATGCGGCGTTGACCGCATGGAGCAATGTGTCAGTGGACAAATGGGCATATCTCTCCGTCGTCCTCGTCTGCGTGTGGCCCAAAACCTTCGCCACAACGTACAATGACTGCCCTGAATTCACGAGGTTGGAAGCGGCGCTATGCCTCAGGTCGTGCATCCGGACATCCGGCAACCCTGCCCGCCGCCGCGCATTGTCCCATGCATGATAGACCGAGACGAACGGCTTCGATGTATCAGGGTTTGGCACGATGTAGGGACAGGCATCCAACCGGGGAATGGATCGCAGAACATTGATCGCATCCTCTGACAGTGGGACGTGGCGTGGCTTGCCTGTCTTGGTCGTCGGTATCCGCCACACCTTGCGCTCGAATGAAACCTGATCCCATGTCGCATCCAGAAGTTCACGCTTCCGGCAGCCTGTAAGCAGGAGGAGAGCCACTATGTATCGCAGCATGAAGTTGGGGCTTTCCTCCACGGCCTCCTTCAACCGCTGCGTCTCCACCGCTGTCAGGAAGCGTTCGACGCGATTCTCCGGGTCTTTCTGTTTCACTCCTTCAAGCGGGTTTACATCCGATCCCGGAATACCCCAGCGTTTGGCCATTCGCATCATGTGGCCCAGTATGACCTGCCAGCGATTCACGGTGGCCTGCGCGTAGCCGTCCACGGTCACCTTCGACTGCAACCATTCCATGATTTCGGTTTGGTTGAGTTCGTTGAGGTGATGCTTCCCCCATTTGGGGACGACGTGCCATTTTAGGTAGCGGGCGTCGATGTCATGGCTACGCTTGTAGGTCCGGACGTAGTCCAGATATCGCTCCGACAGTTCAGCGACCGTGGGGATGCGGCGATTGGCATGGCGCTCCTCTGCCGGGTTCTGACCCACAGAAACGCGGGCTTTGACCCGGATCGCCTCCTTCTTGGCTTCCGCGAAGGAAATGTCGCTGATGCTCGCGATCTTGTATTGGCGCTGCTTTCCGTAAGCGTCCTTGTAGCGAAGGGCATAGGTGCCCCGCCCATTCGGTCGCATCTCCACGACAAACCCGGTGATCGCCTGATCGAAGAAGGTTTCTGACGTCTTCTCGGGCGGGCAATACAGAGTCGGGAGGATGGCCCCTTCCAGTTTGATTTTCGGCATGTTCGGTCCTTTTGATGAGGGTAAAGGAGGGCCGATCCCGGAACCTCATTGGTGAGGCTCCGGGTGGCTTTGGTTGGATTGATGAGTGGCCAGATGGCCGGTTCAGGCTTGGGCGTTCCGGGCTTCGGCTTGCTCAGTTTTCAGTTCCTGCCAGACCTGCTCGAAACTTTCGGGCGGGTAATCCTGGACAATCGGCAGAGACTTTCGAGGTTGCGTCGAGATCGGGATAACCGCCCAGGCCCGGCGTTCCGAATGCGGCGCTTCAACCAGTTGCAGGCCGTTCACGATGCGGTTCTTGTTCCGCCCGAGATAGCGACCGAAGCGTGACTGATTGACATAGCCCCGTTCGACGCAGGGCAGTTCCATGACGGCGTCGTACAGATCGCCGCGCTTGTGCTCATCGATATGTTTGAGCACCTGACGAACCAGCGTGGGTTTGTCGCCGAAGGCATCGCGCCACGCAAAGAGCAGGTCGCCAAGTTGCTCCTTGTCGGGATCGTGGTTGATCTGCTCGATCAGGCTGGTCGCCGGATCGGGTTCGCCCAGCCAGATGAGGCTGTGACGGCACTGGTCCGACCACTGCCCAAATCCGGCAACATTGGGCACATCGGCCTTGGGGCTTCCCGCCGCCTTCCATGCAGCGATGATGGTCAAGGCATCACTGACATAGCGACCACGGTGTTGACGGACTTCTTCGGCAGGTCGCCCGTTATAGTCGCGTGTCGCCGCACTCTCGACTTGAGGGAGCAGGTAAATGGAGGCCACCCGCCGGGCCATATCGCGCAGGGGCCGGATATTGTTGCCCGTCCCCATGATGAAGCTGGATGCTCGCGCCGTGACCACGCGACTCGATCCCAAAATGCGTTCCGTGACCGATCCGTTGGTGAGCATTCGGTTCATGGCCCCGTGCGGCAACCAATCGCTGGGCATATCATCGAAGCACACCGCAGCAGGCTGTTCCAGCGCCAGCGATAGGACGACCTTGGTCGCCTCCTCGTTGGTACCGGGATAGCTGATGTTGCGTGCCTCGCCCGGTCCGGCAAACGGTGCAATGACCGACGCCAGATAGCTTTTGCCGCTGCCCGGTGAGGAAGCGGTGATGTTGAAACCGGGAGCGACATCCAGATAATCGCGGATGCTGGCGGTCAGCATGGCGCTGCACGCCGTCGCCCGGTCGGCTTCATTGGCGAATTCAAATTCGACAAGAAGCGATTGCAGCCTGCGAAGGGCCGCAAGCGCATTTTCCTTGGTGAGCAGTGGAATGTGGAAGTCGGCCGGATCGAAGGCGGCGTAGATGCCAGACCCGGCAGCAAAGCCTGCCTCCGTCACCAGAACGCCATCTCCTCGGCGAAGGTAAGGCTGGCGGACCAGACCGTTCAGCACAGGAAGATGATGGCCCATCTGGGTTTTCAGCAAATTGCTGACGACGCTGGTAGGAACATCGCAACGCCGCCACTCGTCGCTGCGTGCGTCGAACTTCACCCAATCGCAGTCTGCCGACAGGTACATGGCGAGCGATTGTTCGGTGACGGCCTCGGTCGTTACATCCCCGGTGGCGGCATCCAGTTTCAGCCGAACGATCAGTCCGTTCGACCGATAAAGGTCATCGCGAGATGCGAGAACCTTCTCTGCCGCCACGACGATGCGATGCATTTCGCCCTGGAGCACACGGATCAGCGGCTTGCACCGTGCCGCCTTCCGATCGACCTCAAGATAGTGGAGAAGATTGCCTATCCGGTGTTGGTCGCCATGCGTGCATGGGCAATAGAACCGCCCCAGCGGAGCATTCATGGTCGGGGCATAATAGTAGGCATCGCGCCGCTCACCGGGAAGGTGTTCGGATGCCCAAGGGCAGGCGATGCGATGTTCGTCGTCGGTTACGGAGTAACTGTACAGGCCCCGCTTGATCAGCGCGTCGATGACCGGATTGGTAGCAGGTGCCGGTCGATACACATCGTCCCCCAGCGGGGCGGGAGGCACGTCGCTGACATCTTCACGAACCGGGGCAGTTGATGGGGGCGTGGGAGGGGACGCATCGCAGTCCCCCATCTTCCCCTCTTCGGTGTCCCCGTCCGCTAGAAGTGTCGGCGCATTTTCCGCCATGCGTTCGGCAGGAGCGGCGGCAATGTCGGATGCAGACGTCGTATCGGAAGTGTCAGCAGAGACGATGATTTCGGGCGTCTCGCCATCAATGATGGTGTTCAAGTTCAATACCTTTGTCGGTTCGGATGCGGAACCGAGCGATGGAAGGTATCACTTGCGTGGGAGACATCCGGCAGTGGCATCTGTCGCACACACAAGCCTCCATCGCCGGAAATCCATGATCCGGAACTGGTTGCTAGTGATAGTGCGAACCTGTGCCGACACGCTTTCATAAGGTGTCACTGCCGGTAAGCGATGCGCCTCATGATCCGAACCGCCTGAGTCGTCAATAGGCTTTCATCGTCGTCGGATGATCTTGGCTATAACCAACAGCGCGACCATACCGAGAAAGGCCAGAGGGTGGGCCTGGAACAGTCCGGCAACTAACAGCAGCGCCAGAAAGCCCAACGTCTCTCGTGGTGCGCTGCACAGGCTGTAGAACAATCCGCAGAGCACCAGCAGACCAAGCGCCACCGCTATTGCCTGCGCCGCCGCAAGCACGACACAGGCCGTCAGCAATATGCCTATCAGTCGCACGGCGCATGCTCCCGCAGCATCGCGAGCAGCGTGGGATCGATCGTCTCGGCGTCCGGCACCAGAACGACGAAGGCAAAGCCATCATTGCCAACGATCGTGAACCATTCGAACCAGCCGTCATGTCGCCCGGCCCAATCCCAGCCGGGAAAGAAGTCAGGATCGCCGAATCGGGTTTCGGACAGGGGATTGTGGAATGGTGAGAAGGCGGCTTCACGCTGGAAATCGCTTTCTCCGTCACCGGGTTCGACGACGATAAGGTGAGTCATGTGCTCGACGCCGCAGGCGATGGCATCGGCAAGGCGGTCCGAGATCAGAGCATGGAGCGCCGCATCAAGCGGTTGTGTCAGCGCGACTTCCATCGCGTAGAGATTGGGTAACGAAAGCATGGGATTTTCCTTTCGGGCATAAAAAAGCGCCCGAGCCGGAGTGGCTGGACGCGTTGGTTCGCTTGGGGTTTCCAATTCAGGATAGGCCCGTTTTGGAGACGGTCGGGCGGTAATGTGTCGTCGTGTCAGATAGCGAAGGCGTGGATCAGGGCGAGCAGTTCGGGATCGATACCCGGCGTGTCAGCGGCGAGCGACTCAGGAAAACCGCCGTTCATTCAGGCTTGCCTGCTAATATTGATTGACCGCTTCCGACTTCGTCAACCTTGTCGCGAACGACTGGGATTTTGGGAGCTTCCGTTTGCCTGCTTTCGGGACGGATGCTTCGGCTATTCCATGGATCGGAACCAGTCGCGGATCGAGAGATGAAGTCGAACGACCTCATCTTCGGCTAGCGGCTTACAATGCGCTATCGGCCCCCGGAGGACGTTCAAGGTTGCCGTAACCTTCTCAAGCGCTTTCACATCTTGGAAAATATCACTGAAGTCCGACCAGTTCGATTTGATGATCTCTGAAAGTTCACCGAACGTTGTATAGTCGATAGGCTCCTGAGATCGGACCGATACGCCGTGTTCTTTTTCTTTCTTTTTGGTACCTGCAACATGATTTTTCACAGTTTCAGGAACTTTCGTACTCCACCAATTTTCGCCATACTTCTCAAATAGTACTTGAATCACAAGCGTGCGAATTGAATTCTCAAGGCAATAAAAGACGCGATAATGCGCACTCATCTCAGCCGCTTCGCGTCGAATCTTTTCTTCGAATTGTGGGTAGTAGGTTTCGTCGATCACATCTTGGATTGGAGGCTTGTGTCCGAGGTCCAGATCCTGCTCGCGTTCGACACGTTGGATTGCGGCCTCTATAGCAAGGTTGTTCAAGGCAAACAGCCGGATGCGGTCAGATTGCTCAGTCATCAGTCAACAGGTTCGCGCGGATAGACGAGAAAATCGCGTTGTAGACGTTCACGTCGGTTGTCTCCGGAAGGTTGATGTTGATCGTGTAGGCGAGCCGAATGTCCGTCGCTTTACCGCCAATCGAGCCCTCATGCTTCACAAGCGATTTCGACAGCTCTAATGGGGGCACCTTCTCCTGCTGTGAAGCTTTTTGCGCATCAAAATCTGCGAGTTGCTTGCAGGCCTTGAAGCTTCCAACGACAGCGCTGACCGTGCCATCGTTCGGTTCCTTGCCAGTAATTTGAACGACCAGCCCCTTCAGTTTATCGTCAGTCAAGTCTTGAGCGTATTCATTGATTTTGAAAATCTCGGCATAGCCATGGCGCATCGCATCAGCCATCGCCGCTCCGCTACTGTCGATATTGCGGAACCGAGCATACAATTCAGTGGGCGTACCGTCGCTTTGGATAAATCCGAGCCGCTTTAAGAATGGGATGAACGACTTGGCGCTACCAGAGCCATATCCCAAGACGGTGGCTTGGAAATCCTGAGTGTAGCGCGGCGGAACCTTCGCTTGCTGGATTTTCTCAAAAATCTTTCCGATCAAGCCGGTAGAATTCATGAACGGTGGAACTGCCATTGTGCGCCTCCTTGTCAACAGGCTAATCAGATCGGATGTGGCGCGTCCAGCAACTTTGGGGAGCTGTTTGGATGAGCCGGCTAGTTTCCTCCAGATTTGAGTGGAATCAGAGGTGGCAGCTATTTCACCTTCGCTTTTCGGGACTGTCAGGATTTCCGTGTGCGGCCGGGCGGTTGATCATCAGGCCGCCATGGCTCTGATGAAACGTTCGCCGAAGATCACGGCAAATTGCGCCTT
>QFQF01000045.1 GCA_003248935.1 Sphingobium sp.
TCGATCGACCCTTCGGCAAAGAAGTCCGTGCCCGTCGCGATCCGGCGCCAGGTGGCGCAGTCGTCGGTCGAGAACCAGTAGCCGAACTCCCACGCGCCGCGCTCGTTCCTGACCGACGCTATGATGAACATGGTGAGGTACGGGGAGCCCGGCGCGGCCTTGCCCCAGCTGAAGTCCCACACCTCGCAGACGTTCGGGACGGCGGTCCACACCGCGCCCACGCCGTCGTCCGACCGCATCAGCAAGTTGCCCGGCGCCGAGGGGGCGGTCAGGGTAGAAGCTCCGCCCGTGCCGCCCGAGAAGAACAGCTTCGCGGCCGTGCCCGGTACGCATTTGAGCTTCGCGTTGTTCGATGTGCCGCCCGGAAGGGCGCCATATTGCTGGGTCCATGTGACGCCGCCGTCGACCGTGCGATAGAGGCCGGCCGTCGAGACCGCGCTCCCGCTGTTATAGGCGAAGAACAGGTTGTCGATCGCTTTTGAGGCGCAGACCGTCCGGCGCCCGGTGTAGCGGCTGGCGCTCCAGCCGGTCTCGGCGCCGACCGTATTGTCGACGCCCGGCACGGTCGCGATCGTCCAGGTCGTGCCCTTGTCGAGCGTGTAATAGAGGGGGCCGTTCTCCGACGTTGCGATCACCTGGTTGTTGGGCGTGCTGACCGCGATCGCGCCGCCATATTTGCTGTTCGCGAGGATCGCGGCGGGTTTCGCCGGATACTGGACATAGGTCTTGCCGCCATCCTCGGTATAGCAGCTGCGCTCGACCGGCGAGGGCGCGCTGGTGTTGACCAGGAACGCCGCGAAGTTCGGCGTCGACCAGCTATAGTCGCCGTGCCAGCCGTGGACGATCGCGTTGACGTTGTCGGGGCCGTGCTTCCTCGGCCAGCTCTCCGGATCGGTCACCCGCCAGATCGGCCGGTCCCACGACATGCAGAACAGCGGCCCGCCCGGAACCGAGAATGCGCTGGTGGCGACAAGGATATCGATGCCGCCGAGGCATTCCTGCCACGTCACCACCTGGTTGTGCGGGTCGCCGGGGATCGTCTTCCAGACGCCCGAACCCGCCGCGACATACAGCACGCCAGCACTATCGAAGACGATGTCGCCGGACGAGAACACCGCCTCGTTCGACCACAGGTGCCAGGGCGTCGTCGGCGCGGAGCGCAGGACGAACAGCGCATAGCCGCTGAACGTCACGCCCTTGTCCGTGCTGATCGACAGCGCCCCGGCCGAGGACAGCAGCACGACCTTGTTGGCGTCGGTCGGATGGACGGCGATCGCCACCGGCGCCGTGCCGACCGCGACCGTGCTCCACACGCCCGCGACCCGCTTGTAGAGGTTGGCGGTGCCGTTGCCGACCCAGACCGTGCCGGTCTGGTCGCAGAGCATGCGCACCCAGGCGGCGGGCGAACCCGCTTCCAGCGCGAAAGTCTGGCCGCCGTCGCTGGAATAATAGACGCCGGCACCAGCCTTCGCGACCAGGATGCCCTGCGTCCGGCCGCCGACGACGGCCGAGGACGGATCGAACGCGACCGCGAATCCCGGATCGGCGGCCGTGCCGAGCGCGGCGATCGCGGTGAAGCTGACGCCGCCATCGGTGCTGATCCGGACACCGGCGGCCGGCGTGCCGACAATCACGACATCCCGGTTCACCGGATCGACCGCGATGAAGCGGCCCTGAAGCCGCGTCGACCGGATCGCGCCGAGGTCCGCCACCGACGCGAGGGGCATGCGCGTCCAGGAGGCGCCCTCGTCATCGCTGCGATAGAGATAGGTCGGCGATCCCGCGACGTTCTGGAGCGTCTTGAACATGTAGAGGCGCTTCGGGTCGCTGGGCGCCGAGACCAGCTCGGACGCGCCACCGTTCTGCATCAGGTTGGGCGCGGGCATCGACTTCGCCGTCATCAGCGGTTGCCATTCGGTGGCACCAAGAGGCAGCTTGTAGGCCTGATGCACGTCGCCGCGCGCGAGCAGCGTGCCGTTCGCCGATCGATAGATGCCCGTGATGAAGCCGCCGGCGCCACCGGCCGCCTTCAGCCGCCGGAAGCCGAGCGATGGCGATGCGGCGCGCCGGAGCGACGCGGCGGGGTAGACGCGGATGCGGCGGATATAGCCCGCGATGCCGGCGAGGAACTTCATGGCCGCATGGGCCGGCAGAGCGACCGCATCGGTGGATGCGACGCCGCCGTTCCAGATGATGCGGCGGCCTTGCGGGCTCCACTCGAACACGATGGTGTTCGCGCCCAGCAGATTGCCGCTCCCGGCCGCCACGGTCAGCACCGATCCGCTGACCTGCGAATAGACCTC
>QFQF01000046.1 GCA_003248935.1 Sphingobium sp.
CGATCCGGCGGATCACGGCATTGCGCAGCGGCACCAGCTGCTCGGTCGCCCTGGCGCCGGTGGCGTCGCCGGCCGAGCGCACGAACAGCACCACGCCCAGCGTCTCGGTCAGCGCCTGCCGGAACAGTCCGGCCGCCGCGTCCGCCCGGCCGCCGCGCAGGCCGAGCGGCAGGACGAAGGCGGCAGGCGTCACCTGCGGCAGCTGGTTGCGCGCCATCATGTCGCTGAGCCGGGCGGCCGGTTCGATCCGGCCGGCGAGCGCCGTCACGTCGGCGAGCCGGTCGCGTACCGCCTCGAACATTAGACGAAACCCGGCATCAGATGAACCCGTGCATCGTCTCGGGCGACAGGGGCCGCTCGCGATCGATGAACTGGACGCCTTCCGCCCCGGATGTCGGCGTCTCGACACCGGCCGCATCGAGCTTCGGGATGCCGCCCGCGATCCCCCGCAGCGTCGCCATCGCCTGGTCGTAATCGTCCTTGATCTTCGTATCGGGCGCGAAGACGTGGAGCTTGTAGGCCGCGATCGCCAGCGCCAGATCCGTGACCAGGTCGGGCACGGGATCGAGGGGCAGGCGATAGCGGACACCGGCATAGCTGTTGATGACCGCGTCCGTGTCGCTCAGCGCCCGCGCGACGACGGCCGCATCGATCTCCCCGGCCGGCGGGCTGGCGCGATCGGTGAGCTGGATGAGCGTCTGCTCGCCCAGCCTGTCGATCAGCGCCTGCTGCGACGTATAGGTCATACCGGCTTCCGGTCGCCCGGCAGCGCGATCCGCGACGGCCGGAACACGGCGCGGTTGAGCGCCATGAACCCCTGCTCCAGATTGGTGCGCGCGATCGCCAGCCAGCGCTGGTCGTACGGCTCGCCGTCGACGCCGTCGCGCATCAGGTCGATGGAGCGGAGCAGCTGCTCCTCCACGTCCTTGAACGCGTTGACCATGTCGATCGCCTGCTGGCTCTGCGGACGGTAGCCCGCCACAGGAAGCCCGTCTCGAAGGCCATCATGCGCCATCATGCACCGCCTTCCCCGACGCCGTCTTCCCACTCGCCGTCGAACACGCGGGCCGCCTTCAGCCAGGCGAACTCCGCCTGGGTGACGAACACGATCGCGTCCGGCGCGAAATGCTCGCGGTCGAAATGGAGGTCCATCAGCGCGCCGTGGCCACGGCGCGTTCCGTCCGCCGGCTTGCCGGACCGCGACCCGGCGGGCGTGGCCGGCACGGGTTTGACAGGCGGGGCAGGCTCGACCGGGGCCGGTGTCTCGGGCCCGGCGGCAACGGCCTCGGCCGTCTCGGCCACCACCACCGGTTCGGAAGCGGCGGGCACTATCGGCTCGGCCGGCGCCTGCGGTTCCGGGTCGGACGCGACCGGCGCCACCGTTTCGGCAACGGCGGTATCGGTCGGCGTAGGGGCCGGGCTGGATGCCGGTGCGGCTTTCGCCGTACGCGGCCTGGCTGGGGAACGCGCCGCCATGGTCAGGCGATCGCGTTCTGGATGAAGTAGCCCACGTCGGGCGCGGAAACGACTTCCTTGACCCGCTCGCCCGTACGGATGCGCACGCCGCCCTGGAGGCCGACGTCCGTATCCTCGATCCGGCCGGCGATGCGGTTGCCATACTGCGCGGTGTAGCCGAACGTCACGCCGCCGCCTTCCGGATTGGCGATCGGGTTGATGTGGACGAGGGCGAGGTGCTTGCCCCAGGCGCGGGTCAGCACGGGCGCCTGGCCGGGCCGGGCGGTGTTGTACCAGGCATCGCCGACTAGCACCTTCTGGATGCCCTCGCCCCGCAGCAGATCGGTGAACTGCTCGATCGTGACGATGCCGGCGCCCGTCACATTGCCCTTCACGGCATTGACGATGTCGGGGTGCGAGCTGAGCTTGGTCCAGAGCGCCCGGCCCATGATCGCGGTGTTCGGCCGCATGACCAGCGTCGCGTCCATGCCGGCCTTGATCACGCCGATCGGATCGGAGTTGGCATAGTCGTTGAACTGGCTGGTGCCCGCGAGCGTGGTCTTGCGCCCGGCCGCATAGGTGTCGGGATTATGGACGATCCCGGCAACGCGCACCTCGCGCTGGTTCAGCATCGTGTCGGTCAGCATCATGACCGCATGGCCCTCGGGGTCGTAGGTCGACTCCCCGCGATCCCTGGCGTTCTTGGCGCTGTCGATATCGCTGTTGGGGATCGGGCTTTCCAGGCCGAAATCCTCGACC
>QFQF01000004.1 GCA_003248935.1 Sphingobium sp.
CTCCCCTTCTTACTTCGGACGCTTCGCGCCGTACTTCGAACGGCTCTGCTTGCGGTCCTTGACGCCCTGGGTATCCAGAACGCCGCGCAGCACGTGGTAGCGCACACCGGGAAGGTCGCGTACGCGGCCGCCGCGGATCAGCACAACGCTGTGCTCCTGAAGGTTGTGGCCTTCACCCGGAATGTAGGTGATGACCTCGCGCTGGTTGACCAGACGCACCTTGGCCACCTTACGAAGCGCCGAGTTCGGCTTCTTCGGGGTCGTCGTGTAGACACGGGTGCAAACGCCGCGCTTCTGCGGGTTCGCTTCCATCGCAGGGACCTTGGACTTGGCCTTCTGCGGTTCGCGGCCCTTGCGGACCAGCTGGTTGATCGTTGGCATGAAGCCCTTCACCTTTACAAAAGTTACTTTGCCAGAACACTCCCGCGTCCACCGCAGAAAGGCTTGCACCTCCAACGGCAAAGGCCCCGGCGGTCACCTGACCCCTGGAGCCGCAAGAGCACCTGGCAATGTTCAGCTCTGTGTTTCCACCCCAGGGCCATAGCGCGGAACCATGCGGAACTCGCGGGAAACGGCCTTTGGGCAGGCGGGCCCTATAGCGATGGCTCATCCTGCGGTCAAGCGGCTGACGGAACACGCTCACAGCCCTCGCCCGAAACGGACGCTCACAGAATAGTTAACCTCATTTTTACGATGAGCATCCTATCGCTCCGAAATGGACCAGAACCGTTCGGACCGTGGCAGGACTATCCTGATCGCGCAGTTTTTCCTCATCCTCACCGGCATCGCCATCGTTGCCCTCATGCCGCCGGCAAGCGGTGCGATGATCGCATGGCCCTTGCTGCAGGGGCAACGAAGCACCGGCATCGATGCCATGCTGGCAGCCGGTGCACGCATCGAACGTGCGGGACCACTGCCCGGCAGTCTCGTCCTGAACGCCGATCGCGCCGCCATGTTGTGGCCCGCGCTCGACAACGGCGTCCTCCTGTTTTCCACCACCCTCTCGGGCTGCGCACCGTCGAAAGTCACCGCATGACCAGTATCCCCGCGCTCGACCGTCTCCGGAGCGACTCCGTCAGGCTGCTCGCCATGATCGGCTGGATCAACGTGCCCGCGCTGCTGATCTTCGGCGCGCTGGTGGACGCCCGGATGATCTGGCTGCCCGCGCTGATGGCCGCATTGTTCAGCATCGCGCCGACATTGTGTGCACTGCGGCGTCCGCTTGCCTCCGTCACGCCACAGGTGATTGCGCTCGCCTATGCCGCCTACCCCGCACTGTTTGTCTATATGCTCAAGGGCCATCCCTGGCAGATGGACATGCACATGTACTTCTTTGCGAGCCTCGCCTGCCTGGCGCTGCTTTATGATCAGCGCGCCATCCTCGCCTGCGCAGGACTGATCGCGTTGCACCATGCCATCCTTTCCGTTCTGATGCCGGCCTGGGTCTTCACCGATTCCGGCAGTTATGGCCGGGTTGCCGTACATGCGGTGATCGTGCTGCTCGAAACCGGCGGACTGCTGCGCCTCATCAGCGACGGGCGGCAGCACCTGATCGAACAGGCGCGCCTTCAGCACGCCGCGGAAGATCAGACCATCATCGCCCATGCGGCCCGCGCGGAAGCGGACGGTCGCGCAGAAGCGCTCGCCGCCAGCCAGCGTGCAGAACGGGAGGCACGGTCCGCCCAGGCATTTGCCGAACATGCGGCCGCCGAGGCTTCGTCCGCCCGGCGCGGAGAAGTCGCCGACCTCATCGTACAGAGCCTGTCCGGCCTGATGCAGGATATCCGCGACGCCAGCGGCCAGATCGCCGGCCACAACCGCGATGCGCAGACAATCGCGTCTCACTCCGCCGAGAAGTCCGCGTCCCTGCGCCGCTCCAGTCAGGAGGCGGCAGCAAACGTCGCGTCCGTCGCGACCATCGTCGAGCAGCTGGTCTCGTCGATCGGGGAAGTCGCGCGGAACAGCGAGACGGCACGTGCCCACTCGCAAAGGATGCAGGAGACAGTGCAGGCGATCGAACCGCGCTGCCAGTCGCTGGAGCATGAAGTGCTGGCGGCGAACGAGATACTGGACCTCATCGCATCCATATCGCATCAGAGCCACCTTCTGGCCCTAAATGCGTCGATCGAGGCAGCACGCAGCGGCGAAGCCGGCCGCGGCTTCAGCGTCGTTGCCGAGGAGATGAAGGGCATGGCCCGCCGCACCGGCGATGCGGCGCTCGCGATCGTCGACAAGCTGGAGAATATCCGCACGGCATCGGTCAGCGTCGCGGACGCCGTGTCCGTCACCCGCCATGCGATGATCGAGATCACAGAGTCCGCCAACGCCATCGCCGCTGCGATCGGTCAGCAGGAAACGGCGGTGTCCGAAATCGCCGGCTCCGCGCATCAAGTCGCAGCGGAGATCAGCGCGGCGGCGGCGATCGGCGAGGAAGTCGACGGCCTCATCGGCAACAACGGCGCAATTCTTGCGCGGATGGAGAATGTCGCCACATCGCTGGACGGCCGCTCGGGCCAGCTCGGGTCGGAACTGGAGCGGCTGGTCATCACGCTGCGCGCCGGATAATGGCCGATATTGCGAGTCCCTCGGCTATCAACACGCAGATTTCGCAAAAATTTTTTTAAGATCGCCGGAACAAATTGCGGCCAAAACTCCTTTCACCCTGTTGGGGGTTCGATTCGTCCCTAAACCTTATGCCCGGATTCGCGAGTCCCGGACCAGCTTGCTAGGCCCGATTCATATCTCATAAAATCGGGTCCTCCAGTGAAGAACAAAAAGAGGGGCTTAGCCGGCCTCAAGACCGGTGTCCTTGCCATGTTCCCGCCGCGCGAAATCTATTTGCGCTCCGGCGGCGAAGTGAAATTCGTGAAAATCAGCACCGGGGTGCAACTGCTGGCGGCCGGGGCCGCAAGCGCCCTGTTCTGCGCCTGGCTTGGCACCACCGCGACGCTGATGATCGATCAGGCCCGCCTGTCCGGCGAGCGCGCCGCCCTCGCGCAGCAGAGCAAGGCCGTCGCCAGTTCGTCCAGCAAGGTCAACGCCTATCGCGCCTCCGTCGGTGAGGTGGCGCAGGATCTCGAGACGCGGCAGGACTATCTGGAAGAACTGTTCAAGAGTCACTTTGGCGCACTGCCCGACGCAACATCGGTCGTTGGTCAAGGCGAGGCAAAGGCGAAGAACAACCAGGAACAGGCCGCCGCACAGAAGATCAGCGCCGCCCTGCCGGAGGCGAAGCCGCTGGTGAATGTGGAGAGCCGCCAGATCGCATTTGCCCGCATGTTGACCGGTGCCGTCCTGGAGCGCACGCGCAAGGCGGAAGCAGCGATCCGTTCGTTCGGCATCGACCCCCGGACGCTGCTGCGCAAGGGCGCCGTCGCACAGGGCGGACCCTATGTCCCATGGAAGGGCGACCAGGACGACCTGACCGAGGAACTGGCGACGCTGTCCACCGCGCTCGCGCGCATGGACATGCTGGAGCGCGGCCTTGTCGCGATCCCGTCCGGCAAGCCAACCGCCGGCGTCATGCAGACCAGTTCCTACGGCGTGCGCCGCGACCCGTTCAACGGCCATGCCGCCTTCCACGCGGGCATCGACTTTTCCGGCGCCTATGGTCAGCCGATCCTGGCCGCCGCACGCGGCAAGGTCAGCTATGTCGGCCAGCGGCAGGGATATGGCAATGTCGTCGAGATCGAGCATGGCAACGGCTTCATGACCCGGTACGCGCACCTTTCAGGTTTCAATACGAAGGTCGGCGCGATCGTGCCACGCGGCGCGCAGATCGCCCGCATGGGTTCGACCGGACGGTCGACCGGTACCCATCTACATTTCGAGGTGCGCGTGAACGGCGCCGCCATCAACCCCCGTCGTTTCCTGGAGGCCAAGCAGGATGTTCTCCAAATCCAGCAAATCGCAAAGCAGCGCTTCGCCGATGTCGGCGGCCGGGGGTAAGGGCGTTCCCTTCTCTCTGATCGGCGGCGATGTCGTCATCACCGGCAATATCAGCGCGAACGTCGACCTTCATATCGACGGCAAGGTTGATGGTGACATCACCTGCGCAGCGCTGGTCCAGGGCGCCGACAGCCGCATCAAGGGGCATGTGACGGCGAAGACGGCCCGCCTCGCGGGCCTCGTCGACGGATCGATCGATGCCGAGGAACTGATCGTCGAAAGCAGCGCCCGGGTTACGGGCGACGTCGCCTATGACCGGATCACGATCGCGACCGGAGGTCAGGTCGACGGCCGTCTGGCCCGCAAGGGCGGCGGCCAGTCATCCGACCTCAAGCTCATCACCAACGACAGCGCCGCCTGATCGCATCGGTCGGGCAGATGCCCTAGCCTTCGCCTACTTCGACCGGATCGGGACCGAACCGGTTGGGGCCGCGCGTCCCGCTCACGATGAAGAAGATGAGCAGCACGATCCCGCCGATGATCGGAAAGAATCCGAGCAGAAGCCACCAGCCCCGACGATCGGTATCGTGAAGTCGCCGGACGGCGACCGCCAGATAGGGGATCAGCGTCCCCAGGGCGAACAGGCCCGTGAGCGGTCCGCCATGCGTGCGATATCCGGCGGCATACCACCAGTTGCCGCGATGCACCCAACTCTGGCCGACGCTGAGGCCCAGCATGACCTCTACGACATTGAGGACGATCAGGGCGACGAGGATGAACAGGAAGAACATCCAGAATTCCTTGGGCCGTGCCCGGCCGCTGAACTGCGCATAGCGGCGTAACGGTAACAGCATCCAGTCCATCTCTGCCTCCTGCCCGTGGCGTGACGGACATCATCGCCCGCTGCCGCCATGCTTCATCCCTCACATAACCGCCGGGTCGCTCGACCGATCCCGGCGTTCAGACCACAACGCCGTTCGCCCGCGCGAACGCATCCAGCCGGTCGAGGAAAGGCTTGCACCGCGCGTCACTGATCCATGCGGTGTTGAACGCGTTGCGTTCGATACGGACCAGTTCGGCCTTCGTCAGCGCGCTGCGCGCCTGCGCCTTGACCAGCACCTCATTGATATATTCGCTGCCCATATAGGCGGGGTCATCGGAATTGATCGACAGGTTCAGGCCCTGATCGAGCATACCGCGCACCACGTCCATCGTCTGCCCGCCGCTGTGGACCTGACCCGAGAAAGTCGGGCAGACCGTGAAATAGAGATTACGCTCCTTTGCCAGCGTCATGAGTTCGGGCGATTGCAGGATGTTGCCGCCATGGTCGATCCGGTCGACCTTCAGGTCGACGATCGCCTGCCGGATATGTTCGAGCGTATTGTCCTGGTTGAGGTCGCAATGCGCGGTTACCTTCAACCCGGCGGCGCGCGCCTTGGCGAAATGCGCGGCGAACTTGCCCGGCGGGTTGTTCTTCTCGTCGGAATCAAGTCCGACGCCGACCAGATGCTCCTTCATCGGCAGCGCCGCGTCGAGCGCTTCCATCGCCGATTCCGCCGACAGATCGCGCACGAAGCAGAGGATCAACTGGGATTCGATTCCCATCGCCGCGCGTGCATCGGCGCGCGCACGGGTGATGCCGCCGATCACCGCCGCCATCGGCACGCCGCGCTTCAAATGCTCCTGCGGGTCGAAGAACATCTCGGCATACAGAATGTTCTGCGACGACGCCTTCTTCAGATAGGCATAGGCAAGATCATAAAAGTCCTGCTCCTTCAGCAGCACCTTCATGCCGTCATAATAGATCGCAAGGAAGCTCGGCAGGTCGTGATAGACATAGCTGCGCTTCATCGCCGCGACATCGGCATAGGGCAGCGTCAGGCCGTTGCGCCTGGCGAGCGCAAATTTCATCTCCGCTTCCAGCGTCCCTTCGAGGTGAACGTGATATTCCGCTTTCGGCATGTCCGCGATGAAGCGGGCCATGTCCCCGTCCTGCTCCGCCGCCATCACGCGCGCCGGGAAACTCCCCATCGTGCAGACCAGCGGCACCGCCAGCGCCGCGCTAAGGATGTGACGCCGGTTACAATTGCGCGCTTCGTACATGCATATCCCCCGACGAAATGCGGGTCAGACCATTGCCCCCGCCCCGCACCGATCCTGCGGGGATCGCATCCCCCCTGCAACAGGGAAATGCACGATCGGTCCTACACGCAGCGGTCGGTGTAGACTGCGGCCTCTTGCGGAGACATCGGCGCAAGCTTGCCGTCGAGTTGCAGGCTGAAGCCCTCCCATGGCTGCTGGCCGCCACGCGCCGGCGCGACCCACATGGTCGCGGGCAGCTTGCCGGGCCCCGACAAACGATACCATGTCGGGATGGGAAATCCCTTCGCCTTCGCGCACCGGATCGGCGCCGCCGCATATCCCGCCTCACGCAGTGCCGACAGCAGCGCCGCTTCGCCGACCGGCGCGCCGTCATTGCGGAAATAAAGGTTCATGACCATCGTCCGTGCACCGCCCGCCAGCACCTTGAATTGCTGCCTTGCGATCGTGGCGATCCCCGCCCGCCGGAAATATTCGCCGTTCGACATCGGCTTGTCGAGCATCTGCGGCGGCAGCGCGGCCCAGGCGATGAAAGGCGCCGTTTCGATATAGCGCCAGTCGTAATAGCTGTTTGCCGGTGACGTTCCCGGACGCAGCAGCGCGCCGAAGATGCTGGCAAGCCCCTTGACCGGCGACACGGCAACGGCCGGGACCCGGCCACCCGGCGTCACCGCCGGATTGGCGGGCCTTGGCGATGTGGCGGCAACGGCCGGAGCGCTGGCCGGGGCGACCGATGCCCCCGCCTTGCAGATTTTCAACGCGCGGGCCCGCACAAGCTGGGTCATCGCCGCGCCCAGTGGCGTCTTCAGCGTATCGTCATGCTCGACCAGCAGGGCGCCGTGCTTTTCCTCCGCGTTGAACATCAGGATGACCGGCATGTTGTCGCCACCCCATTTATCCTTGCCATATTTGACGTAGACCCAGCGCTGCATGCCCTCATACTGCGCGCCGCCCGCGCAACTGTAACAGACGCTGACGGGCAGCGGACCGCTCTTGCCCGCCGCCGTATCCAGCAGGACCCCGCTCTTTCCCACTGTGACCCGCGGCTGCTGCGCGCAGTCGCCCCCTGGCGCATAATTGCCGTAAATCTCCGCCGGGATATCAGGATCCTGTGCGCCCGCCGGAGCGGCCAGCGCCGCCAGTACCAATGCCACGATCCCGCGCACTCGACGCATCCCGCACCCCCGCTCGATCCCACTATCGCGATCGAATGTCCCCGTTCGTTGCGGCGATGTCACGAACAATCTGGTTTCCGGAGAAACGAGACATGTCACGGTCTGGAGGCAAGGATATCCGCTTGGGGTGGATGGCGGATCGTCTGCTATTTCCCGTCATCCCGGCGAAGGCTGGGATCGCAGGCCCAGTGTCGCGCCCTCTCCTGAGACCCCAGCCTTCGCTGGGGTGACGGAAAGTGACAGTCACCAGACGCCCTTTTGCCCCACGAAAACCCGGCAGCATTTGCTCAATTCACCGGCGGCCGTCGCCGGTAGCTCAACGCTTCGGCGATATGCGGTCGGCTGATCGTCTCCACCCCTTCCAGGTCGGCAATCGTCCGCGCGACGCGCAGGACGCGCGTGTAGCCGCGCGCCGACAGCTTCATTGCAGCGGCCGCCTGCGCCAGCAGGTCGCGTCCGGCCGGGTCGGGCGTCGCGACCGCATCCAGCACAGCGCCTTCCGCCTCGGCATTCGTCCGTGCCTTCCCGTCGGCATAGCGCGCGGTCTGCACGGCACGCGCCGCCGCGACGCGCACGGCGACTTCCTCCGACCCTTCGGAGGGTAACGGCAACAGGAGGTCGGCGGCGCTGACGGCATTCACCTCGACATGCAGGTCGATGCGGTCGAGCAGCGGCCCCGACACCTTCGCCTGATAGTCAGCGGCGCAGCGCGGCGCCCGTGCACAGGCCAGCGCCGGATCGCCCAGATGCCCGCAACGGCACGGGTTCATCGCCGCGACGAGCTGTACGCGGGCGGGAAACGTCACATGCGCATTGGCTCGTGCAACGCTGACCGTGCCGGTCTCCAGCGGCTGACGCAGGGAATCGAGTACCGCGCGCTGGAACTCCGGCAATTCATCAAGGAACAGCACACCCAGATGCGCGAGGCTGACCTCGCCCGGCTTCACGCGCAATCCGCCGCCCACCAGCGCCGCCATCGACGCGCTGTGATGGGGTGCACGAAAAGGGCGCGCGCGGCTGATCCGTCCACCCTCCAGCGTGCCCGCCACGCTCGCCACCATCGAAACATCCAGCGCTTCGGCGGGAGCGAGGTCCGGCAGGATGCCCGGCATGCAACTCGCCATCAACGACTTGCCCGCGCCCGGCGGCCCGATCATCAGCAGATTATGTGCGCCCGCCGCCGCGATTTCCAGCGCCCGCTTCGCTGTTTCCTGCCCCTTCACCTGCCGCAGGTCGGCCATCCGCGCTGGCGCCTCCACCTCCCCTGCGCGCGGCAGGGGCAGGAGGCCGGTGCCCTTGAAATGGTTGAGCAAGCCGAGCAGGTCCGGCGCCGCGATCACCTCGACATGTCCGGCCCAGGCGGCCTCGGCCCCCTGCGCGGCGGGACAGACAAGGCCCATCTCCCTGCCGCCCGCGTGGATCGCGGCGAGCAGCACGCCGGGACTGGGCGCCACACGCCCGTCGAGCCCCAGTTCGCCGACGACGACATAACCCGCCAGCGTTTCCGCATCGATCACGCCCATCGCGCCCAGCAGCGCGAGAGCGATCGGCAGGTCGTAATGCGACCCTTCCTTTGGCAGGTCCGCCGGGGAGAGGTTGACGGTGATCCGCTTGGGCGGAAGCGCGAGGCCGATCGCGGCGATGGCGTTCCTTACCCGCTCCCGGCTCTCCGCCACGGCCTTGTCCGGCAGGCCGACGACAATGAAATTGGGGAGGCCCGGCACAAGCTGGCACTGCACCTCGACGCTGCGCGCTTCCAGTCCCAGATAGGCGACCGTCGATACCGTCGCGACCAAAGCCACCCCCTGCCCTTGCCCCGTCGGCAAGGTTGCGTGAGGCGACGGCGCGAGTCGAGGGT
This sequence comes from Sphingobium sp., assembly GCA_003248935.1. GTDB lineage: Bacteria > Pseudomonadota > Alphaproteobacteria > Sphingomonadales > Sphingomonadaceae > Sphingobium. Next base: position 9,022 of record QFQF01000004.1, read on the forward strand.
TTTCGTCGCGACGGCTTCTTCCTGATCAGCGCCAGTGTAGCGTCAGGCCTGTACGCTCTCATCCTGAGCGGTGGTAAAACGCGCGAGATAGTCCTGTTCGGACAGGGGTTGGGCAAGGTGGTAACCCTGAAAAACGCTGCTGCCGACAACGCGCAGCAGGTCGAGCTGGTCCTGATTTTCGATCCCCTCGACCACCACTTCCAGCCCAAGCCCCCGGATGAGGCCAATGACGGCAGTGCAAATCGTCCGCGCCTCCGCGGAGAATGTCACGTCCCGGACGAGACTGCGGTCGATCTTCACCCGGTCGACGGGCAGGTCCTTCAGGCGCGAGAGATTGGAGTAGCCGGTGCCGAAATCGTCGATCGCGATGCGGACGCCATCACGGCGCAATGCCTGAAGCTGTTCGAGCAATCGCGGATCCATGTCCATCGCCAGCGATTCGGTGATCTCCAGTTCGAGCGCACCGGGCGGTACGCCATGCCGCGCCATCGCGTGCCGCAGGCGCATGAAGAAATCGAGCTGCGCCAGTTCGCGCGGCGAGATGTTGATGGCAATACGCTGATGGATTCCTGCGCGCGCCCACCGTCCGGCGACCTCGCACGCGCGGTCCATCACCCAGTCGCCCAGTTCGACGATGATGCCGGTTTCCTCCGCCAGCGGCACGAACGCCTTTGGCAGGGCGACGGCGCGATCGGGATGGGCCCAGCGCACCAGCGCCTCGGCCGTGACGGCGACGCCGCTCGCAATGTCAATCTGCGGCTGGAATTCCAGCAGGAACTCGCCCTTCTCCAGCGCCACGCGCAGATCCTGCTCCAGCGCCGCGCGACCGGCGACGGCCTGCGCCAGCTCTGTCGTGAACAGTTCCACCCGGCCGCGACCATTCGCCTTCGCATGGTACATGGCGATGTCGGCGGACCGCAGCAGCGCCCCCAGCGTATCGCCATGGTCGGGATAATAAGCGACACCGATCGACGCGCCGAGGTCGATCTGCTGCCCGCCAAGGTCGAAACGCTCGCCAAGCGCGAACTGGATCGCACGGCCGATCCGTGCCGCCGCCTCGCGCCGGGGCAGCTCCGGAAAGAATAATGTGAATTCGTCACCGGCAAGGCGGCCGACCACCGCGTCGCCGGAACCTCCCGAGACCTGGCTCATCACCACTTCGCGCAACCGGCCGGCCACGCGGGACAGCAGCAGGTCTCCGGCCGCGTGGCCCAGCGTGTCGTTGACGGCCTTGAACCCGTCGAGATCGATGAAGAACAGGGCGCCCGGCCCCTCCGTCTCGCCCTCGGCGATCAGGCGTTCGACCTGCCGGCAGAAACTGGCGCGGTTGGCGATACCGGTCACGGGATCGAACATCGCGAGCAGGTGGACGTTGTCGAGATTGGCACGCACCTGGCTGAACAGGCTCTCCATCGCGACGCCCAGATCGGGCAGATGCTGTTTCACGTCCCGGGTCACCGGCTCCTGAAGGTCGCCGTGCGCGGCGCGCAGCAATCGCGCGGTGGCGCTGTCGACGGCACCGGCAAGGCTGGAGATGCCGTGTTGGGCCGACGCCCAGCTCATCGTGCCGCACAGGACCGCGATGATGAGCGCGCGGCCAATCTCCGAGACGTCGGTATAGCGCCCCTGCCCTGCGACCAGAGCGAGGATGAAGCAGAACGCACCCGCGCTCGCCGCGAATGCCACCGCCCGGCTCCTGAGAGAGACCTCCTGCAATCGCCCCCCTTGAAGGCTTGTGCGTCATTGCCATGATGCCGCCCGCAAGACGGCATCGCCCGAACGCCAAGCTATGAACGGCAATGGTTAAGAAACCGTCGGCAGATCCGCCGGTGGATCAGCCCTTGCGGCGGAGGATCAGGTACAACGCGCCTGCGCCGCCGTGCCGGGGGTGTGCGGTGCGCACGCTGGCGATCTGCGCGGCATGCGCGCCTTCGGCCAGCCAGTGGCCGATCTCGGCACGAATCGCCCCGCGCTGGACAATGCCGATATTTTCCGAGGATTTGCGAGGTCGGCCGGTGATGACGAGGAGGACGCGTACGCCGCGCTCGATCGCCGTGGCCAAGGTCCGTTGCAGCAGCAGATGGGCCTGCGCAACGCTGTGCCCGTGCAGATCGACGGTCATTTCGGGCACGATGCGCCCGCCCCGGATGCGCTTTTCCCAACTACTGTCGAGTACGGCCGTTGGCCGTGGCACAGGCGCCGACTGGACCGGCAATGGCTGGCCGGTGGTTAACCATCTTGCGAACGCGGCTTTTGGATCGAGCGTGACGTCGGGTGCCGGAGCGGCCGCAGGAGATGCGATGCGCGCCACCGGGACCGGTGCGCGCGCAGGCGCCTCGACCGCCACGCGCTTCGGTGCGGGCGCGGAACGGCGAACGGCGCGAACGGTACGCGCCACCGTGTCCCATGCCGCCTGCTCGTCAGGGGACAGGCGTCGACCAGCCATTTGCCTGCGCCAGCCGGGCATAGGTGCCGATCGGCACGAGCAGCAGCGCGCTGCCCCGTGCCGCCATCCCACCCGCCATCGCACGGGCCCGATCGCCCGCGCCCCAGAATGTGTCGAAACGGTTGGCGCCCTTGATCGCGCCGCCCGTGTCCTGTGCCACCCAGATGCCGTTCGGCTCCTCGCGGTCAAGCGAGAGGAGTACCGGCGCGCCCAGCGGCACATATTTGGGATCGGCCGCAACCGTCGCCTCCGCCGTCACCGGTACGCCCAGCGCACCGAGCGGCCCAGCGCCCGTCAGTTCCTTGAAGAAGATGAAGCTCTTGTTCTCGTCCATGATCGCCGCGCCTTCCTGCGGGTTGGCGCGCAGATAGGCCATGATGTCCTGCATCGATCCGGCCTGGATCAAGCCGCGATCCTTCATCAGCTTGCCGATGCCGGTATAGTCGCGCCCGTTCTGCCCGTCATAGCCGATGCGCATGACACCACCGTCGGGCAGGCGCAGGCGGCCGCTGCCCTGCACCTGCAGGAAGAAAAACTCCACCGGATCCCGCGCCCAGGCGATTTCGGGCGCGCGCCCGGCCAGCGAACCGCCAACGATCTCCGAGCGCTCGTCATAGGGAACGAAACTCGCGCCCTGCACTTTCCCGCGGATGGTCTTGCCCTTCAGGCTGTCGCTGAACAGGCCGAGATTGACATCGACAAGGTCGCCGGGCCGCGCATAGACCGGCACGTCGTAACCGGCCCGACGCGTGCGCGATCCGGCGATCTCCGGTTCATAGTAGCCGGTCGCCAGCGTCTTGCCGTCACCGACCTGCACCGTCTCGAAATAACGGCCGAAGAATTCCGTGGCGGTGGCGTCGGGCCAGCTCATCGCGGCGCTGCATGCCTGCTGCCAGTCGCTTCCCTGGGTGAGGCCGCTCTGGTCCGTGCGCCGCATCAGCGACGGGCATGACTGGCGGAAGGCCTGAAGCGCCATGCGCGACCGCTCACCGGAAGGAAGCAGGTCACGCAGTTCCGGCCCTTTGATGAGGCCAAGCGTCACGGCATTTGCGACGTCCTCGGCCGGTGGCAGCGTGGTGACCGACGGCAATGTGGGGCGAGGCGTTGCGGGAACGGGGCTGGCCGCCTGCCCGCCATGATGACCGGGCCTGGGCGCCGGCGTCGTGGCGGGACCGCCGCGCGGTATGACGCCGCCGGAACATGCAGACAGTGCAATCACGCAGAGCAGCGTCAGCCCATCAGTCGCCCGGAACCATCCGGCGACCGGCCGACGATGCGGGGCGATCACGCCGCCTCGTCGGTTTCGATCAGCTTCCAGTTGGGGTCGGAACTGCGCACGTCCCGGCTGAACGTCCACGAATCGCGGGTCGCAACCGCGTCGGTCATCGAACCGGCCACCACATTGCCGTCCTTGTCACGGGTGATCGCGGCGATATCCGCGTCGAAACGCATGGTGATCTGCGCCGTGCGGCCGTTGAGCGTGGCTTCGGCGATCTGCGCCTTGTCGATGCGGATCAGGCGGTTTTCCAGTGTCAGACCATCGGCATCGCGTGCCGCGATCGCTTCCTCGAACGAGGCAAGCACATCGGTGTCGCAGAGCCAGGCCAATTCCTGCCTGTCGCCACGCCAGAACGCCTCAAGAACCTGTCCGTAGGCGGCCTTAGCGCCGTCAATGAACTGCGGCACGTCGAACTGCCGGTCGGCCGCGATGATCGAGCGGATGCCCGTCTCGGCCTCCGGCGCGATCATGCCCTGGATGATGCGCGTCGATTCGCCGACACTCTCGCCACCCATCCGCGGCTGAAGCACCGTCACCTTGGCCCGGTCGTCGCTCTGGATCGGCGCAGGCTGCTGCTCATGGCCGGTACGCTTGCCCAGAACGGAATAAAGCCGCAGCGCCAAGAATCCGGCGACGAACGCTAGGATCACGATCAGGTACACTGTGGTCTTCATCCTCCAACCTGGCCCCGAACCGGGGTACCGCGTTTTACATAGGCACAATCCTGCGCGGTTTCAAATGCCCAACACGGTTTTGCGACGGCGGGTGCGCCCGCCATGGTCGAATTTCCGTGGATAGCGCATACGGTTTGTCGCGGAAAGGGTTCCGCTGGATACGCGATAAGACAAGGAAGCGTCATCCCAGCCCTCCCCCTCGCCATTGCCCTGTGCCGCGCCCCCTGCTAAGCGCCCGGCTTCCGGCCTTGCCGGATCATAAACAGAGGGAAGACAGGACCAACGATGGCGGATCAAGCCGATACCAACGATGCGATGGCCAACGGGGCCGACACGCAGCCGCAGATCGGGCTCATCACCCAGTATGTGAAGGACCTGTCCTTCGAAAACCCGAATGCCCCGGGCGTCTATCAGTGGCAGAACCAGCCGAACATCGACGTGCAGTTCAATATCGGCGCCGACCGTCTGGGCGACGACCTGCATGAGGTGCAACTGAAGATAGAGGTGAAGGCGACCACCGACGCTGGCACCGCCTTTGCCGTCGAGCTGGTCTATGCCGCCTTGTTCGGCATGCGCAACGTGCCGGAGGATCAGGTGCACCCGTTCCTTCTGGCCGAAGCGCCGCGCCTGCTGTTCCCGTTTGCCCGCCGCGTGCTGGCCGATGCCGTCCGCGACGGCGGCTTCCCGCCCCTGCTGCTCGACCCGATCGATTTCGGCGCGCTGTATCAGCAGCAGGCACAGGCCGCGCTGGCGCAAGGGGACGGCACGGTCGTCGGCCACGCCTGACCCCGGCGCGGGCGCGGGATAGATGCGGCTGGTCCGGGCGCTTAGCTCCGTTGGCGGGCTGACGCTCGCCAGCCGGATACTCGCTCTCGTCCGCGATTCGCTGGCCGCCCGCTATGTCGGCGCGGGGTTCGCGTCCGACGCATTCAACGTCGCGTTCCGCCTGCCCAACATGTTCCGCGCGCTCTTCGCGGAGGGCGCCTTTTCCGCTGCCTTCATCCCGATGTTCAACCGGAAGGCGGCGGGTGAAGGCGGCATGGACGCCGCCTATGATTTCGCCGCGCGGGCGCTGGCCGTGCTGCTCCCGGTGCTCATTCTCTTCACCGCGATCCTGCTCGCCGCCGCATGGCCGGTAACCTGGCTGCTCTCCGGCGGCTTCTCTCACCAGAATCCGACGCCCGGCCAATTCGCCTTCGCCGTCGCGCTGGCGCGGTTCACCCTGCCCTATCTGGCGCTCATCAGCCTCGCCTCGCTGCTGGGCGGCATCCTGAATTCGCTCGACCGCTTCTGGGTCAACGCGGCCGCGCCGATCCTGCTCAACCTGGCGATGATCGCGGGCCTGTGGTTCTTCCACGGTGCTGACGCCTATGAAACGGCGCGGGTGCAGGCGATGTCGGTGACGATCGGCGGCGCGCTCCAGCTCGCCTGGCTCGTTCTGGCATGCCGCCACGCCGGGGTCGGCATGCGCCTGCGCCTGCCGCGCTTCGACGCGGACATCCGGCAGCTTCTGAAGCTGATCGTCCCGGCGGCGGCGGGTGCAGGCGCCGCGCAGATCAACCTGATGATCTCAACCGCGCTCTCGGGCTGGCTGCTGGCTGCCGGGTCCATCACCTATATCTATTATGCCGACCGGGTGAACCAGCTCCCCCTCGGCCTCATCGGTATCGGGCTTGGCACGATATTGCTGCCCACGATCTCGCGGATGCTCTCCCGAGGCGAGGATGCCGCGGCGATGGAGACGCAGAACCGGGGCATAGAGCTGGCGCTGTTCCTCACCCTGCCCGCGACGGTCGCGTTCATCACCGCGGCCGAGCCGATCATTCGCGGGCTGTTCCAATATGGCCGCTTCACCGTGGAGGATGCGCAGCGCTGCGGCTGGGCGCTCTCCGCCTTCTCGATCGGCCTGCCCTCCTACGTCCTCGTGAAGGTGCTGACGCCCGGCTACTACGCGCGCGGCGACACGAAGACGCCGGTGCGCTACGCGATGATCTCGATTGTCATCAACATCATCGGCAACGTCGTGCTGATCCCGGTCGCCGGTCATGTCGGACCCCCGCTGGCGACGGCGCTCTCCTCCACCGTCAACGTCGCCATGCTGTACCGCACGCTGGTCGCGCGCGGCCATTTCCATGCCGATGCGCAACTGCGCCGCCGCCTGCCCCGCCTCGCGCTGGCGGCCGTGATCATGGGCGGCCTCATCTTCGCCTTCGACCAGCCGCTTTATCCCTATCTCGACGGCGGATTGCTGAGGCGCTACACGGCCCTCGGCATCCTGGTGGGGGCGGGCGTGGCGGCCTATGTGGCCGCGTGCTTCGCGACTGGCGCCTACCGGATGTCGGACCTGAAGGCGCTCATGCGGCGCCGCCAATCTTAGAACGGATCATCGTCATGCGCGTCCTTTCCGGCATCCAGCCGACCGGCAATCTGCACCTGGGCAATTATCTGGGCGCGATCCGCAACTGGGTGCGGATGCAGGACGAGATGGATGCAGACAGCCAGTGCTTCTTCTTCCTGGCCGACATGCATTCGATCACGGTGCATGAGGAGCGCGCGCAGCGCCTGCGCAACGTCCGGGAAATGGCCGCCGCGCTGATCGCGGCCGGTATCGATCCCGACCGGAGCGTGCTGTTCAATCAGGCGCGGGTGCCCGCCCATGCCGAACTGCAATGGCTGCTGAACGGCACGGCGCGGATCGGCTGGCTGAACCGCATGACCCAGTTCAAGGACAAGGCGGGCAAGAACCGCGAGGGCGCCTCGGTCGGTCTCTACGTCTATCCGGTGCTGCAGGCGGCAGACGTGCTGCTCTATCAGGCGACGCATGTCCCGGTGGGCGAGGACCAGAAACAGCATCTGGAACTGACCCGTGACGTGGCGGTGAAGTTCAACACCGATTTCGGCGTCGAGCTGTTCACCATTCCCGATCCGATCATCCCGAAGGAAACCGCGCGGATCATGTCGCTGCGCGACGGGGCATCGAAGATGTCGAAGTCCGATCCGTCCGACATGAGCCGCATCAACCTGACCGACGACGACGATGCGATCGTCCAGAAGATCCGCAAGGCGAAGACCGATCCAGAGCCGCTGCCCGCTATCGCCGCGGAACTGGCCGGACGGCCGGAGGCGAATAACCTCGTCGGCATCTACGCCACGTTCTCGGGCGAGACGCCGGATGCGGTTTGCGCGCGATTCGAGGGGCAGGGCTTCGGCGCGTTCAAGCCCGCGCTCGCCGAACTGCTGGTCGAGGCACTGCGTCCCATCCGTACGCGGTTCGCCGAATTGAAGGACGATGACGCAGCGATCGATGCAATCCTGATCAAGGGCGCGGAAAAGGCCGCCGCTGCGGCCAAGCCGACGCTCCTTGGCGCATATGACGCGCTCGGCCTGATGCGCTGAGCGCGTGGAGACGGTTCCCTGGGTGCGGCGACGTCCTTGTTCACGGATACCGGACAGCGTCTCGCACGTTCAAACGGTGTTCAGTTGCGTTGGGCTACTGCTTGACGCAAGATGGGTTCAAAGGGCGCTCAAGCCCCTGACAGGACGCAAGATGATGACGATGTTCCGCAAGATCGGCATGCTGGCAACCCCGGCGCTGGCGCTGCTCGCGCTTTCGGGCTGCGCCACGCCATTCAAGGCGGAGGTTGCGCGATTCCAGCAACTTCCTCCGAATCAGGGACAGACCTTCACCGTCGTCGCCGACGACACCCGTCTCGCTGGTGGCCTCGAGTTCAGCCAGTATGCGAACCTCGTCACGGCACGTCTTTCGCAGCTCGGTTATCGCCCGGCCGGCGACCCTGCCAGTTCCGACCTCGTCGTGCGCATGCGCTACACCGTCGACAACGGGCGGGAGAAGGTGCGCAGCACCGGCTTCGGCGATCCCTACTGGGGCGGCGGGTTCGGCCGTTGGGGTGGCGGCTGGGGCTATCCCGGCTTCTACGGCCGTCGTTACGCCTGGGGCTTCTACGACCCGTTCCTGTTTGGTCCGGGTGGCTATAACGACGTGTCCAGCTACACCGTCTATACCGGCCAGCTTGAGCTGAAGATCGACAAGGCGGACGGCAAGCGGGTGTTCGAGGGCACGGCGCAGGCACAGTCGCTGAGCAACAAGCTCACTTATCTGGTCCCGAACCTGATCGAGGCGATGTTCACCAACTTCCCGGGGCAGTCCGGCGAAAGCGTCAAGATCACGCTTCCGCCCGAGCCCAAGGCCTCCTGACCGGACACCGGCCCCCGGCAGGCCAAATCCCGTACAGGCGACGGCTCCCAAGCGCGCCTAGCATGGCCCGGCGGTCCTTTCACGGGATCGCCGGGCTCTTTCATATCTGACGGCGACTCGCGGTTTTCGCCGCACCGATTCGCTGTACGGGCCAGGATTTCCATGCTGCGGCGCGTAACAGATCACACCGAACGTCGCATGGATTCGGTCGTTTCGTCCCGGTTACGACCGCGTTAACCAGAATCCTCTGGACTCTTGTCGGCCTTTCGGCGCTGCATGTTGCGGTGCAAGAGGAAATACCGCCGCAGGGGTGCCGGCGCCGATTGCATCGACGACCATGGAGAGCCGGGTGTTGGGGTTTTCCGTCGACTGACTGGAGGAGCACCATGACCATAGTTGCAGTAGGGATCGCCGCCGTCGGCGCGACCGCGATCGGCACGGTTCTTGGCGCCGCAGCCTTGCTGTGCCTTGCCGAACCGTCCTCGCCAGCCGAATGGGACTGGCAGCAGACACGATAAGATAATCCGGCGCTCCGCATGAGGGCGCACGGGTCGCAATATCCGACGTGGCAGGAGAGGGAAACGGGCGGCCCACGGCGCGCCCGATTACCTGTCGTTGACGCGCGACGGCTGGCCGCCGCCGCGTCGGTTCAGCTTTCAAGCTTGCGCTGGAGAGCCCGTATGTCCGCGTCGATGTCAGCGTGATCCCGGCGCAGCGCCTCGATCGTACGGATCGCGTGAATGACGGTGCTGTGATCACGGCCGCCGAAAATCCGGCCGATCTCCGGCAAGGAGCGCGGCGTCATCTTCTTCGACAGGTACATCGCCACCTGCCGCGGCCGGGCGACGGCGCGCGCGCGGCGCTTTGACCGCATCTCCGCCGGATCGATCCGGTAGTGCGCGGCGCAGGCCTTCTGGATCTCGTCGACGGTGATCCGGCGCGCGTTCGCGCGGACGGCATCGGCCAGCATCGACTGGGCGAATTCCATGTCCACCTTGCGCCCGGTCAGCTGGCCATAGGCGACCAGCTTGTTGAAGGCCCCCTCAAGCTCCCGGATGTTGCTGCGAATCGCACGGGCGAGGAAATCGATCACCGCGTCGGGCACCGGCGGATCACCTGCCACCATCCGCTTCGATTCGAGGATGGCAAGGCGCAAGTCGATGTCGGCAGGCTGGATGTCGGCGACCAGGCCGCCCGCAAGCCGGGAAAGGATGCGCGGATCGACGGCATCCAGGCTCTGCGGCGCGCGATCGGCGCTGATGACGATGCGGGCGCCGCTTTCGACCAGATCGTTGATCGTGTGCAGGAACTCCTCCTGCGTCGAGCCCTTGCCCGCGATGAACTGGATGTCGTCGATCAGCAGCAGACGGGCTGCGCGCAGACGCGCCTTGAACGCCATCGTGTCGTTCGCGCGCATCGCGTTCACGAATTCCATCATGAAGCGCTCGGCCGACATGTAGATGACGTCCGCCGCCGGCGAATGCGTCAGATAGGCATCGGCGATCGCATGCATCAGGTGGGTCTTGCCCTGCCCGGTGCCGCCATGGATGAACAGCAGGGTGAAGCGGGGGGCCTCGGCCGCAGCCATCGCCTGCGCCGCAGAATAGGCCAGCATGTTGCTGTCACCGGTCACGAAATCGGCGAATGCATGCCGGGGCCGGAAACCGGACGCAGCCACGACGGGCTCCGCCTCCTCAGGCGAGATCGGCTGCACAACTTCCGATGCAGCAGCGACCAGCACGCGGGGCGTGGCCGATGCCGGCGCACGGCGGACCCGCACCTCGCTGACACCGGCATCCGCCGCGCGCCACGCAAGGCGCAAGCGGTCGCCGAACTGGCCGGCCACGAACGTCGCCGAGAAGTCCGTGGCGACATGGATGTCGAGCGTCTGGGAAAAGGCGCAATATTCACCGAGCGAGGCAGGCTTCAGCCACTGGTCGAACATCCGCGCGCCAACGTCACGGCGCAGGCCGGTGCGAATCCGCCCCCATGCCGCGTCCAGCGCTGCCCTGTCCTCTCCGGACTCCTCGCCACGCAATGCAGCGGGTGCCATCTGCTCCTTCGACTTCATTATGACCTTATGCCCCCATGATCCGTTCAAACCTCTGCGGGCGCACCTCTTCCCTATCGGAAAACCGCCGAAACGGCCCTCCAAACAGGGTCATGATCGCGAACTCTGCAGTCACTGGCGAACCGTTATGATTCGCAGCGGGTAGAGGGGCAAACTAGCCACCCCGGGAGGGCACTATCAAGGCCGAGTCAGGTCAAAAATCTGAAATAAAAACGTTGACTCGGTAAAGCCTGAGGAAATGCAAGGAGTTGAAATAAACTGATTATATTCAGTCATTTAGACGAATATTTAACCACAAATCCCCGCGAATCGTGAGAAAAGCTCATGTCCGGCGAAACACCGCCGAAATGGCCCAAACTGTCATCGCGCGGACACAAAAAACCGCCCGGCGAATGCCGGACGGTTTCAAAACTCCAACCCTATCAAGGGGTCAGGCGAGAGCGCCGACCCGCTTGGTGAGGCGGCTGAACTTGCGGGCTGCGGTGTTCTTGTGGAGAACGCCGCGAGCGACGCCGCGCGCCAGTTCCGGCTGAACGGCGACGAGAGCGGTCGTCGCAGCGGCCTTGTCGCCAGCAGCCAGGGCCGTCTCGACCTTCTTCACCAGCGTACGGATACGGCCGACGCGGCTGCCGTTGATTTCCGCACGACGCGCGTTGCGGCGGATACGCTTCTTTGCTTGCGGCGTGTTTGCCATGCCTGTCCTCGAAACCCTCGAAAATGTCGTAAAGGACCAGCGCACCAGTGCACCCGATCCATGAAGGCGTGGCCCTTAGCTGCTCAGCACCGCACCGTCAACCATCCGGACATCGGAAATGCCCGATTATCGCTGACAACGCGCGCAATGGAACGTCGACCGACCCGAGTCCGTGCGGCGCAATACCGTCCCGCCGCACGGGCATTGGGCCCCTTCCCGGCCATAGACGCGCCACTGTTTCGAAAAATAGCCCAGTTCGCCGTCCGGCCGGGCATAATCGCGCAAGGTCGACCCGCCCGCGGCGATAGCCGCCTCCAGCACCGTGCGAATCGCCTCCACGAGTCGCGCGAGGCGCGGCTTGCTGATCATCCCGCTGCGCGCGCCCGGCGTGATGCCCGCCATGTTGAGAGCCTCGCACACATAGATGTTGCCAAGACCTGCAACGATTCGCTGATCGAGCAGCGCCGCCTTTATCGGAGCGCCCTTTCCAGCAAGCGCGCTGCCCAGGTTCGCGGCGTTGAAGTCCGGGCCGAGCGGTTCCGGCCCCATCCGGGTAAACGGCGCGAAGCTGGCCAGCGCATCGGTCGCCACCAGATCGAGCGATCCGAATCGGCGCGGATCGTTCAACGTGAGCCGGCGCCCGGCCTCCGTCTCCACCAGCAGATGATCGTGCGTCCCGATGTCGCCCGGATCGACCCGCCAGCGGCCGGACATGCCGAGATGGAAGATCATCGTGTCGCCCCGGTCGGTTTCCACCAGGCCATATTTGGCGCGGCGGCCAAGACCGATGACACGCGCGCCCGTCATCCGCTGGCGCAGGTCAGCCGGAATCGGCCAGCGCAGATCGGCACGGCGCGGCTCGACCAGCGTCAGGCGCTGATCCTGCAGCACCTGGCGCAATCCGGCAACGGTGGTTTCAACTTCGGGAAGCTCCGGCATGGAGGCAGGACGTAGGGCCAATCGCCTCCGCTTTCCAGTGGTCGCACCCGTGCCCGGTGCCCCTGCCGGAAATTCAGTGGAATGACGGGGCCTGCTTGGCTAGAGCGGGGCCATGAACGACACCGTCTCCTTCGGCTACCGCGACGTCGACCCTTCCGAAAAGACCGGAATGGTGAAGGGCGTCTTCTCGAACGTCGCCGCCAAATATGATCTGATGAACGACGCCATGTCGGGTGGCGCCCACCGGCTGTGGAAGGACCAGTTCATCCGCCGCGTGAAACCGCAGAAGGGCGAGGCAATCCTCGACATGGCCGGCGGTACCGGCGACATCGCGTTCCGCATGCATGCGCGCGGTGCCCATGTCACGGTGTCGGATATCAATCCGGAAATGCTGGCCGTCGGCATGGAACGGGCGAAGAAGCGCGGTCTGGTCGACCTTGCCTGGTCCGAGCAGAATGCAGAGACGCTGAGCTTCGCCGACCGCAGCTTCGACGCATACACGATCGCCTTCGGTATCCGGAACGTCACCCATACGCAGAAGGCGCTGGAGGAAGCGCATCGCGTACTGAAGTTCGGCGGCCGCTTCTTCTGCCTGGAATTCTCCACGACGGTCTGGCCGGGCTTTTCGGACGTGTACGACGCCTATTCGCATCGTCTGGTGCCCAAACTCGGTCAGTTGCTGGCAAAGGACGCGGAGAGCTATCGCTACCTGATCGAATCGATCCGGCGTTTCCCGGACATGCCGACGTTCGAGGGGATGATCCGCAAGGCAGGCTTCGTCAGCACCCGGGTCGAACCGATCATGGGCGGCCTCGTCGCGATCCACAGCGGCTGGAAGGCCTGATGGACGTTCAAGCGACGGCATGACATCGCACGTCACGCATCTCTGGCGCCTTCTGCGATGGGGGCGCATCCTGGCGCGGCACGGTGCGCTGCGGGGGATCGAACGCGACCCCGTCACGCCTCCGCCGGTCCGGCGCCTTGCGCGCATCGCCCGGTTCGGCGCCCGCGTGCCGGACAAGCCGCGCTATGCCGACGCGTTTCAGGCGATCGGCCCGGCGGCGATCAAGCTTGGCCAGACGCTCGCCACCCGCCCCGACCTCGTGGGCGAGGAGGCGACCGAAGACCTGATGCGGCTTCAGGACGCGTTGCCGCCTTTGCCCTTCGCGGTTATCCGCAACCAGATCGAAAGCAGCCTCGGCCATTCGATCGAAACCCTCTACGCCAGTTTCGACGAAGTGCCGGTCGGCGCCGCCTCCATCGCGCAGGTCCACCGCGCCCGCACGACCGACGGCCGCGATGTCGCGGTCAAGGTGCTGCGTCCGGGCGTCGCCGACCAGTTCGCGCGTGATATCCAGACCTATGAATGGGCGGCCGCGCATCTGGAGGAACTGGGCGGAGAGGCTGCCCGGCTGCGCCCGCGCCTCGTCATAGCCAACCTCAAACGCTGGACCGCACGGGAACTCGACCTGCGGCGGGAAGCCGCCTCCGCCTCCGAACTGGCGGAAGCGATGCAGGCGATGCCAGGCTACATCATTCCCGCCATCGACTGGGACCGGACATCGGGCCGGGTGATGACGATGGAATGGATGGACGGGATCAAGATTTCCGACCGCGCCGCCCTGATCGCCGCCGGCCACGACCTGAAGGCCATTGCGGCCCGGCTGGTCAACGCCTTCCTGCGGCAGGCGATCGCGGAGGGCTTCTTCCACGCCGACATGCATCAGGGCAACCTGTTCGTGACCGCGAATGGCGATATCGCCGCTATTGATTTCGGCATCATGGGCCGCATCGACCGGCGGGCCCGGATGTGGCTGGCGGAAATCCTCTACGGCCTCATCACCGGCAACTATCGCCGTGTCGCGGAAATCCATTTCGAGGCGCAGTACGTGCCCGCCCACCACAATGTCGCCGAGTTCGCGACGGCGCTGCGCGCAGTGGGCGAGCCGATGCGCGGGAAGCCGGTGCGCGAACTGTCCGTCGGGCAGATGCTGGACGGGCTGTTCGCGATCACCCGAGACTTCGACATGCAGACACAGCCCCATCTCCTTCTGCTCCAGAAGACGATGGTGATGGTGGAAGGGGTCGCGACCGCACTCGACCCCGACATCAACCTGTGGGAGACGAGCGGCCCCTATGTGAAGGAATGGCTGCGCACCGAACTGGGGCCGGAGGCGGCAGTGGCCGACAGCCTGATCCGCAACTGGCGCACGTTCCAGCGTATCCCCGACCTTGTCCGCCGAATAGAGGACGCCTTCCCCGAACCGGGCGGCGCACCGCCCGCCCCGCCGCTTCCCGACGTGCGGATCGTCCGCGTCGGCGGCGGCTGGCGCTATGTCCTCGTAGCCGCACTGGCGGCTGCGGCTGGAGCCGGGGCGATGGCGCTGCTACACGGGCTGACATGACCCAGCCGCGCATCCTCCTGATCGTGTCCGGCGGCATTGCCGCGTACAAGGCGCTGGAACTGGTCCGGCAGTTGCGGCGCGCCGGGATCGCCGTCCGCGCTGTGATGACGGAGAGCGCGGAGAAGTTCGTGACGCCCCTGTCGCTGGGCGTGCTGACGGAGGATCATGTCTATGGCGACATGTTCGACCTGAAGGAAGAACGCGAGATCGGCCATATCCAGCTCTCACGCCAGGCCGACCTGATCGTGGTCGCCCCCGCCACGGCCAATATCCTCGCCAAGATGGCGGCGGGCATCGCCGACGACCTCGCCACCACCATCCTGCTCGCGACCGACAAGCCGGTGCTGGTGGTGCCCGCGATGAACGTACGCATGTGGCACCACAAGGCGACGCAGCGGAACCTCGAGCGGCTTCACGCCGACGGCATCCATATCCTGGAACCCGATAATGGCGACATGGCCTGCGGCGAGTGGGGCAAGGGACGCCTGCCCGAGCCGGAAGCCATTGTCACCGAGATCCGAGAACTGCTTGCGAAGCCCGGCCTTCCCGATCCGCTGGCGGGGCAACCGGACTTCGCCGGTCCGGAACAGCCGATGGCCGGACGCCATGTCCTCGTCACCGCTGGACCGACGCATGAGCCGATCGATCCGGTTCGCTACATCGCCAACCGATCGTCGGGCAAGCAGGGCTTTGCCATCGCCCGGGCGGCGGCGGCGGCAGGCGCGCGCGTGACGCTGATCGCGGGGCCCGTCACGCTCCCGACCCCCACCGGTGTCGACCGCGTCGATGTCGAGACCGCCGTGGAGATGCTGACGGCGGTCGAGGCCGCCCTGCCCGCGGATGCCGCGATCATGGTTGCCGCTGTCGCCGACTGGCGCGCCGAAACGCAGGCCAGCCAGAAGATCAAGAAGGCGGGCGAGGCACCCGCACCGCTCGCACTAGCCGAGAACCCCGATATCCTCGCGACGCTCGGCCATCATGCCGACCGCCCCCGCCTGCTCGTCGGTTTCGCAGCCGAGACCGAGAAGCTGGAGGATCACGCCCGCGCGAAGCTGGCGAAGAAGGGGGCGGACTGGATCGTCGCCAATGATGTGTCCGGCGACGTGATGGGCGGTGACCGCAACAGCATCCATATTATTTCCGCCGCCGGCACCGAAAGCTGGGAAGACCTGCCCAAGGACGCCGTCGCCAACCGCCTCATCGAAAAGGTCGCCAATGCCCTCTCATCCGCTGCCGCCGATTGACATCCTCCTGAAGCGGCTGCCGCATGGAGACGGCCTCCCCGTTCCCGCCTACGCCACCGAACATGCGGCGGGCATGGACGTTGTCTCGGCCGAGGACGTTACGTTGGCGCCCGGGGGCCGGCATGCCGTGGCAACCGGCTTCGCGATGGCGATCCCCGTCGGTTATGAGGTACAGGTCCGTCCCCGCTCGGGCCTGGCGCTCAAGCACGGCATCAGCCTGCCCAACACCCCCGGCACGATCGACGCGGACTATCGCGGCGAGCTGAAGATCATCATGATCAATCTGGGAACGGATCCGTTCGTCATCGCCCGCGGCGACCGCATCGCGCAACTCGTGCCCGCGCCGGTCCAGTTCGCAAGCTTCACCGAAGTGGACGAACTGGACGGAACGGCGCGCGGCGCTGGCGGTTTCGGATCGACGGGGGTGTAAAGAAGGAACCGGCATGACCATGACTGACGCGCAGCTCGATCGCTACGCCCGCCACATCATCCTGAAGGAGATCGGCGGCGCGGGGCAGGCACGGCTGTTGTCGGCGCAGGTCGCGGTCATAGGCGCAGGCGGGATCGGCAGCCCGGCGATCCAGTATCTCGCCGCAGCCGGAGTCGGTTCGATCCGGGTGATCGACGACGACACGGTCGCCCTCTCCAACCTCCAGCGCCAGACCCTGTTCGACACGGCCGATGTCGGACGGCCCAAGGCGGAGGCCGCGATGAGCGCCATCGCCCGCCTGAACCCCGATGTTAAGCTGATCCCCATCAACACGCGGCTGACGGCGGACAATGCCGACGATCTGCTGCGCGACACCGACGTGGTGCTGGACGGGTGCGACAGCTTCGCGACGCGGCTCGCCGTGTCGGACGCGGCCACCCGGCTGCGCGTGCCGCTGGTGTCGGCCGCCGTTGGGCAGTTCGAGGGGCAGCTTGCCGTCTATCGCGGCTGGGAGGCGGACAAGCCCTGCTATCGTTGCCTGGTGGGCGAAGACCCCGCCCGGGCAGAGGCAAGTTGCGCCGATCAGGGTGTGCTCGGCGCGCTGACCGGCGTCATGGGTAGCCTCGCCGCGCTGGAAACCATCCGCGCACTGGTCCCGTTTGGTGACGACAGCGCAGGCAAGCTGCTGCTCGCCGATACGCTGGCGCTGCGTTTCCGTACCCTTACGTTGCCCAAGGACCCCGCCTGCCCGGCCTGTGCCGTCGAACCGTGCGCCGCCTGAGGATCGTCGTCCTGACGCCGGACGCGGAGCGCTTCCGAGGGGCATTGACGAGCGCCGCTGCCCAGGCCGCGCTGGGCGGCGAGGTGGCGATATTGCTGCAGCAGGATGCGGTCGCCCTGCTGGCGCGCGGGGTCGATGCAGCCCCCAGCGACGCACGTCACGCCGCAGCGGGGCTCCCCACGCTCCCGGCCCTGCTCGATGAAGCGCTGGGACTGGGGGTCGCGGTCACTGCGTGCCAGAGCGGCCTGACGTTGACGGGCATCACAGCAGATACGCTCGATCGCCGGATCGAAATCGGGGGCCCTGTCAGCTTCTTGCAGAAAATGACGGACGCGGACCGGCTGCTGCTGGTCTGAAAAATCTCAGCCCGCCGGCTTCACCCGGGAAAAGCGGAAGACGGTTGCGGGCGGGAAATTACGCACGGTCTGCCCGACCCGCGTCACCTCCAGCCCGAGCAGCGACAAAACCTCGCGGCTGACCGGAGAGCGCATCGAATAAGTGAACTGGATGAACGCGCCGCCTTCAGCCAGCAGCGAGAACGCCTCCGACAGGATCGCGATATGCATCGCCTTGTCCATTGCCAGCAGCGGCAGGCCACTGATCACCGTCTGATAGTCACCCGGACTGCCCGCCGCGATCGCGGACACGGACTGGGCCGGCACCTCAAGGATCGACACCGCCGGGAAATGGCGGCGCAGGTTCCGCGCGAAGGCCGGATTGATTTCCACGACCTCCACCTTCTCCGCCGGAAGGCCGGTGGCGAGGATAGCCCGCGTGAACACCCCGGTGCCACCGCCAAGCTCCATCACCCGGCCACCATCGGGCGCGATGCCGCGCACCATCAAACGGGCGAGATAGCGGCTTGAGGGCACGACCGACGCCGTCTGGCGCGGCTTGCGCACCCATGCGGCGAGAAAATCGAGATAGTCGGAGGCCGTCGTACGGTTCTCCTCGGCGCAATTGATGGTGGCAGCACGGATCCGCTTGAACTTCTGCTGCATGATCGCGACGGCGACGCTCCCTTTGCTCTTTCCTTGTCAGGACTTAGCGGCATGGAGAGCATCCGTCGATAGGGACGCCAGCGATTCCACCCTTTCCTGAAGCCATCCGGCGACAGCGGCGATGCGGGCGAGCCCTCGCATGTCATCATGCGTGACCAGCCAGAAGCTGCGCAACAGAGTGACGTCGCGCGCGAGCACATTGGTAAGCCGGGTGTCACGCTGCCCGATGAATTCGGGCAATATCGCGATCCCGGCCCCTTCCGCGACCATTCGGTGCTGCGCGTTGATACTCGTGGAACGCAACTGCGCCTCCAGCCCTGCCGCGACCTCCCCCAGATAATCCAGTTCGGGGGACGGATTGAACTCGGGAACATAGCCGATCAGCGTATGGCCACGCAGCGCCATGCGGTCGGCGGGCATTCCATGCCGCTTCAGATAGGCCGGCGTTGCATACAGATGCAGGCGGTAGTCACCCAGACGCCGGACGGACAGGCGGCCGCGTTGCGGGCGCGCGAGCATGACCGCCATGTCCGCCTCCCGCTTGGACGGGTTGAGGAAACCGGTGCCGGTGACGATGTCGAGGCGGATGCCGGGATTGCGCGCGTGGAAATCCGCCACGCCCGGCGCCAGCACCCAGGTACCGAACCCTTCCGCGACGGAGACGCGGACCTGTCCGGTCAGGCGATGGGTTTCTCCCCTCACCTCGGCCATGGCCGAGAGGGTGGCGCTCTCCACCGTCTCGGCATAGGCAAAGAGCATCTGGCCCCGCGCCGTCAGCAACCGCTCGCCGCTCGACACTTCGAACAGGTCGGCATCCAGCGCACGATCCAGCCGGGCGAGCCTGCGGGCGATGGTCGTCGCGTCCATGTCCAGTGCGCGTGCGGCCGGAGCCAGCTTGCGCGCCCGGGCGACGGCCAGGAATATCCTCAGGTCATCCCAATCGAACACGCCCTCTCCTTCCTGCAATTTTGCAGCCTATTGATGCATTCGTGCACCATTGCGTGCAAATTCGCAATGGTCCAGAACGCTGGCACGACTCCCAAGTCTCAAGAGAGGAATGCCATCATCATGCGTGAGATTCCGCACAAGCTTGCCTTTGCCTATAATGACGGGACCGCCCGGTACCGCGATGTCTTCGATCCCAACAATGGCGGCGTGCAGGCACGCGTGACGCTGGGCGACGCAGCGCTCCTCGACCGGGCCGTCGCGGCCGCGAGGAAAGCGCAGCCCGAATGGGCGGCCGTCAACCCGCAGCGCCGCGCCCGCGTCATGTTCAACTTCAAGGCGCTGGTCGAGAAGAACATGGACGAGTTGGCCCACCTGCTCTCCTCCGAGCATGGCAAGGTGATCGCGGATTCGAAGGGCGACATTCAGCGCGGGCTGGAGGTCATCGAATTCTGCTGCGGCATCCCGCATGTCCTGAAGGGCGAATATACGCAGGGCGCCGGGCCGGGCATCGACGTCTATTCGATGCGCCAGCCGATCGGCATCGGCGCGGGCATCACCCCGTTCAATTTCCCGGCGATGATCCCGCTGTGGATGTCCGGCGTCGCGATCGCGACCGGCAACGCCTTCATCCTCAAGCCCTCCGAGCGCGACCCGTCCGTGCCGGTGCGTCTCGCCGAACTGTTCCTTGAGGCCGGCCTTCCCGAGGGCATCCTGCAGGTCGTGCAGGGCGACAAGGAGATGGTCGACGCCATCCTCGACCATCCGGAGATCAAGGCCGTAAGCTTCGTCGGATCGTCCGACATCGCCCATTATGTCTACAAACGCGGCGTCGACGCCGGCAAGCGCGTGCAGGCCATGGGCGGCGCGAAGAATCACGGCATCGTCATGCCCGACGCCGACCTTGATCAGGTCGTAGCCGACCTGTCCGGCGCGGCCTTCGGCTCGGCGGGCGAGCGCTGTATGGCGCTGCCCGTCGTGGTGCCGGTCGGCGAGAAGACCGCCGTTGCGCTGCGCGAGAAGCTGATCCCCGCGATCAACGCGCTGCGTGTCGGCGTGTCGACCGACGCGGAGGCGCATTACGGCCCGGTCGTCACCGCCGCGCACAAGGCGAAGATCGAGCAATGGATCCAGACCGGCGTGGATGAGGGCGCAGAACTGGTCGTCGACGGTCGCGGTTTCACCTTGCAGGGGCATGAGGACGGCTTCTTCGTCGGCCCGACGCTGTTCGATCACGTCACCACCGACATGGCCGCCTATAAGGAAGAGATTTTCGGTCCGGTCCTCCAGATGGTCCGTGCCGAGAGCTTCGAGGAGGCGATCTCCCTTCCCACCAAGCACCAATATGGCAACGGCGTCGCCCTGTTCACCCGCAACGGCCACGCCGCCCGCGAATTCGCGGCGCGGGTCGACGTCGGCATGGTCGGCATCAACGTGCCGATTCCGGTGCCCGTCGCCTATCACAGCTTCGGCGGCTGGAAGCGCTCCGCCTTCGGCGACACCAACCAGCACGGCATGGAGGGCGTCAAATTCTGGACCAAGATGAAGACCGTCACGCAGCGCTGGCCCGATGGCGGCGCGAGCGGCGACAGCGCCTTCATCATCCCGACGATGGGGTGATGATGCGTGCCGGACAACAGCCGGCATGATGGAGACAGGAGAGTATGAGCCAGTTCGACCTTACCGACGACCAGCGCGAGATTCAGGATCTCGCGCGCCGGTTCACTGCCGACGCGATCACGCCGCACGCCGCCGAATGGGATGAGAAGCATATCTTCCCCCGCGACACGATCCGGGCGGCGGCCGAGCTCGGCTTCGGCGGCATTTATGTCTCTGAAGACAGCGGCGGCATTGGTCTTGGCAGACTTGAGGCCGCGCTGATCATGGAAGCCATGGCCTATGGCTGCCCGGCGACCAGCGCCTTCGTGTCGATCCACAACATGGCATCGTGGATGATCGATCGCTTCGGCAGCCAGACGCTGAAGGACAGGTACTTGCCTTCGATGGTGCCGATGGAGCGCATGGGCAGCTATTGCCTGACCGAGGCCGGATCGGGCTCCGACGCGGCGACACTCAAGAGCCGCGCTGTACGGGACGGCGATCATTACGTCGTTACCGGCTCGAAACAGTTCATCTCCGGCGGCGGCGAGAACGAAATCTACGTCACCATGGTCCGCACGGGCGAAGATGGGCCGAGGGGCATTTCCTGCCTCGTCATTGAAAAGGACATGCCCGGCGTCAGCTTCGGCGCGCAGGAAAGGAAGCTGGGCTGGCACGCCCAGCCGACCGCTCAGGTCAATTTCGACGGCGTGCGCGTGCCCGTCGACAATCTGGTCGGCGCAGAGGGCGAAGGCTTCCGTATCGCCATGATGGGCCTCGACGGTGGACGTCTCAATATCGGCGCCTGCTCGCTGGGCGGGGCGCAGCGCTGCCTGGACGAGGCCATCGCCTACACGAAGGACCGCAAGCAGTTCGGTCAGGCCATCGCCGATTTTCAGGCGACGCAATTCACCCTCGCCGACATGGAAACCGAATTGCAGGCGGCGCGCACGCTGCTCTATGCCGCCGCCGTCAAGGTGACGGACAACGCGCCCGACAAGACCCGCTTCGCCGCAATGGCCAAGCGCCTTGCGACCGACACCGGTTCGGCCGTGGTCGACCGCGCGCTGCAGTTGCACGGCGGCTACGGCTATCTGATGGACTATCCGGTCGAACGCTTCTGGCGTGATCTGCGTGTCCACTCGATCCTTGAAGGCACCAATCAGGTCATGCGCATGATCATCGCGCGGGACATGCTGCGCCAATGACCGATGAGGTCCTGACATTCGTGGAAGGCGCAGTCGGGCGCATCCGCCTCAACCGGCCAAGGGCGATCCATGCGCTGACGCCGGGCATGTGCGAAGCGATCAACGCCGCCCTGCTCGCATGGCGGCATGATGACGCCGTGGTCGCGGTGATGATCGACCATCGTCCGGCGCCGGACGGCGACCCGAAACTGTCGCGGGGCTTCTGTGCCGGAGGCGACATCGCCCTGATCGCGAACAGCGCGAAGGGTGACGGGACGGAAGCCGAGCATTTCTTTTTCGTCGAATATCGGATGAACCATCTGCTGTTCGTCTACGAAAAGCCGATCGTCGCGTTTATCGACGGCATCACCATGGGCGGAGGCGTGGGCCTGTCCCTGCCCGCGCGTTATCGCGTCGCGACCGAGCGGACAGTCCTTGCCATGCCGGAAACCGGTATCGGCCTGTTCCCCGACGTCGGCGGCGGCTGGTTCCTGCCGCGCCTGCCCGGACGCATCGGCGCCTTCCTTGCGACGACCGGCGGGCGGATCGACGGCGCCGACGCGAAGGCCATCGGCATGGCGACTCATTATATGCCGTCGCCTCGACTGGAGAGTGTGAAGGCTGATATTCTCGCCGATCCGGCCGCGATCGACACGATCCTGGACACGGCGGCGGAAGCGCCTCCTCCCTCCCAACTGGAAGCCGTCCGGACCGCGATCGACACCCTGTTCGCCTCCGATCGTTACGAGGATATCCTCGCCGCGTTGCGGGCCGACGGATCGGAATGGACGGAAAAGCAGCTTGCCGTGCTCGCGACCAAATCGCCGCAGACGGTCAAGGTGGCGCTGCGGCAGTTGCGGGAGGGCGCCGCCTTCACCGATTTCGCCGACAATATGCGCAACGAATACCGGATCGCATGCCACGTCATTCGTCGCCCTGACTTCGTGGAGGGTGTGCGCGCGGTCATCATGGACAAGGACAATGCGCCCCGGTGGGAGCCCGCGACGCCGGAAGCTGTTACGGACGCGCTCGTCGATTCGCTGTTCGCGCTGCTTCCGCCGGACAGGGAATGGACACCGTTTCCGGAACTCATGGAGACCTGACAGATATGGCTTACGAAACCATCCTGGTCGAACAGCGCGACGCCGTGACGCTGATCACCCTCAACCGTCCGCAGGCGCTGAACGCGCTCAACAGCCAGGTGCTGAAAGACCTGTCCGCCGCCTTCGCCGCCTATGAAGCCGATCCGGGCCAGCGCTGCGCGGTGCTGACCGGCAGCGGCGAGAAGGCCTTCGCTGCGGGCGCAGACATCAAGGAGATGGCGGACAAGCCCGCCGCCGACTTCTTCCTCGACGATTTCTTTTCCGGCTGGCAGGCGAACGTCGTCTCCACGCGCAAGCCCTGGATCGCGGCCGTCAACGGCTTCGCGCTCGGCGGCGGCTGTGAACTGGCGATGATGGCGGATTTCATCATCGCGTCGGACAGCGCGAAATTCGGGCAGCCGGAGGTCAAGCTGGGCGTGGCGCCGGGCATGGGCGGATCGCAGCGCCTGACCCGCGCGGTGGGCAAGGCGAAGGCTATGGAGATGTGCCTGACCGGCCGGATGATGGACGCCGCGGAAGCGGAACGCAGTGGCCTGGTTGCGCGTGTGGTGCCTGCCGCCGACCTGCTGGACGACGCACTCAAGTCCGCTGCGCTGATCGCATCGATGCCGCCGATGGCCGCGATGGTGAACAAGGAAATGGTCAACCTCGCGTTCGAGAGCAACCTGACGCAGGCGATCCAGATCGAACGGCGCCTGTTCCAGATCCTGACCGCGACCCAGGACAAGCAGGAAGGCATGGCCGCGTTCGTCGAGAAACGGCAGGGCGTCTGGAAAGGGCGCTGACCCGGCGCGCCGACGCACGGCGCCAGGAACAGAGGAGAGGAAGCGGAAGATGAGCGGCACCATCGCCTTTATCGGGCTGGGCAACATGGGTGGCGGCATGGCCGCCAACCTCCTGAAAAACGGCTATGCCGTCCGCGCCTTCGACCTGTCGGAAGAGGCGCTGGAGAGAGCCGTCGCGGCTGGCGCGACCCGATGCGCCAGCGCGGCGGAGACGGTCGCGGGCGCGGATGCGGTCGTCACGATGCTGCCCGCGGGCAAGCATGTCGAGGCCGTCTACACGGGCGAGGTGTTCGACGCGGCAGCGCCCGGCACGCTGTTCCTCGACTGTTCGACGATCGACGTCACAACCGCGCGCCGGGTCGTCGCGGCTGCGGTCGAACGGGGTTTCGCAATGGTCGACGCGCCGGTCTCCGGCGGTATCGCGGCGGCGAACGGCGGCACCCTGACCTTCATGGTCGGCGGCGAGGATGGTGCCTTTGCCAATGCGAAGCCCATCCTCTCGGCCATGGGGAAAGCCGTGATCCACGCGGGCGGCGCGGGCAACGGACAGGCGGCCAAGATTTGCAACAACATGCTGCTCGGCGCGACGATGGTCGCGACCTGCGAAGCCTTCGCCATGGCGCGGAAGATCGGCCTCGATCCGCAGACTTTCTATGACATATCCAGCGTGTCCTCCGGCCAGAGCTGGTCGATGACCAGCTATTGCCCGGTGCCCGGCGTCGGCCCGCAGAGCCCCGCCGACAACGGCTATCAGGGTGGCTTCGCCGTCGCGCTGATGCTGAAGGACCTGAAGCTCGCGACCGAGGCGGCGGCATCGGTCAACGCGTCCGTACCCATGGGTAATGCCGCGGAAGCACTCTACCAGCTTCTCGCCAACAAGGGCGAAGGCGGTCGCGACTTCTCGTCGATGATCGAGTTGCTGGACTGATCGTCATGACGGCATCGCCTCCGGATCACCGGAGGCGATGCCCGATGGTCAGATTTCTCCGGAAATCGTGAACTGGAACGTGCGCGGCGACTGGGGCCGGAAGAAGCCGTCCCCGCTCGTCGCCGTCGAGATGAACGACAGCACGTCCTTGTCGAAGATATTGTCGACGTTGATGCGCGCCTTCAGCCCCTTGAGCGGCCCAAGGGTGATGCCGTCGCCGATGTCGGCATAGGCGCTGAAGATCGTGAAGCCCGGAATGCTGGAGCCCGGCGTGTTGACCAAAGTCGACCAGCGGCTGCTCGTATATTTCCCGCTGAAGTTCGCCACCAGCCAGCTGGCCGGCTCGACCGTCACGCCGCCGTTGACGATCCACTTGGCGCTGTCGGGCAGATATTTGCCGTCGAGTGCCGTGCCGTTGGGCAGGTCGTCCTGGAACTTCGCGTTGTTGTAGGTCGCGTTCAGGTTGAAATAGGCGAGCCCGTTCAGGAACGCCGGCTTGTACGTGCCGGTGAACTCCGCGCCATAGGACTTCACCCGGCCGACATTGGTGTAGACATTGTCGAGCACGCCGGTCGCGCTGCCCGGAAGCTGGATGCCGGTCTGGGCAATGCGGTTCTTGAACTTTGTGAAATAGAGCGCCAGCGCGCCGTAGAACTCCGCCTGATTGGTGCGGACGCCGATCTCGAAATTCTGCGACTTTTCCGCCTTGGGTTCCGGCACGACAAGGCCGCTCGCGGGAATGACGGAGTAGATGTCGTCCATCCCCTTGGGCAGGGCGCTGTTCTGCGCGAAGGATGCGAAGAACTGGGTACGACCGTCCAGCTTGTAGAGCAGCCCGGCCATCGGCAGGAACGCCTCGTTATAATTGGCGTGGGCGGTGTGCGGACCCCAGCCCGGCCTGCCCGCCGTGCCCGTCCCGCGATAATAATCCGCGTAATCCCGATAGCCGTCATAGTGATAGTCGAGGAACAGCGACTTGATGCCGAGGTCGACGATCAGACGCTCATCCGCCAGCTTGATCGTGTCCTTGACGAAAAGCTGGGTGGTGTCCCGCTTCGAGTGATAGTCGCGCCGCAGGAAGACCAGCGACGACAGGTCGGCCGGGCTGGCGGGTGAGCCGTCGGTGGTGTTGTAGCGCGCCTGCGTGCGGTGGTATTTGTCCAGTTCCGCCCACACGCCAGCCTCCAGCGTGTGCATCCCCAGTTCCCAGTGGAGCTTGGTGGTGATGCCATAGCGGTTGCCGCCCACGCCGGAGCGACCGAACTGCGTACCGCGCGGCGCGTCGACCGCCAGCCCGGCAGCGCGCTCCGCAGTGTAGATCGCGAGGCTGTTGGCATAGCTGTCGGGCGACACGCCATAACCGCCCTTGTCCTCCCAATAGCCGGTCGTCTCGACCCAGGCGCCGTCGGCAATGCCCAGATGCACGGTCCCGCCGTACAGCTTGTCCTTTCGCACGTTGATCGCGAGGTTGTAGGAGTAGGTATAGTTGCTGTTGGAATAGGGGACGCCCGCTGCCGTCGGTGCGAAGCCCGGCGTCGTATTCGGCGGCACGTCGATATAGCCCCGGTCCCGGCCGGTCTTGCCGCCAAGGTCGGGAACGTCCGTCAGATATTGCGCACGGCTCAGCGTCGGCGAATCATAGTCGAAGAAGTCGTTCGAGACGAACTTCAGCCGGGCCCAGCTGTCGCCGCCCAGATCGGCATGAAGCTGCCCCTCCCAGTGCTCGCGGTCGACCGTGCCCGCGCCGCGCCACAGGTCGCTGTCCAGCTTCGTGCGGCTGACATAGGCCTTGAACGGTCCGACCTTCCCGGTGCTGAACCGGATGAACGTGCGCTTCAGGTCGTTGTCGCCGAACGTCTGCGACACGAACAGGCCCAGATCGTCCTGCGGCGCGATGGAATTATAGGAGATGACGGGGCCAAGCGTCGAATAGCTGGGAAGGCCGACCTCGCCGGCACCAACCGATGCCTCGACCCGCCCGAGATTTTCATTGTCGACATAACGGAAGACCGGGCTGCCGCCGAAGGCGTCGCTGCGCCCCGTGGGGATGCCGTCGACGATGAAGCCGATCTGGTCGAGGTTGAAGGCGCGCGTCTGCACGCTGTTGCCGAATTCGTAGAGGCCGAGCGGCCCGTCAGTCTGCACGTTGAAGCCGGGCAGCTGCTCCAGCATCTTGAGGCCGGATATGCCCGACGGCGCGGACAGCAGGGCGTCGCGGGTGATGCCGACGACATTGCTCACCTTGTTCTCACCGATCGCTTCGGACGATTCGGAAATGCGCCGTCCCGTCACCAGAATAGCGTCTCCATCGTCATCGATCCCCGCCTCCTGCGCCAGTACGGGCGTGCCCGCCAGCGCGGAACAGCCGAGCAGGAACGTGAACAGCCGGCCGGATCGGCCATGGCGGCGTGCATATGTCTTCATCGTGAAAGGCTCCCTGTGCGTGAAGGAAGATCGCCCAACGTCTTCCCCTGCCCCGGTGCACCCTCTCCCCGCCCCCCGCGATAACGGGTCGCATGGTCCGGTTCTTATGAGTTTTCTTTTGGAACGTTTCGTTTGCGAAAAGCCGCCATCGGCAAAAGCCGGAATGCGCGGAAAACGACCTGAGCGCATGATGACCCGGCGGGCTGGACAGCCACCGGAATTCATGATTGAAATATGACATAAACGAGAAAAGGATGGAGAGGCGCGGCTACGACAATAGGGGGCCGACAATGGATCGGGTTCGCGCTAAGCTGGAGTGGTTCAAGACTGTCATCCTGCCGAACGAGGCGTCGTTGCGCGCCCGGCTGCGGCGGATTTCGCCGTCCCAGCACGAGCTGGACGATATGGTCGCGGAGGTACTCTCACGCGCCTATGCAGCTGAAAACTGGCAGAACGTCACAGCCGGACGCGCTTTCCTGTTCACCATTGCCCGCAACCTCGTCATCGACAATGCCCGCCGCAACAAGATCGTCAGCTTCGAGGCGATCGCCGATCTCGAACTCCTTCAGGCGGGCGGCAGCAGCGAGGCCCAACTGATCGCGCGCGACGCCCTCCGCCAGCTTCAGGCCATCGTCGATTCGCTTCCGGGCCAATGCCGACGGGTTTTCCTCCTCCGCCGCGTCCATGAAAAATCGATGGGTGAAATAGCGGAGGAAATGGCGCTATCCGTTTCTACCGTTGAAAAGCATCTCGCCAAAGCTATTGCGCTGGTCATGCGCGCCTGGGCGGAGCGCGAGGAAACGGAATACGAACGTGCAACGGGCGGACCCAGCAACGGACAGGCAGTCGATAGAGGCGCAAGCCGCTCGACTCCTCGTGCGTCTCAGCCTTGACCCGTCGGACGACGAACGCGACTCCATATATCGCTGGATAGACGAAAGCCCGGCCCATGCCGTCGCCTTTGCACGCGCGGAGGCCACCTGGTGCTGCGCGGAGCGACTGAAGGCCGGTACGATAGAGGACACACCGCCTCTCCCGGCCGACCCCTTCATTCCCCCGCCGCAGATTGCCGACGCGCCGGAAAACGGCATCTCGTCCTCCCGCCTTGCCGCGGCCGCTATCGTCGCGTTCCTGCTGTTCATGGCAGCAGCACTGGTGACGGTCCGCACGCTCAGCGACGTCGACAAATATACGACCGACGTTGGCGAGGTTCGCGACGTGGAACTGGCCGACGGCTCGCGCATGCACATGAACAGCGGCACCACGGCTGAGGTGCGCTATACCGAACATGGCCGCCGTGTCCGCATCCTGGCCGGTGAGGCGTCATTCGACGTCGCGCATGACAAGGCGCGCCCGTTCGACGTGGAGGCCCAGTCGGCCGTGATCCGCGCCGTCGGCACCGCCTTCAACGTGCGCATGCGACAGTCGATCGTCGAGTTGACCGTCACCCAGGGAACAGTGCAGGTCCGCTCCGGCCCCGCCACGCCCCACCGCGTCGGCGCGGGCAGCGGCGCGGTCATCCGTCCGCGCACCATCGCCCTGACCCGCCTCGGCAAGGCGGTTATCGACCAGCGCATGGCGTGGCGCGAACAGATGGTCGAACTGGACGGCGAGACGATCGAACAGGCGGTGGCGGAGTTCAACCGCTATCGTACGCAACCGATGCTGATCGGCGATGCCCGCGTCTCCGGCCTGCGCATCGGCGGACGCTTCCGCACGACCGACAGCAAGGAATTTCTCGCGGCCCTCCAGATGAGCCTGCCGGTGCGAGCCGTCACCGGAGAGGACGAATCGATCATGCTGCTATACCGCGACGATCCCGGTCAGGATTGATCCAGTCAGGATTGACGCCACCTGCCCAAAGCGTCGAAAGAGGGCCGGACAGCAGGCCGGTGAAGGAGACGCGATGACGATGCAGGCCGACATGCCCTCGACCGCGCCCTCCGCCACCACACAGCGCAGCCGGTTGTTCGCCATCTTCGGCGGGTCGGCGGGCAACCTCGTCGAATGGTACGACTGGTACGTCTACTCCGCCTTCGCCCTGTATTTCGCGCCGGTCTTCTTTCCGGCGGGGGACCGGACGGCGCAGTTGCTCAACACCGGCGCAATCTTCGCCGTCGGCTTCCTGATGCGGCCGATCGGCGCATGGATGATGGGCGTCTATGCCGACCGGAAGGGACGGAAGGCCGGCCTCACCCTCTCCATCACGTTGATGTGCGCGGGATCGATGCTGATTGCGGTGACGCCCGGCTTTGCAACGATCGGCTACTGGGCACCCGCGCTGCTGGTCGTCGCCCGCCTGATGCAGGGGCTCAGCATCGGCGGGGAATATGGCGCGAGCGCCACCTATCTCTCGGAAATGGCGGGGTCGCGCCATCGCGGCTTCTTCTCGAGTTTCCAGTATGTGACGCTGATCATGGGACAGCAGGTCGCACTCGCCGTCCAGCTTCTGCTCCAGGCGACGATGGAGAAAGATGCGCTGGCGGAGTGGGGCTGGCGCATTCCGTTCGCCATCGGCGGCGGGCTGGCGGTCACGGTCTATTATCTGCGGCGCCGACTGGCGGAAACCGAATCGTTTACCCGGGCTGGCACCCATGCGGAGGAAAAATCCGGCATGTTCGCGCTCATCCGCCGCTATCCGGGGCAGGCCACGCTGGTGCTGGCGCTGACGGCGGGGGGCACGCTCGCCTTCTACACCTACTCGATCTTTATGCAGAAGTTCCTGGTCAACACGTCGGGCTTCAGCATCGAGACGGCAACGCGGATCATGGCCGCCGCCCTCTTCCTCTACATGTTGATGCAACCCCTGTTCGGCGCGCTTTCCGACCGGATCGGGCGCAAGCCGCTGATGGTCGGCTTCGGCATCCTTGGCCTGCTGTGCACGGTGCCTATCTTCCGCGCGCTGGAGGCCGTGCATGACCCTTTCCACGCTTTCCTGCTGGTGATGGCGGCGCTCGTCATCGTCAGCGGCTACACCTCGATCAACGCCGTCGTGAAGGCGGAACTGTTTCCCGCGCATATCCGCGCGCTCGGCGTCGCCCTCCCTTATGCGATCGCCAACGCGCTGTTCGGCGGCACCGCCGAATATGTCGCCCTGTTCCTCAAAAGCGAGGGATCGGAACCGCTGTTCTACTGGTACGTGACCGCCATGATCGGCGCGTCCCTCATCGCCTATTTGTGGATGCGCGACACCCGCAAGACCAGCACCATCGACCGGGATCTGGGATAGACCCGGCCTATCCCAACACCTCCCGCACCCATGCCGGCACCAGTTCGCTCGCCGGACCGATGCGGGTTTCGTGGAAATAAATACTGCCCGCCGAGGGATCGAGATTGAGTTCCAGCGTGTGCGCCCCGACATGGCGCGCAGTCTGAACAAATCCGGCGGCGGGATAGACCGCTCCCGATGTGCCGATCGATACGAACAGGTCGGCGCGGCGCAACGCCTCGTCGATCATATCCATCTCGTAGGGCATCTCGCCGAAGAACACGATGTCGGGCCGCAGGCGCGGCTGACCGCATCCCGTGCACAGGCTCCCCGGCGGCAGGGCATCCGCCCACGGCACCGCCCTCCCGCATGCCGCGCATAGCGCCGATCGCAGTTCGCCGTGCATGTGAAGGAGCCGATTCGCCCCCGCGCGCTCGTGCAGGTCATCGACATTCTGCGTGACGATCAGCAGTTCGCCCGGCCATGCCCGGTCCAGCGCCGCAAGCGCCTCGTGCGCGGGATTCGGCTCGACCTCGGCAAGTTTGGCCCTGCGTTCGTCATAGAAACGATGGACGAGTACGGCATCCCGCCGCAGCGCCTCCGGCGTGCAGACATCCTCGACCCGGTGCCCTTCCCACAGCCCGTCTGGCCCGCGAAAGGTTGCCAATCCGCTCTCGGCGGAAATGCCGGCGCCGGTCAGCACCACGATATTGCGTATGTCGTTCATCGCGCGGGAGCATAATGAAACGTGCAAACGCAGCAAAGGTCCATTGCCAGCGGGTTTGAACGTCGATAAAGGGCCATGCTGCAATGCAACAGCCCCGCAAGACCCTGTCGATCAAGATTTCGAAGGACGACCTGCCCAACGTCGCTCCGGACGATCCCGCCGCGATCATCTCGCAGGCGATCCAGTTGAAGATGTGCATCAGCGCCACGTACAACAAGGCGAACTTCCTGATGGCTCCGCACGCGCTCTATACGCGCCATGACGAGCTGTTCACCGACGCCATGGTGGTCGAGCGCGACGGAAAGCCCCCGCGCGAGGCGAAAATCGGCACGTTCAAGCTGTCCGGCCTGTCGGCGGTCGCCATGAGTGGCGTGCGCTTTACGCCCTTTGCGGAGTTCGATCCGGACGACGCCAAATATGCCGACAATCTGGTCCGGGCCGTTCGCGCCTGACATCTGACGCGGCGGGACGGATCAGTCCCCTGCCTCTTCCGGCAGTTCGTCGACGCGGCCCTTGAAGCCCTGCGCCACGACATACCACTCGACGCTGCCCTTGCGACTCGCGGGTGGCTTGGCATGTTTCACCGTCGCGAAGTGCCGCTTCAGTACGGACAGCAGTTCGGTATCGGTGCCACCGGCGAAGGCCTTCGCCACGAAAGCGCCGCCGGGCTTCAGATTCTCGATCGCGAACCACGCGGCCGCCTCCACCAGTCCCATCGTCCGCAGGTGATCGGTCTGCGCATGGCCGACGGTGTTCGCCGCCATGTCCGAAAGGACAAGGTCCGGCGCCGTGCCCAGCGCCTCGCGCAGGGCGTCCGGCGCGTGATCGTCCATGAAATCCATCTGGAACAACGTGACGCCGGGAATGTCATCCGTCGGCAACAGGTCGATACCGACCACCTGCGCCTTTGGCGAAAGCTTGCGGACCACCTGCGCCCAGCCCCCCGGCGCGACGCCCAGGTCGACGACATGCCGCGCTTGCTTCACCAGTCCGAATTTTTCGTCCAGTTCGATCAGCTTGAATGCGGCACGGCTGCGCCACCCCTCCGCCTTCGCCCGGCGGACATACGGGTCGTTCAGCTGGCGTTCCAGCCAGCGGGTCGATTGCGCCGTGCGGTTGCGCGCGGTCTTTACGCGGACACGGCCGCCGCCTGCCCCTCTCATCGCGCGCGTCCGTCCCGATCCATCAGCCCGCGCAATATGCCCTCGCGAATGCCACGATCCGCGACGCCAAGCCGTTCCGCCGGCCAGATGTCGAGGATGCTCTCCAGTATGGCGCAACCGGCGATCACAAGGTCCGCCCGTTCACTGCCGATGCAGGGCAGCAGGCGCCGCTCGGCCACCGACATGCCCGCCAGCCGTTCGGAGATCCCCCGCATGGAATCGGTGGGGACGATCAGCCCGTCGATCGCCTGCCGGTCATAACGGGGCAAATCGAGGTGCAGGCTGGCCAGCGTCGTCACCGTACCCGACGTGCCGAGCAGGCGAATGTCGCCTTCATGGCCGGGCAACCGCTCGGCGAACGGCCGGAACGCCTCCGTCACGCGCGCGCGCATCCGCGCATAGGCGTCGATCCGCGCACCGGGCGTGTCCTGATCCGCGATCTCCGTCTCGGTCAACGATACGACCCCCCACGGCGCACTCTGCCAGTCGAGGATCGTGGGCACCGGCGCCGCTGTGTCGACCAGTACCAGTTCGGTCGATCCGCCACCAATATCGAAGATCAGCGCCGGGCCGTCGCCCGGTTCCAGCAGCGCGTGGCAGCCCAGTACCGCAAGCCGCGCCTCTTCCTGTGCGGAGATGATATCGAGGGCGATCCCGGTCTCCCGATATACCCGCTCTATGAACGCAGCACCGTTATCGGCACGCCTGCATGCCTCTGTCGCGACCGAACGCGCCAGCGTGACATGCCGGCGCTTCAGCTTCTCGGCACAGACGGAAAGCGCAGCGATGGCCCGGTCGATCGCGGCGTCGCTGATCCGCCCCGTAGCCGCCAGTCCTTCACCCAGCCGGACGATACGCGAAAAGGCATCGACGACGATGAAACCGTCGGCCGACGGGCGGGCGATCAGCAGGCGGCAATTGTTGGTGCCCAGGTCGATCGCCGCATAGGATCTGCGTTCGCCCCAGCGCGCGGCAGGCATGGCGACCACCGGGGGCCTTGCCAGGGACGGAACCGCAGGGACGCCTCCCCGCCGTTGCGAACGACCCCGGGACGCCTGCGGCGATGGGCGACCTTGCTGCGCCATGCCGGTAACTCACTTCTTCTCATCGCCAACGCGCGGGCGCCAGCACTTGCAACCGAGCGTAAGGCGATGGATCGCAAAGCGCAAGTTCGCCTCCCCGAACGGTGAGGCAGGATTTTGTCACATCATGTGACACCTGACATGTCTGCATCGCGGCGCGTCGGCGGGCTTGACCAGTCACGAAACTGGGACTATCTGCGCCGCTCGCTTGGGGCGTGCCCCTGGCCGTGATGCCCCGTCGTCTAAAGGTAAGACTACGGACTCTGACTCCGTCAATCGAGGTTCGAATCCTCGCGGGGCATCCATACAATTCCTGCATTTTCCGACATTGTGACAGCGACGGATTGGCGCGCATTATTAAGTGGCGTATCGCTACCCTTCGTTTTACGGCACGTCCGATCGAGGACGTGACTGGCGGGAATGATCGAACCGATGGACGTAAAAGCGGAAGACCAGTCGGCATTCCCCGATGCGATCGATTCGACGCTGAAGCCAAGCTCCGCCCTGGTGCCCAAGCGCCCGCTGATGATGCGGATCGGCAAACGGTATCTGGGGACAATCAATCGCTGGATCATGTCGTCCTCCCGCGTACCGGACCTCCCCGTGTTCGACACCAGCATTTTCCCTTGGATCGCCGCGTTCGAAGCGCAATGGCAGGACATCAGGGAAGAGGCAGCCGCGGCGCTTCAGAATCTGAACAGCATACCCCCGCTCGCCAGCATCTCTCCCGACCATCGGCGGATCGCTCCGGCGGGCCGGTGGCGATCCTATTTCCTGATGGGCTATGGCTACCGCATCGAGGAAAATTGCGCCGCCTGCCCGAAAACGGCGGCGATCGTCTCGCGCATCCCCAACATCAACACCGCCTTCTTCTCCATTCTGGTGCCCGGCACGCACATCCCGCCGCACACCGGCGCATCGAAGGCACTGCTGACCTGCCACCTCGGCATCCAGGTGCCGGAGACGTTCGAGAACTGCCGCATGCGGGTCGATGAGCAGTGGGTCCATTGGTGCGAAGGCAAGGCGCTGGTGTTCGATGACGTGTTCCAGCACGAGGTCCACAACAATACGGACGAAACGCGTATTGTGCTGCTGGTCCAGTTCCGGCGGCCGGTCGGTCTGGTCGGCAAGATCGTTGGCGGACTGTTCCTCGGGGCCTTGCGTCGTTCCCGCTTCGTGCAGGACGCACGGCGGGGCGTTGCCGAATGGTCGGCCAAATAAGCGCCTTCAATGTTCGATGCGGTACAGCGCCGCAAATCCATTGCCTGCTGCTCTTGTCACCGCCCTTGCCGTCAAAGGATGATCGGTCGGCAGATCGGCGTTGATCAGCAGGATATAATCGAATGCGCGCCAGCGCTGCAGATACGCGTCCGAAGGCGCCGATTGCCCCAGCATGGCCGGAAACGGGATCGCGGACACATGGGTCGAAAGCGCACGCCATGGCGGCCTGACCCGCAACGGCTGCTGCCCCGGCACCGTGAACAAAGTGGGCAGGAAGACCCTGTCCCGGATTAGTGCCAGCGCGGGCCAGTGGCGTTGCGTTTCGACCATCGGTCCCGGGCCGCCCGCCATCACCCGGCCGACCGGCACCGCCGTGCCCGCTCGCCAGTCCTGCCGCAACACCAACAGGGACGAACCGGCGGGGACGAGACGCGTGACGGCGAACATCTGCCACAAATCCCTTTCCCGTTCGCTCCAAACCATCCCGATCCATGCGATCCGCAGGCAGAGCGCGAGGCCGAGAAGCAGAGCGGCGACGCGATCGGTGCGCAACGCGCCGAACTGCGGACGCACCCCGGCCACGAAAGCAAGCGCGAGCATCGGCGGCAGGCGGCGCTGAATCCAGGTCGCATCCCCGATCGAGCGCGGCGCGATCAGCGTCAGCAAGGCAAGCCCAAGACAGGCGATCATCAGCCCCGCATGGACCCGCAACCGCCGCGTCCATAGCGCCCAGCCGACGATCGCGACCAGCGGCAGGGCAAAAAACAGATCGATGCGCGCATCATAGCTGAGCAGTGGCGAAGCGAACATCTTCGCGATGCGCAGCGGATTGAACAGTTCGCCGAATGTCAGCGGGCCTTCGGGCTCCAATCCGGCATGGGCGCCGGGCGGATTGGGCGCGATCAGGAACAGGAACAGCAACGGCAGCCCGCATGCGAGCGCCAGCACGCCCAATGACCGAATGTGGTGGAAACGCTGGTCCACCGCGACAACGGCATCCCAGCGATCGCCGAGCGACAGTCCGCCCATCAGGACGGCGAAGAAAAACAACGCGAACGGATGAACCAGCAACAGGGCCGCCGCCACGGCCACAAAGGCCGCTCCGGTGGTGATGATGCCCCGCTTGCCCAGATGGCGGCACAGGACCGCCGCGCACAGGGCAGCCGCAAGCCCGATCTGGAAATTCAGGAAGCCCGCTATCGCCGTCGTCGACCAGGCGAAGAACAACGCCGCCGCCTGCCACGGATGAAAGCCGCCGAACAGCGCGCGGTTCAGCAACACCGCGCCGAGCGGCGGCCCCAGGATCATCGCCACCTGAAGCCCCTTGTCGATCACCGCGAAAGGCAGGACGCGCATCAGACCGGCGGCAACGAAATCCACGCCGATGTTCGTCGATGCCTGAGACCAGACCGCTTCGTACATCGTCGAGAACGGCCAGGCATCCATGCCCCCGGAAAGCAGCCAGATGCGCGCCAGATGATTCGGATAGTCAAGCACGGGCGGGAAAGCCACGAACAGCATGGGAAGCGTCGCGAGGAGCAGCAGGCCGATCACAAAAATCACCGCGCCGCTTCCCGCCGCCGGAGCGGACCCGCTGGCGGGATCAGCCGCGCTTCGTTTCAGAGGCCACATTTTTCGCGCATGAAGCACGCCGGCAGCGAATGGCATCAGGACGCCGCTCGCGCCTCAACCGCGACGACGCTTTCGGCCGCACGGTTCGCCCCGCGCCGTTGATGCCATACCAGCCGGGTCGCGGCGCCGAAATTGAACACCGCGCTCATCAAAGCGCCAGCGATGCCCGCGAGCGGCCAGTTGTCGACGCCCTGAAGGACGAGGTCGGCGACACCGATATTGGCCAGCCCGCCGATCGCGCATACGGCACAGAAAACGAAATAGCCGATGATGAAGCGCCTGCCCTTCAAACGCTGCGAGCGGTAGGTGACGGAATTGTTCACGACATAGTTCAGGGTCATCGCACAGACGGTCGCGATCGCCTGTGCCGGCAGGAAGGTCACGCCCAGCAGCCACATGCCCTTCAGCACCGCAAGATGCAGCAGCAGGCCTAGGCCGCCGACCGCGCAGAACAGCAGGAACTTGGGCGGGACAAGGCCGCGCGTCAGCTTCTCCACCAGCAGGAAGAAGAATTCGGCAAGCACCATCAGGTCCAGTTTCGATTCCCCCTCCGCCCGGTTCCGGAACTGATAGGGCACCTCTACGACCCGCAGCGCACGCGGCGATGAGGTGAGAATATCCAGCAGGATCTTGTAGCCCTGCTGCGAAAGGTCATGGACGCAGGCGTGGAACACGTCGCGACGAATCGCAAAGAAGCCGCTCATCGGATCGCTGACCTTGCTGCCGATGACGAAATGCGAACACCAGGTCGCAAAGTCGCTCATCCGCCGCCGCCCCTTTGCCCAGTCCCCAAATCCCCCGCCCTCGCCATGACGGGTACCGATGACGAGATCGGCATCCGTCGTGCGCAGCAGGTCGAGCATGGGCAGAAGCACGCGCTCGTCATGCTGCATATCGGCGTCGATCACGGCGAGACAGTCGGCGCTTGAGGCAAGCGCGCCCTCGACCACGGCGGAGGCAAGCCCGCGCCGCCCGACCCGCCGGATACAACGCACGGGATAACCGTCCCGCGCCGCGCGCAGCACTTCGCCCGCGGTACCGTCCGGGCTGTCGTCGTCGACGACGATCAGTTCCCAGACCACCTCGCCCATCACCGCATCGATAGCCTCCACCAGAGGGCGGATGTTGCGGCGCTCATTATAGGCCGGCGCGATGATCGAAAGATCAGGGACGAAGAACGAACGAACAGGTGAAGCAACCGCGCCATGATCAGATGCGGTCGCAGGCATGCCGACTGTCAGCGCATTATCCAAGCCCACGTGCATTCGTCATTCCACGAACTCCGGACCGCATAGCGTTAATGATGCATGAACTTTTCGCGGCAACGCATGATGGACCAAAAGGTTCGGCACTGCACAATCGATTTACATCTATTCTTCCGCAACCGCGAGCAAGTCACAGAAATGAAAGATAAATTTCTCTTTATATGCCATGCTATCCGGGAATTGACCCTAAATGGGACGAGCATATATTATTTAATATTTTCAAGTATTTGATATCATGTCGAATTCGATTTCACGGACGCGTGATCGTCAACACTGCGCGCCTTCGGCTCTTCGTACGCAGCCGGACCTGTCCTGCCACGGTACGGCGGGCATTTTGCTCCGCAGGTGCACAACAAGCGTCTGGCCAGCGCCCCGCAACTCGGCTAGGCGACACAACCGATGCTCAATCGGCTCTATCAGTGGACGCTGGCAAAAGCGGCCCATCCGCAGGCGGAGCGCTGGCTCGCCCTCTTCTCCTTTATGGAATCGAGTTTTTTTCCGATTCCGCCGCATCCGCTGCTCGGCCTGATGTGCCTTGCCAAGCCGGAGAAGGCGCTGCGGTTCGGGATCATCTGTACTGTCGCATCCGTCCTTGGCGGTCTGCTGGGCTATGCGATCGGCGCGATGTTCTTCGCGGCGCTGGGGGACTCGCTGCTCCATGCGCTGGGTCTGGCGAAAAGCTTCCCGTCGGCACAATGCTATCTGCGCGAATATGGCGCGGAGATCATCCTGATCAAAGGCGCGACGCCGATCCCGTTCAAGCTGATCACCATCACGGCAGGCTTCATCGGCCTGTCGCTGTTCACCTTCATCTGGGCCAGTATCCTGTCGCGCGGATTCCAGTTCATGCTGGTCGGCTTCCTGTTCTGGAAGTTCGGACGTCCGATCAAGGCGTTCATTGAGAAATATCTGGCCATGCTGTCCGCGCTGTTCCTGGTGCTGATCGTCGGCGGTTTCATCGCCGCATCGATGCTGACCGGCGGCACGGCGAAGACCGACAAATGTTCGCAGGTTGCCGCGACCGCATCGCGCTGATGGCCAACGACTGATCCACGCTTGCAAGGACTGGCGTGACCGGCGATAGCGGCGTCGTGCTCGCCCGTCGCCCCCGCCTCACCGGCGCCATCGCCGCCCTCGTCGCGGGCGCGCTGGCCGCCACCGGCTTCGCGCCGCTGGGCCTGTGGCCGGTGACGCTCGCGGCCTTCGCGATCCTCCTGTATCTGTCGTTGACGGCAACCGGGCGGGGCGACGCCTTCCTGCGCGGATGGAGTTTCGGCGTCGGGCATTTCACCATCGGTCTCAACTGGATCGCCCATGCCTTCACCTTTCAGGACGCGATGCCGCACTGGTTCGGCTATGGCGCGGTGATCCTGCTCTCGCTCTACCTCGCGCTCTATCCCGGCCTAACGGCACTGGTTGCATGGCGATTCGGCCGCAACTTGCCGCCCGGCGGCTTCATCGCGCTTTTCGCCGGATGCTGGATCATCAGCGAATATGCGCGCGCAACGCTGTTCACCGGCTTCGCCTGGAACCCGCTCGGCGTCGTATGGATACCGACCGGCGCCGCCATCGGTGCGCGGCTGGTGGGCACATATGGCCTTGGCGGACTGACCATCCTCGCCGCGGGGGCGCTGTTGCTGGCGGTCCGGCGGCAATGGCGTCCCGCCAGCATCGCCGTCCTGCCCATGATGCTGTGCCTTGGCTGGGGACTGACGGTCCGGCTGACGACGCTTGCTCCCGCAAGCGGCCCTGCGGTCCGTGTCGTCCAGCCCAACATCGGCCAGCAGGACAAATATGACCCCGCAGCCGAGGAAGCGAATTTTCGCAAACTGGCGCAGCTTTCGGGCGAGGCCGACGCGCACCCCCGGCTGCTGTTCTGGCCGGAGGCGGCGATCCCCGCCTATCTCGACATGGAGCCGGCGTGGCGCACGCGCCTTGCGATGCTGCTCGGCCCCAACGACCTGCTCCTGACCGGTGGCGACAAGGTCTATTTCAAGGAGCAGACGGACCCGCTCGCCCAGTACCGGACACTCTCCGGCGCGAACAACAGCCTCTGGGTCGTCGCCCCCGACGCGCGCCTCATCGGCCGCTATGACAAGGCGCACCTGGTGCCTTACGGCGAGTATCTGCCGATGCGGCCGATCCTTTCGGCAATCGGCCTTTCGCGGCTGGTGCCCGGCGATGTCGACTTCTGGCCCGGCCCGGGCCCGCGGACGCTCTCCCTGCCCGCCGCAGGCGGTCGACCGGCGCTCCGGATGGGCGTCCAGATCTGCTACGAGATCATCTTTTCAGGACAGGTGGTGGACGAGGCGGACAGGCCCGACTTCCTGTTCAACCCGTCCAACGACGCGTGGTTCGGAAGCTGGGGCCCGCCGCAGCACCTGGCGCAGGCACGGCTGCGCGCCGTGGAGGAAGGCATCCCCGTCATACGCTCCACCCCGACCGGTATTTCCGCCGTGGTCGACGCAAACGGCACGCTGCTGCACAGCCTGCCGCATCAACGGGCGGGCTTCATCGCCGCCGTTCTGCCGCCCCGCGCCGCGCCGACGCCCTTCTCCCGCACCGGCAACTGGGCACCCATGGCGCTGGCGCTTCTGTTCGTCGGCTTCGCCATTGCAACGCGCAAGGCCAGAGGCTAAAGCGGCGTACATAAACTTTTCTTTATGTCGGTTCCGCACTTGCGATCCGGCAACCTCAGCCAAGTGGGAGTCCCATGCGCAGCGAATATCTGTTTACGTCGGAGAGCGTATCCGAGGGTCATCCGGACAAGGTCGCGGACCAGATTTCGGACGCCATTGTCGACCTGTTCCTTTCCAAGGATCCCGAAGCGCGCATCGCGTGCGAAACGCTGACGACCACGCAGCTCGTGGTTCTGGCGGGCGAAATTCGCTGCAAGGGCGTCTATGAGGATGGCGCTTGGGCCGCCGGCGCGCAGGAAGAGATCGAGAAGGCCGTGCGCGAGACGGTGAAGCGCATCGGTTATGAGCAGGACGGCTTCCACTGGGAGAGCTTCCGGTTCGAGAACAATCTGCATGGCCAGTCCGCGCACATCGCGCAGGGTGTCGATGCGGCCGGGAACAAGGACGAGGGCGCGGGCGACCAGGGCATCATGTTCGGCTTCGCCTGCGACGAGACACCCGACCTCATGCCCGCGACGCTCGACTACAGCCACAAGATCCTCGCGCGCATGGCGGCCGACCGCCATTCGGGTGCGGCCCCCTTCCTGGAGCCGGACGCCAAGAGCCAGGTCACCCTGCGCTTCAAGGACGGCAAGCCCGTCGCGGCGACCGCGATCGTCGTCTCGACCCAGCACGGCAAAGGCTATGACGCAGGCGAGAAGGAAGCCGAACTCAAGGGCTATGTGAAGAAGGTGGTCGCCGACATCCTGCCCGCCGACCTGCTGTCGGACGAAACCGTCTACCACATCAACCCGACCGGCAGTTTCGAGATCGGCGGGCCGGACGGCGACGCCGGCCTCACCGGCCGCAAGATCATTGTCGACACCTATGGCGGCGCGAGCCCGCACGGCGGCGGCGCGTTCAGCGGCAAGGACCCGACGAAGGTCGACCGTTCGGCCGCATATATCACCCGCTATCTCGCCAAGAACGTGGTAGCCGCGGGCCTCGCCAAGCGCTGCACGATCCAAATCGCCTACGCGATCGGCGTATCGGAACCGCTGTCGCTTTATGTCGACACGCACGGCACCGGCACGGTCGGCGACGACAAGATCGAGATCGCAATCAAGGGCATCAAGGAACTGGGCGGTCTGACTCCGCGCGGCATCCGTACCCATCTCGGCCTCAACAAGCCGATCTACCAGCCGTCGGCCGCCTATGGCCATTTCGGCCGGAAGCCGGAAGGTGACTTCTTCCCGTGGGAGAAGACCGACCTCGTCGACAAGCTGAAGGCCGCACTCTGACCTCCGGCCGGGTGGCCTGAACGGCCGTCCCATCTGACACGCAAGCCCGCCCCTCACACCGAGGTGGCGGGCTTCGTCGTTCCGGGCAAGGCGGCACGAGAGCCCGCCATCAAGACCAACGCGGCATTAACCAGTCACTAGGCCGGTCGTTCTAAAAGACGTCCGACACAGAAACATGCGGGTTGCGGCGTTGGAGTTAGCGTAATGAACAGGCTGTATGACGAACATGACCGGCGGCTGAGCGTTGGCGGTCCGGCGCGAGAGGAACGCCTGCGTTCCGCCGCCGCGCCCGGACGCGGCAACGGCAGCATGCTGATGCCCAGTCGCCTGCTGCTGCTTGCGATTGTGCTTGCCGTCATCGGCTACATCCAGCTTCGCGACCGGCTGTCCCTCCCCGGCGCCGTCGCCAGCACCGACACGCCCGCCTACCTCATGGACAGTATCAAGGCGCCCTTTGCCCTCTGCGGCAGCGGTTCGTCGCAGAATTGCGTGGCCGACGGCGGGTCGATCGTGCTGCGCGGCGCGGTCGTCATGCTGGACGATGTGTCCGTGCCCCGTGCGATCGGATCGGCCTGCCCGGCCGAACATGCCATAGGCATCAAGGCGGCGGCCCGTCTGCGCGCCTTGCTGAGCGACGGGGCGTTCGACATCGACCGCGCGATGACGGGCAACGATACGCCCGGACGGTTCCATGCCCGGCTGACGCGCGACGGCATGTCCATCGGCCAGATGCTGGTGTCAGAGGGACTGGCGCGGCACCCGGGTGCCGGGGGCTGGTGCGCCTGACCCGGCACGCCCGCGCGGTTATTTTTTTAGGCGATAACCGGTCCGGAACATCCAGCCGATGATCGTCAGGCAGACCGCCAGCATGCCGGCGATGAACAGCAGGCTGAACTGGATCGCGACGTCACCACGCCCGAAGAATGTCCAGCGGAACCCGCTGATCAGGTAGACGATCGGGTTGAAGAACGTGATCGTGCGCCACGGCTCCGCCAGCATGTGGATCGAGTAGAAGGCGCCGCCAAGAAACGTCATCGGCATGACGATCAGCAGCGGGATCACCTGCAACTGCTCGAAGCTTTGCGCCCATATGCCCAGAATGAAACCGAACAGGCAGAAGCTGACTGCGATCAGGACCATGAACGCGATCGTCGCGAGAGGATGCGCGACATGCAGGTCGACGAACAAATGGGCCGTCACGAAGATGATGAGGCCGACGATCAGCGACTTGGTCGCCGCCGCCCCCACATAGGCGATCACCGTTTCCACCGCCGACACGGGCGCGGACAGCAATTCGTAGATCGTGCCGGTGAATTTCGGCATGTAGATGCCGAAGCTCGCGTTGAAGATGCTTTCCGTGAACATCGACAGCATGATGAGGCCCGGGACGATGAACGCGGCATAGGGAATGCCGTCGATCTGCGTCATGCGCGAACCGATCGCGCCGCCGAACACCACGAAGTACAGGGACGTGGTGATGACCGGTACCAGCAGACCGGTCATCAGCGTGCGGCGAAAGCGGTTCAACTCGAACAGATAGATGGCGCGGATCGCGCGCAGGTTGAACCGGGTCATGCGGCCTGCTCCGTTCGCTGCTCATGCACCAGGCTGACGAAGATATCCTCCAGGCTCGACTGCTGGGTATTGAGATCCTTGTACGCGATGCCGAGATCCCCCAGCCGCCGCAGGAGCGAGGACACGCCGGTTCGTTCCGCCTGGGTATCGAAGATATACTCGATTTCGTTTCCTTCGGCCTTCAGCGTCAGTTGCCAGTCCGCAAGTTCCGCAGGGATACGGTCTATCGGTTCAGCCAGCACGACGCTCAGCGTCTTCTTCCCCAGCTTCTTCATCAGGGCGACCTTGTCCTCGACCAGCATGATCTCGCCCCGGTTGATGACACCGACGCGATCCGCCATCTCCTCCGCCTCCTCGATATAATGGGTGGTGAGGATGATGGTGACGCCGGTTTCCCGCAGCTGACGGACAAGGTTCCACATGTCCCGCCGCAGTTCGACGTCGACGCCTGCCGTGGGCTCGTCGAGGAACAGGACGCGCGGCTCGTGACTCAGCGCCTTGGCAATCATCACCCGGCGCTTCATGCCACCCGACAGTTCCAGTATCTTGGCGTTGCGCTTGTCCCAAAGCGACAGGTCGCGCAGCACCTTCTCGATATGGGCATCGTCACGCGGCTTGCCGAACAGCCCGCGACTGAAACGGACGGTGTCGATCACACGCTCGAACGCGTCCGTATGCAATTCCTGCGGCACCAGGCCGATCGCCGATCGCGCGCCACGATAGTCGCGCACGATGTCGTGCCCGGCGACCAGAACAGTGCCGCCGGTCGGCCGGACATTGCCGCAGATGATAGAGATCATCGTCGTCTTGCCCGCGCCGTTCGGCCCGAGCAGCGCGAAGATTTCTCCCTCCTCGATCGCGAGATCGACGGACTTCAGGGCGACGTGTCCGGAAGCATAGCTTTTAGTAAGCCCGGACAC
This sequence comes from Sphingobium sp., assembly GCA_003248935.1. Taxonomy (GTDB): domain Bacteria; phylum Pseudomonadota; class Alphaproteobacteria; order Sphingomonadales; family Sphingomonadaceae; genus Sphingobium. Next base: position 52,885 of record QFQF01000004.1, read on the forward strand.
CGAAATGATGGATGGCATGTGCGCGAAGGATCCCCTTCCTGATCCGTTCGCAACTTAGGATGCCGTCACCGCTTTGCAACCACCCCGCCAACAAAGGCAGGAAGAGCCTTACGCCAGCACCACCCGGTTCTTGCCGGCACGCTTCGCGGCGAACATGGCCGTGTCCGCGTCCGCGATCAGCTGCGCGGGCACAAGGTCGCCCTGGGGCACGCGTGCCACCACACCAAAGCTGCCGGAAACGCCCCAGTCCCGCTCGATACCCATCTCGGTCAGCGCCACCCGGATGCGATCGACGACCGCGACGACGTTGCCGGTGCCAAGGCCCGGCATCAGGATCGCGAATTCATCACCGCCCAGACGCGCGACCACATCGCCGGGTCGCGTCGTCCGCTCCAGAAGCATGGCAACCGCGGTCAGGCAGGCGTCCCCCTCCGGATGGCCGCGCCGGTCGTTGATCGGCTTGAACCCGTCGAGGTCGAGATAGGCCAGGGCAAGCGGCAACCCTGCGATCGCGGAACGGGCGATTTCCCGCGCGGTACGATCGATGAAGCCGCGACGGTTGATGAGGCCGGTCAGCGGATCGCGCATGGCATCGGCGTGCGCCTTGCGGATTTCCGACAGATCCTCGATCACCGACACGAAGAAATCGGGTGCACCGTCCTCATCCCGGACCAGCGCGACGGTAAGGTTCACCCATACGATACCGCCATCGGGCCGGACGTAGCGCTTCTCCATGACATAGCTGTCCGCCGCACTGGAAAGCAGGCGATCGACATGTGCCAGATCGGCGTCGAGATCGTCCGGGTGCGTGATCCGCTGGAAACCGTTGTCCATCAAGGCCGCCCGACTATGACCGCAGATCCGCGCGAAATGCTCGTTCACAAACGCAAAGCGCCCGTCGGGCAGGACATGGGCGATACCGACCGGTGCGTGACGCAGCGTCGCGTCCAGTCGCCGCTGTGCCCGCGCCAGTGCGCGGCGAGCGACGGCAGCCTCAGCCTGCGCCTCACGCACGGCGCCGGCGAGATGCGTCAGCAGCGCGGCGTCAACCACACCTCCGTTCACCGACGCCCGCAAGGCCGTCTTCATGGCCTCGCGACCGGGGTCCGTATCCAGATCATCCAGACCGTTGTTGCCGGAATTTTGGGTCAGGAGGGGCGACATCGTTAACCTTGCGCTGCCTTGGACGAATGAACGTGCGAACGGAATGCTCCGCTATCGCGCATGTTGGGTGAACAAGCCGTTACCCATGCGGCAAGACCCGGATTCCCCTTACCGCCAATTGCGGGTAGTGAGGGAGCCGTGAACCATATCCTCAACGTTGCGAACTCCATTCTTGGCCAGCCCTGGCGCTGGCGTGGTGCCGGTGCCGACGGACGCGATCCCGGCTTTCGGCCTGATGATCTGGTGACGCAACTGCTGCTTGCCCGGGGCTGCGCGCGGGACGACCTCGACCGCCATCGCAACCCGACCATCCGTGCATTCATGCCCGACCCCAGCGTTTTCCGCGACATGGACAGGGCCGCCGAGCGCCTGGCCGATGCCGTTGCGGCTGGCGAGACGGTGACGGTGTTCGGTGACTATGACGTGGACGGCGCGACGAGCGCTGCACTCCTGATCCGCCTGTTGCGTTCGCTGGGCCTTACCCCCGGTGCCTACATCCCCGATCGGCTGATGGAAGGCTATGGCCCATCGGGCGAGGCACTGGTCCGCCTTTCGGAGTCGGGATCCCGCCTGATCGTCACCGTCGATTGTGGCGCACAGGCATTTGAAGCGCTGGAGATGGCGCGTGCGGCCGGTGTCGACGTGATCGTCGTCGACCATCACAAATGCGCGGCGGAACTGCCCGTCGCTCACGCCCTCGTGAACCCCAACAGGCTCGATGAAAGCGATGAGGGGGCGCTGCACGGCCACCTCGCCGCGGTCGGCGTCGCTTTCCTCCTTGGGGCGGCATTGCTGCGGACGCTGCGCGCGCGCGGCTGGTTCGCGTCCCGGCCGGAACCGCGCCTGATCGAACTTCTCGACCTGGTCGCGCTCGGCACCGTGGCCGACGTCGCGCAGTTGCGCGGGCTCAACCGGGCATTCGTGGCACAGGGCCTGAAGGTGATGGCGAAGGGCGGCAATATCGGCCTGTCGGCGCTGGTCGAGGCAAGCCGCCTCACGCGTGCGCCGCTGTGCCACGACCTGGGATTTGCGCTCGGCCCCCGCATCAACGCCGGTGGCCGCGTGGGCAAGTCGGACCTCGGTGTCCGCCTGCTGACGACCAGCGACCCGCAGGAGGCAACCACGATCGCGGCCGAACTCGACCGGCTGAACGACGAGCGCCGCGCGATGGAGGCGGCGGTACAGGCCGAGGCGGAGGAGATGGCGGGCGCACAGCATAACCGCGCCGTCGCGCTGGTGGCCGGGCACGACTGGCACCCCGGCGTCATCGGTATCGTCGCCGGGCGCCTCAAGGAGAAGCTGGGTCGTCCGGCAATCGTGGTCGCGATCGATGAGGATGGCGTCGGAAAGGGATCGGGCCGGTCGGTGAGCGGCGTCGACCTTGGCGCCGCGATCCTCGCCGCGAAGGACAGCGGACTGCTGGCGGCGGGCGGCGGCCACGCGATGGCGGCGGGACTGACCGTCGCGGCCGACAGGATCGACGCGCTTGCCGAATTTCTGGACGAGCGGCTCGCCACCGACGTGGCCCGCGCGGCCGACGGGCGCGCACTGCTGATCGACGCGGTACTAAGCCCGGCCGGCGTTTGCCCGGACTTTGTCCATGCGATCGACGAGGGCGGCCCCTATGGTACCGGCTGGCCAGCGCCCCGCATCGCCGCGGGGCCGGTCCGAATCGTCAAGGCCGACGTGGTCGGGAACGGGCATGTCCGGACCATCGTGGCGGGCGACGATGGCCGGTCGATCAAGGCCATGGCTTTCCGACAGGCCGACACGCCACTCGGCCAGGCCCTGCTCGGTGCGGGCCGGGATAGGCGGCTGTGGGTGGCGGGACGCGCCAAGATCGACGACTGGGGCGCGCGCCCGGCGGCTGAACTGCATCTGGAGGATGCCGCTTGGGCAAACTGAGCCGCCGCACGGCACATTATCGCAGGGGTTGACCGTCCGGACCGAACCCCCTAAGGCCGCCTTCGCCTCTGGCAAGGCAGCGCAAGCACGCCACAGTGGCCCCTTCGTCTAGCGGTCTAGGACGCGGCCCTTTCACGGCTGAAACACGGGTTCGATTCCCGTAGGGGTCACCATATTGTTTTTTAAGCATTTATTTCGCTCCTTTGAGGACGCGTCCCCCTTTTATCGGTAGGACGTCCCCCTTTGTGACGCGCGACGCCGCGCCAAGGGCAATCATGTAGGCCCTCGCACGCTTGGTGTAGTGGCGCACAGTCTCTGGGGTCATGCCGCAGATGGAGCCGCCCTCGACATCGCTCAGACCAAGCTCGGCGAGGTAGCAACTCGCGTTCTTGCGCAGGCCGTGGAAACTGTATCCGCGCTCCTTGCCGTTCGATTCATATGTTGGCGAGCCGATCGACGCCATCAGCGTGCGCAGGCGCTCCTGAACCGCCTTGGGTGACGAGAACGGCTTTCCGGCCCGGTCGTAATGAATGTAGACGGATTTGCGTTCGTGCTTGGCAATTTCCCGTATCCAGAGCGGGTGCATGGGGATTGCCACATTCGCCCTGTTCTTCGACGTGCGGAACTCCATGATCTTCCCGTCGTGCCAGCCATGTTGCATCCGGATCACGTCGCCGATCCGGGCGCCGCTGCACAGGCCTGTGATGATCAGCAGCCGGAGCATTGGCGAGGCCTCCGCTATCGCCCGCTCCAGCACATCGGCCGGCCAAGGCTCATGCTCTCCGATGGGAAGCATCTTGACGTCCACGGTCGGGTTGTCGGGGCGCCAGTCATTCACCGCCGCGTAAGACATCAGCGTCTTGAACACGTTGAGCCAGTTGTTGGCTTTCCCCGGCGTCTCCGCATAGCGGTCCCTGAGTTTGCGGACAAAGGCGGGGCGGACGCCCTTCACCGTCCGATGTCCGTCCTCTTTCTTGATCATGTCGAGGTAGCGAATATAATTTCTTCGCGTCTTCTCGGACCTGATATTCCGGAAATCCGAACTGGCTCGATAGTCCTCCACAAGCGCTCCAAGTGTACCGGCGTTCGGGCTGGCACGTTCGCGATCCGGGCTTTTGGCCCGCTCATATTCTTCGGCGAATGTGGGATCGGTGATATCGGGCAACCGGATGTAGACGTCCTTGCCGCGCACCTTTCGGCGGTAGTACAGCCGCCCATTCTTGTCGCAAAGGCCCTTCACTTTAAGTCCGCCCATGATTCGTCCACCTCGTCGCCGCCATCGGAAGCGTGCGTAAGATTGAACTGAGCGTCAACGAAGCGGTTCAACTGGGTGAGGGACCATAACAACCGGCGGCCGTCCCGGATCGGCTGTGGGTAGGCCTTCGCCACCCAACGGGTACGAAAGGTCGTCTTCGACACGCCGAGATACAGCGCCGCCAAATCCTCACTCATGCGCGCCGGCCAAAACGGCATGCGATCCAGACGAACCGCAGCCGTCATTTTCCCTCCCCCTCGTCAAACCGCGCCTTCACCGCATCCGCCGCTGCACGCCATGCCAGGCGCATCGGCCCTTTCCGCCGATCCGCCTCACTGTCGAGATAAGCGGCGATAGATGCCCGCGCGTTCAGCCCGGCCACGATCAAGGCGGCAGCCTCCTCCGTGATGGAGTCGGCGAAATGCTTGCCGTCGCGAAGCACCTGTTTGCCGGAGGATGTGAATTCGATCACGCCGGAAATCCCTGCAAAGCCGCCACCGTCGCCTTATCAAGGCCGAACAGCACGCCGCGCTCGATCCGCTTGGGCTGATGCTCCATGGCGAGGATTGCCCGCCTGCGGTCCTCGCGAGCCGCTTCAACCTCCATACGGCGGGCGATCAACTCCTCCTCCCGGCGTCGGCCCTGAAACACGATCTGGTGTTCCATGACATCGTGGAAGTCCGCGAAGGTGCCGGGCCTCGGATAAGACGTGATAAAGCGGTTGATCGCCAGCAACTGGTCGCGGACGATCGAAGCGCGCCGTTCCGCCAGATATTCGGTCAACACGCTGGTCGCCGGGGTCTCGCTGTAACGCAGCAGCCGCATGGCTCGGAGCATTGTCTCGGCCGACCAGCGGTTGCGGGACAGCCATTGACGGATGGCGACCCGGATTTCGTTGTCGGTCTGCATTAAGCGAACCCTCCCGACATGAGGACGGCGAGGAAGCCTATCAGGGTCAGTCCGGCGAACAGCGCAAAGCGCTGGTCATCGCTCGGTCCATTGGGCTGGGGCCGGGGCTGAGTCTGGTAGCGTTTCATGCCGCAGCGCTCTCTTCAACACCCATCAGGAGCTGAAATTCCTCGGCCCATTCGAGCGCCTTTTGCGACGCGAACCCTCCGCCCGTATCATCGCCGGGCTTGTCGCCCTTGCGGATCATCAGGAACCATTGTTCAGCCGGGTTGCCGGAATAGGCGTCGGGAAACATATCGTGGTAGGAGGCGCCGCGACCATTCGCCAGCGTCCCGACGAGACAGGCGCATTCGCCTTCGTACTGCGACCCGTCGACACGACCCTCTTTCAGGGCGGCAATAAGGTACGGCACTTCATCACGCGCCCGAAGCAGGTTCATGAAGAAGTCAGCTTTATAGCCGCGCAGGACGGCACCGCTCAGGACGGCACGGCGCAGGTCGGCATCGCTCAGGTCGGCATCGCGCAGGACGGCACGGCGCAGGTCGGCACCGCGCAGGTCGGCACCGCGCAGGACGGCACCGCTCAGGTCGGCACGGCGCAGGTCGGCATCGCTCAGGTCGGCACCGCTCAGGTCGGCACCGCTCAGGACGGCACCGCTCAGGACGGCACGGCGCAGGTCGGCATCGCTCAGGTCGGCATCGCGCAGGACGGCACGGCGCAGGACGGCACCGCTCAGGTCGGCACGGCGCAGGTCGGCATCGCTCAGGTCGGCACCGCTCAGGTCGGCACCGCTCAGGTCGGCATCGCTCAGGTCGGCATCGCTCAGGTCGGCATCGCTCAGGACGGCGCCACTCTTCCTTGCCCACTGAACAGCCAGACCGAGTTTTACGCCGATAGCGGCGTCAGGTGCGCAGGTTATCTCGGCTGTGAACTGGACGCGGTTGGTCCAGCGATTGCGGACCTCTAATTTCTCGACGGCTTGTGTGTCGGACACTTCGCTTCTCCCTCAGAACCGAATGCTGGTGTGCGGAATATTGCCCGCGAGGATGGCGACCACGATCAGTTTGGCGATCTCCTCCGAGACGCCGCAGCCCATGATACCCTCCTTGGCGGCGCGCTGAATTTTCGAGCGATGGGCGATGTTCGCCTCCTTCGCCGCCTGTTCCTCGGCCTCCCGGTCCTTGCGGGCCTGAAACTCCATCGCATCGACGATGATTGTCCGGGCCTTGGCCAGCGCCTCGCGCGCCTCCTGCTCCAGCGGCCCGAAACTGGCGTCGATGACGATCTTCTCGTCCAACTCGCGGAGCAGGATGGTGTACGGGTACTGCTTGCCGCCGATGTAGCCCATCGCGCATTCACTGATATGCTGGATGATCGACCGGGCGTAGGCTTCCTGATGGGCGACCCGTTCACGCTCCTTGGCGGCATCGATCTCCGCCTGGGCGGCGCGCTCCCTCTCCTCGCGTTCCTGTCTCGCAGCCTCTTCCGCCTCCCGGCGCGCACGATCCGCCGCTTCCTGACGCCCCCGCTCGATCCGGGCCTTTTCCTCATCCTCGCGGCGACGGCGGTCAGCCTCCGCCTTCTCCTCGGCGGCGGCCCGCTCGCGCTCGGCCTGTTCATTGGCCAGGCGGGTGCGCTCGGCTTCCTCGCGGGCGGCGGACTCCGCGCGCAGGCGATCAAGTTCCTCGCGATCACGCCGGGCCTGTTCTAGCCGCTCGATCGCCCCGGTGAGCGTCGCCACGGTGCTGTCCCGCAGATCCGTCACCATCTCGATCCGCGGACCGAACATCTCGTCGGACAGGTTGCGTCCCCTGATCCGGTCGATGCGCTCCCTGATCTCTTCGATGCTATCGCCTTCGCGGACCACGGAGGCCGCCATCATGTCGTCGATGATGGCTTGCGCCTCGGCCTTGCGGGCATCCTCACGATCCTCCCATGCGGTGAGCGGCGCGCGGACTTCATCGCGCAGGGCGTCCATCGTGTCGACGATGTGCTTGCCCGCTGCATTGACCGCGTTCGTCTTCGTGCGCCATTCCTCGGTCAGGCGGCGCTTTGCGGCCTCGATCGGCGTCTTGCGGCGCGACACACCGGCGGCGTTCGACCTGATCCTGTCACGCCCCTTCTCGGTGGCGACGGTGCCCGGATCGATTTCGATCTCTTTCCTGACGGCGGCGAGGAAGGCGTCGAACTTCGCGCCGTCGGTCAGGACAATGGTGGGATCTTCCGCGACATCGGCGAGAATGGCGCGTTCGTCATCCGTGAGCGCGGGGACGGCGGGATCGATCTTGCGTGCGGCCTGTGCCATGTCACTGTTGCTCCTGCTGCTTGAGGCGTTTCTCGGCGGCCCCGAACGCCGCCTGCACCCACGCCGGGGCGTCACCTTCCATGAAGGCGAGATGCGGCTCTGCCTCGGTCTCGATGGCGTCGAGTTCGGCGAGTGTCTTCGCGCCGTTGGCCCTCGCGATCAGTTCGCGCGCCTTGACGGCGGATGGGGATTGATCCGAGGCGTCATCATCGACGTGCTGGTCGCCCATCTGGTCGTCGGAACGGCCTTCGGTCTCATCCGTCTGTTGCTTCTCCGGCGGCTGTGTCTTCCCGGCGATCTGGCGGGCTGCCCTGGTCGCCTCCTCCGTGCCGACACGCGGAAATTCCTCGTCCGGAGAGACCTCCTTGCGGCTGATCGAGCGATACGAGACCTGGAGCATCGCAAGGTCCATCTCGGTCCAGGAGCGCGCCTGCCCAGCCTTCGCCTCGATACGCTCCCGTGAAATGCCGATCCGCTCGAAGGCGGTCAGGGCCTCAGCGATGCGAACCTGTAGCGGCTTGCCGTCCTCACCCTTCTCAAGGGTCCGAATGCAGGACTGCTTGGCCACTTCCTTGAGGTAGGGTGGCAGCACGGCGAAAATGCACTCGCGAAGCCGGCGCGCGCCCATGTTGGCGTTGTTCTCGTAGATGTCGCGCATGTCGGTAAGCACCTCGGCGCCACCGCGCTTGTCGCGCTTGTGCGGCACCTGGAACGTCATGCGGCTCTGCGCATTGGTCTCCAGATCCCATGCGAATGCCACCATTTCCGAGACAGCGGCGGCATCATCGCGATTGAGTTCGGATATGCCGTAGAAGATATTGCCCCAGCAGCGGGCAAGCTCGCGCGCCAGATGCACGCTCTCGCCCTGGACCGACTGCCCCCCGCGCGGAAACTTGAAGAAGGCGGTTTCGGCAACGGCGCGCTGGCCGCAACTCTTGATGACCTTCTCCGTCGCCAGCGCCTCGTCGCGCGGCCGGGCCTGTGCCACCGTCACGGCGGCCTGCACCTCCGCAACGGCGCGGGACTGCTCAATAGCGGTGGCCTGGGTGGCGACCTCACGCCGACCCTGCGCCATGATCTGTTCGGGGGTGACGGGCTTGTTCATCGTGCGCCACCCAGCGCGGCCCTGGCGGCTGCGAATGGATCGCCGACCGGAGTGCTGCGCCGTGCCGGCGCACGAGATGCGCCTCCGGCCTTCGGCTTCTTGAACATCGGCACGCCTCGCTCGCGGACCAGATGCCAGAACACGCGAAGGCTGGCCGCGATATCAACCATGGCGTCATGCGCGCCATCGAGATCTTCATCGAAGAAGAACCTGATACATTCGGTGAGGCTGGGCGACTTGGGTCCCTGTATGCCGGCACGCAGCATCGCGGGCGTCGGCGGCAGGTTGACGATGTATTTGGAGCGGTAGAGCGTGCAGAACGCCGGGCACGGCGGTTCCCACTTGAAGCCCTTATGGTGCGCGGCCGTGATCCGCATGATGCGCCGGTCAAAGCTTTCGTTATGCCCGACCATCAGTTCACAACCCCGGAGCATTTCGACGAATACATCGAAGGCGTCGGCGGCAGGAATACCCTCGTCCATCGCGCGCTCAAAGGTGATCCCGTGGGCGTCGAATGCTTCCGGCGCGATCACACATCCGGGACGCGGCTGGACGATGCTGTTGAAGCGATCGGTCTCATTCCCGTCCATGTCGAACTTGAGCATGGCCAGTTGCAACAGGCTCGGCTGCCGCGGATCATCCGATGGGTCGTGCCAGAGCGGAAGTGAACTCGTCTCAGAATCATATCCAAGGATCATGGTTTCGCCTTTCAGGAGTATGAGAGTTCGCCGCGCTCGACCGCCTGATTGATCAGGGCGCGCTCGTAGTTGGCCATCTGGAGGGGGCGGATCGGGCGATCCGGGGATGTGTAACCGGGCCACACCCCGGACTTCAGGCACTCGGCGAAGCGGTTGAGCGCGTGCCGGTTGCGCAGGCGGGCAAAGTCAATGTCGACGTCGTCGAGGTGGTCGATCGTGACGACGTAGGGATATTCCTTCTCGACCGTGATCAGCACGAAGCGCCGCTTCGCCGGGCCGTACAACGCCTCTATGACGTCGAGATAATGCGCCGCGGACTGGAAATAGCCGAACCGGGTCGCCGCGCGCTCGTACACGTCGAGCGAAGCGTCCGCCGCCGTCTTGAGGTCGGGGATGATCTCCATCGTCTCGGGCAGGACGTCGGGGCGCGCGCGAAGCCACACGCCTGTTTCCTCATCCCTCGCGGCAAGCGTCATTTCCGGCGTGCCCGCAGTCAGCAGCGCGCCCGCCAGTTCGTCCCGCGAGATGGACTCGGCCATGGCGACGGCCATGTCGTACTGCCCGCGCGTGATGACCTGCTTGCCCTTCTGGACCGCATAGTCGCGCGCATCGATCTCCTCCTCCCATTTACGGGAGTGCTGTTCGTTGAAGCCGTGCGGCGTGACGTGGTAGTGCTGGGTGAAGCGGTCGTTCAGCAGCACCATGTCATGCAAGGCATGCCCGATACTGAAATGCGGCTTTGCCTTTCGCGCGGGGCGGTTCGGGTTGAGGTTGGACTGAGCCCAATAGTGCAGCGGCGATTTGGCCGCGATCAGCTTGAGGCCCGACGAGGACACCGACGGCGCGTCACAGATTTCGCGGTCGTGATAGTCCTCCGCCGATATGCCGGGATAGGCGCCAGGCTCGGTGATGACGAACGGATCGGTCACGCCGCCACCGCCCTGCCCAAGCGCAGATCGATGATCGGCAGCGATTCCATATAGGCCGGATTGCCGCGCGAGCCGCAGAGCGGGCCGCCGGGCATGACGGCATCGATCGCCATTTCGACCGAGACCAGCGTCCCGGCCTGTACCGCGTCCCGCCACTGTTGCGGGTGGTTGATGATCGGCGTCGTGTGATGGACGAGGATAGCGGTCAATCGGGCGACGCGCGCATCATCCGGATCATAGAAGCTGTACTCCTCAACCTTGCGCCCGTAGCGCTCGGTCGCGGTGATGACGCGCGGCGGGCTGTCGACGCATTTGCGCAGCAGGTCGCGCGCCTCGACAAGCTGATACCATGGCGTGAGATCGAAGCCGGTCATGGCCAGAACCGCACGATGATGGCGCACAGGGCGAAGATGGCGAGCAACTGGGCCAGCACGAGCGCCATGTCGGCAAGCTCATGGCGGAAATCGGGGTCGCCGCGCAGGCGGCGTACCCTGAGGTGCAGATCGGATTTCGTTGGATCGGACACATCTTGCTCCATCTCGGGATGGAGTCAGGGCGGCTCCATCGGGTGATGGAGGATGGTTCGTTTAAAATGAACATACTGTCAACAAGAAAGTTCGTTTAAAATGAACTTGCCGTGTCATCCAACGAATCGGATACTCGCAACCTCGCATTCACCTCATGTGTAGGAAAGGGTATCGCAATGGGCGACGACGCCAAAGCGCCGGGAGAGACGACCGGAGACTCCCCCGATCTCAGCGGCTCAAGGCCGCCCGCAAATCTTCCCTGGACAGTTCGGCAAGACGACCTAGAATCGCGTGTGCGCGATCTAGAGCTTCGCGTTGGATATCTCGAAGCGGCGTCGAGTACGGCGATGGGAAGGCGAAGGAAATATTGACCGCAGGCCCCTCCGGCGCACCATCAGGCGATGTAAGTTGGAGCGCCACATTGGTCGTCACGGCGTCGTCATGACCCACTTTATGGGCAACGACACTTCCCACGGTCGTGAACGCCAAGACGCGTTCGGAATAATCAACCACCATCTTCTCCCTAGCTTATGAAACAGGATTGAAATGAACAGGCATACTATCGTCATCACTGTAGTGCTGGCTGCGTTGAGCGTTTACTTGCTCATCACCCTGGGGACGCTGGCAGCTTTTGCACCACTTGCTTGCGTCGGGCTGGTGGGATTAATGCACGAAATTGGCTTTGTAGATGCCATAAGCAATCAAAAGGATACCAATCGCATCGAGGAGCAGCCCGAACGGTGAATTCAGCCTTCGACGGCTCGTAATTATCCCACCTGGAATAAGCCTCTGCCGCATTGGATGGTTGCGCAGTTCGCCCATCCCGAAGATCAAACTTCCCACGGCGATTATACTGCCCGTGCGATCCTTAACCGCAATGCAAGCGAGTAAAACAACGACCGAAATGGCCACCCAAACGGTTGGCCATCGATCGAAGTCAATTTTGTCGAATGGGTTCGACATCATACATGACTACGCCAGCGCCTCAAATTCATGCCCGCAATGCCTACAGACCAGCGCATCCGGCTTCACCAGTTCGGCGCAACGCGGGCATTTCTTCGAGGTCCCGGCGGCAATGCGGTTCAGGTCAGCTTTCTTTTCGTCTTTCATGAAGATCGACGCTATGATCCCGAGGGGTCCGAACAACAGCCCGACAAAGAAAGCAACAAATCCATTGCCGCCTTTATTCGTGGCGATCATCCCGGCTATCACGCCGCAGATGATCCATATAACTGCAAACTCCATATTACCCCCCCTAAGAATGAAGCCTACCCCCGCGTTCCAGTTCGTTCTTGATCCAGAATATTCGTCGTCTCCACCAGACGAACCGCGTCACTCCTGAGGCGTCGGATTGCCATCGCGTCATCAGGATGCATGAGCAATTCATACGGGTGGATGTTTAGAGCATTGGCCGCCTCGTTCACCAACCTACGTGAATAGTGAGTCTTCCCGCTGCAAATATTGCTAGTAGAAGATTTTGCCCACCCCGCTTCACGAATGAGATCGGCCTGCGTCTTACCTAGAGTCGCCATCCACTCATTAATGAACCAATCCCAAGGCGGCGCCGAGGATGGCGCGTCCAACCGCTTACGACCTTTTGAAGCCATGTTCGTCTTATACGAACTTTGAGGCCGCGCGTCGTTAGCACGAAAATGAACCGCCCCCCTTGACCGGAAGTTCATTTTAAACGAACTATCCGGCATGACGATCACCGAATATCGTAAGTCGCTCGGGCTTTCCCAAGAGGCGTTTGGCGCGCTCTTCGGGATAAGGAGCAAAGGTTATGTCTCTGAAATGGAGAAGGAAAACCGGTGTTCTCCGGAGATTGCCTTGGCGATCGAAGAGCATTCCGATCACTCCGTGAATGCCGGTGATGTCAACAGCATCATTGCCCGGGCGCGAGGTATCACCCGCACTCATGGCACCGATCCTGCGGAAAGCGAGGCGGCATGATGTCCGCCTTCACTCCCGAGCAGGAGATCCGCATCCGCGAGATTGCGGTAGAGGTTGCGGCTGCCGCTTTTGCGGTGGCGGCGGATCTCGCTTCTAGACCTCTCCGCCTTGATCCACATTGGATCGCAGCAGAGGTTTCCGCTCGCGCTCTGTCCGAGGAAATGTCGGATGCTTGAGCGTTTCGATATGGGCGGGAATAGCAGCACGAGCACTGCGCGAGACCAGTTCGCTAACTGCACTGAGCAGCCCAGCTTCGCCGGTGATGCGCTTGAATATCTCGGCACGAGTTGTGGGCGCGAGAAGTCGCTCGTCCACCATTTGATCGAGGACAGATTGAATGGCCAGCACGCTGAGTGCGGAGACGGCGCGAATGCCCGAATGCAGTTCTGCCACATCGTCTTCAAGTCGCTTGATACGCTGTTGGTCGGTGAACATTTCGAATCTCCACTCGTGTCGGTGTCAGCAAGCGACACGATAACCGAAGCCGGAATGGGGTCCATCCATGACCTCCATTCCGGTGGAGGTTCGCGCCCGTGATCGGCCTCACCGCCCGCCAGGCCGACTGCCTGCGCTTCGTCGCGGGATATATCGAAAAGACGCGCGGCGTCGGGCCAACATATTCCGAGATCGCGCGCGGCCTCGGCCTGTCCAACAAAGGCCGCGCCTGCATCTTGATCCAGGCCCTGATAGAACGCGGACGCATCCGCCGTCTGAACGGCCGGCACCGCGCGATCGAGTTGATCGCCCCCGTCCCCGTTCCACGCCTCAACGGCGAACCCCTGATCTTCATCCCTGTTCATGAGGCCGATGTAGCCGATGTCTAAGCCGCCAATCCACGGACGCCACCGCACCGTTTCCGCTTCAACCATCCTCGATGCTGCAGGGGCCGCACTGGCACGGATCAAGCAGGAGGATGGGCTCACGGACGCCGATCTGGGCGCGGCGCTGGGCAAGAGTGAGGATCAGGCCGCCAAGTACCGGACCGGCCTCGCGTGCATGGACATGGTGACATTCATCCGCGGCATCGAACGGTGGGGCGGTCGGTTCGGTAACCCGGTCGGATCACTGGTCGGCATCAAGCTCGTCGATCTGGACGCCGGGGCGTCGACGGACCGGCAGAAGGTTAGCGCATTGTCCCGCCTTGTCGCCCGGCTGAACGAGGCGCTGGAGAACGACGAGATCGTCGATGACGACGAACTGGGGGCCGTAGAGCGCGCCGTTGAGGAGGCCGGACAGGCAATCGATCATTACCGGCAACGTGTCCGGTTTGGTGCTTCCGCTGGGCAGGGGCACTGACCGATGGCGGAGGGCAACGCGGCGCGGAACTTCCGTAAAGGCGACTATGAGCGTGCCGATGGCGAGTTCTATGTTGAGCCCGCCTGGACGGTCCATGCGCTCGCCCAAGCCATCGACTTCTCCGACGACGTGGTTTGGGATCCGTGTTGCGGGTCGGGCACGATCCCAAAGGTGATGAGTGGGTACGCGAAAGGGGTGCTGGCGTCCGATATATTCGATCGCGGCTACCCGCCTGCGGTCTGCGCCGACTTCCTCACCGCCTACGACCCGGCGCCATTCCATTCCCGCATGTCGATCGTCATGAACCCGCCATTCAGGCAGGCGGAGGCGTTCGTGCGGCACGCCCTGTCGCTGATCGACCGGCGGCTCGCTGTGATCCAGCAACTCTCCTTCCTCGCGAGCAAGGCGCGACATTCACTCTTCACCGAGTTCCCGCCCAGTGACGTGCTGATCCTGTCGCGGCGCCCCTCGATGCCGCCGGGACATCGGATCGAAGAGATGGGCGACAAGGCTTTCAGGGGCGGAACGACGGACTTCTGCTGGATCGTATGGACCAAATCCACGCCCGCTCGCGACACCCGCGTCCGCTGGCTCAACCCCACAATCGGAGAAGCTGCATGACATCGATCGCCCGAAAAATGATCCGCGCCGCAAAGCGCAGGACCGGCACCAAGCCCGACAAGGACCGGCCTTGGACCACGGACATTCGTGACGATCACTATGTCGTTCTGCACCCGACGCGGGGATGGAGGAGGATCAGTAACCGTCGTGTCGAGGCGCAACGGCGCATGGCTCACTTGTTGGGGGCCTGACATGTCATTCCTCGACCGCCTCCGTCCACGCTCCCCGCGCCAGACCGAAACGGCCATCGCACGCCGGGTCGAGAGCGAGCGCGCACGCAATGCGGCACGGGCCAAGGCGGCGAAGGAAAGGGCCGTAGCGCTCGAAAAGGCGTCCACCCTCGGCCGGGCCAGCCAGCCCATGACCCCGCGCCGGCAGATCGCGCTGGAGGTCCAGTACGAACGGCTCGGCCGCAAGCTGGGGAAGGATGCCCGGCCATGACATCGAAATACCTCGGCGCGCGGCGGCGCCGAAACAGCGAGGATCGGGAATTGTTGCACCCGAGCATGTGGGGGGTAGGCGGGCCGGATACCCTGACCGGCATAAACCGCACCACGGAATCCTCGCCCGCCGCACATCATCAAGCGGGAGGACAATCGTGACACCAGCCATCGCTATCGCGGCGGTGATCGCCCTCGCGGGCATCGCCTTCGCATTCTTCATCGGCTCTTTGACCGGATCGCGCGGCGTCAAGGACGCAAAGGACATGCGCGACGAATACAAGCGCCGCCTCAACCGCGTGCTGGAGCAGGAGACGTCGGGCGCCAACGCCACCGTCATCCGCATCATGAAGCTCGCCCGCGGCGAACTCATCTGATGTCGTCCCGCCAACTCACGATCTTCCGGTGCGCGGTCAGGGGCGGCACGCCGCTCGAGGCCGCCGCGCAACTGGCGGGCATGACCATTGGCGAGGCGAGATTGACCCTGGAAGCGGACCGCGCCGACCCGCCGCCTCCCGATGCGTACCTGTGGGTCGGCGACCACCAGCAGAGGAAGGAAGACCCCATGGCACGCAATGCCAAGAAGAAGGACGATGAGGTCAAGGAAATCGTCAAGCCGGATTTCGACCGCGCCGTCCGCATCTATCGCGAGGACATCAAGCCCGCCCAGGCGAAGGTCGGCGAGTATGCCCAGGAGCAGTCCACCGCCTACAAGGAACTCAAGAAGGGCTGCCACCTCGATCCTGCAGCCGCCAAGATGGCGTTCAAGCTGGACCAGATGGAGGATCACAAGCGGGACGACTACCTGCGGACCCTGTACGGCCTGATGGACAAACTGAACATCGGCATCAGCGCCGATCTCGTCGACCAGATGGGCGATGGTGAGGCGCCCTCCATGCCGGTGCGCGAACGATCCCGGCCGGGACTCGTCACGGTAAACTGATCGATGCCGTCAATCCTCGGTCTTGATCTGTCGAAGCGATCGGCTGGTTTCGCCCTCTGGAACGGGGAGGCGGACAAGCCGGTCGCCGGTACGTGGACGCTGGGGTCGGAACTGACCCCGGCAGGCGCGGCGTTCGTCAAACTGCATCGCAACCTGCACGACCTCTGGACGGTCAGCCCGTTCGACATCGTGATCTACGAGGAACCGTTGAATCTCGGTCCCCATGCCGGGTTCACGAACAAGGATACGATCTTCACGCTCATGGGCCTGGCGACCCATGTCGACAGTTTCTGCGAGGCCGTCGGGGTCCGGAAATACTGCTGCGTCAACCAGTCCTCATGGCGCCGCCATTTCATCGGCTCGATGCGCCGGGGCACGAAGACGCCAGACCTCAAAGCCTTCGCCATGGCGCGATGCCGCCAGTTGGGCATGAGGCCCGAGAAGCACGACGCCGCCGAGGCGATCGGCATCCTTTCATACATGTGCGCCATGGAGGGGATCATTCCCCCTTGGGAAAAGGACGATGTCCTGCGAGTCCCATTGGAGGGAAGAGGATGATGCCGCCCCTTCTCCCCTTTGAATATCCGCCTGACGGCTGGACGGAGCGGGTGCAAGGCCCCTGCCCCGTCGCGGACACCGATCTCGTGTTCATCCGCTATCGCAACGGCGATGTGTACGGTCCGATCAAGGCGGGCACGCGGCGGTGGGGAAGATTCCCGAGGCAGCGCGAGCCGCTTCCGTTCGATATCATTGCGTGGAGGCTGTCGTGACACCCGCTAAACGTCGCGCCGCAATCCGGTCGATCCGGTCGGATGGGGAAGTCTTGTTGCCGCCCGATCTCCAGGCGATTGCTGATGGCGGCATCATGGATCCGATACGCATTTACCTCCCCGCCGGGAAACTGAGCGAGGCGGAAACCCGAGCCCGCGATGCACGGATCCGGCGGGGTGAAACTCTGTGACCGTTATCGCCACCGCCTTGAAGCACATGCTCGCCGCCGGAATGCCGCACGACGCGATCGTCGCAGCGGTGGAAGAGATGGAAGCCGGTGTGGCTTCATCGCCGCCAACAGGGGCACGGTCGAAAGCCGCCATTCGACAGGAGCGGTATCGGCATAAGAAAGCGTCACAAAACGTCACAAACCATAACGGCGTTACGCCTGAGCATAACAATGTGACGGAAAACGTAACAGGTGACGCTTCTGTTACGGTTGGTGACGCCGGAGAGTTTAAATCCCCCCCTCTCCCGCCCCCTCCCCCTTCCTTCCCCCAAGCCCCCAACCAACCCCCGCCCCCACCCGCTCCCCCGTGCGAGACGGGCGCGCGCGAGGCGCAAGAAACCGATTTGCTCGGCACGCCGCTGCCGGAAGGCGATCACTCGAAGAAAAAATCCAAACCGAAGGCGGAGGAGCCATTCGTCCGACCCGACGATATCCCGGAGGATGCGTGGAATGGCTTCGAGGAGATGCGGCGGCGACGCAAGGCCCCCCTTACCGACCGCGCGCGCCGCGGAATCGTCAAGCGCTTACGCCGCTTCGCTGAGGACGGTCACCCCCCAGGTGAAGTCCTTGACCAATCGACGATGAACTCATGGACCGACGTTTACGCTTTGAAGGACTACCGCAATGGGACAGGAAATCGCAATCAGGGAAGCGGGCGCTATGACAGCGAATTCCGCGACCCCGTACTCGCTGACATCGCTTTTGGCGTTCGTTCCTGACTGGCTGGGGCACGACCTGTTCGACACGGACCGGTACAGCCTGCCCCAGATCGTGCCCGAGGACGGGGTTCGCCAGTTGCGCGACGCCGCCCGGCGGTTCGACGACAGCCTGAACGACTTCGCCGAACGCCGGTTCCTGGGGGAGCGTCGCGACGAAGACGGCGGGATGCGGAGAATTTTCGACGATCCCATGGACCAGATCCTCGGTGAGTTGCGCCTTCGCACGATGATCCGGAACGAACATCAGGAGGAGGTGCGCGGTCGCTTTCGCCTGCTGCGCGACGACTGCCGTCGCCACGCCGTAGAGGTCGTCCGGGAGGCGTGCCTCGCCTACGCCGCCGAGGAGAAGTTCTTTCCCGGCGGGTATGCCGAAATCCGCCCGTACATTCTCAAGGCGCAGGGCACCCGATCGCGGCTGTCACACAACCTCAAGCAACTGGCGAAGGAGGCCGAGCGCATCGCCGAACGCCGCCTGAGGGGGGATGATGAGCCCGTCGATCCAGAGGAGGTCCGCACCCTCGTCGAGGAAATGCAGCGGGCGGCGCGGGAACGGTCCGTCGGTGTCGGGAACGAGCCACGGCGCAAGCCGGTCGATACGAGCAGGCTCCGGACCCCGACGGCGGATGAACTGGCCAGCATCGCCGAGGAATTCAACGGTGCATCGACATGACCATGCGGTCATCCCTCGCCCGCTACGCCGGCAGCATGCGCGATCCAGACCCGGACGGTGCGCGCAAACTGGCGGCCAAACTCCTGACGGAAACCGGGATGATCGTCCTCGATCCCGAGTGGATCGAGAGTTGGGGCGACCGGGAATTCGTCAAAGCAATCGCCAACAGGGTGTTGAAAGGGAATGGGGGATCAGTTGGCAAAGGCAGATGACAAGGCGCCGGACTGGCGACGTGCCGAACAGGAGCGCGTCGATGGTATCCTTCGACGCGATGCTGACGATCGCCGGGAGGAGCGGCGGCGCGCCGAGGCCGAGATCGAGGTCGCGCGCGGCGTCTTCGTCAACCTCGACGATACGGTCGTTCCCCCGACGCCGGAACTTCTCTCGAAGGGCGACTTCGTTTCCTACACGCCCAAGGGGAAGGACGGGACGGTTCGGTCGGTCAGGACGGTGCGGCGTCGCATCGTCTCAATGATGGTGACGTTGCACAGTCGCGGCGTTTTGGATGATGACCAATTGCAGGCGTGCAAGTGGTATCGGGACCGGTACGAAGCGGCGCAGATGGAGCCGCGCTTCGGTGTATCGTCCTATGGGGAATCGGTGCGCGGAGATCCGCTATACGGGCACATGCCGCGATCTCAGTGGGCGGCCGAAGCAAGGTCGGATTTCCGCTGGGCGCAAAGCTTTATCCCGGAAGATGTCCGCGACACGTTCGAATTGATCGTGCTGCAGGACCGCCCAATGCGTGAAGCCGCGCGCGATGGTCGGTGCCGCTACGCGAATATTGCCGCCGCTTTCAGGCGCGGCGCCCTGGCCTTGCATGGCGGCATAGCCAACCGCCTGACGATTGATCCCGCGAAACGCTCATCTGATCGCCGTTGACAAGATGGGAAACACGAATCATACACATGCACCATTCGTAGGAGGTGCGCCACAGCGGCAAGCACCACCGAAAGTTCCACCAAAATTCATGCTTCCGTCGTCGGGCAGCGCTCACCTTTGCAAGCCACTGCTGACCATGTCTCGACCGCGTGCAGCCATCTGCGCCGACGGCGGGAGGGCCTGACATGGCGCGCACCGCGTCCGATCCGAATGACCTGATCCGCCGCCTCGAAGCGGCATTGAAGCAAGCCAGGCCCCGCGACACCGCCGATGCCAGGCTGATGGCGGACATCGTCGGTATGACGTGGCGCAATCTGTTGATGACCCACATCGAGCCCGACCCGAAGTTTCCGATCGAGCGGCGCGGTTCGGAGGGGGTGCCGTGGGAATTCCGCGTCGTTCGCGTGCTGCGGCACATGCTCAAGCGGGCGCGGGAGAAGATCGCCGCGAATGACGAACATGCCCGCAAGGTCCGGCGGCTCACCAGTTTCACGGTGCCGGAGGCGGAAGGCGGCGCGGTCAGCATGGCCGACCTGTCCCGCCTCGCCGACCTGACCATCAAGGCGCAGGGCATGAAGGAGCGGCAGAAACTCTATGTTCCGGCCGACACCGTGCGGGATTTCCTGTCCCGCTACAATGCCCGGATACGTGACGCGATCCTGGGCACCCCGGCGAGGCTCGACCCGACCGGCGCGCTCGATCCGTCGGCGCGGGCCTTTATCGATGATGAGATGCGCAACCTTGCCGTCACGGCGGAGCAGGCGGTGCAGGAATTCCTGAGGGAGTGGAGTGCGGGTCTATTCGAAGGCGGAACTGGCTGACGCGATCGAACTGATCAGCGCCGACCATTTCTGCGCCGACATAGCCGAAATCGCCGGCAGCCAGACGTTCCACCTCACCCCGCCCGAGAATATCTCCACCGTCGAGTGCGCGGAGCAGTACCGGTATTTCCGTTCCCCCAAGGGCGACACGAAGTTCCTTTGGTCCCGGGACCGGACACCGTATCTGGTCGGCCCGATGAATGCGCTGGACGATCCCGACGTCCAGGAAGTGATCATGCCCAAGCCCGGCCGATCGGGCGGGACAGCGGCATTCGAATGCTACGAGTTCAGGCTGATGAAGTTCGGGCCGATGCCCGACATGCTGATCTACCTGGGATCGGACAGCGAGGTCGCGAGCTATTGCGACAAGGGGTTCAAATACCTCTTCGAGGACCATGCCGACATCCGGGCCAAGGTCGGCAAGGACCGCAGCGACGACAAGATCAAGTCCAAGAAGGTGGCCGGCCGATCGGTCGAAGTCCTTCAGGCGAACGAGAAGACGGTAACGGGCCGTCAGGCCGCATGGATGCGGGTCGACGAACTCGACACGTTCAAGAAAAGCCTGTGCGCCTCGTTCCTTGAGCAGACCCGCATTCGCGGGCGCCAACTGGGGTCGTGGCGCAAGGTCGGGATCACGTCCCACCCGGACATGGGCTGGGGCTCCGGCGTGGCGCAGGCATGGACGCTCTCGTCCAAGGGCATATTCGTGATGCAGTGCCCGAACTGCGCGCGCTTCGCCTCGCCATACCCGACCAAGTTCTGGCCCGACGTGCCGCGCTTCAAACTGCACTACGACAAAATGCCGGAGGGCGCCGCATGGCCCCTCGCCCGCCGGATCAGGACGGCGGAGGAGACGGCGGTCATGCGCTGCCCGCATTGCCTCTCCGGTCTCGACGACAAGCAGCGCTTCGCGATGGTCGACGAGGCCAGCGCCGGGCCATGGGGCGGCTGGATGCACGAAGGTCAGACGCTCGACATCGACGCCGGCATCATCGGCGAGCCGGACGACAATCCGGCGCGCGGCTTCTGGGTCCATGGCCTGATGGTTAAGGCGATCAGCAACCGCGAACTGGCCCGCGACCTTGAGGGTGCTATCGCCCACTACGAAACGACGCGGAAGACGGACAAGCTGCGCCAGGTCCTCGCCAAGGTGTTCGCCGAGATATTCGAGGGCACCGGCGCGGCGGCGGACGTGGACAGCGCCTCCCTGCAAAGGCGGGCCGCAGCCGCTCCGGATGAAGACCGGCCCGATCCGATGGCCTTCACGATCGGGCGCTGTCCGCGGGACGTGCGGTTCATCGTTGCCGCCATCGATCCGGGCCATGGCAAGTTCGATGTCAGTTTCCGGGGTTTCGACCTTGAGTCCCGGTCATGGTGGATCGATCGTCGCGTCATCCGTCAGCGCCGATGGGCCGACGGCGTCCTGCGCGACATCCGGACCACGGACCGCATCGAGGACTGGATGCTGCTGATCGACGAGGTCGTGAACCGGCGGTTCCCGATCATCGGCAGGCCCGGCATGGAAATGCCCGTCGCCGTGACCGTGATCGACATCGGCGACGGCAATGTCGTCGCGAAGGGCCGGGAGTTCGCGGCGCGGGCGCTGGCGGCGGGATGCTACTGGGGTTCCGCGTCGAATCCGTGGTCGAAGGTCCGCCTGATCCGGGGCGCTAAATCGGCCGAGGCGCCGGAACTGGCCGACATGATCAGGGATCCGGAGCGGGACGACGACAACCAGGTCGTGAACCCGTTCATCAAGGAATACACGCTGGGCGTCAGCAGGTTGAAGCGGCAGGCACGCGAACGGCTGGCCGTGACCGACGGCGGGCCGGGCCAGTGCTATTTCGCCGCCGGGATCGCGGCCAACCACTTCGACGAATATTTCGGCGAGAACGAGATCGACGGCAAATGGGAGCGTACCGGCCCCAACGAGAGCCTTGATCTGTTCGGCTACGAAGAGGGCGCGCGGCTCATGCTCCGCCCGGACCGCAAGGACATCCGATGGGACGGACAGGCCCTGCCCGCCTGGGCAACTCCCGTCCCCGTGAACGTGAAGGGGGGTGATCAGCGGCATGCGGGCGAGGTGCGCGGTTCACCTCCACCCGAGGCTGAAAAGCCAAAGAGCATCTACGACCGGTTTTCCGAACTGAACGAGGACGAATAGTTGGCGACACCCACCGAAATCCAGGCAGACATCGACGCGGTCACCGCCGCGCGGCGTGCGCTCGCGACCGGCGAGCGTGTCGACGAGGTGTGGCGGGATGGCCGTCGCCTGACGACCGGCAAGGTGACGCTCGAAAGCCTGACCGACCTCCTCAAGGTGCTGCGTCAGGAACTCGCCGAGGCGCAGGCCGACGAGGCCGGAACGCCGCGGCGATCGTCGATCCGGTTCCGGTACGGAGACTGAGATGAGTTTCATGTCGCGCATATCCTCCTTCTTCGGGGGGGCATCGCAGCGCGCCCATGCGTTCGGCGGCGGCAGCCGCGCCTACGACGCGGGCAGCTACGATTCGCGCGAAATGGGTGAATGGAACCCGGGCATCAACCACCCGGACGGCGAGATCAACATGACGCGCGACCGGATCGTCGCCCGTGCCCGCGATCTCGACCGGAACAACCCGATCATCAGCGGCGGCGTCGACCGACGCGCCGAGACCGTCGTCGGCGCACGCATCCGCCCAGAGTTCCAGCCCGCCTTCGAAGCGATGGGCCGAACCGCAGACTGGGCCGATGACTGGGCCACGGCGGCGGAAAACGAATTTCACATCTGGGCCTATAACAGCCGTAAGATCTGCGACGTGGAGCGGCACAGCCAGTTCGGCGGGCTGGTCGAGACCGCCTATCGCCACTGGTGGGTCGACGGCGAGGCCTGCGCCGCGATCTATCAACTCGATCGCGGCGGCACGTACCAGACCGCCGTCAAACTGATCGACCCGGATCGCCTGTCCAACCCCGACGGCATGGCCGACAATTCACTCCTCGCCAACGGCAACCGTGTCGTGGGCGGCGTGGAACTGGACCGGCACGGCGCACCCGTCGCGTATCATATCCGGGTCAAGCATCCCGCCGAGATGCAGGCCGGCGAAGGCGCGTTCCGTTGGGAGCGGATCGTCCTCGAAACGAAGATGGGCCGCCCCCAGTTCGTCCACGCCTACCAGCGCAAGCGGGCGGAACAGCGGCGCGGCGTCTCGAAACTCGTCTCTTCGATGAAGAAGACGAAGATGTTCGACCGGTACGACAATGCCGAACTCGAAGCCGCGCTGCTGAATGCGATCAACGCGTTCTTCATCGAAAGCGCCGCGCCGACCGCCGACGTCGCGCAGATGTTCGCGCCGACCGGGGGTGATCAGGATCGCGGCTGGAACCTTGAAAAGCAGCTGGATTACCGCCGCAAGAACCGGATCAAGGTCAGCGGCACGCAGGTCATCCATGGCCTGCCCGGCGAGAAGTTCAGCCCGCTCAAGGCGGAACGTCCATCGGCCAACTATCCCGAGTTCCAGGCGACGGGGCTGAGGTCCATCGCCGCGGCGTTCGGCCTGTCCTACCCCCAGCTTTCGCAGAACTGGGCCGACATCAATTATTCCAGCGCCCGCACGCTGCTCAATGAGATCTGGCGCGGCCTGCTGCACGACCGCTGGCTGTTCACCCAGGCATTCTGCACCCCGATCTGCTCCGCATGGCTGGAGGAGGCGGTCGCCATCGGCAAGGTAAAGGTGCCCGGCGGCGCGCTCAACTTCTACCGCTGGCGCGACGCGCTGTGCCTGTACGAATGGATGGGACCGGGACGCGGCTCGATAGATCCCAAGAAGGAAAGTGAGGCGTCCGATCTCGACCTTGCCGCCGGCCGCACCAACCTCGCGCTAGAAGCGGCGGATCGCGGCCTTGACCGTCGTCAGGTTCTCATGGGCCTCGCCCGCGACAGGAAACTGCGGGAGAAATTCGGGATCGCCGAGCCTGTGCCGCCGCAGAAGGGAGCGGGCCGCCCGTCCGGGGACGACGAGGACAATGACGCGCGTGACGCGCGGGAGCGGGCTGGGGAAGACGCATGAGAAAGCCGACGGAAACCAGGCGGTCGTTCGAGCATCTTGCCCAGCGAGTGTTCAACGTGCCGCTGATGATCGAGCCGACCAAGGCCGAAGTGATCGCCGCTGCGCTTCAGCAGCGCCTTGGCATCCTCAAACTGGATCGCCTCGACAGCACCTCGCTCGACGCGGTTGGCATGCAGGCCCTCGCCGGGGACGCCCGCCGGTCATACGAGAACTGGAAACCGTTCCACGCCGATGGGCAGATTGCGGTGATCCCGGTTGAGGGGACGCTGGTCCACAAGTTCGGATGGCTCGACCCCATGTCCGGTATGACGGGCTATGACGGGATCGCCCGCAAGTTGCGTGCAGCGCTCGCTGATAACGACATCCGCGCCATCTGGCTCGACATCGACTCTCCGGGCGGCGAGGTGCCGGGGTGCTTCGCCCTCGCGCATGAAATCGCACTCGCGACCCAAACCGAGGGCGGAGACAAGCCGATCTGGGCCTATGTCAACGAGCAGGCATGCAGCGCGGCCTACGCGCTCGCCTGCGTATGCGACCGGGTCTATGGCCCGGCGGATGCCATGGTCGGTTCGATCGGCGCCTATGTCATGCATGTCGACTTCACGAAGATGCTCGACAAGGAAGGCATCGCGGTCCGCATCATCCGCGCCGGCGCGCGCAAGGCGAAGACCGGGCCCTACGAGAAGCTCGACGACCCCGCGCTCACCAAGTTGCAGGACTGGGTCGATGATACCCGTGACCGGTTCGCGGACCTTGTCGCCATGGGGCGCGGGCTCAGTGTCGATTACGTCCTCGACACCGAAGCTGACTGGTTCACAGGGCCGGACGCGGTCGACCTTGGCCTGATGGACGGGCTTATGGGCGAACAGGACGCATGGAACCTGCTGCTCGAAGACATCCGCTGACCCACGGAGAATAGCGATGAAGAACCCCCGCTTTGCGGAGTTGGGCCGCCAGGGGCGCGGTCCCGGACTCTCCGCGAGGGCAGCGGCGCGCGCCGCCGCCAAGCCCCCCGCCGAACCCGATGACGAAACCCAGCCCGGCGATGAGCCGGACGATGAAGAGGACGAAGAGATGACGGACACCGTCAACACCCAGTCGAAGGACTACCAGGCCGGTCAGAAGGCCGCCCAGGACGCCGAACGCAAGCGCTTCGCCACCGTGACCGCTTCCGAGCATTATGCCGGTCGCGAGAAGATGGCGGCCCGCCTGCTGAACACCGACATGAGCGCCGAGGACATCGTCGCGACGCTCGCCGATGCGCCGGCTCCCAATGCATCGGCCTCCCCCTCCAAGCCCGACGCGACCACGCAGGCCGCCGCCGAGGAGGAGAGCGACAAGAAGCTGATGCGCGACAAGCTTCAGGCCAAAAACCCTGACCTTGGCGACGATGACGAGCAGGACGAGGCGGCGAAGGCGAAGGCCAACAACCATGGCTGGGACAAGATCCATGCCGAGGTCGACGCCCGCCGCAACGCCAAGGCCTGATCCTCCCCACCCCTCCACCGAGTAGGATATCGCAATGACGACCCTTACCGAGACCGTCCACGCTGCCGAGCATATCGTCAGCGAGGCGAACGGCGATCTCTCGCGCGAGAAGATCACCCTCAAGAGCGGCCAGAAGTACGGCGCCGCCACCGTTCTCGCCAAGTTCACCAGCGGCGGCGACACGGGCAAATATACCAAGCTCACGCCCGCCGCGAGCGACGGCAGCCAGACCGCCTGCGCCACGCTGTATGCCGACGTCGACGCGACGTCCGCCGACACGCCCGGCGTTGCCCACGTCCGCGACTGCGAGGTCAACGGCGACATCATCATTTTCCCGTCCGGTATCTCCGCGCCGAACAAGGCGACGGCGATCACCAACCTTGCCGCCGTGGGCATCATCGTCCGCAGCTAACCAATCCCTCCCGTGGTCGCCGACTGGGCGCCGAGGCACATGCTTCGGCGCCCTTTTTTGTGCCTGCGGGCCTCAGAAGGACCGCCTTCCCATGCTTACCATGAACGTCTTCACCCAGGACGCGTTCTCGGCGATCTCGCTGACGGACGCGATCCGCCGCAAGCCGACCGTCCCCGGACTCATCGGCGCACTCGGCCTGTTCGTCCCCAAGCCAGTCCGCACCCGCACCGTCGCGATCGAGATGAAGGGCGGCCAGCTCAACATCATCCAGACCAGCGACCCGGGCGCGCCGCGTACCCGCCGGTCCAACGACAAGCGCACCATCATCGATCTGCGCACCCGCCGGGTCGAGGAGGCGAGCCGGATCGAGGCGGAAACGCTGCAGGGCATCCGCGCCTTCGGTTCCGAGACCGAACTCCAGTCGCTCCAGATGGAAGTCGCGGATCGCCAGTCCGGCCTGATCGATGACGTGTCAGCGACGATCGAGCGCCTGCGCCTCGGCGCCGTCGGCGGCGTCGTCTATGACGCGGACGACAGTGTCATCTACAATTATTACAATACGTTCGGCTTCACCGCTCCCACCGAAATCGCATTCGACTGGGCCAACAAGACGAAGGTGAAGAAGTTCATCGCGAACAACGTCACCCGCCCGATCGTGCGCGCCATGGGTGGCCTCGCCCCTCCGGGCATGCGGATCATCGCCCTGTGCGGCGACGACTTCTACGACGACATGCAGGAGAACGCGGAATATCGCGCGACCTATCTCAACACGAGCAACGCCAGCAAGTTGCTGGAGAACACCGTGTTCGACGCGGTCGAGGCGTGGGGCGTCACCTGGATCAACTACAAGGGCACGGACGATAACTCCAAGGTCGCGGTGCCCGCATCCAAGGTGAAGTTCTTCCCGTCCGGTGTGCGCGGCCTCTATCAGGAAGCATTCTCACCAGCTCCGACGTTCCCGACCGTCAACACGCTCGGCCTGCCCTGGTACAGCCGCGTCGTGGTCGACAAGGACCGCGAGGAATGGGCCGACGTCGAACTGGAGACGTATCGCCTTCCGATCTGCACGCGTCCCGAGACGCTGCTGACGGGCCGCACCGGCTCGTAATCCGTCAACCTCACAGCACAAAGAGTTCGTCATGGACACGATCGCCTGCAAGGCGCAGCGCGCCTTCACTTACTTCGTTCCGGGATACGGCCAGGTCCATGGCGACCCCGACAATGCCGAGGCACGGGAGCCGCTGGTTCCCGTGTCCGTCATTAGCCATCTTGTCGATCAGGAGAAGATCGAGGAGCCGGATGGCTGGGTTGATCCGGCAGCCGACACCACGCCACCGCCACCGCCCTCCGATCCCGCGCCCGTCGGGGACACCTCGATCACCATGACCCATCTGGGTCGGGGCAGGTACGAGATCAAAGGCCCCGGCGTGCCAGAGGGCACGTTCGCCCAGGGCAAGAGGGACGCGCAGACGATGGTCGAACTTGCGCGCGAAAGGCATGCGAATGCGAGTGCCGTGGCGCAGGACGACGGCGCGCCGATCTGATGCCCATCCCCGATCTGGAGAGCAGGACGCAAGCCCTGTTCTCCGTTGCCGACGACTGGCTGGGTGACAGTATTGTGATCACCCCGCCGTCCGGCGACCCGATCACCGTCAAGGCGCATGTGAGCCACAGGGACACCCGCCTGGACTTCGGCGCGAGCGCCGCGACCGTGCAGGACGCGTTGCTCGACATCGACATGGCGCTGGTGCCGGGCAAGCCCGACGCCACATGGCGGATCGCCCTGCCACGTATCGCCGGGAAGACCTTTCAGCCGCGCGGTGTCGAGCGCGACATCAGCGGGTTCCGGTGGGAATTCGGCATCAAGGAAGTCGTCGGTGCCTGAGGCGGCGCTGTACAAGGTGCAGGCCCGCTACAAGGCGCTGCTCGACACCATCCCCGGCCTGCACACGTTCATCGACCGCAGCGACGCGGAGCCGCTAGACGAGAGCGAGCGCCCGGCCGTGAGCATCCGCGTGCCCAGCGTCCAGTTCGAACCGGGCGGGCAGGAAGAAGCCGGCATGCGCTACCAGATGCGCCACCGGGCCGCGTTCCAGTTCGATTTCGTCAGCGCGAACATGGCTGGCGAGACCATCGACGCGGTCAACCAGGCGATGATCGCGCGGTTCGTCGCCCTGCTTGCCGCCGATCCGACATTGGGCGGCATGGTTGAATCCAGCGCGCCTCAGGCTGCGTCGGGCTCCGAGCATGACGGGGCCGACGTGGGCACCGCAATTCTGGAAATTCAGTCCGTTTTCTACACGCCCGAAGATGACTGGTTCACCGTCATCGGCATGGGCGGCGTCACTTTCTGACCCCTCACATCCAAGGAAAATCCATGTCCAAGGCACCGGATATCGCCCCGGCGCTGCCTGCTGGCTGCGTCGATTTCAACAAGCTGCACGACGCCCTGATCAAGGGTGACGAGAAGGCGGTCGAGAAGGCCGTCGTCATCCCCGAGGCCGAGCGCCCCGCGCCCGAGCCGAAGGCCGCGCCAGCCCCATCGCCCGCTCCCGCCCCGCGCGCGGCTGAATAAGGAGACACCCCCATGGCATTCCTGTCCCAGCAGTCGGCGCTTGCGCTGACTGTCGAAAGCACGTCGGGCGTGTTCAATCCGCCCAGCGCCTCCGCCGACATCTTCCCGGTCGCCAACCTCCGGCCCCAGATCGAGGGCATCACGACGTCCAACCCGGAATATCTGGGCACGATCCACGCTCCCGGTGACTTCGTGATCGGCAGCAAGGTCAGCATCAGCTTTTCGATCACGCTCCGCCCGCCCGGCGGCGCCGCGCCGCCCGTTGCTGGCGCCTTCATCCCCGGGCGTGTACTGCGCGCGGGCGGCTTCACCGAAACCATTCTGTCGGCCGCCGTTCCCGTCGCGCCCGAAGCGATCGGCGGCAGCCCCACCACCTCGACGGTCACGCTGGGCTCGAGTGCCGCTGCAACCGCGCAACTCTACAAGGGGCTCGCCCTTCTCCTCTCCGACAATGGTGCCGCGTATCGCAACCAGTTGACCGCGATCCGCAACTACACCGCAGGTAAGGTCGCCACCCTGGCCGAAGTGCTTGGCGCGGCCCCCGGGGCGAACTACCAGATCCCCAAGCAGCTTGCCTATGTGCAGTCTGGTTCTGAGGCGCTTCCCACCCTGTCGGCGAGTTTCTGGATGGGGCAGGTCCGCTACGATTGTGTCGGCCTGTCGCTGTCGTCGATGCGCTTCAACTTTCCGGTCTCGACCCGCGACGCGACCGAGTATCCGATGATCGAATGCACGTTGGAAGGCGACATCTACGCATTCGCCGACGAGACCGCGCCGGTGATCGGTGCCCTGGGTGGCATCCCGACATTCAAGGACGGCGATTTCTGGATCGCGAACAAGGCGCTGGGGGGATCGCAGTTCAGTGTCGACATGGGCATCCGCAACGCCTCTCCGCCGAACCCGAACAAGGCCAGCGGTAACGATGCGGCCCAGTTGGTCGGCACGAAGCGCACCGCGTCCATCACGCTCAACCACCGGCTCAAGTCCGATATCGACTTCTATCAGAAGGCGATCGACCAGAGCTATCATGCGCTGTGGGCACAGTATGGATACACGGCCGGCGCGATGGTCGGCTTCCTGATCCCGAACGGTCGTTTCAACTACCCCAACCCGGATAACTCAGGCGAATTCGTGACCCAGGCGATCGACATGCTGATCGACGACGCGGCGCAGGGTTTGAGTTTGTACTTCCCCTACTGACCCCTCTTCCCGGAGAAACATCGTGACGAAATACCCCGTCGAGGGGCGCGAGGCCGAATGGTTCTCACCCCCTTCGCTCGCCAATCTCCCGTCGCCCCCGTCCTTCCTGCTCAGGCCGGGCACGCGACGGGAGCGCCGGCTGTATCAGCGCATGCTGGTGCGCGAAGGCTTGCGACTCCACTCGCAGGAGGATTTCCGCAAGGAAACCCTGCTCGGCCTCGAAGCGCTCTGGTCGCCCGAGCATTTCGCCGAATATGAGGGGCGTCTGCGCGGTTACTGGGACGCGTTCGACCAGTTCCAGACCGAGCATGCCGGCACGGACGACGCGCCGGACTTCGAGCATCCCGACGCGGGCGCTGTCGATGACCTGACGCGCCGGGTAACCGCGTCGTGGCGCCCGCTGCGCGATCTCGCGGCCGACCTCATCGCGTTCAACGCCGACTCCCCGACGATCATGCTTTCCGTCCTCGTCGACGGCTGGAAACATCTCGACGTTCCGTTCGCCCGTGAAGAGGGCGTCGTCACACTCGACAAGCTCGAAGACGTCGAGGACGCGCTTCTCGCCGTCGAGCGCGAGGCGATGGAGCGCAAGATCGAGGGGGTATCTCCTTCACTCGCATGGCTGCAACTGCGCGCCGAAGCCGGTGCCCGCCTCTTCCTGTCGAGGACCGAGGAAAAAAACTCCGCATCGCCGTCGCTGTCGCCACCCACCCCGAGCATTTCGCTGACGGATGGGCCGGAAATTCCGGATGGCACATCGACGGCGTCGGAGACTTCAACGTCAACCCCGCCGGCCTGATCGACGACGAGGATCGCGAACTCGTGCAAATCTATCAGCGGTGCGACCGTGGAATGAGCGGGATGGTCTGGCCTGACGGCAAGGCCTTGCTCGATCAGCCGAATCGCCTCATTCAGGCTTTCGACGTGATTGGAGTTGCGTTGGCGGCCGAGAGGAAGCGGAAATGAGGTGGGGGATCGTCACAAATGAGGTAACTGCCTTAGCATTAATTGTCACCCTTTCAGGGTGTGGCGGCACTAGAGATTCGGCTGAAAATGTGATGGCTGAAATCTCGGCTCATTGGGAGAAAAAATCAGATGGGAGCCAAGTTGCATTCGTCACCATGAATGATGGCCAGACAAGCGCGGCCGTCAGATGCTGGCCCGACGGAGAGCCAGGATTTCTTTGCGTGAAAGCAGCAAAATACAATAACTATGTCGCGATGACGACGATATCGCGCGGCAGGGAACATGAGTTGCCGACTATCATATTACCGCCATCAAACTATGGGGGGTATTGGTGCAGATATTCCAGTCTCTCAGGTTTGGAAGAGGGAATCGCGGAACTGGATTCAAACGAAGTAGGAAAAAGCGCTCGTTGGTCGGGGAAATACGTGAAAACTTACATGCGCGATAATAACGTGTCCGGCCTCGGGCATTTCGGATGCTTAGATGTCCTTGATGCCATCCGAAGGGGAAGCCTTGAAACGATCGGCACGACATCCGTTACGAGACGGATGATTGGGTGAACGCATCAATGCGAGTAACGACGGCAAAGATACTTCCGGAGGTGGGTATGAAGATCATCGGGCTCATCGCAGGCGCGGCTTTGGCGATGTCGTTGGCGTCCTGTGACGGTAAGCGCTTGGCCCCTCCTCCATGTAAAAAGGGGAAGCCTTGCGGCATGGCCTGCATACCAAAAGATCGGCAGTGCCATGTCGATTGAAGTTGATCACTATAAGCGCTTAGTGATCGTCCAAAACCTTTTTCGGCGAGACCACGCATAGCTTCAAGCCGAGGCAAGGCGCTAAGGAAATTCAGCGCCTTGCCTCGACAGCATGGCAAATGAGGGCGGCGACCAATCCCATCGCCCCGATGATCGAGAATAACATTCCGCCAGCAATTGCGACTTGCTGGCGGAGGACAAGTGCAGGATCGGGGACTTTC
Organism: Sphingobium sp.; assembly: GCA_003248935.1. GTDB lineage: Bacteria > Pseudomonadota > Alphaproteobacteria > Sphingomonadales > Sphingomonadaceae > Sphingobium. Next base: position 84,695 of record QFQF01000004.1, read on the forward strand.
TCTCCGGTCGTCAATTCCATGCTGACGGACGCATCGTAAATCTTTGCAGGCACCATGATATCCATGTCGGTTGCCCGGAAGAACAAGACCAGTCCTCCTGCCAACACGACCGCAGATAGGCCGTACGTCCAAAGCGTCCGTGTGGACAGTTTCATGCCTGCTCTAATCCTTGGTCCACCAAACGGCGGATAGCTTCCGCCCTGGGGATGTCTTCTCGTGCTGCAAAGTCGTCAATTTTCTTGCGTGCATCGACTGAGAAACGGACGCCCCACATGGGGTCAGAACCGGTAGCGGGCCTGCCCCGACTTTTTTTTTGATTATCAGATATTGACGTCTTCATGATTTGTGATTATCAAAAAAACAGGCCGATGGGAAGCGGGAACTTCCACACCGGCCCTAACCACCACGATCTTAGGAGGATCGCATGGCTTCGAAAGCCCATAGCAAGAAAACCCCTACCGCCCAAGGCTGGACCGTCTGCAAAGGCAATGGTTGCCCCGTTCCGCTTGGCACATTGGTCGCGGTCCGTCGCTTCAATGGCGACGCGGATACGTTCATCGCCGGTCGCCAAGGCGTTCTTGACGCCACCGGGCATAAGATCGCCGTCACTGGCGGCAGTTTCAGCGTGTGGGATCACCATGACGGCGGCCCGATGAGCGTAAAGGTCAAGGCCTATCGCGTGCTGACCAAGGCCAAGGTCATCGAGCGCAACATCGCCATGTTCCGCGAATGGCTGAACGTGCGCGAAGGAGAGATGGCATGAACCTGATCCCCACCAACGCCGCCCAGACTATGAGCAGCCGGGAGATCGCCGAGTTGGTCGATAAACGGCACGACAATGTGAAGCGCACCATCGAAACGCTTGCGGAATCGGGCGTGATTGTCCGTCCTCAAATTGAGGATGAACCCGAGGTCGACGCGATGGGCCGCACCCGCGTCACAAAGGTCTACGTGTTCACCGGAGAGCAGGGGAAACGGGACAGCATCGTGGTCGTTGCCCAGCTATGCCCGGAGTTCACAGCCCGGTTGGTGGATCGCTGGGCAGAGTTGGAGCGAGCCGTGCAGTCGCACATGCTCGCGCTGCCGCAGGACTTCGCCTCCGCTCTCCGTGCGCTGGCCGATTCGACCGACAAGGTTCATGCTCTGGAGGCCAAGGTCGAGGCCGATGCGCCCAAGGTGGCATTCGCCGAGGGCGTGGTGGCCGCGCCGGACGCGATCAGCATCGGTCAGGCGGCGAAGATATTAGGGACGGGTCGCAACCGGTTGGCTTCGCTCATGCGGCAGGCCGGATGGCTCACGCGAACGAATGAGCCATATCAGCCCAAGATCAACTCCGGACTGCTGGACGTGAAGATCGGGAGCTGGGAACATCCGGAGAAAGGCTTGCAACGCAGCGTCACAACACTTGTCACGGGCAAGGGGCTGGCAAAGTTGCGGACGATCGTTCATCCGCAACCCACACATTGAGAGAGGCGCGAAGCGGCGGGGTTCATCCACACGTTTCCTCACGAACTTTAACGAGCATGCTGACCAAGCAAGGGCGGTTCTTCGGAGCCGCCCTTTTCATTTGGAGGATACAATTGATTTCAGCACGATTGACCCGTCCCGGCCTCGGCGCCTATCGCGCATTTGAGCGTGCGGCGGTCCAGCGCATGGAAAGCGCTGCCCTCATTGCCACCGACCGGGCCGCAGGGATGGCGCTGCGCACGTTGCGCACGACGATGGCGGGGGCGAAACTCGGCAGGCTGGGCTATGCGCTCGGCTCCGGGTCGGACCTCAAGAAGGGCGGTCGCCTCCGCCGTTTCGGCGCGACCGGCTTCTCCGCTTCGGGATGGGTCCATATCCGGTCCCGCTCGGAACGCGCCGCAGGGTCGGTCGTCGCCTATACCGAAGGGGCGGACATCCTGCCGACCAAGGGCTGGCTATGGATCGCCACCGACGCGATCCCGGCGCGTGTCGGACGGTACAGGATGACACCGTCGCGCTGGCGGGCGGCGGGTCTCGACAGCCGGATCGGGCCGCTGGTCCAGATACCGGGCCGCAATGCCGGTGAAAGCCTGCTGGTCGTCAAGAACGTCACCACGCGGATCACCGGACGCGCCAACGCCCGACGCCTGCCCCGCAACGGGCGGGTGCGGGCCGGTCGCGAGGTCCGCGACCAGATCGTCGCCTTCATCGGCATCCGCCGCACGTCCCGCCAGGCGCGGGTGAATGTCCGCGCCATCATGACATGGGCTCAATCGAACCTGCCGCGCCTGATCGCCGATGCGATGGGAGATCGCTAAGCCATGACTGCACAGTCCAGCATCTTCCCGGCGTTCATCCGTGCCGAATACGACGGTTCGGCTGGCGGCTTCCCCGCGTTTGAACGGGCAGCGGAAAGCGCGTTTTCGGCTGTGGAGACGCGCTCCAAGCGCTTCTCCAATTCGATGACCGAAATCGGCAAGGTCATCAGCAGCGCTATCAGCAGCGGAACGAAATCAGGTGGCGGCCTCGACCTCAACGTCGGGCAGTTCAGGCAGGCGGCGGCGGAGGCCAAGGCTTATGAGACGTCGTTGCGGAACACACTGGCGGCAGCGCAATTGCTGGCGGTCGAGACCGGAGATACAACGCAGGCGACCCGCGACTATCTGATCGCGCTTCAGGTATCGACGCGCGAGGCGGTACAGGCTTCGCAGGCTGCCGATGCGCAGGTAGCTACATACACACGCCTGCAAACCGCCCTCGATGCCACTGCGGACCGGAACAGCCGTCTCGCCGAGTCCTATCGCGCGGTTTACACCGAACAGGCGAATGCCGCGCGCCAGGAGGTACTGCAACGACGTTACCAGGAGGGGCTGAACGCAAATTACGCTCCCGGCCTGACCCGATCCGCCGTCGACAACGGAGCAGGCTTCTCCGCGTTGGAGGAGATGGCGCAACGCCAGCAGCGCCTGGTTCGCGAGTTGAACGCGGGCGTCGCTGAACTGGAAACCCGGTTCCAGCGAGAGGCTGCATCGACGGCGCAGGCCGAGCAGCAGGCAGCGGAAGCGTCTGCGCGGCGCGCGCAGGAGTTGATCCGGCTGGCCGAGGCGGAGGCAGGCGCGGCGCGTGGCGCCGACATGCTGGCTGGCATCTATCGCGGCACGGCGCTTGAGATGGGGCGCACGTCAAAGAGCGCTCAGGACATGGTCGCCGCCTATGCAGCACTGGACCAGAAGACGGCGCAGTACGAGCAGCAGGTTGTCCAGCTACGCGCCGCGATCGACCCCCTGTTCATGGCGCAGCGGCAATTCGATCAGGAGATGACGCGAGCCGATACCCTGTATGAAGCGGGCGCGATATCCACGCGCGAATATGCGCAGGCCCAACAGCTTGCCCGCGATAATCTGCGTGCCGCGAATGACGAGATCCACGCGACGAACGACGCCTTCATGCAGTCGGCGCGGGGCGCTGGCGCGGCAAGGGTCGCCTATATCCAGACCGGGCAACAGCTTCAGGACATCGTCGTCAGCCTCGTTTCGGGCCAGCGCGCCGGGATCGTGTTCGCGCAGCAGCTTCCCCAGCTTGCTTTCGCTCTGTCGAACCTCGGTATGCAGGCCGACGGCACGCAGAAGGGCATCGGAAAACTCGCGACCCTGCTCTCCGGCCCCTGGGGTGCGGCGGTATTCGGCGCGGTCGCCGCCGTCGGCTTCCTGGCCGAAGGGCTGATGGGCACGAAGAAGGCGGCGGACGATGCCAGGACATCGAATATCGACTTCACGAACGCGATGGAGGTGTCCCGGGCCTTCGTCCTCGATTACACCAAGGCGATCGACGGCCTGTCCAGCGCGACGCGGGGCCTAATCAACACCCAGGCAATCCTTGTCGACAGCCTGCGGAACACCGCAAAAAGCAGCGTCTCCAGTCTCGACGCACAACTTTCATCGGTCGATGCGCGACTCAAGACCCTCCGGGACTCGCGCATTGGATTGCCTGGCAGTTTCGACACCAGCGACGTAGAGATTGCTCAACTCCAGCGCCAGCGCGCACAGATCGTCGCCAACCTCGAAGCGGCGCGCACCAGTTATTCGGAGGCGCAGGCGGCCTATGAGGCGCGGACGGCCGGAGAGAATTCTGACCCGGACCTGAAAGCCAGAGCCGAAATCGAGCGCGAACGTGCGCGCCTCACCCAGCAGCGACAGGAAACGCTCCGGCAGGGCAACGTTCCCCTCGCAGGGTTTACGCCCCTGTCAGGGCAGGATTTCGAACGGCAGATGGGCGCCCTCGCGGCGCGAGAGAAGGCGCTGAAAGAAGCCTCTGCCACAACCAACGCCAGCATAAGAACGATGAATGCCCAGGCACGCCTGGCTGCCGCTGACGACCCGGTCGAGGTGGCGCGCGCAGAACTCAGCCTGACCAAGGCGGTCAATTCCGAACTCCTGCGCAAGGGCAAGATCAGCGCGGATGACTACCGGACCAGCGTCCAGGCAAAGGAAATAGACGTGCAGCGCGCGGAGGGGATGAAGCGCGCGACGACCGAAGGGGAAAAGGCGGCCCGCGCGTACCAGCGCCTCGTAGATTTCGGCGACCGGTCTTCCGAGGCCGTACAGCGGATATCAGAGCAATTCGACGATCAACCAAAGCTCATCGATCGCGCTGCGCAGGCCACCCGAACGCTCGACAAGATCATCGAAGAAGCGAGTTTGAGGAAGCCGCCCAATTTCGAGGAACTGGTCGCGAACGCTACTACCGCTCGCAACATCGTCCAGAATGGCATCAATAAGCCATATCGCGACCTGCTCGAAAACCAGTCCCAGCAACTTGTGATCCAGGACATGATCCTGCGGGGCAAGCAGGATGAGGCCGACACGACGCAGATCATCGCGAACCTCCAGAAGCTGATGGGGCCTCTCGACCAGGCCCGAAAGGACGCGATCCTCGCCAATGTGACCGCCCTGCGCCTGCAATCGCGCGAAATGGAAAAGCAGCGCGACCAGCAGCAGGCATATCTGAACGCGGTCAACGATGTGCAGGGCGCCATTCGTCAGGGTTTCGCCTCGATCCGCACCGAGGGGGCGGGAGCGCTCAAGGGCTTCGTCAGCAATATCCGCGGCACCTTCGACAACCTGTTCGCCGATGTCCTGACCGAAAACCTGTTCGGCGACATGTTCCGCGACCTGAACGACCAGATCACCGGGGCCAATCAGGTGAAGGACGCCAGTGCGATCATGCAGAACGCGCTGACGCCTGCCGCCATCAAGGTTGAGCAATTCGGCAACACCACCGCGCAGGCTGCGAATACGGTCGCCGGTTCCCCCGTGGCAGCGGCGAACGACAATACCGCCACTGCCAGCGCAGGCGACATCGTCGTTACCGCCAGTCGCTACCAGCGCGATCCTGCTGCTTTCATCGGTGGGATGTTCACCAAGCTATTCTCTGGTGTCTTCAGCGACAAAATAGCCAAAACTATCGGGACCAAGGTGGGTGACGCCTTGGAGGGCGCTGCTTACGGCCAGATGGCGGGCGGCCTTGTGTTGGGTGGCAAGAACAGTGCGCTGGGTAGTTCGCTTGGCGGTGCGGTCGGGAAGATCGCCGGGAAGGCGATCGGCGACAAGATTGGTGGAACCTTGGGCAAGGCTCTCGGTCCCCTCGGATCGATTGCGGGCGGAATACTCGGCGGCGCAGTTGGTGGCCTCTTCACCTCGACGAAACGCGCCAGCGCCACCATCGGCGCGAATGCGGCCGGCGACCTCGTCATAACCTCCCTGACCGGCAACTCCGGCTCGCGCAAAAAGGCGTCGAGCGAGGGCGCGGACAGCACGATATCCTCGATCGAGCGCATCGCTGAAGCCCTTGGCGGCAGCGTCGATGCATCGAAGGGCTCCGTCTCGATCGGCGTGCGGAAAGGCTCGTACCGCGTCGACACGACAGGTCAGGGCCGGACCAAACTCAAGTCCGGCGTGCTGGACTTCGGCAGCGACGCGGAGAGCGCTGTTCGGGCCGCAACGCTGAACCTGATCCAGGACGGCGTGATCTCCGGCCTGAGGGCGTCCACGCAACGTCTGCTCCAGCAAGGGACGGACCTCGACGCCGCGCTCGACAAGGCACTGCGCTTCGAAGACGTGTTCACGCGCTACAAGGCGCTGATCGATCCCGTCGGCGCCGCGATCGACACCGTCAACAAGGAGTTCACCAGCCTCCAGAAGGTGTTCAAGGACGCCGGAGCGTCGGCGGAAGAACTGGCAACGCTGGAAAAACTGTACAATTCGGAACGCAAGACAGCGGCGGAGGAAGCCGCGAAGGCGGTCACGGGATCGCTCAAGGATCTGCTTGACGGGATCAACATCGGGGACAGCGGCTATTCGCTGCGGTCCCGGCTGGAGAACGCCAGGGCGGCCTATGACCCGCTCGCGGCCCGGGTCGCGGCGGGCGATACGACCGCGTACGACGACTACAGCACCGCCGCGCAGACGCTCATCGATCTCCAGCGCCAGTATAGCGGCAGCCAGAGCGAATATTTCGATGTGCTGGATCAGGTGAAGAACCTCGCCACCAACGCGGTCAACAGCCAGCAATCGCTGATCGACAGCGCGAACGGGTCGGCCTCGATCTTCAACACAACCCCGATCGTCGATGCCACGAAGGCGCAGACCGATGCCATAACGGCGGCCCTCAACGGCCAGTTGACCGCCGTAAACGACAATCTCGCCCGCCTGATCGCGCTCGGATATGTGAACGTCAACGGCACCCGCGTCACCTATACCAATGCGGCGCGGCTCAACTTCTGATGCATATCCTCGCGGAGTTGCAGCCGCTCGATCCGGTCCGGCAACACCTGAGATTGACGCTTGGGGGGCGCCGCTTGACCGTTGGCGGCAGCCATGTGACCCTCCCTCGATCATGGTCTTTGTCGAGACCGGTAATCCGGGTTGCCTCGGCTCAGGATCGCGCGATCACCGGCTTGAACAATGTTCGCTGGTGGCCTGCGATGACGAAAAAGCCATCGCTCGGCATACGCCTGTTCGATGGCGATTTCTCTTCGGCCGTTGATGCGGGGCAGGCCAGTTTCGAGATATCGTCCTTTGCGCTGGAGCGCATTGACCCATTGGTCGAACGCTATGTGTGGGCGGGCGCGCCGATCCGGCTTTACGCCGGGAATAGCGGCGACGCATGGCCATGGCCCGAAGTGTTCAAAGGGCGGATCGACAGTTTCCAGTTCAAGGACGGCAGGATCGCCCTGACCGCTAAGGTCGACAGCGAACCGTTTGAGGCGCAGGCCAACCCACTGCTGTACGCGGGCACGACCGGGATCGAGGGCGGCGCCGATCTCAAGAACCGTCCGAAGCCATGGGCGTTCGGCGCGCCCCGCAATGTCGAGCCGGTGTTGATCGACTCGGTCAACAGCGTGTTTCAGGTCTCGGGCTATGGCCCAATCAAGGCGGTAGACGCACTGTACGAGCGGGGCAGCGCGTTCGGCGCTTCGCTGGGCGATGCGGGCAGCTATTCCGCGCTGGTGGCCTCCGATATCCCGGCGGGGCGTTGGGGCACATGTCTCGCGCAGGGCCTCATCCGGCTCGGCGCGCCGCCTTATGGCGTCATCACGGCCGATGTACAGGGTGACTATGCCGGGGCGGTCTGGCGGCGATTGCCCGGCGCGATCATCCGGCGGGTGTGCGATAATGCAGGCATCGATTCATCGCTGATCGACACCGCCTCACTTGCCGCTCTGGACGGCGCAATGACTGCGATGCCTTCGGGCGGCAACATCAGCCTGTACCTGACCGAGCAGGAAACGGTCATGGAACTGGCTCAGCGCCTGTTCCTCGGCTGCAACGCGCAGGCCGGAATCGGATGGACCGGCAAACTGTTCGCATCGCGGCTGTCGATCGGTTCGCCCGCCGTTACGCTGCATTCGCAGGGCAAGCGCCTGCCCGCCGTGGTGGATGCGACGGAGGCGGATGTCTCGCCGCCCTACAAGCGGATGCAGATGGGCGGCGCGAAGTCCTGGCGGGTGCATACGCTCGACGAGATCGCATTTCAGGCGGCGCTCACCGACCGCGGTCAGTACCTCTCTACGACGGTATATCGTGAGGGCGACATCGTCACTTTGGCGGACGGGTCGAAATGGGTTTTCGTCGGCCCGACGCCACTGACCGGGTCGACGCCATCTGACGCCAACACAAACTGGGCGCGGATGTCGAATGCGATCGTGCCGGTCGACGGCAGCGGGACGCCTTTGGTCACGCGGATAGCCGCCAACGCCGCTCAAATCACGCTGACGCAGGCGGATGTCGCCTCGCTGAACTCGCAGATGGCAACGATCGCCTCGGATTCCATCCTGTCACGCGGGGAGAAACAGCAGGTAGCGCGTGAGTATGATGCCATTGTTTCAATGCGTTCGGCGCTCGACTCCATGGCCGCATCAATGGGTATCGCATCAGCAGAGCGATCGAATGCAACGAGCGCGTTGAATGCGCTGTCCAGTTACCTGGGCAGCCTGTCACCCGCATGGAACGACACCAGCCAGAACACGGTCATTTCAGCATCGACGTTCACAACCCGGTGGAGTGACGCCTATACAGCGGTGGCGGCACTCTCCGCTGCGGTCACCGGAACCGTGGGCGCGCCGACGGGAACGCCGGTGGGCACGATCTCCGCCGGGGACGTGTCGGGGACGATCAAGAGCGGCGGCGGCCTCAACACCAATCAGGTCGATACCGCATCGGTCCAGAACAATGCGATCAGCGATGTCGTCGGTGCCTTCACCGATGGCACGGTCGCCAGCACCAGCGCTGAGACGGTGGCGCAGAGCGCGTCGGTCGTCGTGGGGTCGACCGGAAGCGTGATCGTGCTGATGAGTTGCCTGTGGAGCGGCAGCAATTCCGCACCGTCGATGATCTATGGCGGCCTGATCCGCCTCTACCGCAACGGTTCGATGCTGCGCGAGTGGACCGGCATGGGCGGCGGCAACGGTTTTCAGGGCAATTTCTCGTCCAGCCTCGTCGACGCGCCGGGTTCCGGCACGCACGGCTATGAACTGCGCATCCTCAATCTGGCGGGCGGAACCGCACAGTTCGATGCGTCAAAGCGCAGCCTCGGCCTCGTCTACCAGAAGAAGTGAGGGATCGATGATCGTCGAATATATCGTGTTCGCCACTGATACGGGCGAAGTCATCAAGAGCGGTCAGGCGCCGGCGGACATGGTCGCGATTCAGGCCGGCCCGGGCCAGCGGGCGATCGTGATCCCGGCCGGCGTGATCGGCTGGAACGGCGTCGATCTGGAACCGCTGCGCGCCAAGCTGGTGGCGGATGTCGATACGGAGGCCGGCGCGGCGCGGGCGCGGTTCATCACCGTCATCCCCGGCCAGGACAGCACCTATATCTACAAGGCGCGCGAAGCGGCGGCGTGGACCAGCGGCGCCGATCCGGCGACCGCGCCGTTCCTGGCGGCGGAGGCGGGCGCGACGGGAGCGGCAATTGACGACCTCGCCGTCTCCGTCCTCGCCATGGAAGCGCAGTGGATCGCCATCGGCTCGGCGATCGAGGGTGCGCGCATGGGGGCCAAGTCCGCCCTGGCCGCCGCCACCGATCTGCCCGGCATGGTCGCGGCGATCACCGTCGACTGGGACGCGGTGATCGCCGCCGCCGTCTGAACCTCACCCAACGGGAGAACAGCATATGCGAATGATGATGCTCGTCGCGCTCTGCGCGGCGCTGTCGGCGTGCGCCGACTCGGGACAAGTCGCGGCGCCTTCGGATTGCGGCCGCGCCGTGATCCAGGGCGCGCAGGTCAAGAAGGTCTATTGCCCGAGGCCGTTCGACCTCGGCATGGACGGCATGCCGGCCAGTTGAGATGACGAATTTTCGGCAGGCGAGCGCGCCCGGCACCTTCGCCGACGGCGACCTGTGGTTCGACAGCGACGATGGCGACCGCGTGCATCTGGCGGTCAGCGGGTCATGGGTCGCGCTCGGCGTCGATACCGAACTGGATGACTTCCCCGACATGACACCCGCCACCACTGACCAGCTTGTGGCCAAGCGTGGCACCGGGGGAGTCAACCTGCTGGCGGGCGATTTCGTGCACCGCGACGCTAGCGGCGTCTTCGGACTGGGCGGTCATAGCGAGATTGCCGACAACGGCGGCTATCTCGGCTTTGGCGCGGCCTTTCGCTCGGGGAGCTGGCGCAACAGCAACGCGGGCCAGGGCGGGGCCGCGATCAGAAATAACAGCGGGAATCTGGAATTCTACAGCGGCTCGTCACCCGGCGCGGCGGGCAGCGTCTTCACCGATTTCACGCTGCGCAGTTGGATGGATGCGCAGGGCAAGTGGCATCACAGCGGCTCGCAGATCTTCAGCGGGTCTGACCCCGCCGCGCTGTACCCCATCGACACGTCGGCGCTCGGCGTCACGATCGCCGCCGGCGGTGTGATAAGCTTCTATAACTTTTCCGGGCTGGTGATCGCGAATGCCCACAGCACCGGCCCGATCGCCGCATGGCTGGTCGGCGGCGGCACGGTCGCGAGCCTCGGCGGGACCGGCACGGTCGGCGCGATGGCGTTCTACGGCGGCTCGCCCACCAGCTATTATTTCACGAACACGACGGGCGCGGCGCAATATTTCACGTTCACCGCGATCCGCACGCGCGCATTCTCCTGACCCAAGGATATCCGATGTCTGTTCCGGAATACTGGAAGGTCCAGAAAGGACCGAAACTGTGGCTCATCAACGCTGTTGTCGCCGGAAGGGAGGTGGAGTTTCCCGTGGTGGTAGCCGAGGATGAAAGCGAACTCGACGAGCTTGTCATGTTCACGCTCGACCATCTGAAAGCGCAGAACGGCTGATGGCCGACACGGGGGGCGTGTCCGCCGGGGATACAGGCGGGGTCATTGCCGGGGTTGTCGTCGTAGGCGCGGCGATCGGCAAGGGTATCCGCTGGCTGCTCAACTGGCGGGACGCGCGGGCCGCGACGCGGTCGGCCAAGCTCCAGCGCTGGCACGAGGAGCTGGAGCGGCGCGAGGCGAAGATCGAGCAGCGCGACCGCGAGTATCAGGCGCATATCGAGACCGAACTGCGGCAACTGAAGATCGAGAACAGGGCGCTGCGCGCCGCGTTCGAGATGGTGGCGACGCCGCTCCGGTCGGTCGAGCCGGGGCACCCGGCGCTCGCCCGCGCGCAGGAACTGCTGACCCGCGCCTTCCCCCTCGACCCGAGCCTCCCCGAGGACATGGGCGTCCTGATGAGCATGATCGACGGGGATCAGGCGGGCCGCTGAGCCCGCATTCACACAATAACCAGGGCGCTTCGGCGCCCTTTTTCATGCGCGGGAGCGCAATCGGAGACCTTTATGTCCAATCTGCAAATCCTGCTCCGCGACGGTGAACATGTCGTATGGGAAAAGGCGATCTCGCGCGACTCTATCACCCTCAAGGGCGGTCGTGCCTACCTCCCCGCGACCGTCTTGGGCAAGTTCACGACCGGCACTGACGCTGGCAAGCACACGATCCTGACGCCGGGCGCAACGGACGGGAGTCAGACCCCCGACGCCGTTCTTCGCAGCGGCGTGGACGCCACGCTCTCGGATCGCCCGGGGGTCGCCCATGTCCGCGACTGTCGCATGAACCCGGCAATGCTGGTCTGGCCGTCGGGCGCATCCGACGAACTCAAGGCCGCCTCGCTCGCCACGCTCAAGGGCAAGGGCGTGTTGATGAACACGCCACCGGTCCAGCGTGCGGCTGCGATTGCCGCCGATTTCGCGGCTGGCAACTATGCCGCCGATGGAAACGCCCTGGCGCTCGGTGACATCGTGTCGACGGCGCGCGCGGGCACGGCCTATGCGCTCGACGCCGCCGGGGTGTTCCAGGCATTCACGACCGGGCAGCCGCGCCGGACCTCGCGCGGCCTGCTCGCCGAGCCGGAAAAGACGAACCTGCTGCGCTATTCGACCGACATGACCAACGCGGCATGGAGCGTCGTGACCGCGACGAAGACGACGCTTGCCGGAGCCGTCGGCCCGTTCAACCGCGTCAGCATCGCCGCATCCTCGGCCGCCACTCCGGGATCGAACATCGGCGCCAATACGCTGGTCGACCTTGTGGCGGGCACCGCATACGCGGTCACCTATTGGTACGAGATCGGTTCTTCCGGCTCGGTCCTGTTCCGGATCCAGCAGAATTTCGGCTCCGGCCTCCCATCCAATGCCGCCGGCAAGATTTCCGAGAACGGGATCGGTGCGACCAGCGGCGGCGCCGGCCCGATCACCGAAGTCATCACCCGCAACCTGGGCGGCGTGTACTGGCGCACGACGTTGATCTTCATGCCGAACGCCACCGGCCCGCACACGATCCGCATCGGCCCCGCCGCCCTCACGGTCGGGCCGGATATTGTCGGCCTCGGCGCTCAGGTGGAGGAGGCATTTCCGTCCTCGATCATCCCGACCACGACCGCGACCGTCACGCGCCCCGCCGACAATCTCGTCCCGCTAGGCGCGCTCGCCAAGGCGCTGGGTGCAGAGCAGGCCACAATCAATATCGACATCCTCGATATGGCGAATGCCACAGGCGATATCCTGGCATCGGGTCCGACGAAGGCGCGCCGCATGGCGTCGATCGACAGCAGCGGCGACATGTACCTGCGGATCAATGCCGATCGCGCGCATGTCCAGCGCGGCAAGCCCGTGAACCCGCGCCTCACCCGCCTTTCCCTTCTGCGAAACGCGGAGGGCACCCGGTTGACGCGCGACGGCGGTGTGACCGCATTGGATGGGCCGAGCGTCGCGATCAATGACGGCGTGTCGCTGATGCCGTCGATCCCGGGCTATATCGTCTCGCTCCAGACGTCGCCGGACGCCGACGCCATCCTGCCCACCACGCGCGCCTCCGGATGGAAGACGCTCAAGGGTGCGGGCGGCGCGGGCGGCTTCATCACCAATGTCTGGCGGTCGAGCAACGGCACGATGCTGATCCGCGCCGACGTGCACAACGCGTACCGCCGCCGCGTGGGCGAAACCGCATGGACCGAACTGATTACGGCGAAGACGATGCCGACGGTCCAACTGCTCAAGAACGGCGGCGCTTCGGAGATCGTCTCCGCGCCGAGCAATCCGCTGCGGCTGTACATGCTCAAGACAGCGGTCGCGGAGTCCGGGACACCGACCTATCTCTACCGCAGCGACGACGAAGGCGATCACTGGACACTGGTCAGCGCATACGTGGCGGTCACGGACATGAATTCCAACCGGTCGGATCGCACCGGCGGCTATTACATCGCGGTCGACCCGGCAAACCCCGACGTGCTGCTGGTCTCCAGCCCGGCCGGTGTCCGCATGTCGACCGATGCCGGCGCGACCTGGAGCGCCATCGCTGCGCTCGGCACCGCGAACACGACCGGATTCGGCATCGCCTTCGATCCCACCAGTTCGGTTGTCAGCGGAAAGACGCAGGGCATCTATGTGATGAAGGGCGGGACCGGCGTCTATCGCTCCACCGATGGCGGCGCGAATTTCACGCTGACCACCAGCGGGCCGACGACCTTCCGGAACATGGTCTGTGCGCAGGACGGTACGCTCTGGCTCGCGCCCAACGATGCCACGGCCTCGGTCATCTGGCGCTTCAAGGCGGGCGCATGGGCCTCGAAGAACACGCACGCGGCGGCGAACCGCACCATCGTCGGGGTGGCGGTCAACCCGGCCGACGCGAACCATGTCGTCGCCCTCAATTTCTCCGGCTACATCAGCGAGAGCAAGGACGGTGGCGAGACCTGGGGCGGCATGGCCACCTACACGTTCCGCGCCGCGCCGAACATCCCGTGGCATCTGTGGACCAACGCGCCGCTGCTCGCCGCGTCGAACATCGTGTTCGGTCAGGACGGCTATGTCCACGTCGCCGAAGGGCTGGGCATGTACCGGACCAAGCCGGGTGAGCCGAACGCAAGCATCACGGTATGGGAGGAGGAATCGGTCGGCATCGAGGAACTGGTCGCCAACGACATCCTCGTCCTGCCCGACGGCACCGTCCTGACCGAAGGCTGGGACCGTCCCATTTTCCGCTCGCGCGACATGGACAGCTATGCGCGCAGGCACGGACCAGACAACACGAACACGATCGTCCACTGCTGGTCCGCGGACTATTACGGCGGTGATTTCGTCGTCGCCCTATGCAACACCACGTCTCCCTCCGCCGTCGAGCGGTCCAGCTACTCGACCGATGGCGGGCGGACATGGACGAAGTTCGCCGCCGTGCCCGCCGCAGTCACGTCGAACGCCAAGGTGGGAGGATGCATCGCCGCCGCCACGGACCAGAAACTCTACTGGGCGTGCGCGGAAGGCGGTCCGCTCTATTATTCCCCCGATCGTGGCGCGACGTGGAGCGTTGTCACCGGGAGCGGCATCAATACCAACGTCGCCAGCGATTCCGGTTGGGGTCCGTCGAAGAACTACAAGCGCCGGATACTTGTCGCGGACAAGCTGAGCCCGGGCGTCGTCTATGCCTATAACTGCGGCGGCGCCTCGACCGCCGGGTTCTACCGGATCGTCGATGGGGTGGCGACGCGGGTGTTCACCGGCGAGATTGCCGGGGCGTCGCAGTATAACGCCAAGTGCAAGCAGAAGCCGGGGGCATCCTCCCTGTTCTTCACTTCCGGGCCGGGTGGCGCGTCCACCTTCGCCGGCCCGTCGTTCGGGACCGGCACGGCCCCGTTCAGGCGTTCCGAGGATGGCGGCGTCACATGGACCACGGTCCCCGACATCGAAGAGGTGTGGGACTTCAGTTGGGGCAAGGCCAAGGCGGGTTCGCAATACCCGACGATGTTCGCGCTGGGCTTCTACAAGGGCGTATGGGGCCACTGGATGTCCACCGACGACGCTCGCACGTTCACCAGCATCGGCGGGACCGGAGCCGCAGCCCTGCCCGACTATTCGATGGATGCCGAGGTCTGCATCGCTGGCGATCCGAACATCTTCGGTCGGCTCTATGCCGGGTTTCAGGGGTCGGGCTTCAAGTATTTCGACCTGCCCACAGGGGGGGGGGGGGGCTGACATCGTCGCCTCGACGCCTGCACCGACGCCACCGTCTCCAACCCTTGGCGCACTCACCCTTTCCGGCCCGCTTCAGGTTGGCGTCGCCGCCTCAGGCACAATCATTGGCGCCACAACGGGGTCGACGATCACTACCAGCATCCCGGGCATCACGGTCAACTCGGGCGCACGAACCTATTCAGGCACGCCGACGACCGAAGGTGCTTACAACCTGACCGAGACGCTGGTCGGGGCGACGAACAGCCCGCGCAATAGTTCGATCAGTGTGGCTGCTGGCGCGCCCGTCGCCCCCGGCGCACCCACATTGAGCGTCACTGTCGGCGGCGGTCAGAACTTCGTCACCTTCACCGATGGCGCACCGGGCTCGGGCATCACGACCCGCAGGATCTATCGCAGCACCACGTCCGGCTTCACGCCGGGGGCGGGCAACCTGATCGTGACCAACCCGACGCTCAACCCGTATCCTGACGAAAACCTGACCGATGGCACGACCTATTATTACAAGGCGATCGCCGCGAATGCCGCAGGCGACAGTCCGGCCTCGACGCAGGTCAGCGGGACACCAGGAATCAGTTTCGGCCTACCGGCGGAGCTACAGGGCGCTTCGGGCAACTTCGCGTCGTGGCCGCAGACGGTCTACGGCTCGGGCACCCGCGCGGGCAAATACTGGTACGCCACCGTCATCAACGACGGTAGCCAGGTTGTCCGTCGGTATGACTCAGCAACGGCCGCGCTGGAAGAGACGAAGGTCGTTCGCACGGGCAGTCAGCGCGATGACCACAATGTCCCGGCCGTCATTCAGTTTCCCAACGGCGCGTTCACCACGGTCGCGGCGGGCCATAACGAGACCGGTATCCTCAACATTTCCGATTGCGATCCTGCGGGCAACTGGACCGACAGCACAATCAACATCGGTTCAGAACTGACCTACCCGAACCTCTTCCTCGACAAGAACGGCAAGACGTGGTTGCTGATCCGGAACACAAATTTCCTGTGGCGGATCGTGTCCCGCGACAGTTTTGGCGGTGCCTGGAACGCCCCCATCACGGTCATGCAGGACACCAACCAGTGTTATATCGCCTGCGCCCGCTATGATCCGGTCGACCACAAGATCAGGTTCTTCGCGCGGCCGAACAGCGAGGTGGCGACTTTCGGCGCTCTCCTTCTAGTTGAGTTCGACTGCGCGACAGGTGAGTTCTTCCACCCCGGCGGCGCGCTCGGAAAGCTGTCCGGCGCGTCGGCGAATGGTCAGGTTCTGCCGTTCGACATTTCCGAACTGACCCCGCTCGCCGCGAAGCCCTCAGGCCGCGTCCTCTCCGCCCAGGACATGACGAACGATGGAAAGACGTTCATCATTCGCCGTGGATACGAAGCCGACCCGAACAACAATCCGGTGGAGGTATGGCGCTTCACCGGTACGGATCGCTTCAACCTTGCCCACTGGACCGTGAGCAGCACGCCCGCCAACAGCGTGTGGAACATGAGTCAAGTGTCGAACTATTCGGCTGGCTGGTGCATCGACAAGTCCGTGGTGAGCGGCTTCACGATGTTTGTCGTGGAGGGCGAAAACCTCGCTGGAGGCGTCGCGAGCTACACGCTCAAGAAATATTCGACCACCGATTACAGTGCGTGGACGACGACGATCATGGCCAAGAGCCTGGCCCAGATCTGTCGTCCGATGGTGATTGAGGGCGCGCCGCAGAATGCTCCGCTGTCCTATTGCCGCATGTCCGGCTTCATCGACTACAATAACTATACCTTCGCCACGGCGCTTTGGACGCCAAA
Source organism: Sphingobium sp. (assembly GCA_003248935.1). Taxonomy (GTDB): domain Bacteria; phylum Pseudomonadota; class Alphaproteobacteria; order Sphingomonadales; family Sphingomonadaceae; genus Sphingobium. The sequence goes on from QFQF01000004.1 coordinate 101,473, forward strand.
GGACAAGGTGATCCAGCCCTTCTATCTGGACGGCTTTGCCGAGGCGTCCGACACGGCGCTGACCGCGCATGTCGCGAATTCCGGCCAGAGCTATTCGATCCGCACCGGAGTCCATGCCACCAACGGCCTCTCCTGCGGTGGTACGGTCGGCAGAACGTTCGCGGCGGCCGTCAACGCCAGCGCGATCGTCAGCGGCACGGCCCCCGAGCAATCGGTGGCGGCGGAGGTCGTGGTCAGCCGCCTGTCGAGCACGAGCAATATAGCCGAGATCGGCCTCCGGTGCGATCCTGATCCGGCCGTGGTGACCGGCTACTACCTGCAGGTGAACAACAGCAATGGCGCGTTTGCTGTTCAACGGCGGGTCGCCGGTAGTGGAACGACGCTGATCAACTACACCGGAGCATCCGTCCAAGAAGGCAATGTCGCGCGCATGGAGGTGATCCAGAGCGGCCCGAGCGCCATCATCAACGTCTTCCGCAACGGGCTGTTGGTTGGAACAGCGACGGACACATCGCCCCTGACCGGAAACAAGGTCGATCTGGGCCAGCGCGGCGCGGCCACGGTGGTCGCTGGCGGCGTCGGCTTCAACGCTGCTCTGGTGACCACGATATGACACCGCGAGAGATTGCACGCTTTAACGCGATACTGCGTTCTATCATGTGCCCGGCTGAGCCCCCCAAGCCCCGCGTCTCCGTGACGTGGGGCGGCAAGGTGCACGTGTCGCGGGTCAAGATATCCACCGGGTAGCCTCAAGGCCGGAAGCGTGAAATCGCGGGCGCTTCGGGCGCCCTTTTTCTTTGGAGAATGACATGGCGACCCTCGCCGATATCCAACGCCTCGTCGGCGTGACCGCAGACGGGGTGCTTGGCCCCGCCACCATCAACGCCCTCTGGAGCGCCCTCCAGGGCGACAACCGCACCATGCAGAACCCGACCGCCTTCTATGCCGGTGTCCGCTCGATCACCGGCCCGCTCGACCAGACGCAGGTCAACACGATCGAGGCGCTGCTGTCGGCCGCCTCGCACTGGTCTGTGGCATGGCTGGCCTATGGCCTCGCCACCGCATGGCATGAGGCGCGGATGAAGCCGATCGAGGAAATCGGCAAGGGCAAGGGCAGGCCCTACGGCGCGCCGGGTAAATACGGACAGGCGCAATACGGGCGCGGGCTGGTCCAGTTGACATGGGACCGCAACTACGAACGGGCGGACAAGGAACTTGGGCTTGGCGGCGCGCTGCTGAAGGATTTCGGCCTCGCCCTCACGCCGAAGATCGCGACCGAAATCCTCGTTCGCGGCATGGCGGAGGGATGGTTCACCGGCAAGGCGCTGCGCGACTACCTGCCCTCTCCCTTAGGTACGCCGCCGCAATTCACCGAAGCCCGGCGGATCATCAACGGCACGGACAGGGCGCCGGCCATCGCTGAGCATGCGCGGCGCTTTCAGGATGCGCTTGTCCTGGGTGGCTGGGGGTGACGCGCGAACAGGAACTGGACGCCGCCGTCCGCCGCGTCCTCTCGCCCCTCCCCTCCGCCGCCGTCTCTCAGCAGCTTCAGGACAAACTGACCGACAAGCACGTCCTGCTCGCTATCGCGATGGGACTCGTGGCCATCCTGCTTGCCATTATCCTCGGCCTGTTCCTGACGCCCCGAGCGCTGCCGAACTGGGCAGAGAACGTCTTTGTCAGCATCGCCACAGCATCCGCCCTGAAACTCGGCGATTGCGTCAACGCGATTGTCGCTCTGTCCAGTGGACGATCCGTGGAGCGCCTGGGCACGCAACTCGCGAACACCTCGCCGCTCCCCGACGGTGGCCTGAAGGCTGAGATCACCAACGACCTCAGCAATCCGATCCCGACTGAGACCGTGAAGCCATGACCTTCGCCCAGGTGGGGTTCGCCCTGCTCGGTATCATCCTGTGCCTGTTGTTGGCCAGTTTCGCCGCCGCCGCCGTGATGACGAAGGACGACCTTGAGGCCCCCGACCGCCTCTATGATCAGGATGACGAAAGATGATGGCGTTCCTTCGCCCGTTCCTCCCGCACGTCCTTGCTGTGGCGCTGATCCTGGGCGGCGTCTGGTGGCTCCAGCACATCGGCTATCAGCGCGGGCGGGCCGACGCGGATGCGGACTTCGCCCGGGTGCAGGCCGCGATCCGCGATAACCGGGAGAGGCTGGAAACCGATCTCGCCGGCAAGATGACCGACGGCGACCGGACCCTCTCATCCCTGATCAGCAGCATCGATGCGGACGACCGTACCGTCATACAGCCCACCATCACAAAGGAGATCGTGCGTGAAGCGCGCTATTCCGATCCTGCCTGCGCTTTTACTGACGGCGTGTTCCGGGAGATCAACGCCGCCCGCGGGCGCAGCGCCTGTGCCGCCCGCCCTGACGGCTCAATTGAGTGCGCCTTGCCCCAACCTGTCGCCGATGCCGGACCCGTCGCTGGGCACGGCGGCGCAGACCAGCCGCGATGACACACGCCTGTACCAGTTGTGCCAGGCGAGGCACGCGGAAGTGGTGAACCGCTATCTCGACGCCCGGCGCGCCGCGATTGAGGCGAACAGTATCAAGGAGAAGCGCTGATGCCCGCGACGCCCGCCCGGATCGGGTTCATCATCCAGGAGTATCGCGTCTCGCGCTCCGGCCCGGATGCCGATGTCGTGCTGAAATATGGCGACCGTGCCCGCGACGTCGACGAGCCGATCGAGACTTTTTTCGACAGCGAGGCGGACGTGCAGGCCCTTTGCGACCAACGCCTCACCCTGCTCAAGGCCGACCGGCGCCGGTTTCAGCAGACGGTCGTGGGCGAGGCGACCGCGCTGGGGATGGATGTCAGCCAGACCACGCCGACGATTCAGGTGATCGACGAGGAACGGCTCGCCGATTTCCCCGCCGCCGTGGTGGAACTGGGCGTCGATTTCGAGAAGGGTCAGAGCATTCTGACGACGTGGGGCTGAAATGGCCGCACTTCCCTTCGCCTGCATCCCCCTGCCACTCGGCACGATCGCGACCGGCAACGAGACTGCGGCCAAGCTGGCTCTGCACCTGGGCGAGTTCGCCTATATCGGCATGACGTGGCGCAGCGCGGGCAACGCGAACCTGTGGATCAGGGGAGACTTCGGATCGGCCCGTGACGTGGATTTCGTGTCCCTGCTGTCGGCCAATGCTCTGCCCGGCACCACGATCCGGGTGCGCCTGGGCGACACACAGGCCGCCGTCGACGGAACCGCAGCCTATGACAGCGGCGCCCTGTCCTTCATCTCCCCCGGCATCACCCGGGAAGACGGCCTCTATCACAGCCATCTGGAACTGCCATCGCTCCAGACCCGGCGCTGGTGGCGGATCGACATCGGCGGCCACACAGGCGATTTCGAGGCCGCGAAACTGGTGCTTGGAAAGAAGGTCGTCCCCTCGCGCTATTACTCAGCAGGTTTCGAGTTCGGGGTTGAGGATCTCGGGGAGATCAGCCTCAACCGATGGGGCGTGCCGGACGAGAGTCAGGGCCTCATTTTCCGCACCCTGCGTTTCACGCTCGGCTGGATCACCGAGGCGGAATACGAGACATCGTGGCGCCCGCTCGCCGAGAAGCTGGGCAAGCGGCGGGTGGCGCACTGGTGCTTCGATCCTGCGGCTACGACCTATCGTCAGGCCCGCACCTATTTCGGGTGGCTCAGCGACGCACCCTACGCGACCGGCGGGGTCAACAAGCCCGGCACGTTCAGCCAGGACTTCGTCGTCAACTCCATGATTTGAGATCCGGCACCGGGGGCCGGTAGGGCGGGCGGCGTTGTCACGAGCGTCGTCCGCCCGTATAGCGATAGCGCACGGTTGGCGGAAAAATAGGTAGACGCTGAAAGTCAGCAATGGCGAAGCTGGGCGCGGGCATCCGTGAAGGACCAGCGTATTGGGAAGTTCGAGTCTCCCACCGTGCAATTTAGGGTACAGTGCTGCGACCGAGGCCCGTGAGGATTCTCGCAGCCGGACTGGCAGACGAGACCGGTGAGTAGGTTGGGGTAACGGTGCACCGGCGATCCCCCGACCCAAAGCCGGGCCATTCCCCCGATATCCCTACCCGCCGCGTTCGATCTGGGTCAAAGGAGAAGGATAAAAGCGCCGCCGCCCGATCTTGTCGGCATAGTCGTCGAGATAGCCCTCACCCGCCTTCGCGGCGGCGCGCTCGGCGTCCTCCTTCGTCGGGTGCCATGCGCCGGTACGGGTCGGGGTAGTCCAGCGCCAGCGGGTCATCAGCCGCGAATCGTCTTGTGCAGGAGCGCGTCTATCACCCCCTGATAGAGGGCAACGTCCTTGTTGTGGTTGAGATCGCTCCCAGGATGGCCAAAGGCATCAAGGCAGGTGCCTGTGTCCAGATCCCGCACAGCCTCCAGCACAACCCTGACCTGATCAAGATAGCTCTCCCACATCGGCCGTCCCTCGAATTTGGTCGCCTCGGGGTTGCCATCAAGACGGGCCAATGCTCGCGCGGCGCGTTCGATCGGCATCATTCCACCCTCACCTTCAAATCCCATTTCATCTTGCTCGCCAGCGCTCGAGCCGCGTAGCTCCACTCGAGCGTGTCCATGACCGCAAACTCCCGACCCACCTTATGCCGCGGAAAAACCGCAACGTCGGCGATATCGACATGGCCATCGTCATCCGAACAGCCGACATGCTCGACCACCCATGCGCCGGCGGGCGTCTCCCACAAACGAAGCTCGGTCCAGCGCGTCTTGGTCCGCTTGGCATTCTGCGTGGAGTGCTGCGCGAGCAACCGACCCATGAATTCGTAGACCGGCCCACGATTGGCGCTGATCGTCTGAGGGGTGAAACCGTCGGTCGCGTTGAGCGCTGCCGGATCGCCCTCCATCTCGGATCGAAGTTTACCAAGGTCATTGAAATCAATCTGCCTGATTTCAACAGTACCATTTCCGCCGGCCATTCTCATTCTCCCGATAGGGGGTCAGGCGACCTTGCGAGTCGCCCAACCGTTGCGCTTATACTTCATCCAGGCGTTGGTCCGTAGACGGCGATAGGGTGCCTCAGCATCCTTCACCATCACGCCCTCCCCGCCCCGCGCCCATATCCGGGCCGCCTCCGCCTCGACATCCGCCTGCGTGGCGCACCAGATGTCCGGCACCAGCGATAGGGCGGCCTCCTCCGGCTCGCGACCATGCGTGCCCTCGCGCCATTCCCACGATACCGGTCCAGCCGCCTCCGCCTCGACGAGACCAGCCAGCATCGCCTTGCGCTGGTACAGGGGCCTGTCGCAGTCATTGGCGCGCCATTCCGCCTCGGTGAGACAATCGAACAGGTGGAACGTGCCTTGTTCCCGCGCGCCCGCGCCGTGGCCGATATGGGAAAGGGTGCGCAGATAATCGCCAGCAACCATGAACTCCCCGTCGATAAACAGCGACACGCCCGCTGCCCGCTCCATTCCCCCGATACGGTGCAGGATATGCCCGACGCCGCCGATCTCGACGCCTTCGCGCGTCAGGAGGCGGCCGGCGACATAGCAGGCGCGCACGCCGTCAAGCTTTTCCTCGACCCATGTCCCGCCGTCAGGCACGCCGCCGCGCCATTCCCCCGCAAGCTGGACCAGTTCGCGCGGTTGCCTCGATAGGGCTGGGTGCGGGGTCATGTAAAAGCCCTCCTCTCCTCGACCGGCACCCGCTCGGCATAGATTACCCCATAGCGCTCAAGCCGCGCATAGAGCGCCGCAAGCATCGCCTCCGCCTCATCGGCCCGCCTGGTCGCATCCGCAAGCAGATGGCCCGACGGGTCAAAGCCGCGTCCCTCAATGAGCGCACGGGCGCCGGGATAGGGCGCCATGGGTTTCTTTCCCACGATAGCCCCCTGCCCCGTCTCTTTCCCACGATAGGCCCGAACAGCCTCCCTCAGCCATTCCGTCTGCATCTCGGGCGGGAAGCCCATGGCCCAACCGTGCGCGTCCTCCCATGCCTGTTTCAGCACGTCGAAGCGCTTCGGCGGGATAGCGACGCCATAGCCATTGGCGCGAAGCCGGGCCGTCAGCCGCGCGCCGACAACCCATTTGCGCGAATCGACAACCGCCGCGACGTAATCTGTAAACTGGTCGAAGGCGGCGGGTTCTGTGCCCGCCTCAATCTTGCTGTGCTTCATTGTCCTAATCCTTGTCATATCGCCTGCCATCATCAGGCCGGGGGCGGCGAAGTCCCGGCGACACGGTGGGCGCGTAAATGCGCCCGCAGCTTCGGATCAGCCCGCCACAATCGAACAGGACGCGCCGCCCGTGTTGTGCCAGCCTTCGGTTAGCGCGATGTCAGCAGCCTGACGCGCTTCGATCCACGTCAGGGCGGCACCGGTCATTGGCGCTTCGTCGTCGAACTCCATCCACTGGCGCTGATACTCTGATTCGGCTTCAGCGTAGTTCACGCCTGCAGCGTCCAGCACTTTCTCAGCAGCAGCCGAGGCGCGAGCCTCGTCCTGATCCGCGCCCTTGCTCGGGCGGCCGTAGGTCCATTCAATTGCGATATAAGACATTTCGATTCTCCCTGATTGATCGGTGTAGGTTAGTGAGAGAGGACGACGCCCAACACGGTGCAGGCGAACGTGACGGCGCCAACCACGATCAAGCCAAGCTTGATGGTCTGACGGTTCAGCGCGGCCTCTAGCTGCTCTTGGGTCACGAGCTGGACTATAGCGCCCCGCATCTCGTCCGCCAATGCTTCGGCCTGCTTGCGCTCCATGCCCGCGCCTTCAAGGCGTTGCAGGGTGGCTATGGGGTTGTAGGCGGTCATTTCTTTGCCCCTTTAGATGCAGCGAGCGCTATGTGCGCCGGGCTGTAATATGGGTGACCATCCATCCGGGCGGCCGGCTTCAACTCGTCCAGAAGCAGAACGGCATTGTCATATGATAGGCCCATGTCGACCATGTTGCGGATGGCAGCGGGGCGTGAGATAGCGAGCATGGTCAAGCCTCCTTGCCGGTAGCGCTGGCGATGACATCCCGAATGCGAGCCAATAGCCCTTCCGGCCCGTCAATGCCTTGCTGTGAATTGTCGTACTCAAAACCTGAAATGAACGTTTCAGCATCACGTAGCATGGCAAGCATCACGGGTGACGCCACCATGAGCAACTTGTCTGCTTCACTATCATCACCCCCCATGGCTGAGCGCAGATTGACGATTGATACAGGCACAGGCGCATCGCAAATGTCTGCGTCTAAGCTCCATTCGTAAAATGCGGTGGTGCTGACTATCTCACACCGATCGGCATCATAGCGCCATGGTCCGGATGTATGGGCCATGATCAGCGCCCCTCTGCCACGACATGGAACCAGTCCTGATCGCGGACGCCCCAAGCGCCCTGCGAAGCCCAATGGTTGACTTCACCATCTGTCATGCACCCATCTACGCAGACGAAGACGTTGCCATCCTCGCTTGGCATCCCGCCTCCGACCCACAGGCCAGACCAACCCAGCTTGCGGACGAGTGCCGTGGCGGCTTTAGCGTGGAGGCCATCCGAATTGAGATCATACGAATAAGGGAAGTAGTGCGCCCGCCGGCCGCCTTGGCGCTGATGCGTGATCCCTGGGTGTTGGTTGGGCCATGATAGCGCGTCACGATTGCCTGTCTCATAATGTCTAGTCCTGTTCCTAATCATATGCCCTCGCCGGGCCAGTGTCGCAGCGTGGCGACACAGGAATAAAGACATTATCCGATGATATAATCAACGGGAAAATGCAGTAATTCCGCGGGTCCTTACTGGGAATCGACGAACCGTATAGCGGTGGAGAACCCCATTATTAAGACGTTATTACTATCTCATAATATATAATTGTTAGAATTTCGAGTTCGCCGTCATTTATATTGATGAGAATACACCAATGGACGTCCGAGGCGTCGCGGAGTGGGCGAATTAGCGCGCATAGGAGCAGACCTTTGCCAGCCGCCTCCCATTGTCCCACTTGGCCATGTAGATCGCCTGCCTGGCCTTGAGTTGCGCGCAGGAGAGATTTCGATCTCCTGCCCAAACCATCGCCACCACCCGGCCGTATCGGTCGCGCGTGACCGCCTCGATTCTCAGCCCACTACCAGCGATGATCTTCGCGAGACTGGCCTTGCTGGCATAGGGATCGCCCGGTGCGCACATCCTGCCCCTACGGCAATGGCCCGGCATTTCCGGCGCATCGATGCCGAGCAGGCGTACACGGTCCTTGCCGCAGCGCAGGGTGTCGCCATCGATCGCGATACAAGACACGGCAGCGGCGAGAATCAGCGGGATCATTGTGCCGCCCTAGACAGTGCCATTCGTTCTTGCAATGTTCTCGTCATGGACGACTCACACAAAGACGCTGAACAGGCCGTAGCAGGCTTCTTTCACCTCATGCGATCGGAGCGGAAGAAGGTGAAGGGGCCGCGCGTGGAGGCAGATTTCCCGCACCACCGACATAATACAGACTGGTGGAACTATGTGCCGGGCGGGAAGAAATATCGAGGGAGGTAGGGCTACGCATCCCCTTCCCGCGCTGGCGTTGTGAGGGCGGCAAAAAACTGGTTGAGAGTTTGCATCCCATCAATCCCGCCGCGTGGCCACGCCCTGAACTTTGCAAGATAGGCGCCCTTGAATTGCTGCCACGCTTCAGCCGCCTCCCCGATCTGCGGCGCGGGCGTGTGTGCGGGCATCCTCTTGCGCCACCAAAACGCGCCACGCTCGTCTTCCCGACGATCGCCGAACCAATATCCGTCGATGTCTCCATTGCCCATCAGGAAGTTGTAGACGTTGCGCGGGATCAGCACGCCTTCCTCCTGCGCAGGATCGTCCATCCCTTCCAGCGCCGTTCGCCCGATCGCAACGCACTCATCAACGAAATCCTGCCCGGTTAGCGATAGGCCCGTTACAGGCCATCCCTCGACAGCGAACATTTCGACGACGCGGAAACCGACCCGATATTCCAACGTGTTTTCGCCTTCTAGCACGGTCGGTTCGGCCCGGCCGGGCATGTGATCGGCAATCGCATCGGCACGGCATAGCATGCAGCCGCAATCGTTCGGGTGGTCGCAGGCGGGCGGCGTGTCGGGATGGTGGGCGACGGCCTTTCGGAACGCTGCGACGTGCAACTCCATCAGCGGATGGATACCAGCGTCCGCGCGATCGTCATCGTCGTAGTCAGCAACGAAACGCTCGATAGCCTCCCGCAACTCACTCTCCCGGCTGGCGGGCTGCAAGGCGAGGGCAATATTAGCGCCCGATATAGCGCCTTCAACGTATGACAAATGCGCCAAATCGGCCTGAGCCTGTTTGAACCGATCGATAATATCGTCATTGGCCCACTTGGCAAAAACAGACGACACAGCCGAGAAAAGCCGGGTTATTTCTGTGCGCTCGATCCACGCATCCGCCAATTCGTCCAGCCTATCCAGACCGAAGCCAGTCACCTGTTCATTCCAGTTGTTGGCGCGTTCTAATTCAGCTTCAAGTTCAGCTATCCGCGCTAGCGCCTCCCGGCTGGCGGGATTGGCAGGGGGATGGCGATAGAGCAAGTCGCCCGTCTTCAAGCCGGTGCGGGCAATGATGTTCACCATCGTGTCCCGCGAATACCAGAGCAGTTGCCAGCCGGGGCCGATCTCCGCGACCGCCTCCCCCGTTTGCTGCCCCTCTCCCCCTTCTGTCCGTGCGTCGGTCATCGGCGCCTCCAAGCGTCCGAGTGGCCAACCTTGCTAACCGGCTCGCCATGATCACCGCAGCCGTCACCGGAGCAATCTGGACACTGGCCAATCTCTGTTTCCAGATCGGGATCATCAAATTGGGGATCGTGCCGGAACAGACGTCCATCGATGCAGCGCAAATCTCCTTGCATCATCAATTCCTCTCATCTGCTGATTTATCGGTCACGCAGCCGCGAGCAGTTTGATGAACTTGTCGGCCTGACGGCGACGGGCGGCGGCATCGGCGGCGGCATAGGCGGCGGCAAGGGCGGCGGCATCGGCGGCGATGTGGAACGCGGCCCGCTCTCGGACCATCTGAGCCAAAGCGGGGTCATTGTGGAATGCAAGATTGGTCATGGGTTAACTCCTCCAAACAGGTCGGCTTGCGCCGGGGAAATGTCGATCGCGCAGGCTTCGCGGCGAGCCTTCGCGGCCCATGCCAGCAGATCGGCTGCGAAACCCGGACTGGTCCTGCGCCTCGCTCTCGCCTCCCTGATCAGGACGCGGGCGTAGTAGAGGCGGAAGGCCCGCTCCTCGGCGAGTGTGCGGACAGCCATCCCCATCCTACCGCCCTCCCGTGGATGGGGGAGCGGGGAGAGCCTTGGCTATTGCGGCGCGCAGCCTTTCAGCCGTCTCTTCGATGAGCGGGAGATACGGGTGCCTCTCGAGCTCGTCCGAATGCAGGGTGCGGATGAAGTCCGCGTACCGTTCGAGAATGTCGGCCGCATCGGGTGCGGCTTCGATGAGGTCGGGCGCGGCGGTGATCAGGCGGGCGTTGGCTTCGATCCGATCCATCTGCAACGAGAAGCCGGGCGTCGCCATGAAGCAGACGCGCCAGTCACCGCGCGCATCATGGATGACGAGGCTGTCACCATCGCCATAGCAGACGATACGCCACGGCCCCGGCGTACCCCGCCATGCGTCGATTGCGGTCATGCTGCCCTCCATTCACAAAAGATGCCTTCGGGTTCGCGTGCCAGTTCGATCCGAGTGGCACCCGGAAGCCTGGCCGCCAGTGCGGCTATCAGCCCCTCGCCAAGCGAGATTTCATGACAGAGCTCGGCATGGTCGAACGGATCGCAGGCCGCGCTCAACATGTCGTGCAGCACAAGTGCATCTTCACCAGCCGGGAACCATGCTCGGACTTTCCACGTATGACCGTGCAACCTCCCCTCCTGATCGCGGTGCGCGGCGCAGATGTGGGTCGAGACGCCTGTCAGGATCATGATATTTCCCCTCCAAGCGGTCGGCGTAGCGGCGACGGCCCTCCCATGGGTCGGATGGTATCGGAGCGAAGAAATCGGATTGCCGAAAGTCGACGGGATAACGATGTCCATTCTGTGCGAGGCTGGTACTGTCGGCGCTGGCGAAACGGATAGTCGCGGGCGACCGCGACACCTCGCATCATATGGATGACGGGCCACCGGTTGCCGAATAGCGCCGCAATCTCGTCCATCTTGCGGCGGTAAGCGTCACAGCCGACAGGTTCGCGCTTCGGGTGACCTATCCACCCAAGGCAAACGCGATCATATTGGTCGCATAGCCGGCCCAGCCGGTGAACAGGGCCGTCCATATGAAATAAAGGAGCGCCCTTTTGACCATGTGGCCACTCTGCCAGCAGCGCATCGTTGAGTTGACTAGGAGCCGCCGGAATATCGGGAATGACAGCCCAGCGGCCAGGGTGAAAGAGACGAGGTTCAAGCCAGTTATAATATGGGCTCCAGTCCCGACGCTCTTCGTCCCACTCGCGACCAGCCTTCCTCGCCTGATTCCAGAACTTGAACGCGCCGTTGTCGATCATGACGAATGGACACAAGCGGTCGGCCCTGTCCCAGTCTGTCGGTGTTCCATAGCTGATACAGGCGGCCCGTCCCGGCATGATCGCCTCGAAGGCGGCTGTGGGCGTGATCGGTGTACCGTGATAGATTGTGGGAGCATCCTGCATCATGCTGCCCTCCACAGGATAGGTTGCTGATCAGGGGCGATGCGGTGGACGCCCCGCGCCATCGGATGCTTTGGCGCGCCGCTCCCGGTCTTTCCCCAGCACCACAGGTCCGGGTAGGGGCCGACTCCGGTCTGGATTTCCTCGATGACATGATCGATCCACATGTCATCGCGGGCTATGCCGCCCCAGCAGACGAACACCTGATCGGCCGCCTTCGCCGCCGCCACCACGGCAGGGAGGTTGACGTAGTGCAGCGCATCGCGAGCGCCCCAGTTCACCCCGCCGTTGATCTCATCGACGATCCGGTAGCATTCGCGCGGGTCCGCCGTGACGAACGGGTAGAGGTTGACCGCGACGTAGCCGCCAAAGCCGAACAGCCGACACCAGTTGATCCACCATTTCGAGGTCGGGTCGTCACGATCCGCACCGGCATCTGACGGGTTATGCCCGATCATGCAGGCGGTCGGACCCGGCCCCCAGCGGCGATGCAGTTCGATGCGGTCGCCGTGGACGAACACGGCGTCCCGCTCCAGCACCTCGTTGCCGAACAGGTCTTGGCCGAGGTTCATGCGGCTTCTCCGAATAGGTCGCGGATATCGCCCGACTTCGCCGGAGCCATCGGCATGCTGATGGGCGTCATGCGCGCCTTTTCCAATTGGCCCAGCATCCATCGCCACGCCTCTTCGTCGATCGGCTCGTCTGTGTCGTTGGCGATGCAGGAAACGCCGCATTCAGCATCCCTCTCGTCTTCCTCTGTAAAATCGATCTCGGGAGACGTTTCGACGGCCCGCACCAATGCATCGATGCTCTCACGCTTGTCGAAGCGCTTGGCATAGCGCGATCGAACCTCGGTTAGCTTGGTCGCAATCGCCTCCTGCGCCGCCCACCATAGCGCGACCAGTGGTCGGGCCCGGATCATCGCCGCCTTGTTCCCGCGTCCCTTGAGAAAACAGAGGTCACAATTACCTTCCCACGGCCATAGACCGAGATCGAAACTTTGCGGCAGCGGGTGGGAGAGGCGCTTGGGATCGATATTACGGCCGAGCCAGAAGCGCCAGATGACCAGTTTTGTGATGCCCGCGAGCGCCATCGGGCAACCGGATATGAAGCGTTCAAGCCCCGACTCATTGCGCAAAATCTGTTTCAACACGCGATGGCGCTCATCTGCGCGAAGGCCGACCATGTTGAACCACGTCGCGTAGCCCAGGCTCACCATGAGCCACTTCATGGTGTCGACCTTCAATTTTTCGGTGCAGTAGCGCATGTCTTGATTGGGCAGATATCGCTTGCGCCGGATCAGTTCGGCAAACCACCGGCCCTCGCGGTCGGCGCTGTTGAAACTCACATGTTCAAAGCGACTCCCCGCCTCAGTTATGTCACGGATGCGCTTTCGCTCGGCCGCGCGCTGGGCGCGTTCCTCCTTATCGAGTTTGCGGGAGGCCCGCAGGTGCTCGGGATACTCAATCTTGGCCCGCTTGCTGGCTGGCGGACGCCATTCGACCCAATGGATATAGACGCCCCAACGAACGCTGCATTCATGGACGAAGCGAAGGGTTTCCTCCAATTCCCTGCCGGTATTGGCGAAGGCGACGATCACATAGCCCGGCAGTATGCCGCCATGGGCGCAAAGCACCTGATGGAGCATGTACGCGGAGGTACGGCCGCCGGAGAACGACACCAGCGTCGGCCCGTGGCAGAAATACGGGCTGGTCGGATCGGGCGCGGGCCAGTAGCCGACCGGCGTCCAGACATCATCGTCCGCAAGCGGGTGCGGCGATGGACGTATCGCCTCCACCCGGTATGGATTGCCCCCGCTCATGCCCCCACCCTCTCCGGCATCGGCAACGGCTCAGGCGCTACGGGGGAGGGCACACGGATTTTCCGCTTATCGTCACCCCAATAGCTGGCGCATTTCTGCGCCTCGTTGAACCGCGCAACCGCCTCGGCGAACTCCTGAACGCCGTCGAGATCGTCAACGGTGGCGTCCTCGTGCATATTGCTCAAGAGATCGTCGAGAATACTGTCCACGTCGAGGCGGGGATAGGTGATGGTGCAGGGGCTGACCCACTCAACCCCGTCCTCAGCCGCGTCCGCTATGTCATGGAAGAAGCGATCACCGCCGAAATCGAAATAGGGGCCGCCATCGTCCTCTACCTCTGCGGCCGCCGCGAGCTTCTTTTCAAACCGGCACGTGCCACATGCCGTCCAGCCCTTGCCGACCTGCTCGCCGCAGGCGCAGACGTTGAACTCCTTGCAGTCATAGCAGTCGATGGCGGCCTGCCTCGCCGCCTCGTGGGCCCGATCATCGGAGCATGCGTAGGTCTTCGGTGAGGAAGCCTTGCCGCACTTCCGGCACGCATAAAGCTTCGGCTTTCGCTCAGGATCATCCGCATCGATGAGGACGATCGGCGCTTTCGCCAGGCGCTCCATCTCCAGCGGATCAGGCTCAGACCCATCCGCCGCAATCCAATGCTCAGCCGAGAAGCCCCCATCGTCACACTCGTTGCACTTGTCGTGCTCAATCCGGACGACCCATGCGGGCACGTCGGAGTAGACCTCCCGCCCGAACTCGGTCGAGCGTCCGCACGTGCGGCAGTGGAGTTCGATTGCCTCGCCCATCAGCGTTCTCCCCTGTGGCTAGAATAATCGGGAAGCATCGGCGCGATTTGGTCCGTCAAATACGCAGTTTCGATCTCGGGGCGGATGATCTCCCCAACCAGTTGACCTCCCGGCATGACGATATTGGCGAGAAATTCATCCTCGAAGACACTGATGCCGCTCTCAACGGCCTCCAGTTTGGCTTTTATGACAAGCAGCAAGGCGCGCCATTTCTGGCGGCACGCCTGCTCCCACTGAGCCAGCACCGCATCGGCCGAACGCGCACCCTTGCTGTGATGCGTGAACTCCCGGGCCGCCTTGTCCGGCATGGTCAGGATGAATTTGATCTGACGGCCGTGCATCGTAAAGCCGATGACCGCACAATTTGCGTTCCAGCCCGAGAAGAACTGCGCCGCGCCATAACGCTCAACGAGCCCTTCGATTTCCGCCTTGCTCTTCGCGCTGCTGACGGCGGTCTGCGCTGCGTATCGCGTCATGGACGTTCTCCCCTGTGGGGGAAAGTGTCCCCCCTGAGGCGCAAGTCATTGACTTTAAACGCATGGAACAAAGCGTGAATTGGGGGACTGGCCGTTGATTTTAGGGACTTTTCTCTTTCCACGGCTGAAACACGGGTTCGATTCCCGTAGGGGTCACCAATCTGCTTAAAATCGGCAGAATTGGCGGTTTTCCGAACATTTAAGTCTCTGTGGGTACACCTGATGAGTACACCGGAGACGTTCGATGACCAAGATCAAGGGCCTATGGCAGGATCCCCGCAGCGGCATCTTCTACCTTCGCCGGAAGGTGCCCGAGGCGCTGCGGCCGATGTTCAACTGCGGCGAGCTCTACAAGGTGACGCTCGGCACGTCGGATGCGCGTGAGGCCGGGAAGAAGCTGGCGATCGCCAATGGCGAGTTCGAGAAGAAGCTGGCCACCTTCCGTGAAACGCTGAAGAACCAGGGCGGTGGCGCCCTTTCGGCTGAGGAGGCTCAGGCGCTGGTCGAGCGGCACCTTACGCGGCGATCGGGAAGCGGCTTCGCTTCGGGCGGGGTGGATGTCGCGTTCGTGCTGCGCGAGCTCGATGATGCGGTAGCAGATCTCGCGGGTGAGCGCCTGCCGACCGCCCAATCGATGCCGCCAGCAGAATGGATTGCCTATCGCAAGCGCGTGGCGGGCAGCGACACCGATGACGAACTGTCCGAGGAGACCATCGCGCGGCTCGAAGCGGAAATGGCGGCTCGTCATCGCCATCTGGGCGAGCTCTGGTTCGACTATCAACGCCGGACGCCACGTCGGCGCTGGCGGGCGCTGCTTACCGAGCAGGTCGCCGCGCTCAAGCGCCAGATCGGTCTTGCAGAGGGCAACATCCCCGGCATCGACGAGCCGCTGGCCGACGCGATCGCGGCGGCGCTCGCCGCACCTCAAGTGCGAGAACAGTTGCCGCAGGTGCAGTCTCTGCGACGTCGCCCCAACGCGACCCGCGCGCGCCCCGACATGAAGCTGCGCGACCTCGCCAAGGAATGGAAGGCGGCACGCAAGCCGGGCAAGAAGGCCGTTGCGGCGGCCGACAAAGCGGTCGAGGACTTCACCAGCTACATCGGCGACATCGGCATTGGCGAGATCACGGCCGATGACTGTTTCGAGTTCCGCGACGCTGTGGCCAAGATGCCGGCAAGCATGTCCCGCGCGCATCGCAGCCTCGCATTCGTCGATCAATACGCACTCTACGCCCGGCGCGAGGATCTCGAGCGGGTCAAACCCGCATCGGTCAAGAAATATCTGGGCGCGATCCAAGCGCTGCTGGGGTTCGCCTTCCAGGAGCGCTTCATTCCCGCCAACGTCTCGGCCGGGATCAAGGTCGAGGGCTATTCCAAATCCAGCGACCGGCGGCCGTTCACCCATGACGAGCTCTCGAAGTTGTTCGCGCTCCCGCTGTTCACCCAATCCTGGTCGATCGAGCACAGCAAGGCGGCCGTGTCCGATGTGACGCTACGCTGGCTGTTTCTGCTCGCGCTGTTCACCGGCGGACGAATCGAGGAACTTGGACAGATCCTGCTCGCCGACATCAAGCAAGAGGGACAGGTCTGGTATGTCGATATCGACGACTACATCGACCCTGCCAACCTGGAAGCGACCAAGCGGGTCAAGACCGAGGCGTCGACCCGCCTGCTGCCGCTCCACCCCCGGCTGGTTGCGCTCGGACTCATCAAGCGCGTCGAGGCGCTGCGGGCGGCCGGCGAAACCAAGCTGTTTCCCGATCTCACCCCCGATTCGCTCGACGTCCAGACTAAGGAAGCGAGCCGGCGCGCCGGCCGGATCATCGACAAGGTCAGCTTCGATCCACGTCTCGTGTTCCATAGCTTCCGGCACACGTTCAAGGATCTGTGCCGCGACGCCGACATTCCGATCGATGTGCATGATCAGCTCAGTGGTCATGCTCCTGCGAGCACCGGTGGGCGCTACGGTTTCGGGCGCGCGGTCGCCAAGCTCGCCCAGCATTTGGCGAAGCTGAAGCTGGAGATGATCGACTGGGCGGCGATCGAGACCGCGGCAGCGGCGCGCGCTAGCTGATCTTGTGCCAACCGCCTATGCAATCAGGCTGGCGAACCTAAGATGCATGATCGTTACCTCTCCGATCCGCTCGACGACCTCCTGCAGCGGGCAGGTCTGTCGCCCGTCAAGGTCGATATGGCGCTTGAGCGACTGGCGCGGCTCTGGCGGCCCACTGTCCTCAAGCCCGGCCATGTGTATCTGCGGCAGATCCGCGAGCGAACCGACATTAACGTGGTCGGCATTTCGCGCCGCTACCGGCGGCTGCTCGTCGAAATCGAGCAATTCAAGGATAAGCAGTTGCTCTGGCGCTACCATGAACGGAGCCGATCGGACTGCGCCTTCGCCTGCGCAGGGCAGATCCCGCACACAGTCGGCGACGCTCTGCTCGGACAGCCGCTGCGAACGCTCGTCGTACCCACGCCCGCCATCGGCGCGGTGACCATCGATAGCCTGTCGCGCGACCGTGACGGCTGGCTGGACCTCAAAGTCACCCCCGAATGGCGCTATTTCTGACTCTGGCTACCCTCGCTCTTCCCGGATGCATGCCCGCGCCCTAGCATCGGCGCATGGCAGATCGTTCGCATCACCGTCTCAGCGCAGCCCATCTCGATGATCTGGCAATGGTCATTCTCACCACGCCCCCCGGATCAGACCCGACCGCCACCCATCCTGAACTCGATGAGGAATCGCGCGCGCGCCTGCGCACGCGGCTCAAGCTGATCAGCCGGCACGACTGGCCTGCTAACATGATGGAGGATCCGGCGATTCGCCGTGGCTATACGCTGCGGCAGTGCTTCCGGCTTATGACGGTTTTGCTCCTGCTCGACGCACATGTGCCGCCGAGCGTCGCCGTCCCGATCGTCCGAAGCAATGAGCTGCTCTTCCTCCGCACGATTGCGCCGCGCCTGACCAGCGCGGGACCGAGCGCCGCAGGCGACCCAATCGCGGTCGTCCTGCTCGGCCAACTATGGGAATGGGTCGATGTGGTCGCGTCGGCAGCCGTAGATCCTTATCGCGTCCGCACGATCGCACGTGCCGAACTGAGCAGCCTATGGTCGAGTGATCAGGATCTCGGCTCGGCAGGGCAGCGACTCGTGATCGATATCGGCGGTGCTGGCCGGACGATGTGGCATTGGATGCGGGTCCGCGGCCTCATGCCGGAAGACGCGTTGACCGACCTGCTTACGGAGATCGAGAAGGCATCGGCTGAACCGCCTTATCGGCCTGCCGGTGAACGATCCAGACGCCGTTGACGATCACCAGAAATATTTTGGGGTCACATGACCCCGACAACTTGACATTGCCCTGCTAGTTAAATATTCCTGCCCCAACGCAGGAGGTTCGCCATGTCGCATGAACTCGTTTTGGCGCAGGTGCGCCCCTGGGGCAGCACGCTGCAGCCCGTTACCATCGGACGATCGCACGTCGTGCTGCAGGCGCCCGACGGGCACCTGTGGGACAGTGTGCGGGACGCGTTCTGGGGGCATCACCTCGACATGTGCATGTGCGAGGACCAGACTGATCAGCTCGAGCTGATGCGCGCTACCTTGCGCTGCGTTGCAGAAGAGATGCACAGGATCGATCCACAAGCGATGATCCAGCACCTGTTTGATGCCAGCGAGTTGTTCTTCCGCTGCTACATGCTCGACCTTTCCAATCGCGACCTGCTCGAGCATCAGGGTACCGTGTTCAAGCACGCCCAGCTCTCGAGCCTGGGTTGGTCGGTGCTTGCGATGCTCGAGGCCACCAAGCCCGTCATCATCGATCATGACGATGCAACCCAGCAGCGTTCCGCCGCCATTCAGCGTGGCGAGCAGCGCATCCTCGCCAGCTAAGGAGAAAAGGCATGCCCGATAACACCTTTAATCGCGGGGCCACGCCGGTGGCCGGCGGCACCCTGTTCGAGCGCATGCGGCGCACGATCCATATGCCGGCGGTCGATGTGCAGGACGACATTCCGCGGTTCCTGCACGCGCCGGCGACCGGCACGCGCGATCTCGTGGTCGTCGAGACGGCGGCACCGCCGAGTGACGGCGCGGTGCGCTTCACGCGCGGCGAGATTGATGGTCAGCCGGCGGTACTGATGCAGGAGCGCGGCGCCGACGGCGCCTGGACCGAGAGCTGGTCGCTGCCGACCGACTCCATCGACGCACGCGAAGGCATGATCGGCTGGCTCAACACCCAGTGCCACCGCTGGGAGCGGTTCGCGACCATGCTCCACCGCCGGGGCGCGGACGAGCTCACCCACTGGATCTTCGAGCTGATGGTGGTGCCCAGCACCGATCACGCCACCCCGCCCCGGTTCGAACCGCAACGCTGGACCACGCTCCAGCAATATGCCGCCCCGTCGTTCCGGCAGTCGAGCCGCGTGTCGAGGATCATCGACGATTGCGCGTGCCGGCCCGGCAGCGTGCAATCGACCCGCGATTTCTGATCGTCCGCCATGTTTCACGATCGCGACTGGTTCTTCACCGACGAGCCGACCGTCATGTGGGGGCGGCAGCTCGAATATGTCGATGGCAAGGACAATCCCGATTACGTCGTCACGCCCGACCGCAGGCGCTTTACGACGCTCAGGCGTGCGTTCGCCTTCTACCGTGTCGGCACCGGGTTGCGCGGGCCCGGCGACGCGCAGCTCGAAGTCATGCGCCGGACGATGTCGTGGCTACATTCCGGCCGCTACGAGCAGCCGATCTTCAAGGCCGGTGCCAAGTGCCCGGCATCGTCGCGCCACCTCAAGGTCGATGACCGGCGGGCGGTCTGCGACATCTTCGGCGGTTCGACGGCGCTGTTCGAGCATTATCTTCTTCATCTCGAGATGCTCGGCCTTGCCACCGTGATCGACAGGCACGGCTATGTTCTCACCCGCGAGGGCCAGGCGGCGCTCATTATGCTGGAACTCACCCGTCCCGGGTCGGGGATTGCAACCCATGTCGGCTGGCTTGAATTTCTGCACAGCTACAATCGCTGGCCAAGTGTCGATCCCAATCAGTGGGCCAGCGGGATCATCGTCGCGTCCGACCTGAACGAGGACGCCAGCATCGATTGATCGCAACACGGATTAGGGGTTGCGGCAGCCATGGTCAGGGCACCAGTCGGTTCGCCCAGATCTCAGCTCGCACCATTGACTGCGGAAACAGGCTCCTGAGTTCAGTCTGATCGAGCGCGAGCTTCAGGCCCTGCTTCAAGAGTCGGCGCTCGGCGCGGCTTAGCTTGCGATCGGACCGGGAATTTGGCTGTCCGATGCCACGGCTAAGAATGTGGCGAGCGATACGCCGCGACCGGATGACGAGCGCTGCCCCCAACAGCGTTGCAATGGCTGCGACCAGCAGCCGCGTCATCAGCGGGATCGCCAGGATTGCCGCGGAGACTGCGATGATGGTGATCATGATATTATCTTTTCCCCTTATCCTGAAAGCCTGCCCACTCCTCTCCCCCTGCCCTTCCGCTGACCTTCCTTGATAACCAACGAGGTGGCATCGATGCCGAGGCGAAGGTCGCCGAGGGCGAGGTCACGTTCGGCATGGGTCACGATCTCCTCGCGGATCGGATGGCGCGAGAGCAGCCGGTGATCGATCAGCTCGCGGATGCGGCGTCCCGGGGCCACAGCGATAATCGTTTCGGGCACGTTCAGGTCCACGCAAAATGCGCGCGGAAAGATGATGCAGTGATCGATCTGCAGTGATGTGGTCGCTCTGAAATCGGGTGTAAGCGGCTCCAGTCCCGCGCAGCCGATGAGGTTGACCGGACCGTGGCAGACCCCGATTGGGGCAATGGATTTTAGCGCCGTACATCCTTCCGCGCTAAAGCGGTTCACCTCATGCAGACCAGAAGGCAGACGTTTGAGGCTGACACATCGGTCGATGATCAGCGCGCCCCTGACAATCAGCCGCTCGGGGAGCGCTTCAAGGCGCGTGCAGCCGGACAGGTCCAGGCCGCCATCGACCCGCAGGGCATTGCACAGATATTGAATGGTCGGGTCCGATATCGTGAGATCGCCGGGCACATGGATCGCTTCCTGGAACCTCAATCGCCCGTGCCGCAGCCGCGCATGAACGCTCTCCGCGGTCATGCGCAAGAACTTTCCAGCCATCATCGTCCTCCCAGACCGCGTGACCGTGTCGGACGGTCGCAGCATGGCATGTGGGTCGCGCCGCCTTCAGGGCGGCGCGATGTCCAGTTCCTGCGAAGGGATACCGAACCCCAAGCTTATAGGCCGATGAACGGCTAGAACGAAGTCGATCGGGGCTGGATCACGCCGCAAGCGCATAGCTGCGCGGCGCAATTCCGCTATACGCCCACCACTTCTCCGCGAGCGCCTTGCGCGCCTTCTCCGTGCGCACCCAGTTCTGCCGGATACGGCCAAGATCGGGATGGACCGGATCGAACACCCGCATGGCGATCAGCATGTGAACATGCGGCAGGATTTCAGGCTTGTCGTCGCTCGCCGCCCGGTGGTGGATCGCCCAATCGACCACCATGCCCTGCGAGGTCAGATGGTCTTCGGCGAACCCTTCGATCAGGTTGCGCCAGCCGGCCACATCTTCGCCGATCGGCAGCGACCCCACCGCATGCGCGCAAACTGGCTCGTCGGGACGGATGCTCGCGGCATGCCGATCGGCCTCGTCCCACAGTCCGATGCCGTCGAGCGAGGGGTGATTTGCCCGCGCCGGAGCGCTACGGCCGTGCGCCGCTAGGTCGTCACGCCGGGACCAGTCCGGCGTGGGGCCGAACGTATCGATGCCGTGCTGACGATGAATATAGAGCCACGACGCGCGTGCGGTGCGATGCGTGCGCAGCAGCTCGGGCGTGTAACGGCCGCTGTGCTGGTGAACGGCATAGCGGACGTTGAACGGGCGGTCGTGATAGAGGCTATACATGGTATTCTCCCTTGTGTGTTGGTCGTAAGCGGCCATGATCGGCGGCGGACGCCGCTCGACTTTCGTGCAATCGAGATGAGAGGCTCAGGTGCGATGGCGCTGGTGCCAGGTGATCTCGCGCAGCGTTGGTCGGTGGCAGCCCGCTTCGGCAGCGAGCCATGCACGCTCGTCGTCGGTCGCACTTCCGGCAACCTCGATCCACCAGCAGCGGATTTTCGGGTTCCACCGATACCCTCGTGCCTTCAGCCGGTCCTTGACCTCGAACGGCGCGCCATTAGCGATGAGCCGCACGGTCGGGCGTTGCGCCGAGAGGATCATCTCGCTGCAGGCTGTCCTCCCCGATGGCAGCGTCGTGGCGAGCAGCGCGACCAGCGCGGCGACATCGGCATCGGCGCGGTGACGGGTATTGAAGAACCCGGCCACCTCGCCGAGCAGCGCGCCGAGTTGGCGGCCCTCATAGCCATGACCGCGCCAGTCGATGTCCTTGAGCGAGCATACCCACGGCTTGCCCGCCACTGAAGGATAGCGCCGCTCGATCCAGGCGGCATCGAAGCTCGCGTTGTGCGCAACGATCAGGTCGGCGCCCGACAGCAGGTCGAGCGCTGCCGCATCGTCAATCCGCCTGCCGGCGAGGTCTGCGTCGGTGAGCCCGGTCAGCGCCGCGATATGCGGTGGCAGCGGGTACCCCGGATCCTCCAGCCAGTCATGCACCCGCCTGACCCCAACGATGCGGCCGCGTGCATCGAACCAGACGTGACAGATCGCCAGCTCGATGATGTGCCCGGTTGCCGGATCGAGCGAGGTGGTCTCCGTGTCCAGAACTGCGGCAGTGCGGACCCGGCCTTCAGCCGCGGGTAGCGGTAGCAGGTCCAGCGGTGGCAGTGAGCGCAGAATGCGGTAGTCGGGATGCGCTTCGAGCAGCGCTGCGGCGCGTTCGGTATCAGGTGACAGCCATTGTCGCATGATCTCGTCTCCACAAACGACAAGGCCCCGCGCTAGCGGGGCCTTGTCGAGGTTGGTGCAGATGTTCAGGTTCAGACGTAGGAGAGGCCTTCCTCGAAGGTCACCCAGCGTGCATCCTCGTCGCCGGCATCGCGCCTGACGCGGTACTCGCGATAGTAGCTCGCGAACGAGCCTGCCCGGCCGAACGGCCGCGAAGTCAGGATCGCCTTCACTTCCGGGCGTGCCGCCTCGAGATCGATCAGCTTCTCGCGCAGCGGCAGCAGCGTCTCGAAAAAGGCATCCGGCAGTCCCGCCAAGAACGATGCGCCATGGGCCCACAGCATCAGACGCGACACGGCGCTGGTCAGTGCCACGCCTTCGGCCGCAGCCGGCGCGTCACGGCGCCACCACTGCGCGACATCTCGGTCGGCAACCATGTTCGCCGCGATGCCGAGGCGGCGGCACAGCCCCACTTCGTCGTGTCCGGAGCCGAACATCGCCACCGCGTCCACGCGCCCCTGCCCGCTCGCCAGCGCGCCGAGCTTGGGCTCGACAAAGAACCGCCGCGCGGCCGCCTCAATGTTCAGCACATTGCAGTCGAGTTCGGTGATGACGGTCGGCGCGCCGGCGAGCAGCGCGTCTTCCACCAGCACCGGCAGCGGGAATTCAAGATCGCGCGCATCGGACATACAGGTGACGGTCACATCGCGGCGCCCGTCATCGCGCATGTGCAGCGTTACCACCGCCGCCGCGACCGGCTTGCGTGCCATTGCGGTGCCGGGTGGCATGTCATCAACGGGCACGCACGCCAGGCCGATCGCCTGGACGACCGGCGGGACATAAGGGGAGTTCATGAGCATTCTCCTTGAAGGAGAACCGGAAAGCCAAGAGCCAGATATCAGCTCTTTTCCTCTACTTCCCAGTTCTCACTCCCTAGCGCTCAGCGCTCTCTCATCGCAGCCGAAACGATGGTCGATCGGTTGCGATAGCCAACGCTGGCCTCGGGCAGCGGGCTGGTTTTCCCACGGCTAAGCCAAAATTTTTTGGTTGACGGAATGACCGAAGCTGGGCCGACTTCGGACCGGCTGCTTTCGAACGCAGCTCCCAAGAAGCGGACGGCCGAGACGCGACGCGCGGTGCAGCAAGACTGGTTTCCATCAGGTCGCCGACGAAGTGGCGAGCTCACACTTATGTCCCATCACCGGGATGGGCACCTGACTGGCTCCCCCGCCATCGTCATCGCTAACATAGGCCATTGATCACGCTCGCTTTTCGAAGCAAAATCGAGAGCGGGTGACGGGGGGAGTGATGGGACATTATCGAGTCTACAAGCTGAACGACGGGTCAAGGAACATCGTCAAGGGCAAGGATGTCGAAGCGCCCAACGATGATGAAGCCATGCGCGCGGCTGAACAGGATCCGGACTGCCCTGTTTGCGAGGTCTGGACCGGCACGCGTCAGGTCGGCTCGATCGAGCACGACTAGCGACCGGAGAAGCGGCACTCCGCCTCAGCGCCGTTCCCGCTCAACTGAACCTGCGCAGCTTACGCCGAGCTGCTTCAGCGCATCCTGCAACTGTCCGCCCGAATAAGGGCGGGGCAGGATGCGGGTACAGCGGTCGTCCGCGAACTGCGCCTCTAGGTCGCTGACACGATCGGTCGAAACGATGACGATCGCCAGCTGCTCGTGAAGCGCGCGCAGTTCACGCGCCAGCGTGTCCGCCCGGTAATCACCCAGGCCATCGTCGAGCACAACCGAATCATAGCGCCCCTGCGCCGCACGCACCTTGTTCAGGGCTTCCGCGCCGGTTGCAGCTTCCTCTACCCGAAACCCGATCCCGCCAAGCGCTTCTGCCGCCAGCATCCGCACGGTCGACTCGGCCTCGGCGATCAGCACGCATTCCGTGCGACCACCGTCGAGCATGTCGCGCACCTTTCGCGCCAATGCTTCGTAGGTGAAAGGCTTGTTGATGATCTCGACGCCGGCGTCGAGCCGTCCGGCGTGAACGATCGCATTGCGCGTGTAGCCTGAGGTGTAGAGCACGCGTAGGTCGCTCTGCCGCTCCCTTGCGGCGTCGGCGAGCTCGCGCCCGGTCATGCCGGGCATCACGACGTCGGTGAACAGCAAGTCGATCGGGGCTTCCTGGCGCTCGAGCAGGCGCAGCGCGGACGCCCCATCATGCGCCTCGAGCACGCGGTAGCCGAGCTCGCGCAGACACTCGACGGTATATGCGCGGACATCATCGTCATCCTCGACGACCAGGATCGTCTCCTCTCGACGGCTTCCTTCAAGGCCCTGGCTGATCGTGACCGGCTCTTCCTCGCCTTCCGGCTCACGCATCAGGCGCGGCAGATAGAGCTTGATGGTCGTTCCCTCGCCCTCCTCGGAATAGATCTTCACATGGCCGCCGGACTGTTTGACGAACCCGTAGATCATCGACAGGCCCAGGCCGCTGCCCTTGCCGACCTCCTTGGTGGTGAAGAACGGTTCGAAAGCGCGCTCGATGACCTGCCGCGGCATGCCGGTACCGGTGTCGGTCACGGCGATCATCACATATTGGCCTGGCGGGACCTCAGCCTGGCTTGCGGCATAGCCTTCGTCGAGCCGGGCATTTGCAGTCTCGATGGTAAGGCGGCCGCCATCGGGCATCGCGTCGCGCGCATTGACCGCCAAATTAAGGACCGCGCTTTCGAGCTGATTGGGATCGGCCTCGACCCGCCATAATCCTGGCGCGGTCACGATCTCCAGCTGGATATGCTCGCCGAGCGCACGTTGCAGAAGATCAGCCATTCCTGTGGCCAGCTTGTCCACATCGAGCGGCTTGGGCGCCAGAGGCTGGCGCCGCGAAAAGGCGAGCAGCCGCTGGGTGAGCGAAGCGGCGCGCTCCGCGCCCTTCATCGCGTTGTCGAGGGATCGACGGGCCCGTGCGTCCTCGACGCCGGCGGCATCGAGTGCGCGTTTCGCCATGTCGATGTTGCCTGTGACCACGGTCAGCAGGTTGTTGAAGTCGTGCGCGATGCCGCCGGTCAGCTGGCCAACCGCTTCCATCTTCTGTGCCTGGCGAAGCGCCTCCTCGGCCTCGCCGCGCTTGGCGACTTCCTCGGCGACACGCTCTTCCAGACGCTCGTTCAGCGCACGAAGCTCTGATTCTGCGGCTTTCCGTCCACTTAGATTGATGACCGTGCCGATGAAGCGCACCGCGCGGCCATCCCGGAAGATCGCCTTGCCCTTGGCGCCCACCCAACGCTCGATACCATCGCCAAGGCCGATCGTGCGGTATTCGATATCATAGTCTGCGTGGGTCGCCGGGTCGGTAGCGGCCAACACCGCGGCGTGCGCGCGATCGCGATCCTCAGGGTGGATGCCGGCCAGGAAGCTGCCATCATAGGTGACCTCGGCATCGGCGGGCAGGCCGAACAGCGCTTTGCATCGCTCGTCCCAGCGCAGCGCGCCGCTTTCCGGATCGAAATCCCAAGTGCCGATATCGGCCGCTTCGTTGGCGAGCCGTAGCCGGTCCTCGCTCGCGGCCAGTTCGCCCTCGGCCGCGCGCCGCTGCGCAAGCTCGCGCTCGACCGCCTGGAACAATCGCGCATTGTCGATGGCGACCGCCGCCTCGCCGGCAAGGCCCTCCAGGCCCCGCTCCGACTGCTCGGTAAAGACGCCTCGCTCGGCATGACCGAAGAACAAGCCCCCGATCACCTTACCGGTGCGGGAAATCACCGGCACCGCGAGATAACTACGCACCGGCAGATGCCCCCCGGGCATGCCATGATGTGGCCCGGTCAGCCCATACCGCGCGTCCTGCGTAATGTCGTCGGAGCGAACGATACCCTCGCCGGCAAAGGTCGGGCCGAACACCGCCGTGTTGCGGGGCATCGGAAATTTCGAGAAGGCCTCGAGCGGCACGCCGGAGAGCGTATAGAGCATGTAGCTCTCGCCAGCGGGGTTCGTGACATTGTAGAAGAACGCCCCGAACTGCGCGCCCGTCAGCTCGACCCCGGCATCGGTGACGATCTGCACCAGCGAATCGAGGTCGTTCTCGACCGCTAGCGCGGAACCGGCGCGATTGAGGATCTCGAGCCCGCGCCGCTCCTCGCGGACGATTGCCTCGGCCGCACGGTGGCTGGACCGATCGCGAAGGATCTTCGTGTATCCCGAGACCGCTCCACCGGCGTCGCGGATCGGGGTAAGCTCACCTGACGCCCAGACCCGGCTGCCGTCCTTGCGCAGACGCCATCCCTCGTCGCCGCCGCCACGCCCGTTCGCGTGCGCATCGCGCATTTCGGCGGCAATCAGCTGCTCGCCTGACGCATCGGGGAACAGGGGCGCAAGTGAACGGCCGAGCATCTCGGCCTCGCTCCAACCCAGAATATGAGTGGCGCCGGCGCTCCAACTGGTAATACGCCCCGCAGCATCGGTCGTGATGATCGCAGTATCCACCGCGCTATCGACAATCTGACGCCACTGCGATGCTGTGATTTCCGCGCCTGGCTTGCTTTCGATCGCCACGCCTCCCCCTTTGGCCATTCAGCTGCGCTGAACGGTCTTGCTGGTAGATAGTTTCACGCTTCGTCCGCACCAGCCAGTCTGCGAAGGCGCGCCGACCCTGCCCCCCCCCGATTGATCGAAGTGAGGGACGAGCGGCATGGCTGGGGATAGCTTACCCTTGAGGGTGGATATGGTCGGGAAGAAATATGGACATATCGAGTCAGCCGCAGGCGCAGGAAGAAGAACTGGTGTCGGGCAGCGCTGCATTCTACGCGGCTCGGGCGCGTGGCCGAGACCCACCGGGGCTCGGTGGCAAGGTGCAGCCGCGCCATAGCACGCGGCCGCCCGGTCACGGGCGGGGCGCAAGACATTTCAGGGGGCACGATGATGCGCCGGCGTGTGGGAGCTGCAAGCGAGCGGACTGGACCGGTCGAAATTCAGTCCAGTCGTTCGATCACCAGCGCGATGCCCTGTCCTCCGCCGATGCACATCGTAACGAGGCCGAGGCGGCCACCCGATCGCTGGAGTTCATAGAGAAGCTTGACGGTATTGATCGCCCCAGTTGCACCGACCGGGTGGCCCAGCGAGATGCCCGATCCGTTGACGTTCGTCTTCTCGGGATCGAACCCGAGCTGCGCCGATACTGCGCACGCCTGCGCTGCGAACGCTTCGTTGGACTCGATCACGTCGATCCGGTCGAGCGTCACGCCCGCGCGCCGCAGCGCGATCGGCACCGCCTCGACCGGCCCAAGCCCCATCACCCGCGGTTCCACACCGGCATGGCCCCAGCCCAGGATCCGTGCGAGCGGCTTGGCCCCGAGCCGCTGCGCTTCCTCGGGCGAACCCAGCACCACCGCCGCAGCACCATCGTTGATTCCCGAAGCGTTGCCCGCGGTGACCGTTCCGTCGCGCTGGAAGGCAGGGTGCAGCCTCGCCATATCCTCCAGCGTCGCCTCGGCACGAACATGCTCGTCGGTATCGAACATCACGGTGCCGCCGCGGCTCTTGATCTCGACCGGCACAATCTGATCGCGGAATCGCCCCTCGGCGATCGCACGCGCCCCGCGGCGATGGCTCTCGACCGCGGCTTCGTCCTGCGCCGCCCGATCGATGCCGCATTGCGCTGCGACATTCTCCGCAGTCACCCCCATATGAACCTGGTCGAACGGATCGCTCAGCGTACGGGTGAGCGCGTCGAGCATCTGGATATCGCCCATCTTCTGGCCGAACCGCGCGCTGGCCACATAATGTGGCGCCTGGCTCATATTCTCGGCCCCGCCCGCAACCGCCACCCCGCATTCACCAAGCGCAATGCCTTGTGCCGCAGAGATGATCGCCTGCAGCCCCGACCCGCACAGCCGGTTTACGGTCAGCGCGGGCACCGCCACCGGCACGCCCGCACGCACCGCCGCGACGCGTGCCAGATAGGCGTCGCTGGGCGTCGAAGGGATCACATTGCCCATCACCACATGCCCGACCGCATCGGCAGCAATGCCCGCGCGCGCGATCGCCTCGCCGATCACCAGTCCGCCCAGATCGGCCGCGGGCACGTTCTTCAGCGCGCCGCCAAAGTCGCCGATCGCGGTCCGGACGCCGGAGAGGATGAGAACGTCAGTCATGATGGATTTCCTTGAGTAGCTGGGGGGATCATTGCCCCGTGAAGCTGGGTTTGCGCTTGTCGAGGAAGGCGGCGACCCCTTCGCGGAAATCGCTCGTATCAGCGGCGCGGCGCTGATGGACGGCTTCAACCTCGAGCAGATCAGAGAGCGTGCCGCTGAGCGCGACCGCCGCCTGTTTACGGATCAGTCCCAGCGCAACTGTCGGCATCGCGGCGAGTTTGCGCGCGAGTGCCAATGCCGTTTCCAGCAATGCATCATCGTCTGCTACCCGCGTCACCAATCCGGCATCGAGCGCCGCATTGGCGGTCAACCGTTCGCCGGGCAATGCCATTTCGAGGAGCTTGAGCCGCCCCGCCGACCTGCCGATCAGCCAGGTTGCGCCGGCGTCGGGCACCAGCCCGATATTGGCGAAGGCGAGCAGCAGATAGGAAGAGCGCGCTGCGACCACGATATCGCCCGAAAGCGCGATCGAAACGCCAGCTCCGGCTGCCGCGCCATTCACTGCTGTTACGACCGGCACCTGCAGCGCCGCGAAGGTCTGGGCCAACGGATTATAGTGAGCCCGCACCGCATCGCCCAAGTCGCGCTTGGTCAGTCGGTCTTCGCTCGAAGCGAGATCGGCTCCCGAGCAGAAGGCACGGCCTTCGCCGGTCACCAGGATCGCGCGCGCGCCCGCAGCCACGACTTCGTCAAGCGTATGGCGTAGTCGATCGAGCATCTCGAGCGTGAGAGCGTTGAGCCGTTCGGGGCGGTTCAGCCGCACGATCGCCACGCCTTCGTCAATCTGCCAGATCACGGACGGCGATTCAGTCATGGAAACTCCTTTGGCGCGACTGCTGCTAGAAGGCGCACGCCGCACCCGGCAAGCTTCGAGCCCTCGCCATCACCCTCCTGATCAAACCGCCGTTCGCATTGACGGGAGAGCCGTGGTTTCCGCATGGCGCGCGATGCAATCCAAAGCCTCGAGGCGGTCGGAGAAACGGAATGAAGATACTGGTGCCGGTCAAGCGCGTGCTTGACTATAACGTGAAGCCGCGGGTGAAGGCGGACGGGACGGGGGTCGATCTCGCCAACGTCAAGATGAGCATGAACCCGTTCGACGAAATCGCCGTCGAAGAGGCGATCGGTCTCAAGGAAAAGGGCGCGGCGACCGAGATCGTCGTGGTCTCGATCGGCGAGCAGAAGGCGCAGGAAACGTTGCGCACCGCGCTGGCGATGGGCGCCGATCGCGCGATCCTGATCGTCGCCGAGGACAAGGTCGAGCCGCTGGGCGTCGCCAAGCTGTTGGCGAAGGTCGCGGAGGCGGAAGCGCCCGGCCTGATCATCCTGGGCAAGCAAGCGATCGACTACGACAACAACCAGACCGGCCAGATGCTGGGCGCGCTGCTCGGCTGGGCCCAGGGCACCTTCGCCAGCAAGGTCGAAGTGTCGGGCGAGAGCGTCGACGTCACCCGCGAGGTTGATGGCGGCCTCGAGACCGTGAAGCTCAAGCTCCCCGCGATCGTCACTACCGATCTTCGCCTCAACGAACCGCGCTATGCTTCGCTGCCCAACATCATGAAGGCCAAGAGCAAGCCGATGGAGCAGAAGACGCCCGCCGATTATGGCGTCGACGTCACCCCGCGCCTGTCGGTGGTGAAGGTTGAAGAGCCCGCCAAGCGCCAGGCCGGCGTCAAGGTTGCGGACGTCGATGAACTGATCGGCAAACTCAAGACGCTGGGAGTTGTGGCATGAGCGTTCTCGTCTGGATCGAACATGACAATGCGTCGGTGAAGGACGCGACGCTGGCCGCCGTCACCGCTGCCGGCAAGCTGGGCGACGTGGTCGCGCTGGTCGCTGGCCAGGGTGCGCAGGGCGCGGCAGATGCCGCTGCCAAGATTGCGGGCGTGTCGAAGGTGCTGCTCGCCGATGACGCGGCCTATGGCCATGCGCTGGCTGAGAATGTCGCGCCGCTCGTCGCGGATCTGATGGCCGGCTACGACGCGTTCGTCGCGCCCGCCACCACCACCGGCAAGAACATCGCGCCGCGCGTCGCCGCGCTGCTCGACGTGATGCAGATCAGCGAAGTGCTGTCGGTCGAAAGCGCCGACACTTTCACCCGCCCGATCTACGCCGGCAACGCGATCGCCACGGTCAAGTCGTCGGACGCCAAGAAGGTGCTCACCATTCGCGGTACCGCGTTCGACAAGGCGGCGACCGAAGGCGGCAGCGCCACGGTCGAAGCCGTTTCGGGCAAGGGCGATACGGGGCTTTCGAGCTTTGTCGGTTCGGAAATCGCCAAGAGCGAGCGTCCCGAGCTCACCTCGGCCAAGATCATCGTCTCGGGCGGCCGCGCGCTGGCCTCGGGTGAGAACTTCACCTCGATCATCGAGCCGCTGGCCGACAAGCTCGGCGCAGGCGTTGGCGCCTCGCGCGCTGCCGTCGACGCAGGCTATGTGCCCAACGACTATCAGGTCGGCCAGACCGGCAAGATCGTCGCGCCCGAAGTCTATATCGCGATCGGCATCTCCGGCGCGATCCAGCACCTTGCTGGCATGAAGGACTCCAAGGTCATCATCGCCATCAACAAGGACGAAGACGCCCCGATCTTCCAGGTCGCCGACGTCGGCCTGGTCGGCGATCTGTTCAAGATCGTTCCGGAACTGACCGAAAAGCTCTGAGCGGCGCGCCGGCGTACGGCGGGACTAGCTGCCCGCCGTACGCCAGCGCTCAACCGTTGCCCACCCGTCCCGCTCAGCCGATGGCGCCGCCGGGGTTCGCGACAGACGCGGCGCGGGCGAAGGCTGGGCAATCCCACCGCGCTCGAGATACCGGCCGCGATCCTGCGCCTGGGCATGCGCCATGGCTTCATCAACAGACAGGACGGGACTCGCACACGCATCGAGCTGCGACAAACGACTGTCCCAATCGTCACGCGTTCGCGTCGCAAAGATCGCCGTCAGTGCACCGCGGATGACGTCTGTGGCAACGCGCTCGCGATCACGCAATTGCTGCGGCAGCTCGATCGCTTCGGCCAGATTGTCCCAGAACTGCGGCTCCAGCGCGCCGATTGCGATGTGCCGCCCGTCGGCACAGGCATAGCAGTCATACCAAGGCTGTGACCCGCCAAGCGGCGAGTCCTGGCGCGTCAGCGGGATTTGCATGCCGTGGAACATTGCCATCAGCATGCTCGTGCCATCGAGGATCGCCGCGTCGATCACTTGCCCGAGCCCGGATCGCTCTCGCTCGAACAAGGCGGCGCAGATGCCAAAGGCAGCCAGCGCCGCGCCGCCGCCCATATCGCCGGTGAGGTTGAGCGGCGGTGTCGGCACTTCGCCCGGCCGCCCGATCCCTTCCAGCGCGCCCGACAGCGCCAAATAATTGATATCATGGCCGGCACGCTGCGACAGCGGCCCCGTTTGCCCCCAGCCGGTCAATCGCGCGTAGATGAGGCGGGCACGGCTTTGCAGCAGATCATCCGGGCCGAGACCCAACCGCTCCATGACGCCCGGCCGGAACGGATCGATCAGCACGTCGGCCAACCCGATCGCCTCCCGAACCTGCGCCATCCCTGCCGGATCCTTGAGATCAACGGCAAGCAGACCCTTGCCGCGCGAGGTGACCGGATCAGCCCATTGCGCGTAATCCGGCCGTGAGATGCGAACGACCTCGGCCCCGAAATCGGCCAATATCATCCCGCAAGTAGGTCCGGGTCCCAGACCTTCGAATTCGACGACCCGGATGCCATCCAACGGACGAGCGGTCATTCGCGCCGCAGCTCAGCGAATGAATTGCTTGATATAGTCGTCGTCATAGCCCTGCTCGCGATACCATTCGGCACAGAAGCCCAGCAGGGTAAGGCAATTGTCGAAGCCGATCGGCTTTTCATTCTCGTCGAGCAAGGTCAGGCCGCCATGCATGACATAGAGCGCGGTCATCGATTCCTTGACGGTCAGGGTGTGATGCTCGCCCGGCGGCTCCCAGACGAACGACCCCTTCTCCGCGACCCAGTCATGCTCGGGATAATACCAGCTTCCCTCCATCGTGTAGGAGAAGACCGGACCGTCATGCACGTGCCGTCCGATCACGCCGGGATTGGGATAGTGAAGCACGTTGACGGTGATGCCGGCGGAGGTGTCGAACATGATCGGGCAATAATAATGCCCGGCCGGACGCCGGACCCACTTGCTCAGATCCTCCGGAATCTTGACCACCAGGTCCTTGGGCAGAAAATTGGCGGCCATTCCTTCCGGCCGGAAATCCTTGGCGATCGACGCCATAGTGCAGCTCCGCTTCAAAATTGGAACACGCGAGGGCGCGGCCCCTGTCCACGCTTTCATCGGCCTGGGGTAGCGCAGGGTCAATGGCTGGGGCGGCGGACGGCCAGTCATCACCCATGTGCTGGCGTTGCCCTGTCATGGCATCCCGTCTCTGACTATCCACCAGAAGAAAGGAGACGGCGAAATGGACTTCACGGGCAAACGCGCGGTGGTGACGGGCGGTATCGGCGGCATCGGGGGTGCGATCTCGCAGGCACTGCACGCGGCGGGCGCGGCGGTCGTCGCCACCGGATATGATCAGGCCGAGGTCGATGCCCGGGCCGGCGAAGCAGGCTTTGCCGGAATCGCGATGAAGCCGCTGGACGTCGGTGATGACGCCGCGGTCCGCGCCTTTGCCGCGGACACCGGTGGAATCGACTTCCTCGTCAATTGCGCGGGCACGACCGCACGCGGTCACGCGGCGTTCGAGGAGGAGGCATTTCAGCATGTGCTGGACGTCAACCTCACCGGTACGATGCGCTGCTGCCGCGCGTTTCGGCCGGCCCTCGCTGTACGCGGCGGCGCGATCGTCAACATCGCATCGATGATGAGTCTTTTCGGCAGCGGTACTGCGCCGGGCTATGCTGCGAGCAAGGGCGGCGTTGCGTTGCTGACCAAGAGCCTTGCGATCGCCTGGGCTGAACAGCGCATTCGCGTGAACGCCGTCGCACCAGGCTGGATCGTCACGCCGCTGACCGACCGTCAGATCGACCCAGCGCTGCGCGAGCGCGTCATCGGCCGCACACCGATGCGCCGCTGGGGCGAGCCACGCCACATTGCCGATGCGGTGGCATTCCTCTGTTCGGACAAGGCGAGCTTCATCACCGGCGTCGTGTTGCCGGTGGACGGGGGCTATTCCTCCGTCTGATCCCGGAAGATGTAGCGCGGCGGTGGCGGCAGGCGGGTGCCGCGCCGCAGGCGGGAAACGAGCCGATCCGCACCCTCTCCGTCCCATGCCGTTCCCGCCCCGCCATCCCAATATTCGGCCCAGGACGGCAACGAATCGTGGAAGCCGGTTTCCGCAACCGGCGCGCCCGGCCAGCGCATCTTGGCCGGCCCCACCGGCGGATCGTCCTGCGCCGTCGCATAGAGCCGGGTCTGCACCCGCCCGCGAAACAGCCACACGCCATTCCGCCGCGCATAGCGGTCATGATAGAGCAGGCTTGCCGTCACCCAATCGGGGCCGACTTCATGCTCGATCCGGCAACTCACCAACCCGATGGCATCGTCGGGGCCGAGCAGTTCGATCAGGTGATTGGTCACATGGTGCGCGCTGGTGGTGAACTGGCGCAATGCCGCGTCGAAGGTTTCGCGCAGTGCCGGCCTCCCCTGCTTGCCCCCACCCGCTCGAACATCATCGACATAGAGCGAAACCAGCGCGTCGAGATCGCGCGCATCGACGCACAGCGCATAGCCGAATGCCAGTTGCCGAATCGCTTCGAGTGCCTCCATCCGGTCGAGCCTTGCGATGATGTCGTCGGTCATGCGGTCCCAATCGCGCGCGCATATTGTGGCGGCCATGACGGCGTTTCGCCCAAGGCTCGGGCCGCATGCAGCGCCCAATAGGGATCGCGCAGCATGGCACGCGCGAGCAGGACGATATCAGCGCCCCCCTCCGCGACGATGGCCTCGGCTTCCTGAGCCGCCACAATTCCGCCCACCGCTGCGGTCGGCATATCCGTCCCGGCCCGAATAATGCGCGCGAAATCCCGCTGGACCGCCGGCCCGTTCGGCGGAGCATCACCGGCTATCGCGGACCCGCTCGAACAATCGATCAGGTCGGCTCCGGCTTCACCGAGCAGCCGGCTAAGGCGCACCGACTCGTCGAGTGTCCAGCCGCCGGGGGTCCAGTCGACGCAGGACAGCCGCACCGCGACCGGAACATCGTCCGGCATCGCGGCGCGGACGGCCCGGACGATCTCCAATGCCAGCCGCGCCCGTCCCTCGAAGCTGCCGCCATAGTCATCGGTGCGATCATTGACGAGCGGGGACAGGAAGGAATGGACCAGATAGCCGTGCGCGAAATGGCATTCGACCCAGCGGAATCCTGCAGCGACGGCCCGGCGCGCGGCCGCGCCAAAGCCATCGACGATCGCCGCAATAGCGGGGGTATCGAGCGCATAGGTTGGCGCCGACCTGGCCGAGAACGGCGCGGCGGTCGCACTCCCTGCCCTCCAGCCCCCTGCTTCGAGCGGCACCGCCTCGCGGCCTAGCCATGGTACCTGAGTGCTGCCCTTGCGTCCTGCATGAGCGAGCTGGATTCCAGGGATCGCGCCGGCGGCTGCAATCGCGGCGGCAACGGGCCGCAACGCCTCGACATGCCGATCGGACCATAGGCCAAGATCGGCCGGGCTGATCCGGCCTTCCGGCACCACCGCGGCGGCTTCGGTGACCACCAGTCCTGCGCCACCGACCGCGCGGCTCGCCAGATGGGTCAGATGCCAGGCGTTCGCCAGCCCGTCCGTTGCGGAATATTGACACATGGGCGACACGCCAATGCGATTACGCATCGAAACGCCGCGAAGAGTGAACGGCGTAAAGAGCGATGCCGTCACGATATCCGGGTCGCCAGTTGCTCGACTCGCACGATGGCGTCCGCGATCTGGCCGGGGGTGGCGTTCACGATGATGCGCCCGCCCTTCGGCCCGATTGTCGTCAGCCGTGCGATTTCGGCGATTTCATCCGGCGTCGGCGATCCCATGTCCAGCTCCGCCAACGAGGCAGGCAGACCGACGCTTCGGTTGAAGCCGATCACGTCGACTATAAACCCGTCATCGCGTCCCTCGATGGCAAGCTGAACCAGCGTCGCATAGCCGACATGGTCGCCGTGCGGAGCGCTGGCGGCGCCGCGCGCCTTGACCAGCCCGCGTACGACAGCATGGGCGTAGGACAGGCCGCCGCTCTCCCAGGCGAGCCCCGCCATCAGAACATTCGCCTCCACCACCGCCTCGAACGCCTCATCGGGCTCATGCCGTTCGGCTGCCGCCATCGCCGCTACGCCATGTTCGCGCAGCGTGTGATAGCAGGCATCGGCAATCGCCAATGCCGTGCGCAACTGGCGTGTTCCAAAGAAGTTGCTCGCGCCGTCGGCCACCGCTCGCTCCGCCTCGAACTTCTTGGCGAGCGCGTCGCCCATGCCCGTTCGCAGGAAGCGTGCGGGCGCGTTTGCGATCAATTGCGTGTCGGTGACGACCAGCAACGGGCTGTCGGGGATCGTCTCGATCGCGACCAGCACATGCTCGTCATTATAGATCGCCATCGAGCGGCCCGTGGGCGAGTCGTTGGACGCGATCGACGGCACGGCAATGAACGGGAGGCCCAGCTTGAATGCGACCCCCTTGGCCGCATCGAGTCCCTTGCCCCCGCCGATGCCGATCACGCAATCCGCGTCGCCCGCCTGTTCGACCAGCAGGTCGATGGCGGCTTGGGTGACCTCGCCGCGAAAGGCGAGCGTGATGGTGGGGCGCCCGGTAAAGGCGGTCGAGAGTTGCGCCTCGACGAACGGCAGCACATCGGCATCGACCACCAGCAAAGGCCGTTTTGTCAGCCGTTCCGTAAGCGTGCCGAGTTCGCCGATGGCGCCTGGGCCCTGCACATAGCGGGTTGGTCCGCCAAAGATCCTGATCATCTGCCGAAATTGCCCCAGCACATGCCCGGGCGAAAGGTTCAAACGAAAGCATCCCATCCGCGATTGTTGGTTCGTGCAGATCGGCGCAGAACATCGGGCATGAACCCGATCGAACGCGACACCCGTATCGCCCTTGCCGCCTGCTATCGCCTGATCGCGCGTTACGGGATGACGGATCTGATCTTCAATCACATCACGGCGCGCATCCCGAATACGGAGGATCTGCTGATCAACCCGTTCGGACTGCTATATGAAGAGATTACCGCCAGTTCACTGGTGCGGATCGACATCGAGGGCAATGTCCTCGACCCGGGCGATACGGACTATGGGATCAACCGGGCTGGTTATGTCATCCACAGCGCGGTGCATTCGGCCCGGCCCGATGTGCAGGCGGTCATTCATACGCACACCCGCGCGGGCGTCGCGGTTTCGTGCATGCCGCAGGGGCTGATGCCGATCAGCCAGACCGCGCTGCGCTTCCTCGGCCGCACCGGCTATCATGATTTCGAAGGACCGGCGATCGACGAGGGCGAGCGGGTCCGGTTGATCGCTGCGCTCGGCGCCAACGACGCGCTGATCCTGCGCAATCACGGACTGCTGACCGTCGGCCGATCGATCCCGGAAGCGTTCCTGCTGATGCAGCGGCTGGAGACGGCGTGCCAGATCCAGGTGGCGGCGCTGGCCGGCGGCGCCCCGGTCATGCCGAGCGCGGAAAGCCAGCGGCGCACCGCAGCGCTGTTCGCCCCGAAAACGGGGAGTGCGGACGTCTCGACCGATGGCGGTCGCGAATGGCCCGCGCTGCTGCGGCAGCTCGACCGGGCCGATCCGCGGTACCGGGACTGA
Organism: Sphingobium sp.; assembly: GCA_003248935.1. GTDB lineage: Bacteria > Pseudomonadota > Alphaproteobacteria > Sphingomonadales > Sphingomonadaceae > Sphingobium. The sequence goes on from QFQF01000004.1 coordinate 138,949, forward strand.
TCAGACCTCGATGAGGACGGCACCCGCCTGACCGCCGCCGGCACACATCGCCGCGACACCGAGCCCCCCGCCGCGGCGCTTGAGATCATGGATCAGCGTGATCAGCATCCGCCCGCCCGACGCCGCGACAGGATGGCCGATTGAGCATCCGCTACCCGAGATATTGATCGTCTCGTCATCGATGCCGAGCATTCGCGATGCCGCCAGCGGGACCGAGGCGAACGCCTCGTTGATCTCCCACAACGCCACGTCGGACTGATCCACCCCGGCTCGCGACAGCAGCTTGGGGATAACATCGAGAACGCCAAGTCCGGTCTTCGCCGGATCGATGCCCACCGAGGTCCAGGCACGAATTTTCGCCATCACCCCGAGGCCTTGCGCCGCGGCAACCGCGTCGGTGGTCACCATCATCGCCGATGCCGCATCATTGACGCCGCTCGAATTGCCGGCCGTAATCGAGAAGCCCTCGATTTCAGGATGCAGCACTTTCAGCGTGGCGAGTTTCTCAATGGTCGAGTCGCGGCGGGGGTGCTCATCGACCTTGAACTCCACGGCAGAGCCATCCGGCATCAATGCCTGGACAGGTACGATCTGCTCGTTGAAATATCCCGCGTCGATGGCCGCAATCGCACGCTGGTGCGAGCGGACCGCCCAGGCATCCTGTTCCTCGCGCGTCAGCCCTGCTGCCCGGGCCGTGTTCCAGCCGACCGTGATCGACATGTCGAGATTGGGTGCCTCCGGGCTGTCCGGGTGAGTCGGCGGCATCCAGAAATCCTGGACCTCGTCCGTACCGGGCACCCTGCGCTGCATCTTCGGTGCGGTCGAGATCGACATGACCCCGCCCGCAACGATGAATGTTTCCATCCCCGACATGACCTGAGCTGCGGCAAGACCGACCGAAGTCAGGCTGCCCGCGCAATGCCGGTTGAGCGCCATCCCCCCGGCCTTCGTCATCCCGGCCTCGACAGCGGCATGCCGCGCGACTGCGCCGCCCCCATAGAGCGATTCGGCGAGGATCACATCGTCTACGCTGTCCGGCGCGACGCCCGAACGCATCACAACTTCCTTGAGCACGGCCAGAGCCAATGTCTCCGCGCTGGTATTGGCGAGCGTTCCCTTGCGGGCAGTGGCAACGGCGGTGCGCGCTGCGCTGACGATCACGGCTGATGGCATGGAATCCAATTCCTCTGGGCGTATCTCGACGTTGCTCACAGCCCTAAAGCCGACAAGATGTAAGTTTCAAGTCGTACGCCGATTGCGCAGGTATGTGCGCTCTACGCCCTGCCGGCTGGCGATGCGGCATGGATGCGTTAAGCCCCGGACGGGAGGTAGCGATGCAGGACAGCAACGGCTTCTGGCGCGTGCGCCGGCGCTGCGGAACGCTGACGCTGGCCGATTTCGTGTTCGCCGCGGACGAACTGCGCGCACCGGCCGAGAACGAGATCACCATCCATACGCGATACATCGCCCTTGACCCCTATCTGGCGCGGGCGATGCGCAACTGGACCGGCGAGGTTCCGGAATGGGCGGACGGCACCATCCATGGCCGGATCGTAGGCGAAGTCCTTTCATCGCAAGCGCCAGGCTATGCCGTGGGCGACACCGTGCTGGCCATCGGACGCTGGCAAGCGGTGCAAACCCTTGCCGCCGCTCGTGCCGAAGTAATTTCCCCGGCGATCAATCCGCCCCGGCTGGCGCTGGGGGTGCTGGGCCGCTCGGGCATGACGGCGTGGGTCGGGCTTCACCTTGCTCGGCCCTCAACGGGCGAAACCCTGCTCGTCTCGGCCGCCAGCGGCCCGGTGGGAAGCGTGGTCGGCCAGCTTGGAAAGGCGCGCGGACTGCGCGTTGTCGGTACTGCCGGAGGTGCCGACAAATGCGCCTATGTCGTCGACACGCTGGGGTTCGACGCCTGCCTCGACCATCTCGACCCCGATCTGGCGGGCCGGATCGCCGCGGCGGCACCCAACGGCATCGATATCCTGTTCGAAAATGTCGGCGGTCCCAGTCTCGATGCGGCGTTGCCCGCCATGGTGCAGGGCGGCCGGATCATGCTGTGCGGACTGGCGGCGCACTATAATGACGAGGCGCCATTGGCGCTCAGGCATTTCAAGACATTGCTCTATCGCGCGCTCACATTGCGCGGGTTCATCACCGCCGAGCACCCAGAGCTGTTCGAACCTGCTCGCGCCGAACTGGCGGACGGCATTGCAAGCGGCACGATTGTGCATCGCGAAACGATCATCGATCGCCTCGAACAGGCTCCCGCAGCCTATCTCAACATGCTGCAGGGCGCGGGGATCGGTAAACGACTGATCCGCCTTTAATCGTCCGCGGCATCGAGATGCGACCGGACATGACCGCTGATCTCGAAGAGAATACGCAGCAGCGCATCGATCTGGTCGGGCGGATATTCGGCGAACTTGTCCTGGAGGATCGCGACATAGCGGGCATGCGCTTTCGCCAGCAATGCCTGTCCCGTTTCGGTCATGCTATAGTCGAGCCGCCGGCCGTCCGCTGCGCCCCGTTGCCGGACGACCAGTCCTTGCTCGACCAGCCGGTTGAGGTCCCCCGAGATGACGCTGGGCGGCAGGATCATCGCGCGGGCGATGGCGCCGGGATTGCCCTGACCTTCCGAAATCCAGCTCATGATCCAGATCCCGCGAGGCCCGAGGCCATGGTCCTGGGCGAAGCGGGCATGGATCGCGCCCAACGAGGTCGACAGATTGCCGATCGACGCCAGCAATCGCCCGATCGGACCCGATGGAAGCCGGGCCTGCAAATGCGCGACAGTCTTGGGCAGGTCCTCGCTCATTCGGTCACGCTGCCCGATCCCTCCGGCCGCCGCCATCGCATATGTGGTGGATCGGCACGCAGAGGTGAAACCGCGCATCGCGCATGATATTTCGATTTTCGAATTAAATCGAGGCCGCGATGCTCAAGCTCAACATGAAGCCCACCGGTTGGTTCCAGATCGGATGGTCCGGTGAAATTGCTCCCGGTCAAGCCGTGCCTCTGCGTTATTTCTCGCATGACCTCGTCGCCTTTCGCAGCGCTGACGGCCGCCTGAGCGTGCTGGATGCGCATTGCAAACATCTGGGCGCTCATCTCGGGCATGGTGGCAAGGTTCGCGGGGATTGCATCATATGCCCCTATCATGGCTGGGCGTGGCGCGAGGACGGCAGCAATGCCAATATCCCCTATCAGGACAAGCCGACCGGAGCGAAGCTGCGCAAATGGTCGGCGATCGAACGTCACGGGCTGATTTTCCTTTGGCACGATCCGAGCGGCGAGGGGCCGCGCGACGGGTGGGAATTGCCCGACCTGTTCGCCGATTTTCCTGAGGGCGTCGCGAACGAGGCTGACTATTATCCCTGCTACCCGCAAGCGGTGGTCGATCGTCCGGGCGAGCATATCCATCCGCAACTGATGATGGAGAACACGGCGGACTCGGTGCACTTCGTGTTCACCCATGGTGCGCCGGAATATCCGCAGCTCACCGACTGCCGGATCGAGGGCAACCGCCTGCGCAGCACCATGGCGTTCAAGTCGCCGAAGACCGGCGAGTTCGCCCTGTTCAACCGCGGCATCAAACCCAATGTCGGCCTATCATTCACCTTTTTCGACGGCGACAATGTCCATTATCGCCTGATCCTCACCGCGACGCCGATCGACGACGAAGCGGCCCATTTCCGGGTCAGCTACTTCCTGCCCCGCGATCCGGCATCGCCCGACACGATGCCGCTCAAGTTGCGCGACTTCGCCGCCCATACCGCAGAGTTGTTCGAAGAGGATGCCCGCATCTGGCGGCATCAGATTTTCGTCCAGCGCCCCGTCTACGCCCAGCAGGATATCAAGGGCTACACGATGCTGCGCAACTGGAGCGAACGCTTCTACGAAGGCGAGGCTGGCACTTCGCCGACCCCCTTTGTCGAGACCCTTTGACAACCGCTACACCGAAGGACGATCGATGCTGAAACTGAGCATGAAACCGACAGGCTGGTTCCAGATCGGCTGGAGCGCGCAGATCGCCCCGGGCGGCGTGGTTCCGATGCGCTATTTCGGCGCCGACATGGTGGCGTTTCGCGATCAGGCCGGCGACCTCGCTGTCATGGATGCGCACTGCAAGCATCTGGGTGCGCATCTCGGCTATGGCGGCAAGGTGAAGCATGGCTGCGTCGTCTGCCCCTATCATGGCTGGATGTGGGACAAAGACGGCCGGAACGCCCAGATCCCTTATCAAGACAAGCCGACCGGCGCGAGGTTGCGCACCCGCCACGTCATCGAGCGGCACGGGTTGATCTTCATGTGGCACGATCCGGCCGGCGGACCGCCGCGCGAGGGCTGGGAGCTGCCTGATCTGTTCGCCGATTTCGATCTGCCGGGAAGCGAGGCGGACTATTATCCCTGTTATCCGCAAGCGGTGGTCGACAAGCCCTCCGAGCCGATCCACCCGCAGCTCATCCAGGAGAATGCGGCAGATTCGATGCACTTCCGCTTCACGCACGGCGCGCCGGAAGATCCCGAACTCCTGTGGTTCGAAACGCCCGGAACGCGCTGGCGCTCGCGCATGGGGTTCAAGTCGGCAAAGACCAAGCAGGTGGCGATGACGCTGCACACGCTGAACATGGGCCCGGGGCTGTCCTTCGCTGCATTCGAGGGGCGCAATCCCTATCGCCTGATCCTGACTGCGACACCGGTAGACGATGCCTTGTCGGACCTTCGTGTCAGTTATTTCCTGCCCCGCGAACCCGCATCCCCCGACGTGATGCCCCAGGCGAAACGTGAATTCGCGAACCATACGATCGAGTTGTTCGAGGAGGATGCGCGCATCTGGCGACATCAGGTCTTCGTTCAGCGCCCGGTGTTCGCGAAACAGGACATTGCCGGGTACATGGCGCTACGCAAATGGAGCGAACAATTTTATGAAGCGCCCGAGGGCACGACACCGACGCGCGCGGTGGTCGAGCTATAGCCCGGCCGCCGCGTCGCCCCGTCAGAACAGCGACTTGTGCTTGCCACCGTCCACGCCGATCCAGTTGCCGCTGATATAGCCGGCCAGGTCGGAGCATAGATAGGCAATGGTCGATGCGATCTCCTCTGGCCGGCCGACCCGGCCCGCCGGAATCAGATCGTGCAGGAATTCGCCGACCTTGTCAGGCGTCACGCCCATCTTCTTCTCGAGATAATTGTACATATTGTCGGTGCCGATCCAGCCCGGGCCGACCGTGTTGCAGGTGATGCCGTACTTCGCCACTTCGTCCGACAGCGTCTTGACGAAACCGACGGCAGCGGGCCGCGTCGTGTTCGCGAGCATATGGTGGATGTTGCCGACAGGCTCCTTCGCGGTGCCAGATCCGACCGCAACAAACCGGCCCCATCCCTTGGTCTTCATTGCCGGAATGACCTCGCGCGCGAGATAGACCACCGACATGGCATAGACGATGAAGAAGCGTTCGAAATCCTCATCCTTCACATCGTCGAAGTCGCCGGCGATATTCTCCATGACGCAGCTGATCGCGATGTCCGGGTCGCCGAATTCCTCACGCACTGCGGCCACCGCGTCACGTACGCCGCTGCGTGTCGTCAGGTCAGCGGAATAGCCCATCGCTGTGCCGCCCCCGCTGCGGATCTGAGCGACCGTGTCGTCGATCGGCCCTTGCGTGCGGGCGACGATCGCCACCTTCGCTCCTTCGTCGGCAAGCATCAGCGCGGCCTCGCGCACCATGCCCTTGCTCCCCCCCGACACGAACGCGACCTTGTCGCGGATACCGAAATCCATCGTCTCTCTCCCTCGAGCCTGTCGTCCAAAGGATCGCCAGTCGCGGGGATTTCGCAACGCGTTGAGGCTAACGATCACAGCCGCGATCCGCTGGACAGCTGGTCGGTGCTATCGAGGGTCCAAGGAGAGCTCGATGGCAGACAGGATGTTGGACGGCCGCCGGATCATCGTGACGGGCGGAGCGAGCGGTATGGGCGAAGGACTGGTCCGCGCGCTGCCCGCGATGGGCGCGCGCGTCGTGTCGCTCGACCTCAACGCCGATGCCGGCGCACGGGTCGCCGGAGAAGCGGGTGCGACTTTCCTTGGGGTCGACGTGACGGACAAGGCCTCGGTCGATGCCGCGACGAACCAAGCCGTCGCTGCGCTGGATGGGCTGGACGTGCTGATCCATGCTGCGGGAATAGCGCCCGGCGCGCCTGCCGAATCGATCCCGCCGGAGCAATGGCTTGAAGCCATCGCCGTCAACGCGACCGGCACCTTCCTGGTCAATCAGGCGGTGTTCCCGCACCTCAAGGATCGGGGCGGCGCGATCATCAACTTCGCATCGTCGGCTGGGATCAAGGGCTATCCGGGCAAGGCAGCCTATGCCGCCGCCAAGGGCGCGGTGGTTGCCTGGGTGCGCTCAATCGCCAGCGAATGGGGCCGCTACAATATCCGCGTCAACGCCATCGCGCCCACCATCTGGACACCGATGTACGACAAGACCCGAGACAGCATGAGCGCCGACCAGCTGGCTGCCCATGATGCCGCACTCAAGGTCGCGATCCCGATCGGCGGCAAGCTCGGCGATATCCGGCGCGATCTGGTGCCGGTGGTCGCGTTCCTCGCTTCAGACGGCGCACACTTCATGACCGGACAGATCATTCCCGTCGATGGCGGGGCCTTGATGATGCGATAACAGACGGGAGAGCGAAGATGCTGGGCGCACCGCGGTTCAAACATATCGACGAGGTTTACGAGCAGGAGGTCGTTCGCATCGAGTTTGCGGACGGGCGAACGGCGTCGATCTATGAACGCTTCCTCGAATCGATGCCACGCTACTTCGCATTCTACAATCGATGGGAGCCGGGGATGATCTCGCTCACCCATGGACACCAGGGCGATCACACCGTGTTCGTGCTCGAAGGCGAAGTGACGGTCGGCGACCGGCTATGCCCCAAGGGCACGCACATCTTCCTGATGCATGGCGACCGCTTCGGCCCCTGGGTCGCCGGGCCTGACGGCTGTGAATTGCTCGGCGTGATCGCCGGCAGTGGCGAGGCATTCTGGTCGGAGCAGGACATGGCCGACTATCTGGCGCTGCTGGACAAAAATGGCGCGAAGCAAGGTACCGTGCCGGCGCTCAAGGACCGCGAACCGTGGAAAGCGAAGGGGAACCCGCTGCCCGGCCCGGTCAGCTAAGCGCGCCCGGCGGTCCCGCCGGTCCGGAGAAGGCCGGATTGGGGTAGGAGCGCCCGTCCGCCTCGATCCGTCCCCGGAAGAAGGGTATGAAAGTCCGGTGGGAGAACCGCCAGCCATCGGCTGTGCGCACCAACCGGTCCTGATAGCTGCCGAAGCAGCAAGACAGACGGTCTTCACCCCTGCGCTGAAGCAATTCGGTGACGGTCCAGTTTGCGGTTGCGCTGTCGCCGTCGACCGAGATGACGCCCGCGCCGCAATTCTGAGCGAGAAAGGCGAGCGGTTCCAGCGTCAGGATCAGCGCCTCCGCGATCGCGGCGCGACCGAGGATGCCAGGCTTGGAGAAGGCAGTCAGAACGCCGTCCTCGGCATAGGTCGCTGCGGCCGCGAGTCCATCGAGCCGCATCACCGCATGGCTGTACGCAGCGGCCAGACGCTGGATCTCGACCTCGTCGATCAGCCGGCGTTCAAGCGGCATCACGCCAATATCGCCCGCCCTCGGTCGAGTACGACCTTGTCGCCGACGCGCGCCCGAAATGCGACCGCGCCATCCTCATCCCAGAGATCAACCGCGATCGTCTCGCCCGGCAGCACCGGCTTGGAAAAGCGCGCTTCGAACGAGGTGATCGCCCTTTCGGGAAATGTCTTCGCGACCGCGACCGCAGCGACGCCATAGGTGGCCAGCCCATGCAGGATCGGACGCGCGAAGCCGGCTTTGGCGGCGAAGGCCGGTTCGGCGTGGAGGGGATTGCGATCGTTGTTGAGGCGATAGATCAACGCCGTGTTCGGATCGGTCGGCATCTCGACCGACCGGTCGGCGGCGCGATCGGGCACCGGTTCAAAGACGTGCGACTCGCCCTGAGGTCCGCCAAAGCCGCCATCAGCGCGGCAGAAGACGCTCGATTCGCTGCGTGCGATCAACGCTCCGGTCGCCTTGTCGATGGTCTCGCGCACCAGGTCCATGACCGCGCCCTTGTCGCCCTTGTCCCAGATCTGGGACACACGGTTGGTAGTGATCACGGTCGCGCCGACGGGCAAGTCGCGAAGCGTCGTCAGCCGCTGCGCGCCATGGACGACCATCGTTCGGGTAATCCCGGTTTCGGGATCGGTCATCCAGTTGCCGGGGTGGCCGATGACGAGGGGCATGGTCGGAAAGACCTTCAGGTCCTTCTCGAACACATAGCGCAGGTCCCACAGGTCCATCGGATCGCGGCCAAGGCCGATCGACAGCGCATAGAACATGACATCGCGGTCGGTAACCACGGATTCGACCGGCGCGAATTCGCGCGAGAGGATATAGTCGGCATTGAGCGGCATCAGAGTGTCTCCGTTGTGCCGAAGATCGTGACCGACTGGCTGGAAAGCGTGCCGCCATTGCCGTGCGCGAGCGCTAGCTTCGCGTCCGCCACTTGCCGCGTGCCCGCCTGACCGCGCAATTGGGTCACCGCCTCCACCATTGTGAACAGCCCATACATGCCGGGATGGACACAGCTCAGGCCGCCACCATTGGTGTTGACCGGCAGCCGTCCTCCCGGCGCGATCCCGCCTCCGGCGACGAACCGTCCGCCTTCTCCCTTCGGACAAAATCCCAGATCTTCGAGGAACAGGATCGTGTTGATCGTGAAGGCGTCATAGAGTTCGACGACATCGATATCCGATGGCTTCACGCCGGCCTGTTCATAGGCCCGCGCGCCGGCTTCCGATGCTGCAGTCACGGTCAGGTCGGTTGCTTCGGAGATGTTCTTGAACCAGGTCGCCGACGCCGCGCCCAGCAGATAGACGGGAGGTTGAGGCAAGTCTCTTGCCCGATCGGCGCGCGTCATCACGATCGCCGCAGCGCCATCGGTAACGAGGCAGCAATCGCGCACCGTCAGGGGATCGGACACCATCCGCGCGGCCAGCACGTCTTCGATCGTCAGCGAATCGCGAGCGAATGCGTCAGGGTTGAGTTGCGCCCATTTGCGTGCGGCCACCGCAACCTCGGCCAGATGCTCGCGCGTCGTGCCATATTCTTGCATGTGCCGCGCGGCGGCGAGCGCGTAGCTGCTCGGCGGATTGCGCGGCTTGTAGACCTGCTCGTAGGGAAAAGGGGCTGCGCCACTCGACACCAGCCCGCCAGATGCCGACCGCTGGTTGCTGCCGTAAGCAATCAGGACAGCGTCGCACAGGCCGGCTTCGAGTGCGAGCGCCGCCCACATCGCATGAATCTGGAACGCCGACCCGCCGGTGCGCGTCGATTCCACTATTTTGGGCCGGATGCCCAGATATTCAGGAACGGACATCGCACAGAACGGGTCCTGCGGCAGCATCGCAAAGACGCCATCGATGTCCGAAGGCTTCAGCCCCGCATCGGCGATGGCCGCCAGCGATGCCTTGGCCAGCAGTTCCGCCGCCGTATAGCCCGGTGCCGATCCGATACCGAAGGTGGCGCTGCCCACCACCGCCGTCTTGCCGCGTGGAAAGCTCATGCGCCTGCCTCCGTGAACAGGACCGCGGGCTTGCCGTCGATCTCACCGACCTTCGCCTTCACCTTCAGTCCGATTTGCACGGCTGCCGGATCGATATCGACGACGCGGCCCATCATCCGCACCCCCTCGGCGAGATCGATCAGCGCGACATTATAGTCTTCGGCGGGCGGCTTGCTGCGAACCACCGTGGTCGAATAGACGGTTCCGTTCCCCGACGCTTCGACCCATTCGAGATCCGTCTCGCCCGTCCCCGGCACGGCGACGCGCGGAAAGAAGACATAGGTCCCGCTCCCCTTCGCGCGCTGGAGCATGAAGCGCCCTTCGGCGAGAAACGCGAGATATTGTTCTTCGGGCTGCATCAATGGCCTCCGCCGACGGGCTGCCCGGCGACGGCGAGCGCGTCGACCGCGACAACGCCTTCACCCGCCGGGTAGACAAATACGGGATTGAGATCGAGCTGGTCGATATTACCTTCGGCGCGCGCGAGGTCGGCGACGCGGGAGATGAGCGCCGCCAGCGCGTCGAGATCTCCCGTCGCTTCCCCGCGGACACCTTCCAGGATCGGGGCGGTCTTCAAACGCCCGATCAGCGTCTTTGCCGCCTCGGTCGAAATGGGCGGCGGCGCGAACACCACGTCCTTCAGGACCTCGAGATAGATGCCGCCGGATCCCAACATCACCAGCGGTCCGAAATCGGGATCGCGGGTGATGCCGATCACGATTTCATGCCCCTTGGGCATCATCTTCTGGACCAGAACGCCTTCGATTCGGGCATCGGGCGCATAGGCCTTTGCCGACGCCATGATCCGGTCGAACGCCGCCTCTACATCGCCTTCGCCGACGTTGAGCGCCACACCTCCAGCCTCGGTCTTATGGGCGATATCGGGCGACTGGATCTTCAGCACGACCGGGAAGCCCATCGCGCGCGCTTGTGTGAGTGCCGCCGCTCGATCGCAAACCAGCGCGTTGGATGGCACCGGGATGGCATAGGCCGACAGCAGCGAGCTTGTCTGCAACTCGTTCAATACGCCCGGCGCGATATCGTCGCAAACCGGTGCTGCTGCCGGCGGCAAGACAGGCGCGCGCGCCTTCCAGTCGGCAAGGAAGGCAGCATGTTTGTTCAGCGCCCAAAGGGCAGAGGCGCAACCACGGAAGCTTGCAAAGCCCTGTCCCCCCAGTTCCGCCAGCGCCGCCATATTCTCGGGGTGCGGCAGAATATGCGAATGGAACAGGATCGGCTTGGTCGCGCCCGCATAGAGCGGCCCGAGCAGGTCGGCGAGCGCCTTGACCCGGCCCGGCTTGTGCAGGCCCATATTGACGACAATCGCGTCGATCTCATCGCTATGCTGCAGGCGTTCGAGCACCTTGACCAGCGGCCGCCCGCCTGCCTCGACCGCCTGCGCGGTGACGTCGACCGGATTGGCGGGCGACCCGAATTCGGGAATGAATTCCTGAAGGCTGGCCTGCAAATCCGAAGACAGAACCGGGACGTCGATGCCCGCGGCGCCCAGCAGATCGGCTGCCCAGGCACCTGCGCCGCCCGAAGTCGACACCACCGCCGCACGGGCCACGCGGCCCTGCGGGAATCGCGCCAGCGCTGCTGCGGCCGCCAGCATCTCTTCCATATCGAACACCCGGATCACGCCATAGCGGTCGAACACCGCGTCATAGGCGGTGTCCGCTCCGGTCAGATGGGCGGTGTGGCTGACAGCGGCGCGCTGCCCCGCTTCAGAGCGACCGACTTTCATGACGACGATGGGCACGCTCTTGTCGGCCGCCTTCGCGGCTACCGACGCGAAGCGCGCGGGGTTTTTCAGCCCCTCGATGAACATGACGATGACGCCGCTCCCGCCCTCGTCGAGCAGGTGATCGACGAAATCGAGGGATTCGAGGTCACCTTCATTGCCCGTCGTGATGACGGACTGGAAGTCGAGATTCTCCGACAGCCCGCGCCCGAACAGGCAAAAGCCCAGGCCACCCGATTGCGACACGATTGAAACCTTGCGCCCCGGGCGCGGCGCGGCCCTGCTCTGCGACAGCGCCTCCTCGACCACTGCAGCGAAGGTAGAAGCGATACCGGCGAGATCGAAATACCCCTCGGTGTTCGGCCCCATATAGCGCAGCCCGCTATCGCCGATCGCGTCGGTCAGTTCCGCCATATCGACGCCCGAGGACAGGATCACCGCCGCCTTCGCGCCTGCCGCCACCGCCTCGCGCACCACGCCGGGCACCGTTGCGCCGGGAGTCGCGATCAGCACGAGCTCCACGCCGCCGGGAATCTGGCTCAGACTGGTATAGGCGGCCTGCCCCTGGATCGTACCGCCCCGGGGATGAACCGCATGCACCGCGCCCGGATAGGCGCTGTCCTTTGCCAGCTTGAGCAGCTTGCCGCGAAGCTTGGACGGATCGTCGGCTGCGCCGACCACGGCGATACTGGCGGGCGTGAAGAAGCTCGAAAGCACGTCGGTCGAAAGCCCTTTATGATTGCCCGTTCGCTCTTCGTCGATGCGGGGAACAAGGCAAGTGCGCGGAGCAATCAATCACATACGGGGTGAAGGCCGAACATCCGCTCCAGAAAAGCGAGTGCGGCATCGGCAAAGACATCGTTGCGATCGCCGACGATCATGTGCCCCGCCCCTGCGATCGTTTCGACCTCAAGCTGGGGGACGATCGCACGGAACGCCGCCAGCCCCTCGTCGCTCACGACCTGGCTCCGCTCGCCACGGGTCAGCAGGACCGGCATGGTCAGCCGCGCGGACATTTCTTCGAGAAAGCCCGTGGCTGCGGCAAGTCCGATGCCCTGTTCGCGGTCCATCCAGGCCGGATCCCAATGCCAGTGCCAGCGCCCTGCACCATCGACACGCATGTTTCTCTGCAAGCGTTCGCCCGCGCCCAGCCTCGGTTCCTGCCCGCGGATGCGCGCCAGTTCCGCCGCGGCTTCGTCGGGCGAGCTGAACCCTTCGGGCGGCGCACGCAGCACTTGCGTCACTTCCGCTACCCCGGCCGGATTGGTCCGCGGGACGGTATCGACGATCACCAGCGCGCGGACCCTGTCCGGTCCGGCCTGTGCTCCGGCCACGAGCGAGATCTTGCCGCCGAGCGACGCGCCGACAAGTACACATGGCCGGCCGAGTCCGTCGACTACGGCCAGCAAGTCGCCGACCGTGCGGGCATAGCCATAATGGCCATCGGGTGACCAATCGCTTTCGCCATGCCCGCGCAGGTCGAGCGTGATCGCGCGCCAGCCTCGCTCGCTCAGCCGTTCCGCCGCGCGCGACCAGCCGTGGCGGGTCTGGCCCAATCCGCCCAGCATCAGCACGGGCGGCCCATCGACCGGGCCGAACATGCTCGCCGCCAGCCTTATACCACCCAGTCCCCTGAGCCAGCTGGTCATGCTGCTTTCACAGCTTCGGCAGCGAACAGCGCGGCGCGCGCATCGGCATCAAAGCCGAGCTCCTCCAGAAGCTGCGCGCTATGCTCGCCAAGCAACGGCGGCGGCCGGCGGAGCGGCGTCGCGAGATCGCCGAAACTCCACGCCACGCCGACCTGGTCATAACCGCCATAGGCTGGGTGGTCGAACGAGGCGACGAGGCGCGCTGCGCGATTGTCGGGATCGGCGAGAAAGGCGGCGCCGTTGTCCAGTGCGACGGCGGCGGCCGGATATCCCCGAGCGGTCAGCGCCGCCACCGCCGCTGCTTTGGTCATCGCCTCAATTGCCGTCTCGCTCAACTCGCCGGGCAGGGCATCGCGACCCGGAGCATCGACGACAATCCAGCCATCCGCGCATTCGAACAGCCGCTGCGCCGGCCCGATCCCGATCTGGTCATGATCAAGTCTCGTCATGGCGGCGAGCGTGCCGTCGGGGAGGACGAAGGTCTCCATCGTCGCGAGACTGCCGCCGAGCAATGACGCCGCGACGAACTCGCCGTCCCCCGTCGCGTCACGCCTGAGCAATGCGAGCAACGTCGCCACGACCGATGCAAGCGCGCAGAGGTGATCCATCATCCCGAAACGACACCAGGTCGGGCGATTACCCTCGCCCGCATTCGCCGCTTCCCATCCGGAAGCAGCCTGGAACAACTGGTCGTAGCCGGGCCAGTCCTTGCGCGGCCCCTGCGGGCCATAGGAATTGACGTGGCAATAGACGGCGCGCGGGTTGGTGGCGCGAACCGCATCCCAGCCAAAGCCCAGCTTTTCCGCGGCAGGCATCCGCTGATTATGGTGGACCACATCGGCCCATCCGATCAGCTTCTCGAGCACCTTGCCCGCATCGGGATGCTTGAGCGCGACTGCGATGTCCCGCTTGTTGCGCTGGCATCCATTGAACGCCCAGTCGGCATGGCGCAGCGGGTCGCCCGTCGTCGATTCGACCTTCACGACGTCCGCGCCCATATCGGCGAGCAACTGCGGTGCCAGCGGCCCTGCCAGGAAATTGCCGAAATCGGCGATCTTCAAGCCCTGCAGCGGCGACGCCATCGCGCACGCTTCGACCATGGGTTGGCCTGTCGGCGTTCCGCTCGCGACCTGCATCGGCGGCCCGGGCTGGCGGGTCCGGCCAAACCGCGCATCTTCGACATCGACGACATAGGAATTCGCCGCCGCCTGCTCGTCATCATAGAGTGCGCCCATGTTCTGCACCGGTTGGACCGGCACATCGGACGCCCAGAGTTCCTCCAGCCACTCGCTGCGTGGGCGGGTCTTGAAGATCGCCTCGATCGCACCGCGATCCTCGATATATTTGATCACGGCGTTCGCATATCTGGCGTTGTGTGAGGCGCGTGTGTCCGGGTCCATTGCCGCCAGCGCGCGCGCGACGGAGGGCGCTTTGATCGGCTGGCCCATGGTGTGCATCCACAGACCGTCCCCACATTCGAACAGCGTCGCCCCCGCATCCTTCGGAAACCCGAATTTGAGCGCCGGCGACGGCCTGTCGGCGCGGTGCCAGATCAGCGCGGTCGGAATCAGCGCGCCCTGCAACAGGCTGGTCGCTACCGGTCCGCCCTTGCCCGTCCGCCGGCGCGCGTAGAGCCGCGCCAGCACGCCGATCGCCGCGAGATAGCCCGCATGCGCGCTGCCCAGCGGAAAGCGCAGCCAGACCGGGCCATCGCGTGCCACGGCCTTCTGCTCGTCCAGCAGGCCGGCTTCGGCCAGGACGAGCGCATCGCTGACCGGGCGATTCTCACTCGGATGACCGGCAGGCCAGCCGCCGACCGCGACATGGATCAGTGCCGGGTGACGCGCGGAGAGCGTCGCGCTATCGAGGCCGAGCGCGCCCGCGGCGGCGGGCAGCACGTCGTGGATCACTGCATCGACTTCGCCGAGCAGCGCATCAAGCCGCGCCGTGCTGAATGGCTCGCGCTGTTTGTAGCGGTTCCACAGCGCATCTTGCTCGGGACTGAGAAGCGCATCGTCGCGGTCGAGCTTGATCACCGTGGCGCCGCTCTGCGCCAACAGCAATCCTGCCGCGGACACCGCCTGTCCGGCACCAAGATCGAGCACCTTGAAACCGCGCAACACGTCAGTCATCCCGCTCTCCGCTCAGCATTTTTTCTGGATGATTCGAGAAATCCCGAATCGTGTCGGGTTCGCGCAGTGCCTGTCCGGCGCGCTCGGGCGCATAGGTGAAGCAGGATCCGATCATCTGGTTCATCCCGCTTGCCGCAGCGCCAACGGGAAAATCGAAAAAGCGGGTACCGGACACCATCACACCCCGGCGAAGCATCAGTCCGGCTTCGATGAGATTCTCCGGCTGCGCCCGGGTCCAGGCATCGAACGCCCGCCGGTCGCCCGTTGGCACGCCGACCGAGTTTTCGCGAACATCGTCGAACTGCCAGTGCAACAGCGTCTCGCCATCGCGATCAATCTCGGCAACGGTCACGCCCCCGACCGGATCGGATACGCGAATGTCGTAGGTGAACGGCGCAGGATCGAGCGCATGTCGCGCGGCGACAACGAACAGGTCGTACAGATGCGTGCAATGATCGCGCTGATTTTCAACCAGCGCCGCCTCGGCGAGCGCGACCCCAGCCATCCGCTCGGCAAGAAACTCCCCGGCGGCGGGGCAGGTCGACCAGGGGTAGCGCGGCGCCCGCGTCTCCACCGCTTCGATCCGGGTGCCATCATGGATCAGCGACACGCCAAAGCAATGCGCGTCATCCTCCATGTCGACCTCGATGCGCCCGTCTCCCGGCACGACGCGAACACGCCGCCGGTAGCCGGTGAACGCGTCGGCCACCGTCACTCCCCGCTGAAGTTCGGCTTGCGCTTTTCGCCGATGGCCTCGATCGCCTCGGCATGATCCCGGCTGATGTTGGACAGGCCTTCATAGGCCATGCCGGTATCCATCGCAGCATGTGCAAGCTGGCGCAGCGGCTGGTTGATCGTCATCTTCGTGCCGTAGATCGACATGCTCGCACCATTGGCCAGCCTCTCGATCCAGCGATCGGCGATCGCAGTCGCATCTTCTAACGTGGGCGCGGATTCGGCGATCAGACCGAGGTCCGCAGCTTCCCTGCCCGTGATCGGCTCTCCCAGCATCAGGAACTTGCGCGCCTTGGCATAACCCATCATTTGCGGCCAGATCAGCGACCCGCCATCGCCCGCGACGAGCCCGATATTGACGTGCGGGTCGGCAATCTTGGTATCGTCCGTCGCCACCACGAAATCGCATAGCAACGGCAGCGTCGCGCCCAGACCCATCGCATGGCCGTGGATCCGGGCGATGGTCGGCTTGGGACAATCCAGCACGGTATAGACCAGCCGCCGCGAGTTCCAGATGCCCTTGAAGAACAGTCCGGGATCCTCGACCTTGCGCTTCATCTGGGCGAAATCACCGCCCCCGCAGAACGACTTGCCCTCGCCCGACAACACCACGCACCGCACTCGCTCATCGAACGTCGCGTCATGGAAGGCATCCGAGATCTGTTCGTTCACCGGATCGTCGATGATATTGCGCTTTTCGGGCCGGTTCAGCGTCAAACGCAGGACAGCGCCGTCAAGCTGGACGCTGAGCTTGTCATAGCGGGAATAGTCGAATTTCATGCCGGTGCTCCTGCCGCAGCGAAACGGCGCAGATGGAAAGCGGGATCGCCGAACATCTGATTCAGCGTGTTGAGGCGGATATAGTGATGGCCGACATCCAGTTCCTCGGACACGCCCATGCCGCCGTGAAGCTGGACCGCCTGATAGCCGACGAACTTGCCTGACTTGCCGATCTGGACCTTGGCGGCAGAGACGATGCGTGCCCGCTCAACCGGATCGTCATTGAGCGACATCGCCGCGACATAGGCCATCGAGCGCGCGGTTTCGGTCTGGATGTACATGTCCGCCATACGGTGTTGCAGCACCTGAAACTTGGCGAGCGGCGCGCCATATTGTTCGCGGGTGCGGGTATATTCGGCAGTGGCGGGCACGAGATGGCCCATCGACCCGATCGCCTCGCCACATGCTGCAGCGATACCATGGTCGAGCGCCAGTTCGACCAGCGCAACACCGCCGCCGATCTCGCCCAGCACCGCATCTTCGCCGACGCTCAGTGCGTCGATCACGACTTCCGCTGCACCGTGCGCGTCGATCATGCGGAAGCTGCGCCGGGCGACCTGGTCTGCAGCGACGAGGAACAAGGTTATGCCGTCGCATTCCCCCAATGCGCCCGAGGTCCGCGCCGCCACGATGAACGTGTCGGCGCTGTCACCGCCGATCACCACCGGCATCCGCCCACTGATCGTCCAGCCGGCGCCCGCTGCAGCCGCAGTAAAGCTGTGATGCTCTGCGCTGCGCAGCACGTGCGTCGAGCCCGCCGCCAGCGCCAACCGCGCATCGCCCGCAATTACCTGTTGGATCAGATCGGTGCGCCCGCCCGCAATCAGCAGCCGGCCGCACACGATCGCGGTCATCAGATAGGGCAGCGTCACCAGATGCCGTCCGAAACGCTCCATCACCACCAACGCATCGACGGGCGACGCGCCATAGCCCCCGACTTCTTCGGGGAAGGCGGCGCCGACCAAGCCCAGTTCGGCCATCTCGCGCCATAACTGCGCCTGCCCCTCGAGGTCGCCGAGCAACTTGTTTCGTGTAACGAGGTCGTATTTGTCGGTCAGGAACCGGTCGACCGTGTCGTGCAGCATCTGCTGGTTGTCGTTGTAATGAAAATCCATCGTTCCGCCCTCAGACGTTCAGCAGCCGGCGCGCAATGATGTTGCGCTGAATCTCGGAACTGCCGCCGTAGATGGTGAGCTTGCGCCGGTCGAAATGCTGTTGCGCCATATAGGCGCTTTCGATCGGCACCACGCCCGCTGACACGGTCAGGGGATGCGTCAGGCTGACGATCTCGCCGACCTCCATCAGCAATTCGGTCAGCGCCTGCTGGACCTCGCCGCCTCGTATCTTGAGCACCGAGACTTCCGGTCCGGGTGCCTTGCCCGACAATTCATCGGCCAGCACGCGATAGGCGGTGTAGCGTAGCGCCAGCAGATCGGTCTCGACCTCCGCGACGCGCTGGGCGAGAACCGGATCATCGCCCAGCGGCGCCCCACCCGGCCCGATACGGCCAAGCGCGCCACGCAACTGCCGCGACAACGCCATGCTCGGGCCAATGCCGGCGCCGACCAGCCGCTCGTGGCCCAGCAGGAATTTGGTGATGGTCCAGGCATCGCCTTCCTGGCCCAGCAAATTGGCGACCGGCACGCGGACATCGGTGATCTGCACCTCGTTGACCGCGTGCATGCCACCCAGCGTCAGGATCGGACTGACCGTCACGCCCGGCTGTTCCATGTCGATCAGCAGGAACGAGATCCCTGCCTGCTTGGGTCCGTCAGCGGACGTGCGGACCAGGCAGAAGATCTTGTTCGCCATGTGCGCCCAGCTGGTCCACAGCTTGGTGCCGTTGACGATATAGTCGTCGCCGTCGCGCACCGCTCGCATCTGAAGCGCAGCGAGATCCGACCCGGCCTGCGGCTCCGAAAAGCCCTGACACCACCAGTCCTCGCCTGACAGGATCCGGGGCAGCAATTCCCGCTTCTGCGCCTCAGTGCCGAATTCGACGATCACCGGCCCCAGCAGGTCGAGCGAGGGGATATTCGCGCGTGGGGCGCCCGCCAGCGCCGATTCCTCGTCCCAGATGAAGCGTTCGAGCGGCCCCCAGCCGGTGCCGCCCCATTGCGTGGGCCAGCTCGGCGCCAGCCAGCCCTGCTTCTCCAGGATTCGCTGCCAGCGCTGATGGTCGTCCTTGCTCAGCTTCCTGCCATAGAGCGTCGCCTCCGCCAGTTCGGGAGGAAGCTTGTCGCGCAGGAAGCCCCGCATCTCCTCGCGCAGCGCCTCGGCTTCAGGCGGGATCTTCAAATCCATCGTTCAGGCCCCCCGGAACATCGGTGCGCGCTTTTCTTTGAACGCCGTACGGCCCTCGACATAGTCCTGGCTCAACGCCAGGACCGGCTGCGCATCGCTTTCGGCATGAAGCACATCTTCCAGCGAATTCGGTCCCCGCGCCATGACCCGTTTCATCGCGGCAATGGCGAGCGGCGCGACACCGGCAAAACCCGCAGCAACTTCCAGGGCCGTAGCCAGTGCGCTTCCCGCAGGCACCACCCGGTTCGCAAGACCCAAGGCACCAGCCTCAGTTGCTTCGACGATCCGTCCCGTCAGCATCATCTCGCGCGCGCGCCCCGGCCCGACGCGCTGCGGCAGCGACCAGAGCATCCCTGCGTCCGCCATCAGCCCGATCTTGCCGAAGGATGCACAGAAGCGTGCGCTCTCGCCCGCCACCAGGACGTCGCAGGCCGTAGCAAGCGACATGCCCGCGCCATAGGCATAGCCTTCGACCGCCGCAATCGTCGGCTTGGGTCCGCCGCTCAGCAACCGCACAATGTCCTGCAGGATCGCGATGTTGCGCTTGGTCCGCTGCGCGTCCGGCGCGACGGCGCCGTTCGTCGGCTGCAACTGACCGCCCGAACAGAAATTTCCTCCTGCCCCCGTCAGCACCACCGCCCGAATGTCGGGATTATTGCCCGCTTCGCGCAGATGGCCAAGCAATGCCTCGCGCATTTCGAGCGAGATCGCGTTGCGCAATTGCGGCACGTTCAGCGTCAAGACGACGACGCCATCTTGTTCGCGCTGCAGAATGAATTCCGACATGAAGCCCCTGTAATCAAATACCGCTCGACAGACGCGATGATCCCGCTGTCCGGCGCTGAATTGGCGTTGATGATGTATCCAGTTGGTCGGCGGGCGTATACCGGTGCAGGCCCCGTCCCCGGGGGTTAGCATGGATGTGTTGGTTTCGGCGCGACGGTTGGAAGCGCCGCCGCTTCAGGTCAAAGGCAACCCAATCATGGCCACTTTACTCAAACCATCTTCGCCGGAAGCCGACAACCTCACCGCATTGTTTGCGCCCCGCTCCGTCGCTGTCATCGGCGCGTCGAGCGACCAGCGTCGCTTCGGCGGGCGTCCGATCCAGTATCTGCTCGAAGCGGGCTTCGAAGGGCCGGTCTACCCCGTTAACCCGGGCCGACCGGATATCCAGGGGCTGACCGCCTATCCGTCGATTCTGGATGTCCCCGGACCCGTCGATTGCGCGATCCTCGCCATTTCCGCCGATGCGACGCAGCAGACGATCGAGGATTGCATTGCACGGGGTGTAAAGAGCGCGGTGCTGTATGGCGCCGGTTTCTCCGAAACGGGCGAAGAGGGCCGCGCGCGGCAGGACCGTATCGTTGCAACTGCGCGCGAGGCGGGGATGCGGCTGCTCGGCCCGAACTGCATGGGCCTGATGAACACCCATGCCCGCTTCTACGGCACCTTCGCCTCGGCGCTGGAGGAGGGCGTTCCCGCCCCTGGCCGGATCGCCGTCGCGAGCCAGAGCGGCGGTTATGGCGGCTATCTGATGAAGCACCTGTTCCGGCGCGGCCTCGGCATCAGCCAATGGGTGACGACCGGCAACGAGGCCGATGTCGATATCGGCGACGCATTATGGTGGATGGCGGGCCAGGACGAAAGCGACGTGCTGCTGGCCTATATCGAGGGGCTGCGCGACGCGGACAAGCTGATCGCTGCGCTCGACCGCGCCCGCCGCGCGAACAAGCCGGTCGTGATGATGAAGGTCGGCCGCACGGCCGAGGGAAGCGCCGCGGCTGCAAGCCACACGGCATCGCTGACCGGCGAGGACAGCATCTATGACGCGGTCTTCGACCAATATGGCGTCCACCGGGCGCGCACGACCGACGAACTGCTCGACATCGCCTATGCGCTGTCCAAGGGTGTACTGCCCAAGGGGCCCCGCGTCGGCGTGATCAGCATCTCCGGCGGGGTCGGGGTGCAGATCGCCGATTTCGTCAGCGACGCGGGCCTGAAGATGGGTACGGTTCCCTCGGAGACCCAGGCGACGCTGAAGGCGCTGGTGCCGCATTGCTCGCCCGCCAATCCGATCGACATGACCGGGCTGGTCACGACCAACCATGACATCATGGAAAAGACGCTGGATGCGGTGTTCGCTTCCAAGGCATTCGACGCGACGCTGATCTTTCTCGGCATTGCCGGTGCCGCGCCTTCGATGGCTCGTCCGTTGCAACAGGCGATTGCCAATGCCCATGCCCGCGCGCCCGATCAGCTCGTCTTCGTCTCAGTCACGACAGACGCTGAAATGGTCCGCGAATATGATGCGAAGGGACTGCTCGCGTTCGAGGACCCCTCGCGCGCCATCGCTGCGCTCTCAGCCTTGTCGAAGTTCCACGATACCTTCGCGCAGCCTGCGCGCGAGCCCTTGGCCCTGCCCCCTGCGACACCACTCGGTGTTCACGGCAAGCTAAACGAAGCTCAAGCGAAGGCGTTGCTGGAACAGGTCGGCGTGCCATCGCCCAAGGAAGCGCTGGCGAGCGATGCACAGCACGCGGTGCAGCTGGCCGCTGGAATCGGCTTTCCCGTCGTCGTGAAGGTCGTTTCCGCCGATATCCTGCACAAGACCGAAGTGGGGGGCGTCGCGCTGGGCCTCGCGTCGGCGGAGGCCGTACATGATGCGGTCGCGCGGATGGCGGAGAGCATCCCCCAGCACCTGCCGGATGCAAAGATCGACGGCTACCTGATTTCCGAAATGGTGAGCGGCGGGGTCGAGACGATCGTCGGTATCCACCAAGACGAAGCGTTCGGGCCGGTCGTCACTTTCGGCCTTGGTGGAACCCTGGTCGAACTGATCAAGGACACGGTGTGCGCCCTGGCCCCGGTCAGCGAAGCGCAGGCGCGAAAGATGATCGAGAGCCTCAAGACCGCGCCGCTGTTGACCGGATGGCGCGGATCACCGCGCCACGACATCGAAGCACTGGCGAAGGCCATTTCGG
Organism: Sphingobium sp.; assembly: GCA_003248935.1. Lineage (GTDB taxonomy): Bacteria > Pseudomonadota > Alphaproteobacteria > Sphingomonadales > Sphingomonadaceae > Sphingobium. The sequence goes on from QFQF01000004.1 coordinate 160,919, forward strand.
GCCTGTCGATCCTCGCCGTGCAGCATCGCGACACGCTGGCGACGATCGAAGTGAATCCGCTTGTGGCGCGACCCGGTCAGGGTGGGGTCGTCGCGCTCGACGCAGTCATCGAGACAAAGGCAGAATGATGGATTTCCAACTTAGCGACGACCAGAAAGACCTACAGGAAACCGCACGAAAATTTGCGCGATCCGAAGTGATGGAGCTTTCGCGTGAGATGGAGGAGAAGGCGATGCCGCTCCCCGACGCAATGCGCAAACGCTACGCCGAAATGGGCTTTCTGGGTATCAACCTGCCCGAGCAATATGGTGGCCTGGGTCTCGGGCACCTCGAAGCACTGCTGGTGCTCGAACAGTTTGCGATGATTTCGCCGGCCGTCGCATGGCCCATCTTCGAGAGCGCCACGGGCCCTGTACGCACCGTCGAACATTTCGCGAGCGAGACCCTCAAGGCGCGCATTCTTCCCGAAGTCATCAGGGGCGAGAAGATTGTCGCGGTCTCCATGTCCGAACCCGGGGCAGGCACCGCGCTCACCGACCTCAAGACCGCAGCCCGCTACGAGGGCGATGAGATCGTCGTGTCAGGCCAGAAACGCTGGTGCTCGGGCGGTGGCCATTCTGACGTCTATATCGTCTATTGCCGCTTCGAGGACGAGCCGGGCGCCAAGGGCATCGGCGCGGTGCTGGTCGAGAAGGAGTGCAAGGGGATCAGCTTTGGACGTCCGGAAAGCCTGATGGGCTTTCGCGGCATCCCCTCGGCCGACATCTACCTCGACAAAGTACGCGTGCCGAAGGACAATCTGATCGTGCCCAAGGGCGGCTTCGGCAAGCTGATGACAGCGTTCAGCCTCGAACGCTGCGGCAACGCTACCATGGGCCTGGGCATCGCCGCCGCTGCATTGGAGGAGGCGACCGAATATTCGCAGGAACGCCAGCAGTTCGGCAAGCCGATCGTCGATTTCCAGGCGATCCAGCTGAAGCTCGCCGAGATGGCGATGAAGGTAGAGGCATCACGCCTGCTGATCTATCGCGCCGCGGTAAACGCCAGCCAGGGCCTGCCCTCGATCCTCGACAGCTCGCTCGCCAAATGCTTCTCGAACGAAATGGTGGTCGAGGTCGCGTCCAAGGGACTGCAAATCATGGGCGGCTATGGCTACTCCAAGGAGTATCGCATGGAGCAGCGCGTGCGCGACAGCTACGCCTGGGGCATCGCGGGCGGCACAACCGACGTTCAGAAAACCAACATCGCATCCGCATTGGTCGGGCGGCGCTTCAACCAGCGCGCCTGACCCGGCTTCCCGGCCACCAAGAAGGATCGAGGAACGGCATGGAACTGAATCTCGAAGGCAAGCGGGCGCTGATCACCGGCAGTTCCTCGGGGATCGGCGTTGCCATCGCTGAAATGCTCGCGGCAGAAGGGGTATCGGTCGTCGTCAACGGCCGCGATTCTGCGCGTGTCGATGCGATCGCGAAGCGCCTTGCCGATCAGGGCCATCGGGCGGCGACCGCGTGTGGGGATCTGTCCACTGCGAAGGGGTGCGCCGCGGTGGCCGAAGCCGCCAACGCCGCATTCGGAGGCATCGACATCCTCGTCAACAATGCCGGTGGCAGCGCTGCGTCGGACAGCCCCAACTGGTTCGCCTATGATACCGATCAATGGGTCGAGACCTATCAGCGCAACACGCTGGCCGCGGTTCGGCTGATTCATGCCTTCGCGCCCGAGATGAAGGAGCGCGGCTGGGGCCGGATCATCAATATCAGTACCGCCGCCGCCATCACGCCGACTTCCGGGCAAGCCGATTACGGGCCGGCCAAGGCGGCGATGCTCAACATGTCGCTCGGTCTGTCCAAGGCGCTGAAACAGACCGGCGTCACCGTCAACAGCGTCTCTCCGGGCATGATCCGCACCGAAGGCCTGATCAAAGTCCTGAAAAAGATGGCGGACAAGCATGGCTGGGGCGACGACCTCGCCAAGGCGGAGCAGTATATCGCCAAAGGCGGCGGGCAAACAGTCAATCGGATCGGCGAGGTGCGCGACATCGGTTATGCCGTCGTCATGCTCGCCAGCCCGCGATCGGATTTCATCAACGGTATCAATTTCCATGTCGACGGGGGTCTTTCCCCGTCGCTGTCCTGAACGAGTCCGCAGCCAATGACCGGTTCGACCGCCTATCCCAATCTGTTCACGCCGCTGCGTCTGCGCGGCGTCGAACTGCCGAACCGGCTGGTGATGGCGCCGATGTCGACCGAGCTGGGCGGGCTGGAAGGCGAGGTCACGCCCGCGATGATCGCTTTCTACCGCGAGCGTGCGCTGGGCGGCATGGGCCTGATCATCGTCGAATATACCTGTGTCGATCCCGATACCGGCCGCGCACACGAATATCAGCTGACGCTGGACGACCGGAAGAACCTCGACGGCCATCGCCGTCTGGTCCGCACCGTTCATGATGCGGGCGCGAAGATCTTCATGCAAATCCAGCATTGCGGCCAATATGCCAATCGCAAGGTGCTGCCTGGCGGTATGCCGGTGGGGCCAAGCGACATCTTCTCGAAGCGCGATCCCGAGCAGATGACCTGCCGCGGACTGACGTCCGAAGAGATCGCCAAGCTCGTCATATCCTTCGGCAACACCGCCGCGCTGGCCGTCGAGGCCGGCTATGACGGCGTCGAGCTGCATGGCGCGCACGGTTATCTGCTCACGCAATTCATGTCGCCGCTGGGCAACAAACGGGACGACGAGTGGGGCGGCGATGCCGAACGGCGCCTTGCCTTCCCGCTGGCGGTGATCCGTTCGGTTCGCGAGAAACTGGGTGAGCTGCCGCTGGTCTATCGGCTCTCCGCCGATGAGTTCCGGCCCGGCGGGCTGACGATCGACGACATGGAAGAAATCGCACCGAGGCTGGTCGAGGCGGGGGCCGATGCGCTGCATGTCTCGATGGGGTGGGGCGTGGGCCCGGCCTTCGAGAAAGTGGTGGAACCCATGTCGATGCCCGAGGGCTGGCGCATTCCCTATGCGGCGCGCATCCGGGCTGCGACGGGCGTCCCGGTGATCGCGGTTGGCCAGATCCGGTGGCCCGAGACGGGAGAACAGGCGGTCGCGAGCGGCGATGCCGATCTGATCGCGCTGGGCAGGCCAATGCTGACCGATCCCGAATGGGCGAACAAGGCGAAGGCGGGCAGGCGCGACCTGATCCGCCCATGCACTTCCTGCAACTGGTGCATCAGCCCGCACCCGGGACGCGTCCAGGTCGGCTGCGCTGAAAATCCACGCACCGGCACCGAACTCGATCCGCCGATTCCCGCCGATATGGGCAAGGGCAAGCGCGCTGTCGTGATCGGCGCAGGTCCGGGCGGCGCCTCGGCGGCACTGCTGTTGCAGCAATCGGGGTTCGAGACGCACATCTTCGAGACCCGCGAATTCACCGGCGGCGGCATCATCGCGTCGGCCACCCCGCCGGGCAAGGACAAGCTGTTCTGGTATTCGGACTATCTGAGCAACCGGCTGGCCGAGAGCGCGGTCGTCCGTCATTTCGGCAAGCGGGCGGAACTGAAGGATATCATCGCGCTGGACCCGGATGTCGCGATCCTCGCTGCGGGCACGCGCCGCATCGACCTGCCCATCGAGGGCCTGGACGATCCGATCGTGATGGATGCCTATGACCTGTTGATGCGCGAGCGCGACCTCGGGCTGGTCGAAGGACAGCATGCGATCGTCTATGGCGGCGGCGAAACCGGCTGCGAGACCGCGGAATTCTGCGCGCATCACGGCGTTCATGTGACGTTGGTCAGTCGTTCCCCGGCCGACAAGCTCGCCCGTTCGGCGGAGTGGGTCTATCGGATGGGCCTGCTGCGCCGCCTGCACGAAAATCCGCTCATCACGATCGTCGACAACAGTCATGTCCGCGGCGTCGGGAATCGCAAGGTGACGATCGAAACTGGCGGCGTCGCCCGCGAGATCGAAGCGGATCGCCTGTTGCTCGCCCAGGGGCGCCGATCCGCCGACGAACTGGCCGCGGCGCTCGGCGATGCCGGGATCGCCGTCAGCGTGGTCGGCGACAGCCGTCAAGTCGGGCGCATCGGTGACGCCGTGCACATGTCCTACCGCGCGGTTCAGGCGCTGAGCGCACAATATGCGAAAACGCCGAAGCTGGCCTGCTGACCCGCGGATGGCGGGCAACGGCCGACAAGGAACCGCAAACATGGGCCGGCCTTCCATGTCGCAGACGGTACGCCTCGGGACGCGGCGCCCCGCGAGCTGCAGGAGGATGGTCATCGGGTTCGAGGCAGGAAGCCGTTATAAGCCGCGGCCGGGCCAGGCGGCTGATCCCTACCCCACGCTCATGACTATCGTACCATCAATACGCCACCATCGACCGAGAACATCTGCCCGGTCATGAACCCCGCGCCGTCACCGGCCAGGAATACCGCTACGGGCGCGAAATCGCGTTCGGCATCGCCGAACCTCCCGCCCAGCGGGATCGACGTCGCCAGCGAGGCGTCATGCGCGGCAAGCTGCTCGGGCGTCATCGCCGCGCGCGTCGCCAGATACATGTCGGTGCTGATCACCGGACAGATCATATTGACCGTGATGTCATGCTTCGCCCAGGCGGTGGCGATCGATCGGCTCCATGCCATCACCGCCCCCTTTGACGCGGCATAGTCGGCCTTGATCGCCGACCCCGTCGCACCGGTAGAGGAGGCGAAGTTGATGATCCGTCCGCCGCCATTGGCCTTGAGATAGGGCAGCGCAGCCTGGTTGGTCAGCATTGTTCCGCCGACATTGACGCGAAGCACGTCCATCAACTGCTCGTGGCGGATATCTTCCGCGGGCGTTGTCGGGCAGATCGCGGCTGCGTGGATCAGGCCGTCCAGCCCGCCAAGCCAGTCCACGGCCTGCGCAAATGCCGGCAACACCTGATCTTGCTCGGCAACGTCCACCTTCAGGAAGTGCGCTGATCCGGCCTCCCCGGCGAGGCGCTCGGCCAATGCCTCATAGCCCCTGCTGCGATAGAAACCGATGACTTTCGCCCCTTCGCGAACGAACGCAGCGGTGGTCGCCGCGCCCATGCCCGTCGCCGCCCCGGTGACGATGAACCGTTTGCCTGCAAGCTTCATGGCGTCCTCTCCGGCCAATAGGCGAAACAACTCCGCAGCGCGGCGATCAGCGCCAGCGGCTGGTCCGCCATGATGTGATGCCCTGCATCCGGGATGCCGATGAAGGGCGTTCCTTCGGGATAGATGCCGCGCATGTAGGTGGCGATTTCATCGCGGATCAGTTCCGACCGTTCCCCGACGATCAGCGCTAGGGGGCACTGCGCCCTGCGCGGCAAGTCGGCGAGGTTCTCCCCGCTGCGGCTTTCAAGGTCGCGCCAGATTTCAGGGTCGAAGCGCCATGTCCAACCGCCCTCCGCTTCGTGCAGGCCGCGCCGCGCGATGTGATCCACCGCATAATGCTGGTCGCCGATGGTCGGCGGCATGAAGCGGAACCGCCCGAGCGCCTCCTGCTCGCTCACATAGACTTTGTGCGGGCGAGGCTTCGGGCGCGGCACCTCCGCCATCAGATCCTGCGGGATGATCGCGCTGTCGAGCGAGACAATGCCGCGGATGCGGGGTTCGCGTGCGCTCGCAATGAGCGCAGGGTAGCCGCCCAGCGAATGCGCGACGACCATGGTGCCGGTGCCATTGTCGAGCGCAGCGGCGTCGATCGCAGCGATCGCCTCCCTGGCCCATGCGTCGAATGTGTAGCCAGGACGGCGCCCCGAACTGCCCATCCCGCTCCAGGAGATCGCCGCGCATCGCCACTCGTCGGCAAAGAAGGGCGCGGTATAGGACCACCAGTCCGCATGGGCGCTGTCGCCATGGAGGAACAGCAGCCCCGGTTTGCCGACCTCACCCCATGTCAACAGCTCGACGGGAACACCGTCGCATTCGAAGATCGATCGCTCGGGTAGCTGGTCTATTGCCCATCGATACCATGCAGGCGCAGGCGGCGGCGCACCGGCATAAGGGGCAAGCACTCCGGCTGGCTTCATCTGGTCCATGCCCTACCTCTTCCCGCCTGCGCGCAACGCCGCAATGTCCGGCGCATTTGATCAAGGATGTGCGGGAATAGACGGCTCGTTTGCGCTACCTCGGCTCGCCACAGAGGAGCATGCAATGGCAAAGGAAATGAAGATCGAGGGTCGCGCCGCGCTGATCATCAACGAATGCCAGCTTGGTGTCGTCGATGCGGCCTATGCTGGCTTCAGGGGGCTGGCCGACCAGGTTGCCGAGCGCGGGATCCTCGATCGCATCGCGACGCTGGCCGATGCATTCCGCGCCAGGGCGCTGCCGGTATTTCATGCCCCCGTCGTCCATCGCGACGATCTCGCCGACATCAAGCCCAATTCGCTGATCAACGCACTGACACTGAAGGGCGGCAAGCTGAAGAAAGGGAGCGTCGAGGCGGAATTCGTGCCGCAGTTGAAGCCGCATCCTCAGGACTTCGTGCTTGACCGGCCCGCCGGCCTGATCGCGTTCAACGGGACCAATCTGGATGCGACGCTGCGGCGCATGGACATCCAGACGGTGGTGCTCACCGGCGTCTCGACCAATATCGCCATGCCCGGTAACACCATGGCCGCCGTCGATCTGGGCTATTATGTCGTGATCCCGGAAGATTGCACCGCAGGCGCCGACCCCGAGACGCATCGCGTGATCGTCACCGAACAATTGCGCATGCTCGCGCGCATCACGACCGCGGACGAGGTGATCGCGGCGCTCGACCGAGCCTCCTAGCCGCCGATCACCTTGTTCACCGCGGTTACCGTGAACTGAAGCTCGCCACCGGCAAAGGCCTGCGCATCGACGAACACCAGGCTTCGGGTGCGGCGCGAAGCTTTAGCCCGCACTTCCAGCAACTGACCAAGCTTGGGCGCGCGAAGGAATTGGATGGTGAGGGAGATCGTTACCACGGGCGGCCCAGCCGGATCCCAAGCAGCGCCGGCGGTTCCGACTTCCGCGAGGAAGGCGATCAGACCGCCATGCGCCATGCCCCAGCTGTTGACATGATGGTCCTCGACATAGAGCGCGACCCACTTCTCCGGCTCGCCACCGGGGACTTCGACCGTCTTGTGGAAGATGCGCCCGACATGATTCGGGAATGTGCTTGGCGACTCGGCATAGCTATACCCGTCGGGAATCAAGTCGGTCATGCGTGAGTCTCCGTCAGCCAGACCTTGTCGGCCCATTTGATCACATCGGCGGCGAAGGCCTGCGGCGCCTCCATCGCGGCGAAATGCCCGCCCGTGCCCGGCTCGGTCCAGTGGACGAGATTGAAGCATAGCTCGACCCGGCTCCTGGGCGGTGGCGGCATGAGCGCATCGCGGGGGAAGGCGGCAAAGCCCGTCGGCACTTCGCAACGCTGCCCGGCAGCCACGTTGATACCGCCCTCTCGGATCAGTCCGTGATAGAACCAAAGCGACGAGGCAAAACTGTCGGTCATCATGTAGAGCATGACGTTGGTGATCAGATGGTCGAGGCCGAATAGGGTCTCGAGATCGCCCTGGGACAGATCGGCCCAGTCGTGAAACCGCTCGAGTATCCACGCTGCTTGCCCCAGCGGATTGCCTGCCCCGAGCCAGCCGAGCGAGAGGGGCTTCACCATCTGCAACGCCGAATAGCCGCCGAGCATCTGCTGCGCGGCGCCGGATTTCGCCATCCAGGCGGTCTCCGCCTCATTCTGCGGCGGCTCGGTGCTGCGCAGGCCCAGCATGTTGAGATGGATGCCGCGCACGCCTTCGGGATGGTTGAGACCGATCTGCGACGTCACCGTCGCCCCCCAATCGCCTCCCTGCGCAAGATAGTGCGGATAGCCCAGGACCTCACGCATCAACCGGTCCCAGAGCGCTGCCGTTCGCTTCGGCCCGATCGGCTGATCGGGTTTGCCGCTGAATGCATAGCCAGGAAGGCTCGGGATCACGAGATCGAACCCCGCGGCCGACAATGGCTCGATCACCGACCAGAATTCGTAATGGGAACCGGGCCAGCCATGGGTCAGCAACAAGGGCCGCGCATCCGCGACCGCGCTTTCGATATGGACAAAATGGATCGTCTGGCCGTCGATCTCCGCAATGAACTGGGGATAGAGGTTGAGATCGCGCATCGCCGCACGCCAGTCATAGCCGTTCAGCCACCGGTCGCGGAACCGCTCCAGGAAATCCCGATCGCAACCCAGCGCCCAGCCGGAACCTTGAGGCGCCGGCGGAAGCGGACAGGCCGCCACCCGGGCCTTCAGCGCCTCGACCTCGCGCTCGCTCCACTCAACTGCAAATGCCTTGACCATCGGCCCCTCCTTGGCCGCGGACCATCACCGCTCGGGCCGGGCGAGGCAATCCCGCACCCAGCACCTATGCGATGCTTTGCACTTCAACGCTGGCCGCAACCGCCACCGCCGGTCAGGGTGGGGGCATGGAATGCAAGACGAACAGGGTCCGACTGCGAACAGGCGAGGTCGTCGATCGCCATGTCCACCTCGAGCGCGCCAGTAATGTGCGCGACATGGGCGGCTATGCGACACGCTTCGGCCGCACGGTCCGGCGGGGCCGGCTCTATCGCGCGGGCGAACTGGCGAAGATCACCGATGCCGATATTGCCACGCTGGAGGCGCTGGATCTTCGCCTGATCTATGATCTGCGAACGAGCATCGAACGCGAACGGCGTCCGGCACGCAGCTGGGGATCGCAGATCCGTCGTCTCGCGCGCGATTATCGCCACAGCGGCGCAGATCTTCCCGCCCTCGCAGCCGCCGCGACCCCGACTGCTGCAGACATGCGCGATGGCATGCTGGCGCTTTACCGCGCCCTCCCCTTCGATCAGGCCGAGGCGTTCAAGTCGATATTTCAGGCCGCGGCAGCAGGTGAGCTTCCCCTGCTGTTCAACTGTGCCGGAGGCAAGGACCGCACCGGCGCGCTGGCTGCGCTGATGCTCGATGTGCTCGGCGTCGCCCGCCCGGACATCATGGCGGACTATCTGCTGAGCAACGTCTATCTCGATGCGGGCCGCCGCCGCTTCCACAACCATATCGGGCGGCAAGACGTCGATCCTGCGGTGTGGGAGCCGATGCTGATCGTCGATGCTGCCTATCTCGACGCGATGTTTGCCGCGATCGACGAGGTCCATGGCGATATCGTCGGCTATTTCGGGTGGCTTGGTCTTGGCGATGCCGAAATCAACGCGATCCGCACCCATTTGCTGGAGCCTGAATGATGGAAGAACCCGTCGTCCTCGTCGAACATCGCGGGCCGATCGCGATCGTCACGCTGAATCGGCCTGACGCGTTGAACGCGATGTCGCGGGCCCTGTCCGCGCAGCTTGCAGCTGCCTTTGCGGGTCTTTCCGACGCGACGCGGGTCGCGATCCTGACCGGCAAGGGACGTGCCTTTTGCGCGGGAATGGACCTCAAGGAATTGTCGAGCGGCGAGTCGGGGCTGCAAGCACCGGACGAGGACCAGGGTGCGGGCCATCGCCGTTTCGGCATGGCGGCATTCGATGGCCCGGTAATTGGCGCGATCAATGGCTTTGCGATTACGGGCGGGCTTGAGCTCGCTATGTGCTGCGACATCCGCATTGCGGCGCGCGGCGCCAAATTCGCGGATACCCATGCGCGCGTGGGCGTCATTCCGGGGGGAAGAATGAGCGCATTGCTCTCCCGCCTTGTGGGCATCGGGCGCGCCAAGGAAATGTCGCTCGGCGGCAATGCCATCGATGCCGAAACGGCGGAACGTTGGGGGCTGGTCAACCGCGTCGTCGAACCAGCGGAATTGATGCAAGCCGCGCTCAAGCTGGCCGACGACATCGCAGCGAACGACCCATCCGTCATCCGCCGATACAACGCGCTGATCGACGAGAATTTCGGTCTCACTTATGCCGACGCGATCGACAATGAGCATCGCAGATCACGCGATGCCAACCAGTCGTTCCGCAAGGAATCGCTCGACCGCGAGGCGATCGCCACAAAGGCCCGCAGCGCCTAGAGTGAGCGGCCTCCATCGATAGCGATGATTTGCCCGCTCACATAGGCCCCGGCCGGCGAACACAGGAACAGCGCTAGCCCGCCCATATCCCGCGCGGTGCCGAGGCGTCCGGCAGGTGTCCGCGAAATCCAGTCCTCCGCCGCCTGATCGCCGAGCGGCGCATTCATCCGGGACGGAAACCAGCCAGGCGCGATGGCGTTGACGGTGATGCGGTGCCTGCCAAGCTGACGTGCCATCACGCGTGTCATCTGTTCGACCGCGGCTTTGGACGGGCCGTAGGCAACCGACCCGCCATCCTCGCCAACCATCCGCGCGCCCACCGAGCTAATATTGATGACGCGCGAGAAGTCCTTGGTGCTCGCTCCAGCCTCGAGCAGCGGCAACAGCGCCTGTGTCAGCAGGAACGGCGTGCGGACGTTGAGCGCGAACACCTTGTCGAACCCCTCCAGCGGAAATGCCGGGAAGGGCGCGCCCCAGGTCGTGCCCGCATTGTTGACGAGGATGTCGATGGCGGCCTCGCGCGCGGCGATCTCCCCTGCGAGCCGGGCAATCGCATCGGGGAGCGACAGATCGGCGACGATGAAATCGCAGCCGATCTCGCTCGCTACCGCCTCGAGCGCGGCCCGCTTGCGACCGACGATACAGGTCCGCGCGCCATTGGCGGCGAGCGCGGACGCGATCATCCGTCCCACTCCGCTCGACCCGCCAGTCACGATCGCGGTCTTGCCCGCGACCGTGAACAGCGATCCGATCGAGAGATCCATCAGGCCGATACCCGCTTCAGGTTATATTTCTCGACCGGCAGGTTCTTCTCGATGTCCGCGCGGCCATCGTCGAAGGTCAGGCCAAGCTCATCGAGGATCGGCTTGAGCTGCTTTTCCGCCCACGCCTTTTTGAGGAATGTCGTCTCGCTCGGCAAGTTGCTGCCTTCGCGCGGCTTGTAGTCGCGCAGCACCTGCTTGGCGACGGCGCCGAGATGGAGCTCGGTCACGCCGTCCGCCGCTCCCTCGTGCAGCGCCACCGCGAGATACTCGCCGAAATGCATGATGTTCGACAGGCCGTGCGAGCCATGCAGATGCACCGCGCGGATCGTCACGTCCTGCGCGATCTTCGCCATTGCGGCCTTGATCGCGCTGATCATCTTGCGGCCCTCGCGGCCATGTTCCTGCTGCTGGTCGAACATCCAGGCGGTGTAGAGGACAAGCAGACGGAACTGCATATATTCGATATAGCTTTCGGCGATCATCGCCTGCACGGCCTGCTTGTTGCCGATCGGTTCCCCGCCCGACATGCGGCTGACCGCGCGCTCGGCCATCATGTCGATCAAATGCTTGACCAGCCCGATCGTGCGCTGGGCGTGATGCAGGCGCCCCCCGCCCAGCCGCGATTGCGCGACCTTGAACCCTTCGCCCACCGGTCCCAGCCGGGCGCTGTCCGGCACGCGTACCCCGTTGAAGCGGATCCAGGGATGGCCGCCCGAATTGGGGCTGTCCGTCCAGAAGCCGATGTTGCGGACGATCTCGAAGCCCGGCGCATCGGTCGGTACGATGAACATCGTCGCTCGGCTATGCGGCGGCGCCGTCGGATCGGTGGCGGCCATCACGATCATGAAGCTGGCATGGTTGGCATTGGATGCGAACCATTTGTCCCCGGTGATCACCCAGTCGTCGCCATCGCGAACCGCGACGCAGCGCAAATTGGTCGGGTCCGACCCGCCCTGGGGCTCGGTCATCGCAAAGGTCGAAAAAATGTCTCCATCGAGCAGCGGCTGCAGATATTGCGCCTTCTGCTCCTCGGTGCCGAACATTGCGAGGATCTCGCTGTTGCCGGTGTCCGGCCCCTGGCACCCGAACACCACCGGGCCGAAGGCGGAGGTGCCGAACATCTCGTTCATATAGGTGAGCTTGACCGCGCCGCAGCCGCTTCCGCCCAGATGTTCGGGCAGATGGGCAGCCCACATGCCATTGTCCTTCACCTCCTGCTGGAGGCGCTTGATGACCTTGCGAAGCGGCTTGTTCTCGATGTCGTAGGCGGCATCCTTGTCGTAATCATAGATGAATTCGAGCGGCCGGACCTTGTTCTCGACAAAGTCCTTCATCCAGTCGAGCTTCTTCTGGAACTCGGCGTCGACGGTGAAATCCATGGCTAGTCTCCTGGAGATAAGGTGTCAGCCCCTGGCGCGGGCGATGCTTTCGGCTTCGGACAGCAAGCCGCGGACAAGTCCGTCGAAACGCCGGCCCTTTTCGGGCGGCGCGAGGCCGATCGCTGCCTCGGCGACCTTGTATTCGATGATGCAGGCCATCCGGTATTTGGCGAGAATCTGGTAATAGTCGATGGCGGACACGTCGCGCCCCGTGCGCTCCGCGAAATAGTCAACTGCATCCTCGAACCAGGGAAACCGCACGGGATCGAGATAGGGACTGGCCGGCTGCGGTCCGTTGCCGCGGCGCAATTGTCCGCAATAGGCGGCAAGATCCATCATCGGATCGCCGATGGTCGAGGTTTCCCAGTCGATGATCGCCGCGAGCCGCGCAGGCGGGCGATTGGCGAACAGCACATTGTTCATCGCATAGTCGCCATGCATCAGGCCGGGCCGGCCGGTCGTCGGCACATTCGCGCTCAGCCAGTCGGCGACATAATCGAGGCCCGGCAGCTGGCGGCTTTCGAAGCCCGGATAACGGTCGGGATAGCTCGCGAGCTGGCTGCGCCACCGCTCCACCTGGCGTTCCAGGAACTTGTCGGGTTTGCCATAGCCCTCCAGTCCCGCCGCGACATAGTCGAGATTGGCCATCTCGACGATGCCGTCAATCATGGCATGCGCGAGATAATGCAGATCGGGCCCGGTAAAGGCGGCATTGAAGCGCATCTGGTTATCGACCGGGCTGAGATCGGCGGCCCAACCATCAACCAGATCCATGATGTAGAATGGACCGCCTGCGATCGAGGCGTCCTCGCAATAGCCGTGGAAGCGAGGGTGCGGGACCCGCGATCCGCCGAGCGCCTTCAGCACGGTCGCTTCACGCTGGATCGCCTTCGCGCTGGCGGGGGGCGCCTGCTCTGGCGCCTTGCGCAGCACGACCGCGATATCGCCGCGGCTCAGCCGGACAACGATGTTGCTGGTGCCGCCGGTCACGAAACTCGCTGTCAGCACGCCATCGCCCAGCGCGGGAACATTGGCCGTCAGCCACGCGTCGAGCGCTTCGAATTGCGCGGGCGTGAATAGATCGCTCATCCGATTCCTCTCCGTTCGCGCTTCGCTAGACACCTGACTAGACAAGTGTCCAGCAAGCCTCATGTTCCATCGCATCCATGATGCGATGTGCTTGCGGGTTGCGCCGGACGGTTCCGAAGCCTTGGGTCGAGATCGCAGCGACAGGAGAGAATAGTGCAGCTCCAAGGGAAGGTCGCGGTCGTGACCGCAGGCGCGAACGGAATCGGAGAGGGCGCAGCGCTCGCTTTGGCGGGCATGGGCGCCGACATCGTGCTGGGCGATATCGATGCCGGCAACGGCGCGCGCGTCGCGGCAGCGGTCGAAGCGATCGGCCGCCGCGCAGCCTTCCGGCCCGCCGACATGATGCAGGCCGATCAGGCGCGCGCGCTGGTGGATTTCGCAGCGGCCGAGTTCGGGCGGATCGACATTCTGGTCAACAATGCAGGCGGCGTGCGCCCGCGCGCCTTTCTCGATCAGAATGAGGGCAATTGGCAGCGCGTCACCGATCTCAACTTCACCTCCATGCTGGCCGCGACCCAGTCGGCGGCGCGGGTGATGGCGAACGGGGGCGCGATCGTGAATGTCGCCAGCACCGAAGCGTTGCGGGCGGCGCCAGGGTTCAGCGTCTATGCTGCCTGCAAGGCGGCGATGGTCGAGTTCACCAAGACGATGGCGCTTGAGCTTGCCCCGCGGGCGATTCGGGTGAACTGCATCGCGCCGGACCTGATCGATACGCCCGGCCTGCGCCCGCATATGCCGACCGAGCCAGCCAGGATCGCGGCGCGCGATCGTCATGTGCCGCTGGGTCGAATGGCGACGATCCATGAAGCAGGATCGGTCATCGCCTTCCTTGCTTCCCCGGCTGCGTCCTGGGTGACCGGAGCCACCATCCCGGTGGACGGTGGCATCACGGCGGCCGGCGGATGGCATCGCTCCGAGACCGGCCACTGGCAGCTTGCGTCATGACCGAGTCCGAGCAGGCACAGGCGCGCGCCGAGATTCGGCATCTTCAAAGCGTTTACAACAGCGCTGGCGATCGCGGGAAAATCGACGAGGTGGCGGCGGTGTTTGCCGAAGATGGAGTGTTGGAGATTCCCGATGCGATCCATCGCGGACAACAGGCGATCGCGGGATTCCTGTCCGGCGTCGCCGCGACCGGATCGGAGGGGATCGATCTGCGCGGATCGCGCCATCATCTGACGACGAGCCGGATTGAGTTCACGGACGCGGGCAACGCACAGGGCTGGACTTATTTCTTCGTGATGCGCGCTGGCCAGGTGATCCAGGAAGGAAGCTATGTCGACCGCTTTGTCCGGGGGGCGGCCGGCTGGCGGATCGCGCATCGCCGGGTCAAGCTGCTCTGGACATTGGGAGATTAGGCATGGATATCGGCTTGGGTGACGCCTGTGTCTGCGTTTCCGGCGGCAGCGCAGGCATGGGCCGGGCGGCGGCGGAGGCCTTCGCGCGCGAGGGCGCAAAGATTGCCGTGATCGGGCGCGACGCCGGCCGCCTCGGCGAAACCGCCAGCGCGCTGCGCAAGCTGGGCAGTCCCGACGTGTTGACCGCGGTTGCCGATATCGGCGACACCGCATCGGTCGATGCTGCATTTGCGGCCATCGCGGCACGTTGGCCGCATCTCAATGCGCTGGTCAACGCCGCCGGACCGCAGACCTGCGGCCAGCCATGGCACGAAATCGATGACGCCCGGTGGATCGACTCGTTCAGCATCGGCGCGCTCGGCGCAATGCGGTGCGTTCGCGCCGCCCTGCCCTTGCTGCGCGCGGCGCCCTGGGCGCGGGTAGTCAACCTGTCCGCGATGTCGACCCAGCATCATTCGCGCGGGCTGGCGGACTATACCGCCGCCAAGGCCGCGCTGGTTTCGATCAGCAAGAACATGGCACTCGAACTGGCTTGCGAGGGTATCCTGGTCAACATCGTCTCGCCCGGCCCGGTCATGTCGGCCAATCTGCGTGCCTATGTCAGTTCGGGGTCGGAGGGTAGTGTCGATCCCGACGACCTTGCCGCATCGGGTCAATGGCTCAAGTCGCGGTTCGGCAGCAGCACCGATCTCGGCCGCGTGGCACATCCTGATGAGATCGCGCCCGTAATCCTGCTCGCCGCCTCCCGCATCTCCACCTTCATGACCGGCGCCAACACCAATGTCGATGGCGGCTCCCATTTCCAGTGAGGGCCAGATGAGCGAACTGCAGATCGACAGGCACGACGGCGGCATCGTCATCGCCACGATCAACCGTCCGGCGCGCATGAATGCGATCGACCGCAACCTGATCGCGTCGTTCGAGGCACTGTTCGACCGGCTGGACGCGGATCGCGAGGCCCGGGTCCTGATCCTGACCGGCGCCGGCCGCGCCTTCTGCGCCGGCGCTGACCTCAAGAGCGATTTCGTGGAAAGCGCCGGACCCGAAGAGTCGCTGGCTTCACAGCTTCGCCTAGCCAGGCTGATGGAGCGCATTGCCAATCTGCGCCAGCCGGTGATCGCCGCAGTCAACGGCGCGGCGGCGGGCGGCGGCTTCGCCTTCACGCTAGCCGCCGATATTCGCATCGCCGGGCGCTCGGCCCATTTTTCCATCGCCAACGCCCGGCTGGGCCTCTCGGCTGGCGAGTGCGGAATTTCCTGGCTGTTGCCGCGCCTGATCGGGCTGTCGCGCGCATTCGAGCTGATGCTGACCGGCCGAAAATTCGATGCCGAGGAGGCCGAGCGGATCGGCTATGTCGTGCGGACTGTGGCAGACGATGTGCTGCTCGATACCGCGCTCGAAACGGCCCGCCTGATCGCCGCGAACGCGCCCTTTGGCGTTGCGATGACCAAGGATGTCGTCCGCCGCAACCTGGAAACCGCTTCGATGCAGGCCGCCATTGCGCTGGAAGCGCGGACCCAATTGCTGTGCGGCGGTTCGGGCGACTTTCGCGAGGTGGTCAGCGCCTTTCTCGAGAAACGGCCGCCGGACTTCACGCGGAGCGGCT
Source organism: Sphingobium sp. (assembly GCA_003248935.1). Taxonomy (GTDB): domain Bacteria; phylum Pseudomonadota; class Alphaproteobacteria; order Sphingomonadales; family Sphingomonadaceae; genus Sphingobium. The sequence continues at coordinate 177,127 of QFQF01000004.1, forward strand.
GATCGTCCTCAGGGGGCGAGCGTGGCGGGAAGCTCGCCCCGATCAGGCGTGTCCGCCTGCCAACGCACCGACCCGACCGGCCGCTCGAGGAGCCTGGTCATGCGAAGCTGACCATTCTCGCCATAGCGTTCGGCGATAACGCTCAGGAGCCCGAGCTCCTCGGCGGTCAGGCGGGTGCGATGGCGAAGATAGTCATGCCAGGTCGGACAGTGAAATCGCTCGATCCAGCGGCGCGCGTCAGCAATATCGCGCGCAAGCGACCAGGCGCTGGCCCCGTTGCGGCGACGGATGCGGCGGATTTCCAGCATGAGGTCATAGAAGCCGCGCGCATCTTCTTCGGGCACCATATGCACGACCTGGATGGCGATCGGGCCGCTGCGCCCGGTTAACGCGAGGTCGATCTCGGGGTCGGCCGGATCGTATCGGGCGGCGGCAGGGTTAGGGATATCTTTGGGCGATTTCATCAAGCGCCCGGCAATCGAAAAGGCCATCAACGCGACACCCGATGCGATCATCGCCGCTGTCAGCGACGATTCCTCCACGACATAGCCCCACACCCAGCTGCCGAGCGCGAAACCTCCCGCAGCTGTCGCCTGAAAGCCTGCGAGTGCCCGTCCCGAGACCCAGCGCGGCGCGCCCGTCTGAACCGCGACATTCAGCGCGGTCAGCGCCTGCGTCCAGACCGCGCCCAGGAAGATCAGGATCGGCGCCGCTACCCAAAGCGACCCTGCAAAGGCCAAGGCAATGATCGCGGCCGCCGTCAGCGCAACGCCATTCTCGGTCGGGCTGTGTCCCAGCATGCTGCGCAGCCGCTGCAGGAACACCCCACCGATCACCGCACCGCCGCCATAGCAGGCAAGCAGCAGGCCAAAGACGAGCGGGCCGCCCTGAAGATGGAGGTTCGAGATCAACGGCAGCAATCCCGCGACCGACGACGCCCCTGCACAATAGAGAAAACTGCGCACGATCACCGCGCGCATCGCCCCCGAATGTCCAATATACTGGATCCCCGAGACGATCGCTCCGCCCACGCGCTCCGGCGGCAGGCGCGGCGTGTCCGGCACGCGCTTCCAGCGCAAGAAGGCGGCGATCATCGGCACATAGAGCAGTACCGATGCCGCGAATGCCGCCGCCGCGCCGATGGCCGCGACGATCACGCCGCCCAGCGCCGGCCCGAAGCTGCGCGCGATGTTGAAGCTGATCGCGTTGAGGGCGACCGCGCGCGGCAGATCCTCGGACGGCACCTGTTCGGAGACTGCCGACTGCCAGGAGGGCGTGAACATGGTGTTGAAGATGCCGACCAGAAAACACAGCGCCAGCAACAGCCAGGGCGTAAGCAGGCCTGATAGGGCCACGCCAAGGAGCAGCAGGTTGGACAAGGCGGCGCCGCCCATCGCAAGGATGGCCACCCTGCGCCGGTCATAGCTGTCGGCGATCGCGCCCGCCGGCATTGCGAGGAACAGAAAGGGCAGCATCAGCGCGGACTGGACCAGCGCCACCATCTGCGCGCTGTCCGTCAGCAGGGTCATCGCCCAGGCTGCACCGACGCCAGTGATCAGCAGCGCCAGGTTCGACATCAGGCTGGCGAGCCATATCTCACGAAAATTGCGATGGACGAGCGGCTGGAAGGCGCCGCTGTCCTTTCTGGCGCCATCAGCTTCTTCGTTCACCGCTTCGCCGCCATGCTGCGTCCACATCCGCGGCAAACGGCGCCCAGCGACGCATCATCCAAGAACGGCCTCGCCGTCACCCAGCAGATCCAGTGTATGCATGAATCGATGCCCCGCCATCGTCTGTGCGCAGGTCCAGCCCAGCTCGACAATCTCCGCGACCGAAAACGCCTCAGCCAATTCGACATAGGTCGTCGGCGTGATCGCATCGGGTTCGGTACACAGACGCACCAGGAACTGGAGCGCGAGACGTTCACGCCGCGAATAGCTGCCGGCGTCGGGATCGATCAGGCACGCGACGTCGCTTTCGGCAACGTCCGTCTCCTTGCGCGATTGCGAGCAGGGTCCGCATCCGTTGAGCTGGGCGCTGCGGATGCGAAGCAGCTCGCGTAGCCGGTCATCCAGCAGCGACCGGCGGAACATCGCCTTGTACCCCTCGTCCATCGCGCGCAACGCGGCGGGCGCACGCGCCATGACCTGAAGCGGTAGCGTCTGGCTGTACATGCCCGTCGCCTGACCGGCGGCGATCCGCGCGCGGCTCTCGTCATCGATCTCTTCCATCGGCAACGGAGCGATCACCGGCATCGTGTTACTCCGTCCAAGCGAAGTTGGTGGTCCGCAGCTGGCTGTGAAGGCCGGTATCCTGCACGACATAGCTCAGCATCATCTTGTCTCCCCGGTTGTGGTGCGAATGCACCGCGCCGGGCGGAGTGACGAACAGCGTATCGGGCGCCCAGTCGATGCGCTCGCCATCGACCATCGAATAGACGCCCTCGCCCTCGATGCTCAGTGTCAGCGCAACCGAGCTGTGACGATGCGGCCGCTGGTCGCCGCCGGGCTCCAGTGTGTTGAGCGCCGAGAGCAGGGTCGGCGTCGTGACACGGCGACTTGCCATCATCGCGGTGAGGAACACGACGGACTTGCCCGCCGCACGCTGTTCGCTGTTGCGGCCATGGACGTTGTGGAGATGCTGTGCGGCGATCTCGCCGGGAAACAGCGTCGGCTCGATCGCGGCGTCGCCCGGCGCCGCCCGCAAATAGGCGAGCTCGGGCTCGTTGGTCACTTGCAGCAGGATCGCATCCTGCGCTGCCAGATGCTCGACCGGCTCACCGCCGGGCAGGCAGAATGCATCGCCGCGCTTCCACGCGAAGGATTCGGCCCGGCACACCGTCTCCCCCGCGCCGCGCATGACGTAGAAGACCTCGCCGGTCGAGCAGTGCTGATGCTGCAGCGTTTCGCCCGCGCGGATCACGACATAGCGGGCCAGCATGGTCGGCGTGGTCGCGGGCCAGGGGCTGCCCAGCTGCTCGGACAGGTCGCAAGGGATCGAACCGGTCGCTGCATCGGCCGCGAACGCGCGATCGCGCTCCGCGCGGAACGCCGCGGCCGGCACTTTGGGCACCGGGCGGTCGAAGGCGATTTCGGGCGCATAGAATTCAGCGCGCGCGGCGGCCCTGTCAGGCCGTACCATAGACGATATATTCGCCATGTTCCTCCTCCTTCACCGGCAGAAGCGTCACCCCGCCGGAGATCAGTTGTTCGAGTGCATCCAACCCGGCCTGAGCCAGCGGCCGCCAATAGGCGCGTTCGTCCGCCGGCATGGCCTCGATCGCCAGGTCGACATCCTTCACCAATACCCCTCGCACATGATGCGCGCGCTTTGGCACATGCAGCCGCGCGATCAGATCGACAGCAAAGCTGCGCCCGGTTCCCACCATCAGCGCCTGGCGCAGCGCCGCGGGCTCGACTCCCACCTTCCGGCCGAGCGCAAGCGCGTGGAATGCCTGGCCGATATTGACCACGGCCATCAAGTTATTGACCAGCTTCGCATTCATCGCGGCGCCGACATCGCCCATGCGGATGATCGTTCCGGCGTAGCTCTCGAGCACCGGCATCGTCCGTGCGATCGCACCGGCATCGCCCCCCGTCATCACCAGCAATTTGCGCGCGAGCGCGGCATGCCCTGATCCCGACACCGGCATATCGAGCAAGGCGGCGCCCCGGGCGGAAACCATTTGCGCCAGCTCGACACAGGTTTTCGGGTTGATGGTCGAATGGATCGCGACCAGGCTTCGCTTGCGCAGGGCCGCGATCATGCCGCGATCGATGAGCAGTTCACGTACATCGGCATCACCGGTCACGCACAGGCAGACCAGATCGCAAGCTGACGCCAGCGCCGCAGGATCTGCCGCAACCCCTGCCCCGCGCGCCACAAACCGCTCGATCGCAGACGCCCGCCGTGCCCAGACCATCAGCGGAAAGCCCGCATCCGCAATCATGCGCGCCATCGGGCCACCCTGATCGCCCAGACCGATGAATCCGACCCGCATCACCTACTCTCGCACCAGCAGCATGCAGCCCGCCAGGGGGCCACCGGCCGTGCAGTTTACGCTCACCCTCACATCGCCGGGCACTTGCCGCGCGCCGCCGCGCTCCCACAACTGGGTACAGGCCTCGTGCAGCTGACCATAAGCATGCAGGCGTCCGGCCGAGAGCTGACCTCCCCCGGTGTTGATCGGCATCTCACCCTCGATCGCGATCCGCTTGCCGCCTTCGACGAAGGCGGCGGCGTCGGCGTGGTCGCAAATTCCCATCGACCCGAGCCAGGCCAGCGTATGGTAGGTGAAGCCGTCATAGAGCTGCGCCATGTCCAGATCGGCAGGCGTGAGATCGGTGCGCGACCACATCATCTTCGCCACCGACTGGGTCGCCTGCGTCGCGGGCGTCTCGATCTGCGACCAGCTGTAGCGGCGATGGAGTGCCGACCCGACCGCCTCGATGCGCAGCACCGGGTTGCGCAGATCGCGCGCAATCTCACGGCGCGATACGATCAGCGCCACCGCGCCATCGCACGGCACGTCGCAATCATAGAGGTGCAGGGGCGTGCATATGAGCGGGGATGCCAGATAGTCGCCGATCGTGATCGGGTCGCGATACACCGCTTTGGGATTGCGCGCCGCGTTGCGCCGGTTGTTGACCGCGATCCAGCCGACCTGGTCGGGCCGCGCGCCATAATCGTGGATGAACCGCTGGAAATAGAGCGATTGCTGTACCGCCGCCGAGAGCGCCCAATAGGGCGCCCATTCGGCAAGCTGGCCATGAGCGCGCTCATGCCCCTTGAACAAGGCGTTGGCAAAGGTCCCGCCCTTGCGCGCCGAGGCTTCATAGACGGTGCGGAATACGAGGACATGGTTGCAAAGCCCCGCCGCGATGGCGCCGATGGCATTGAATACCGCGCCCAGCTGTCCCGGCGTTTCGCCGCCGCCCGAATACCAGTTGGGCTCGATCCGAAGCGCATCCATCAATGCGGGCACGCCGACCGGCGAAAAGCCCGAAGCATTATTGTCGCCACCGGGATAGCTCGACACGCCATCGATGTCGGCGCGCGTCAGTCCCGCATCCTCGATCGCTTCCATGCATGCGTCGATCGTGAGGTTCAGCGGTGTCTTGCTGGCGCCGCGCGATACTTCGGACATGCCGATCCCGGTGATCGCGCATTCCTTCTCGCCGTAACCGCTCATGCCGCAGGCCCGAACAGCGGTACATGGAGATCTTCGACCGTCTCGAACCGCACCGAGACCGCCATCCCGATCTCGACATCGTCCGGATCGCAGCCGACGATATTCGCCGGCAACCGCAGAACCGCCTGCTCGTCGAGTTCGACCAGCGCCAGCACATAGGGCACCGGCAGGTCCGGTACCCAGGCCTTGTAGTTGACGGTGAAGCTATAGACCCGCCCGCGTCCCGACACGGCTTGCGGCGCGACCGTACGGCTTTCGCAAGCCGGGCAGAAGCGCGCCGGCGGATGCACATGATAGCCGCAATCGGCGCAACGTGCGATCATCAGCAGCCCATCGCGACCGCCGGTCCAGAAAGGCCGGTTATCGCCATTGACCGCGGGCAGTGGCCGAACAGGGCCGTTCATCGCTTTCTCTCTCCCGCGCGCTTCTCGGACTTCTCGCCTCAACCGCAGCTAGGACCAAAAGCGCTTCCCCCGCCACCGGGGGCCGCGATTCATCGCCTATCTGTTCGCATGGGGGCTCCGCTTGGCTTTGCCGGCATGCGCGCCCACTCTCCCGATCGGGAGAAGCGGATGCGTTATTCAAGGCTCGGCGACAGCGGGCTGCTGGTTTCAAAGCTCGCCTTCGGGACGATGACCCTCGGCTCCGCGTGGAAGGGGCCTTTGGCCGCAATTGACGCGCGCGCGTGCACAACGCTCGTCAATCGCGCACTCGACTCCGGACTCAATTTCTTCGACACCGCCGACGTCTATCATCGAGGCGAGTCAGAGACGCTGTTCGGGCGGGCGCTCGGCAAGCGGCGCGGCGAAGCGGTGATCGCGACCAAGGTCGGCATGAGGATGGATCAGGGCCTGCAGAATGCCGGCCTCTCCGCCCGGCATATCCATGGATCGATCGATGCCAGCCTGTCGCGCATCGGGACCGACTGGGTCGATGTCTTTATCTGCCACCGCCCCGATCCGCTGACCCCGCTGCACGAGACGCTCACCGCGCTCGATGCCGTGGTTCGCGCGGGCAAGGCGCGCTATATCGGGTTCTCCAACTGGCCAGCCTGGCTCGCCGCCAAGGCAATCGCGATGCAACAGGCGAACGGGCTGGCCCGGTTCGTGACCGGGCAGATGTATTATTCACTCATCGCCCGCGACATCGAGCAGGAATATGTGCCGCTGGCGCTGGACGCGGGGATCGGGACGATGGTGTGGAGTCCGCTATCGAGCGGGTTCCTCTCCGGCAAATACACGCGCGATGATCCCGGGGGACAGAATGGCCGCCTGGCTTCGATGGACCTGCTGCCCTTCGACCGGGAGCAGGGTCACCGCATCGTCGATGTGCTGAAGCAGATCGCCGATGCGCGTGAGGTGCCAGTTGCTGCGGTCGCACTTGCCTGGGTACTGGACCGGCCCGCCGTTGCAACCGCCATCATCGGGTTCAGTTCTGAAGAACAGTTCGACACCAACCTCGCCGCCACCGATCTGGAGCTGACCGCCGCCGAGCGCACCGCGCTCGATACGGTGTCGGCGCCGGCAATCCCCTACCCCCAAAACTTCATCGCGCGGTTCGAGTCCGATGCGCGCGCGCAGGCGATCCTATGACCGAAACGCCCAAACATTTGCCCCGCCATGTGATGCTCGCGCTTGCCGGGCCCAGCATTCCGCTGGCAGCGCTCAGCCTTCCTTTGGTCGTCTATCTCCCTGCTTATTATTCCGGGACGCTCGGGCTGGACCTCGCGATGGTCGGCACGGTGTTCATGGTCGTCCGCCTGCTCGATATCGGGTTCGATCCGTTTATCGGCGGGGTGATGGACCGAATGAAGACCCGGTTCGGGCGCTATCGCCCGTGGCTGGCCATCGCCGCGCCCATCATCATGCTCTCAATGGGCATGCTGTTCATGGCGCGACCGGGTGTCGGTCCGCTCTACCTCACCGGCTGGCTGCTGATGGCCTATGCCGGGTGGTCGATCATGACGCTGGCGCAGCTCGCCCTCGCCGCCAATGTCTCACCAGACTATCATGAACGCTCCCGCATCTATGGCTGGTGGCAGATCGCCTTCTCGATCGGCATGATCGGGGCGATGCTCATGCCCAAGCTTGTCGGCATGGCCGGCATTACCGGGCAGGCGGCAAGCATGGCAGCGATGGCCTGGCTGGTGATCGTTCTTGCGCCCGTGATGGTCAGCATCACGCTGGCGCTGGTCCGCGAACGTCCCGTGGTGGCAGAACGCCAGGGCGGCGGACTGCGCGACTATTTCGAGATGATGCGCAACCGCACCGTTCAGCGCCTGCTTGCCTGTGAGGCATTACTCGGAATTACCGGCGGCGCGACATCGACGCTGGCGCTGTTCTACTTCACGCGGACCAAGGGGCTGGACGCGGCCGATCTGGGTCTGTTGTTCATCGTTCATGCCATCGCCGGCATGGCCTTGACGCCGCTCTGGTCGCGGCTGGCCATTGCGATCGGCAAGCATCACGCGCTGGCCGTCGCCGCGCTGGTCTATGCGGCCGGTCAGGTGGCGATCTGGGCGGTACCGGCCGGACAGCTTGTCCTGCTGTTGCTGGCCCAGGGCATCGTCGGCATCGCCTATGGCGGCTCGTCGTTGCTGCCCCGCGCAATGATCGCCGATGTCAGCGACAAGGAGCGGCTTCGTACGCGGCAGGAACGGACCGGTTTGCTCTACGCGCTGCTGATCGGGGTCTGGAAGATCGGCCAAGCCGTGTCCGTCGGCCTGATGTTCTGGGCGCTGTCGCTGTTCGCATTCAACCCCGCGCCCGGCGCCACCAACGCCGCGTCGGCAATGATGGGCCTGCAGATCCTCTATATCGGCCTGCCGATCCTCTTGTGCTGCGCGGCTGCCTGGGTCGCCTTTCGTTATCCGCTAACCGCGGCCCGTCATGCCGAAATCCGGCTCGAACTGGAGCGTATCGATGCATCACCCGTCAGCGCCTGAACCCTCGCGCGGTCAAACGCTTGCTGAATGGCGAACCGGCTGGGCGCTGGTCGTCGCAGCCTGTTGCGGCGTCGCGCTGGGCAGTGTTCAGATCTATGCGACCGGCGTGTTCGTGGCCCCGCTCGAAGCCGAGTTCGGCTGGTCGCGCGCGGACATATCGGCGGCGCTGATGGCGCCCGCGCTGCTTGGCGTAGCGTTGTCGCCCCTGTTCGGGATTTTCATCGACCGATGGGGTGCGCGGCGGATGGCGATCCCCGGCACGATCATGGTCTGTGCCACTACCGCCTCGCTGTCGCTTGCGGGTCCCTCGATCTACAGCTGGTGGGCGCTGTGGGCCGTGTTCGGGGTCGCCACGCTTTTCCTGAAGCCGACGATATGGTCGACCGCGGTATCGTCGCATTTCTCGGCCGGGCGCGGGCTGGCGCTGGCGGTCATGCTGTCGGGCACTGGCCTCGCGCAGGCATGCCTGCCGACGATCACCCGGCTGCTGATCGACGGTTTGGGCTGGCGAGGCGCATATCTTGCACTAGGCACCGGTTTTGCCTTGGTCGTCGTCCCCGTGCTCTGGTTCTTCTTCCACGACGCGCGCTTCGAACGGGATGGCAGCGGCAAGAAGATTTCCGATGCCGTGACCGGGTACACGCTGCGCGAAGGCGTCCGCACGCGGCAATTCTGGCAGCTCCTGCTTACGGCGATCATCATCACTGGCGTGATCGTCGGCTTTGTCTTTCATCTCGTGCCGTTATTGTCGGAAATGGGGCTGAGCCGCGCGAACGCGACCTATGCCGCCGGGATCGCCGGCATCTTCTCGATCATCGGACGGCTGGGGGTGGGGTTCATGCTGGACCGGCTGCCCGGTCCGCCGGTCGGCGCCATCAGCGTTGCGTTGCCGATCATCGCCGCAGCGCTGCTGCTCGCTTTCCCTGGCTCGGTTCCGATGGCGATCGTCGCCATCGCGTTTCTCGGCCTGTGTATCGGTGGCGAATATGATTCGGTCATCTATCTCTCCACGCGCTATTTCGGGATGCGCAGCTTCGGCAGCCTGTTCGGCTGGATCACGTCCGCGCTGCTCGCAGGCGTCGGGCTGGGACCGTGGATCGCGGGAACGATTCGCGACGCCACCGGGGCCTATGACTTGTTTCTGTGGATCGTCATTCCCCTGGCCGGTCTCTCCGCGCTGCTGCTCGGGACCTTGGGCCGATATCCGGACCATGGCCCGGCAGCCTGAATGATCAGCCGCGCGCGGCCTTGTCGCGCGCGTCGATCCCGCGGGCAGCAGCCTTGGCGTCCGCCCATTGCGCGTCGCTCCACTCGGTCAATGCCGAGAAATTCTGTCCCGTGCCTTGCCAGGCGGCCCCGTCGATCGCGATGGTCTGCCCATTGATGAACTCGGCGCCCGGCGCGAGCAGGAATATGGCCAGATTGCCCAGTTCCTGCGGCGTGCCGTGGCGCCCCATCGGGTTCCAGCCGAAGCGGCTGTCGCCCGTGGGATTGAGGCGCGCGCTGGCCCCTTCGGTCTCGAACGGGCCGGGGCAGATCGCATTGAGCCGGATGCCGCGCCCGCCCCATTCCACTGCCAGGCTTTGCGTCATGACATGAACCCCGGCCTTCGACATGGCCGAGGGCACCGCGAAGGGGGATCCGTTCCACACCCAGGTCGCCAGGATCGACACGACCGATCCCTTGGTTCCTCCGGCGAGCCACCGTTTGCCACAGGCTTGCGTCATCTGGAACGTGCCCTTGAACACGATGTCGGCGATGGCATCGAACCCGCGCATCGACAGGTCCTCCGTCCGGGCAAGGAAATTTCCGGCGGCGTTATTGACGAGTCCGGTAAGCGGACCGCTGGCCCAGATCGTATCGAGCATCGCCTCGATCGCCTCGGACGACTTGATGTCGCACACGATCGGGATCGCGCCCGTCCCCAGTTCCGCCGCGGCTTCCTCGAGCACCGAGGAACGGCGGCCGCACAGATAGACGGTTGCGCCGAGCGCGACACAGGCCCGCGCGATCTCCTTGCCCAGGCCACTGCCCCCGCCGGTGACAAGGATACGGGAATTCCGCAACAACCCCTCTGCAAACATCGCCCTTCTCCTTCCCCACGGGCTTGGCGCGCCGGAGGTCCAAAGGTCAACGCGTTGCGCAGCACATATCGGATACTTGGCGCGAGCACGCGCCAGCCCTTTACGCGCCGCCCTCCAATGGATCAGGGACAGATGCAAAGGAGTGGATGAACGACCATGCCCTATCTCTATTCCGACGAGCAGAACCAGATCCGCGAAGAAGTACGTCGCACCCTGTCCGGCACGGCCGATCCCGCGACGCTACGCAGGTTGCTCGAGACCAGCGGCCAATATGATGAAGGCTATTGGCAAACGGCGCGCGACATGGGCTGGACCGCCATGAATGTCGCCGAGGCCGATGGCGGTTTGGGGCTCTCGCTGGTCGAGACCATGATCGTGGCCGAAGAAACGGGGCGGGTGCTGGCAGGCGCACCGTTTCTGGCAACCGGCTTCGCCGCGGCGCACGCGCTCAAGCTCGGGGACGAGCCCGAATTGCTTGGCGCGCTTGCCGGCGGCCAGAAGATCGTGGCCCTTGCCTTCAGCGAAGGAAACGAGCCGCTCCCCCTCGACCCTGCCGTGACAATCGGGCCCGACGGCCGCGTTGCCGGTGAGAAGATCGCGGTTCTGGGCGGCGCCGTTGCCGATATGGCACTGATCCTGTGCCGCGACGCGGGCGGCGTCCCGGCGATCGCGCTGATCGACCTCAACAGCGCCGGCGTGACCCGCGCTGCCATCCCCAGCATCGACAACAGCCGCTGCCTCGCCGCCTTGTCATTCGACGGCGCAACCGCAACGGTGCTGCCGTTGAACGACGCAGCGCTGGTCGCCCGGCAATGCCTCGCGCGGCTCGCGCTGCACCTCGCATCGGAGGCGGTCGGCGGCATCGAAGCTTGCCTGAAAATGGCCGCGGACTATGCCAATCAGCGTCAGGCATTCGGTCAGGCGATCGGTAAGTTCCAGGCGGTGAAGCACGCCATCTCGGAAATCTATGTCGCGAACGAACTGGCGCGCGCGTCGGTTCTCGATGCGGCGGTGCGGCTCGAAAATGGCGATGATGATGCCGAAGCCTATGTCGCGGCGGCACGGCTGAACGCGAACCATGGCTATGACTATGCCGCTGCAGCAACCACCCAGGTCCATGGCGGTATCGGCGTGACCTGGGAGGCCGAGCCCCACCTCCACTATCGCCGTGCACGCAGCCTCGCGCTGGAGGCGGGCGGCGCGACTTATTGGGAAGACCGCATCGCCAGCTATCTGGAGGCCGCATAATGTCCGATCTGAATGCCTTTCGCAGCCAGGTCCGCACCTGGCTTGCCGGTCATGCCGCAGAATTCGGCGTAGAAGCGCGCCGCGGCTTGAGCGAAGCCGACGACCTTGCCCTTGCCCGTCGCTGGCAGCGCACCAAATATGATGCCGGCTATGCCGGCATCTCCTGGCCGAAAATCTATGGCGGCGCCGGCCTGAGCGAACTTGAGCAGGCAATCTTCGCCGAGGAAGAGGCCAAGTTCAATTTCGGCACCAGCTATTTCGGCATCTCGCTCGGCCAGCCGATCCCGGTCATGCTGAAATATGCCTCCGAAGATCTGCGCCAGCGTTTTGCGCATCCCGCGCTGAAGGGCGAGGAAATCTGGTGCCAGCTCTTTTCCGAGCCCGCTGCGGGGTCTGATCTTGCAGGCATCCGGTTGCGCGCCGTTCGCGACGGCGACGACTGGGTTCTCAACGGACAGAAATTGTGGACGAGTTGGGCGCAATATTCCGATTATGGCGTGATCGTCACCCGAACCGATCCGACCGTCGCGAAGCATAAGGGCCTGACCTATTTCTGGCTCGACATGAAGACGCCGGGCATCACCGTTCGCCCCATTCGCCTCGCCAATGGCGAGGAGGATGTGAACGAGGTGTTCTTCGACGAGGTTCGCATTCCCGACAGCCAACGGCTCGGACCGGTCGGCGGCGGCTTCGGCGTTGCGATCGATACGCTAATGATCGAACGCTATTCGGCCGCGGACGAGGCCGGGTTCGGCCCTGCGCTCGATTCATTCGTTTCGCTGGCCAAGGCAACGACGATCGACGGCAAGCCCGCGATCGAGGACGGACGCACCCGCCGGGAGATCGCCAATGCGTTCCGCCAGCAACGCGCGCTGGTCGCGATCCGCACCAAGACGTTCATGGCGCTGCAGGAAGGAGCCGAGCCGGGTGCCGAAGGATCGATCCACAAGCTGGTGTCGATGCGCTTGCGGCAGCGGCTGTCAGCAGCCGCGATGGATCTGAAGGGTGCGATGGGCGCAGAACTCGATCCGCATGCCTTTCCCAAGGACGACTGGGCGCATAGCTGGCTGACCGTTCCCACGCTGCGCATCGCGGGCGGCGCGGACGAAATGCTGCTCAACACCATCGCCGAAAGGCTGCTTGGTCTTCCCCAGGATTATCGCCCCGACAAGGCGGTGCCGTTCGACCAGATCCAGCCCAGCCGCTGACGGAGCATGCAATGACTGCAATCAATGAGGGTACCTCACTCACCATCGAGGATGGCGTTGCCATCGTCACGCTGGACTTTCCTCCCGTCAACGCAATGTCTCCCGCCCTGATGGACGGCCTATACGACGCGCTGATGGCCGCGCTGAGCGACGATGCGGCGAAAGCGATCGTGCTGATCTGCGCGGGCCGTACCTTCATTGCTGGCGCCGACCTCAAATCGCTGGGCAAGGTTCAGCCCAAAGTCGATTTCTTCGCGTTGCAGGACAGTATCGAGAACAGCCCCAAGCCGACCGTGGCGGCGCTGCATGGCACGGCGCTTGGCGGCGGCATGGAAACTGCGCTGACCTTTCACTACCGCATCGCGGTCCCATCGGCGCGGATGGGTCTGCCTGAAGTCAATCTGGGCCTGCTACCCGGCGGCGGCGGTACACAGCGCCTGCCGCGCATCACCGGCGCGGAGGCCGCGCTGGACCTGCTGATCAGTGGACGGCAGGTCGGCGCGAAGGAAGCGTTGACCATCGGGCTGATCGACCGGCTGGCGGCCGAAGGCGCGTTGCGCGAGGACGCGATCGCCTTTGCGAAGGAATTGGTCGATGCAGGGGAGCCGCCCAAACGGATACGGGATTCCGAGGCCAAGGTGGCTGCAGATCGCGAGGATGCAAGCCTGTTCGACCGGTTCCGCACATCGCACGCAAAGCAACTAAATGGTCTAGACGCCCCGCAGGCAATCGTCCGCTGCGTCGAGGCAGCGGTCGCGGGTCCATGGGAAAAGGGTCTCGCGATCGAGCGTACCGAATTCCAGACACTGCTGGCCGGTCCGCAATCGGCCGCGCTCCGCCATGTCTTCATGGCCGAACGCGCTGCGCAGAAGATACCCGGATTGCGCGCCGACTTGCCGCTGATCCCCGTCACCAAGGTCGGCATCGTCGGCGCCGGTACGATGGGGAGCGGCATCGCGATGGCGTTCCTTGCCGCCGGATTCGCAGTGACGATCGTGGAGACGCAGCAGACAGCACTGGACCGGGGTGTGGCGCATATCACGGCGACGCTGCAATCGCGGGTTGAGCGCGGCAAGCTCGCGGCAGACAAGGCGGAGGCACAGATCGCGGCGCTGACCCCGACGCTCGATCTACCGGCGCTCGCGGACGCCGATCTGGTGGTCGAGGCGATCTTCGAGAATCTGGCGGCGAAGCAGGCCTTGTTCGGCACGCTCTCCGCTATCGTTCGGCCCGACACGATTCTCGCGACCAATACCTCGTTCCTCGATGTCGACGCCATCGCCGCCAGTGCGGTCGGGCCCGAGCGCGTGCTCGGGATGCATTTCTTCTCCCCGGCCAACGTCATGCGGCTGCTCGAGGTGGTGCGAGCCGCAAAGACCAGCGAAGCGGTGCTTGCGAGCGTGATGGCCCTGGCCAAGAAGCTCGGCAAGGCGGCGGTCGTCTCCGGCGTCTGTTTCGGATTTATCGGCAACCGGATGCTGGCGGCGCGCCAGATCCATGCCGATGCGATGGTGCTGGCGGGGGTACTGCCCTGGGACATCGACCGGGTATTGACCGGGTTCGGCTTTCCGATGGGGCCGTTCGCGATGCTGGATCTTGCCGGACTCGATATCGGCTGGGAGGGCGACACGGACAGCGTCAAATCGCGCCTCGTCGCAGCTGGCCGCAAGGGACAGAAGAGCGGCGCTGGCTACTATGACTATGAGAACAAGACGCCCTGGCCTTCGCAGACGACACTCGATGTGATCGCCGACCTCGCAAGCGTAGCTCCCGGATCAATCCACATTTCCGACAGGGAAATCCTCGATCGGCTGTTGCTGCCGATGATCAATGAGGGCGCAAAGATCCTGGAGGAAGGGATCGCGCTACGTGGGTCCGACATCGATCTGGTATGGATCACCGGCTATGGCTGGCCCGCGCAGACGGGCGGACCCATGTTCCATGCCGACGCGATCGGGCTGACCCATGTGGTGGACGGACTTCGCCGAATGGGGGTCGAGCCTGCAGCGCTATTGCTCAAGCTCGCATCGGAAGGCGGTTCGCTGGCCGCCTATGCGGGCTGATCGTCCAGCAGCGCGGCAAGCTCCTCCGAAACCAGATCCAGCCCGGCTTCCACATCGATCGCGGCGTCGTCTTCCGCCGCTGTGCTGGCGAACTGGTCGATCCGGGCGAGCGTGAGAGCAAGCCGCGCGCGATCGCGCGCGTCGAACGTCGCCAGGGCCGGAAACCGCTCGGCAAGCGTCGTCGACACGAGGGCGCGGTGCTCGCGCAACAAGGCGCGCGCGTCCGCATCACTCGCCAGGCCGAGGTGAAACAGCGGCATCGCATCCCGATGCCGCTTGAGCGCAGCGACATATTCGCTCAGCCAATGCCGGGCGGCGGCAACATCGACAAGCGGTGCATCGCACAGCTCGCGGAAGATCAGTCGTACGCCGCGCATATTGGCGGCGAGCAACTCACGCAGGATCGCGTCCTTGTTCGCGAAGTGAAGATAGAGGGTCGCCCGCCCGACCCCCGCCACCCGCGCAATCTGGTCGATCGAAGTCTCGGCGACACCATGCTCGTAGAAACACTGGCGCGCAGCGTCGGCGATACGGCGACGCGTGAGGCGCCGCTGCTCCTGCCGGGTGACCGGCCGCTCGAGGCTCACCGGCGGCCCCTTGTCCAATGCATATGTGATCGCTGGTCCATGACAATGGACAGGTGGCAGTTGGCTGGACGATTGTCCAGCCAAGGAGAGTTGGATGAACCACGCAATGCCTCGCAACCGTGGCGCGAGACCATGACCGGCCGTCTCCAAGGCAAGATTGCGCTCGTCACGGGCGGCAGTCGCGGAATGGGTCGCGAGATGGTCCTCGCCTTCGCTCGCGAAGGGGCGGACATCGTCATCGCCAGCCGCAAACTCGACTCATGCCAGGCAGTCGCGGCGGAGGTCCGTGCGCTCGGCCGGCGCGCACTCCCCCTCGCCGCGCATGCCGGTGAATGGAGCCAGATGGAGACGCTCGCCGACGCGGCCTGGAGCGAATGGGGACGGGTCGATATACTCGTCAACAATGCGGGCATGTCCCCGGTCGAACCCAGCAGCTTGGCCACCAGCGAAGCGCTGTTCGACAAGATCATCGCAGTGAACTTCAAGGGGCCGTTCCGTCTCGCCGCGCTGCTCGGCACGCGAATGCGCGAGGCCGGCGGCGGATCGATCATCAACGTCTCGTCGCTGGGCGCGAAGAACCCGCAACCGGGCATCATCCCCTATGCCGGCGCCAAGGCCGCGCTCAATGCGATGACCTTGGGCCTCGCACGCGAGTTTGCCCCGACGGTGCGCTTCAACACGATTTCGCCGGGTATGTTCGCAACCGACATCGCGCGGCACTGGGTGAATACCGCGGCGATGGAGGCAGGCATCCCGATGAAGCGGTTCGGACAGCCCGACGAGATCGTCGGCGTCGCCTTGTACCTGGCATCCGACGCCGCTTCCTACACCACCGGTGCCGATATCGCGGTTGGGGGCGGTATATGATGCGGGCGCTGCTCAGTCACCTCCCCGGCGGGCCGGAAACGCTCGTGCTTGAGGAAAGGCCCGACATCGCCCCCGGCCCTGGCGAAGTGCTGATCGATGTGCATGCCGCCGCGCTCAACTACCCCGACATCCTGCTCATCCAGGACCTCTACCAGATTCGCCCGCCGCGCCCCTTCGCACCGGGGTCGGAAGTCGCAGGCGTGGTGCGGGCGGTCGGCAGCGGCGTTACCCGCTTTCGTGTCGGCGAGCGGGTCATCGGCACGGCAGCATGGGGCGGCCTTGCGACCCAGTTCATCGTTCCCGAAGTGAATTGCATCGCAATCCCGGCGGGCATGCCATTCGATGAAGCCGCCGCCCTGATCGTCACCTTCGCGACCAGCCATTATGCACTGCGCGACCGGGCAGCGCTTCGTCCCGGAGAAACGCTGCTCATACTGGGTGCGACCGGCGGCGTCGGCGTCGCGGCGATCCAGCTTGGCAAGGCATTTGGCGCGCGCGTCGTCGCGGCTACGTCCTCGCCCGAAAAGGCGGCGCTCGCGCGTGATCAGGGTGCGGATGCAACGATTGTCTACCCGGCGGATCTGTCGGGTCGCGACAGCCAGCGCGCGTTCACGGACGCCCTGAAAGCCGAGGGACCGATCGACGTGATCCTAGATCCCGTCGGCGGCCCGCTCAGCGAAGCCGCTGTGCGAAGCATCGGGTGGCAAGGACGACATCTGATCGTCGGTTTCACCGCGGGGATTCCGACGCCTCCTCTCAATCTGCTGCTGCTCAAGGGCGCGTCGTTCGTCGGGGTCTTCTACGGCGATTTCACCCGCCGGAACCCGGACAGGCGGAACGAATATCTGTCGGAAATTGTCGCGCTGCACGCTGCCGGAGCGATCCGTCCGCATATTTCCCGGCGCCTGCCGCTCGAGCGCGCCGCCGAGGGGCTCGCGGCATTGGCCGAACGGTCGGCAACCGGAAAAATCGTCATCGAAATAGGTGCCAAATGAGAATCAACCGGCTTCATCCCCAGTTTTTCGGCGAGGTGGTGGACCTCGACCTTTCGCAATCGTTGCACGACGATCAGGTTGCGGTCCTGCAGCGGGCGATCGACGAACATGCCGTGCTGGTCTTTCGCGATCAGCAGGCGATGGATGACGATGCGCAGATCGCGTTCAGCGCGTTGTTCGGCCCGCTCCAGCATTCGATCACGGTTCATCGCAAGGACACCGAACGACGCCTGAAACGCGACGAACTCAGCGACATCTCGAATGTCGATGAAGCGGGACAGAGGCTGGCCGCGGACGACCGGCGCAGGCTGCTCCAGAAGCCCGCACGGCTGTGGCATACCGACAGCTCGTTCCGGAATCCGCCGGGGCGCTACACATTCCTGGCAGCGCGGACGCTTCCACCTGAAGGCGGTGATACCGAATTCGCGGATATGCGCGCGGCCTATGATGCGCTCGATCAATCCACCCGAGACCGGATCGCAACGCTCATCGTCCACCATTCGCTCGACCGGTCCCGTCGCCTGGCAGGCGCTCCGGCCCTGAGCGAGGAAGAAGCACGCAACCTGCCGGGCGCGGAGCATCCGTTGGTGCGGCGCCATCCCTCGGGCCGCGACGCCCTCTATCTGGCTTCGCATGCCGAACGGATCGTTGATTGGCCGGAAGGTGAGAGTCGCGCGCTGCTCGACGCGCTTACCGCGCATGCGACCAGTGCGCCTTTCGTCCATCGCCATGTCTGGCGCGATGGCGATCTGGTGATGTGGGACAATCGCTGCACGATGCACCGCGCCACCCCGTTTCGGGACGATCTTTACCGTCGCGACATGCGGCGAACCACCGCGGCGGACGAGTAGTCACAGCGATTTCTGACGGTTCATCAACAGGAATGTGCTGAAACCGTCCGCCGCATGGCCCAAGAACCGACATGCTGTATGTTACTCAAGAGCCGGACCAGATACGGCCATGATGGACCCGAGGGAGGGGATATGAAGCCTGTTTCCAAGCGCGCCTTGCTGACCGCAAGTGCAATCGCCGCATTGATCTCCACGCCTTCCTTCGCCGCGGACGAGCCTGTGGCCGGCGCGGCATTGCCGGCCCAAACGGCCGGGCAAACGGCTGCGAATCCGGGCGCGCCGGCCGCACAGGACGACGCCGGCGCGGCAGAAATCGTCGTGACGGCCCGCCGCCGCGAGGAAGCCCTGTCGCGCGTTCCGGTTGCCGTCACCGCATTCGACAGCTCAATGCTGGCCGAGCGTTCGATCACCTCGATCGATCAGCTGACCCAGGCGACGCCTGGTCTCACCTATGGCCGCTCGGGCGGCAGCGCCAACCCGCAGATCGTGATCCGTGCGCAGAGCCGCTCGAATATCGGCGATGCCGCGCAGCCGGTTCTTACCTATTTTGCCGATGTGCCGCTTCCTTATGTGGCCAGTGTCATCCCGACCTACGATCTTTCGTCGGTCCAGGTTCTGAAAGGGCCGCAGGGTACCCTGTTCGGCCGCAACTCGACCTCCGGCGCGGTGCTGGTCTATCCCACGGCGCCGTCGCACGAACTCGGCGGCTATCTGTCGGCCAGCTATGGCAATTACAACGCGATCGTTGTCGAAGGCGCGCTCAATGTGCCGATCGTCCAGGACAAGGTTGCGATCCGCGTCGCCGGCCAGCGCAACAAGCGCGACGGACACACGATATCCCAGGTCACCGGGCAGGATCTGAATGACATCAACGACACGTCGTTCCGCGTGTCGCTGCTGATCGATCTCGGCGATTTCCAGAACACTACTGTCTATGACAACATCCGCTGGGAGCGGCAGGGCGACGCTGCCGTCCTGACCTATCTTTATCCCGGAACGATCACGCCGCGCTTTCCCGGTTTCAACACCTTCTTCGATTGCGGCACCTCGGCCTCCTGCGATGTCGATCTCGCGCTCGCGCGGCAACAGGCGGCGGGGGTTCGCAAGAACTTCACCGCTCCGCGCGTCTTCCAGAATGTTCAGCTTCAGGGCTTGTCGAACACGACCACGCTCAACCTCGGCAACATCACGCTGAAGAACATTCTGGGCTATCGAACCGCCTATCACTACAGCATGACCGATACCGACGGCACCGAGATGGGGCTGACAACGGCTGAGAATCTTCAGGATTTCAGCCAGTTCAGCGAGGAGTTCCAGGTCCAGGGAAGCTTCCTCGAGGACCGGCTCGATACCATCTTCGGCGCATTCTATCTCAAATCAAAGCCCAGCGGCCGCACCGGTCTGATCGTCGCTCCCTTCACGCCCCGCCTGCCGGCTTCGCTTGTGCTGAGCTACCGTACGCAGGAAAGCAAAGCGCTGTTCGGACAAGCCAGTTTCAACCTGGGCGGCGGCTTCAAGATCGATGCCGGTGTCCGTCACACATGGGACAAGACCACGTCGTGCGCGACTGGCTATAGCGCGAACAATCCGTATGTTCCCGGCACGCCTGTCGCATCGCTCGATCAGTGCCGGAACGGCGGAACGCTCACGGTGAACGGCGCGCCCGTGACGGTGAAGGGGACACAAGCCGTCGCGGATTCCGCGGCGTGGACCTGGAACCTGGGCGTCAACTATCAGGCGACCGAGAGCATCTTCCTCTATGCTACCGTTCGCCGCGGCTATCGCGCAGGCGGCGTCAATACGCCGGTTCTTGGCGGGATCCTGACCCCGTTCCAGACCTATGAACCCGAGACGGTCGTCGATGCCGAGATCGGCATGAAGGCGCGCTGGTCTGCCGGCGGCGTGCGCGGCACGTTCAACATCGATGTCTTCCGAGGCACGTACAACGGATCGCAGCGAGGCGTTAACGGAACCAACAACAATTTCGATGGCGACGGTAATCCCAATAACGACCCATCGGCCGGTACGATCATCATCAATGCCGGCAAGGCGCGGGTGCAGGGCTTCGACATCGACGCGACGATCACGCCGACACGCGGCCTCACATTCGGCGGCTTTATCAGCTACAATGATGCGAAATATCTGGATACCGGAACCCCGGCAGTCCTTGCATCGCGAAACGCCTTCCCCGCCAAGCCCGAGGACACAGCGTTCCCCTATGCGCCGGCGCTCACCCTGGGCGGCAATGTCAGCTATGAAACCTCTCTCGGCCCGGATATTGGCGGCCTGACGTTCAATGCCGATGTCTATCGGGCGAGCCGGACCTATTTCAGCCCCTTCAAGAACGACAAACAGTTGAGCCAAGGTGCCTATGCGTTGGTTGGCGCGCGGCTGGACTGGACCGATGTCGGCGGAACCCCGCTGACGCTGGGCGTCTTCGCCCGCAACCTGTTCAATGAAGTCTATGCGGTCGGTGGTGCCAATACCGCGACTTCAGCCGGGTATGCGTCACTGTTCTACAACGAACCGCGCACCTATGGTGTTCAGGCCAAGCTGAAATTCTGACACCCGACTGACGATTGTCATGACGAGACGGCGGGCCTTGCGGTCCGCCGTCTTCATTTGCGGGCCGATGACGATCGAGGCCGAACATTATAGCGAACAAGAGCGATCATGTTCGGTCGCGATGATCCCGCTTCCCGCTCGACGCCCTTCCCAAAGCAAGAACAGACAGCCTACTCGTTAATTCTGACAATCCATCAAGAATACGATTGCAAGCCATGCTGCATCGCGGCAAGTGCGAGTTGTTCGTGCTGTCCGCGGACAGGCTTGGAGACCGATCAAACCATGAAACCCTATCTGACGTGCATGTGCGCGGCACTCCTCTTCGCCGCGCCGGTGCAAGCATTGGCAGCGCAGGCCGCGCCCGCGGCTACGATTGCCGTAAAGAAGAACCAAACGATCATCGACGCCGACGGCCGCGTGCTGGGCAAGGTCTATGAAGTGAATGATGCGGGCGGCTTCGTTACCTTCACCGCGCAGATGAAGGTGTATCGCGTGCCCATCTCGACGCTGTCGGCCGAGGGGGCGCGGCTCAAGACCAGTCTGACCCGCAAGGCGATCGGTCTCTGAAGCGCAGGGGCCGGCGAGCCGGCCCCTTCCTAACCTTGCGGAGCGATCATGCGGGTCAATATGCGCGCCTGCGCGGCGCGGATACGCTGCGCCGATATAGTCAGCCGGGGTTCCCGGTGCACCGCAGCAGCGAGCCGTTCAATCGATGCGAATAGCACGATGCTCTCGGCATAGGCATCGGTTTCATCCAGCGGGGGCTCCAGATGCGGCGCCCGCTTCAACAACTCCCAAAAGCGGCTGAGCACCGCTTCCGCCCATCGGCCGCGTAACTTGGTGAACCTTGGATCCCCCCGGTCCGCCTCCATCATACGATAATAGAGCACCGCATTGTGCCGCTCCCATTGCTCGGCAAGCATCTTCAGGAATGCCTCGCTGTCTTCCGCGACCCGCGCGTTGCTGCGGAAGATGTCGAGCTTCGAAAATGCTGCCAGCATGTCTTCGGTCGCCGCCTCGCTGAGCGCATAGAGAATATCCTGCACATCGCGAAAATAGACGTAGAATGTTGCCGATGCGGTTCCGGCCTCGGCGGCGATCGCCATCGCGGTGAGATCTATCGGCGAGGTCGAAGTGAGCAACAATGCGGCCGCGTCGACCAGGCGCTGACGCGTCTCGCGCCCCTTGCGGCCCAACGCGTGCGGCGACGAGGATCGAAAGAGAGCATCAGCACGCGTCATGATGTGGAATCTAGACGCCCGCTGTACCGAGTGAAAGCTTGATACCAGTCCCGGTGATCGCTGCGGCATCCTGCGAGACCAGGAATGCCACCACCGCCGCCGCGCTTTCGAGACTCACCCAGCCCGCCGGATCGGCGTCGGGCATGTCCTTGCGGTTGGCCGGCGTATCGAGGATGGTCGGCAGAATTGCGTTAACGCGAATGCCCCTGTCCCGAAGCTCTTCGGCAAGGCTCTCGGTCAGCGCCATGACGCCTGCCTTCGAGGCCGCATAGGGCGCCATGCCCATGCCTGGCGCGGCGGATGCCGCCGCGCCGACATTCACGATCGCACCTGATTTCAGGTGAGGCAGCACCGCCCGCGAGCTGATTGCCGCGGTGCGCACGTTGATGCGATACATCGCGTCCCAGCTTGCCATCGACCCGGTTTCCACCGGCTCCCAGGTGAAACCGCCGGCGACATTGATCAACGCATCGATCTCGCCCAACGCACCCGCCGCCTCGGAGAACGCTGCCGCCACCGCCGTTTCATCGGCAAGATCAACACCTGCGATGACGCGGTCCGCGTCACTCTCGCCCGATGCGATATCGACTGCAACCACGCGATGCCCCCGGGACTTCAAGGTCGTCACGACCGCGCGCCCCAATCCGCCCAGTCCCCCTGTGACGATCACATGTCCCATCGCTATCCTCCAATACACTCGATTCTACGCGATCTAACCCGATCGCCCGCTGCCGCCAACGCAACCAGAAAGCATCGAATATGCGATGCTCTAACCGGCGCCTTGCGCTGCGGACTGCGGAGATAGGAAGGTGAGCCGTGATGAGGATAATGCGGACCGATGACCGCGATGTCGCGGTGCTCATGCTCAATCGCCCGGAGCGATTGAACGCGATCGACACCGCGATGCTGGCTGAGCTCAACACCCATCTCGACACGATCGAGAACGATGCCAGCCGCGCGTTGGTGATCACAGGTTCGCCGCGCGCTTTTTGCGTCGGTTCCGACCTCAAGGAGAAGGGCGCGGATGGCGAGCTGCGCATCCGTCACATGCATGCGTTGATCCAGCGGCTCCGGGCATTTCCGAAAATCGGGGTCGCCGCGCTTTCCGGCTACGCATTGGGAGGCGGGCTGGAAATCGCATTGGGACTGCAGTTTCGGATCGCCGACCCTGATGCCGTGCTAGGCCTGCCCGAGGTGAAACTCGGCTTGATACCCGCTTATGGGGCGACGCAGATCTTGCCCCGCCTGATCGGCGAGACGCGGTCGCTCGACCTGATGCTGAGCGGCGACCCGATCGACCCGGTCACCGCGCTGGCCTGGGGGCTGATCGATCGGATCAGCGAGAACGTGATCGAGGCCGCAGTCGAATTCGCACTGCAACGCGCAGGCAACCGTCCCCCTGCCGAGGCCGCGATACGTCAAGCGGTACGCGCGAGCGGGATGCCGCTTGCCGAAGGCCTGGACGTGGAGCGCGAACTGGCGATCGCGACGTCTGGAAGCAATGAGGCGAAGGCCGCGCTCGCGGCCTTCAAGGCACGCTAACCGCCCCGATCGCGGCCGCGTAGTCGGTAGACCAGCGTTCGACCAGTTCGGCGACGGACGGCACGTCCGTGATCGCACCGACGCCCTGCCCGGCGGACCAGATGTCCTTCCAGGGTCTGAGTCCGCGTTCGTCAAGCACGCGAAGCGGGCCGGTCGCGGCCTGAAACAAGGCCGGGTCGAGTCCATTGGCAGCGAGCGATCTGGTCAGGAAATTCGCCGGCGTCCCGGTGATCCCGCGTGTCGCCAGCACATCCTTTGCGCGCGATGCGATGAGCATCGCGTGATAGTCGGGATGTACCGATGCCTCCCGCGTCGCGATGAAGCGGGTACCCATATAGGCAAGATCTGCTCCCATCATCCGCGCTGCCGCTACATCCCGCCCCGTTGACATGCCCCCGGCCAGCAGAATGGTGCCGTCGAATACGGCGCGCACCTCGTTCAGCACTGCAAAGGGGTTGAGCCAGCCAGTGTGCCCCCCGGCACCCGCCGTCAACACGATCAGGCCATCGACCCCCGCCTGCGCTGCGATCTCGGCGTGGCGCGCGCTGGCGACGTCGTGAAAGACGGTGCCACCATAGTCATGTACCGCCGCAACGACATCATGATCCGCTCCGAAGGAGGTGATCACGAGCGGAACCTGGCGTCGCACTGTAATCGCCAGATCTTCAGCCAGCCGTCCATTCTGCTTGCCGACGATGAGGTTCACGCCATAGGCGGCATCAGTCTCATCCAACGCAGCGCCGATCTGCTCGAGCCAGCTCTCATAGTCCGCCGCGCTGCGCGCGTTCAGTGATGGGAAGGTTCCGATGATCCCTGCCTTGCATGCCGCGATCGTCAGCGCCGGATTTGAGATGAGGAACATCGGCGCCACCATCACGGGTAGCTCGAGATTGCACCGAAGCCGTTCAGCGATGGCCATGTCGATATCCTGTTGCCCCGCGCGAGCCTATCGGATGCGGACGCCGTTTAGTATCCTTGGCGCGACGCATCACAACCATGCGCTTGGCTGCCGCTCCATTGCGCAGAGACGGCGCGAGACATACCGCAATGTCCGACAGGCTGAAGGGGCCGATACGTTCACAATGCTTCCTGGAGCAGACGCTTATGAAACTCGATTCCTCGATTTCCGCGATCGTCACCGGCGGTGCCTCCGGCCTCGGGCACGCAACCGCGAAGGCGATCGCCGAAACAGGCGCGAAAGTCGCCATT
Source organism: Sphingobium sp. (assembly GCA_003248935.1). Lineage (GTDB taxonomy): Bacteria > Pseudomonadota > Alphaproteobacteria > Sphingomonadales > Sphingomonadaceae > Sphingobium. Next base: position 201,722 of record QFQF01000004.1, read on the forward strand.
TTCGATCTCAATGAGGAACTGGGCGAGAAGGTTGCCGCCGAAATCGGTGGCATTTTCTGCAAGGTCGATGTGCTGTCCGACGAGTCAGTCGATGCGGCGTTCGAGAAGGCCCGTTCGGCAAATGGCCAGGAGCGCGTGCTGGTCAATTGCGCCGGGACGGGCAACTCGATCAAGACTGCCGGCGTCGACAAGAAGACCGGTGAGATCAGGTATTTCCCCAGCGACAAGTTCGCCTGGGTTTTGATGGTCAACACGGTGGGCACATTCCGCTGCATCACCCGTTCGGCGGCGGGCATGCTGACGCTCGACCCGGTGGACGGGGAGCGTGGCGCGATCGTTTGCACCGCATCCGCTGCAGCCCAGGACGGGCAGATGGGTCAGGCGGCCTATTCAGCGTCGAAGGCGGCTGTGGTCGGCATGACGCTCCCGATCGCGCGTGATCTCTCCGGCTCGGCGATCCGCATCAACACGATCATGCCGGGCATTTTCGCGACGCCGCCGATGCTGGGCGTGCCGGACAATGTGCGCAGCGTACTGGAGGCATCGGTCCCCTTCCCGAAACGCTTCGGGGCCCCGGCTGAATATGCCAGCCTGGTGCTGGAAATGGTACGAAACGGCTATTTCAACGGCGAGACCGTGCGTCTCGATGGCGCCATCCGCATGCCGATGCGCTGAGGAGCAGCAAGATGAGTTTTATCCTGTACGAAGTCCGCGACCGCGTTGCGATCGTCACACTCAATCGGCCCGAGGCGAACAACGCGCAGCACCCGCCGCTGCTGGCGGAACTGGACGCCTCGTTCGACAAGGCGATCGCCGACGACAATGTCCGGGTCATCGTGCTGAACGCCAGCGGCAAGCATTTTTCGGCCGGCCATGACATCTCCGCGGAAGTGGTGAAGCACGAACCCTGGCTGTCGATGTTCGACGATGTCAGCGCGAACGGCCTGCTTCGGATGTACCGCTGGGAAAGCAAGCATTTCCTCGGCTATTCGAACAAGTGGCGCAACCTTCCCAAGCCCACCATCGCCGCGGTTCAGGGGGCCTGTGTCGCGGCCGGGCTGATGCTGATCTGGCCGATGGATCTGATCGTCGCGGCCGACAATTCGCGCTTTTCCGATCCCGTGATCAACATGGCGATCGGCGGCGTCGAATATCACGGCCACACTTGGGAGTTCGGCCCCCGCAAGGCCAAGGAAATGCTGTTCACCGGCCGGTGGATGAATGCCGAAGAGGCCGAGAAGGTCGGCATGATCAATCGCGTCGTCCCGCTTGAGCAGCTGCATGAAGCCACGCTGGCATTGGCGAACGACATCGCGACCAAGCATCCGCACGGCCTGCTCATGGCCAAGCGCGCGGTCAATCAGACGATGGACATCATGGGACAATATGCCGCGATCCAGGCGTGCTTCGACACCCATTCTCTGGGCCATGCCAATGCCTGGGCCGCCGAAGGCCGGGTCACGCTCGCCAATCTCGAAGAAATGACTGCAGTCAACAAGAAGGCCTGAAGGATTCCGTCCAATGAAGCTTGCCCTCTCCGAAAGCCAGTCGATGCTGAAGGACACCGTCGCCCGCCTGTTCGCAGACGAGGCGACGCCGGAGCGGCTGCGCGCCGCCGAGGATACAGGGGTCGATCAGGCGCTGTGGGACAAGCTGGTTGAGCTGGGCATTGTCGGTATCCGGGCGATCGAACCGCAGGATGGCGGGATGACGCTGATGGATGCGGCGATCGTTGCCGAGGAAGCGGGCCGCCATGTCGCGCCCGTGCCGCTGATCGAAGCGATCGTGGCGATCGCGCTGCTGCACCGGCTGGATGCCCCCGCCGCACTGTTGTCCGCGGTCGATAGCGGGGCGATCGCAACACTTGCGCTCAACCCGGTTGCGCCGGGTGTGGCCCAACCGGTGCTCGGCGGGTCGCGCGCCCATGTCGTGCTCGCGCTTGACGGAAACGACCTCGTCGCCCTGACCGGGTTGAATGCCGCGAAAGCGCCTAATATCGCCGCCGCCGCGGTCGCCAATCTCGATCTGTCGAGCGGAGCGGGCGAGCGGTTCGTGCTGGCGACCGGCGACACTGCGATATCGCAGTTCGCCGCCGCGTGCGAGGAATGGAAGGTCCTCACCGCTGCCTATCTGGCCGGCCTTGGCCGCCGGGCGCTCGAGCTCGCCGCCGCCTACTCGGTCGAGCGCCATGCCTATGGCTCGCCGATCGGCGCCTATCAGGGCATTGCGCATCCGATGGCCGACGCGGCGACGCATATGGACGGGGCAAAGCTGCTGGCATGGCGCGCCATTGCCTCGATTGCAGCGGGCGATGCCAAAGGAGGCGCGCGCGCAGCGATGGCCTATTGGTGGGCGGCCCATAGCGTGGACCAGGCGGTGCAGCATTCGGTGCGTACCTTTGGTGGCTATGGCCTCAGCCTGGAATATGACGTCCAGCTCTATTTCCGTCGCGCCAAGCTGCTGTCGCTGATCGCAGGCGACCCCAATGCCGAGCTCGACCGCATCGCCGCGCGCCTTTGGGACGGCGAGACCGTAGCCCTGCCCCGCGCCGGGGAGGTGGAGATCGATTTCGAATGGGGAGCAGAGGCCGACGCCTATGCCGCCGAGTTGCGCAGCTTCGTCGAAGGGCAGATGGCCCCCGATATCGCAGCGAAGAAGCATCACTCCACCGCGGGCCACCATCCCGGCTTCCACAAGAAGCTGGCCGAGGCTGGCCATGCCTATCCAGACCTTGGCGCCGACGGCCAGAAAGTCCGCAGCCGCTACGAAGTGATGGCCGCTGCACCGATGTGGGAAGATATCGGTTGGACCCGCACGCCGATCGCTGTCACCGAGTTCGTCGCCAAGATGGCGCAACTCTGGTCGCAGCCGGAAACAAAGGAAGAGATCGTCGGCGCCATCGCCCGCGGCGAAGCATTGGGCGCGCTCGGCTTCTCCGAGCCGCAATCGGGCTCGGACGTGTTCGGGACCAAGTTCAGTGCCGTACGCGAGGGTGACGAATGGGTGCTGAACGGGCAGAAGATGTTCACCACCAACGGCCACCAGGCTGACTATATCCTGATGCTGACCCGCACCGACAATAGCGGCAAGAAGCACCAGGGCCTGACGATGTTCATCATGCCGATGAAGCTGCCCGGCATCGAACTGCACCCGGTCTATACACTGCAGGACGAGAAGACGAACATCACCTACTTCACTGATGTCCGCATTTCGGATCGCTACCGCATCGGCGAGGTCGGCGACGGCGCGCGCGTCATGGCATCGGCGCTCGGCTTCGAACATGGTGGATCAGGCTATCACGCGGCGCAGACCGCAATGATGCGCCGAGCCCTCGCCTGGGCGCGCAAGCCGAGCGGCAATGGCGCGGCGCCGATCGACAACCCGTTCCTTCGTCGCGTGCTGGCTCGTGCCGCAATCAACGACGAAGTGGCGGATGTGCTCTGCCGGCGCCAGGTGTGGGCGGATGTCGAAGGCATCCACGACATCAGCTATGGTCCGATGGCGAAAATGTTCACGACTGAAACCATGTACCGGGATGCCAGCGCGATCGTCGAGGCCGGCGCACCCGGGTCGCTGGTGCGCGGTGTCGACCCCGACATGGACTATGTCGAAACAACGATGCGGCGGGCCATCGCCATGACCGTCTATGGCGGCACCAGCGAAGTGCACCGCAGCCTGATCGCCGAGAAGTCGCTGGGCATGCCCAAATCGCGAAGCTGAGTCCGCCCGCGCTTGACAGGGAGCGTCTCGCGGCGTTCCACAGCGCGATGGACGAGACGAACAAGCATGGACAGTCGATCGGCCGCAAGGGAGCCGAAAGCCGGCGGCGGTTGCTCGATGCGGCCCGTCAGCTGATCGCGGTCGAGCCGGCGCACAAGCTGACGGCCAGTGCCATTGCCCGCGCTGCGACACTGGCTTCGCAAACATTCTATTTGTACTTCAAGGATATCGACGAGATCCTTCTGGCCCTCAGCCATGAGGCCGGGGCAGACATGGATGAGGTCCAGGAGGCGCTACGCGGCGACTGGACATCGGCCTCGCCTGCAGAACATGCGACGCGCTTCATCGATGCCTTCAGTGCCTATTGGGACCGGCATCGAGCGATCCTCACGGTCCGCAACTATTTGTCGGACAGCGCGCATCCCGCCTTCCTCGCCGTCCGTCAGGAAGCGGCAATGCCGCTGATCCATGCGATCGCCGAACGCATCCTCGCGGCGCACCCTGACGATGTCGATCCGAAATCGGCACTGGCGCGCAGCGTGATCATCTATTCGGCGATCGAGCGCATGGCGGCGCGTCCTGCAACGATGCGACAGAATCCTGCGATCGTCGCGCCGGATGACCTGAAACAGGCCGAGATCGACATCCTGACGTTGCTGTTCACGCCGACCGTCAAAGGCTCGCCCGCAGATCGCGCGATCGCCTCAGTTCGCCAACAGGCATAGAGAAGCCGCCCGGACCCAGGGTCCGGGCGGCATAGCTTGCCTATCGCGATGTTCAGCGCTTGCCTTCGAGCAGGCCCTTCAAGTTGCTGCTCATGAACATCTCCTGTTCTGCCGGCGTGAAATCCTTCACCTCGTGGAGGAAGTCGAGCGGCATTGCGAGCCCTTCGGCATGCGGCCAGTCGCTGCCGAACACCAGGCGCTCGACCGGGACGAATTCGCGCAGCTCGTTCAGGTCCTCCTCGTAATAGGGCTCGACGAACACGCTCTCTCGGAACGTATCGATCGGATGGCGCTTGAAGGCCTGCGGCATCTGGCCATGGGCGCGCTTGAACATTTTCATCAGATGCGGAACCCAGATCGAGCCATTCTCGGCCGACATCCAGCGAATGTTCGGGAAGCGATCCATCACGCCATGCGCGATCAGCGCCGCGATGGTGTCGGCGATCGAGCGCCCCTGCGTATCCATGCATGCCTTCAACGGATCCGAGCGGTCGAACGCGACCATTTCGTTGGCGCCGCTGCCCCACCAGCGATAGATCTGATCGTAGCCGCTGTCGGACACATGCAGGACGACGAAGATATTCGATTCGTTGACCTTGCCCCAGAAACGGTCGAACTCGCGAAGGCCAGGGGAACGCGGGCCGAACAGTCCGGGCACCGGCGCCGGACGGATCAGGATATGGCGTGCGCCATGCTTCAGCGCCCAATCCAGTTCCTGTTCGGCCTTCTCGGCATCGGCCAGCGAGATATAGGCGCAGGGATAGAGCCGGTCCTTGTAGTTGAAGCTCCATTCGTCGAGCACCCAGGCGTTGAGTGAATGAACCAGCGCCGCCATCAGTTCGACATTGTTGCCCATATGCCCCTCGATGATCGAGGCCAGGGTCGGGAAAATGAGCTGGGCGTGCACGCCTTGCTCGTCAAGCAGCTTCAGCCGGGCTTCGGGATTGCCGAACTCGGGCTGATAGGCCAGCGGATCGCCGGTGAGCTCGCGCAGCGTCTTGCCCTCGGCATTCTCGCCACGATACCAGATTTCATGGCTGCCCGGCGCGGCGACGACCTCGAAGGTCGGGTTGGGTATATATTCGCTGATATGCCCGTTGATCGCCAGCTTGGTGCGGCCTTCGACCTGCACATACTGGAAATCCTTGTGAAACTGCTTGGGCAGATGGCGGCGGAACGTGTCCATCGTCTCATAGAGATGTCCATCGCCGTCATAGACCGCATAGGGCAAAATGCGGGTTTCGGGTTCGCGTTCAAATACAGCCGTTACAGCCACAATCTCTCTCCTTGATCGCCGCAGCCGTATCAGGCCGCGTTGCGCATTGCTTCGGGTTCGAACATCGGAAGCCAGATATCCTCATCGTGATCGAACGTGACTCTGACACGCATGCCGATGTGGACCTGATCGGATGCGATTACGCATATGTTGGTAGTGAGCTGAAGCCCGTCCTGTTCGTCCAGCCGAACGACGCCGATGACATAGGGAACCTCGAGGCCCGGGCCCCACGCCTTCTCGTTCACCGTATAGCTGAACACCGTGCCTCGTCCGGACAGCGGCTCGGGGGCGAGATGCTTGGTCAGGCATTTCGGACAGACCGGTTGGGGCGGATGCACCCAGAGGCTGCAATCCTGGCATCGCAGCATGCGCAGCACGCCGTCTTCGCCGCTTGTCCAATAGAAGCGGTTCAGATCGTCGAGCCTGGGCAGCATCCGCTGATAACCGGCACCCATCTCACTCGGCCGCTTCGAGTTCGCCGTCCTGCTTGGCGACGTCCATGAACATCTTGGTGATGTCGCCCGAGGTCACCCGGCGCGCGACCTCGCCCTCGGCGAGTGGGGCGGGTCCGCCATAGCTTCGGGGCGCGGTGTCGATATGCTGGGCTGCCTTGCGCAACTTGCCGACGGTGCAGTTCTCCCGGCCGCCCATCATTCCGAAAGCGTCGAAGTTGAACAGGCGCAGCGCATTGCCATGGGTGATCTTCTCGATCGCCGTGTCGGAAATACCGCTCAGCGTCGCCCTCAGGCGGTCGGCCGATTCCGGCCACACCGTATCGGAGTGCGGATAATCGCATTCATAGGCGACATTATTCTCGCCGATCTTGTCGAGATTCTCGAGGCCGAAGGCGTCGTCGATGAAGCAGGTCAGGAAATGTTCGCGGAAAACGTCGCTCGGCTTCTTCTTTCCGAAATCGGCGTGAGTCCAGGCCTTGTGATGTTCATGGACGAAGTCGGCTCGCTCGAGGAAATAGGGAATCCAGCCGATCCCGCCTTCGGACAGCGAGACCTGGAGCGGATAACGCTGCAATGCCTTGAGGTGCAGCCAGTCCGCCGCTGAATTGACGATCGAGATCGGCATGGTCGTGATCCAGGCATCGATCGGCGATTCCATCGATGCATGCGGGGCCTGCGCGCCCGATCCGATATGAATATTGATCACGATGTCGTGGTCGGCGCACGCCTTCCAGAGCGGTTCCCAATGCTCGTTGTGAATGCTCGGCTGTCCCTTGAGCGAGGGATTGTCGCTGAAGGTGATCGCGTGACAGCCCTTTGCGGACACGCGCTTGATCTCTTCGACCGTAGCATCGATGTCCCAATAGGGCACCAGCGCCAGCGGGATGTTGCGGCCCGGATGGCTGCCGCACCATTCGTCGATATGCCAGTCATTATAGGCCCGCAACAGCGTCAGCGCGTTCGCCTTGTTGTCGAACTCGTGGAACAGCGCGCCGTCGAAGCGGACCACGCTGGGGAAGTTGAGCGACGCCAGGATCCCGTTGGCGTTCATGTCCTCGATGCGTGAATCGATGTCCCACGCGCCCTTGCGCATCTGCTCGAACGAAACCGGCTCGCAGCCATATTCCTCTTTCATCCGGCCGACGACGGCGTTCAGCCCGATCGAGCCGGTGCGCTTGCCCTCGTACAGCCAGAAATCCGCGCCGTTCGCATCCTTGCGCAGTTCCGGCTTGATCGCCTTGTGCTGCACCGAAAGATGCTGGTCGTACATGGTGGGCGGCTCGACGATATGGTCGTCGACGCTGACGATAATGAGATCCTCAACCTTCATGGCATCGATCCTCTTCCTAAAACTGACATGTTGTTGGTTTTCTGACTACAACAATCCGCACCCTGCGTAAAGCCGGTTCAGCTCAGCGCTTGACCAGTTCGACCGATGAGGTTTCGCGGTCCCAGGTCGCCTCGGTGATCCCCTGATCGCGCAGCTCATATTTGAGCACACGCCCGACGGGGTTCTTGGGCAGTGCCGCGCGGAACTCGATAAAGCGCGGCACCGCGAAATAGGGCAGGTTTTCAACCGACCAGCGGCACAGTTCTTCCTCAGTCAGCGCCGCCCCCTCGACAAGGACGATCGTCGCCTTCACATCGTCCTCCAGGTCGGCGAGCACGGCATGGACGGCGACTTCCTGGATAGCGGGATGCAGGCTGAACACCCCCTCCACTTCCATCGACGAGATATTCTCGCCGCGGCGGCGCAGATAGTCCTTCTTCCGGTCGAGGAAGTAGAACCAGCCGTCAGCGTCGAACTTGCCGATGTCGCCGGTGTGGAACCAGAAGTTCTTGAGCACCTTCATCGTCTCGGCGGGCCGGCCCCAATAGCCCTCGAACATCACATGGGGCTTTTTCGGGCGGACCAGGATTTCGCCGGGCGTGTCGGCCGCAACCTCGGCGTCGTCATCGTCGACGATCATCACCTCGAAATCGTCATTGTGGGTGCCGGAGCTTGCGGTGGGGCGCGGCACGGTCATGTCGACGCTGGTGACGATCGCGCATTCGGTCAGGCCATAGCCAACGGGCGCATGGACATGTTTGGGCGCAAAGCGTTCGCGCCAGATCGTCTGCAGCTCTTCAGGAAACGGCGCGCCCCCTGCCACGCGCAGCTTGCCCTTGTAACGCAGCGAGGCGGGGTTGTCGGGCGCCTCGGCCACGAACCGCACCATCGACGAGAGGATATGGGTGACGGTCGCGCCGACCCGCTCCAGCTCGTCCCAGAAGCGCGACACCGAGAAGCGCGGATAGATCGCGCATTTCCCGCCCACCATCATCGAGGACAGGACGGTCGCGGAATATTGGTTCATGTGGAAGCCGGGCAACGGCGTCCACACGACATCATCCCCGTCATAGTGAAGGCAGGTCGCAAGCTGTCGCGCCTGATTGCACAGATAGTTCTGGCTGATCATGCAGCCCTTGGAGGGGCCGGTGGTGCCGGCGGTGTAGACCAGCATCGCAAGATCGCCGGGCTTGCTCTCATGGCCCGTGGGTTCCTCGGTCGGGACCAGCACATCGGCGAGCATACGCATCTCGAGCTTGTTCGCCGCCATGCCTTCCGGCAGCTCGCCCTTGATCAGCAGCACCCGGGCGTCGGGCAGGCCGCCCTCGATCGCGATCAGCCGCTCGACATATTCCTTTTCGGCGACCAGCACAGCGGCCCGAGAATCCGCGACCTGGTGGCGCAGATACTCGCCCTTATAGGCGGTATTGAGCGGGACATGGACCGCGCCGATCTTTGCGCAGGCGAACAGCAGCAGCAGCTGTTCGACGCAGTTGTCGAGGATCGATATCACGCATTCGCCGGCACGCGCGCCCGATGCCCGCAAGGCATGGGCAAGGCTCGTACTCTGCGCGTCGAGGAAACCAAGCGTGTATTTCTCGCCCGAATAATCCACGAACTCCCAGTTGGGGCCGCGCTTCGCCAAGGCGCTCCGCAGCACTTCGACCGTAGTCGTCTGCGTGCCGGGGGACCAGTTGGGGTTCGTCATGATCATCCTCTCATCTTGTTCAGTCGCGCACCAGCAGCATCGCGCCCGCCATCGGACCGCCGCCATTGGTGACCGCTGCAACCTTGGGATCTCCGGCAACCTGCCGTGCCCCGCCCTGCCCGCGAAGCTGGACCACAGCTTCGTGAATGAAACCAAAGCCATGGGTGCGCCCACCGGACAATTGCCCGCCATGCGGATTGAGCGGCAGCGCGCCGTCACGCGCGATTCGGCTGCCGCCTTCGACAAAGGCGCCGCCCTCGCCGATCCCGCAAAACCCCATTGCCTCGAGCCAGGTCAATGCGAGGAAACTGAAGCCATCGTAGAGCAGCGCGACATCGACATCCGCAGGCTTCAAATCGGTTCGCGACCACAGCATCCGCGCCGCATCATGTGCCGCCATGCGCGGCATTTCCGCCTGGTCCCAGGCGGCGCGGCCATGGATACCGCCACCCACCGAGTCGATGCGCACGACCGGCTTGCTGCGGTCCGCCACCGCATCCGCTGCGGAGAGCAGGATCACAGTCGAGGCATCAGTCGGTGCATCGCAATCGAGCAGCCCGAACGGCGTGCTGATCATCCGCGCCGACAGATAATCGTCCATCGTCATCGGATCGCGGAACAGCGCCTTGGGATTGTCCATCGCGCCGCGCCGCGCGTTGAGTGCAATCGCGCCAAGGTGCTCGCGCCGGGTCCCGTACAGATGAAAATGGCGCTGCGCATATTGCGACAACCAGTTGGTCGCCGAGATCGCGTCATAGGGGAAAATATACTGAAATTCGCCGTCGAGCCGAACGCGTTGCGTGCGGACTTCGGCATTCTCCTTCCACGACGCCCCGCCCGACCCTTCCTTGACGGTACGGAAACACAGGACGTGCCGCGCCAACCCCGCCTTGATCGCAGCATAGGCATTGATGATGGAACCAAGCTGCGCCGACCCTTCCATCGCCCCGGCAAACCAGTTCAGTTTGAAATCGAGCGCTTCCTTGAGATCCATCGTGCCGACTGGGGAGAACGGGATCGCATCGGGCCGGCGGCCCGGAAAGGTCGACATGCCGTCGATGTCGGCGACAGTCAGCCCGGCGTCGGCGATCGCCTCAAGCGCCGCGTCCACGGTCAGCTCGAGGCCCGACTGCGCCAGCTTTCGCCCGACCGCAGACTGTCCGATGCCAGTGATGACGACGTCGATTCCCGCCATGTTCATCCTTCTCCTGCCCGCGGCATAGCTGACATTGTGTCAGCTTTCCAAAGCTGCGTGTGCAACTGTCTGTTTCATCACATACGTGACCGCGTTCAGGCGATAACGCCCCTCTCGAGGAGCGCCTCGATCTCGTCGGTTCGATAGCCGAACTCTGCCAGCACGGTCCGGCTGTGCTGGCCCAGCATCGGCGGGGCGACCGGCGAGACAACCGGCGTACGGCCAAGCTTGAGCGGGGAAGCAACGAGCTTCACCTCGCCCGCGCTGGGATGCGCGACCGTGGCGACCATATCGCGCGCAGTCGCTTCCGGCGCGGCGAGCGCTTCCCCAACCTGACGCACCGCGCCGGTCGGTACGCCGACCGATCGCAGACCCGCCAACCACCATTCGGTCGTGTGCTCGCGCATCAGCGGCATGATCTCCGCGAGCAGCGCATCGCGATTGGCGACGCGCGAACCATTCTTCGCGAACCGTTCATCCGTCGCGAGATCGGGCCGGTCGAGCAGACGGGTTGCGAAGGCCGTGAACTGCGCATCATTGCCGACCGCGACCACTACCTGTCCGTCGAGGGTATCGAACAATTGATAGGGCACGACCGTCGGATGACCGTTCCCATAGCGGCGCGGCTCGGTGCCGGCGACAAGCGCGGCACTGCCGACATTGGCCAGCATCGCAAGCTGGCAATCATAGAGCGCCATGTCGAGATGCTGCCCGACCCCATCGCGATCGGCGGCGATCAGCGCCGCCAGGATCGCCTGCGCCGCCGCCATGCCGGTGAAGAGATCGGCAACAGCCACCCCGACCTTCATCGGCTCGCCATCGACCGGGCCGGTGACCGACATCAACCCGCCCTCGGCCTGGATCACATAGTCATAGCCCGGCCGCTCCGCGATGGGCGAGCGCCGCCCATAGCCCGAGATCGAGCAATAGACGATGCGCGGGTTGATCTCGGCGATCGATGAATAACCGAGGCCGAACTTCTCCAGCCCGCCAAGCTTGTAATTCTCGACCAGCACATCGGCCCGCGCTGCCAGGTCGCGCACGATGCGCTGCCCTTCTGGCTTCGAGATATCGAGCGCGATGCTGCGCTTGTTGCGATTGGCGCACAGATAATAGGCCGATTCGCCACCAGTATAGGGCGGCCCCCAATGGCGCGTGTCGTCACCGCCGCGCGGATGCTCGACCTTGGTGACCTCGGCACCCAGGTCCGCGAGCACCATCGTGCACCAGGGGCCGGCCAGCACACGCGACAAGTCAAGGACGCGGCGCCCGGCAAGGGGTGCCGCGCCCTTGTTCATGTTCGTCATTCGATCCCCCGATTGGTCAGATTGGCACGCAGCGCATCACGCAGTTTGCAGGCTCGGCATGACAATGCGCGATGGTTCCCGGTTGGGCATCTGCACGACGTTGCGGCTGCCGCGGCCGAAGCGCGCGTCGATCTGTTCCATCAGAGCCTTGGACAGCTCCTCCTCCCGCCCGCGCATCACCTCGCTGATGCCGCCGATGCCGACGATCATGCGCTGCTGGCCGCTGATCCGGGGCAGCGGCGCGGCGATGATGCCGCCGCCGCGGGTCACCATGTCGCAGGTGAAGGCATAGCCCTTGCGCCGGATCACGGCGATCTCCTCGAGCAGGTCGCGAATCTTGACCAGAGCTTCGCCATCCTGCGCTTCGGCATTGATCCGCATCACCAGCCGGGTGATCTCAGAATCGGTCATGGTGCTGAGCAACGCATAGCCCGCGCCCGATGCGGCGAGCGGCCGCACGGTCCCAAGCGTCATGTGCAGTCGCGCCGGACTGGTCGCCTGGATCACATGGATATACTGGATATGCAGACCGTTGCGGACAGCAAGGACGATGGTGTCACCCGTCTGCTCGTTCAGCTCCTTCATCATGGAGATGATGGCGCCCTCTGCAAAAAACTGCGAGTTCACCCAGCTACCAAGAAGTGCGACGCGGCTCGAAGTGATGTAGGTGCGCGCCATTGGATCATAATTGAGGTAACCGAGGCTCACCAGACTGCGAAGGAGCGCGGAGGTGCTGGACTGGGGATAGCCAAGCGCATCGGCGATCTCCATCACCGTCGACTGGCGTTGCAAATCGTCAAAATATTCAAGGATTTCAAGCACTCGACCGGCAGATTTGACGGTCTTGTTCTCAATCGGCGCGCGAACCAGAATACGGTCTCGCGACGGGGCCGAACGGCGACGTGCCATCGGTTCTCTCCTAATTTCGGCGCTGCTGACGAGCGCTTGCGATCCATCGGCAACCGCAAGCTGCCTCAATCACATCCGTGCTGTCCATAGCAGACGGATCACATATGTGATATGCCGCCCCCTCCTCCCCGAAAAGCCGACAATATGTTATTTTCTGGCCATGGCGGATTTTAGAACCGCCGCATCCGGAGAGGCACGATGCAGGTACGCTTTCCCAAATGGGATTTCTCGAAAGTCCGGGCGCATTGGGCGCCGCATCGCGAATTCGCGCAGATGCAGAACGCGGCATCGACCGTCCCGGCCTATATCGAACCCTATCTGGTCAAGGTGATGCTGCAAGCGCAGGCAGCGCTGCCCACCAGACATGAGAAACTCCACAAGGATCTGGCGATCTTCATCAAGCAGGAGATGCAGCATTGCCGGCAGCATCTGCTGTTCAACAAGGCGCTGCGCGCTGACGGTTATGAAGGCATGCTGGCGATCGAGAAGGAATATGAGGCGGATTACGATCGCTTCCTGAAGACCAAATCGCTGCGCTTCAATGTCGCCTATTCGGAGGGATTCGAGGCGGTCAGCTCCGTCGCGGTCGACAATTTCTTCGAGGATTTCGCGCCATTCCTTGATGGCGCGGATGCCGAGGCGGTCGAAATGTGGAAATGGCATCTGGCCGAGGAATATGAGCATCGCGAGGTGGCGCACGACGTCTATCACGCATTGTTCGGTCGCGGACCGATCGCCTATCTCTATCGTATCTGGGCGTTCTTCTACGCGGTGAAACATATCCGCGGGCATGTGCGCAAAGTGCAGACCTATCTGCTCGAGAAGGACCGCGAGGGCATGAGCGCGGAGGAACGCGCCGCCTCGATCGCGCGGCAGCAGCATGTGCAGCAGGTCACCGGCCGGCACGCCAAGGCGCATCTCAAGCGCATCCTGTCGCCCTTCTACAAGCCCGCCGACCGGTTGCCGCCGCAGGGCCTTCAGGAAGTCCTGGATCGCTACGCCCGCAAGCCGGCTGCCGCGACAGCCTAGGCTATTCCAGCCATCCCAGCACGGATGTGTTGATCATCGGCACCACGGTGTCAGCGCGCGACACCGCGGCTAGGATCGTGCCCGGAAGGAACAGCAAAATGGCAGCCAAGCGGCTTCTCGTCCTCGGCGCTTGCGGGGACATCGGACAGGGCATCGTCCGCGGCGCGCACGCACAAGGCTTCCGGCTTGTCGCCGGGGACCGAAACGCCGAGCGCCTTGTTCGCTATGAGGACGGTTCGGGCATCGCCACCGTGGTCGGCGATCTCGGCTCGGTCGAGGCTGCGATCGCATTGTGGGAGGCGGCGCAGGCGCCGTTTGGGAGCATCGATGCAGTCGCCATCGCGGTCAATGCGCCCAATGCGACAAAGCCCCTGCTCGAATGGTCGAGCGCCGAAATGGCGGAGGTCTATGCGACCAATTTGCTGACCCATTTCCATGCGATCAAGGCGATGCTCCCGCAGCTGCCGCGAGACGGGATGCTGATCGGGATCGGCGGCGGCACGGCGGACTTTATCCTCCCCAAAATGGCGCAGCTTTCGATGCTCCAGGCGGCACAACGGATGATGTACCGCGGCTTCGCCAGGGAATATCGCGACGGTGCGCAGATACGTGAGCTCATGCTGATCAGCATGATCAATGGCGAGCGCAAGCGCGATATCGCCGAACCGCATTGGGTGATGGACACCGAGGTCGGCGAGCATGTCTGCGCGATCATCGAGGATCCCGAAACCTTCGCCGGACCGATCCTGAGACTGGAATCACGCGACCAGATCGGCAAACCCGAAACGGCGCTCGAAAGGGCCTTTGCATGAACGGCCCCGTCCTCAAGGCCGAGCGTGAGGGGCCGATCCTGATCCTGACGATCGACGATCCCGCGACGCGCAACGCGCTGAGCCCCGAGCTGACGCGCGCGCTGGTTGCCGCCTGCGCCGAAGCCAATGCGGACATGAGCGTCAGCTGCGTGATCTTGACGGGCGCAGGCGACGTGTTCTGCGCGGGCGGCAACATCAAGGACATGTATGCCCGCGCCAATCACTTCGCAGGTAATGCGGCGGAAATCCGCCGGACCTATCAGGCCGGCGTGCAGACGATCGCGCGCGCGCTGTATGACCTCGAAGTCCCCTCGATCGCAGCGGTCAATGGCGCGGCGATGGGCGCGGGGATGGACTTCGCCACGATGTGCACCATGCGCATCGCGTCGGAACGGGCAAAGTTCGCGGAGAGCTTCATCAAGCTCGGCCTGACTTCGGCGGCCGGCGGGGCATGGTTCCTCAATCGCGCGATCGGCGCATCAGCGGCGGCGGAACTGGCGCTTACCGGCGACACGATCGATGCTGCACGTGCGCTCGAGATCGGACTTGTCCGTGGCGTGGTGCCGCACGCCGCGCTGCTCGACGAAGCCAAGGCACTTGCGAAGCGGATCGCCCGGCATCCCGCCCATTCGATCCGGCTCAATACGCGATTGCTGCGCGAATCGGCGCGGCTCGATCTATCCGCTGCACTGGAGATCGCATCGGCGATGCAGGCCGTCGTTCAACAAACTGAAGATCAGCATGAGGCGGTCGCGGCTGCGGTGGAGAAACGCCCGCCTGCCTATAAGGGCAAGTGATGGATCCGCTCGCGGTGTATCGGCTGGACGACCGGCTCGCTGTCGTGACCGGGGCGGCATCTGGCATCGGGCTCGAAACGGCACGCTTCTATGTCGCGATGGGCGCAACGGTCGTGATGGCCGACATCGATGGAAAGATGCTGGCCGCACGCGCAGCCGAGATCGGCAAGCGCGCGCATGCATTTGCTGCCGACCTGTCCGCTCCCCAGGCGCTCGAACGGCTGGCCCGGTTCGCCGCGTCCATCGCCCCGATCGATATCTGGGCGAACGTCGCTGGGACGGCGGGCCTGTTCGATCTGTTCGATGCCGAGCCGGATGCCTATGCGCGCATCGTGCGGATCAACATGGACGGCACCTATTGGGGCTGCGCAGCCGCCGCGCGCGCAATGGGGACGCGAGGCGGCACGATCATCAACGTGTCGTCCAACGCCGCGGACCAACCGATGGCGGGCCTGTCGGTCTATGCGATGACCAAAGCCGCGGTGAATATGCTGACACGCAGCCTGGCGGTCGAACTCGGGCCGAAGCAGATACGCGTCAATGCTGTCGCGCCCGGCTTCGTCCTGACCGGGATGACCGGCCAGGCACGAATGACAGCGGAAAAACTCGGGGAAACGCTCCGCCGCAACGCTGCCCGCTCGCCGATCGGCGCGACCGGCGAGCCTGCCGACATCGCCCATGCCATGCTTTACCTCGCCTCCGATGCCAGCCGCTATGTCACCGGTCAGATCCTGCGGGTGAATGGTGGCGCGACCATGCCCGGATAAGCGTTCATGACGCTGTTTCAGCATCCCCGTGATGCTTGCCCTGCGCCGGTTGCCCCCTGAGCGTGCCGCGTCATACCGGATCGCGAGACTTAGATTTCGGGGAATAATTTCGTGACCAATCCAATGAACCTGTCAGGCCGCGCCATCCTGATCACGGGAGCCGCACAGGGGATCGGGCTTGCGACCGCACAGCTTTGCGCTGCGCTCGACGCCAATGTCATCTTGCTCGATCGCAGCGAAGAACAACTCGACGCGGCGTTGACATCGTTCGATTCGAGTAAGGCGATGAAGATCGCCGGCAGCGTCACGGATCGCGCGTTCGTGAAACAGGCTGTGGCGGAGGCCGCTGCGCGCTTCGGCGGTATCCATGGCCTGGTCAACAATGCGGGCATCACCCGCACTGCGATGATCGACAAGATGACCGCCGATGACTGGCAGGCGGTGATCGACGTCAACCTGACCGGCGCGTTCAACATGCTTCAGGCGGTCGGCATGGACATGATCGCTCGCGCCAAGAGCGGGGAGAGCGATCCCGGCGCCATCGTCAACATCTCGTCGGATGCGGGCCGCAAGGGCACGATCGGCCAGATCAACTATGGCGCGGCCAAGTCCGGTGTACTGGGCCTGACCATGTCGGCCGCACGTGAATGGGGCCGCTACGGGATCCGCACCAACTCGGTCGCCTACGGAGTCGTCGAAACGGCGATGACCGAGACGGTGCGCAGCGAAAAGTTCCGCGATCGCTATCTCGCCAATATTCCGCTCGGCCGGTTCCTGACCAAGGAGGAGGCGGCCAATTCCATCGCCTTCCTGCTATCTCCCGCCGCCGCCTTCATCACCGGACAGCATCTGTCGGTGAACGGCGGTTCGCACATCACGGCCTGAGCCTATGTCCGCGACCGCGCTCCATCTGGATCTGCCCGAACTCCCCGAAGCCGCCGAGACGCTGCGTGCGCAGGTCCGCGCTTTCGTCGCCCGCGAACGCGCGGAAGGACATTTGCCGCCGCCGGAAAGGATCGGCCTCGGCTTCGATATCGAAACCACCAAGCGGATCGCGGCACAGGGGTGGATCGGCCTCACCTGGCCCAGGCAATATGGCGGCGGCGAGCGAACCGCGCTCGAACGCTATGTGATGAACGAGGAGCTGCTCGCCGCCGCGCTCCCCGTCGGCGCGCATTGGGTAGCGGACCGGCAAAGTGGTCCGGTTCTGCTAAAGTTCGGAAACGACGCGCAGAAAGACTTCTATCTGCCCCGGATCGCTGCGGGTGACTGCTATTTCTGCATCGGGATGAGCGAGCCGGAATCGGGGTCGGACCTCGCCTCGCTCAAGGCGCGCGCGGAAAAGGTCGCGGGCGGCTGGCGCATCAACGGGCGCAAGATCTGGACCACCAATGCGCACCGCGTTCACTACATGATCACGCTCGTTCGTACCTCGACGGTCGAGGGTTCGCGCCATGCCGGTCTCAGCCAGCTGATCGTCGATCTCAAGACGCCGGGCGTCACCATCAGTCCGATCATCTCGATGGCGGGCGAACATGACTTCAACGAGGTGCTGCTTGAGGACGTGTTCGTCCCGGACGACGCATTGATCGGGCAGGAAGGCAATGGCTGGAACCAGGTCTCGGCCGAACTCGCCTACGAACGATCCGGACCCGAACGGTGGCTGTCAAGCTTCCGGCTGGTCTCCGAACTGATCGACATTCTCGGCCCGGACGCCCAGCCGGCGAGCCTTGAGGAACTGGGGCGGCTGCTCTCGCATCTCCTGTCGCTGCGCCAGCTTTCAATGTCGGTCGCCAGCATGATCCAGCGCGGATTGTCTCCCAATCTCGAGGCCTCGATCGTCAAGGACCTCGGCACCAAGTTCGAGCAGGAGGCGGTGCGCGTCGTGCGCAACCTCGTCGCCTCAGAAGATCTGACCGCCAATGGCCGCAATGCGCGGCTCAGGCGCCTGCTGAGCCATGCGCAGGTCTATGCGCCCGCTTTCACCATTCGTGGTGGTACCAACGAGATTTTGCGCGGAATCATCGCGCGAGGGATTGGCCTGAGATGAGCGAGAACCGCGCATTCTTCCGCGAAACGGTCGAGCAGATCCTTGCCGACACGCTCGATCAGAGCAGGATCGAGGCGAGCGAACGGCGCATGCTGCCGGCGGCGCTCTACAAGGCACTGGAGGAGAATGGCGTCACCCGAATGCTGGTACCCGAGGGCAAGGGCGGGATCGGCGCGGATATCGGCGATTCCTTTGCGATCCTGCGCGCCATGGGTGCCGCGGCTGCACCCGGACCGATTGTCGAAACGATGCTGGGCAACAAGCTGCTGGCCGAGGCCGGACTTGAACCCGCAGACGGGTTGATCGCGCTTGCCTTTGCCGACGATGGCGCGGCCGTGCTGCATGCGGTGCCCTGGGGCGGCGGCGTCGATCATGTGCTGGCGGTCACCCCGTCCGGAATTTCGCTGAGCGCCTCGGCAAGTTGGGAAATGGAAGCTGCGCTCGATGCGGCGGACGAGCCGCGCGACACGCTGAGAGGGTCACTCGGCGCGATCGTCGCGCTCGACACGTCCGCCACGTTGCGCACCGCCGCCATTCTGCGCGCAGGGCAGATGTTGGGGGCGATCGAATGGACGCTGGCACGCAGCATCGATTATGCGGGTGAGCGCAAGCAGTTCGGCCGTGAAATCTCGAAATTCCAGGTGATCCAGCAGATGCTGGCCGAACTCGCCGCGCACATGCTCGCATCCGCGGGTATTGCTGAAGCAGCGGCGGACGCGGGCAGGGAAACGCTCATCGCTGCCGCTCGCTCGCGGCTGGGCGATGCCGCCGACGCCGCGATCGGCATCGGCCATCAGGTCCATGGCGCGATGGGGTTCAGCAAGGAATATGCGCTCAACCACCGCACGCGCCGGCTGATGGCCTGGCGAGACGATTTCGGCAGCGTCCAGTTCTGGCGGCGCCGCCTCGCCGGCGGGTTCGTGACCTGCAGCCGCGAGGAATTCTGGCCGGCGATCGCCGATGCCGGCAACCGGCGCGCAGCCTAGAATGCGCGACTGGTCGCCCCAACGCATCGTCGACCGGTTGCAGATCGAGGAGCAGCTCTATCTCTATTGCCGCGCGATCGACCGGGTCGACATGGCTCTGCTCGCGACGGTATTCCACCCCGACGCAATCATCGACAAGGGCGATGGTGCGGTGCCGGTGGCGGATTTCATCGCGACGGTCGCGGCGCGCCACCCCGGCGTTCCCCGTGCGTCGCATATGGTGGCCAATCACCTGATCGAATTCACCGCGGCCGACACCGCATTCGTCGAAAGCTGGTGCCTCGCCGTCGAGCAGCATAGGGGTACCCCGGCGGTCGATCGTATCTACCGTGTCCGCTATGGCGACAGCTTCACGCGGCGCGACGGCGGCTGGCGGATCGCGCATCGCAGCTTCGTTGT
Source organism: Sphingobium sp. (assembly GCA_003248935.1). Taxonomy (GTDB): domain Bacteria; phylum Pseudomonadota; class Alphaproteobacteria; order Sphingomonadales; family Sphingomonadaceae; genus Sphingobium. The sequence continues at coordinate 221,187 of QFQF01000004.1, forward strand.
CGATCATGTGCTGAACGCGCCGGTCGACCCCGCGCTGATCCTTGACATGGGCGGCCGCTATGAAGGGCAGCGCGACCTCGACGATGTGATCGAACGGCTGCGGCGGGGCGCTCCGGCGCAGCCCTGACCGGTCAATCCAGTTCGATCGCCCTGGTCACCGACTTGGTCAGGCCAAAGCTCGGCATTGCCATGCTGTGCTTGCCGACGCCGCCTGCCACATAGAGGAGGTAATCCTCCGGGCGCGACACCAGCGGCACGAACGGATCACTCACCGAGTCACGGTTGAACGGCGCCATGGCGTCGTAATTGTCGCGGGTGATCCCGACCAGTCGGGACAGGGTGTTGCCCGCATTCGCGAACAGATATTCCTGAACCTCGCGCAGGCCGATGCCGTCGCGCGCGATCGTATCGGCATGTTCGGGGCCGATGCAGATCGCGACCTCGCCATGTCCAAGGTAGCTATTGTTATGGCCCAGCGTCGAGATCGTGCTGACGAAGGTCTTGAGGATGCCTTCTCCGTCCTCGCTGGTATGATTATTGATCTCATGGGGCGCTTCGGAGCCGTGAACGGTGACGGTGCTCACTCCGGGGTCGAACCCTCGGCGGACGTGCAGCGGCTCCCAGGGCGATGCCATCTCGTTTTCGCCCATGCAGAAGGAGAATTTGGCGGGCGTGCCGTGCGTTGCGCGGTCGCCATTTCCCGGTGATCCTCCGGCGATATTGATAAGGATCAGGCGGATCGCCCGTCCGATGGTCGCATTGGCACGCCAGCCCGGCCCCATGCAGTTATAGCCCGAGTTGATGCGCAGCCGCTCGACCGCGGGACCATTGACGACCAGCATCGGCGTGACAGGATGGGTGGTGGCGTTGATGCCATAGAGATTGAATTCGTCCTCCAGCATTGCCTCGCACGCGGCAATCAGCACGGGCAGATATTCAGGACGGCAACCTGCCATGACTGCGTTGACCGCGATCTTCTCGATCGTCGCCTTGCCGTAACCCGGCCCCATCGCGCCAAGCGACTGGCCAGCATCGCGGCGTGTCCCGGCCAGCATCCGCGCCACCCGCGCTTCGGTCGGCGGGATCACGGGCAGCCCGTCGGTCACGCCCAGCTGATAGAGCGCCTCGTTCGCCGCCTCGAAGTCGAGATCGTCGGCCAGGTCGAGATAGCGGTCGTCGGTCATGGATCAGATCTCGCAGAACATGTTGCTACGCGCGAAATTGTTGCTCTCGCCGATATAGCGGTCGGTATAGTCGCTCTCGAGCTGCGCCGCGCTGCCGGTCAGGACCCGCACCACCTGTTCGATCATTCCGTGCGCACGTTCGACAACGATTTCTGCTGCGATATCGCCCATCGGGTGGGGCACCATCACGATTGGAAGTCCGGGCAGGCCCAGTGCGATCGCCTCCTGCTGCCCGAGCACCACGAACGCGTCGCTGTTGATGGTCGCCGTCGGCACGCCGCGCTTTTCCAGCGTTACGCCATCATGGATGCACCAGGACGTGCACGAGCCGCAGTCGCCATAAGCGTTGATCACTGCGTCGCACGCTGCCAGCGCGTCCAGCATCGCCGCGGGAGCGCCCGGCGACGAGCTGATCTTACGGTAGGCGCGTACCTCCGCCACGCCATGGTCGCGCTGCAGGATTTCGCCTGCCGCCTTGAGCAGCAGCCCCGCATTCTTCTTGGTGTTGTCGAGCAGGCCGATCCTCTTGCCGTTCAGCGTATCGAGCCGCGGGGCGATGGGATGGCGCTCGACGCTGTTCGTGCCGATGGGACTGAGCAGGCGGCCGGTCATGCACTCTCTCCTTCGCGGGCGACGATTCTCCGTCCATCTTCCTGGATCAAGCAACCGGGCGTTTGATCACACAGGTGATGGGCCGGATCGCTGCTGCGATGCTATCGCCGGCACATGATCGTCGATGCGCAGATCCATATCTGGGGAAAGGATTGTCCCGAGCGTCCATGGCCGCGCGCCGGCGCGAATGGCCGGACCGCTCGGGCCCAGCGCGACAATCCTATGACCGCAGCCGAGGCGGTGTCGGCGATGGACGCAGCATGCGTCACCCGCGCAATCCTTGTCCCGCCTTCCTGGGAAGGCGAGCGCAACGACCTCGTTCTCGCCGCCGCCGCGGCGCACCCGGACCGCTTCGCGGTGATGGGGCGTCTCCCGCCCGATCTGCGTTCGCTGGCCCGGTGGCGGCATCAGCCCGGCATGTTGGGCGCCCGGATCATCCTGGGTGCCGAGACTGTCGATCACTGGCTTTGGGCCGAAGCGCAGGCGCAGAATGTCCCGCTCATGATCGCCCCTGCCGGCAAGGTGCCGCTGCTCGCCCGTATCGCGCGTGAATATCCCGCGCTGCGGCTGATCATCGATCATATGGGTGCGCGGGTTCACGAGACCGGCGCAACGGCGTTCGCGCAGGTTGAGGAGGTGATCGCGATGGCCGCGCTGCCCAATGTTGCGATCAAGGCGACCTGCCTGCCCGGCTACAGCGCGGCGGGCCATCCCTGGCCCGACGTCACCCCCTATCTGCGCCGGCTGTTCGACGCCTTTGGCGCCGAACGGACCTTCTGGGGATCGGACCTCAGCCGCCTGCCCTGCCCCTATCCGACGCTGGTGCGCTTCTTCCACGAGGAGCTGCCCTGGCTCAAAGGACAGGCGCGCGATCTGGTCATGGGCGGCGCAATCCTGCGCTGGCTGGATTGGAACCAGCACCGCTCACATCCGCCAACGAACGGCAAAGGAATTGCGTCGCCATGACGAAGCTTCAGGACATCCCGGTAAGAACGATCGACGGCCGCGAGACGCGGCTCGCCGAACATGCCGGCAAGGCGCTGCTGATCGTCAACACCGCCTCCAAATGCGGCCTGACCTCGCAATATGAAGGGCTCGAGGCGCTGTACCGCGCCTATCGCGACCGGGGGTTCGAAGTGCTGGGGTTTCCCTCCAACGATTTCCGCGGGCAGGAGCCGGGAACAGATGCCGAGATCGCCGACTTCTGCCGGTCCGCCTACGCCGTCGATTTCCCGATGTTCGCCAAGATGGTCGTGGCCGGCCCGGACAAGCACCCGCTCTATGCTGCTCTGATCGAAGCGCAGCCTGCCGCCGTCAGCACCAGCGGCGGCGCGATGCTTGCCAAGCTGGAGAGCCACGGCATCGCGGTGAACCCGGCACCCGAAGTGCAATGGAATTTCGAGAAGTTCGTGGTCGCTCCGGACGGTAGCGTCACCGCCCGGTTCGCACCCGATACGCTGCCCGCCGACCCGGCGATCCTCGCAGCGATCGAAGAACAACTTCCGCGCTGATCGAGCATAGATGTGCGCAATCGGCGCGCGGGCGTGACCGGCGCCTGGGCTTGACCCATCATGCCCAAAGCAAGGAAATGAGGCCAGGGGATGAGGACAGTCGACACGGTTGGTGCGGAAACCGACGTCCCATCGGCGGTTTCGCCGCGTATCGCCTGGTTCAGCGTGACGATCCTGCTGCTCGTCGCGATCATGTCGTATCTCGACCGGCAGATCATCTCGCTGATGGTCGAACCGATCAAGGCCAGCCTCGGCGTCAGCGATTTCGAGATCGGACTGCTCCAGGGCGTGGCGTTCGGCCTGTTCTATGCCGTGTTCGGCTTGCCGATCGGATGGCTCGTCGATCGCTATTCGCGGCGCAAGATCATCTATTTCGGCATGACCCTGTGGTCGCTGGCGGCCGGCGCTTGCGGGCTCGCTTCCACCTACACCCATCTGCTTCTGGCTCGTTTCGGCGTAGGTGTCGGGGAGGCGTCGCTATCGCCCGCCGCCTATTCGATGATCGCCGACCTGTTTCCGCCCAGACGCCTGGCCCTGGCGCTGGGCGTGTTCGCAACGGGATCGTCGATCGGTGGCGCGCTCGCCTATATGGCAGGGGGCGCGTTGATCGCGAAGTTCGAGGCGATGGGTGCCATGGCATTGCCCGGTGTCGGCGTGCTGGAGCCGTGGCAGCTGGTCTTCCTCGTCACCGGGCTGCCCGGCGTCGGCATCGCCGCCCTGATGTTCCTCGTTCCCGAGCCGGTTCGCCGGCACCGCAAGCTCGACCTTGACGCTCCCGATCGGGGCGTGATGCACTTCCTCCTCGCCAACCGCCGCTATTTCATCTGTCACTTCCTCGGCTTCGGGCTGGTTGCGGTCATGGCCTATGGCACTGCGGCCTGGGCACCGGCGATGCTGATGCGCCGCTACGGCCTCGGTGTTGCGGAGGTCGGCATCATTCTCGGCACCGTCGGCGCGCTCAGCGGCATTCCCGGTTTCATCTTCGGCGGCTGGTTCGTCGATCGCTGGTTCGCGCGCGGCCAGCGCGACGCGCATCTGCGATACTTCGTCTATGCCTGCCTGATCGGCGTCGCGATGGCGATCATCGCCTTCCAGCTTGCCGATGGCATCCTCTGGCTATTCATCCCCGCCTATGCGCTGCTCCATTTTCTCCAGCCTTTCACCGGCCCGGCCGTCGCGCACCTCCAGATCGTGACGCCCAACGAATATCGCGGGCGCATATCCGCGCTGTTCGTGCTGGTGTTCAACCTGATGGGCATGTGCCTTGGCCCCCCCTCGGTCGCGTTCATCACCACCTTCGTGCTGCACGATCCGATGCAGGTCCATTGGTCGCTGACGATCATGTATGTGGTTGTGGGTCTGTGTGCGGCCGCCCTGTTCAGGCTGGCACTGGCACCTGCGCGGCGGGCGGCAGAGGCCGTGGCATGAAGCTGGCCGGGCGACGGATCCTGATCACCGGCGCGGCCTCCGGCATCGGTCGCGCGACGGCCGAATTATTTGCTCGCGAAGGCGCGGCGCTGGCGCTGCTGGATCGCCGCGACGACCTCTTGCGATCGGCAGCCCAGGCAACCGCTGGAACGGCAATGCTCGCCGATCTGGCGGACGAAGCTCAATTGCTCGCGGCCGTAGCGAAGGCGGCGCAGGCGATGGGCGGAATCGACGGCATCGTGAACAGTGCGGGCATCGCCGGATCGCAGCCGCTCGACGCGCTCGATCGCGAAAGCTGGGACCGGTTCGTCGCGATCAACCTGACCGCGCCCTATCTGATCTGTCGCGCGGCCTTACCCCATTTGCAGGTCACCGGGAACGCGACGATCGTCAATATCGCCTCGGGGCAGGCGCTGTTGCCCAACGCGCCGGGCATCGCTGCCTATGCTGCGACCAAGGCGGGGCTTGTCGCCTTCACCAAGGCACTGGGCGCGGAGCTCGCACCGGGGATCCGTGCCAATGTCATCGCCCCGGGTATCGTCGATACGCCGATGGTTCAGGGCGTGCTTGGTGGCTATGCCAGCCCGGACGACGCGCCATTCGTCCAGCAATATGCCATGAAGCGGGTCGCGCGTCCGTCCGAGCTGGCCGAGGCGATCCTGTTCCTGAGCAGCGAAGCGTCCTCCTATGTCACCGGCACGGTTCTGGCAGTCGATGGCGGCCGCACCTTCCACTGATCAGATGCGGATCTTCGCATCGTTCCAGTAGCGCGCGCGCAAGTCGCGCTTGAGCAGCTTGCCATTGGGCATGCGCGGCAGCGCCTCGACAAAATCTACGCTGCGCGGGCATTTGTATTTGGCCAGCTTCGACTGGCAGTGCGCCACCAGTTCGGCCGCCAGTTCAGTCGATGCCGACTGTCCCGCCGCCAGCTGCACCACTGCCTTCACCTCTTCGCCATATTCGGGATGCGGCACACCGATCACCGCGACATCCTCGATCGCGGGATGGACGGCGAGCACATTTTCCGCCTCCTGCGGGTAGATGTTCACCCCGCCGGCGATGATCATGTTGGTCTTGCGGTCGGTGAGGTAGAGATAGCCCTCCTCGTCCAGATACCCCATATCGCCGATCGTCGTCCAACCGTTGCGGTCATGCGCTTCCGCGGTCTTGGCCGGATCATTGTGATATTCGAACACCGTCCAGTCCGACGCGAAATAGATCACGCCCACCTCGCCGGCCGGCAGCACCGCGCCATCCTCCCCGACGATCCGGACATCGGGCGAGCGCCCCACCGAACCGGGATGTGCCAGCCATTCCTGCGGCGTGATCGCGGTCAGGCCATTGCCTTCGGTCGCGGCGTAGAATTCGTAGAGCACCGGCCCCCACCAGTCGATCATTGCCCGCTTGGTATCCTGCGGACAGGGCGCCGCGGTGTGGACCGCATGCGTGATGCTGCTGATGTCATAGCGGTCGCGATCCGGCGTCTTGAGCATGCGGATCATCATCGTCGGCACCAACCAGGCCTTGTTCACCCGGTATTTCTCGATCGCCTCGAGCGCCTCGAGCGGATCGAAGTCGCGCATCAGCACGACCGTTCCGCCCGACCGGTGGGTCGACATCGCGAAGTTGAGCGGCCCGGCATGGTATAATGGCGAGGGGTTGAGGCAGACCGTATCCGCGTCCCAGGCATAGAGGCCGCGAAGCATCTGGTCGCCCGCGCCAAGCTGGCCGAACGTCGCGCCCGTGATACGGCGCTTGATCCCCTTGGGTCGCCCGGATGTGCCGGACGAATAGATCATCGAGGAGCCTTCGAGCGACGCATAGTCGGCAGCCGCTGGCGGGTTGCCGTTTTCGGGCGCAAACCCGGAGGGACCACCGCAATCGCACAGCCAGATCGCCACATCGGCACAGGTCTCGGCCACCCCCGTCAGCACGTCGCGCCTTGCCTCACTCGACAGGATCGCGCGTGCGCCGCAGTCCTGCACGATATAGCTGACCTCGTCGGCGGTCAGATGCCAGTTGACCGGCGTGTAATAGAGGCCGGCGCGCTGCGCGGCCCAGGCCGCGACCAGAAAGTCCGCGCGATTTTCCATCAGGATCGCGACATGGTCCTCGGCCTTGATGCCCTGTGCCGCGAGCTGGCCGGCCAGCGCATGCGAACGCGCCTCGAGTTCGGCATAGGTCAGCAGCGTGCCCGCGCCCGCCATGATCACCGCAGGCCGGTCGGGCGTCTCATTTGCATGGTGCGCGAGATGCGGCAGCGTGGCTTTGCTCATGAATTCCTCTCCGGCTTTGCGCTACCCTTTGCCGCATCTCGTACAGGAACAAGAGATAAGGCCGCTCCATCACCCATATGCTGAATGACGCGGCGATATGTGCGCGCGGGCAAGGCTGGCCTATCCCGCCGCGATGACCCCACGATATCCCAAGATGGAATTCGGCTCGGTCGATCCGCACTGGTCGCGCAACAGCGAACTGGCGCAGCATTACAATGCGGCGTCGATCGTACCCTCGCACATCGAGCCCTATCTTGTCCGGGTGATGCTCAAGGCTCAGCCCAGCGTGGCACGTCACGACCCGCAACTCTCGCGCGACATCGAGGTCTTCAACAAGCAGGAAGTCGAGCATTGCAAGCGCCACAATGCTTTCAACAAGATGCTGCGCGAAAAGGGCTATCCCGGCCTGATCGATTTCGAGAAGCGGCTCGCGGCAGAATACAGGGACTGGCTCGAGAACCGGTCCCTGCGCTTCAACCTCGCTTATTCGGAAGGCTTCGAGGCGATTGGATCGAGCAATGCGGAAACCTTCTTTCAGGTCCTTCCGCTGCTTGAACGTAGCGCCGACCCAGCTGCGCTCGAGCTCTGGAAATGGCATCTGGCCGAAGAGTTCGAGCACCGGCACGTCTGTTTCGATGTCTATCACACGCTTTACGGGCGCGGTCCCCTTGCCTGGCTCTATCGCTGTTGGGGCTATCTCTACGCTTATCGCCACCTGACCCGCTTCATGGACAGCGTGGCCGATTATCTGATCGCGATCGACCGGGAAGGCATGTCGGAGGCGCAGCGGGAGAAGTCGAGGATCAGGGTTGCGAGCCACCGCAAGATGACCCGCAAGCGCGACCTGAAACAGATGCTCACCGTGCTGTCACCCTTCTACAACCCGTCTCGCAAACAGCCTTCAGCGGCCATGACTGCCTATCTCACATCGCTCGCCCCGCCGGGCTGAACCAGCCACCGCAGCATATCCGTGATCGTTCGGCTCAAGGAAGGAATTGACGTTTCGTCACATTGAACGGCGCGGCAGGATGCCGGCACGTCCGGCGGGTTCGGTAATTTGGCTCAGCCGGACGGACAGCAAAACAAAGCAAAACAAAACATCATGGGGAGGAACGTCGCATGACCCGCTTCACACGAATCCTGTTGGCACCGCTCGTCATGGGCATCGCCGCGGGCACGGCACCGGCATTTGCCCAGACCAGCGCGCCTGACGCCCAGGTCGATCCGCAGCTCGAGCGCGGCACGCCGGAGATCGTCGTCACTGCGCGCCGTCGCGAGGAACGGCTGCAGGACGTACCGCTCGCGGTGACCGCACTCACCTCGGATTCGCTGGTCGAAGCGAACATCGTCACGGTCGCAGATTTGCCCCAGAAGGTGCCAGGCCTCACGATCCAGCCCTCGGCATTCGGCTCAAACGTGCTGCAGGTCGCGATCCGCGGCCAGCGCCAGTTCGATCCCTATATTACCAAGGATCCGGCGGTGGCGGTATATTTTGCCGATGTCGTACAGAACCGTCCGCAGGGACTGAACTCCGCCTTTTTCGACGTAGCATCGGTTCAGGTGCTGAAGGGGCCGCAGGGGACGCTGTTCGGCCGCAACACCACCGGCGGCGCGATGCTGATCACGCCGCAGGCGCCGACCGATCGTTTCGAGGGCTATGTCGTCGGCGGCTACGGCAACTACGATGCCTGGCGGCTCGATGGCGCAGTGAACGTCCCGCTGGCAGACTGGGCCAAGCTGCGCGTCGCCGGATCGCTCCAGCGTCGCGACGGGTTCACCAACAATGTCACCACCGGCCAGCAACTCGATGACGAGCACAAGGACAATTGGCGGGTGTCGCTGACCCTGTCACCGGCGGATGGTATCGAGAACCGGACGGTTGTCAGCGGATTCCGCGCCGACGAAAACGGCATCGGCTATAAGCTGCTCGGCCGGCTTCCGGGGATCGGGTTTGGTTCCGCCCCCAACGTGGTCGCCGAACTCGACCGGGTGAACGCGCTGCCGTTTCACAGTACGACCAGCGACCTTGTCCTCGAGACGAAGATCAAGACCTTCTCGGTCTCGAACGTGACCGAGATCGACATCGCCCAAGGGGTCACGCTCAAGAACATCGCGGGTTATCGCTTCGTAAGTTCCAGCATCCCGTTCGATCTTGACGGCTCGAGCCTGACATTCACCGATGCAGCCGGCAGCATCATTCCCTATTTCCCGTCGCGTGAAGACATGACGGTGCGGCAATATAGCGATGAGCTTCAGTTGCTTGGCACGATCTTCGGCGGCAGCCTCGACTATATCCTGGGAGGCTTCTATTTCCTCGAGCGCGGCAGCGACCGCCAGCAGACCGGCGGCCAGGGCGGTGTCTCCGCCGGCGGCATCTATCAGGGCGACCGCGTGACCTTCGCCGACCCGGTCCGCAATCAAAGCTATTCGGCCTTTGCCCAGTTCACCTGGCGCCCGGCCTTCGCGCCCGGGCTTTCGCTCACCGCGGGCGGACGGCAGACCCATGATCTTCGCCAACTCACAACACGCAACATCGTCAGCAATGGCAGCTGTCGGCTGGTCAATGGCGCCGGCGTGCCGTTGAACCCGTGCATGACCTCTTATTCAAAGAGCTATGACAAGTTCACCTATTCGCTCACCGCGGACTATAAGATCGCACGCGGCGTACTGGTCTATCTCGCCCATCGCACCGGCTATCGCACGGGTGGGTTCAACATTTCCGCGACGACGCCGGCCCAGTTCACGCCGTTCCTGCCCGAGGACGTGACCGACTATGAAATCGGCATGAAGACCGATTTCCGCATGGGTACCGGCAGCGGACGGTTGAACATTGCCGCCTATACCCAGGACTATCGCAACATCCAGCGCAACCAGGGGTCGCTCATCAACGGGGTCTTCACCCAGACGATCGTCAATGCGGCGGAAGCGACGATCAAGGGCTTCGAGGTCGAGCTGCAGCTTCAACCGGTCGATTTCATCGATTTCGGCGTCAATATCGCCCATGTCGATGCAGCCTATCGCCGCTGGATCGCCAACGGCGTCGATCTTTCCGGCTCGCAATTTGCCGGAACGCCGGAATGGACGATCGGCGCCAATTTCGGGCTGCGTATACCGCTCGGCAATGCCGGAGAGCTCGCGCCGCGGGTCGATCTCTACCATCAGACAAAGACCAACATGTCCGACAATAACTGGGTCGCGGCGCAACAGCGCGTGTCCCCGACGTCGATCATGCGGGACTATACGCTGGTGAACGCGCGGGTCGACCTGCGCGATATCGGCGGCAGCCGCATCAGCGCCAGCCTGTGGGCCAAGAATCTGCTCAACGCCGAATATCTCGCAAGCGGCACCGAGCTGGCCAATACAGGCCTTGGCTACACCGCAGGGTTTGTCGGTGCGCCACGCACCTATGGCTTCGAGGTCCGGTTCGAGTTCTGAAGGGATAGGCGTCGAACAGAAAGGGGAGCCGGTTTCGACCGGCTCCCCTTTTTCGTTGCCGATGGGAGGCGAGGTTCAGACCGGCTCGGTTTCGGCGAACAAGCGCCGGATCGCGCCCAGATCGGCCTTCAGCGACGTCGTGCGCGGCAGCTGGTCTAGGATGAGGATGCGGGCCGGCACATGGTGCACGACCAGCATCTTCTTGGCGTAGTCGCGCAGCGCTTCCTCGCCGACGCGGGGTGCACCGTCACGCAGCTCGACCGCTGCGACAGGAACCTCGCCCAGCCGTACGTCGGGCAGGCCGACAACGGCCGCATCAAGGACTGAAGGGTGCTCCTGTAAAGCCGAAACGATCTTTTCAGGCAGCACCTTGAAGCCGCCCCGGACGATCGCACCGTCGCCGCGCCCGCGGTGAAAGACGAAGCCGTCCATATCGATCGTCACCAGGTCGGTGGTACGGATCCAGCCTTCCTTCACTACCGGCACGATCGCTTCGAGATATCCGACCTCGCCGGCAGCCACGGGTTCGCCCGTCTCGGGATCGGTGACACGCAGTTCGATGCCGGGAAGCGCCTTTCCAATCGCGCCGCGCTTGCTGTCGCGATAGGCTTCGTAGAGCGCCGGCGTCCAGCTGATGATCGTCCCGCAAAACTCGGTCGCACCATAGGCCCAGATGACCTTGAGGTCATAGGCTGCTTCGAACTCGTCCTGCAGCTCAGGTGAAAAGGCGGCGCCGCCGCCGAAGAAATATTGAACGCTCGACATGTCCTCGCGCGTCACGCCCGCATCGAGCGCCATTCGCGCAACCGTCGGCGGGCCGCTCAGGAATTTGGGGCGATGCTTGCGCACCGCCTCGATCCACTCGGGCACGTTGAACTTGTCGAGCAAGGTCGTGTGCCGTTCGAGCATGACCCCGGCTACCAGATTGCACATCCCGCCGATGCCGCCATAGGGCCAGGTGAGGATATCGGGCTCGGGATCGATGCCCGTCCGCGCTGCGGCGACACTCTCCACGGCGCGCGTCAGCATGCGGAAGGGAAACAGAATCCGCTTTGGCTTTCCGGTCGTGCCGCTCGACAGGATCTCGATGCCGCGTTCCCCTTCGATCAATGGACGAGGCCCGGGTTCCATCCGTTCGAAACCCGCAGCCGCCTCGATCGCGATCGCATCGTGGTCGAGCAGGATCGCAGCAGCGCCTGTTGCACGAACCGCCGCTTCGAGCGCCGGGGTCCAGTCCCCCACGTCCGCGATCACCGCACCGAACCGCGTTTCCTCGACCTCCGCTGCCATCGCTTCAGGCGACTGGATCGCATAGATGGTGGTCAGTGCCCTCCCATAGGCAATGAGTCCGAGCATTGCCGCCGCGTGAAGCGGCCGATTGCGCACGACGACACCGATTCGAGCAGCGTGAGGCACCAAAGCCGCGTCGAGGAGCGCTATCGTCCGCTCGGCAATCGTATTGATCTCACCGCGCGGGTAATCGCGTCGGCGATATTCAAACAGGCTTTGTTCCGGCGCGCCGTTCAGCGAGGCCCGCAGTTGCGCAATGAAATTCATGCACCTCACCTTCATGGTTCGCATCGAACCTATCCCGCCCTGTTTCGGCTCGAAAGCCAGAGCCCGCGATACGGCGCATTCAGCATAAGGCTGATGCTTCGGCCAATGCGGACAAGATATTGGTCAACCTGCCCAACCAGACCGTATGGCCAGCCAAAGCGCGCGGTATTTGATGCCGATCGATGAGGCCGGGGCCGCACGGTGAAGGTCAAGTCTATCGGGACGGCCTGGGTGCCGCGAATGAAGGAAGCATCACTGTCTGATCCGGCGGCTTTCGGATCGGTCGCAGCCGCAGTCGCAATGCTTCTTTGCGCGCCACAAACTCAAGCCGGAGGAAGGTAAGGCAGATGGCGATCAGCTATGACATCTTGATCGTGGGAGCGGGGCATGGGGGCGCGCAGGCGGCGATCGCGCTGCGGCAGGCCAGGTTCGAGGGCAGCATCGCGATCGTCGGCGACGAGCCCGAGCTGCCTTATGAGCGCCCGCCGCTGTCCAAGGAATATTTCTCGGGCGAGAAGGCGTTCGAGCGCATCCTGATCCGCCCCGCCGCCTTCTGGGACGAGCGCAAGGTCGATATGCTGCTCGGGCGTCGCGTCGTGCGCGTCGATCCCGAGGGGCACAGCGTCACCACTGAAGACGGCGAGACGATCGGCTATGGCCATCTGATCTGGGCGGCGGGTGGTTCGCCGCGGCGGCTCGGCTGCGACGGGGGCGATGCCATGGGCGTCCATACCGTGCGCACCCGCGCCGATGCCGACCGCATGGTCGCCGAGCTGACCGACGTCGCTCAGGCCGTGGTGATCGGCGGCGGCTATATCGGGCTTGAGGCGGCGGCGGTTCTGGCCAAGGCGGGCAAGAAGGTCGTGCTGCTCGAGGCGCTCGACCGCGTGCTGGCGCGCGTTGCGGGCGAACCGCTGTCGCGCTTCTTCGAGGCCGAGCATCGCGCGCACGGCGTCGATGTCCGGCTCGGCGTCGCGGTCGACTGCATCGAGACCGACGGCGACAAGGTCACCGGCGTCCGCCTCAAGGACGGCCACGTCATCGCGGCGCAGATGGTGATCGTCGGCATCGGCATCGTCCCCGCGGTCCAGCCGCTGATCGACGCAGGTGCCGAGGGCGGCAACGGCGTCGCGATCGACGGGCATTGCCGCACCTCGCTGCCCGATGTGTTCGCGATCGGCGACTGCGCGCTCCACGCCAACCATTATGCCGACGACATGCCGGTGCGGCTGGAATCGGTCCAGAACGCCAACGATCAGGCGACCGTCGCGGCCAAGACCATCGCGGGCGTCGAGGCGCATTATGACGCAGTGCCGTGGTTCTGGTCGAACCAGTATGACCTGAAGCTCCAGACCGTCGGCCTCTCCACCGGCCACGACGCCACCATCGTCCGCGGTGATCCCGCGACCCGCAGCTTCTCGGTCCTCTACTCGAAGGAAGGCCACATCATCGCGCTCGACTGCGTCAACGCCACCAAGGACTATGTCCAGGGCCGCAAGCTGGTGGTCGAGCGGCTGGCGATAGACCCTGCGCTGCTCGCCGATTCGAAGATGCCGTTGAAGGGCTTGGCCGAATAGGGTGGCGTCGATTTCCTAATCTCGTTTCAAACGGCAAGTTGGAAGCGGAGTGGAGAGAAATGCCGCAGCAAGACGAAAATTATGCGGCCCATATGAAGCAGGAACGGGCCATAACCACGAATGATACATGTGCCCGGCTCGTCAGAAGTTGGCAGAGCATTGCCAATGCATAGCCGACGACGCATTGCGCGAGATCGGACGGCTCGAACCGGTTAGCTACCCGCCGAGCCGAAACACGCCCTCACTTCATCCTAGGCCGCGTTGACAAAGTGTGGCAACCATCTGCGAATGGCGGCGAGGTTCAGGAAGCTTGCGAAGGATAGGGCTGTTTTGTCGTAACGGGTTGCGA
>QFQF01000032.1 GCA_003248935.1 Sphingobium sp.
CGGATGATGAACGCACGGAATTATTGGATGGAAGCGGTTTCGGCTGAAGTCCGCTTGATGCATAGTGCCAGCAATAGCCCGACAGTCCGCTTACCACCCAAATCAGCCAGCCTCGCGCACCCCATAAAGCAGCAGCGCGGCGCCGGCGCAGATCGCCAGCGTGACGGGCACGCTCCGGCGCTGGACGAGCAGCACATGGAGGCCAAGCAGGCTCAGCGCCAGCGCGGCGGGATCGATGCTCGCCCAGTCCGGCCAGGCGATCCGCAGCGGACCGGGCCGCACCGTCCCGACGCGCGCGAACAGCAGGTGCAGGCCGAACCACAGCGCCAGGTTCGCGATCACCCCGACGACCGCGCCGGTCAGCGCCGCCAGCCCGCCATGCAGCGTCCGCGCATGTTCCAACCGCTCGATCCACGGGGCGAAGGCGAATATCCACAGGAAGCACGGCGCGAACGTCACCCAGCTCGTCACCAGCGCGCCGATCATGCCCGCAACCAGCGGAGAGAACGGCTCGGGCATCCGGTAGGCGGCGAGGAAGCCGACGAACTGCGTCACCATGATCAGCGGGCCGGGCGTCGTTTCGGCGAGCCCCAGCCCGTCGGCCATCTCGCCCGGCCGCAGCCAGTGGTGCGTCTCCACCGCGGCCTGCGCCATATAGGCGAGCACGGCATAGGCCCCGCCGAAGGTGACGATCGCCAGCTTCGAGAAGAACAGGCCGATCGCCACCAGCAGGTGATCGCCGCCCAGCGCCGCCCACAGCATCAGCAGCGGCAGCAGCCAGATCGCGAGCCAGCGGGCGACGGTGCGCAGCGTGGGGACCAGCAACGGCGTCCGCTCGCAGCCGGCGCTGCCGCTCTCCCCATCCCCATCCTTCAGGCCCAGCCACGCCGGGCGGAACCGCGCGACGATCATGCCGGCCGCCCCCGCGCCCAGCACGACCGCCGGGAACGGCAGGGCGAGCGCGAACAGAGCGATGAAGGACAGGATCGCCAGCACGACCTGCAACCGCCCCTTCAGCGCCCGTCCGGCGATGCGCCAGAGCGCCTGCACGACAAGGGCGAGGACCGCCGCCTTCACGCCCAGGAACACGGCCGGGAACCAGGGCAGGACCGCCGCCTGCACATAGAGGATCGACAGCGCCAGGATGACGATCGCGCCCGGCACGACGAACAGCATGCCCGCCGCCAGCCCGCCGCGCGGCCCGTACAGCCGCCAGCCGATATAGGTCGCCAGTTGCTGCGCTTCCGGCCCCGGCAACAGGTGGCAGAAGTTCAGCGCGCGTAGGAAAGGCCCCTCGGCGATCCACTGCCGGTCCTCGACCAGTTCCTTGTGCATCAGGGCGATCTGCCCGGCGGGACCGCCGAAGCTGAGGCACCCTATGCGGGCGAAGACCTTCACCAGATCGCGAAAGGACGGCGTGCTTGCCATATGCGCTCCCCTGCGGCTCCATGCTCCGCATCGTGACGCAGCGCTTGGGCGGGGAACGCCTGAACGGGAGGCTGACCGGTCCCGATGGTGCCATGATTGCGCCACCTGCGCCGCCATTGCAAGCGGGATGCGCGGGCCGCCCTACCCCGCCCTGGGCTGCTCCGCATACAGGGTGAAGCTGGCGTGCAGCCCGCCGGTCGAGGACTGGCCGACCCACAGGTCGAAATCGCCCGGTTCGGCGATCGTCTTCCCCCCCTGCCCCACGAAGGTCAGCCGGTCGCGGGAGAGGGAAAAGCGCACCTCGGCCGACTGGCCCGGCCCCAGCGTCACGCGGCGAATGGCCTTCAGCTCACGGATCGGCCGCGTCCGGCTCGCCACCCGGTCGCGAAGGTAGAGCTGCACCACCTCGCTGCCCGCCGCCTCGCCCTCGTTGCGCAGACGCACGCGCACCTCGATCGCACCGTCCCACCGCAGCGCGGTATCGCTCAGTTGCAGGTCGCTGAGCGTGAAGCGGGTGTAGCTCAGGCCATGGCCGAACGGATATCGCGCGCTGTTGTCGGTGGTGCGGAAACGGGACTTGTACTCGGTGCTGCCCCCGTCGACCATCGGCCGCCCGGTGCTCTTGCGGTCATAAAAGAACGGCTCCTGCCCCGATTCCCATGGAAAGCTGACCGGCAGCTTGGCCGAGGGGTTGACCGTCCCGAACAGTACGTCGGCGATCGCATGGCCAGTCTCGCTGCCCAGGAACCATGTCGCCAGCACCGCATTGGCGTTGGCGACGCCGCCATGCAGCGCCAGCGCGCGCCCGTGCTTCAGCAGGACGACCAGCGGCTTGCCCGTCGCCTCCACGGCGTCGGCCAGCGCCTGCTGCACCGGCGGCAGTTCGATGGCGGTGCGCGACTGCGCCTCGCCCGACATGTCCTGTCCCTCGCCGATCGCCAGGATGACGACGTCCGCCGCCTTTGCCGCCTCGACCGCGCGGGCGACCCCGTCGGGGATGATCGTCTCGACGTCGCAGCCCTTCTCGATCGTCAGCAGGGCCGGGTCGCGCATCGCCGCGCGGATGCCGGTGGCGATGTCGGCCACCGCCTTCGTGTCGCCATAGAAGGCCCAGGGGCCGAGCAGGTTGTCGACGTCCTCGCCGAACGGCCCGATCAGGGCGATGCGCCTGGCCGCGTCTGCGCGCAGCGGCAGCACGCCGTCATTCTGGAGCAGGACGATCGACCGCGCTCCCGCCTCCCGCGCCAGCGCGCGCTTGGCGGGCGTGGCGATGCGCGCCCCTTCCGCCTTCGTGTCGAGCGACCGGAACGGGTCGTCGAGCAGGCCGATCGCGGTCTTCACGTACAGGATGCGGCGCACCGCCACGTCCAGCGTCTCCATCGGCACCGCGCCCTGCTGCACCAGGCTCGGCAGGTGCCGGACATAGAGGCCGCTCTGCATGCTCATGTCGACCCCGGCCAGCACGGCGAGCCGCGCCGCCTCCCGCTCGTCGGCGGCATAGCCATGCGCGACCAGTTCCTCGTCGGCGGTATAGTCGGAAAAGACGAAGCCCCGGAAACCCAGTTCGCCCCTCAGCATGTCGGTCAGCAGCGTGCGGTCGGCGGTCGCGGGCACGCCGTTGATCTCGTTGAACGCCGCCATGATGCTCAGCACGCCCGCGTCGATCGCGGCGGTGAACGGCGGCAAATGCGTCTCGCGCAGCGTCTCCTCGGAAATGTCGACGCTGCCATATTCGACCCCGGCGGCGACCGCGCCATAGGCGATGAAATGCTTGGCGCAGGCGAGCAGGCTGTCGGCGCGGCGCAGGTTGCGCCCCTGGAACCCCCGGATGCGCGCGGCCGCGAACAGCTGGCCCAGATACACGTCCTCGCCCGATCCCTCGACCACCCGGCCCCAGCGCTGGTCGCGCGCCACGTCGACCATCGGGCCGAACGACAGGTGCAGCCCGGCCGCCGTCGCCTCCTCCGCGGCCGCGCGGGCCGTCCGCTCGGCGAGCACCGGGTCGAAGCTCGCCGCCTCCGCCAGCGGCACGGGAAAAATCGTGCGCAGCCCGTGGATCACGTCGCCCGCGAACAGGATGGGGATGCCCATCCGGGTCTCCCCGACCGCGATCTGCTGTGCCCGCCGCGCGCCCTCGACGCCGATGCCGTTGAACAGGCATCCGACATGGCCCTTGCGGATTTCCGCCGCCAGCTTCTTCTCGTCCTGGATGCCGACGGTCGGGTTGGGCTGGTTGAACGGGCGGAAGGCGTCGGCGAAGCAGCTCATCTGCCCCGCTTTCTCCTCCGGCGTCATCCGCGCGATCAGGTCGTCGACCCGCGCGACATCGTCGGCGGCGAGCGCACGGCCCGCGCGCCCCAGCAGGAGGGCGCCGGACACGGCGCCGATGAGCAATTCCCGGCGATCAAAAGGCATGGCGGCCGGTATAGACGAGGGCCATCTGAATGAAAGCTGATCGCCCGTGCATCCGGGGCGTCCCGTCGACGGGGCGACCTTCCGGACAAGCCCGGCCCGCCGGGAAAGCGCCCCGCCGACAAAGCAATTGAGTTTCGCCCGCCGGGCCTTTACTGCGGCTGCCCCATGCGAGGGCGCATGCGTAGCGCGCCGAGCCGACCATCCAACGGAGTTCCCTTATGGCCAGCGCGCCGAGCAATGTGCTTCCCATCCTCTACAACGACCTGATCCCGCTCAACAGCAAGGACCATGCGGACTATCACAGCCGCCCGTCGGAAACGGCGCCGTTCCTGAAGACCCAGCACGCGATCCCGCTGACCGTCGACGAGTTCGTGGTGGCGCAGCGCTTCCTGCCGATCATCTTCTCCGCCGGCGAAGACCCCGTTCCGCTCGCGCTGATGGGCCTGAACGAGGGCGTGAACACGTTCGTGGACGATGAGGGCAAGCTGATGGCCCGCGCCTATGTCCCGGCCTATATCCGCCGCTATCCGTGGATGCTGGCGCGCCTGCGGCCGGACAGCGACGACATGTCGCTCTGCTTCGACCCGACCAGCGACATGGTCGGCCAGTTCGCGGAGGGCGACGCCCTGCTCGCCGACGGCCAGCCGACCGAAGCGACCCAGGCGATCCTGAAATTCTGCGAGGATTTCGAGGCGGCGGCGCAGCGCACCGGCCAGTTCATGAAGGATCTGAAGGAAATGGGCCTGCTGATGGACGGCGAAGTCGCCATCCAGGTGCCTGACCGCGAGCAGCCGTTCGTCTATCGCGGCTTCCAGATGGTGAACGAGGAAAAGCTGCGCGACATGCGCGGCGACCAGCTGCGCAAGATCAACCAGAACGGCATGCTGCCGCTGCTGCACGCCCACCTGTTCTCGCTGCAGCTGATGCGCGAAATCTTCCAGTTCCAGGTGGAACAGGGGAAGATGCCGCAGGTCTCGCTCGCCGGGGAACCGGCTCCGGCTAACGCCTGAGGCGCCTGAAGCATCGCAAAACAGCCGTTTCGGACGAATTACGACGAATGGTGTGCGCGGGGTTCTTGAAACCTTCGCGCACCTCCACTAGATAGTCGTTGTGCGGTGCACCTGCCCCCCTTTCGGGTGCTCGCATGGGCGTCTCCTCCCCCTTTTGGAGACGTCTCCTCCCTGAACCTTGGCCACCCCATGCTCTGCATGGGGTGGTTTTTTATGTGCCGTTATCCGGGGAAGCCGGCCCCTGCTACTCGGCCGCCTGCGCGAAGGTCGCGCCGGGCAGCGCCTGCGCCAGCATCGCGACCAGATCGGTGATCAGCGCCTGTATCCCGGGCAGGCCGGGCCCCGGCCGGTCGAGCGCCGGGTCGAGATACAGGCTGCGATCCACCTCGACCTGCAGGGCGTGCATGCCCCGCTCGGGACGACCGTGCCGCTCCAGCAGATAGCTGCCGGGATAGGGGTGATTCTGTGCCGTCGCGATTCCCCGCCCCGCGCACAGTTCCGTCGCCATCGCGATCAGGCGACTCGACGCGCTCGCCCCGAATCGGTCGCCCAGCACGATTCGCGCGGCCCGCCCGGCCGTCGGCGGCAACGGCGGCATCGAATGGATGTCGAGCAGGATCGCATGACCGTGCACCGTGCGCACCCGTTCCATCATGTCGGCCAGCGCCGCATGATAGGGCCGGTGATAGGTGTCGATCCGCTCCGTGACCGCGCTCCAGGGCAACGGCTGCAACCACAGGTCGCCGACCCCGGCCAGACGGCGCGGGATCAGGCCCAGCCCTCCGCGCAGTTTCGCGCTGGCGATCAGCGGCTGGCCGTGCGGCATGTCGCGCACCATTGCGGGGTCAATCTCCCGCTCTCCCCGGTTCAGGTCGATCATCGCGCGTGGCGCGCGCGCCACGAACAGCGCGCATCCCGCGTCCGCCAGTCCGGCGAGCAGCAGGTCGGCGAACCGGTCCTCCAGCCGCCGCAGCGCCGCGGGAGCAACCCGTGCCTGCGCCAGCAGTTCAGGCGGATAGGCCCGGCCCGCATGGGGCACCGATATCACGACCGGCGACGGCGGCACCTCCGGACCATAACGGTCATAGGCGGACAGCCGCTCCACGGGCGGGATCGGCATCGACAGGTCGCAAGGCGCTGGATCCGCCATTTTTATCGGGAAAGTCCTCGGGCTACTGGAAATTCTTAAGGCCTTGTCGCATAAGGACGGGAGAATTGTCACCCCCGCTCGTGGAGAGGCGGCGGCGCGTGACGGCAGCGGCACTTCGGACGCGACCATAATGCGCGCCGGAAACGGGGTCGCACGATGACGCGCATGATCGATCAGGGCGATCGCCGGTCGCAGTGAATAGGGGAAGCAGGCTATGGTCCGGATATTGCTGGCGGAAGATGACGACGCGATGCGCCAGTACCTGACTCGCGCCCTTGAGAAGTCCGGCTATGAGGTCGTGGCGGTGGATCGCGGCACGGCCGCCATGCCGCTGATCGAATCGGACCGATTCGACCTGCTCCTGACCGATATCGTGATGCCGGAAATGGACGGCATCGAACTCGCCCAGCACGCCGCCAACATCGCGCCCGAGATGCGCGTCATGTTCATCACCGGATTCGCGGCCGTGACGCTGAAGGCCGGAAAGGCCGTGCCACAGGCCAAGGTGCTCTCGAAGCCGTTCCACCTGCGCGACCTGGTCTATGAGGTCGACCGCATCTTCGACACGACGGCGGCCAGCGAACTGAGCTGACGCACAGGCGGCCGGACGGCCGTTCGCGCTGTCCTACCGCTCCGGGCACCCGCTATTGTCCGGCGATGCCCGCCCGCATCGCCCCCTTCCCTTCCTCTCCGCCCCCTTCATTCTCGCTGCGCCTTCCTCCGCGTGGCGCACCGGTGACGCATTACCGCGGCGCGCCCGTCGCTCCGGCGTCGCATCACCGTCGCCCTGCCGGTGCGTCCGTGTTCCGCGACCGGGTGCATCAGTGGCGCGGACCGGCCGCGCCGGTGGCGCGTTCGTCATGCGTGATTGCCGCGCCTGTGGCGCGTGCCTGCCGAAGACCGCCGCTGTTAGGGGACAAGACCGTTTGGAGTGACTTCCAGCCGGGATTATCCGGGATCATGCGGGGGCTCGCGGGAAGGAAGTGCCCGAAAAATGGGCGTTTCTGAGGAGTGCTGAAAAAAATTGGCGCCGCCGACCTGTGTCTAGAGTGATGGTTAAAATAGACACCGATGGGACAAGACCGTTTGGAGTCCGGCCGTCTTAGAAGGTGGCCGCCAAAATAGCCCTAAAGGCTTCTCAGAGCCTTATAAGTGGGCGTTTCAGGGCTCTCAGCGCGCCCGGCGCCCGGCATCCAGACACGAAATCGGCACGAAAGAAGTGGGACTATTCGAGTCCCACTTCGGAAAAATGCGAAAGCTAGGATTCCCGGGGCTTTTTCGCGCACGGCCGCTCGATCAGCCGGCGGGAAGTGGGACGGATTTTCAGCGGATGAAATCGACCAGCGCGGCCGTGGTTCCGAACAGCGACTGCACCGTTCCAATCGCAATCAACGCGCCGATGGCGATCGCTTCGGCATAGACGACGAACCGGCGCATCAGCCTTCGATCAACAGCGAGCGATCGGGAAGAGAAGCCAACACGTCCTCCGGCTCCGAATGCCAGATCGGCGCGAACGCCTCGACCTCCGACCGCGTGATACTAGCGCCGAAACAGATCTCGGCAATGCGGTTCACCGGCACACCGGAGCGCCGCGCCAGTATCTCCCAGGGCGTGCAATATTGCTGTGTCCAGGCGTCGAACCATCCCGTCCCGGTCGCGATGCTCTGCGCGACGGGATGGCCCGGCCCATAGGGCTCCCGCTGATGTTCGACCGGGCGCTCTCCCTTGCGGCGCATCAGCTTGCCGTGCCGCGCCGGGCGATCGCCCGCTCGATCCGGCACAGGCCGGCATGGGGATCATCAGCCTTCTTCTCGACGACAGGGCCGCGTGGAAACGCGGGCACCAGGTCATAGGTGATCCAGATCTCCGCCGGCACCGTCATGAACACGGTCTTTCGCCATTCGTCCATGCTGGCGTGGCCAGCCTCGATCGCGTCGGCGTGCGCCTGCGCCAAGGCCGGGCGCCACGGCGCCTTGGCGATCCCGGCGAGCGCGAAGCAAAACACGGGATCGCGACGGCGCGCTATCACAGGGCGGCCCAATCAAGCTCCGCGTCCTCCAGCGTCGCGAGAACGTCGCTGTCCGGCTGCTGCGCATTGATGTAGGTCCAGACCGCCTTCGGATCTCCGTTCCTGGGGAACCTGCGATCGGCGTGGGCAGCTTGCGCGAACTGGCCAAGCGCATCCTTGCGGCCGCGCTGCTGAATGAGCCAGGCGCCAAAGCTGGCGCGCGCTCCATCGAACTGAGACTGGTCAGGGTGCTTCATGATCCATTCCTCCATCGACTCGTTGTCGATGGGGCAAATGAGAACATAAAGGGAACGAATGAGTCAATCGGGATATTCGGGGTACTTTTTGTCCAATTCCAGCATTGCAGGGTCAGGAGATTTGACGGCAGCGGGCGGATGGCATTGCGAAATGTAGGTCCGCATAGCGTCGAGGCCCGTCAGGTCGATGACGCCCTTAGCTTCATGAAAACCCAAAAATATCTCAGGATACTCCCACGAAGATATATCTACCTCTATCTTTTCTCCATCTGTAAAACTTGTCCTCGACTTTGCATCCGCCCAAAATCTTTCCCCCGGATTGCGAAGCAAGACTTCTTGCTCTCCAAGGTGCTTACCTTCCCAACCAAATTCGATGCGTCGGCGCCAGTCGGACCAATGAATGACAAGGCGCGGGAGTCCGCCAGAGAAGAGACCAGCGACGCCCATGGGGACGGCGGGTTGTTCACCCACAGCAGACTTCACCGCTATGCAATCGACACCAAAACGGGTTTCCGTCCGCCACAGCCGCCAACCATTCTCTATCTTCAAGAGTTTAAAATAAATGCCTTCATCAACCTCATGCTCTTGACCAACAGTCCATGCAAACTGCTTGTTCGCATGAGCAGGGGTGATCGATAACAAGCTGAAAAACAGCGACCAAACAGCAAAAGAAAATCCCCGCACTAGACCGTCCAATCTATAAGCGTTGGAGAAATCTTCCCAATATTCGAGCGACCGGAACGAACTGGTCGTCGGAAACCTCCCCCAAGGTTATAACATCCTCGTTGTTCGGTTCGCGAGGGAGTAACGATACACGAGCAACCTTCAACCCTTGATCGCGCCGGAAAATGCACACATAGCCATCTGCCAATTCGGCAGGGGTGATCTCTCGGCAGAATACCAGATCACCTTCGTTCAAGTCGCGATCGCCCAGCCGGCTTGTATATCCGCTAAGCAGCTTGACCAAATAGAGGTCGAACGACGTTCCGAGGGTTCGGTTCAGCCAGTCTTTTCGGAATGGTGTCCAGGAAACGGCCTCTCCCTTTCCGGTGTCGGTCAGCTCCCGCAAATCGAAGAGAGGCACCTGCTCCCATTCGGCGTCAGCAATCTCTGCGACCGCGACTGATTTCCGCCCGGTGAGGAGAAAATCCACGTTCGTGTTAAGTGCATCCGCCATTTGTGGGAGCACTTCTGTCGGCCACGGGCGCTTGCCATTCCAATAGTTTGCGACAGCAGAGGATTTTAGGCCCATTGTGGTGCCTAAAGAAGAAGCGTTAAAATTCAATTCCTTAGCGCGCGCTCGCACGCGATCCGCCATGACTGCCACAAATCCACCTTGATGGTCCCCGTTCGTGGTATTAATATCCACGTTTGTGGTATCAACAGAAGGAGTGGCGCTCATGTCAGCCGTGAGCCTCCATCCGCATTACGTGCGTGGAATACTGTGTATGCGATACGGGACGATGGAGAGGTTTTCCCAGATCAACGGGCTTCAAAGATACGCGTTGCGAGATTTCCTCCGCAATCGGTCGTCCACGGCGAAATTTGCCGTCGCCCAAGAGCTTGGCGTTGCACCCGATCAACTCATAATCTCCAAAGATTCCACCAACGTGGACTTCTATAGCAGTGGACCGCTCGGCTCGCATCGTCAAAATGCGGAGGCCAAATAGACATGGCTTCCGCAGCGAACGATCTGGCGCTTTCGAGCGATACGATCCTTGTCCTCGACCCCGCGCTGATCGACGTCGGCCCGCGCATTGGCCTGTTCTGGCCGGACAAGGCGGCAGCACTCGGCCGCCTGATCGCCACCGATGGCCAGCGCGACCCGATCAAGGTCGTCCGCGGCAAGGGCAAGTCCGCCAAGCGCTGGACGCTGGTCGCCGGTCTGCACCGGCTGGAAGGCGTCAGACTGGAAGGCCTCCCCGTGATCGAGGCGATCGAGGTCACTGGCAGCGCCGCCGAACTGCGCGACATCGAAGCATCCGAAAACATGCATCGGCGCAGCTTCGGCCCGATCGAATGGGCGTGCTTTGTCCGCGCAACAGCCGATGCGGCGGAAGAGCGCGTGCGCCTCCAGCATGGCGGCCTGACCGCTCAGCAAATCGGCATTCGCGGTCGATGGGAAGCCGAGAAGGCGAAGGCTCCCGGCGTTGTTCGCGACGACGATCTGTCCGAGTTGGAGGCCCAGCATACTACTGCCAATTTGGCAGGACTATACGGTTGGTCATCTGACGTCGCCGCAGCGCTCGGCATGTCGGAACGTTCGCTCTACCGCGACCTCGCCCTTCACCGCGCGATCGTGGCGCCATTTCCTCACCTCTATCGCGATCTGGCCGTCCATCCCACGGTGGGCGAGAACGCGTCCCAGCTCCGCGAGATCGTGGCGGTCAAGGATGAGGCGGCGCGGGGCAAGCTGATCCGCGAATTGCTCGCCCATCCGGACATCAATGTGGCCACCGCCAAGGAACAGATCGGGCTGCGCGACAACAAGGCTGTCCCCGCGACCGGCGCCACCAAGTTCATGAACAATGCGCTGAGCAACATCGGGCGCCTGTCGGTGGGACAGCAGCGGGACTTCCTTCCCGCGCTTCTCAAAGCGCTCAAACCATCGGTCATCGACCTGCTCGAAGCGCAAATCGCCACGTTCAAAGCGGGAGGGGGAAAATGAACCGCAAGCACTATCAGGCCGAGCTTCGGGGCGACGTGAAGCACTGCGACACGACGGGGCACGGCTTCTGCGCCGATCTCATGGGCACGCACATCTGCTTCACCCCCAACGCCAGCTTCGCGCTCGCCACCCACGCGGAGCCTGACGGATCGGTGAAAGCCATCATGTTCATGCAGACGGCGCCCGCCGTCCCCGGAGCCCAGGCCAGCTTCGGCCTGGTGCAGTTCCTGTCACCCGA
>QFQF01000047.1 GCA_003248935.1 Sphingobium sp.
ACGGCCGAATATTCGAGCGCCGATCCGATCTCGACGCTGTCGCGCGAGACGAAGCGCGCGACCTCCGAGGACAGGCGGCGCGTCGGGCCGATCAGGGGCTTCGGCCGGACGCCGTCGCCCCGCGCCAGATAGGCGGCGAGGGTGGCCGGGCTCTTGGGCGCCCAGGCGTCGCCGTCCGGATCGACGCCCTTGCGGAACCGCTCCTTGGTCGCCTCGACCATATAATCGCCGATGTCCTCGTAGATCGGGGTCATGTCGTCGAGGCGCCTGGTCGCTTCCGCCAGCGCGGCGGCGACGCCCTCATATTTGAAATCGAGACGGATCATCGCTATATCCTCGTGACGAGACGCGAGCATCGTGGCATCCGGCCCATAACCGGGAAACGCCCAGGACGTTCAGCGCGGGGGCGCGTCTCTACTTCCCCACGATGTAGAAGGTCTTGAGACCCAGCGTCCTGCGCCCCTTGCGGATCGCGAAGACGGCCACGTAATTGAGGCCCGCGATCCGCTTCACGTAGCGCACGATCGGTTCGCCGACGTCCGACCGGCCGGCATCCTCGATCCGGTCGGGCGCGTTGATGATCGAGGGCAGCAGCGCGAAATCCTCCGCTGTGACCGCCGTCTGGCCCCGCGCCAGCTCCGATGCCGCCGACCCGTGCCTGCGGATGATATGGCGGACGTCCGAAGGCGCGACCGAGAAATCATACAGTGTGACGGTGTCGGGTGCCGGGCCGTCGAGCGCCGCCGCGATCGATGCCGCCTGCCGGTCGCCGACCAGGCCGAGGGTCCAGACCGGCTGGACATGGCCCGCGCTCTCGCCCAGCACGCGCTCGACATAGCGGCGCGCGTCGTCGGCGACGGACGGCAACGACCGGTAGCTGGCGGCGAAGGCATCGCGCATCGCCTCGGGGATCTCCGCCATGAAGCCCTTGGCGATCGCATAATCCCAATGCCGCACCTTCCCGGCCGTCGCCATGACGATCGGCGCGACGCTTTCGCCCGGCGCATAGTCCCAGCCCTTGCCGACCCCGGCCGGCGTGCCGGTGCGCGGGTCGATGGCATCCCAGCCTTCGGGCAGCTGCTTGTCCGGGTCGCCCCCCAGGCGCCGCGCCGCCCGCTCCGATCGCGCGCCGAGCGCATAGCAGGTGCAGCCCCAATCGCTGGGGCCGTAGTAGATTTTCCAGAACGGATGATCGGGGGGCAGGCAGATGCCGTCGAGGGCGAGATGCACGGGCCGGGGCTCCTCCGATCCGCCATGCTTGTAGACCCAGAGCGGGAAGTCGCCCGCGACGAGCTGCGCGTAGCGGCCGGCCGCATAGCTGGTCGACGCGTTGGTGCGGTAGATCGTCCGCGTGCGCCAGGCCTCGCCGCCCTTCGTGCCCTCGCCGGTCCACCCGTGCCAGCCGCGCCGGTCGACGATCGCCCGGAAATCCTTCCGGAACGCTTCGAGGCTCTTGCCCTCGGCGATCGTCCGGTCGACGGCGGCGCCCAGATCCATCAGCAGGTCGGCCTTCTGCGCGCCCGCCACCATGAACCCGGTGTCGTGCTGGTCCCGCGTGATGTCGTCCCAGCGCTCGGTCGGCACGAGATTGCCGAGCTTGCCCCGGAAGAAAGCGACCTGCTCGTTGAACGGCCGCCGCAGCACGCCGGACACGGCGCTGGGGCTGTCAGGCATCGCTTGCGCCCGTCTCGACATCATAACGCCCGGCCGCCTGCGCGGCGATCAGCCCGTCCGCGATCCGGTTCGCCAGGCGCGCGCTGTCCAGCCGGGGGAAAGCGGCGCGCAGCATCTCGCCGAACTCGCCAAGGTCGTTCGCCGCCGCCATCATCGCCTCGATCTGGTCGAGCCATTCCACCATCTCGGGCTGGGTCTCCTCCGTCAGCCGGTCGCCGATCGCGTCGGCCGGGTGAACCAGGGACTGCACCTGCGCCGCCTGCAACGACTGGACCAGGCGCTTGCTGGGCTGGGCAAGCTGGTCGGGCGGCGCCGGAGCCGGGGCCGGAGCGAGCAGCTCGGCATCGGCATCCGGATCGGACAGGCCGAGCTTGTCGCGGATCTCGCTGGCCTGGACGCGCATGCCCAGCGGCACGAGGATCTGGAGC
>QFQF01000033.1 GCA_003248935.1 Sphingobium sp.
GCTGTCGGACGAGCGGACCGAGTATCTGATCAACGACCGGCTTTCGTTCATGCGCTTCCTGGGCCTTGGCCTTTCGGACCGCGTTCCCGATGCAAAGACGATATGGCTGTTCCGAGAGCGGCTCACCAAAGCCGGTGCTATCGCCACCCTGTTCGACCGGTTCGATACGATGCTGCGGAACGCGGGCCATATCGCCATGTCCGGACAGATACTGGATGCCTCGCTGGTTGCCGCTCCGCGCCAGCGCAACACGGCAACCGAGAGCCGAAGGCAACGCCCGAAGGGCGGTAACGCAACCGATGCCAGCGCCCATGACGGTGCCCGGCTACGTGAGGGTCTGCTTGAGCGCATCAACCCCGCCTGAGAAGACCGCAAAGACGGACTTCGGCGCCGACAAGGCGGAAAAACGCACCGTCGCGAAGCCCGTTCAACGCGCAGTGTGCCGCTCCGCGCGCCGATAACGGGTTCTTCGATCCGTCCAGCTGGTGCCGTTGGGAATGGTAATGCGGATAACACCCTGTCCAAAAACCGGCGCCACCTCATTCGTCGATGGCGGGAGCCAGCGATGCACGTTTCATTTCAAGCGGCGCGAGACATCGGATCAGAAGGCGATCTCCTGCATGAACTTGGCGCGAACAGAAGCTTGTGCGGCGCTGGCGCGCGCTTTCGCCGCAGTCGGATTGGACAAGGTCTCCATCACGCACGCGATCAGCTCGTCGGCATTGCAGGGATCAAAGTACAAGCCGTTGGCGTCGACGATTTCCCGGAATACATCGATGGCTGAGGACAAGACCGGGACGCCCTGCAGCGCGCCTTCGAGTACGGGGATGCCGAAGCCTTCGTAAAAGCTCGGAAAAATCAATCCGGCACTGTTGGCGATAAGCTCGTTTTTCAAGGTGTCGGAAATGAAGCCGGTGAAATGGATATTGCGCGGCATCGTGTCGCCAACATATTTTTGCGTATCCATCCGTCCCACGATCAGGAGGTTTGCTTGGTCCTCCAGCTTGCTGAACGCTTTGATGCAAAGGGCGGCGTTCTTGTACGGTTCGTCCGAGAGCACCGTGACGAAAAAGGGCAGTCCTGAATTCCAAATACCCATCGGCCGAAGGGGTTTCAGCCAGAGCAAGGGGTTGAATTTCGATAGACGCCGCATGGCCCCGTCGCGTTGCGTGACGGTGCTTCGGCGCTGCGTTTCCCGTACGTGGGGTAAGTCGGCCAAATATCGTTTCGCTTCCGGCGTCTCTGTATCGAGTTGGCTGAGCGAGATCCGCGTTGGCGGGTAGATGATACGTTCGCTGCGCAAGGTCCGGTTTGGAAAGTAATCGTGGAATTGTTTCTGCGATGTTTCAGACACAAATATGACATTTGCGTCAAAGTCTAGGCTTGCAAACATTTTCTGTGAAAACGAACGATGACTCTCTTCGCTCAGAGAGCTATTAAAAAGCGGAATAAGATCATGAAAAATTACCCAGGTTTTTTCTGGATTGTTATTAACGAGAGAAATATAATGCGGTCCATCAACGATTACTTCATCAAATAGATTGCAATCGACCTGATATGGCGGGATGAAATTATGCGCCCGAGTTAGAGCGCCCGAGTACACGCAATTAACGGAAAGAAATCCGTCGAACAGCTGGAGGTATTGCGTGGTATCCGTGATCAGATCCGCATCGACATCTGTCGCCATGGAGTAGTACGGTCGGCTATTTCTACTAAAATACTCAACAGTGAAATCGATCTGAACCTGCTTGCGAAGGCGCTTGGCTTCCGTTTCGATCGGATCGCCTGGAACCAGGTAGAAATCGGTGTCGATGTTGCGGACGATCGTGTCAGGATGATCAACGCGCTGTTGCTCAAGATATTTGAGGACGCGATAATGCGCCGCATCGCGCGCGGCGAAATCGAGGTGTTCGTTAAGGTTCAGTGAATAGGCGAAGGTGCCGGAATTGAGATAGCGATAGATTTCGTTATTCTGCCAGGGATCCATCGCTTTCTCGAATTCCAACGGGCTGTCGAGCCAGGCTTTACGGATCCCATGGCTGTCCGGCCGCTCGACGAGTAGCGTTACGCCTGCGCCAGACGTCTTGAGCCGTTCTATCAGCGCCACGCTGTAGTTGAAGATTCCTCGATGCGGAATTGGGGTTCCCAAGCTGTCGCTGATATAAAGGATCCGTCGCTGCGTCATCTTTGATCTCCTGTCGGCCGACGCATCACAAGAAACGCTGCCGTCACTTCCAAAATTACCGTGGACTGGGGTTGAGAGTTCGAAACGCTCACACCTGCGGCAGACGCAGCGCTGCGACGGGTGGAATCCGCCACCTACTCGACATAGACGCCTCGACTGTTCCAAATATCATTGTAGTTGTTATTGAAATCGATTCCGAGCGCGCGCGAGTCACCCCCTTCTGACTTCATCCGGGCGGCAACGAGATTTCCGAACGAATCAACGAAAACGAATGTTATGTTTTTCGAGAATGTTTTCGTGATGCAAGCCATATCCCCTATCACGTAATTCGGTGAATTATTGCACTGAGCGAGAACACGTCCAAACAGATCGGGGCCCGTCGGCGAGAGCGGACTTCGCCCATAAAACCTCGTGTGGACATGTTCGATAATTTTCTTGATGAGCAACTCCATTTCAGCAGAGTTCTTTCTCGCTGCGATAATCCCGTTGTTCACCGACCACGGTGCGCCGAGGCCGCCATTCGTATCGCTGAACGCCGCGAGAGTCTTGTCTCCACCGAGTGGAATAGGCCGCAGGAAACGGTTACTGAGGTCCGAATAGACGCCCCCGAAAGTATGTAGCAGGCAATAGCGTCCGAGATCAGCCTTGTACGCGTAAGGGCGCAGCGTGTCGAAAGCCCGCAAGATTTCATTGTCGTAGTGCTTGCGGATGAATTCGCGGAGCGCCTCTCCAGAGTAAATCGAGTGACGGTAGCCCGGATATGCGTCTTTCAGCGATTGAACATTGCGGACAATCATCTCCGAAAATGAGCTCGGCAGCTGCATGTCGTCCTGAATGCAGATATGAAATAGGTTTGCATCGTTTGATACGGCATCCCCGCGCGCTTCGCTGTCCACAACTCGCTCGACTGGGGCGGCGCGCATCTCTTCGACCAAAGGTTTCACCAACGGCTTTAGAAAGGTGCGAGCCTCGGAAGACTCCTTCGCTTCCGGCAGCTTGGTTCCGATCGGAAGCAAGCCGAGATCGAACCGACCTGCGCCCGAACAAGAAGCCGCGATACGGTCGTACAATTCGTCAGCGGTTACTTGAGAAAAGCCGCTCTGCAGCAGATAGGCGAGCGCCGCATCTCTGTTGCCGCGCTTGACTCCTGAAAATGGTTCGTTCGCGCCCTTCGACGGCATAAATAAGAGAGGCACGCCCATTAGACTCAGGCGCTCGATGAACCGGACTTGCGGATCGGCCGCAGGTGAGGCGTTCCCTAGCGAGAGATAAACGTCGCCGTTGCACGCCGTGACGATCTCGTCGAACCCGACACCCGGAGGACACTCCAGCAGCCGCAGTGTAAACTGCCTGGCGAACACATAATTTCCGGCCTTGTCGGCATGGACCGGCTCCACGTTGAAACCCTGTGGCGGGTTCAGTAGCAAGTGGAGCAGGCATTCCCGCTGTGAGTGGGTCCGATCGCCTGCTTTTTGCGACGTCAGGGTCGAAACATCGACCAACAAAAGCCTTCGTCGCGGCTGCAGGGGATTGTTCTGGCCGAGCGCGCTGATGAACTCCGACGAGAGGGCATCGCCGTTTCTGTCGGTCTTTGTAGCGAAGCCTAAAAAGTCACGATCAGCGCGCGCATAAGCGCGCTCTATGGCGTCGAAATACAGATCGGCGCATCGCCGCGCATTCTGGGTAGAGGTGATCAATTCGCGCGCATACGCGCCGATCTCCTTCCGTCGAGCGGGGTCATCTGCGAGAGTTTCGAGAGCCTCCACCAATTCGTCATCGCCGAATTTGTCAGGCAGCATCCAGACCGCCTTGGGATCAAGCTCCGCAGCGAATCCGTGCGCATTCACAATGGTAGGCAAACCCTTGCCCAGGCAGTCGTAGATCGATGCTGATGTCTCGCCGCGCGAATTCTTGCGCAGTTGCACCGCCACGTCGGCGGCGTTAAGCCATAGGCGGTACTCACGCTCGTCCACCCACCCAGTGATCTTGATGCGCGTCGCTCTCGACGTTTTGGAGAGAAACTCTTTCGTTCGATCACCATAATCGCCGGGCGCGTCGCCGACGAAAACACAATGCGCGTCGGCGCGGTCCGCCAAGCCGGACGCAACCCAGGCGTCGATCAATCGCGCGACGAGCTTGGCTTCGGTCACGTATCCGAACGAGCAAACGACGAACGCATCTGCCGACAGGCCGAGTTGCTTCCTCGCTTCAGCGCGCCTAGCGCCTTGCTCCACGCCGATCCTGTGGAGGAACGGCACGATGGTGAATTTTTGACGGCAAGCCTCGCCATACCACTCTTCGGCGAGTCGGCAACTAAACTGGCTGTGAACGATGACGCCGAGCGAATCCTGGATGACTGGTAGGGAGGCGGGATAATCGTCGAAATCGAACGTCTTCTTCGTATGTCCGAACCGTTCGGCCACGGCCTGATAGCCACGTTCCGCCAGAAGTGCGCGCGTCATAGCCGCAAAGCGCAAATTGTGCACTTCGCTCCACATCTGGATGGCGGAGAGATAAAAATCATGCAGAACAACCACGCCCGGGATATCCGACAAAAGGTCGAACATGTGGCCGTGCGATACCGAGTTGCCGAAATGATAGAGGACGCGATCGTATCTATTCGCGGAGGCGCGAAATTCATCGATCGAAAGAATACCGCACGTTGCCCTGATGTAGACGTCAGACATTTCGTTCGGATTTACGACGCAAACGTCGATCTCATAGCAGCGCGTAAGCTCCATTAGGAGCGAGGCGCTGTAATCGGCAATACCGCTGCGCTCCGGGGGCAGTGGCGACACAAACGCCAAACGCTTTCTTTTTTCAGGGGCCGGAACGACGGGTCGGGCTTGTTCGAGCGCCTCCCAGGCTCGTCGCGCGGTGGCATCCCAGCTGAAATTTTGGCTGTGTCGCAAGCCGTGCTCAGCAAGTGAGCGCCGAAAGGGATCGTCCGTCAAACCGCGTTCAAGTTTGGCCGCCATGTCAGGGAGGTCGAAAGGATCGAATAACGCGTCATCGCGACCGACGGCCTCCGGCAGGCTTGTAAGGTTGGCCGCGATCACCGGCTTGCCGCACTGCATCGCCTCGAGCACCGGAAGGCCGAAGCCTTCGTGCCAGCTTGGAAAGATGAACAGATGGCATGCGTTGTAGAGTAGGTGCAGGTCCGCGTCTGACACATAGCCGGTCAAGATCACTTGTTGCTTTTCCAGGCCCAAGCTATCAATCAGGGCCGCCAACCTATGCCGCCAGTCGTCATTGACATGGCAGACAATCGCCAATTGGTGAGCCGCCCGAACCGCCGGCGGCAGCATGGCATAGCTCTTGATGAGGCCTTCGATGTTCTTGCGATGGTCGATCCCGCCCGTATACATGGCGAAAGGCCGAGTCAGATTGTAGACCTCCGCCAATCTGTGCATGTCTTGACTGGTCGGGCGCTTCGGCGCGAAATGGGAATCCACCGCTGCTGAAATATTGACGACGTCCGCAGCATCGAAGCCTAGATGTTCGATCGCCTCAGTACGTGTGGATGCTGAAATAGATAGTAACAGATCGGCGCGTTTCAGGCTGTCAATCTTCGAGTAATACCAAGACTTTGTTTGTAGTTCGGCGAGATAATGATCGGCGTGTATCCAGGGGATAAGGTCGTAGAGAACTACTGCAGTGCGCAATCGCCGCCACGAGCCCACACTTGTCACGGCATTGCCGCCCTGCCCCTCAAAATGCGAAGCAATAAACACCCAATCAGGATTGAGCGCGGCCAGAAAAGCTTCGCGAAGCAATTCTGCTTCATATCTTCGTTTAAAATCGATTGGGTCAGCGCCTTCGACCGGCATTGGCGCGTCCCACACCAGGATATGATCTTGCGGCAACAGGCCTTCAAACGCTTCCCGAATAGCACCGATCGATTCGGGAAGACCGCCATTGAGTACGACATACACTTCATGCGCGCCGCGCAACCGGGCCAGTCCCAGCGCAATATTCAGTGAATACTTGCCGATGCCGCGCTGCCGATTTTCTCCCTGCGCACCTTGAAGGTCGATGGCAATGCGCATCAGCCTTCTCCCCCCGGGCGAGATGCTGACCGTCTTTGTGCCTGAATGACTTTGACAGTGCGCAAGTTGTTCTGTGCAGGTTTGCCAACCTCGTGACGGAGGTCCAAGCGATAAGCCATTTCCTGCAATGTTTCTCTTTTTACTTTATCGAGCATCTCCAAAAACATGCTTTCTAATTTGAACTCAAGTGCATTTAATTCTTTTCTTTTGACACGACTTTCCTTGCCGCGAAAAATCCGATGCACAAGCCGATTCTTATTGCGCGCTCTAAATAGTTGAGCAAGTTCACGCGACAGCACATCCGAATTGGCGGACGCGACGCCTGACTTATTCGCGTTGATCAACCGTCGCGCTTCATCTGAATTCATTAAGCTGATGAGGATAGAATCTTTACCAAAACCTTGGGAAAGAACATCCATGTAATAAAGCAAGCCAGTCTCATCCGCCTCACGACCAAGCACGCACTGGTAAGCCGCTCGGAGAAAAAGCGAACTAGGCAGTGATAATAGTTCATGTAGATTTTCTACATGCGGGTTTCCAGACGAGTTATTAATCTCTCTTCTCCTTTGCAAGAACATCCATATGTTCGGGGAGATTGCCCTTCTCATCTGCCTGCACTGGAGGGATCGCGGCTAGGTCGCCTACCTCGACAACAGACAATCCGAGCGACTTGTCTTCAGCCGACGTTCGCAATACCTTGGGGCCGGTTGGCCTGCTTGAAGGCAGCGTTGAGTGTACGCCCAGCAGCGGTGTAGCACCAAGCAGGATGGGAATATGACGCTTCATGAATTCCCCTTGACGAAACTTGTGGCAGGCCACCGGGAGCCTAAAAGAACGCAGCGGCGAAGACAACTCGCGCCAGCCCAGGACAAATGATGTTCGGACAGTTTGAGCGTTCGACTTGTGTGCTGTGTTAGAGCGTGGCCTCCCTCGACACGGCGCTAATTAGGGCGCCGGCTGATTCGGACCAGCTTGACCGAGGCGCAATGATTTCGATTTTGCCGGCACGAATTCCGTGAACCCAGGCACGGATAGATCGTGCGAGCGTTGAGTGATCCGCGCTTGCGGGAAAGTGATGGACGCCATTTGCCGCAAAAGTGTGAAAGATAGGAATATCGCGCGCCAATACAGGCTTGGCATAACCGAGTGCCTCGATCAGGGGGAGGCCGAAACCTTCCGCATAGGAAGCGATAATCACCCCATTACAAGCCTTGTAGAATTCAGAAAGCTCCAGATCGTCGACGTCATCAAACCAGAACAGTTTGTTGCCAAACTCGATATGGTTAACGATTCTCTCGCATAGCGCTTGAACGTGCCAACCTGTGCGGCCGACTAGGACGAGGCGCTCCTCGACGCCACCATCCCAAAGCCGGTCGAAAGCCTCGATGATATCAACATGACCTTTGCGTGGTTCAATGGTGCCCACCATTAGGACGAATGGCTGGGTGAGGTCAATCCGTGGCGGAACACCTCCCTTTGTGGGTGCTTGAGGCGAAGCACCTGAATCCTGAATGCTGTAACCCATAGGTAAGACTGCCGCATCGTAACCTTGAGAAAGGCCGAATTCCCTTGTCAGCGCTTCCGCCAGTTCGAGGCGCGTTTGCTCGGAATTGCAAAGAAAACCGTCAGCAGTGCCCGCGAGGATGCCGAGCCAGGATCTGTAGCGGGTGACCGTATTCCGGGAGAACCAATCCGGCCGATTCAGCGGCAGAAGATCGTGAACAAGAAACCACAGCCTTCCGCCGTCGCGCCGAAAGCGCCGGAGTTGACGTCGATTGCCGCGGATAGCGTCAAGGGAATAGTCGAGCCCAACAAAGATATCCCCATGCTCTGCTCTCATTTCAGTCTCATCACCGCCCAAGGCTCCGTCCGGCCAAGCTATCACTCGATAGGGGCGATGTCTGGAGGCGGAGACGAAGCGGATGTCCCACCCGTCAAGTGCGCGCAACGCTAATTCAAAGGCGAGGGAACGAACGACACGCTGGATGCCCGTCCCTGCGTCATTCTTGCTAATCACCGACACGTCGACAAAAATTTGCCGCCGTGGCCTCTCAGGCGTGGAATTGAATCTGCTGCCGTGTCTTCTACGATGCAGCCTTGTAACTAGGCTCCTAAGCGGTACCTTGCTAAGGGCTTGTTCAATTCGATCGGGGAGTAGGTCAAAGAAAGTTCGGCTTTTTAATGGCAGTAGGACGCGGAGGAATTTGGGAAAGCGCATAGTCCTGAGATCAAACCGAAAAAGAGCGGAAAAAAATAGGAAGGGAGTATGATAGCTTGCACAAACACGTCCTCACAAGACCCCAACCGGAGTCGATCTTGCTCGGATACATAGAAGCAGGTCGGCGAGCATCGACGGGTGGCTTGCGCAACTTCCAGAACAATTCCTGCCAAGGCCCGCTCGCCAGCCTAACCTGGAGCGGAGAAATGTAACCTTGCATTGGCAAGGACTTTGAGCAGAATCCGATATGTGGTGTGGTCATCGTCACGACATCCAGATACCCGAATTCGCATTGGCGTCAATCGACCGGGGGCCCGCTTTTCAGCTTGCATGGCTCTCCGATGCGGGGCAGGTGGGCGCTGCACGTCTTAGATGCACGAAGATGTCGGATCGTGGGAGTGTCCTTCATTTGATGTCCAGGCGGAGCGTGTGCGGGGGGGGGGGATACAAATTCACCTTACGCAGGAGTGTGCTGGCAGCTCGGTTGCGGAGTGATCAAGGTATGAGTTTCACCAGCTACGCTCAGAATTTCGAGGATGTCCGGCTGTGGCGCGCATTCTCTGATGTTGAGTGCGGGCGGTACCTCGATATTGGATCTCAGGATCCTGTGCTGGACTCCGTCAGCTTGGCTTTTTACCAGCTTGGTTGGCGCGGCATTCACGTCGATGCCTCTCCTAAATATGCAGAAGCCATGCGGAATGCCCGTCCGGATGAAACGGTGATCATGGCAGCTGTGAGTACGACGCCAGGATTGCTCCACTTCTGGAACATTGATGATACCGGGCTTTCGACAGGTTGCGCCGACATCGCCAAACGGCATGCTCAAGCGGGATGGCCCTGCCGAGAGATCATAGTCCCAACCATCACCCTTGCCGAGATCTTCGAACAAATGGGCACTGACCAAGTGCACTGGATGAAGATCGATGTTGAGGGCATGGAATCGGACGTGCTCGCCAGCTGGGGGGCGCACCCAACCCGACCGCAAGTTCTGGTGATAGAAGCGACGGCGCCATTAACACAGGACCGTACTGATTCTAAGTGGCGCGATCTGGTCGCAAGCCGCGGCTATCGCGATGTGTTGTTTGACGGCCTGAGCCGCTATTTTGTTCATGAATCGTGCGCAAACCGGGCTGAGTACCTAGCGTTAAGTCCCAATATTTTCGACGATATTAACGTTACTTCGACTCATTTCATGGCCCGTGCATTAGTGAGCGAAAACGTCGCTGCACTTGACAGCGTCGAACGTGAAATTTCGACCTTGCGGCAGGAAGCGCATTTGCTTGGCGAAACTCGCGATCAAGCCAAGTTGGAAGCTGCCGCATTCAAGGGCCAGATCGAATCTGACGCTGTTGCGCACGCGGCAAGGGTCGCTGACCTCAAAGCAACACACGACGACACTCTTCAAAAAGTCGCCTCCGCCCTGGAAGCACGGGTAACGGCTAGGGAAAATACGTTATCCGATCTCCAAAGGGTTCTTGAGGCGAGGGAAGAGAAGCAAGCGGCGACGTTGCTCGAGCTTGGCCTGTTGCAGGGACGCATTGAAGCTCAGCAACAGGCGCACCAAACGGAACTGGCGCAGGCCTTGGGGCACCAAGCGGACCTCAAGCATGAAATTGGACGGCTTGGCGCTGAAGTCGATAAGTTGAAGAATCACATCGATTGGCGTGAAGCACAACTTCGGCGTGCGGTGGAGTTGCTAAACGCCTCGCCGAAAACAATCCCAGGTTGGCCGGGCCGACTGACACGGAGGCTCGCGAAGCCGACTGGCCGATCAGTCGATGCGCACGTAAAGGCGGTAGGCGAATGGAAGGCAAGCTTGCTCTTCGATCAAGGGGGGGAGGGAGTTGTTGCGGTGCAGGAGGCAATGCGAGCAGCGAACGTTTCGGATTTGCTGGTCCGCGATGATGCTGAATTCATAGGCTCTGCCTACAAGACAATTCTTGAAAGGGAACCTGACCCCGAAGGTGCCCGCCACTATCTGTCGCGCCTGCGATCAGGTTGGCCCAAACTTTCTATCCTGATGCAATTGCGCGATTCGGAAGAAGGTTGCCAAGTGGCTGCGCTGTTGCCCGGTCTTAATGCAGCAATCTTGCGCTATCGCCTAGCAACATTGCCGGTGCTCGGCCCAGTCTATCGTCTCTTGACCGGCGCGACAGGAAGCCCCGCCCCCGAACGGCGGATTTACGCCATCGCTAACGATGTGGGTTCAGTCCGCACGGAGATCGCTGGTCTCCAAAACAGGTTTGCGGAATTGAGTTCGCAGGTGGACGCGTTTGTCGAAGAGATCCGCGCCCAGCGCGCTGAACGGGGTTGACGCCATTACCGCGTAGAATCTGGACGGTTCGAAAAACCCATAGCGTTGGCAGAGGAGATATGATTCTGGTTTTCTCGTGATGTGATCGGGAGCGTGGCGTGGATCAGGGGGATTTTTTG
>QFQF01000034.1 GCA_003248935.1 Sphingobium sp.
CACCGATATAATCGCTGACCTGCCCTGCGGTCATGAAGAAACTGATCGGACGGCCGTTCGCATCGGTAACGGCATGAAGCTTGGTGTTCATGCCGCCTTCGCGCGGCACCGCGTGACGGAGCTCAACGAGAAATCGGACTATTGGTTCGAGGCGCAGGGGTTGCTGATTGAGCAGTGTGCGCATCTCGGTTGTGACACGCCAAGGTTTAGGTCTTGAGGTGATCGGCTATTTTCTCGGCCAGCATTAGCACAGCCAAGTTGATATTGGCGCTAGGTATCGCGGGGAAGGCCGATGCGTCCGCAACTACCAATCCCTCCATGCCCTTGACCCGACCCCTGTTCGACAGCACTGCCATCCGGTCGTCGTTCGCGCCCATGCGGCATGAACAGCTAGCATGCCACACCCCCGCTACGGCGGAACGCACGAACGTCTCCAACTTGGCGTCGTCGGCAAGCAGCACACTGAGTGCTTCGCCCTCCATTATCATGCGCTCGATGAATGCGCGGCGCACCGGCTTCGGGCCGTCTAGGCACAAGGCAGCGATCCGCGTCAGGACGCGGTTCTTCAGGTTGATCGTCCCGATCTGTCGCACCTTTTCGCTATAGCTGGCCGGAAACGGATCCGCGATCGCCGAGGCGAGTTCGGGCGACAGGTGGATCGCCGCCATGCGCCGGAAGCCATGCATCAGCCGCTGGACGTCGCGGCTGTCGGACAAGAGGTTGAAGTCAACCTGCGCTGCCTGGCGCGGATCGGCCGAGAGCAGCCGCACATGTCCTTCCTCCGAAAGAGGACGGTTGATCCAGAATGCCAGCGTGCCGAGCCGCTCGCCCACCGCGTGCCAGGCCGCCTTGGTCGAGACCAGCCCGAGCATATCTCCCGCCGGATAGCGGGCGGGATCGCTCGAGAAGCGGACGCCCAGCATGATATGCCGGCGCTCGTGCCGCAGGCGGGAGGCCGACGGCAGATAGGAGGCGATCGCGATCGACGGATGATCCGAGAGTCCGCGCCCGACGCCAGGCGAGTTGATCCGTACCCGGATACCGAGCGCTTGAAGATCGTCCGCAGGGCCGATGCCGCTGCGTAGCAGTAATTCCGGCGTGAAGAGCGCGCCGGTCGACAGGATGATCTGTGCGCCGGATATCTCCTCCGCGCCGATTCTGACCCCTATCGCCCTGCGACCATCGAACAGCAGCGCATCGACGCGCGTGCTGGTCCGGATGTGCAGGTTGGCGCGCGCGCGGACGGCCGGGGTGAGCCACGCCATCGCGGCGGTGACGCGGTGCCCGTCGACATTCGAGATCGGCAACGGAAAGTGACCGTCCGCGAATTCCGCGTTCTGGTCGGCGAGCAGTGGTAGTCCCGCCGCCGAAAATGCTTTAGCGAAGGCAAGCGCCTGCCCCGGCCAATGCGATTGCGGTATGCGGCGGATCGGGAGTGGCCCGCTCTTCCCGTGCAGCGGTCCATCAAAATCGAGATCGGTTTCGAGTTTGCGGAAATAGGGCAACACGTCGCTCCAGCCCCATCCCTCCGCGCCGCGTGCAACCCAGCCGTCATAGTCCCATGGCAAACCGCGATTGGCGAGTTGGCCGTTGATGGCGGATCCTCCACCCAACACGTGCCCTTGCTCGTATCGGCGCAGCGGCAGATCGACCCCGGTGGCGCGATTGCCCAGCGGGTCGATCGTGATCCGGCGATCAATCCAGGTGAAGCGCGCGTCGAGATAGGCGCTGCCGGGATAGCCGTCGAGGATCGCGGCCGGCTCCATCCCCGGCGGCGTGTCGGGGCCCGCTTCGATCAGCAGGACCTTGTTGGCGCCTCTTTCCGAAAGGCGGCTCGCCATCACGCAGCCCGCCGATCCGCCGCCGACGACGATGTGGCTATACTGCATCGCTCAGCTGACCACGTTGACGCATTTGACTTCCTGGAAGATGCGCAACCCTTCTATGCCACGCTCGCGGCCAACTCCGCTCAGCCGGCGCCCCCCTCCGGACGCGAAGGCACTGAGCGCGCTCCCGTTGACGTTGACCGTACCGGTTCGCAGTCGACAGGCGACATCGACCGCAGCCTGTACGTCCTTGCCGAAGACGTGGCCGGACAGGCCGTAGGCGGTATCGTTCGCCATCGCCACGGCATGATCGATATCGCGGTAACCGATGACGCAGGCGATCGGGCCGAATATTTCCGCGCGCGCGGCGGGATTGGTCATGTCGTCCAAATCCAGGATGGTCGGCGCAAAATAGTGGCCGCGGGTCGGCCGGGGCGGCCGCGTACCGCCACAGACAACCCGAGCTCCGGCATCGACCGCGATCTTCACGAAATCTTCGCAGCGCTGCACGGCGTCGTCGTTGATGAGCGGCCCCATCACCGTCTTCGGATCGTCGGCCGGGCCGATGACAACCCCAGAGAGCATGTCAGCTATTGTGACAAGGATCTCGGGCTTGGCTTCCTGCGGCACGAAAATCCGCGTGCCTGCGACGCAGACCTGGCCGGAATGGGGTACGCAAGCACGATTGCCGGCGGTTCCGGCGAGTCCGGCGGCGTCGGGCAAATAGATCTGCGCCGATTTGCCGCCCAGTTCGAGCTGCACCCGTTTCATCGTTCCGACGGCCTGCCGGGCGACCTGTTGCCCGACCAAGGTCGATCCGGTGAAGCTTATCATGTCGATCGCCGGATCGGTGCCGAGCAGGATTGCGCCATCGGAGCTGGCTTCAGCCAGGACATTGAAGACGCCTGGCGGTAGCGCTGCGGCCTCCGCCGCCTCGCCCAAGATCAGCGACGAAAGTGGGGTCAGCGGGCTGGGCCGCAGGATCACGCAATTGCCGGCGATCAGTGCGGAAATCACCTTCCAGATGCTGATGACGAACGGAAAATTATATGCCGAAATGGCGACGACCACGCCGATGGGCTCATAACGCCGGAAGCTCTGGACGGTGGTCGAACCGGTGAAACGCTCGCCCAGCGGAAGCGGATTGTCCTCGACTTCCGGCAGCTTGAGAAACAGATCGATCAGATCGGTGGCGTGCTTAAGCGGCAGGTCAAGCTGACCGGCCCGTACCGCTGATGTCCGAACAACACCGGCCTCCGCGACCAAAATGTCTTCGATCCGCTGCCGATTGCCGTTCAGCCAGGCGATCATGGCCCTGAGGCAGGCCGCGCGGTCCATGGCCGGCATCGCCGGCCATGGACCGTCG
Source organism: Sphingobium sp. (assembly GCA_003248935.1). Classification (GTDB taxonomy): domain Bacteria; phylum Pseudomonadota; class Alphaproteobacteria; order Sphingomonadales; family Sphingomonadaceae; genus Sphingobium. The sequence continues at coordinate 3,193 of QFQF01000034.1, forward strand.
TCGAAGGCAGTTCGCGCGGCTGCGATCGCGTAGCCGATTTGGTCCCCCGATACGCCGGTCACCGCGGCGAAATCCGAGCCGTCTGAGGGATTGGTGACGGTGAAGCGCGTGCCTTTGCCCGCGACAAAGCCGCCGCCGACATAGTGCCGATGGGCTTGCTCGATCCCCATGGTCTGATCACCTTTCGTCGCTCTCGCGCACGACTATCGTCCTGTGAAGGCGGGCGCGCGTTTCTCCACGGCTGAAGCAACGGCCTCATGTTGGTCGTCGGTCTGCTGCACGACCGCCTGCATCGCGGCTGCGATTTCGAGTGCGGCGGGCAGGTCGAGCCGTTCGGATTCGCGGAGCAGTCGGCGATTCAGCCTGATGGAGTGCGCCGGATGCCGTGCGATTTGATTGGCGAGCGACAGTGCCTCATCCATCAACGCCTCTGCCGGCACGACCCGCGATACGAGCCCTAATTCCAGCGCGCGGTGCGCATCGATGGAGTCGCCGGTCAGCGCCATCTCTGCGGCGGCAGCGGCACCAATTGCACGGGTCAAAAACCATGCACCTCCCGCCGCCGAGGTGAGACCCAGCTTAATGAAGCTCTCCGCGAACACGGCCCTTTCGGAAGCGATCCGCAAAGTACACATGGTGGCGAAGTCCATCCCCGCGCCCATGGCGGGCCCGTTCACCGCGGCGATGATCGGCACCTCGAGATCATAGAGAGCGCGCGCGATCGTCTGAACGCCGGTCAGGTAGGTTCGACGGATTTCGGCAGCGTTTCCCGCAAAATGGTTCGCACGAGCGTACATGTCCTTGAGGTTGCCGCCCGCGCAGAAGACATTGCCCGCCGCCGTCAGGATAGCGCAACGTATCCCGATATCCGCGTTCACGTTGTCGCAGGCGCTGACGATTTCTCGCGTGAGCAGCGGGCTCAATGCATTCTTCGTGGCAGGATCATCAATGGTCAGGATCGCGACGGATCCGTGTCGCTCCACCCGGAGCACCGATGGCTGATCGTCCATCGTCATACCTCCCGCTCGGAACGGCCCACCTGCTCGCGCGCGGTCAGCTTCAATATTGGGCCGGGGAATTCGTCCGGCCTGTCGAGGATCGCGCAGACATGGCGACCGACCTCGATCTCGGTGAGCCATTCGGGCTGCGCCCGTTCACGCTTGCTCCGGCCGTTGACCATGGAAACGATCATTAGTTCGCGCAGCTCGGCCCCACCTTTACGTTCGCGCGCGATGCCGCGATACATCATGCGCAACGCCGCCTGCATCATCGAGATGAAGGTCATTTTCGGGACGATGAAGTCCGCGGTGCCGCCGCCGATGCCGATGCACAGTCCATCGTCAGAAAGCCGGGGCAGAAAAGTCTTTGCGGCGATGAAATGCGTGAACAGATTTGCTGCGGCGATCGCCGAGAGCTCGTCGACATCCATCTCCATCAGCGGCTGCAGCCGGGCGGGGGCATTGACCGCGACGACCACGGCATCGATGCCGCCGAATTTTGTCACTGCCTCTTCCCAGAGCGCGGTGGCGCCGGCTTCGGTCGCGATATCGCCGACGATGACAGCGAGTCGCTCCGAAGCCTCGCTGGCCGCAAGTTCGTCCAGCTTATCGGCGCTCCGTCCCGCCGCGACCACCGAACGTCCGCTGGCAAGTGCCGCCGATACGATGCCCAGCCCGACATCTCCGGTCGCCCCGATTACCAATAGCCTGCCGTGCTTCACCATCGCTCTCCTGTCCGCGCATCATCAATGTGCGCAATCGCATCACTGGATGGCACAACACCCCTCATTGAAATAGGTAGCTATTTAAAGGCGCATGGTTCTGATGCTTCGCGCCGATGATGGAGAGGGATATGCGCGTGACATTCACTCTGGTGGATCGACCGGAGATCGCGGTGGATATCGCCGCGGGGGAAAGCGTGATGCGGGCCGCAGTCGATAACGGGGTTCCCGGTATCTATGGTGATTGCGGCGGTCAGTGCGCGTGCGCGACCTGCCACATTTATATTCACGAGGAGTGGATCGATCGCGTCGGCCGCGCGCCGGAGGGGTCGGTCGAGGGTGCGATGCTCGAAGGCGCGCCCGCCGACGTGCAGGCGAATTCGCGCCTCGCATGTCAGGTTATTTGCGAGCCGTCCCTCGACGGACTCATCGTGCTGGTGCCGGAAGGCCAATAGAAAGGTATTGCGATGACCGGACTGGATGCTGAGACGGTAGCCATTGAAGCGATCGACGTCAGCCAGCCTGCCTTGTATCGCGACGATGCGTGGCGGCCTCTGTTCGCGAAACTGCGCGAGGAAGACCCCGTACATTATTGTTCGCACAGCCGGACCGGGCCATATTGGGCGGTGACCCGCTATGAGGATATCGTGCGCGTCGATACCGACCCCACGACCTTTTCCTCATCTTATAAGCGCGGCGGCGTGACGCTGGAGAACCGCACCTCCAGCCAGAGCTTCATGCAGATGGATCCGCCCGCCCATACGGCCAAACGCAAGAGCGTGACGCCGATCGTTGCGCCCAAAAGCCTGGCGCAGATGGAAACGCTGATCCGCGAACGCGCCGGCCGACTTCTCGATACGCTGCCGCGCAACGAGGAGTTCAACTGGGTCGATATGGTGTCAATCGAACTGACATCGATGATGTTGGCGACGCTGTTCGGGCACCCGATCGAGCAGCGTCGCCAGCTGGTGCACTGGTCCGACGTCCTCACCGCCGATCTGGAAGATCCTGACAGCCCGATCCGCAGCGAGGAAGAGCGACAGGACGTCATGCGCGATTTCTACATGAGCATGGTCGGTACCTGGAAGCGGCGGCAGGAGGAGGAGCGGGGCTTCGATATCATCTCGCTTCTCGCCCATGACCCCGACATGCGCGACGCATCGCTTCAGGAAATCACCAGCGTTTTCGGCCTTTTCCTGGTCGGCGGCAACGATACCACGCGCAACTCGATGTCAGGCGGCCTATGGGGGCTGAGCCAGAGCCCGAACGAGTGGGCGAAGCTGAAGGCCGATCCTAGGCTGCTCGGTAACGCCGTATCGGAGATCATCCGTTTCCAGACACCGGTGCTCTACGAACGCCGAACCGCGACATGCGACGTCGAGGTCGGGGGCAAGCGGATCGCGGAGGGAGACCGCGTGGCGATGTACTATATCTCCGGCAATCGCGATGAGGCGGTGTTTCCTGATGCCGACATATTGAAGGTCGATCGCCCCAATGCGCGGCAGCATCTGTCGTTCGGCATGGGGCCGCATCGCTGCATCGGCTCGCGATTGGCGGAGATGCAGTTGCGGATATTGTGGGAGGAAGTTCTTGCCCGCAACATGGAGATAGAGGTGTTGCAGGCACCGACCTATGCTTTCTCCAATCTCGTGCGCAGCCCTGTGAAGCTGCCGGTGCGGATCAAAGGATGATAGGCGGGGAGCCGTTTCGCACGGAGCTGCTCGCTGGGAAGACCGCCTTCATTGCGGGCGGCACGAGCGGGATCAATCTGGGCATCGCTCAAGCCTTTGCGCGGGCCGGCGCGCGCGTGGCAGTGGCCGGCCGCAATGCGGACAAGGCTGCTGCTGCCGTCGCAATCCTTCGGGCCGAAGGCGCGCAGGCGCTGGGCCAGTCGATGGACGTTCGCGCCTATGATGCTGTGGAAAGGGCACTCCACGAAACCCACGACCGGCTCGGGCCGATTGACATCGTCATCTCCGGGGCCGCAGGTAACTTCCTGGCGCCTGCGAGCGGCATGTCGTCCAATGCCTTTCGTACTGTTATTGACATCGACCTGATCGGGACGTTCAACGTCTTTCGCGCAAGCCACCGCTTCCTCAACGCACCGGGCGCGTCGCTGATCGCGATCAGCGCGGGGCAGGCCGTCAGTCCTGTGATGCACCAGTCGCATGTCTGCGCCGCAAAGGCGGGGATCAACATGCTCGTCAAGGTCCTGGCAATGGAATGGGGGCCCTCTGGCATCCGCGTCAACGCGATCTCGCCGGGCCCGATCAGCGAAACCGAAGGCATGGCGCGGCTTACACCGACCGCGGCGGATAAAGCCGCTTGGACGCAAAAGATCGCGCTACGCCGTTTCGGTGAGAAGGCCGATGTGGCGAACATGGCGATGTTCCTTGCCAGTCATTCCTCAAATTATGTGACCGGCGCGATCTTCGGCTGCGATGGCGGCTGGACGCTGGGCGACTCGTCCGGGGCAATCCCGGCCCCGGCGACTGAGAAGGCCCGATGACCAAACCCAAGGGGCTCGCTGGCCGGCGCATTATCGTGACGGGTGCAGCGCAGGGGATCGGCGCGCCGCCGCCCCGCCGCCCGACCTCGGCGAACAGGTCACGATGCCAATGCCGACAAGCTGCGATCGGTCGAGGCCGATAGCGGCGCGCTTGCATCGCGCTTTAGTGCCATGCTGTCGGTTGTTGGGCGCCGTTCCGGATATAGCGGGTATGTTGATGTGGTTCCTGCCGGAAGATACGCGTCGCCTATTGGTGTATGCCGCGTGCGTGCTTTCCGGCGCGAAGGCCAAGGCACTGGGTGTCTTCGCGACGCTGGGCCCTTCGCCCGCAGGAGCCGCCGTGGCATTGGCGCAGCAGACTGCTGCACAATGCCCGCGCGTGATCCGGATGCGAAGACGCTGCTCAGCGAAAGCCGGAGCCTAGCTGCCGCTCATGCCCTCGCGATGGAATCCGACGCACAAGCGGTGCTGATCGGCGGACCCGACCCGCGTGAAGTAATGTTCGCCAGCACGTATGTCGCCGGCATCATTTGCCGACGTCGATTAAGGGTCAGATATCGGCATCCCACAACATGACCATTTCTTGGCTCAGAAGAGCTTCATCGATTTTGGCTTCCGAGACGATTCTGTTGCTGGTGTTGATGTGCGATAAGGAGACCATATCCTTCTTCAGAACAGCCTCCATCATTCGCGCTCTGCCTATTCGGCGACGCTGCATCAATTCAGATTTATCTCTAAATATTGATGGGAATGCTGCGATCCCTACAGCATATAGTGTTTTTAAAAGCAGCTCGGTTGCGGGGTTTCCGGCCATCTCACCTAATAAGGAAATGGTCTGGAATTCTTCATCCTGAAATTGCTCGAGTGTCTGGGCACGGGAAGGGCACAACATTTGATTCACAAGGGATTGTGCTCGTTCGCACATTTCAGGGTCATTGCATGAGATCGCTTGGAGACTGGCCGCATCGATGAGACTCCCGGTAATTTCCAACATGTCACGCAATGTTGTCCTTCGGGTCATCAAATATGCTGTGGCTGGTCCAATTACGCCCCCAATGTCTGGACGGCGACTGTAGATGCCTCCTCTTGTGCCACGAACAACTTCCACAAGCTGTTCGTGCGCAACAAGATTGACCGCTTGTCGAAAGGTAGGGCGGCTGACGCCAAATGTGGCCATCAGCTCCTTTTCCGAACCCAGGAATACGTCTTGACCGCGTGCCAGCGAGAGACGTCTGAGCCGTTGCGCCACTCTGGCGGTAAGAGGGCGGAGGCGGACATCGTTTGCGATCATTCTCGACGATCCACAGCGTTGCTGGTCGCTTGAGTTGACGGGATCCGGACCGACAGGCCTTCCCGCGTACGATGAGCTTTGCGGGTGTAAGGCAGAATGTGAACTAACATGCTCGCTTGGAAATCCACTGCCTCATTGAAGGCGGGTGAACGATAGCAATTATCAGCGGACCCAAATGACCGCAATGTGAGCGGAAAGCTGTCGCGCGATCTGAAGCCCCACATCGGAGCCCTTGTCGCCTCCGGTACCCGGTGCCTCCGATGCTTGGAAGTCAACCTGGTATTTGGGTGGGAGCCAGGACAGCTGCTTACGATGTTCCTGCCAGCGCATCGCGCAGCCGCTGTACCTGCTCGTTGAGCGCGATCATCTCCTTCACCTCGAACCCAGAATTGCGGAGCAGCGCATCGGTAAGGCAGGCGGTTTCGCTGCGCAGGCCATTACCTTTGGCGGTGAGGAAGACCTGCACCTGGCGCTCGTCGGCCGGGTTGCGCTGGCGCGAGACGAACCCGGCTGCCTCGAGCCGCTTCATCAGCGGGGTGATCGTGCTCGGCTCGAGCGCGAGCCGGTCGGCGATCGCGGAGATCGTCTGGCCGTCCTTCTCCCACAATGTGCTCAGCACCAGATATTGCGGATAGGTCACGCCGAGCGAATCGAGCATGGGCTTGTAGAGCCGGTTGATCGCGATCGTCGTCGAATAGAGCGAAAAGCAGAGCTGCGCATCGAGCGGCAGCGGTTCGCTGGTGGTCCGGGCCATCAAATCCTCACTTTCGAATCAGGCATTTATCACAAAAATGTATATCGCGATAATTTAATGCTGGACAAGACCGATCCAGCGGATGTAGCTAAACATTATCGCGATAATAAATATCGCGGAAGCAAATGAAAGGAGATTGATCATGACTAAGTCGAACAAGCTTCTCCTCGCCGCCGCTGCCTCGCTCGCTCTGGGTGCTGCTCCCGCCATCGCCCAGGACAAGACCGCCGAGCCGGTCAAGTCGGTGGTGCTCGTCCATGGCGGCTTCGTCGATGGCTCGGGCTGGATGGACGTCTACAAGATCCTCAAGAAGGACGGCTACAAGGTGACGATCGTCCAGAACCCGACGCTCTCGCTCGAGGATGACGTCGCGGTCACCAAGCGTGCGATTGCCGCCGCCGATGGCAAGGTGATCCTGGTCGGCCACAGCTATGGCGGCGTGGTCGTCTCCGAAGCGGGTACCGATCCCAAGGTCGCCGGCGTCGTCTACATCGCCGCTTTCGCGCCGGACAAGGGCGAGTCGGTCTCCAGCCTGATCGCCAACCCCGCGCCGGGTGCTCCGGTGCCGCCGATCCTGCCGCCCAAGGACGGCTTCCTGTTCCTCGACAGCGTCAAGTTCGCAGCCTCCTTCGCGGCGGACGTCCGCCCCGATCTCGCGGCGTTCATGGCGGACTCGCAGGTCCCCTGGGGCGTCGCCGCGCTCGACGGCAAGGTGACCGCCCCGGCCTGGCGGGTGAAGCCGAGCTGGTATCTGGTGGCAAGCGAGGACAAGATGATCCCGCCCGCAGCCCAGCGGCAGATGGCCGCCCGTGCCGGTGCCAGGGTCGAGGAAGTCGCGGCCAGCCACTCGCTCTACGTCTCGAAGCCCGCCGCCGTCGCCGCGATCATCGAGAAGGCCGCGAAGAGCCCTGAATAGACCGTCATCCTTGACCATATTTACTGGCGTCGGCTCCCCGGGCCGGCGCCAGCCGCATCAGAAGGGCAGCTTTCGCAGATCGCTCCTTCTAGGTCGCGTTGACAAAGTGGATTCCCAATCGGCCTGATTTCTGATTCAGAGCTTCTCTTTGCGAGGAGCGACGATGGGCCGGGGCGATCTGACGGAT
>QFQF01000035.1 GCA_003248935.1 Sphingobium sp.
CGGCGCGGCGATCCATTCTCCAGCGGCATTCTCGACCTCGAGCCCGCCAATGTCGTCCTGGAGCAGGATGGTGATCATGCCCCAGTCGGTATGAGCGCCTGCGCCCATCTGGTTGAAGGCTGCATCCTCGGGCTGCGGGCCATAGCGCAGCAACCGGCTGTTGAAGAGCGGTTCCTCGAGGCCTTCGTCGAAGAAATCCTCCGGAAGGTCGAGCGACAGCGCCAGCAGGGCCATCAGATGGCGACCGACCCGGAACATCTCATCCACATAGGCTTCATAGCGCTGCTTGAAGTCCGCGGGTCGGTCCGGCCACTGGTTCGGTCCGCAGTTCGGAATGCCCTGCTGGACATAGGGATGGGTCTCGTCGAGATCACAGCCGATCAGAAAGCCTTCCTTGAGATCGGGCGGAGATCCGTCATCGAGCGTTTGCAGGCCTGGCGTTTCATAACCCCGCGTGCAGGCCGAGTTTCGCGCATCCGTCTTCAGCTTTTCCTCCAGCGGAAGACTGAAGAATTCGCGCGCAAGTTCGAGTTGCTGGTCCATCAGCGACTGCGCAACCCCATGGTTCTTGATATAGAAGAAGCCGGTATCGCGGGCCGTCTTGTGGATTTCCCAGGCCACGGCCTTCCGCGCAGCCGCATCCTCGGAAAAGCTGGGCGCCAGATCGATCACCGGAATCGAATCGGCCGGTTTTGCAGGCGTGTAGACGATCATGCCATGTCTCCAGCGAGAGGCCGTCAGGCCGCCTCGTTCTCCTTGAATTTCGGGGTGTCGTTCATCTGGTTCATCTTCATCTCCAGATGGTCGATCGACGTGGTGCGGGCGTATTTCGGCGCCGTCTCGGTGCAGGTCGGGATGCACTCGATGACCGCATCATAATTGGGCTGGTGGAAGAAGACCAAGGACTGGCGACGGCTTCCGATCCCCTGATCGCGCGGCGGATTGATCACGCGATGCATGGTCGAAACCCACTCGTCATTGGTCCACTGGGCCATCAGATCACCAAGGTTGATGATGAAGGCGCCCGGCACGATCGGAACCGGCTCCCACCGCCCATCGGATGTCTGGACCTGCAAACCGCCAGGCTTATCCTCGGTCTTGAGGATGGTCAGCCCACCATAATCGGTGTGTGCGCCGGCGCGCAGCTGACCCGCTTCGAGCTCTTCGGGCTGATCGGGATAATTGCTGATCACCATGTTGGTGATGTGCTTGTCGATCTTGTCGGCGAACCAGTCTGGCGGCAGTTTGAGCGCGCGCGCACAGAGCTCCATGAGCAGCTCCGCCAGCTTCTCCATCTCATGATAATAAGCGACCAGCGCCGGCTTGAAGCCGGGCACATCGGCGTCGGGCCAGATATTGGGGTGAAAGATCCGCTTCGCCGTCTCCGACGTGAAATAGGGATCGGTCTCGTCAATATCGAAGCGGCCGATATTATAATATTCGCGGTGATCCGGCTTGGCTTCTTCCTCGCCGATCGTGCTCGCCAGATTGCCGGTCTCGATCCCGAAATAGCCCCGGTAGATGGCCGGATCCGGCGAGCGATAGCGGGCCTTTCCGTCGGGCGAGAGATCGAAGATCTTGCGGCTTTCGTCCGAGACATTCTCGATCACGTCCATCGGGACCCCATGACCGGACACCACGAGGAAGCCGATGCTCCGGGCGGCTGCGCCGACCTGTTCCGCGACGGCCTCCTTCGCTGCCTCATCACCCGTCCGCGCGGGCGTGAGATCAATGATCGGAACTACGCTGCCATCGAATTTCATGCTAGTCTCCTGTCGTCACCGGCGATGGTCACCGGGAGCACGGCGTGACTCACGCCGCCTGTCTGGTTTGAAATCTGCGTCCGATCCCGGCCATTGCGCAACAGCAGGTTGAGCGCGATCGCCGTGACGATCCCGAGCAGGACGCCGCTGTGGGTGAACGGGCTCAGCGCGGCTGGCAATTGGGCAAAGAACTTGTCGGACAGTGTCGGAATGAGGCCCACTGACAGGCTGATCGCCACGATGAGGAGCTCCTCCCTCGATTTGTCGAGCCCGGCCGCGGCGAGCGACCTGATGCCGGTTGCCGAAACCATGCCGAAAAGGACGAGGGCAGCTCCGCCGAGGACCGAGGGTGGCATCGCCGCGACGATCGCCGACAATTTGGGAAGCGCAGCCAGGGCAATCATGAAGAGGGCCGCGCCCGCACAGACGAAGCGGCTGCGTACGCCGGTCAGGCTGACGAGCGCGATATTCTGGGCATAGGATGTGTAAGGGAAGCTGTTGAACAGACCGCCGACCACAGCGCCCATGCAGTCCGCACGCAGGCCGCGCGACAGATCGCGCGCCGTCAGGGGCCGCCCGACAATGTCACCGAGCATGGTGAGCATCCCGCTCGATTCGACCAGCGTGACCATCAGCACGACCATCATCGACGCGAGCGCGGCAGGGTCGAAAATCGGCATTCCGAAGTGGAAGGGCGTGACCAGTTCGATTCCCGAAGCCGACTGTACGTCCGCGAAATTGACATCGCCCATGGCCGCCGCGACGCCATAGCCGAACATCATGCCGATAAGAATGGCACAGTTTGACAGGAACGGACTGCCGAAGCGCGTGACAAGGAGGATGGTCGCGATGGTTAGGGCCGCAAGGCCGAGATGCCGAAGCGATCCATAATCGGCGGCACCGGTGCCTCCGGCCGCCCAGTCAATCGCTACACCGATCAGGGAAAGTCCGATCAGCAGCATGGCCGTGCCCGTTACGGTGGGCGTCAGCACACCGCGCAACCGGCCGATCAACGGGACGAAGAGCAGAACCATCAAGCCCGCAGCGATCGCGGCGCCATAGACGCCGCGCAAGCCCAGGTCGGGCTGGCTCGCAATGGCAATCGCCGGCATGACCCCGACGAAGGTTACGCCCATGATCACAGGGAGGCGCGCGCCGACCGGACCAATGCCGAGGCACTGGATGAGGGTCACCAGTCCGCAGGCGAACAGATCGGCGCTCACCAGGAAGGCCGTGTCGGCTGCGGACAGGTGGAGAGATGATGCGATCAGCAACGGAACCGTGATCGCACCGGCATACATTGTCAGAACATGCTGGAAAGCCAGCGCGCTCAGACGCGGAAGCGGCGGTACGGCGTCAACCGACTGCTGATCGATCAGCTCAGAACTCATATTTGATCGACCCGATGACCTGGCGAGGCGGAATGTACATGTCGCTGGTCGTGAAGCTGCCGAACGGATTGGAATAGCGCGATGCGATCCCGTCCTCGTCGAACAGATTGGTCGCGGTCAGTGCGAGCGTGAACCGCGAATTGGCCGGCTTCAGCGTGATGTTCGCATTGACCTGCGTATAGTGCGGCACGATGTCGCGCGCGCCATCGTTGAAGATGCGGTACTGGAACTTGCCGCGATAGATAACTTCGGCATGGGTGCGGAGCGACCCGAAGGATCCCAGCTGAAGCATATGGGTCGCGCCGATCGTTCCCTGCCATTTCGGCAGTTTCGGCGGCTTGTTACCATTGGTGTTTCGTACCTGCGTTGCGCGCAGATTGATCGTGTAGGCATCGAATGGACCAAAGCCGAGCGCAGCCGCGTCGAGCGTGGCCTGATGCGCGCGGGACGGATCCAGCGTGATATAGTCGCCGATCAGCTCGCCATCGAGATAAGTCACATTGCCGTCGAAGGTCAGCGACGGCGTGACCTGCACGCTGCCTTCTGCCTCGGCGCCCCAGATACGGGTCTTTGGCACATTTGCGACGCCGCCCTGATAGGGAACCGGGTCTTCCATCTGATATTGCAGATTGCGATAGTCATAGAAGAAGGCAGCCGCATTCAACGTCGCCTTGCCGCCGAAGAAACGGTTCTTCGAACCGAGCTCATAGGCCCAGACCTTTTCCGATTCATAGGTCAGCGGGACCAGCAGAGGCGTGCTGTTGTTGCTGACGCCGCCGGGTTTGAAGCCGCGAGACACGCTCGCATAGAGCATGTTTGTATTCGTAACCTGGAAGTCGATCTCCGCCTTGCCGGTCAGCGCATTTTCGCTCGTCGATGCGTAGACGGTGGGTGCATAGATGTTGAACAGCGTGCTGTTGCTGCTGTCGAACTTATCATGATTGTACCGCAGGCCGAGGGTGGCGCTGACCCGGTCGGTCAGTTCATATTTGGCCTGCGCAAAGCCTGCATAGCTGTACCGCTTCTGGCTCGAATTGAGCGCGTAATTCAGATTGTACGGGAAGTTCGCGAAGGTCAGCGGGAGGGTCAGATTATAGGTCGGATTTTGATCCGTGCCGACATATTCGAGAATGTCCTGCCCCAGCTTCTGATACAGGAAATAGGCACCCAGAATGTAGCTGAGCCGGCTGTTCCCGTTCGAACTAAGATTGAACTCCTGGCTGATCGCGTTGACGCTGTTATTCCAGTAGGGCTGATTATCATAATAGCCCAAGGTCTTGTAGTCGAGGCGATCGACGTCGATCTGATTATAGTTGCGAGTCCGCTGATAGGACGTCAGCGATTTGAGGGTGGCAAAGCCAAAATCGTAGCGCAGATCTGCATAAGTCAGGAAAAATTTGAGCCGATACTGGTTCGGATAGTCCTGCGAAATGCGACGCGGATCGGGATCGGGATCATTGACGTTCTTCTGCGCCGCGCCATGTTCATCCGCCTCGAAATACTGGGCCGTCAGCTGCGCGGAGAAATTGTCCGTCGGCGTCCAGAGCAGCGTGGCCTTGCCCGAAATACGGTCAGCGTCATCGAGACCGTAGGGTGCGCCCAAACCGGTCTGCTGCGCGTAGCCGTCCCGCTTGTAGCGCTGGATCGCGCCGCGGATGGCGAGCGTGTCGCTGATCGGCACGTTGAGCGTGCCGGTCGCCCGCACGAAATTATAATTGCCGAGCTCGACCTCGCCCGATCCTTCGACACCCGTCGTGGTCGGCTTGACCGTGATCGCGTTCAGGATGCCGCCGGTCGCAGCCTGACCGAACACCGTTCCCTGAGGTCCGCGCAGAACCTCAAGCCGCTGCAGATCGAGGAAATCCTGCTGCAGGGCATAGGGGCTGGCGATGTAGACGCCATCAACGTGGAAGGATGTGCCCGGCTGTGCGCTCAGATTGTCGGAGGCCTCGTAGCCGATACCGCGGATCGAAACGACGCGCACGAAACTGCCACTGTTGGCGACGGTCAGGCCTGGCACGAAGCCGTTCATGTCGATGAGCTGGTTGATGTTCGACTGATCGAGCGCGGCCGGCGACAGCGCAGTGATTGCGAGCGGTGCCTTCTGCAGCGTCGTCTCGCGCTTTTCGGCAGTCACCACGATCTCGCCCGTATCTTCCGCGTCGGCGGGCGAAGCCTGCTCCGCTTCGTCAGCGAGCTCGGCATGCGCCACCCCATGAACAGTCATTGCAATCGCCATTGCGGCGCCAACCAGAAGTCGTGTTCGAACCAAACCAACGCGCATCAAATGTCCCCTTCCGAGAGGCGCCGTCCCGGCCAGCCTCGGTTATGTTCCATCCCCGTGTTTTGTAATTTCGAGCTTTCTTGCATTGATCCCTGTCCACATCCATCGCAGATTACAGCATAGGTTGTTCGCAGAATCAGGACAGAAAGGTTAACCATGCTCATCGGCCGCGCAGCGATCTATTTCGACGAAGTCGCCCGCAAAGGTGGGCTCCGGCGGGCGGCCGACGTGCTCCATATTGCGCCCTCCGCCGTCGACCGGCAGATCATCCAGCTTGAGGAAGAGGTCGGCGCCAAGCTTTTCGAGCGCACGCCCACCGGCATGCGACTCACAGCGGCCGGGGAACTTCTCATCGATGGCGTGCGGCGCTGGCGTCGCGATTTTCAGCGCATCCGCTCGGAGATCGACAATCTGGTCGGGCTACGCCGCGGCAAGGTCGCAATCGGCCTCGTCGAAGGAGCGATCGAATTCGTGACCTCGGTCATTGCCGATTTTCGGACGCTTTATCCGGCGATCGAGGTCCGCCTCGACGTGCACGGCGCTCAAGCAGTGGTCGACCAGGTTCTGGCAGGAGAGATTGACGTCGGCGTTACCTTCAATCCGCCCAATAACCCGACAATCCGGATCGAGCGGACGATGATCTATCGGCTCGGACTGATCGTTCGCCCCGATCACCCTCTCGCGGATCGAACGGAAATCAAGCTGCACGAGGCCGCGACTCTTCCCTTGGTTATGCCGAGCGACTCCTTGTCGCTGCGCCGGGTCCTCGAAGTGGCCTGGTCGAAACATGTCGGTGGCGCGCCACGGGCGATCGCCGAAGCCAACAGCATCAGCGTGATGAAGGCGCTCGTCGCGCGGGGTGTCGGTCCCGGATGGCTCACTGCGTTCGATGCGCTGAGCGAGATAGATGCAGGGACGCTCGTTTTCGTCCCACTTGCCGACGAGAGGATCGAATTGTCTACATTGTCGATCATCTGCGCGTCCGGCCGGACCTTGTCCGTTCCCGCGTCTTTGCTGATGCAGAATTTCGCGACAGCGATGGATCGGCGCGACGTCCCGGTCGTGTGATCCCCTGCCCTCTTTACAAGACCCACGCCATTTCCGTACGATCGTATGGAAATGGAGTTATTCATGGGACGACCAAAGGAACTCAGCCGCGACCGACTCCTGGAAGCCGCGCAGTCGATCATCGCGCAATCAAGTCCGGCGACGTTGAGCTTCGGAATTCTGGCAGCGGTTGCCAACGTACCAAAGTCCAGTGTCCAGGCGATCTTCCGCAGCAAGCAGGAGTTGTTGGATGCCCTGCTCGACCGCGCGAGCGATGCTGAACGATCGCGGTTCGAAGCACGCGCCGGCCCTGACGCAAGCATCGCGGCAAAGGTCCGCGCGCATATCGCCATCACGGCATCAGAGGACGCACAAGCTCAATCTAGGATCGCGGCGCTTCTGGCTGGCATGGCTGGTGCGGGCGACCGTAGCGAGGTGGCGACGCAATGGTGCTCTGAACGCGTTGGTGATCTCTCGGCGAGCACCGGGGAAGAGGCCCGTCTTCGTCTGGCATTCCTCGCCTCGGAAGGGCTTTTCTTCCTGCGGCATGTCCTGCAATTCCCGGTGAGTGATACGCTCTGGCGTGAGATCTTCGGCGACATCGAGGCCATGACCGGCGAGGCTGGACTCCCCCCTCAGTAGCTCGCCACGGCTCCGTCCGACCGGGGATCTGTCGCGCCCTCGATCAACCCGTCGGGGTGGCGAACGACTGCACCGGCGTGGCCCATGGTCGCGGTCATCGGCTCGACCATCTCAACATCGTGACCGGCAGCACGGAGCTGCTCGACAAGCTTCGGATCGAAGCGGCTTTCCAATTTGAGCGTGGTGCTTTGCTCACCCCAGGTCCGTCCAAGGAGCCATCTGGGCCGGTCGATCGCGTCCTGAAGTGCAACGCCGTGCCAGGCATATCGGCTAAAAAGTGCCGCCTGCGTTTGCGGCTGCCCCTCTCCGCCCATGGTTCCATAGGCCATTACTCGGCCATCCTCGAACATTGCCAGGGCGGGGTTCAAGGTATGAAAGGGCTTCCGTCTAGGCTTGAGAGCATTGGGGCCATCCGACGTCAGCGTGAAGCTGGCTCCGCGATTCTGCCAGGTGATACCGGTGTCCGGAAGCACGACCCCCGACCCGAACTCAAAATAAGTCGACTGGATGCAGCTCACCACCTGCCCGCGACTGTCTGCTGCGCCGAACCAAGTCGTGTCCCCATGTGCAGACGGTCGCGGCCATCGAAGGGCACGATCGGGGTCGATCGCATCGATCATCGCCTGCAGTCCAGCCTGGTCATCGAGGAGGGCCTGCGGTGAAACCGGCATATAGGCTGGGTCGCCCACGAACTGGTCGCGCACGAGAAAGGCCTGCTTGGTCGCCTCAATAAGACCGTGAAGATGCTGGAACGTCTCGGCGTCCGCCTTCGGGAGGCGATCGTAGAGCGCAAGAATCAGCAGCGACGCCAGGCCTTGGGTCGGGGGCGTAGTATTGAACAGGGTTGCGCCGCTAACCTGAATCTGCAGCGGCTTCGGCTCCGAGGCACTGTGCCGCTGGAGGTCTTCAAGCTTGAGCGGGCTACCCAGTCTGTGAAGATCGGACGCGATGCGCTGACCCAAATCCCCACGATAGAAACTGTCCAGTCCGTCATGGGCGAGCTGGCGCAAGGTTTTCGCCAGGGCTGGTTGCCTCAGCTGCTCATGCTGGCGCAGG
Source organism: Sphingobium sp. (assembly GCA_003248935.1). Taxonomy (GTDB): domain Bacteria; phylum Pseudomonadota; class Alphaproteobacteria; order Sphingomonadales; family Sphingomonadaceae; genus Sphingobium. Next base: position 8,184 of record QFQF01000035.1, read on the forward strand.
GGCCGGCCAGAGGGTTCGAAGATGCTTGCATAGGCACCAGGCTGGATCGACAGCTCGGCGTGTTTCGCCATCGCGATCGCAGCCCCTCCCTGGGTGATCCCGACGCCGTTCTGAGCAAGGTCGATCGCGTCGCGCAGAAGGCGTCCCAGGCTCAATGTGCCCTCGTCGCCTTCAAGCGCCCGCTGCCAGCCCGAAATAGTACCGGCCACCGTATTGGCGGCCATTGGGCCGCGCCACGGAATCGCGGAAAGCCCATCATAAAAGGCCAGGTCAGCGGCAGAGGCCGCCGCCCCGCAGGCATCGATCGCGTGGATGGACCCATCCGGATCATGGATGAGCCAGAAGCCATCGCCGCCAATGCCGGTCATGTGTGGATACACGACCGCAAGGGTGGCCGCGATCGCCACACAGGCTTCCACCGCTGTACCGCCATCCCTGAGGACATCCAGTCCGGCCTGCGAAGCCAGACTATGGGGTGCTGTCGCGATCCCTCCATAGCCCTGCTGTGTTGCGTGAGCCTCTGGCACTGCCAACTTGTGCGGACGCATCATGCGCTTTCCCTCAAACTCATCGTCCCCAGTCTCCGCCGCCTATCGAGCGCTTAAGCTGCACGATGTTGCGCGATGCCCTAAGAATAATTTGAGGAGCGAGGTGATGCCGAAAAGTGAGCGGCTTGTCCGGCTCGGTAAAAACTAGATCTGAGGAGCAAGGCCGAGCCTGTCCGGATCCTCCTGAGCGTCTTCAAGCCAGGCGTCTCGCGTCGCCACGGCGCCCCAAGGAAAGATGAACCAGTCCTTCTCGGTGGATCGATCGATGGTCTGCGCGGAAAAATCGACCCTCTCCCGCGAGCTGGCATTGTCGATCAGGACGGCGAACCGGACGTTGTCAGCAGACCCTTGATCGACCACGACGCTGCGCAGATAGGACAGTGTCTTGCCGCTATCGTTGATATCGTCGACGAACAGATAGCGTTCACCGCGGTTCGCGCAGCCCGCGATGTGAACCAGCAGTGCTTCCGCGAACTCGTGCACCTTTGAGGAGTGATCGACCGACAGCAATGGCAATCCGGTGCGGTGGGACAAGTAGGTGCCCGGCACCAGACCGCCACGCCCGATCCCGACAATGAAGTCCGGCCTCCATCTCGAAGCCTCAAGCTGCTGGGCGATCGACTCGATATCCTCGAGGAAACGCTCATAGCTGATCCGTTTGAATTGGATTGCGTTGCTGTCAGTCATCCCGGCTTGCCCATGGTGATGATGAAAGCATCGCCCCTTACCGATCTGGAAAACCGGATGCAATCACGCCCTGAGCTGACTGGGTCACGGGCGGCTTTGACGCCGCCAGGCGCCCTGTTCGCATTTTGCGAGCAGAGGGCGCTCTATTCTGCAATGGATCGGATCAGCATTATCTGAAACCAAGGCCGGAACCGAAAAGGAGGGCGTCAGGATCATTTCAGTCGTGGCGCCTTTGTGGAGATCCGCCATGATCATCTATACGCCGCCAAAGCCAGCCGATACCATTCCTGTGATCGATCTGGCACCCAGTTTTTCCAAGGATATCGACGCTCGGAAGGCTGTGGCCTGGGAAATCCACAAGACGGCGCGCGATACCGGCTTCTTCTACATCTGCAATCACGGAGTTCCGGCCGACCTGGTTGAAGGCCAGCTGGCACTGGCCAGAGAGTTCTTCGCGTTGCCCTTGGCTGAGAAGGTGGCTCTCGACGCGCGCAAGTCGCCCTGCTTGCGAGGCTATGAAGCGCCGGGCCTTCAAACCCTCGATGACGGATCGCCGCCCGATCTCAAGGAGGGCTTCCAGATTGGCTGCGACCTGGCCCCCGACCACCCTCATGTTCTGGCCGGCGTTCCGAATTGTGGTGCAAATGTCTGGCCGAACGGCCGTCCCGAATTCCGCCAACGCTACGAAGCCTATGTGGACGAAATGTTTCGGGTCGGTCGCCATCTGATGGCCCTGCTGGCGCTGTCGCTCGATCTGCCGGAGGATTTCTTCGCCGAAGGCCTCGAGGAACCGCTCTTCAACAGCCGGTTGCTGCGCTATGGCCCGCAGCCCGAGGATGCAGCCTTCAACCAGATGGGCGCCGGCGCTCATACCGACTGGGGCATGATCACCATCCTGCTCCAGGACGACATTGGCGGGCTCGAGGTCGAGAATGCCGCTGGAGAATGGATCGCCGCGCCG
>QFQF01000048.1 GCA_003248935.1 Sphingobium sp.
CTGCGCGCGAGCCTCGTCGTCGAAGGCGGTCTTGCGATCGTCATTCTCGGGCTCGTCGCCTGGCTGGGGACACTATCGCCGCCCATGTCGATGTAGCTTGTCCGCCGTCAGCACCAATGGCACAGATTTGAGGTTGTGATTTAAGGAGGATTTGGGCTTCGTCGTAGTGACGAAGGAACGAAGATGAAGCCCAAATCCTCCTATTCAAAATCGCCGTCGAAGGCCCCTGCGGAGCAGGTGGTGAAGGATATCCGGCGGCAGACCCGGCGGCACTTCTCTGCCGAGGACAAGATCCGCATCGTGCTTGAAGGCCTTCGCGGCGAGGACAGCATTGCCGAGCTGTGCCGCAAGGAAGGCATCGCGCAAAGCCTGTACTACACCTGGTCGAAGGAGTTCATGGAAGCGGGCAAGCGCCGCCTGGCGGGCGACACTGCCCGTGCCGCGACCACCGGCGAGGTGCAGGATCTGCGCCGCGAAGCGCGTGCCCTGAAGGAATGCGTGGCCGACCTGACACTCGAAAACCGTCTGCTGAAAAAAAGCATGATCGCGGATGGGGGCGACGACGAATGAGGTATCCCGCATCCGAAAAGCTCGAGATCATCCGGATCGTCGAGCAGTCGCACCTGCCCGCCAAACGCACGCTGGACAAGCTCGGCATCGCCCGCCGGACGTTCTACCGTTGGTATGACCGTTATCTTGGGGGCGGGCCGGAAGCGTTACAGGATCGGCCATCGGCGCCGAGCCGCGTGTGGAACCGCATCGGTGACGACATCCAGAACCAGATCATCGAAATGGCGCTGGAAGCCGACGCGACCAATCTCAGCCCCCGCGAACTGGCGGTGCGCTTCACCGACGAGAAGCGCTACTTCGTATCGGAATCCACGGTTTACCGCCTGCTCAAGGCGCACGATCTGATCACCAGTCCGGCCTATGTCGTGATAAAGGCCGCCGATCAGTTCCACACCAAGACTACCCGCCCGAACGAGATGTGGCAGACCGACTTCACCTACTTCAAGATCATCGGGTGGGGCTGGATGTACCTCTCGACCGTGCTCGACGACTTCTCGCGCTATATCATTGCCTGGAAGTTGTGCACCAACATGCGTGCCGAGGATGTAACCGAAACGCTGGACCTCGCCTTGGCGGCTTCCGGCTGTGACAGCGCCACGGTGCTGCACAAGCCCCGGCTGCTCAGCGATAACGGCCCCAGCTACATCGCCGGCGAACTGGCCGAATATATCGAGGCCAACAAAATGAGCCATGTCCGCGGCGCTCCCATGCACCCGCAAACCCAGGGCAAGATCGAGCGCTGGCACCAGACCCTGAAAAACCGCATCCTGCTGGAGAACTACTTCCTGCCCGGCGACCTCGAAGCCCAGATCGAGGCCTTCGTCGAACATTACAATCACCAGCGCTATCACGAGAGCCTAAATAACGTGACGCCCGCCGACGCCTACTTCGGCAGGGCCCCGGCCATCATCGAACGACGAGAAAGGATCAAGCGACAGACCATCGAATATCGGCGCTTGCAGCACCGCAAGCTCGCCGCCTAACATCAACCCCCAGACGAGGCCCGCACTCCGCTAATCTACGCCGCGAGTTGTGCCGAATGTTCTGACGACGGACACACTTGTAAATCCGCATCCTTTGCGCGGGTTCTCCCCTTGTGCGTGGGGTTGTCGCGACCCGCGTCCTTAAGCGTTTCATCGTCCTCGGCGAGGTGGAGCGAGTTCCCCATGCCATCCACTCCCTGTCCTCCAATCACGGCTACCCTACCACTCAAGC
>QFQF01000049.1 GCA_003248935.1 Sphingobium sp.
CAGAGCAGCTTTGCCGAGGCGGATTTCGGGATCCGGTGGTTTGCGGACGGGACGCTGAACGTTGCGGCCAACTGCCTGGACCGGCACCTGGCCGAACGGGGCGATCAGGTGGCGATCATCTGGGAGCCGGACGATCCGGCCGAGAGCGCGAAGCGCTTCACCTACAAGGATGTGCATGGGGAAGTGTGCCGCTTTGCCAATGTGCTGAAGGGTGCGGGCGTCCTGAAGGGCGACCGGGTGACGCTGTACATGCCGATGATCCCGGAGGCGGCGTTCGCGATGCTGGCCTGCGCGCGGATCGGGGCGATCCACTCGATCGTGTTCGGAGGCTTCTCGCCCGACGCGCTGGCGGGCCGGATCATCGACTGCGACAGCAAGGTGGTGATCACCGCCGACGAGGGGCGCCGGGGCGGCAAGCGGGTACCGCTGAAGGTCAATGTCGACGCGGCCGCGGCGCTGGCGCCGGTGCTGGCGAGCGTGATCGTGGTGAAGGCGACCGGCGGCGACGTGCCGATGCAGGCGGGCCGGGACATCTGGTATCATGAGGCGGCGGCGGGCGTCAGCGCCGACTGTCCGCCCGAGACGATGAACGCGGAAGACCCGCTGTTCATCCTCTACACGTCCGGCTCGACGGGCAAGCCCAAGGGGGTGCTGCACAGCACCGGGGGGTATCTGCTGTGGGCGGCGATGACCTTCGACCTGACCTTCGACTACCGGCCCGGCGAGGTGTTCTGGTGCTCGGCCGATGTCGGCTGGGTGACCGGGCACAGCTATATCGTCTACGGGCCGCTGGCGAACGGGGCGACGACCCTGATGTTCGAGGGGGTGCCGAACTGGCCGAGCCCGGCGCGGATCTGGGAGGTGGTGGACCGGCACCAGGTGGCGACGCTGTACACCGCGCCGACGGCACTGCGCTCCTTGATGAAGGAGGGTGACGCGTGGGTGAAGGGCACGGACCGGTCCTCGCTGCGGCTGCTGGGCACGGTGGGCGAGCCGATCAACCCGGAGGCATGGCGCTGGTACCATGAGGTTGCGGGCGAGGGGCGGTGCCCGATCGTCGACACCTGGTGGCAGACCGAGACCGGGGGCCACATGATCACGCCGCTGCCCGGCGCGACGGCGCTCAAGCCGGGATCGGCGAGCACGCCGTTCTTCGGGGTGGAACCGGTGCTGGTGGACGCGGAGGGCAGGCTGCTGGAGGGCGAGGCGGACGGCAATCTGTGCATCGCGCGCTCGTGGCCCGGGCAGATGCGGACGGTGTGGGGGGACCATGAGCGGTTCTTCCAGACCTATTTCACGACCTATCCCGGGCGATACTTCACCGGCGACGGGTGCCGGCGGGACGCGGACGGCTATTACTGGATCACGGGCCGGGTGGACGATGTGATCAACGTGTCGGGGCATCGGATGGGCACGGCGGAGGTGGAGAGCGCGCTGGTGCTGCACGAGGCGGTGGCCGAGGCGGCGGTGGTGGGGTTCCCGCACGACATCAAGGGACAGGGCATCTACGCCTATGTGACGCTCAACGCCAACGAGGCGCCGAGCGAGGAACTGCGCGCGAAGCTGAGGCAGTGGGTGCGCACGGAGATCGGGCCGATCGCCACGCCCGACGCGATCCAGTTCGCGCCGGGCCTGCCCAAGACCCGGTCGGGCAAGATCATGCGCCGCATCCTGCGCAAGATCGCCGAGGGCGACACAGCCTCCCTGGGCGA
>QFQF01000050.1 GCA_003248935.1 Sphingobium sp.
CCTCTTGCTCATGGCGAGGTCGGCGGCGCCCTCCGCCATGTAGCGGACAATGCTGTCGATGGTGCCGACCGGGCGATCGAGAGCGGCCGCTATCTGCGGTATCGGTGTTCCCGCGTCCCACATCTCCATGATGCGGTCTTCAAACTCGCGATATCGCGGGGTGCCGGTCGGGTGACGCGGCCCACGCACGAGAGCCGTGTTGCCCCGCATCAGATCGCGCACGTTGCAGAGCTTGATGCCGATCCGGTCGGCGATCTCCTGATCCGAAAGCCCCTGTTCGCGCAGCGCGGCGATTGCGGCGGAGCGAGACGGATAGCCGAGGCATGGCTTGGGCGCGCCCATTACAGCATCCTCCCCTGGCCATAGCGGACGGGCGAGCCGTCCTCGCCGATCGCGACGGTTTCCATCGCGGCGGCCGGGGTCGGCGGGACGCCGTCCAGATAGTCGACGGCATGGCGTACCGCGTCGCGGTACTCACGCACTTCGCGCAGCTGCTGCGCATGGTCCGTCCGCCCGCGCCAGTGGCGCTGGCAGGTCCGCCACGTCCGCCACACGTCGTCGCGCATGGCTTTCGGCAGCGAGAACCAGTGGCCCTTGCACATCAGCTGTCCACGCTGGACGGTGCGTTCGCAGCCGTGCGCCGCGCAGGTGACGCGTTCGCGGCTCATTGGCTGTTCCCCTGCATCGAGCTGATCAGCGACAACCGCGCGATGATCCGCGAGAATGCGGGCACCGGCTGTTCGATCTCCCGCAGGGTGCCGGTGATGGTGATCGTGACCTGTTCCTCGGTCAGCTGGAAGACGCGGCCGTACCGGTCGATGGCCGCGACCACGCGGATATCCTCGACGCCGATCGGGTCGGGTTCACGATTGCTCATGCGGAGCGCCTCCCGATCATGATTTCGAGGACGAAAGGCCCCCACTGGATGACGAGCACGGGTCCGTCGAAGTCGTCGGCGCGGGGATCATCGACATCGCCGAGGCCGACCGTGGAGCTGCGGAGGATGCCGAAGCGGGGGAGGAAGCGCGTCACGCCATTGCCTCCGTCAACGTGTCGATAAGCTGGTCGAAGTTGTAGGCTTCAAGCTCCGCATGGGCGGCGGCCAGCAGGTTGCAGGCCGCGTCCGCCGCCTCGAAGCGCGCGCTCTCCCACAGGTATTCGGGCATGTTGTCCCGATAACTTTCCTCATCGCTCAGGATGCTGGCGACGATCTCGGCCTGGGCTTCGATCTGGAGGATGACGTCTTCCAGCGAAGCGATGACGCCCTCGATCTCCTTGCGGCGGAGGCGGTTCATTTCGCGCCTCCCACCGTCAGCTCAGCCTGATACTTGTTGAACAGCCGCTCAGCCTGACCGCGCGTGATGCGCTTGCCTTCATAGGTGAAACCGGCACTCGCCACGTGACGGTGATGAATGGTGAAGCAACGGAGATAGCCCCGCCCGACATATTCGAGGTGCTGACGTGCGCCGGCATCGAATGTGTCGTCGAGCACGGCGGCAAAGGAACGCGCGCGGCTCATTTGCGCGATCCCGCACGGGAGAGGGCGGCGCGGGCCTGGGCGGCCAGATCGTCGCGCAGCTGGCCTGCGAATTCCGTCAACGTGGCGGCCAGCGCCTCCGCCTCGTCGGGTGACAGGAACTGCACCAGGCCGAAGCTGGCCTGGGCTCCGGGGACGGCGGGCGCCGTCTGC
>QFQF01000051.1 GCA_003248935.1 Sphingobium sp.
CGCCGTCACCAACCGCTTCGACCTGCTCGACCGCGAACTGCGCGAGATCGGCGCGGCCGTGCTGGTCGGCGATGAAATCCACGCCGCGCGCCTCGGCCACCTGAAGGCCGAGAAAGCCCGCCTCGACCGCCTCATTCGCGATGCGGAACGTGTCGCCCAACCCATCGACAGGAGCTGCCGCGCGTGATTTCAACCGGGGGGAAATGCTGGTTCACGGCCGCCGAGCTGGCCGACCTGGCGCTGCCGGGCCTGCCCCGCCAGAAGCGCAAGATCAACGAGCGTGCGGCCGACGAATTTTGGGCGGTCAAGACCGATGCGTCGGGCGCCCCGCTGGCACGGACACGCCAGGGGCGCGGCGGCGGCACCGAATTTCACCACTCGGTACTCCCCGCCATGGCGAAGGCCGAGCTGGTGAAGCGCGGGATCCCCGCCGACGCGGAAGGCGCGGCGCTGACGCGGGTCATGATCGAGAACTGTTCCGATCGATCCGTGCCGGTCGTGCGCTGGGCGCTGCCGGACGAGTTCAAGAACGCGCCCGCCGACGAACGCAGGCGCATCGTCGACACGTTCCTGCGCGAGAAGGTCCGCCCCCATCTGGACAGGCTGGACGGCGACCGCCGCCATGATCTGGGTCAGGACTTCGCCCGCAGCGGCGACGGATCGGTCATCATCGTCAACGAGCTGGGTCAGGATATGGTCCGGCGCGGCAGGCTGGTGATCGAGCTGCGCAACGTCCCCTACGAAACGCAGCGCGACGTCATCTTCTACATCGGCGACGCGCTGCCGCGCTTCGGGCACGCCGCGTTCGACGCGACCGGCAACGGCGAATACCTGGCCGAGGTCGCGCGCCAGCGCTGGGGCGAGCGGGTCAGCGAGGTCAAGCTGAACGCCGGCTGGTACGGCGCCAATTCGCCGCCCTATATCGAAGCCTTCGCGGACGGCTCCGTGGTGGTCGCCGGTGACGACGACATCATCCGCGATCACCAGGCGCTGCAATATGTCGACGGCATCATCCGGGTGCCCGAGGATTTTCGCTACAAGGGCGCCGATGGCTTCGATCGCCACGGCGACGCCGGCATCGCCGGCATCCTCGTCTGGTTCGCGTCGCGCCAGGACGCGGCCGAATATGGCTATGAGGCCGTGCCGGTCGGCCGCGAGAGCCTGTACGGCGAGCAGCGGGACGAATGGTTCGGCCACGGGGACAGCGCCGCGCGCGACTGGTGGCGGCCGCCGCTCGGCACGCGCGGCATGGGCTTCTAGGCATGCGCACCGGCTTTGCCCGCAGGATGCCCCAGGAGGCCGCTGGCGGGCCACCGGCCCCATCGCCACGTAAAAGCTCCGCAACCGCCCTCTCAGGGCTTCTAAAATCCGCCGTACGGGGGAAAGGACAGGCGCAATGACCGAGCTGGTTGACCATCGGGGGCAACCCCTGCGCCGGGAGGTGCTCACCAAAGAGGTCGCCGGGCCGACGCTGGCCGGACTGCGATCGCCGATCGCCGGCTATCCGGGCGACGGGCTGACCCCGGTGCGCCTGGCGCAGATCCTGCGCGGCGCCGACCATGGCGACCCGCGATCCTATTTCGAGCTGGCCGAGCAGATCGAGGAACGCGACCCGCATTATGTCGGCGTGCTCTCCACCCGCAAGCGGTCGGT
>QFQF01000020.1 GCA_003248935.1 Sphingobium sp.
CCCTCGGGCTACGCCCTCACGCCACTCCCCCCGGCATGTAACACGATGGCCTGGTTTTACGCCGCCGCCTGGCCGACTTTTGCTCCGCCGTTGACACGCGCCGCTTGGCTCAGCCCGGATAGCGTTCCTCGATCAGCTTGACGAAGTGCTGGAGCGCGGGATTGTCGTTGTCCGCACGGCAGTAGAGTCCATATTCCAAGCGGGCAGGACCGGTAGGGTCGTGGATTTCAAGGAAACGCAGATCAGTCCAGGCGATGCCTTGGGACGCTTCGGTCGCTATCGAGATGTAGCGCCTAGCCGCAACCATACTAAGAACGCTCTCAAGGCTCGTGGCTTGGAGGATGATGTTGGGTCGCTTTCCTTGCTCGGTCAGTCGAGCGGCGATGAGGTTGCCGAATATCGGCCCAAGACCTCCCGAAGGAACGACAAAAACTTCACGGCGCAGATCCTGCCAGTAAAGTTGTTCTTTGCCGGCCAAGGCATGGTCGTTTGGCAATACAGCGTATAGCCTTTCTGACCAGATGCGGCGCGAAGCAACGCCATCCTCGCCGAAGCCGATTGGCGCAATAGCAACGTCGATCGTATGCGAATGCAGGCCGTGAAAAAGCTTTTCGATTCCTGCTTCAACGCCGTCGAATTGAACATCCTCGAACTTGGTCAGATAATCCGAGATCGCGAGCCTGAGGTTTCCTGCCATCAAGGGCGAGCAGTAGCCAACCGCGATCCGGCCATGCAGTCCATAGCTCACATTACGAGCAGTCGTTCGCAGATTGTCGACATCGGTAATGATACGACGGGCCTGTTCAATAAAGGGGCGGCCGTTCTCCGTGATCTCAGCGCCGCGCGTCGAGCGCTCGAACAACTTCACGCCCAAACGATCCTCGAGCTGCTGGACTTTTCGGCTCAAGGTAATCTGCTTCACGTTGAGTACCACAGCGGCGCGAGAGAAGCTCTTCGCGTCAGCAGTCGCTACGGCGTATCGCAGTTGGTGTATTTCAATTCCCAACCTTGCCCCTCCCCATGCGGCACCTTTGCGCCTCCCACCACCAGCAACCGAAACCAATTCGCCTAAATTCAATGTCCGATTTAGTTCCAGGGCATGTCAAAGCCCCCACATCAGGTCCTGGCGTTGGTCAATTGCCGCCTCTGCTAACTCGAGTTTGCCAAGCCATCTCCATGTTCACCAGTATGTGGCAAGATAGCGAAGGGGTGGCCTTCCAACGCTGGTACATACTCCCCCGGCACCCTCTCACTAGCTGCCTACGGTGCTTCAATGACCCATGACCGGTGAGCGTCAGCAGGTTTGGTTTTCGTCACGATCCATCATTCGTCAGTAAGAACGAGACGACCTGTTACCCGACCATGATGGAGGTCCACCATCGCCTGGTTGGCATCATGCTTAGGGCAGAAGTGAATTGGCGTCGGCTTGAGCTTCCCGGTGTTAGCGAGCGCCAGAACGTCACGCAGGTCTTGGAGATTGCCCGTATTGCTTCCCTGTATCGCATTTGCGCGAAACACCATCGCAGCAAGTGAAAGCGTGATCTCGCCCCCCGACATTCCGAGCAGTACAAGTCGACCACCCTTTGCGAGTACATCAAATCCTGCGCGCGCCGTCGTCGAAATGTTGACGAAATCGATCACGGCTTGGACCGGCCCACCTGCCGCTTCCAATATCCGGGCGCTGACCCCCTCGCCTGTCCCATCGACGACTGCCGTCGCCCCTTCCGCCAGTGCGGCAGCGCGCTTTTCGGGGTCGGTATCGACAGAGATGATGGCCTCATGGCCAAACGCCTTAAGCATCGCGACCCCCATCAGCCCCAAGCCGCCAGCGCCGATCAGGACAATCGGTTCGGAAGGTGCTATTGGCATGACCTTGCGCAGCGCCGAATAGACCGAGATGCCTGAACAGGCATAAGTTGCTGCTAGGCCAAGCTCGACATTGCCGGGATCCACGAGATAGCGGGGGTGCGGGACTTTCACATGGCTGGCAAAGCCACCATGCTGCACCACTCCAAGCGACCGCTGTGCCAGGCACATATTGTCCTGCTCGTCGAGGCAAGCGGCGCAATTACCGCAGCCGAGCCAAGGGTAGACGACACGGACATCGCCAACTGTCACGCCTTGCGCATCAGGACCAAGGGCAACCACGCGCCCGGCGATCTCATGGCCTGGTGCGCGCGGGAGGGTGACGCCGCGATCGGTGATTTTCATCACCTTGCCGCCACCCATATTATACTCGCCCTTCCAGAAGTGCAGATCGGAATGGCACACACCGCAATGCGTAACTTCGACGACCACTTCGGTCCCGATTGGCTCCGGCGTCGGCACATCGATTTCCTGAAGCGGCGCACCAGCCTCGACAACTGCCCATGCCTTCATGTCTGCATCCTCTTGGTCATTTTTCTTGTGGTCGCTACGTTCATGCAGTCCTGATCCACACGGTCTTTGAGTAGAGAAAATCCTCGATATGACGGTACCCGCCCTTGCTGCCATATCCGCTCAGTTTCGTGCCGCCGTAGCTGGTCGATGGATCGGTAACGCCGTAGCAATTGACCCAGATGATCCCCGCCTTGACAGCGCGCGACACCCGATGTGCCCGACCGACGTCACGAGTCCAAACCGCGCCGCCGAGACCATATTCAGTGGCGTTGGCTAGTTCGATCACCTCTTCCTCGTCATCGAATGGAATGATCGAGATAACCGGACCGAAGATCTCTTCCTGAGCGACGCGCATGGAGTTGTTCACTCCGGCCAGAACGGTCGGGGCGTAATAGTATCCATCGGCGAGTGCCCCTCCAAGCCGCTCACCGCCGAAAAGAATCTTGGCGCCTTCCTGCTGCGCAAGCTCGACATATCCGGTCACTGTTTCCAGCTGAGCCTTGGAAACAAGCGGACCCAGCTGTGTGTCAGCCTTGAGGCTATCGCCGACACGCAAGGTTGCGGTGAATGCAGCGAGCTTTTCAGCAAAAGCATCATGGATGGAACGCTGAACAAAAAGGCGCGTGCCAGCGTAGCAGACCTGTCCGCTGTTTCCGAAGCAGCCCATCGCTGCTCCCGGCACCGCCAAATCCAGGTCGGCATCCTCGAAAATGATGTCGGGTGACTTGCCGCCGAGCTCAACAGCGACCTTCTTCATATTGACGGCCGACGCTTCAACGATCGTGCGACCGATTTCGGTTGAGCCTGTGAATGCGATCTTATCAACGTCGGGGTGGGCGGCGAGCGCTGCACCAGCGGTCTTACCGCCACCGGTCACAACGTTGATGACACCCGCAGGCACACCCGCTTCGATCATGATCTCCGCCAATCGCAGCGAAGATAGCGACGCTTCTTGTGCTGGCTTGAGCACCAGGGTGCACCCCGTCGCCAAGGTCGGACAGATGCTCCAAAGCTGCGAAATCAGTGGACCGTTCCAGGGAATGATGCCGCCAACGACGCCGATGGGATCCTTCACGGTATAGCTCATGAATGATCCCGGAAAGCTGTTCTCCAGCGTTTCACCTCGGATATTGACCGCCTGCGCTGCGTAGAAGCGGAAAGCTTGCAGCATCCAGCGCTTGAACAGGGATGTGCGCGAGACCGGCGCACCCATATCCATCGTTTCGATCAGGCTGAGTTCGTCGAAATCACGCTCGATCAGATCAGCAATTTTCAGCAGCAGATTTTGCCGGTCGAACGGAGTCCACTTACTCCAAGGGCCTTCGAAAGCGAGGCGAGCAGCCTTAACGGCCAGATCGATGTCGGCTGCCCCGCCTTTGGCCAAGGTGGCAATGACCTTTCCCGTGGCAGGATTCAAGCTGTTGAATGTCTCGCCGGAAACCGCATCGACCCATTGCCCGCCGATCAGCAGGCGCTTGCCTTCGCCATTTTGGAGAAATGGCACGCTGCCATCTTGCGCGATTGAGGTCATCTTGGGCTCCCGGGATTTCTGCACGCGCTAATCTGCGCTTGTCTGCTTGTTCACCGTGTCGCCTCAGAATCGAAATAGGGACTTCGTCTGAACGCGATAATCACTTGCTATGGGCCAAAACTGGTTCGGGCGTCTAAATGTCATGAAAGACTGGAGGAGAGGCCCGTGGCAGGGAAATGGTTTGACGAATTGCAGGTCGGAGAGACGTTTGATCACCCGATCCGACGGACCCTTACGGAAACCGACAACGTGCTTTTCAGCGCGATGACGCACAATCCCGCGCTGCTGCATCTGGACGAGGAATATTGCAAAGCTGAAACAGAATTTGGCCAGCGCATTGTCAATTCGGCTTTTACCCTTGGGCTGATGGTCGGTATTTCGATTGGCGACACCACGCTAGGAACCGCTGTTGCGAACCTTGGTTGGGACGAGGTCCGGTTTCCGAAACCGCTATTTCATGGCGATACAGTTCACGTGACGTCCGAGGTTGTTGACCTCCGCGAGAGCAAGTCGCGTCCCGATCAGGGGATCGTTACCTTTCTGCATCGTGCGTACAACCAGCATGGCGATCTCGTGGCGCATTGTCGTCGATCGGGCCTCCAGCGCAAGCGGCCACAAAGCGCATGACCCCGCGCTCTTGGCTCTTCATCCCCGGCGACAGCGAGAAGAAGCTGGCAAAGGGCGATCTTGCCGGCGCGGATGCGCTCATCCTCGATATTGAAGATGCTGTGGCGCCCGACGCGAAGCAGATCGCCCGGGAGAAAGTCGCCGCTTATCTCCGAGCGCGGCCGCGTGGCGAGCGCTCCACCCAATTGTGGGTAAGGATCAATCCTCTATCGACTGGCATGTCCCTTGATGATCTGGTTGCGATTGTCGCTGGCGCGCCTGACGGCGTGATGATTCCCAAACCCGATGGACCGGATGATGTTCGTACCGTGTCTCTCTATCTTGACGCACTCGAAGTGCAGCACGGGATTGAGCTCGGCGCAACGCGCATTCTGCCAGTCGCGACTGAAACCGCCCGCGCACCTTTTCAGCTCGGTGATTACGCAGCGGCCGGACTAACCCGTCTCGCAGGTCTGACGTGGGGGGCCGAGGATCTGTCGACTGCCTTGACAGCAAGCACCAACGTCGATGCTTCGGGGTCTTGGGCCTTTACCTATCAGATGGTGCGCTCGCTGACATTGATGGCAGCTCATGCTGCGGGGGTTCCGGCAATCGAAACCCTTTATGTCGATTTCCGTGACGAGGAAGGCTTGTTTGCCTCCTGTCGCGCAGCACGCGCAGAGGGCTTCGCCGGACGTATCGCCATCCATCCCGCGCAGGTGGATGCGATCAACCGGGGTTTCGCACCCTCGGCCGAGGAGATCGCCTTTGCGCGCAGGGTCGTAGAAGCTTTTGCCGCCAACCCCGACACCGGAACGATCGGCATCGATGGCAAAATGCTCGACATCCCACATCTCAAGCAGGCCCAGCACATTCTCTCTCAAGTTGAAGCGTAGGGCATTGCCACGCCCCGGCGTGCCCTTTTTCAAACCTCATCGCTTAGGAACGGTAAATGGATTTTACTCTCTCGGAAGATCATCAGGCGATTGATCAGAGCGTTCGGCAGATCTGTGCCGACTTTTCGGACGAATATTGGACCAATTGCGAGGAAAATGCCCGCTTCCCGCATGAGTATCATCGCGCAATGGCCGAAGGCGGCTGGCTCGGCATAACGATGCCGGTTGAGTTGGGCGGTGCGGGCCTGGGCGTCACTGAAGCCGCTGTAATGATGCACGCAGCCACTTCAAGCAATGGCGGCTACACTGCCGCTTCGGCAATTCATATCAACCTGTTCGGCCCGCACGCGATCGTCGTGCATGGTACAGCAGAGCAGAAGGCTCGCTGGCTGACGCCGCTGATCAAGGGTGAGCAAAAGGCATGCTTTGGCGTCACGGAGCCGGACGCGGGCCTGGATACCACCAGCATCTCGACATTCGCGCGCAAAGTGCCTGGCGGCTACAGGGTATCGGGTCGCAAGATGTGGACTTCCAGCGGCCAGGTTGCCGACAAGATCGTACTCTTGGCTCGGACTACTCTGAAACAGGACTGCGCGCGCCCCACTGATGGAATGAGCCTATTCTACACCGACCTCGATCGAACAAAGATCGAAGTCCGGAGAATTCACAAGATGGGCCGCAATGGCGTCGATTCCAACGCAGTGTTCATCGATGACATTTTCATTCCGGACGAAGACCTCATTGGGGAAGAAGGCAAAGGGTTTTCCTATGTCCTGCACAGCCTCAATCCGGAACGCGTGCTTGTTGCCAGTGAAGCGATCGGTCTAGGCCGAGACGCGATCAATCGCGCTGCAGCCTATGCGCGAGAGCGTGTCGTTTTCGGCCGACCAATTGGACAAAACCAGGGCATCCAGCATCCGCTGGCGGAGTGCTGGGCGTTTCTCGAATCTGCTTATTGGATGACCTTGCGCGCCGGCACGCTATATGACTCAGGCGCATCTTGCGGCGCGGAAGCCAACGCAGCGAAATTTCTTGCCGGTCGCGCTGCATTCAATGCCTGCACACAGTCGGTACTGACACATGGCGGCATGGGCTACGCGCGGGAATATCAGGTTGAACGGCTGTTCCGAGAATCGATCCTGATGCGCATCGCACCGGTCACCGAACAGCTCATCCTGTCGTTTTTGGCCGAAAAGGTTCTCGGCCTTCCCAAGTCATACTGATTTCTTACTCTGAACGCGAGTCTGCTCATGGCCTATCCGCTCACCGGCATCAAAGTCGTCGATCTCAGTCAGATCTACAATGGGCCTTATGCAACCTACTTGCTGGCATTGGGTGGCGCCGACGTCATCAAGATTGAACCGCCAGGCGGCGAGTCACTTCGACGGAGGGCCGCAGTCGGCGGGGCGGCATTGCCATTCGCAATGCTCAACGGGTGCAAGCGCTCGCTCGTCCTCAACCTGAAAGCGCAAGAGGGTAAGGATGCGCTGCTGGCGCTGGTAAAAGACGCTGACGTAATCGTTGAGAACTTCGCCCCCGGCGTGATGGATCGGCTTGGTGTGGGGGCCGACATATTGATGGCAAGCAACCCTCGCCTGATCTACGCGTCGAGCTCCGGCTTTGGCCGCGACGGACCCTATAGCAGCTACCCCGCCATGGACCTCACTGTTCAGGCAATGGGTGGAATCATCCACACAACGGGACAGCCCGATCAGCCACCAGTGAAGGCCGGCCCGGCTATGGCGGATTTTTTCGCCGGGATTCACCTTTACGGCGCGATCACGACCGCCTTGTTCGAGCGCGAACGCACAGGCATCGCACGTCGTCTCGAAGTTGCGATGCAGGACGCTGTCTACGCATCCCTCAGTTCGAACCTAGGGCTTCAGTGGGGTAGCAAGGGCGAGGAAAGCCTCCCGAGGACGGGAAACCGCCATGGAGGCATGGCGGAATCACCCTACAATGTTTACCCCACGAAAGATGGCTACATCGCGATAATCTGCGTTGGTGAAGCTCATTGGCGAAGCTTGGCACGGGTGATGGACGCTGAGGCACTGGCCGACGATCCACGCTTTACCACGCTGACCGCACGCGTGGCGCATATGGACCTGATCGATGCGACCGTATCTGACTGGACGCGCCAACACGCCACCGCCGATTTGTTTGAGTGGTTGATGGAAGCGCATGTGCCCAGCGCGCCGGTTCGCACGCTCGAGGAGGTCATCAATGATCCCAACATGCACGCACGTGGTGCGCTGACCCATATCGACCATCCTGAATATGGTCGGATAGTGGTGCAGCAATCCCCCTTCTGTTTCGATGGGGTTCCGCGCGTTCCTCTGACTCCCAGTCGACCTCTAGCTGCTGATCGAGCGGAGATATTAGCCGGGCAGCTCGGTCTTGATGACGAGACGATCAAGCGCGCGACAACTTAGGTTTAAGGAAAGGAACACCATGTCTACGGGCAAGGTTATCATCAGTTGTGCGATCACAGGATCCATTCACACACCGAGCATGTCGGAGCATTTGCCTGTCACCCCTGCCGAGATAGCCGAAGCTGCTATCGGCGCGGCAAAAGCAGGCGCAGCCATCGTCCACCTGCATGCCCGCGACCCTCAAGATGGCAGGCCCGATCAGTCCCCTCAAGCTTTTGAACCCTTCCTGAAGGTAATCAAGCAAGCCAGCGATGTGGTCGTCAATCTCACGACCGGCGGCTCTCCTTACATGCCAGTCGAAGAGCGGGTCCGGCCGGCAATGGTGTTCCAGCCAGAAGTCGCCAGCCTCAACATGGGATCGATGAATTTCGGGCTGTTTCCGATGCTCAAGCGGTACAAGCATTTCAAGCATGACTGGGAAGAGCCCATGCTCGAAGGGTCGAAGGACCTGGTATTCCGCAACAGCTTCAAAGACATCCGGTACGCAATCGAAACACTCAATGCCTCCGGCACCCGTTATGAGTTCGAATGTTACGACACTTCAATGCTTTATAACCTTCATTATTTTTGGACCGAGGGGCTCGTCAAACCACCGTTCTTCATTCAGACCTGTTTTGGACTGATGGGCGGGATTGGCAGCCATCCAGACGATGTCATGCATATGAAGCGCACGGCAGACAGGTTGTTTGGTGACCAATACCAATGGTCAGTGCTAGCGGCCGGTATTGCACAAATGAAAGTGGCCGCGATGGCCGCGGCGATGGGAGGGCATGTCCGCGTCGGTTTGGAGGACAATCTCTGGATAGACAGGGGACGGCTAGCGACCTCGAACGCAGAACAGGTGACCAGAGTCCGCCAGATCATTGAAGGCCTCGGGCTCGCGGTCGCCACACCTGACGAGGCACGTGAAATCCTTATCCTGAAGGGAGGCGACAAGGTCGCATTCTAGTGAACCTTGCCGCCAGGTTTGCAGCGACCACCAATATGTCAGTCGCCCGAAGATCGCTTGAATTTTGCTTTTGATTGCGGCGTGCTGCGCCGTCATAGATCCTCTGTACTGTAGACAGTCCAAAGGTCGCTATGCTAACCTGTGATGCTGCAAGAGGTATTAGCGCTTTCAAGAGCCGAACTCCTGCAGAGCAGGAGAGATGTCGTGGACTTGAGGCATTTGCGTTATTTTGTCGGCATGATCGACGCGGGCAGCCTGATGAAGGCGGCGGAGCGGTTGCATGTCGCCCAGCCCGCACTCAGTGTTCATCTCGCAAATCTTGAAGGTGAACTCGGCACCCAGCTGGTCAATCGAAGCAACCGCGGGATTGAGCTGACTGACGACGGTCGCCTATTATACGATCACGCAGTTGTGATGTTGAAGCACCATCAAGAAACGCTCAACGCTCTCAAATCGCGCAAAAACAAGACGGCTGGGCGGGTTTCGTTGGGGATGCCGTCGACACTCCCCGGTCTGATCAGTACTGAACTTTACCGCATGGTGCGGGACAGGCTCCCCGAAGTTCAGTTATATATTGCCGACACCAGCACGGCGGCGCTGTTTGAGTGGTTGCAGGAGGGCAAACTCGATCTTGCCATCCTGTTCAACCTTCCTGAAAATGCCGGCGTTGATTTCTCACCGCTCTATGTCGAAGAGTTCTGTCTTGTCGGAAAATCCTCCGGTGTGCCAGTGGCGGCAGAGATCCCATTCGAAGACCTGGTGAATTATCCTCTCGCAATGCCGTGCAGATCGACGGTTTGGCGGAAGATCCTCGACGACGTGGCAGAGCGGCAGGACAAGGTTCTTCAATCGGTTATTGAGACGGAATCATTGTCAGCGCTTCGCGCCTTGGCGCTCTCTGGCGACTGCTATGCCCTTCTCCCCCGGTCGGCTGTGTTGGAGGAAATTCGAGGCGGGTTGCTCCAGGCTCGCAAGATTGTCGATCCAGACATGCAGGGTGTCATGTCGATCGCATCGGTTAGCGGTCGCGAGCTCAGCCGCGCTACTGTCGAGATTCGAGAAGTAGTCATCGATGTCTGCTCGGCGTTGAGAACAGATTTGCCCACGCCAGATCAGAGCGTTTCGGGCGGTCAGACCTTACGAGTGGTGCCCTCGACGCTGTTCACGTCCACGAAAGCAGCCAAGCGCTGAGGTCAAATTGCGGTCAGGCCGCCATCGAGCGTCAAACTGGTCCCAGTGACGAAACCAGCATCGTCGCTGCACAAATAAGCTACTGCAGCGGCGACCTCTTCGACCCGTCCTAAGCGGCTTAGAGGCGTGCGCCCTTCGATTTCTGCCTTCAACGCGGGAACCTGCTCGAATCGAGCGGATACCAGCGGCGTTTCGATGTAGCCTGGATGGATGGAGTTGACGCGCACAGGACAAGTCAGCTTCGCCCCCTCCACTGCAGCAACCTTTGTAAGCATTACGACGCCGCCCTTTGACGTTGAATAGGCGGCGGTTCCGGCTGCCGCGATGAAGCTATGTACCGAAGCGATATTGATGATGACCCCACCGCGTTCGGCCATTGCATTCATACCAGCACGAGTGCCCAGGAATGCGCCGTCCAGGTTGACTGAAAGTACGCGTTGCCAATCTTCGAGCGACAGGTCTGCGATGGGAAGAAGCCTCGCTGCCGTTATTCCCGCATTGTTGACGAGAATATCGACGCCGCCGAAGACCGATTGCGCCAACGAAACAACCTGCTCCCACCCAGCCTCATCACGAACATCGTGAATTACGCTGCGATAACGATCAGAATCTAGCGCAGCACCCTCTGAAAGGTCGGTAGCGACGACGTTAGCCCCTTCGGCCAGCAATCGCTCGACCGTCGCGAGGCCAATCCCCGACGCCGCTCCTGTTATGATAGCTGTCCGCCCATTCAAGGAAAGCATTGTTTTCGGGCTCCATTGCCGTCGTGGTCTCGACCCGCAGCCCTGCTATCCCAACCAGGGCGAAGGACCTGCAAACGTCGCCGTCAGGTCGTGGTGTAACCACCATCTACGGATATTGCGGCGCCCGTCACGTAACTGGCACGATCCGATAGCATCCAGACGACGCTGTCTGCCATCTCTTCCGGGCGAGCTAGGCGACCCATTGGAATCCGGGACTCTAGGAAGGTTTTAGTGTCGGGGGCAGATTCAAACAGGCCTGCCAGCATTGGCGTCATAACCGTACCAGGCATGATGCAATTCACGCGAATGTTGCGCTGCGCGTAGTCTAGCGCCGCAGCGCGGGTGAGACCCAGAACGGCGTGTTTGCTGCTGACATAGTCAGCGGCGTCCGGGAAGGCGATTACGCTGCTGGCTGAAGCAGTGTTTACGATTGAACCGCCACCCGCCTTGAGCAATTCAGGAATTTCATATTTGAGGCAGAGGAATACGCCCTTGACGTTGACTGCAAACACTTGCTCCAGTTCGTCGCTGGTCAGATCGTGCAACTGCTTGCCGATATTGGGGCGCCCCGCATTATTGAATGCAGCATCGAGTTTGCCGAAGCGCGTGACTGCAGCATTGACCAGCCTCTCCACATCACCTTCGTTCGCCACGTTGCAGTGTACGAACTGCGCTTCCCCTCCCCTCGTCAGGATGTCTTCAACCACCTTGGCACCGGCATCGTCCGACATGTCGCCCAAAGTGACACGGGCGCCCAATTCGGCGGCCAACAGCGCAGTTGCTCGGCCTATGCCGCTGGCCGCACCGGTAACGATGAGCGACTTTCCAGTCAGATCAATCATGATTCTCTCCTAATACTGCTGGCGCTGCATTTGCCCACTCTTAACCCAGATACCTTCTGAGGAACGAGCCAGCCTGCTGTAAGGATTGGCGCCCCTCCTCCAATTCTCCTGCAAACAGCTGGAAAACGTGCGGCATTTTGGGCCAGACTTTCAGCTCAACAGCAACGTCAGCGATCGCTGCCTTGCGAACGAGCCGCAGGCTGTCATCCAAAATCGTCTCGTAAGTTCCGACATGCACCAGTAGCGGCGGTAGCCCCGCATATTCACCGAACAGGGGCGATGCCTTAGGATTGTCGGGCGAAGCGCCATTGAGATAGGCCCCACCCATACCCTCGATCATTCCTGGCCGAACGACGACATCGACATCCACCTTCTCGGCCCCGCTTTCACCAGAACCGGTGAGGTCCACAAATGGCGACATCAAAAAGGCTGCGGCGGGAAGTGGCAAGCCTGCGTCACGGGCACCCATCAAAGTTGCGACAACAAGGGCACCTCCTGCCGAATCCCCTGCCAGCGTGATCTTCTCCGCCGCATATCCCTGCTCCAATAGTGCGCGATAGACTGACAGGCAGTCGTCGCTCGCGGCGGGAAAAACGTGTTCGGGCGCAAGACGGTAATCAATGGCGATAACTGTCGCGCTTGCTGACAGCGCCAAGTGCGACGCCAAACCGCGATGGGTATTCAGCGAACCGATCATGTAGCCGCCGCCATGAAAAAACAGAATGCTGCCCCCCAAATCCTGTGAAGGGCGGAGGTATTCCACCGGCAAGCCTGCAACCGTACCAGGTTCAGCGGTCACACCATCAACAATTGGGGTTATAGTGCCCAACAATTCATAGTTGGCCCGGGTTACCCCAATGTCGGCTGAATCGAGGCCCGCGTTGCGCACCTTGTCTTCGATAGCCAAGCGTTCCCGATCCGACATTTCAGCACCTCTCAAATATTTTAGACTGTTTCAGAAACGGGTTCGTGAAACTGCAATCCCGGCATTCCGTTATCTGCAACGTCATGAATGGCTTCAATGAAAGTGTTGATTCCTCCAAAGAAAAATAGCACTGAAACGGGCTTCCCCGCGACGTTGGCACCCAGGAACCAAGATTTCTGGGCAACTCCGGCAGGAAGCAGAGTTGCGTTGTAGATCATCTCCAAGCGGCTGTTCCACGCTTGCTCTGCTTCACCTGTCGGCTCCACGGCACCACCCAGGGCATCGTTATGGGCCATAACCTTGCCGATCCAGTCGACTTCACTCTCAATGATCGTTGGAATGTTGCCGAAAGGCGATTGCGGCCCCATGATCATGAAAAGGTTGGGGAAGTCCTCCATCATCAAGCCCATAAAGGTTGAAGGGCCATCCTTCCATTTGTCCTTGATTGAAGCTCCGCCCCGTCCGCGTACGTCAATCGCCATCAGCGGCCCGGTACCGGCATCGAAACCGATCGCGAATATAATCATGTCGACGTCGTACTGGGCGTTGTCTGTCTTGATGCCCGTTTCAGTCACACTGACGATGGGGTGAGCCGCAACATCTACAAGTGTCACGTTCGAACGGTTGAACGTCTCATAGTAGAAGTGGCCAGATGGCGGTCGTTTTGCGAAGAAAGTATAATCTGGTGTCAGTTTCGCAGCGGTTTCGGGGTCCTTCACAATCGAACGGATCTTTCTCCGGACGAACTCAGCCGCAGCGTCGTTCGACCGCTTATCTGTCATGATGTCGTCAAATGTGTCGAAACAGAAATGGAACCCGCCATCTTCCCACCCGGCTTCGAATATTTGGTTGCGCTCTTCGTCGGTGACCGAGTCATAGGTTCGGCCAGACATCGTCATCGGCAGCCCGAAGGGATGATTCCGGCGCACGTCGAAGACTTCCGCTCGGTTTTTCTTGAAGTGACGCCCTTGGCCAGCGTGAATGTTGAAATTGCGCCCTGGCAAGACGTAGTTGGGAGTGCGCTGGAAATAATGGACATGCTCAGCTTCAAGGGCAACGATCGGAAGTATCTGGATTGCTGTCGCGGCACTGCCGATGATCGCCACGCGCTTGCCTTCGAAGGAAACTTCTTCTTTTGGCCATTGAGGAGCAAAATAGTGTTCGCCTTTGAATGTCTCGAGGCCCGGAAAGTCGGGCTTTTTTGGGACACTTAGAACACCGGTTGCGCTCACAAGATATCGGCAACGGAGTTGCTCACCTGCGTCGGTCGAAACTAACCAAGTGTCGCTGTTTTCATCGAAGATTGCAGAGGCAACCCTGCTCGAAAACTGGATATGGCGCTTGAGGTCAAAACGGTCGGCGACATGTTGGAGATAACGCAAGACCTCGTCCTGGCCGGGCAGGCGTTCGCTCCAGGTCCAGTCGTCGACCAGTTCGTCTGAAAATTCGTAGCAATAGCCCCACGCCTCGCTGTCAGTGCGGGCACCGGGATAGCGATTCCAATACCAGGTCCCTCCGACATCGGTTCCCGCTTCCACCACCTTCACAGACTTCCCAGCCTGGAGCAGCTGATGCAACATGCGCAAGCCGCCAAAGCCGGCGCCTATGATGACCGCGTCGAGGGTCGGCCCTTGTTCATCAATAATCATATCAACTCCATATGAGGCTATTGCTGCCACCTTCGATCGTGGAGACTAGAGGGACGACCGATTCCATTCGGCCGCCGCGTGCTCTTCGTTGGCCTTATACGCGAGGAGGGCGTCGAAGACGTCCATGCCCACATCAGAGCCCTGCCCGCGTCCCAGACGGAGCAATTGCACACAGTACCAGCCAAGCAACCCAAACGATTCAACGCGCTTGAATGTCACCGGATCCACGTCTGGACCGAGCGCATCGGAACGCATTGCCAGCTTGGTATCGAGCGCAGGCAGTCGATTGATCTGGCCCTGGATCAACTGACCAGCGCAAAGTGGATCAATGCAAAGAGGGCGTCCGATGCCTACCATTTCGCAGTCGTCAGCGGCCAATGCTGCATTGATGGCTGCGGTGCTCCGCATTCCGCCCGTGATCATCAAGGGATTGCGGAACAATGGCCTGATCGTTCGAGCATAGTCGAGGAAATAGGCTTCGCGGGCTACTGTGCTATCCGCCAAGGGACGAGGGCGATCATTTCCGAGCCCTACCATTTCCATCTGCTCGTAATTACCGCCTGAGATTTCCAGAAGGTCAATGGCTTCATTATCGAGCCAGCCTACAACCTGGGCGGATTCACTTTCGTCAAACCCACCACGCTGGAAATCCGCCGAATTGAGCTTCACCGACACAGGGAAATGCGCGCCGACAGCTGCGCGAACTGCCCTGACCGTCTCGATGAGCAACCTGGCGCGATTTTCGAGGGGGCCTCCCCATTTGTCTTCGCGTCTGTTGGCCAGCGGGCTGAGAAACTGCGAAATCAGATAACCGTGCGCGCCATGGATCTGCACGCCGGTAAAACCTGCTGCCTGGCATAGCCGGGCAGACGAGGCGAAGCGCGAAATCACGCGCTCGATCTCGCTTTCAGGCATTTCGCGCGCCTCACCGCACACGGCCTCTGCGACCGGTAGCGTAATGCTTGAAGGCGCAAATGGGTTTGCATTGACCGATGCAGGGGTCTGACGACCAGTATGATTGAGCTGGACCCAGAAATGGTTGCCACTTTCGGTGCCGACGTTCGCCAAGCTTTTCAATGCTTCAAAATCGGTCTGCTCATCGACTACAATGTTGCCAGGGCGTTCCAGATGCCCCCGGTCAATCTGGATATTGCCAGTCAGCATCATCCCGAGGCCGTTTGAAGCCCACAGCCGATATAGAGCGATCAACTCCTCGGTTACGTCGTTCCGAGCATTCGCTAAACCTTCGGTCATCGCTGCTTTTGCGAGACGATTAGGTAACACGGCCCCACAAGGCAGATTTAGGCTAGAAGTCAGGAGAGGACTCTGGGCCTTCGCATCAACATCACTCTCCAGAACCACTTTCATGTCCTTCTCCAACCTATCTTTTCATGGTCCGAAGGCTTTCCGCCATCGACCGATTTGTGCCATAGATTGCACCCTTCTCCGATGGTAAGAACTAGTAAATCGGACTGCCTGCCATACGGACACGCTATAGCCGAAGTCGGCCAGCTCGGTTCAGGGCAAGATCGGATAATCGGTGTAGCCTTTCGCATCTCCGACATAGGCATAGTCAAAGTTCGGCGTCGCCAAAGGCAGGTCATCGGCAAGCCTTCGAACTAGGTCGGGATTGGCGATGAAGGGACGTCCAAAAGAAATTGCGTCTGCCTGGCTTGCATCGATGAAAGCGGCGGCTGAAACCCCATCGAAACTCCCATTCTGGATAACTGCGCCTGAATAGCTGGCACGCAGCTGCTCCATCACAGGATTTTCAGGCTTCTCCATAAAACCTGAAGCGATCGGTTCAATGAGATGGATGTAAGCCAGCCCACGAGTGGAACAGAGCTCACCGATAGCCTGCGCCAGAGCCCCCGGATCTTCGTCACCCATTCCCTTGCGTTCGCTTGTCGGGCTGATGCGAAGCCCAACCCGCCCTGCGTCGACTACTGCGGTCACCGCAGCAACGATTTCCGAGAGCAACCTCAATCTGTTTTTCAGTGGCCCGCCATAGCCATCAACGCGTTGATTGGTTCTCGACTGAAGAAACTGGTCGATAATGTAGCCATTGGCTCCATGAATTTCCACGCCATCGAAGCCAGCTTCCAATGCGTTGGCAGCCGCGCGACCATAGGCCTCGACGACATTGTCGATATCTTTTTGCGTCATCTCACGAGGCACAACATAGGGCTTCATGGGAAGGAACAGGCTATCATCGCCTGCTGGACGTGGCGCAAAAGTTTCGCCCTCGCCTGCAATCGGTGATGGGCCCAACGGAGCACGTCCATCAATGTAATCAGGAAGAACCAGCCGCCCCATATGCCAGAGCTGCGCCAGAATCTGGCCGCCCGCCCGATGCACAGCATCGGTCACGACCCGCCAACCTTCCACCATATCCTGGTTCCAGAGGCCTGGTGCGCGATACCATCCCATCCCCTCAGGATCGACGGCCGTTGCCTCGGAGATGATGAGTCCGCAATCGGATCGCTGCGCATAATATTCAGCCATCATCGCAGTGGGCACATGATTCACGTCTGCTCGCGCACGCGTGAGAGGTGCCATCACGATCCGATTGGGCAACAGCAATGTGCCAAGATTGACCGGTGTAAACAGACTAGATCGGGACATGTAACTCTCCTCAGTCGGATGTCTTCTCCTGACTTGCCTTCCATGGCGTCGACCGCACAACCAAAGTGACGACCGCCTTTGGTTATGCGCCGCACATTGGGAGCAGCGCTGATGCGCGCCGGTTTGGTTCAATCAGGCTTCAGACTTCGACACATCATGTGGCACATCGCGTCGATAAATTGGTCGAACTTCTGATTATGGCGGCCATACCAAAGCGGCGATGCCGTCAATTCTCGCCGAAGGGTGTCGGCATTGACAGGCCCACCATATGGCGAGGCTATGACTGGCAGTCGCAATTCCTAGTTTGTCTCTCTCCAGCGCGATGCAAGATAGCCGCGCTAGTCGCGCATCGAGAACCAATGGTCGCGAACAATCTCGCATCCGTCGGGAACGAAAACGCCAATATTGTGGAGAGATATCTGATGTCGGTAGACACCGCTTCGCTGTCGCAGAAGCCAGCACCTGATTTTGATGTCATCGTTGTCGGGGCGGGTTTTGCGGGTGTGTACCTTCTTCACCGCCTCCGTTCCGATGGATACCGTGTTCGCGTGATTGAAGCCGGCGACAACGTCGGCGGCGTCTGGTACTGGAATACCTATCCCGGCGCTCGTTGCGACGTCGAAAGTCTTCAGTATTCCTATTCGTTCGATGAAAATCTGGACCGGGAATGGAAGTGGTCCGAACGTTATGCCACCCAACCGGAGATTCAATCCTACATCGAGTTCGTTGCGGATCGCTTTGATCTCAAGCGAGACATTGTGTTCAATACCAAGGTTGAAGGAGCGGCTTTCGCTCCCGAACAAGACCTTTGGACCGTCCGGACCGACGATGCCCAGACGCTAACTGCGCGCTGGGTCGTTATGGCGACAGGTGCGTTGTCGTCGTCAAAGATGCCAGAGATCGACGGGCTGAACGATTTTGCCGGAACGACCTTCCACACTGGGCATTGGCCCCGAGATGGGGTCGATCTGACAGGAAAGACCGTAGCAGTAATCGGAACAGGATCGTCAGGCATTCAGGCGATTCCCGAAATCGCCAAGCAGGCAGCCCAGTTGTTTGTTTTTCAACGCACGCCGCATTTCTCGGTGCCCGCCCAAAACGGCCCAATCGCGCAGGAATGGCGGGAGGAGTGGGACCGCGATAGGCAGGCTTTGCGTGCCAAAATACTTTCGACACGATCAGGCGTTCTTTATGATTATGGTCAGACCTCTGCATTGTCCGCTTCGCAGGATGAACGGCAGCGCGAATATGAAGAACGCTGGGCAACGGGGGGCACCAACTTCCTTTACGCCTATAACGACATTCTGCGTGACGAGGATGCCAATGCCACAGCCGCAGACTTTGTCCGCGGAAAGATAAGGGAAATCGTCAAGGATCCAGCGGTCGCTGATCGCCTTACGCCTACAGGCTATCCCATCGGCGCAAAGCGGATATGCGTCGACACGGATTTCTATGCGACCTTCAATCGCTCCAACGTGACTCTCGTCAGTGTCCTGGACACACCGATCGAACGGATCAACGCAACCGGCATCAAAACGAGCGGTGGCCAATATGATGTAGACGTCCTGGTCTTCGCGACGGGCTATGACGCCCTGACCGGCTCACTGACGCGGATCGATATTCGTGGAGCCGATGGCCGCAGCCTCAAAGAAGCGTGGTCAGCCGGCCCCTACACCAACCTTGGTCTGATGACTGCAAACTTCCCCAATATGTTCATGATAACCGGGCCCGGTAGCCCATCGGTTCTGAGCAACATGGTTGTGTCGATCGAGCATGACGCCAATTGGATCGGTGACACGCTAAATCATCTGCGCAAGATCGGTGCGACACGTATCGAGACAACCGAAGCGGCACAGCAAACCTGGATGGACCATGTCCGCGAACTGGCCGAAGCCACGCTCTACTATAAGGGCAACAGTTGGTACCTCGGTGCGAATGTTCCTGGCAAGCCGCGTGTCTTCATGCCTTATCTGGGCGGCGTAGACGTTTACCAGGCAAAATGCGCGGAGGTCGCTCAAAATGGGTACCCCGGCTTCATCATTGGTGATGGCGACAATGCCTGAAACATCGGACGACGCGATTGCGCCGGGGCTGCGCGAGGCACTTCCAGCAATCCCGAATTTCGACACTCTGACCTTGGCTACGCTTGACAGCTTCCGGACAGCGCTAAAAGGCGGACCTATAGATCTCGAAGGCGACAAAGATGTCGCCGTCGAGATGATCGTTGCAGTAGGCCGGGACGGGCACACCGTACCATGCATCTTGCACCGCCCGCGTGTTCTCGTCGGAAGAGTTCCGATCATTCTCAACATTCATGGCGGCGGCTTTGTCGTGGGGGATGCCGCACGCGAAGCGCCGGCAATGAGTGAACTAGCTACCGCGACGGGCTGCGCCATATTGTCGGTCGATTATCGCTTGGCACCTGAGACTCCCTTCCCGGGTGCTCTAGACGATTGTACCGCCGCCCTACACTGGCTAATTGATAACGCGGACGCGCTACGGATCGACCGCAATCGCATAGCAATCCGAGGGGTGAGTGCCGGCGGTGGCCTTGCCGCCGCGTTGATGCTGCGCTGCCTGCCAACACTTGATGTTTCACCGCGCCTGCTGATGCTGATCTATCCCATGCTCGATTATCGAGCCACCCCGCCAGACCGTGTGGGACAGCATGTGTGGACCCGGCGTGCCAACCAATTTGGCTGGCAGGCATATCTGGGCGACAGCACCGAACATGTACTGCCCGAGGCATCCCCCGGGCTTGCACAGGATTTGACAGGCTTTCCGCCCACCTTTCTCGCTGTGGGAGACATCGATCTGTTCCTGGAAGAAAATCTGAATTTTGCCTCACTTCTGGCTCGATCGCAGGTCGGGCTGGAAATGCATGTTTATCCCGGTGGCTATCATGGCTTTAACCTGGTGCCGGGCGCCGCCATATCCGAAGCCTTCGCTCGTGATTGCAAAGCCGCAATCGTTCTTGCGCTTAGTCAGGAAGCGCCCTCTCCCATGCCGCAGGATTGATGTCATGAGACCGGTGCGTTGTGCCGAAAGCACCGACCTCGCCCGCTTTCTCCCGGCGGAGGAAGGCGTAACGCTATTGTCCGCCTGTTCAGCGGATTCGCAAGTTCTCGACGAAGTGATCGTCGCAGCCGGTACATCCGTCGCTCAGACGGAGTTTTGCGGCATATTCGTGCCTGGCTATAATCGCTGCGCATGGCTGGCAAATCCCCAGAGCCGCGCACTCACTTTTTTCATGACACCTGAACTTAGGGCCCTTGGAAAAGAGCGATTGGACTTCCGGCCGCTTCGGTATGCGGACATCTTGTCGTTGTTGCGTCGATCGCGCCCACAAGCCCTTATGTGCATGATCTCCCCCCCAAATGCTGACGGGTTTTGCAGCTTCGGTACAGCAGTGGATTTCATTGCCGATCTGTGGCGAACGGTCCCGAATAAAATTGCACATATCAATCCCCTGATGCCGTCGACAGCTGGAAATCCAGGCATTCCATTTTCGCAGCTGACCGCTTGGCATGAGCGCGCCCAGCCGCTCCTCACACAAGACGAAGGTGCGCCCGACCCTGTAGCTACAGCAATCGCAAGCCACATATTGCCTCTTGTCCGCGACGGCGCCACCTTACAAACCGGCCTCGGAAAAATCCCTGGCGCAGTTCTCCGTAGCCTGTCGTCTCACCGAAACTTGAGGATTCATTCCGGCCTCATAGGTGACGCTGTTCTCGATCTACTGGAAGCTGGTGCCCTGTCCGATAACACGCCAATTACCGCAGGCGTCGCGATCGGGAGCCAGCGGCTTTACGACGCAGTGGCCCGCCCTGCGTTCACTTTCCAACCCGTTTCCGTCACCCACGCCCTGCCGTCCATCACCGCAACGCACGATCCGGTCGCGATCAATTCGGCAATCGAAGTGGACCTGTTCGGTCAGGCATATTCCGAACTTACGCCGAAGGGCTTCATGTCAGGTCCCGGAGGTGCAATCGACTTTGCACAAGGCGTGCGTGCTGCAAACGGACTTCGTATTGTCGCGCTCCCTTCTGGTGCAGCCGGCGGTTCCATCAGCCGCATTGTACCCGCTGGCGTCGGCGCGGGACCGGTCTCACTGGGCCGCGCGGACATCGACATTGTCGCAACCGAATTCGGTGCCGCCGATCTTCGCGATCTCGATCATGCTGGCCGCGCCCGCGCACTAATAAGCGTCGCCCACCCGAAGCACCGCGAAGATCTTGAGCGCAGCTGGGCCAACATGGAACGGCACCTCTAAACGTGTCCGAGTCGACAGTGGTGCAAACTGTTTCGGTGCAGTCACCATCAACGTCATCGCAGAGCCGATGAGCACGAACGCTGCGGCAACGCCTGCAACAGAATTCGCTAGATGGTCCATGGGGGAGCAAAGGTGCTAAATATCCGTTCCGTTCCAGCAGAGTGGGCCAGCCGCGCCTATGTCAATGCTGCAAGTCACGCAGAAAAGTACCGTCTCTCAATCGACGAACCCGAGGCTTTCTGGCGCGAGGAAAGCGCGCGGATCGACTGGATCAAGCCGTGGAGCAAGCTGTCGGCCACGAGCTTTGAAGAGTCGGACTTCGGCATCGAATGGTTCGCTGACGGCACCCTCAACGTCTCGGCCAATTGTCTTGACCGGCACTTGGCCGAGCGCGGCGACACGGTCGCGATCATCTGGGAAGGCGACGATCCGTCGCAACAGCGCAAACTAACCTATCGTAAATTGCACGCCGAGGTCTGCCGTTTCGCCAACGCCCTGAAGACGCTTGGCGCGAAGAAAGGCGATCGCATCACCATCTACATGCCGATGATCCCAGAGGCGGCAGTGGCGATGCTCGCTTGCACTCGAATCGGCGCGATCCATTCGGTAGTCTTCGGCGGCTTTTCGCCCGAGGCGTTAGCCAGCCGTATCAAAGACTGCGACAGCAAGCTTGTTGTAACCGCCGATGCCGGCATGCGTGGCGGCAAGCAGGTGCCACTGAAAGCCAATGTGGATGAAGCGCTAAATCATTGTCAGTCTGTCGCGGCAGTGCTGACCGTGCGTCATGTCGGGAACCCTGTCGCCATGACCGAGGGTCTCGACCATTGGTGGCACGAGCTGCGCGAACATACTTCGCCCGAGTGTCCGCCCGAGGAAATGGGGGCCGAGGATCCATTGTTCATACTCTATACCTCGGGTTCGACAGGCCAACCGAAAGGTGTTTTACACAGCACTGGCGGTTACCTGGTATGGGCTGCGATGACGCACCACTATGTGTTCGACTACCGCCCCGGCGAAATCTACTGGTGTGCGGCTGACATTGGCTGGGTCACTGGGCACTCCTACGTTGTCTATGGCCCCCTCGCCAACGGCGCGACCCAAGTGATGTTCGAGGGTGTGCCCAATTATCCCGATCACAGCCGCTTCTGGCAGATCGTCGACCGTCACCAGGTTAACATCTTCTACGGTGCTCCCACCGCATTGCGCGCGCTGATGCGTGAAGGCGACGAATGGGTCGAAAGGACCTCTCGGTCGTCACTCCGCCTCCTCGGCTCGGTAGGCGAGCCAATAAACCCCGAAGCCTGGGAATGGTATTGGCGCGTGGTCGGCGAAGGGCGCTGCCCAATAGTTGACACTTGGTGGCAAACCGAAACCGGCGCGGCGATGATCACTGGCACGCCCGGGGCCGTCGCAATGAAACCCGGCTCTGCCTCCCTGCCGATGTTCGGCGTCGTTCCGCAACTGGTCGACGGCGATGGGAAAGTCCTTGATGGCGAGGCCGAGGGCAATCTCTGCATAACGCAGAGTTGGCCCGGCCAGATGCGCACCGTGTGGGGCGATCACAAGCGTTTTTTCCAGACTTACTTCACCACCTATCCCGGCAAATACTTCACCGGCGACGGCTGCCGCCGCGACGAAGATGGATACTACTGGATCACCGGTCGGGTCGATGACGTTATCAACGTTTCGGGCCACCGCATGGGCACTGCCGAGATCGAGAGCGCGCTCGTCGCCCATTCAAAGGTGGCCGAGGCAGCAGTGGTTGGCATGCCGCACGAGATCAAGGGACAAGGCATTTACGCCTATGTTACGCTCAACGTCGGCGAGGCCGATAGCGACGAGATCCGCAAGGAACTTGTCCAGTGGGTCCGCCATGAAATCGGCCCGATCGCCACGCCTGACGTGATCCATTTCGCCCCAGCATTGCCCAAAACGCGCTCAGGCAAGATCATGCGGCGGATACTGCGCAAGATCGCCGAGGGCGATATCTCGAGCCTCGGCGACACATCGACCCTGGCTGATCCTTCGGTAGTGGATGTACTCGTCGCAACTAAGACCAACTGAGGGACATAGCGCATCCGCAACACGCGCCTGAAAACCGATTACCTGTCATCATAGGGTAGCCCTATAGCCCGCAGACAAAGTCGATATTGGCGATTTTTCAACACACCAGCGATGCTCTACGTCTGTGATAAAAATGGGGTGGATTCGTTGGCGGAAAATGGCCCATCTGAAATTCAGAGCGTTGATCGTGAAGCAACCGATCAAGCTATCTCCCATGCGCAGTCCAGCGACGGTGATCGCTATCGATACGTAGTGCTCTTCATTCTCGCAGTGATCTATTGCCTGAATTATATGGATCGTCAGATCCTTGGAATATTGTCCCTTCCGATCAAGGACGAGCTTAAACTCACCGATACCGAGCTTGGCCTTATGGGCGGCTTAGCCTTTGCAATCTTCTATTCCGTACTCGGAATACCTATTGCGCGTATCGCCGACCGAATAAACCGCGTGTGGGTGATCTCGGTCGCGGTCAGCATTTGGAGCATATTCACCGCCATTTGCGGGATGGCCGGGAGCTTTACCCAGCTATTCCTTGCACGCCTTGGCGTCGGCATCGGAGAAGCAGGGGGCGTTGCCCCAACCTATTCGATCGTGTCCGACTATTTCCCGCCAAAGGAGCGCGCGCGCGCAATGGCGGTGCTGACGCTTGGACTGCCAATCGGATCGGCGCTTGGGCTCTTCGTAGGTGGAGTAATCGCTGCGAATTACGGTTGGCGCACGGCATTTTTTGTTCTGGGCTTTGGAGGCTTGCTGATCGTACCTGTCGCGTTGCTGGCAATCAAGGAACCCCGCCGCGGTCGCCTTGATCCGGCTCCCTTGCCGACAGCGCAGCCATTACCTGCAGATAGTGCGATGCCCTCCTTCCTTGATGTATTGCGCCACGTGGGCCGAAAGCCGAGCTTCTGGCTTTTCTCGCTCGGAGCGGCGACGGCCTCGATGTTGAGCTATGGGCTGGGATTCTGGCTGCCCTCTTTCGTTCATCGAAGTCAGGGTCTCTCGTTGTCGGACACCTCTCGCTACCTAGCGATTGTTACCTTTGTCGGAGGCGTAACAGGAACTCTGCTGGGCGGCTGGCTAAGTGACAAGCTTGGAGAGAAGCGCAAATCGGCTTACGGTTGGGTGCCCGGCTTCGCTTTTTGTATCGGCTTACCCTTTTTGATGGCGGCGGTGCTGGCAAAGGAAACTGCATGGCTTCTGGCGTTGCTAGTTGTCCCCCAAGCAATGGGACTCGTTTGGACGGGGCCTACCATTGCAGCAATCCAGCATCTGGCGCCTGCTCAGATGCGCACGACCGCGTCAGCGATCTTCCTCTTTATCTGCAACTTCATCGGCCTTGGCATTGGTACGGTTAGTTTCGGCTATCTTTCAGACAGGTTGAACGGACAGTATGGCGATGATGCCTTGCGCTACGCGATCATAATCTGCGGCCTCGTTCTCTATCCGCTGACGGCCATCCTCTATTTTGCTGCGGGGCGATCTCTGGCCCGAGACTGGGAGCCGAATAAACAGCAAAAGCGATTCCAGTCATGAGAGAGGTCGTCCAGCCATTCACGGTTGCAATCCCCCAAGCGCAGCTCGACGATTTGAACCGGCGACTGGATGCAACCCGCTGGCCCGATCCCGAGCTCGTAAGCGACTGGTCGCAGGGCGTGCCGCTTACACAGATGCAAGATTTAGTCGCTTACTGGCGAACGGAATACGACTGGCGGCGCTGTGAAACACTGCTCAACAGCCTACCGCAGTATACGACGGAGATCGACGACGTCGAAATCTACTTCCTGCATATCCGCTCCCCTAATCCCGACGCGCTTCCGATGATCATCTCGCATGGCTGGCCAGGCTCGGTCCTCGAATTCGCCAAAGTGATTGGTCCATTACACGACCCCGCGGCGTATGGCGGTGATGTGCGCGACGCCTTCCATCTGGTCATACCGGCGCTGCCGGGGTTTAGTTTCTCGGGGAAGCCTCGAAAGACTGGCTGGTCGGTGGGTAGGATCGCATCGGCGTGGCACAAGCTCATGGTTCGCCTGGGCTATGAACGCTACGTCGCGCAAGGCGGAGATTGGGGCGCTGCAATTACAACTTCACTAGGCGCGCATCAACCGACCGGCTTGGCCGCCATCCATGTCAACCTGCCAATGGTGCTGCCAAAAGGCCCGTTTGACGAACTAAACCACGGCGAGGCCGAGATGCTCCGTGCTATGGAGTATTATCAGCGCTGGGAGGCGGGCTATTCCATATTGCAGGCCAGCAGACCCCAAACGCTAGGCTACGGCTTGTCGGATTCTCCTGTCGGACAGGCCGCTTGGATCTTCGAAAAATTCCAGGCCTGGTCGGATTGTAGCGGCAATCTCTTCAACATACTGACCCGCGACGAGATTCTCGATGGCATCATGCTGTACTGGCTAACGGACAGCGCGGTTTCTTCGGCCCGTCTCTATTGGGAAAGTTATGTCGGCGGGTTCGGGGCGACGACTCTCGACATACCCACCGGCTGCAGCATTTTCCCGAAGGAAATCTATCGAGCGCCACGAAGCTGGGCAGACCGCTGCATCCATAACATCATCCACTGGAATGAACTGGACAAAGGTGGCCATTTTGCAGCGCTAGAGCAACCTGACTTGTTCGTGGATGAGGTGCGCACCTGCTTCCGAACAGTCCGCTAGTTCTCTGCCAGCGCTCGTGGATTGCCCTGTCATGGCGTGATGTCGAACGACATGCCAATCCTCCCTGTCGCCCCCTCTGACTCAACACGTATACCTCAGTTCAAGGATAGACATGTGCCAAATAAATTATATTCGGACGCTGCATCGGCGCTAGACGGTCTCTTGTTCGACGGCATGCAGCTTTGCGCGGGCGGTTTCGGCCTTTGCGGTATTCCCGAGCGGTTGATCGATGCGATCCGCGACAATGGCGTCAAAAACCTCACAATCGCCTCCAACAATGCCGGCATCGACGGCGAGGGCCTCGGCAAGTTGCTCCGCACACGACAGGTCAAGAAGATGATCTCCTCATATGTCGGCGAGAACAAAGAGTTCGAGCGCCAATATCTATCGGGCGAACTGGAAGTGGAATTTTGCCCCCAGGGTACGCTGGCCGAGCGATGCCGCGCGGGAGGCGCCGGCATTCCCGGCTTTTACACAAAGACCGGCGTCGGCACGGCAGTGGCCGAGGGCAAAGAAGTCAAGACTTTTGACGGGCAGGATTATATCCTCGAGCGTGGCATCTTTGCAGACCTGGCCATCATCAAGGGGTGGAAGGCTGACGAAAGCGGCAACCTGATCTTCCGCAAAACGGCTCGCAATTTCAATGCACCGATGGCGACAGCGGCGAAGGTCTGCGTCGCCGAGGTCGAGGAGATCGTGCCGGTCGGCAGCCTCGATCCTGATGCGATCCACCTACCCGGAATCTACGTCAAGCGCATGATCGTCGGCGCGCCATACGACAAGAAGATCGAATTCCGCACCGTTAGACAGAAGGAAGCCGCCTGATGCCCTGGACTCGTGACGAGATGGCTGCGAGGGCAGCCAAAGAACTCCAGGACGGGTTCTACGTGAACTTGGGCATTGGCATTCCGACATTGGTCGCAAACCATATTCCCGCTGGCGTGGAAGTGACCCTGCAGTCGGAGAACGGCATGTTGGGCATTGGCCCCTTTCCTTTCGAGGGCGAGGAGGACGCCGACCTGATCAACGCCGGCAAACAGACCATCAGCGAATTGCCACAGTCGGCCTATTTCTCTTCCGCCGAGAGCTTCGCCATGATCCGGGGCGGGCATATCGACCTGACCGTTCTGGGCGCGATGGAAGTGGCGGAGAATGGAGACATCGCAAACTGGATGATCCCGGGCAAGATGATCAAGGGCATGGGCGGAGCCATGGACCTGGTTGCAGGCGTCAAGAAAATCATCGTGGTGATGGAGCACACGTCTAAGAATGGTGACCCCAAATTCATTCCAGCCTGCACGCTACCGCTCACTGGTCGCAACGTGGTAGACATGATCGTCACAGACCTATGCGTCTTCCAGCGCCCCGATCATCGCAGCCCCTTCAAGCTCATCGAGACCGCCCCGGACGTCACCAGAGACGAGATCAAGGCCAGGACGACGGCCAAGTTTGTCTCATGAGGAATGCGGAGCAAGGAGCGGAGTGAGGATTGCGAACGCGGCTGTCGGAAACAAGGGTAAAGTGCAAACCTGCCATTTGAACACGTCCTCAACCTCGACGCTTTTCACCTTACGCTGATTCATTTTAGCGATGCGGAAAGCAAGGCATTCCAGGTGCTTCGCCGCCCCTTCACTGCTCCTATATCATTGTTATAATATGAATTATTTCCCGCGCTCTGCCTGCCATACGGTTACATTATCGCTGACAAGCTAACTTGTTATTTCCCAGCGACACCGGCCTGCTCCATCAACACCGCAGCTTGATAAATCATTGAATAGGCCAGCGGCGCAGGGCGTCGGGTCCATCCATCGATTTCTGGCGCATGAGAACGGCACGCAGTCCGATGTTGTCGACCTAGAGGGAGAGATTTTTATGACCCGAGCCAAGACATTGCGTGATCTGTCATGCGCATGTTCGCTAATCCCGATGCTGCTCGCGGCGCCGGCTTGGGCACAAACGTCAGCAGCACCTCAGGAAGCTTCAGAGGAACAAGGCGGGATCGCGGATATCGTGGTCACTGCCAACCGGCGCGAAGAAAGCCTTCAGCGAGTTCCAGCGACAGTTGCTGCGGTAACCGGCGACGATCTCCAGGCG
Organism: Sphingobium sp.; assembly: GCA_003248935.1. Taxonomy (GTDB): domain Bacteria; phylum Pseudomonadota; class Alphaproteobacteria; order Sphingomonadales; family Sphingomonadaceae; genus Sphingobium. Next base: position 27,866 of record QFQF01000020.1, read on the forward strand.
CGCGGCATTGTCTCCGCGTCCGATCTTGGCGGGTCGCTCCCCAACGTTCGAGTAAACTCGCCGTTCGGACAGACGCAGCCAAACTTCACCATTCGCGGAATTGGCGTCGCCAATGAGTTCAATTCCAACGCTCAGTCACCGATCGGCGTGTATTTCGATGAAGTCTATCAAGGCTTTCGTCCTAGCCACGGTGCGGCCTTGTACGATCTTGAACGAGTCGAGATTCTGAAGGGGCCGCAAGGCACCCTCTACGGCCGCAACACCACTGGTGGCGCAATCAATCTGATCAGCCGGAAGCCCGATCTGGATGGCGCCAACGGTTACGTGACCGCCGGCTACGGCAATTACAATGCATACACATTGCAAGGTGCAATTGAGGGCACGCTCGTGCAGGACAAACTCGGCCTGCGGGTCGCGCTCACCCGCACAAAGCGCGACGGCTTCATCAAGAATGCGGGACCTGAAAATGGCTTCCCGGGCGTAGCGGGCGACAAGGATTTTCAGTCCGAGGACAACATCGCAGGCCGCGCTACCCTGCGTTTCAAGCCAACTGACGATTTGGACATCACAGTCCGTGGCTACTTTGCATACAGTGATCCAATTGGATCTGGTGGTGTTCCGGCCCTGATTGGTCCCGGCCAGACCGACCTTCTGGGTTACAGCCGAGCAAACCTCGGCCGCCGGGAAGTGATTACGCCTGGACAGGGCGCATTCATTACCAAGTCGAAGGGTGTGCAGGGCCGTATCGACTGGACCTCAGGTGATGTTGTCGTCACGTCGATCACAGGTTACGACACTGACGAATATAACCTCAGCTTCGATTTTGACGGCTCTCCGACTTCGATCGGCCAATATCGCGAAAGCCGTTCGAAGTTCTACGGGCTCAGCCAGGATCTGCACCTGAATTACGACGGCGACGGTTTCAACCTCATTGTCGGCGTTTATGCAGGGAAGCAGCGGGTAGAAACTTTTCAAGACCTGTTGTATTTCGGTTTCCTGAACAATTTTTCTGGACCTAATCAGTTCAATCCCGGCGGCCTCTTTTTTAGTGGCCCCGGTGCCCCGCCTCCTACCGCAGTGAGCACGGAAAGCGGGTTTACGCAAAAGCAGACGTCCTATGCGGCTTATCTTGAGGGCACTGTAGACCTGACCGATAAGTTGCATTTGACCATCGGCGGTCGCCTCACCCGCGACAAGGTCCAGTTCCAAGATTATTCTTCGCTGTTGCGAGACAGCAGCTTCAACCCCGCTCTCTTCGCTTATACCTCTGGTCGATCGATCCCAGGCGTGGGAATTCTAACCGGGGCAGTTTCCCCCAACCTCGAGCAGACGGCGACAAAGCCCACTGGCCGCGTCATCCTGAGCTATGACGTTGCCGATCGCAGTATGATCTATGCCAGTTACAGCCGCGGCTATCGTTCCGGCTCATACAACGGAAGTTCGCCGGTCGCTTTGCCGAACAGTGTGGGCCCAGAATTTGTCGACGCATTTGAAGCTGGCTTCAAAGCTCGCTTTGCCGACAATCGCATTCAGTTGAATGGTTCGATCTTCTACAATAAGTACAGCGGCCAGCAGGTCCAGGAAGTCGCCGGCGGCGCAGCCTTTATCCGATCTTTGGACGGTCGTCTCTTCGGCGGCGAGCTTGAGCTCACCGCTGAACCGACGGATGATCTGCGTTTTGTCGCGGCAGTCGGCTACCTCAACACGCGCTATAATGATGGCCAGTTTCTGGCGCCGGGTGACCCACGCGCTACAGATCCCCGTGGCGTAGCTCTTGGCGGGAATGAATTTCCGTTCGCTCCCAATTTTACTGCGTCATTCTCGCCTGAGTGGACTGTTTTGCGCACTGCAAGCGATGCAAAACTGGTTCTCTCGGGAGAGGTCCAATATCAATCGCACCAATGGTACGACTTCTTCAACAATAGGCAGGCGGTTGGCCCATTGAAGGACGGTCAGGGCGCATATACCTTGGTCAATGGCCGTATCGCCTACAATGCCGAAAAATTCAGCGTAGCCGCCTTCGTGAAGAATGTTTTCAACACGTACTATAATGTTTACGGCATCAACACCGAAACCTTTGGCGGCAATTTCTTCGTACCTGGCCCGCCACGTACATTCGGCATCGAAGCCACTGTCCGCTTCTGACAACAATGCGAATATTGGCCAGCATGAGAGCTGTTGGCCAATATTCGGCTTGAGTTGCAAGAGAGCAGGCACAAATCATGCAAGGCGCAAGATCTTTTGACGGCAAAACGGTGATTGTCACGGGAGCAGCCGGAGACATCGGGCGTGCAACTGTCGATATACTCTCTGCAAAGGGCGCTCACGTCGTCGCCGTAGACTTGGCGGACCAAACGACGCTAAATGAGTATGCCGGTTCGTCGCACCTATCCTATCTGCGCGGTGATGTAACCGATGAACAATCGGTCAAAAGTTTCGTAAACGACGCGCTTAGCGTCTCCGGCAAGATCGATGTCCTGATCAATAATGCGGGTATCGAAGGTCCGATGTGTGAAATCCCCTCACTGGATTTTGTGGATTTTGCAAAGGTTCTTGCTGTCAACGTCAATGGCGTGTTCCTCACTATGAAACACGTCATCCCCATCATGCGGAAGGCGGGAAACGGCTGCATCGTGAACATGGCAAGCACGGCCGGAATGGCAGGAACGCCAAGGGCCTCGGCTTATGTTGCAAGTAAACATGCTGTCATCGGACTTACCCGAGCGGCGGCGGCTGAATGGGCTGGAAGCGGCGTGCGCGTGAACTGCATTGCGCCTGGACCTATCGATGGCCGGATGATGGGGTCAATCATGGGCGGACTGGACGCAGTTGGAGATGTCGTTCGCCAACGCATCCCTTCGGGCCGCTTCGGTTCGCCCGGCGAGGTCGCTAGCGTGATCGCTTTCCTGGCATCAGACGATGCCCGCCACATTCACGGAGCAGTTATCCCGGTCGATGGGGGGCGCACGGCGGTTTAGTGAGTTCAGTTCCTTCAATGCCTGTGCATTCCGGGAACCCTCCGGGAGCGGTCGAACGAGCGCCCTCTTCCTGACCGACAAAGGAAGCGCGAATGATTGAATTGTTCACCATGGGCTCACCGAGCCCCCGCAAAGTAAGCATCATGCTGGAGGAAGTCGGCGTACCCTATGTTGCGCATTGGGTAAACGTCTACGCTGGAGAGCACCTGCACACCGACTTTCTGAACAAAAATCCCAACGGTAGATTGCCGGCAATGATCGATCATGCCGCGCCAGATGCACCGCTCCTCATTTGGGAGTCCGCGGCAATGCTGATCTATCTTGCCGAGAAAACGGGCCAATTGTTGCCGTTGGAAGGACCTCAGCGCTATGAGGTACTTAAATGGGCAACATTCCAAGCCACCCACGCACCTTACCTGGGAAACGCACACTGGTATCGGTTGTTCGCTCCTAAGCCCGAGCGCTACTCAATCGACCGGTTCACGACGGAGGCCGGACGAATATACGCTTTGCTCGATGCCGAACTCGCAGGCCGCCCCTATATTGCGGGAGAAGATTATTCGATCGCCGACATCTCGTTCTTCCCGTGGATCGAATATCATGCATGGCAAGGACAGGAACTCTCTGATTATCCTAACCTTTCGGCATGGTTCCAGCGTGTAGGATCGCGCTCTGCCGTCGAACGTGGGCGCCGCGTACCATATTCATACACGGAATTTGGCGATAGCCCTGAAAGCGAAGCCTTCCGCTCAATAGTAGAAAGTCGGATCGGTGCCCCAGATTGGACGCCATCGTCTTTGACCCCGCACGCGGAAGTGTCCGAGCCACAGTCGAACTGATAAGCTGTCCAGTCCCGTTACAGACGCGGTTCAACAATCGCTGATTACGACCTGTTCTATCTCTCTCCCAAAATGTGGCACCTGCATATCCTGACTTGTATCGCGCTTGGAACACAGCCTTATCAACGTTGGTCTGAGCCCGTGGGGAGGTTACCGATGCCCGGCGGCTGCGCTCACTGGAGGAGGAGAACGCCCGGCTGAAGCGTCTCCTGGCTGACGCTATGCTCGATCACACATCTGCCAGAAGTTCTCGCAATCGCGAGTTCCATGCTTCCAAAGCCAATCGCTTTTCAGGACCATATTTGTAGCGGTTATAAATGCCTGCAACGCCTGCCCGCGTGCCGCTGATGTGATTGAGAACGGCCTCTGTTACCTCAATCGGAATACCAAGGGCCTGAAGGTTTGTAGCGCCCGTTCTGCGAATGTCATGCAGCCGCCAATCCGGAATCGAGACGAGTTTGGCCGCCCCTCCTCGCTCTTCCTGACGTTTGAGCATGATTTTCTTCATATCATCATCGAGTGCCTTCTTGGCCTTGGAGAATCCCGACACGGCGGTCGTTCCGGTGGTCGTGAACACCAAACCTTCGGCCTTAGGACCAAGCGCCTTGAGCTGGTCGATGGCAAGCCCTGTCAATGGCACGATATGCGCTTCATCATTCTTCGCGCGCTCGGCCGGGAGTGTCCATATACCGGCTTCCAGATCAATTTCCGACCAGTCGATTTCGGCTACTTCCTGACGGCGCTGCATCGTCAGGATCAGCAAACGGACGTAAGGCCCCCAAGGCCAACCTATACGCTCACAGGCGAGCCACAGGCAGATCAGTTCCTCCTGCCCTAACACACGCCGCCGTGAGGCTGCCGGCTTGGGTGCCTTCATCCCGGCTAGCGGCGAGACAGCGATGTCTTCCCGGTCGACTGCCCAGTTGAACAACTTACGAAGCAGCGAATGGACGTACTTCTTCCGGCCTGGCCGATCGGCATAGTCATCCATCAGCTTCACCATGTCCGACCGTTTGAGCGAGAGCAGCGACCTCTTGCCCCAACGCGGCTTGGCGACGTTTTCTAGCGTCCGCATAGCTTCGGGCCAGGTGTCGGGCCAATGCGACTGAAGGTAGAGTTCTACGAACTGGTCGCAGTAGGCCGAGAAGTTGAGGGTCTTCTCCTTACGTTTGGCCTCGCGCTGCTCCTCGACTGGATCGACGCCCTGCTTCACGACCATCAACAGTCGCTCTGCTTCCCTCCGTGCCGTCTGCGTCGTCCAGGGACTGCCATGAATGCCGATGGTCTTCCGCCGCGCAGCGCCGCCACCGACGCGATATTGCAGAACGTAGGACTTGACACCTTTGGGTGTCGTGCGCAGGCCAAAGCCTTTGAGGCTGGTATCCCAAGTGTAGACATCCCTCCCCGGGCATGGTTGAAGGGCCTCGACGGTGCGGCGTGTGATCGGCTGGTTGGCCATGGTGCAACGCTCTCACGTAATCACCACGTAATCATTTGCGTGAAAACCGTGGCGTAGGTTAAGGTAATCCACGGCGAAATTATTCCAACCGTTTCAAGACCTTGAGCGTAGTTTGGCGTAGAATTGCAAAGACTAGGAAAGGCCCCTTGAGGCCACTCTTAATCAGCGGGTCCTAGGTTCGAGCCCTAGTGCGTCCACCACTTTCTTTCTATAAATCAATGGCTTGTATAGCCAGATTAAGAGCCTCCGATTGGCCGGTTGAGCTCTAGGTAGCTCTCTAGGTAGCAGGTCGGCCGATCGAAAGTTTTTTTGGTCATCAGCGAAATTTCTGCGTAGATGCCTTGAGCCGTTCCTCCCGCAACTCCCCCTGCGCCTGCTGGACAATTTGCCCACCGCCGCCGACGCCCAAACCGAGATCGACACGGCCAAAGGCATGGGGATCCTCGATCACGGCGACATCGCGGAACTTCAGTGGCCTGCCATGAAAATGGGCTTTGCCATAAGGCCGGAGCTACTCGCGGACATCAAGGTCGGCGGCAAGGTCAATGGCGAGATCGATTGGGATGGCAAGGATGGAACGGTCGCCAAAGTCGAGGAGGTCGGCTCTTGAGCCTACCTTCATGACGAACGGAGACGCTGGGCGTGATAGCGCGTGGACGGAGCGACGCCTCGGCACTTTGGACGCTGAGGCCTAACCGGTGCTCAATAGCGCTGTCTGCCCTGGTCGGATTGTAAGCGTGATACGACCATCGCGCCGCGTAGTGAAAACCCGCCGCTGCTGACCGCAGTAATCAATTCCCTGGGCGTGACGTCGATAATCAGCAATTGTCTCTTGGGTGGCATATTGGATGCCACCGTCCGAGATGACGACAATCTCTGGTGACAGTCCCGTCCAATCGAAAAGTTCACGGCAATAGCCGTTGCGCCGGCCATGGTGGGAAGCAACGAACACCGTGATGCCTCTCCGCATTTCGGCGATGAAGTCCCGACGCTGGAGCAGGCGGTCCCATCCGGCCACCTCCATGTCCCCGGCGAACAAAATTGAGAACGCCGGCAGGTGCCCGGCAGCAGGCCAACGCATCACCATGACCAGGCTGAGATTGTTCTCATCAACGAAGTCGCCGGGATAGTCATTATAGAAGCATCGATATGTCATCCCGTCATAGTCGGGCCATCGAGTGACGCTTGAGCCGAAGTCGCAAGTCATGTCGGCGAGCGCCTGAATGCCCGCACCCATGCCGCCGCTCGATTTGAGGTCATAGAGGTCGTTTCCAAGAACCGTCGGATTTCGCGTGAGGATACCGATCGACACCGCGCGGCGGACATTCACCAGATCGCTGGCATGATCCTCATCATAGTTGGTTATGGCCAGTTCATCGAGATGCCCGATGTTTCTTGCTCTCAGCATCCTGGAAGGACGCCATCCGGTGCTGCTATTGTGGCCGCAATCGACCAGCATGTGGGCACCCGAATCGCTGGACAGGAGCGAGCACTGGCCATGCTCGACGTCGAATATCTCAAGCGTCGCCATGCCCCGGACTCTTCTCGGATGGCCTGCTTTTGTTGTCGCTGTCGAGTTTGGCCGTGAAGCTCGACCAATGCTCGGCCAATAACGCATGAGTGACCTGCTCGCCGCGTTTTACCAGCCTCTCGATCCAATCGTCCGGCATGGCGGAAAAATCGGTCGGATAGCCGGCGACCTCGTCGGCGCTGATCATATCGTCTGGAGGGTAGGCAAGCCGTTCGTCCTTTTGGCCCAAATATGGGTGCAGGAAGTCGTCGATCGCTCCCATAGCCTTGAGATCAAACAGGCGCTTAATGGCGAAATTCTGCGCGCGCGCAAAAATGCTCTCGAAAACGGCAGTGAGGCGGGCAGCGGCCAGGGACGGAGCTGGCGCAGCTTCGAGCCCATAGCCAGCCCGACAGGCGATGATGCGGGAATATTGGCTGACATGATAGCTGATCGAAGCGTCACGATCGGGCCAAAGCGGAGCCAGGCCGAGATTGTCGTAGACGCCGCCATCGGTGAGGATCACGCGCCTCTTCGAAACTACGCCGTCCTTTGACGTAAAACTGATCCGGTGATCGATCGCGGGAAGTGCAAGAGGATAGGCTGCGGAAGCCGATACGGCAGCGGCAATCTCAATGTCGTCCGGAGACGCCAAGCCGAACCGCCATGAAGCAACCTGATCGGCGGAAAAATAGAACGCTGACTTCGTCTGCAATTCGCAGGCGACGATTATGAGCTTTGGACGGTCAGAACGTAGGGCGGAAAGCGGCTTCCCTGCAAATATCGAACTGAACACTTTTCTCAAAATCGTCGTTCTGCTGGCGCGCCTGAGGATCAACGATTGTTTCAGCCAGCCGATCCGGGTCCTGGCTCTGATGTGTAAGAGCGCCAAAAGCTGGTTGACCAAGAATGCGGTCAAGCGGTCGCCTGCAATCACCAAGAAATAGAAGAGTGCCTTGGCGCCCTCGGCAGAATTGAGCATCTTCCAGATGGTCGGCCGAACGAATCCTCGCCTAAGAAGTGCGCGCACTTTGGCCTCGAATGCACCAAAATCGCCGGGCGTATGGCAATAGAGAGCTGCAAGTACGCTGCCGCCCGATACCGAAGAGATAACGGTGATCCTATCGAGCAGACCGGCATTGCGAAGCGCGCGCAGGCATCCGAGATGAAAAGCCATGGCGCGCGAGCCCCCGCCGGACAAGGCCAGGGCAATCCCGGTTCCAGCGCCCGTTGAGTCGCCGTCAGCCATGCGGCATCGCTCCTTCACCGATGCGCCACGAATGCCAGCCTGCCCGGATCCAGGTCTCATGCGCGCCGCAAATCGCCATCACATAGGGAGCACCGGTCGGATCGAGATGCATCTCCAGATGCTTGAAGACCTCCTCATCGTCATCGCTTGGCCCGACCTTGGCTCCGTCGGGGTGACTGTGCCACTCCCCTACATAGACGATTGAGCCGACTGATCGCGCCTCGATCCCTTCAACAAGCGGCTTCAGGTGTTTGGCGCCGCGGATGAAATAGGTCGGCGATTGCCGACTGTCCGGCGGGGCTGGAAGCGCCGCCACGACGTGAAGCACCCGCCGTGAAAGGTCGAAGCTGCCAAGCAGCACGCCACCTGTCTCGTTTGGCGCACGCTGCTCTCGCAGACGCCGCATTGTGCCAATAACTGCCTCTGAAACGGTGATCCTAAAATCGTCGAACTCATGCCGCCGAACCGGCTCGAGATTGAGTTCCATCGGCATGACACCCCCCGACCGGGGGTTCAGGCGCCAAATCAATGCGACCGCTTGTTCTTCTTCCACTAGCGAAAGCAGGCTTCCCGCAGCAATGCCGCTCAGGGTCTGGACCTGCCAGGGGGGCAATGACCGGGTCAAATCCTGGCAAGCATTTGCATAGCGGATCAGATCGGTGCGTGCGGACGCGAGATGGTCAGCTAGAAGCGGATCGGTTCCAGCGCAGAGGAAGTAACATGCCTCAATTTCGTCGAGACGAAGGGTACGTGCCTTGTCTTCCGCGAGAACCACCAGGTCTTGCCCATCTGGACCGAAGAAGAAACTTGCCGCCCGTGCGATTTCGGCGTTGTCGGATAACGCGCCCAGAACGGAAGGAGACGCACTGAAATCGACGGTGAGATCGGCGGCGCCGACGGCTTCGCGCACTGCCTCAGCAGCGGCCCCGGGAGCCAAGAAGTTCGCCCGAATATGCCTGTCTCCGCCTTCGGCAAGGCAGGTGTCGAGCAGTAGAGCCGTTGTTTCCGCCTTAGGGAAGCCCGTCATGGCATCGGGGTGAATCTGCCGGACCAGATTGTGGGGCAGATTGATATCGTTGTCGATCACGGTCCATTTCCCAATGCCCGCACGCTTCGTGTTGAGCATCACGTTGGAGCCTATTGCACCGGCACCAATCCCGACGAGGGAGGCGTCCCGATCGGCCGGGTTGCCGGCGTACAAGCGAGCCGTCGCTTGGTCCAAGCGTTGGACGACACGCCAGCCATAGAGGGCAATCTCAGTGATATTCTCGACCGGAGCCTTGGTCAGTAGACGCCCGAAGCGGCCCGTATCCGGATCCCGTTCGACAAGACCGAGCCGCTGAGCCAGCGATTCGATCTTTTCGGTAGGGCTGAAGGCCCAATGTTCCCACGCCTCGATCGCGCCTTCCGCAGTCCTGCGTTTCGGGATCGAAATCAGCAGCAAGATCACGCGGTCGCCCTGAGAGAGCTGTTCAAGCAGCCACGCCTCCAACGTCCCGAGTAGGTCGCGCGCCATTTCCCCGACAAGATCATGTAACGCCTGCAGATCGCGGGGCCGGTGATGTAGAGCGCCGTGAACCTGCGGCTCTACTTCGAGTGTGAAAATGGCGAATGGAATCGGTCGACCACCGTTTTTTCGCGGACGGGCATCGAGAACTGCCGTGAGCCGGTCCTCATCATCCTCCACGACGACGCCGTGCCATTCCGCCGGCGGAGGGCCTGGCGGGGCACGGCGCTTTGGCCGAGATGGAATCCAAATGCGCCCAGTTCGGGTTCGATGAGAAGTGGCTGCGCCGCCTGACCGCGAGCAAGGCGACGAGCCTATCGATCATCGCCGTGCACGGGGATTCGATGGAGCCGACGTTGCATGACGGCGATGAAGTCATGGTTGACCTGAATGATGGACAGTCGCGACTGCGCGACGGGATCTATGTGCTGCGCATGGATGACATGCTCAGCGTCAAGCGGGTCGCTATCGAACCGCAAGGCAAGCGGGTCTCGGTGCTCAGCGACAATCCGGCCTATCCAAGTTGGCGCGGCCTGGAGAAGCGGACGATCAATATCGTCGGCCGCGTGCTTTGGTTCGGCCGCGCGCTGCGCTAGGTAGCGAACCCATGCTTGCGCTTCTTGCTGCCTCGATCGTCGCTGCCGGCCAGACCTTTACCTGCACGCCCACGCATGTCTGGGATGGCGACGGGCCCATATGGTGCGCCGAAGGCGCTCATGTTCGCATCGCCGGGATCGCCGCGCGCGAAATGGACGGAACATGCCGAACCAACCAGCCCTGCCCCGACGCGTCGGCTATCGAAGCGCGCGACGCGCTCGTCGATCTTCTTGGCGGCCCTCGAGGGACCATCTCGACAGGGCACGTCGTGGTTCGTGGACCGAGATTGACGTGCCGGTCGGAAGGTTCGGCAGGCGGCAACCGGACGGCTGCCTGGTGCCGATTGCCGAGCGGAGCCGATCTCTCCTGCGCTATGATCCAGACACGCACAGTGCTGCGTTGGGATCGCTATTGGAAAGGGCCTGCATGCCGCTAAGCCCGGAAGTCTATCTGACAGGCCGTCTTGCCGAAGGCCCCTTCGGACTTGAACTGCATTCGGGAGGCGGTGTGTGGGAACTCGACACCGGGCGTAGAGCACGCCGGTTGCTCGGACGCGAAGTGGAAGTCTGCGGACGCCGCGCCGGGTTCAACGAACTCATCTGCGATCAGATCTGGCCAGCAGGGCAACCCCGCCCTCCTCGCTCCAAATTCAATATTGAACTTCTCTTGGCAGGCGTTGTCGTGGGCTACGGTCTGATCGCGTTCTTCCTCGGCCTTGTTGGACGTCTCGGCTGATGCTGAGCGATTGGGAACTCTGGGCCTGTGCCAACCAGGTCCTGAAGACCCATGGTGAGGATGCACCCCTTCATGTCGCCGAGCAGATCGGCGCGCTCGCTCTGGCACGGGACGAGGCGGGTATCGCCACCTGGAAAGCCATTGCCAAACGCGTGGCGGAGCTGATGGGCAAGGAAGGCCCGACCCAGCTTCAATAAGCCAAAACGGCCTCAGCCAAGTGACAACAACGGTTAGCCTATCGGCGATAGATCGCCCGGAAAGAGAGTGGGCTGAGAGCTCCCGCACGCATTCCCCTCTCCTTCGATCTCCAAACCCTGCATGCGTTCGACCAGGTGGCGCGCAAGATCGACACGAGCATTGCGCTGGGTTCGCGGGTCGTCAGCACCGAGCCCGACAAGCGTTGCTTCGGACGCAACCGCAAGCGCGACCTCGATATGCGTAAACAGGATCTCATCGGCGATTCGGGACATGGTCGCCATGAGAACAAAAACAGAACTAACAGTCAACCGGTGCGATATGCACCCATGCGGATAGACGCTGCATCAGATCCCGATTTCGAAAGGCTTGGTGATCGAGCGATCAAGTTCAGGCGGCACGCGATCCGGTTCTTGCGAACGATCAGGCGCCTTGTCCTTCGCCAGCCCGGATGCAGCCGCATCCCGCAGCTGATTGACCGTTTCGAGCGCCGAGCGCTTCATTCCCGGATTGCGCTCAACAGCTGCTTCGAGCTTGCCCGCATTGTCGACAAACAGGGTCAGGCCGTCGCGCAGACGGGTTATCGTCACGAGGAATGACCGGTCCAATGCGATAGCTCGTGTTAGGTCCTGCCCACAGGATGTCCTTTCTGTCCTTTCAGGGCTATCCAGAAGGACACCCTGCACAGGCCCCACTCTCCTTCTTCGCCGAATGG
>QFQF01000021.1 GCA_003248935.1 Sphingobium sp.
CCGTTCGGCCAGGTGCCGGTCCAGGCAGTTGGCCGCAACGTTCAGCGTCCCGTCCGCAAACCACCGGATCCCGAAATCCGCCTCGGCAAAGCTGCTCTGATCCGCGACGCTCGGCGCCACAACCCAGTCAAGACGCCGCGCCTGCTCCAGCCAGTACCCGTCCCCGCCCGAAAGCGAACGACCGTAATCCCGTACATAACCATCACCATCCACCTTCGATGAACACCACGACAATGGTACAGGATATACGTCTTCGGACATGGTCTTCTCCTTGATCGGGGGGCCGTCTTTGCGGCTCTGATGCGGTATCAGCTCTGTCTCTTGGCAGCCTTTTCCTGCAACGCGAGCAGCGCCGCGAATGGACCGGCCTGTTCCTCGGTCATGACGCCGCGTTCCCGCAGATAGGCGTCGGCGCCGGGCGCGCGCGGATAGGGATCGAGCGACAGCGACAGGGTCTCGGCCACGGCCTCGCCGATGTCGATGCTTTCCCCGCTATAGAACACGGTGTCGCAATCGTCGGCGTCGAGGGCGATCTCATCCTCCTGCGGTTCCGCGCTTTCGGGCAGGAAGCGGACGGCGAAGGGAGCGTCGATCCGTTCGGGCACCGGCTCGCCGCTGGCGACGCAGGGCTGGGCCGCGTCGGCGCGCAGGCGGCCGCGGGCGACGAGCGCGCCGTCCTCCTGCGTCAGTATGTAGTCCGCCTCCAGCCGGTCGAGCGTCAGCAGGCCAAACCGCTTCGCCAGCGCCGCGCGTTCGCCTTCGTCGGCTGCGAGGGACACCATGCTTTCGGACCGGCCGATCCGGTCGAGGCGCACGACGCGGGAAAATTCCGGGGCGCCGCCGCCGGTCATGGCAGCGTTCCCGACAGGATCGCCCCGGTGCTCAGGCGATCGAGGCCCGCGCGCAGCCTGTTCATCGCCTCGGCGACATGAGACAGGGCTTCGGGCGCGGGCGGGTCGCCCCGATAGAGGTTGCGCGCCAGTGCCCCATCGAGGTCGCCGCCGGGCGCAAACGCCGCGCGATAGGCGGTCAGGCGCCCGCCCAGCGCGCTCATCATCCGGCCGATATGCTTGCCCACGATCATGTCGCCGATGCCGATCTGGCGCAGCTGCCCGTCCATGTCGTCGACGAACAGTTCGGTCAGCCACACGCTTTCCTGCTTGAAGTCCGGCGCCGTTTCCCGCTCCAGCCGCAGCAGCACCAGCGTCAGCACGCCCGCGATCATGTCGAAACGGCCGTCGAGCGTATCGGGCACGCGGCCCTGCGCATACCAGTGCGGCTGCCGCCCGGTCGTGACGACCGCGTGGTACAGGGGCAGCATGGCGTCGCGGGGGTCGCTGCGGCGGAAAATACGGTTGAGCAGGGACATGGCGGCTCGGCGAACGAGGGGCGAAACGGGCGTGGGACGGGTCCGGTTACCCGGTCCGGCGCGCCAGCCCTTGTTTGGCGGCGCGCAATTCCATATTGATCGGCGCCCCGGTCAATGCAATGGCCTTGGCCGGATTTGTGACTTTCAGCCGCCGGCAGGCCGCGCCAGGAGATTTTCATGCCCCAATCCCACCGTCGTTCCAGGGGCGGGCGCCTTGTCCTCGTCGCGGGCATGGCCGTTCTGGCGTTCGCGACGTCCGGCTGCACCCGCATCCGGACGCATCAGGGCTATCAGGTCGACAAGCTGCTGGTCGATTCGGTCCAGCCCGGCATCGACAACCGCGCCTCGGTCGAAGCGACTCTGGGACGGCCGACCTTCGCCGAGCAGTTCGGCGGCGGCGACTGGTATTATGTCTCGCGCGACATGCGCCAGCTTGCCTTCTCCAGCCCCAGGCCGTCGGCGCAGACGATCCTGCATGTGCGTTTCGACCAGGCGGGCAATGTGACCGCCGTCGACCGCTCGGGCCTTGAGAATGTCGACAAGATCCGGCCCAGCGGCGACAAGACACCGACGCTCGGCCGTCACCGGACGCTGTTCCAGGAGATTTTCGGCAATATCGGCGCGGTGGGCGCGGCCGGCATGGGCGGTGGCTCCGGCCCGACCGGCCCGGGTCCGAACGGCAGCTGACGCATCGGTTTCGCGCCCCGCGCGTGGAAATCCGCGTGGCGGAGCGGGGCGGACGCTTGCGCGGCGCGGGCTGGCCGCATAGCAAGATGGCATGGCAGACATGCACATAGAGGCGGCGCCAGCCGTAATCCTGCGTTCCGACTATCGCGCGCCCGACTGGCTGGTGCCGGACATCGCGCTGACCTTCGACCTCGACGCGACGCTGACGCGCGTGCGTGCCCGCCTCACCGTCACGCGCAATGGTCGGCACGACCGCCCGCTGCGGCTCGACGGTGACGGCCTGACGCCGCTGGAGGTTGCCGTCGACGGCACGGCGCTCTCGCCCGACAGCTGGGTGACGGAGGGCGGCGCGCTGGTCGTCGACCTGCCGGGCGACGCGCATGTCGTCGAGACGCTGGTCGCCATCGCACCCGCCGCCAATACCCAGCTGATGGGCCTCTACGCCTCAGGCGGGCTGCTGTGCACGCAGTGCGAGGCGGAGGGGTTCCGCCGCATCACCTATTTCCCCGACCGGCCCGACGTGCTCAGCCGCTATCATGTGCGGATGGAGGCGGACCGGGCGCTCTATCCCGTGCTGCTGGCGAACGGCGATCCGGTCGGCGCCGGCACGCTGGAGGATGGCCGCCACTGGGCCGAATGGAACGACCCGTTTCCCAAGCCCAGCTACCTCTTCGCGCTCGTCGCAGGCGACCTTGCCTGCAATGCCGACAGCTTCACGACGCTTTCGGGCCGACGGGTGGCGCTGGGCATCTGGGTCAAGCAGGGCGACCTGTCCCGCACCGCCCACGCGATGAAGGCGCTCAAGGACTCGATGGCCTGGGACGAGCGGGTCTACGGCCGCGAATATGACCTCGACGTGTTCAACATCGTCGCCGTCGCCGACTTCAATTTCGGCGCGATGGAGAACAAGGGTCTCAACATCTTCAACTCGCGCTACATCCTCGCGGACCCGGACACCGCGACGGACATGGACTTCGACGCGGTCGAGGGCGTGGTCGCGCACGAATATTTCCACAACTGGTCGGGCAATCGCGTCACCTGCCGCGACTGGTTCCAGCTGAGCCTGAAGGAAGGCTTCACGGTCTTCCGCGATCAGAGCTTCTCGGCCGACATGGGCTCGCCGCCGGTCAAGCGGATCGAGGATGTCCGGGCGCTGCGCGCCGCGCAGTTCCAGGAGGATGCGGGGCCGCTCGCCCATCCGGTGCGGCCCGAATCCTACATGGAGATCGCCAACTTCTACACCGCCACCATCTACAACAAGGGAGCGGAGGTCATCCGGATGATGGCGCTGATGCTGGGGGCCGAGCGCTTCCGCAAGGGCACCGACCTCTATTTCGACCGGCATGACGGACAGGCGGCGACGTGCGAGGATTTCGTGCGCGCGATGGAGGACGGCGGCGATATCGACCTTTCCCAGTTCCGCCTGTGGTACGAACAGGCGGGCACGCCCCGGATCAAGGCGCTGCTGGCGCATGACCCGGCAAGCGGGGAGGCGCGGCTGACCCTGCGTCAGGCCATTCCCGCGACGCCGGGCCAGCCGGTCAAGCGGCCGATGGCCATCCCGCTGCGCGTCGCGCTGTTCGACCGGGCATCGGGCGCCCATCACGGCGACCGGCTGATCACCCTGTCCGATGCGGAGCAGAGCTTCGCCTTCGACGGCTTTACCGCGCCGCCGGTGCTGTCGATCAACCGGGGCTTCTCCGCGCCGGTCATCGTCGACACCGAACGCAGCCAGGATGAACTCGCCTTCCTCGCCGCGCATGACGATGACCCGTTCGCCCGGTATGAGGCGATCCAGCAACTGATGGTCAACGTGCTCGTCGCCGACGTGGCGGGCCATGCGACCGACGACGCGCCGGTGATCGCCGCGGTCCGCCACACCGCGACCGATCCCGCGCTCGACCCGGCCTTCGTTGCGGAGGCGATCCGTCTGCCGGCCGAGGCGTATCTGGGCGATCAGATGCTGATCGTCGATCCGGACGCGATCCATACCGCGCGCGAGCGGCTTCAGAGGCGGATCGGCCAGGCGCTCGAACCGCTGTGGCGTGACATCCACGCCCGTACGGAGGCGAACGGTTTCTCGCTCTCGCCGCAGGCGCGCGGCGCGCGCAAGCTGCACAATGCGGCGCTCGGCTATATCGTGGGGTCCGGCGCGGGGGATGCCGACGCGGTCGCCTTCGACCAGTTCGGCCGGGCCGACAACATGACGGAGCGGCAGGCGGCGCTGGCGCTGCTCGCGAACAGCACCGGCGAACGGCGGGAGGCCGCGCTCGACATCTTCTACAACCGCTACGCCCACGATGCGTTGGTCCTCGACAAATGGTTCCAGACGCAGGCGCTGTGCTTCCACCCCGATACGCTGGCGCAGGTACGCGAACTGGCGCGGCACAAGGCGTTCACCCTGTCCAACCCCAATCGCGTACGCGCCCTCTATGCCGCGTTCGCCGCGAACCAGTGGGCGTTCAACCATCGCTCGGGCGAGGGCTACCGGATGGTGGCCGACCTGATCGTGGCGCTCGATCCCATCAATCCGCAGACCGCCGCCCGGCTGGTGCCGCCGCTCGGGCGCTGGCGGCGGTTCGACGCCGCCCGGGGGGAGATGATGCAGGCTGAACTGCGCCGCATCCTGGCACAGCCCGGCCTGTCGAAAGACGTGACGGAACAGGCGAGCAAGAGCCTGGGCTGAGTTTCATTCCCTCCGTTTCCCCGCGCCTGCGCCTGTGGCATAATGCCGGAGCTCTTTTGTGGGGGGAGGGACAGGATATGGCTACGCTTGCGGGGCGGCGTTCGGGCGTCGGGCGTGAGGAACGCTTCTTTCTGATCTCAGCCGTGCTGATGGCGGTGGTACTGATCGGCGGCTTCTCGCTGCAACTGGCGATGGGCCGGTCGAGTTTCCGTGTGCCGCTCTATGTCCATCTCCACGCGCTGATCTTCTTCGGCTGGACGACGCTCTATCTGCTTCAGGTGGCGCTGGCGGCGACCGGGTCGACGGGGCTGCACCGACGGCTCGGCTGGCTGTCGGTCGGCTGGATACCGGCGATGGTCGTCATGGGCACCTACATCACCGTCGCGTCGGTACGGGACGGGCGGACGCCGTTCTTCTTCCAGCCCGGCTATTTTCTCGTCCTCAATCCGTTGAGTATACTGGTCTTCGCCGGGCTCGCGTCGGCGGCGATCGTCATGCGCCGCCATACCCAGTGGCACCGGCGGCTGATGTTCTGCGCGATGACGGAGATACTGGGGCCGGGCTTCGGGCGCATCCTGCCGCTGCCGCTGCTCATACCGCACGCCGCATGGGCGGTGTTCGCCGCCATCATGCTGTTTCCGATCGCCGGGATCATGCGCGACATGCGGCTCTACGGCCGGGTGCATCCCGCCTGGTGGTGGGGGACGGCCACCCTCATCGTCGCGCAGGTCGCCATCGACCTGATCAGCTTCAGCCCGGCGGGGATCGCGCTTTACGAGATGGTGACTGCCGGTTCGCGCGGCGCGGCGCTGGCGCCGCTTGCTTTCCCGCCGTTCCCGGCCGGCTGACGCCCGGATTACTGTATGGGCGGCGGAGCGGCGGGCGCGGTTGCCGGTGCGGTAGTCGCCGGCATCGACTGGCTTGCCGTGTTGACCCAGGCGGCGACCTCGGCCGCGACCGTGTTCGCGGCTTCGTTGATCGGTCCGCCGACGCTTGCCGCGTCGATCGCGCTCACCGGCACGCTGGCGGAAAAGCGCTTCTTGCTGATCGACCGGCCATCGGGCGTCGACAGGGTCGCGTCATAGGTGACGACGGCCTTGCGGGTCTGCGCGTTCACGCCGAAGTCGACCAGTTCGCCCAGCAGCCGCTGGCCCGGGTCGGCCGCATACTGGCCGGGGTCGAGCACGACGACATTACCCGTCGCGCTGATCGTTTCCGACAGCAGGCCGCGGAACAGGTGCCGGGGCGTGTCGACCCACTGGACCTTCTGGACATAGGCGATGGTGGTCGGGTCGACCTGCACCGGGATGCGGACGGTATCCAGCTTCTTGGGCGCCTCGGGCTCGATGACGGTCAGGCTGATGCCCGATCCGCCGGTCCGCGTCGTCCCGGCCGGAACGCTTTGCGCGGCGGTCAGGGACAGGAGCTTCGACGGGGGCTTGCCGCCGAACGACACGCAGCCCGCCAGGGCGAGCGCGAGCAGGGGTGCGGCAAGGAGGGCGGAGAGCTTCGCTGGGGCGGTGCGCATGGCGATGGTGGCCTTTCCTTACGGCTTGTAGTCGGGCAGCGGGGGCGAGCCGAGCAGCGATCCGGCGCCCTGCTGGTCGAGTTTCTCGGAAATCGCGCGGAAGGACCGCGACATTTCGCGCAGGTCGCGGATCAGCAGGCCGACCTCCGGCATCGTCTGCTTGCTGAACACCTGCACGCCCGGCTTCGCCTCGGCCACGACCTGGTTCAGCGTGTCGATGCTGGCGTTGGCGGACTGGATCGACTTGCGCAGGTCGCCCAGCAGCGGGCGGCCCTCGTCGCTCAGCATTGCGTTGGTGGTCGCCGACAGCTTGCCGATCTCCTCGGCGGCGAAGCCCGCCTTCTGCACGGCGGCGCGGGTCTCGGCCAGCGTCGCGCCGATCTCCTCCTTGTGGGAGGCGAGCGTGCCGGTGACCACGTCGATATGCTCGAGGATGCTTGCGATCGACTTCTGGTTCTTGTCGTTCAGCAGTTCGGTCAGCCGCTCGGTGAGGGTCGAGAGCCGCTCCAGCAGCTGCGGCGCGTTGTTGAGCAGTTCGCCCAGCGCACCCGGCTTGGTCGGGATCACGGGCACGCCGTCCGGGCATGCGGCATAGACGTTCTGCGTCGGGCAGACGATCGGCGGCGCGCCCTTGACGGCGCCGTCCAGCACGATCTCGCTGACGCCGGTGAAGCCGACGCCCGCGATGGTCGCGGTCGTGCCCTGGAGGACGGGCGTCCCCTCCTTCACCGCGATGCGGACCCGAACGAAGCTCGGATCACGCTTCCACAGCTCGATTTCCTTGACCTGGCCGGACGGGACGCCGGAATAATTGACGCTCGATCCCTTGGCGAGGCCGTTCACGGACTGCTTGAAATAGATGTCGTACAGCTGGTCCTGACCGTCCGTGATGCGCGAGAACCAGAAGGCGGCGATCATCACGGCCGCCAGGAGCGCCAGCACGACGCTGCCCACCAGAATATTGTTCGACCGCGTTTCCATCTGTCCCTACTGCCTTTCCGGCTTGCCCGCGTCCAGCGTTCGACGCCCGTCCGTTTGCGCCGCCTCGCGATCCCTGATCCGCTGCTGCGCGTCCGTTGCCGCGCGTCCGCGCGGTCCGTTGAAATATTCCTGGATCCACGGATGATCGGTGGCCAGCAGTTCGTCGATCGTGCCGACGGCGGTCACCTTCTTGTCGGCCAGCACCGCCACCCGGTCGCAGATCGAATAGAGCGTGTCGAGGTCATGGGTGATCAGGAAGACGGTGAGGCCCAGCACCTGCTGGAGCCTGCGCGTCTGCTCGTCGAAGGCCGCGGCGCCGATCGGGTCGAGCCCGGCGGTCGGCTCGTCGAGGAACAGCAGGTCGGGGTCGATCGCCAGCGCGCGGGCAAGGCCCGCCCGCTTCTTCATGCCGCCCGACAGTTCGGAGGGATATTTGGGCCCGGCCTCGGCGGGCAGGCCGGTCATGTGGATCTTGTAGGCGGCGATCTCGTCGCGCAGGCGCGGGCCGATATTGGGATAATATTCGCGCAGCGGCACCTCGACATTCTCGGCGACGGTCAGGGTGGAGAACAGCGCACCGCCCTGGAACAGCACGCCCCAGCGCTTGCGGATCGCGACCGCCTCCTGCTCGGTGCGGTCGATCATCGGCTCCCCGAACACCTCGACGGTTCCCGCATCGGGCTTCTGGAGGCCGATGATGGCGCGCATCAGCACCGACTTGCCGGTGCCCGATCCGCCGACCACGCCCAGAATCTCGCCCCGGCGCACGTCGAGGTCGAGGCCATCGTGCACCACCTGGTCGCCGAAGCTGTTGCGCAGGCCGCGCACGCGAATGGCGTACTCCGCCCCTTCGATGGCGCTGTGCACGCGCTCCTCCTCGCGCGTCGCCGGATCATCCTGCGGCGTCAATTCCAGCCCACCCATGTGAAGAAGACGGCGAAGAACGCGTCGATGACGATCACCAGGAAGATCGCCTGTACCACGGCGGCGGTGGTGCGCGTGCCCACTTCCTCCGCGTTCGCCTTCACCTGCAGGCCCTGGAAGCAGCCGCAGATGGCGATGATCAGGCCGAACACCGGCGCCTTGATCAGGCCCACCCACAGGTCGGTGATCGGCACCACCTCGCGCAGGCGCTGGACGAAGGTGACCGGCGGGATGTCGAGCGACACCGCGCACAGGAAGGCGCCGCCGATGATCGCGATGATCGACGAATAGAAGCCGAGCAGCGGCATCAGCGTCACGGCGGATAGGACGCGCGGCATCACCAGCGCCTCCATCGGCGACACGCCGATCGTGCGCATCGCGTCGATTTCCTCGGTCAGCTTCATCGTGCCGAGCTGCGCGGCGAAGGCGGAGCCGGACCGCCCTGCGACCATGATCGCGGTCATCAGCACGCCCAGTTCGCGAAAGGTCAGGCGCCCCACCAGGTTGATCGTCAGCACCTCCATGCCGAACTGGCGCAGCTGCACCGATCCCTGCTGGGCGATGACGATGCCGATCAGGAAGCTCATCAGGCCGATGATGCCGAGCGCGGAGACGCCGACCACCTCGAAGCGCTGGACCACGGCGTTCACGCGGATGCGGCCGGGATGCCGGATCAGCGTCCAGAAGGTGACGAGCGTCGCGCCGAAGAAGCCGAGCAGGCCAAGCAGCGTCTGGCCGCTCGCGACCGTCGCCGCGCCGATTTCGCCCAGCACGCGCTGCAACGGCGGGGTGGCGACAGGGCGGATGTCGACCGGCTCGTCGATCCGGCCGACGGCCTCCATCAGCCGCTTGGCATCGCCGCTCGCGCCGTCCACCTCGACGGCGTGCCGCATCGCGAAGCTGTGGATCGTCCACGCGCCGATCGTGTCGATATGATCGACGTCTGACATGTCGATCCGGCTGATCGCGCCCTCGACCGCATCCAGCCGCGCGGGCAGGTCGCCCAGGCACGACACGGACAGATTGCCCGACAGCCGCAGCACGGTGCCGTCGTCGCGCACGTCTTCGGAAAGGTCGGCAGGCCGGATCATCAAGGGGGAGTTAGTGGTCCATTATCGGTTGCGCGGCAAGCCGAAACGGCCCATCCGCAGGTCAGAACGAAGGGTATCGGCAAAGGTTTCGGATACGGCATGACGCACAGGCTCGCCTTCTACGACATGGACAGGACGGTAACGGTCCGGGGAACCTATACCCCCTTCCTGCTGCATGTCGCCGGGGCGATGGCGCCGTGGCGCCTGCTGCTCGCGCCGCTCGTGCCGTTCGTGATGCTCGCCTATGTGCTGAAACTGATCACCCGGTCCCGGCTGAAGGAAATCAATCAGGAGCTGATGATCGGGCGGGAGGTCAGCCTCGCCGCGCTGACCCCGCATATCGAAAGCTATGCCGACCGGGTGATCGCGCGCAACCTGCGCCCCGGCGCGCGGGAGAGGATCGCGGCGGACCGGGCGGCGGGCTATACGCTGGTGCTCGCCACCGCCTCCTACCGCCTCTATGTCGAGGCGATCGCCCGGCGCCTGGGCTTCGACGCGGTGATCGCCACCGATCACCTGACGCAGGGCCTGCCCTATGTCCGCGCGAAGATCGCGGGGGAGAATTGCTACGACACCGGCAAGCTGCGGATGATCGAGGCGTGGATGGCGGCGCAGGGCATCGACCGGGCGCAGGCGCATGTCCGCGCCTATTCCGACCATGTATCGGACGCGCCGATGCTGGAGTTCGCCGACGAACCCTTCGCCGCCAACCCGCACAAGCCGCTCGCCCAATTGGCCTCGGCCCGCGGATGGCCACGCCTCGACTGGCCTGGCGCCTAGCCTGTCCGGGTGCTATCCCCGGCGTTGCTGCCCCAGAAAGTCCCGCTTGCCCAGCGGCACGCCCAGCGATCGCAGGATGTCGTAGGCGGTGGTCGCGTGGAAATAGAAATTGGGCTGGGAGAAGGAGAGGAGGAAATTGACCGCCGTGAAGGGGATGCGGTGCTCGCCGAAGGCGAACGCCATCGGCTGCCCCTCGAACGCGGCAAGCTCCGCCTCGGTCAGCGCCTCGAGCGCCGCCCTGGTCTCCGCCATGCGCGCGCGCAGCCCCTCGAAGCTGTCGGGCGGCGTCGTGTTGTCGGGGGAGAAGCTGCCGCGCCGCACGCCCTCGATCGCGCCGATCGAGTGCACGGCCACCGACTTCACCTGATAGGCGAAGCTGCGCATGTCCGGGGCCAGTTGCGCGTCGATCACCCGGGCGGCGGGCCATCCATGCGCCGTGCAGTGCGCCTCCGCCTTGTCGACCAGCGCCGCCACCGCGCCGACGATCTGGATATAGGACGGGACGGTCGCGGCGTGGAGTGACAGGGGCATCGGGCATCCTCCTTCGGTCTGTTCCGCACCCTATTGCCGGTTCACCGCGCCGTCGGCAATGTCAGCGCCCGCAACGCCTGCGCGAAGTCGGCGATCAGGTCGTCGGCATCCTCGCAGCCGATCGAGATGCGCACCATATTGTCGCTGATCGCCAGCGCCGCCTTGCGCTCCGCGGGTACCGACAAATGGGTCATCGCCGCCGGATGGCTGGCCAGCGTCTCCGTGCCGCCCAGGCTGACGGCCAGCTTGGCGATCTTCAGCGCGTCGAGGAACGCGAAGCTCTCCGCCTCCCCGCCCTTCAGGTACAGGGAAAATGTCGATCCCGCCCCGGTGCAGTGCCGCGCGTAGATGTCCTGCTGCCGCTCGGTCTCGGGAAAGCCGAGATAGACGACCTTTTCCACCTGCGGCTGATCGCGCAGCCAGGCGCACACCTTCGCCGCATTCTCCCCCGCGCGGCTCATCCGCAGCTCCAGCGTCTCCAGGCTGCGCAGCAGCATCCAGGCGCTGTGCGGGTCCAGGATCGTGCCGATGGTGTTGCGCATCGCCCGGATGCGGTCGACCAGCGCCTTGCCGCCCAGCACCCCGCCCGCCACCAGGTCGCTGTGCCCGCCCGCATATTTGGTGAGGGAATAGATGACGAGGTCCGCGCCGTGCGCCAGCGGCTTCAGCCACAGTGGTCCCAGGAACGTGTTGTCGATGAGGACGGGGGGGCGGTGCCCCCCCTCGGGGAACAGGGAGTTGCGCCGCGCGACTACCGCCTCGATGTCGACCAGCACGTTGGTCGGGTTGGCCGGGCTTTCGAGGTACAGGGCGGCGATCCGGCCCATGGCCCTCGCCTTCTCGATGACCGCGCCGATCTCCTCCTCGCCCGCGCCCGCCGGAAAGTCGATCCATCTGACCCCGAACTTGCCCAGGATCTTGCCGATCAGCCCCTCGGTCGCGGCATAGAGCGGGGCGGAATGCACGATCACGTCGCCCGGCTCGACCAGCGTGAGCAGGGCGGTGGCGATCGCCGACATGCCGCTGGAAAACAGCAGCGCATCCTCCGCCTCCTCCCACACCGACAGCCGGTCCTCGGCGATCTCCTGGTCGGGCCCGTTGAAGCGGGAATAGACAAGGCCCTCCGACCCGCCCGGGCGGATGCCCGTCACCCCTTCGAAATGCCGCTTGCCCGCCGCCGCGCTCTCGAAGGCGAAGGTTGACGTGAGGAAGATCGGCGGCTTCAGCGACCCCTCCGACAGGGCGGGGTCATAGCCATGCCCCATCATCAGCGTGGCCGGCTTCAGCCTGCGTCCGTCGATTTCCATGATCGGTGGCTTGGGCCGCCTGCGATGCTGGCCCGGTGCGCTCACGCTGGTCAGTTCCGCCTCGGTCTCGTCGCTCATCGCGCTCTCCTGACTGGTCCCGCTCCCCATCCGGTACCATGCCACAGCGTCACAGAGTCGCGAAACGGAATATCAGTGAAGCGTAACTTTGTTACGGCGCGATGGCGGAGGATGGGCGAGGGGGAGACGCGGTCCGGCTGGAAGCGGATGGACGGAAAGCGGCCAGTTGCGGACCATCCTCCCCGGCACGGGGAGGTGGCAGCGCGAAGCGCTGACGGAGGGGGCAGGCCTCGCAGCACCGTGCTATTGGGTTGGCCCCCCTCCACCATTTGCTGCGCAAATGGTCTCCCTCCCCGCACCGGGGAGGAATGTCCGCAATCCCGCCCATGCGGGAAATCAGGTGCTCCGAAAACAGACGCCGGAAACTGGCGTCACCGCCATTGTCGTGCCGGATATGATCCGTCATCCCGCGTCTTCTGCCTTCCCGGTGACGTGAGAAGCAGCGTCATCTCTACCCTACCCCGATCAGCGAAATCTGCCGCCCATAGCCCGGTTCGCCGTTCAGGCAGGAACGGCGGTAGCTGTAGAAGCGCTCGGGCTGCGCGCAGGTGTCCTCGCCCAGTGCGACGATCCGCGTGATCCCGGCGGCAGCGAGGCGCGCGGCGACATAGGCTTCTATGTCGAACATCCGGTGCCCCGGCCGCCCGGCGAGGAAGAAGCGTTCGTTCGCCGGGTCGGCCGCCTCGAACCGTTCGGCGAAATCCTCCCCCACCTCATAGGAGGCGCGGGCGATGCACGGGCCGATGGCGCAGGCGATCCGCGTCCGGTCGGCGCCCAGCGCCTCCATCGCTGCGACGGTCGTGTCGGTGACGCCGTCCAGCGCGCCCTTCCATCCGGCATGGGCCGCGCCCACGACACCGGCGGCGGCGTCGGCGAACAGCACCGGCACGCAGTCGGCGGTGAGGATGCCGAGCAGCAGGCCGGGCTCGCGGGTGACCAGCGCGTCGGCGGGCGGCCGCGCCTCTTCCGCGATCGGGCCGGTGACGGTGACGACGTCGGGCGAATGCACCTGCCGTACGGTGACCAGCGTCGATCCGGGCAGCACCGCGTCGCGGGCGATGTCCCGGTTGGCCAGGATCGCCGCGCGCTCGTCGTCGGAGCCGAGCCCGACGTTCAGGCCCGCATAAAGCCCCGTCGAAACGCCGCCCGCGCGGCCCATGAAGCCGTGCGGCACGCCGTCGAGCACCGATGCGACCAGCCGTTCGACCACCATCTCTTCTCCTTCGCCCTGCGATGCAGCCATGCCGGATGGCGGCGGCCCCGTCCACCCGGCGCATTGCGGCCCGGTCGTGACAGCACTGCGGCGGCCGCGCTATAGCGCCTGTCCATGGCGTCCTCGACCCTCCTGTTCTCGATGCTGGCGATGACCGCGATCGTGGCCGTCCGCTACCTGCTGGCGAGCGGCGGCTTCGCGCTGGCGACGCGCCTGCGCCATCCCGGCCTCTATGCCGGGCTCGGGCGGCAGATGCGGCGGGAGGTCGGCTGGTCGCTGCTCTCAGCCGCGATCTACGGCCTGCCCGCGGGCGTCGTCGCCTGGGGGTGGCAGGCGCACGGGTGGACGCGCATCTACACCGGGCTCCATGCGTATCCGATCTGGTATCTGCCGATTTCGGTGCTGCTCTACCTCGCGGCGCACGACACGTGGTTCTACTGGACGCATCGCTGGATGCATGCGCCCGCTCTGTTCCGCCGCGTCCACGCCGTCCATCATGCCAGCCGCCCGCCGACCGCCTGGGCGGCGATGAGCTTCCACCCGTGGGAGGCAGTGACGGGTGCGGTGGTCATCCCGGCGCTCGTCTTCCTCATCCCCATCCATGCCGGCGCGCTGGGCGCGGTGCTGGCGATCATGACGGTGATGGGCGTCGCCAACCATATGGGGTGGGAGATGTTTCCGCGCGCGCTGGTGCGCGGTCCCGCCGGGGCGTGGCTGATCACGGCCAGCCACCACCAGCGGCACCATGATCTCTACGCCTGCAATTACGGCCTCTATTTCCGCGTCTGGGACCGCCTCTGCGGCACCGATCGCGGCATCGGCGATTTCGCGCGGGGGCGGGCAGCGTGACGGGGCGGATGCGTATTGTCCTGCTGGCGCTCGGCGCATGGGCGGGCCTTGCGGGGGCCGCGCCGCAGGACATGCCGCAGCCGCTGTCGCTCGATGTCGAGAAGCTGCGCTCGCCGCGCGGGCAACTGCTGATCTGCCTGACGCGCCTGCCCGATCATTTTCCCGACTGCACCGGCGACCCCGACCGGCGCCATTTCACCGTGCCCGCCGCGCAGGCGCGGGGGATCGCGCTCGGCGACCTGCCGCCCGGCGGCTATGCGATCGCGATCATCCATGACGAGAATGGCAACCGGAAGCTCGACACCTTCATGGGCATCCCGCGGGAGGGGGTCGGCTTCTCCGGAAACCCGCCGGTCCGCTTCGGCGCCCCCAGCTTCCGCTCCGCCAGCTTCACGATCGGCGGCGCGGCGGCGCGGCAGGATATCCGGATGAAATACTTCCTTTAGGGCGCGTCGCCTGCGGCCTCCGCTGCGGCGGCGAGGGCAAGGCGCTGGCGATGGTATCGTCCGCGCAGCCATGACGCCGCGATCAGGAACGGCAGCGCCGCCCCCAGCGCGATCGTGCCCAGGAAGCGGGGCGACCATCCCATCAGGCTGTGCACCCCGCCGATCGGCAGCAGGATCAGCAGCATCGCGACGGCGAGCAGCAGCAGGCCGACACGGCGCGGCCGCACCGCCACCATCCGCATTTCGTGGCGATAGGCCTTGCGCCCGGCCTTGGTCGCCAGGTCGGGGAGCGGCGCGTGCAGGCTCATGCCGCCGCCTCCGTCCGCCCGGCGAAGGCAGTGCGGGCGCGCAGCACCGCGTCGAAATGCGTCTCGACCCAGCCGAACAGCGGGCTCAGCGCGTGCTGGAGCGATACGCCCAGCGGCGTCAGCGCATATTCGACATGCGGCGGCACGGTCGCGAAGTCGTGCCGTTCGACCAGCCCGTTCGCCTCCAGCGCGCGCAGCGTCTGGGTCAGCATCTTCTGGCTGATGCCGCCGATCCGCCGCTTCAGCGCGCCGTTGCGCGTTATGCCCTGGCCGATCACCAGCATGATCAGCATGCTCCACCGGTCGCCGATCAGGTCCAGCAGGTCGCGCGACGGACAGCCCGCCTCGCACGGGTCGACCGCGTGCACCCATTCCGGGGCCTTCATGGCCGGCATATCGGAGGCCGGAATATTCATGGATAGGTACTCCAAGGTGCGTACTTAACTTTCAGTACCTATGCCCTCATCTGTCCGTCCGCAAGGCCATTCGGGGCCGGCAGCGATGGAAGGACAGCATATGACACAGGTAGCGATCGTCTATCATTCGGGTTTCGGCCATGCCGACGTTCTGGCGCGGGACGTCGCGCAGGGCGTGGAGGCGGAGGGCGCGCAGGCCCACCTGCTCCGCATCGAGGGCGGGCAGACGGATTTCGACGCGTTCTTTGAGCGGATCGACGGCGCCGACGCGATCGTCTTCGGCTCGCCCACCTACATGGGCACGGTGTCCGCCCCGATGAAGGCGTTCATGGACGCGAGCGCGAAGGTCTATTTCAGCAAGGCGTGGAAGGACAAGCTGGGCGCCGCCTTCACCGTGTCCGGCTCGCCGTCGGGCGACAAGCTCCACACGCTGACCACGCTTGCCATCTTCGCCGCGCAGCACGGCATGCTGTGGATCGGCACCGGCCAGAACCCGGGCAACAATGACGACACCGCCGCCGCCACCGATGTCGAGAACCGCCTCGGCAGCTTCCTGGGTGCGATGGCGCAGGCGGCCAATGACTCGGCGGAGGTGACGCCGAAGGCGGGC
Source organism: Sphingobium sp. (assembly GCA_003248935.1). Classification (GTDB taxonomy): domain Bacteria; phylum Pseudomonadota; class Alphaproteobacteria; order Sphingomonadales; family Sphingomonadaceae; genus Sphingobium. The sequence continues at coordinate 15,805 of QFQF01000021.1, forward strand.
GACCGCGCCACCGCCCGCTCGCTCGGCCGCCGCGTCGCCGCCGCCGCGAGCCGCTGGCGGACGGGTGCGAATGCGGCCTTGCCGGAACCCGCTCTGGTAGGTTAAGCTCGCGTGATCCCCGGGGGACCGTCCACAGGCGGTTGAGAGGTGGCTGATGTGGCCGCGACCCGTTGAACCTGATCCGGCTGACACCGGCGTAGGGAGGGAGCGCGCGCATCGTCCGGTCGCCCGCACTCTTCTCCCGCCTGGAGGAGTAGAGTGACTATGGCAGACGTTCCCGCCCGTACAGAGATGCGCGTGACCACCGGTCCCATCCGGGGATCGCGCAAGATCCATGTCGGGCCGCTGAAGGTCGCCATGCGCGAAATCGACCTGGAGCCCAGCTCGGGCGAGCCGCCGGTCCGCGTCTACGACACGTCGGGGCCCTATACCGACCCGAACGCGCGCATCGACATCATGGCTGGCCTGCCGCAACTGCGCCGCGACTGGATCATGGGCCGCGGCGATGTCGAGGCCTATAACGCCCGCGCCGTGAAGCCGGAGGACAATGGCCTGAAGGGGCCGGACCGCGGTGCCACCGGTACGGTCTCGACTGTGACGGAGTCCAGAAATGGGCGCGTTCAGCCCTTTCCCAATGTCGTCCGGCAGCCGCTGCGCGCGAAGGCGGGCGGCAATGTCAGCCAGATGCACTATGCCCGGCGCGGCATCATCACGCCGGAGATGGAATATGTCGCCGAGCGCGAGAATCTGGGCCGCGCCCGCCTTGCCGAATATGTCCGTGACGGCGAAAGCTTCGGCGCGTCGATCCCGGATTATGTGACGCCCGAATTCGTCCGCAGCGAGGTCGCGCGCGGCCGGGCGATCATCCCGTCGAACATCAACCACCCGGAAAGCGAGCCGATGGCGATCGGCCGCAACTTCCTGGTGAAGATCAACGCCAATATCGGCAATTCCGCCGTCGCCTCCGACGTCGCCAGCGAGGTCGACAAGCTGGTCTGGTCGATCCGCTGGGGCGCGGACACGGTGATGGACCTGTCGACCGGCCGCAACATCCACGACACCCGCGAATGGATCCTGCGCAACTCGCCGGTCCCCATCGGCACCGTCCCCATCTATCAGGCGCTGGAGAAGGTCGGCGGCATCGCCGAGGAGCTGACGTGGGACATCTTCCGCGACACCCTCATTGAACAGGCGGAGCAGGGCGTCGACTATTTCACCATCCATGCGGGCGTGCGCCTCGCCTACATCCCGATGGCGGCGAAGCGCGTCACCGGCATCGTCAGCCGAGGCGGTTCGATCATGGCGAAATGGTGCCTCGCGCACCACAGGGAGAGCTTCCTCTACGAGCATTTCGACGAGATCACGGAGATCATGAAGGCGTATGACATCGCCTACAGCCTCGGCGACGGCCTGCGTCCCGGCTCGATCGCCGATGCCAATGACGAGGCGCAGTTCTCCGAACTCTACACGCTGGGCGAGCTGACCCACCGCGCCTGGAAGCAGGACGTGCAGGTGATGATCGAAGGGCCGGGCCACGTCCCCATGCACAAGATCAGGGAGAATATGGAAAAGCAGCTGCAGGTCTGCGGCGAGGCGCCTTTCTACACGCTGGGGCCCCTCACCACCGACATCGCGCCCGGCTACGACCATATCACCTCGGGCATCGGTGCGGCGCAGATCGGCTGGTACGGCACGGCGATGCTCTGCTACGTCACGCCCAAGGAGCATCTGGGCCTGCCCGACCGCGACGACGTGAAGGTCGGCGTCGTCACCTACAAGCTCGCCGCCCACGCCGCCGACCTGGCGAAGGGGCACCCGGCCGCGCAGGTCCGCGACGACGCCCTGTCACGCGCCCGCTTCGAATTCCGCTGGCGCGACCAGTTCAACCTCAGCCTCGACCCCGACACGGCGGAAAAATATCACGACCAGACGCTCCCGGCCGAAGGCGCGAAGACCGCCCATTTCTGCTCGATGTGCGGCCCCAAATTCTGCTCGATGAAGATCACGCAGGAGGTCCGGGAATTTGCTGCCGGAAGGGCAGCAAACAGCCTCCATCCGGGGGATGGAGGCGGTACCGAACTCGGGGCTTCCGCCGCGAAGAAGAACCAGCCCGCCGACGGCTTCCTCGAAGCCGGCCTCACCGGCACGCAAGTGGCCGAGGCAAGCAAGGCCGCCGCATTGAAGGGCATGGAGGAGATGAGCCGGCTGTTCAAGGAAACCGGCAGCGAACTGTATATGGGCGCCGGCGACAGGGAGCATGATTGAGGGGTCGATATTGGGTAGACCGGTGGTTCGCCCAATATCTTCGGCAACGATTATGGTTGCCGGGCCACCATCAAGAGCGTTCTGAATTTACCGTGATCCGTTCGCTTCGGGCGAAGCCTGTCCTCGGCGCCGTCTGCCCATGGGGGCGGCCGGGCTCGGATCGAACGGGGCCGCACCGTTGACGTGATGTCATTCCGTTTACTCTGTATCGCCGAACAGATCATCGAGATGGCGTGCGGCATGCACGAACCGCACGATCTCGACCCCATTGGCGGTAACCCGATAGAGGATCAGGTAACGGCCGACGACAAGGCTGCGGGCATCCTCCGCGATTTCCGGCCTCGGCGAACCGCGCTTCGGAAAATTCCGCAGGGCAAGCGCCGCCGACACCAGATGACGGACGTGGCGTTCCGCCGCTCCGGCGTCGTCACGGGCAATCCAGTCGAATATCTCGCCAAGATCACGATCCGCCTGCGGCCGGATCGTGACGCGCATCAGGCCACGTCGGGCTCAGCGCCCGACCGCTTCCGGCCCCGCGCCACGACCATATCGGCCCAGTCGTCGGACATCGGAACCGCGTCCCCACTTGTCAGCCCCGTTTCCCAGGCGTGGCGGAGCCGCTCATCATCGGCAGCCTTGCGTTCTTGGGCTTCCTGATCGCGCCGTACCAGATCGCGCACATAATCGCTGGTGCTGCCATAGCGCCCTTCGGCCACACGCCGCTCCGCCCAACTCTTGAGCGCGTCTGGAAGGGAAATGTTCAACTGCGCCATCTGGACATCATAGAGGCTATATAAGCGATTGTCATTGGATGAACGTGTTCGTTGCTTGCTTGAGGTGTTGAGAGGCAGAAGGGCAGCAAGCCGGGCATGCGTGAGCTGGAAACCCCGGGGTCCTGACCCTGGGCGAACCAAACAGCGAATCTACAGCGAAAGCTCCAGCCAACATGGCCGGAACTCCCACGCTTCAGGGGCATGCAGGCAGGCCGGGGAGATTGTTGGGCTGCTCTCCGTCAATAAAGATACCGGCACTGCGCCACTTCCAGCGCCTGCGCCTCGCCTTTGCCGTTGACCCGATAGACGACGCGGTCCAGCACGGACTTCAGATTGGTGCGGATCTCGGAAAAGGTCAGGGTTCGCATGCCTGGCAACATACAATATCTTGTGTATATTCGCTATCAGCGGCTCGCCTACTGGATGTTGCGCCGATAGGCAGAAGGTCATGTCCGTCCCCATGACCTCCTCCGCCGCCGAACTTGCCATCCGCGCCCGCCGCGCCGCGTTCAACCGCGCCATTGCCGATCGGAACGCCGACGCCATCGGCCCCATTCTCGCGCGCGACTGCGTGATGGTGACGGGCAGCGACAGCGCCGTCATCGCCGGGCGCGTGGCGCAGGTGAAGGTCTGGCGGCGGGAGTTTTCCGTGCCCGCCCCCACCCTCTACGTGCGCACGCCGGACGCGGTCACTGTCTCCCCCGTCGAGCCCGTCGCCATGGAGCAGGGCCGGTGGGCGGGGACGGATGGCGCCACCGGCGCGCCGCTGGCGTCCGGCACTTATGCCGCCAAATGGCGGGATGCGGGCGGCGAATGGCTGGTCGAGGCGGAAATCTACGTCACGCTGGCCTGACCGTCTGACGCCCCAACCCACGCACCGCCGCTGTCCTACACCCCGTCTTTCATGGTCTATCCTGCCGGATGACACGGCATTCCGAACCCCCGCCCGCCCGCGCCCGCTGGAATCCCTCCCGGCAACGCATCTTCATCTCCGTCCTGTTCGACACCGGCAGCGTCGCCAGCGCCGCCCGCGCGGCGGGCATGTCGCGGTCCAGCGCGCATCGTCTGCGCGAGCGGCTGGCCGGTACGCCGTTCGATCGCGCGTGGGAGCAGGCGCTCGATCATTATGCGCGGAAGATGGCGAACCCCTTCGGTCCGGCCAATCGCGTGCCCGGCCCGGACCGTGAAGGTGCGTGACGGCGGCGCAGGGCCGGGGCGGTGGCGGGGCGTCCGCGCCGCATATGTGGTGCGCGAACGGTGCTCGCGCGGCGCCTGCTTGTCGCGCCGGTGGCGCGCCGGAGTCCGGTTCCCAGTCGCATCGATGCCGCACCGATGCCGCGCCGGAGCCGCATGTCCGCCGCGCGCCCGTCGCCGCCATGCCGCGTACCCGTCCCTCTCGTCGTCCGGGCGTCGCGTTCCGTCGCTTTTCCGCCGCTTCGGGCGAAGCGGCATTGGAATAGGCATTGGCCCGGCCGGTGAATCGGTGGGCCTATGGTGAGGATGATCGGTGCGTGCTGGCTGCCGCCTATGCCTTCTGTGTCGCGCGGAACCATCCCTTTGTGGACGGGAACAAGCGAACGGCCTGGGTGCTGGCCCGGCTGTTCCTAATGCTCGACGGCGCATCCATCGTATTTGGCGCGCAAGAGGCGATCGACACCGTCCTCGCCCTCGCGGCGGGGGAGCTGTCGGAGGAGGAACTGGCCGACTGGTTCCGCGCGCATCTGGCGGCGGGCTGAGGGGCGCGCGCCGCCCCCCTCTGTGGCGCCCGTCTTCAGCCTTCAGTAGCTGAAGCGGACGGAGGCCAGCACCGTTGCCGGGTCGGCGTAGTTCTTGTAGTAGACGCCGGTGGACGGGATGTAGGTGGAACTGACCGGCTTGTTCGCGCCCAGGATGTTCCGGCCCTCCAGCGATACCTGGAACCGGTCGTCGGGCAGGGTCCAGGCGATGGTGCCGTTGACGAAGGTCTGCCCCGGCACGCGGTCCTGCGGGCGGCTGAGCGCGTTCTGGTAGAAGCTGCTCTGGTACTGGGCGTTGGCGGACAGGCGCAGGCTGCTGGCCCCGGCACCCAGTGGCAGGGTGTAGCTGCCGCCGCCCGACACCGTCCATTTGGGCGCGTTGGTCAGCGGATTGCCGTCGGCGTTCACCCCCGGGCCGCCGGCGCCCTTGTACGTGTCGTAGACGGCATGGAGATAGCCGCCCGACGCCTGGACGGAGAAGCGGTCGGACAGGCGCAGGTCGTTCTCTATCTCGACGCCCCAGCTGTGCGCCTTCCCCGCGTTGCCGCGCCGGCTGCCGACATAATCGGGGTCGTAGAAGGAGACCTGAAGATCCTTGTAGTCGTTGTAGAATAGCGCGAGGTTGCTGCGCAGCGCGCCGCCCAGCAGGGTGGCTTTCAGGCCGCCTTCATAGGTCGAGACCTTCTCCGGGTTGAAGGGCAGGGTGGCGAGGTCGATCCGCGTCGCCCGGTTGTCGAACCCGCCCGACTTGAACCCGCGCGAGAAGGTCAGGTAGTTGAGCAGGTTCGGCGTCCACTGTGCCTGAAGCGAGACCTTGGGCGTCAGCGCCCGCCACGTCTTCTCCGCCTCGCCCTCGATCGATTGGGCAAGGACATTGCGGTTGTCGTCGATCACCTTGTTGTCGAACACGAAGCGCTTCTTCTCGATCGTGCCGCGCACGCCCGCGGTCACGCTGAAGATGTCGCTCGCCTTCCATGTCCCCTCGCCGAATACCGCATAGGCATCGGTATAGGTGATGTTGTGGGCGCGCAGCCGGTTGACCGGCGAGGTCGCGAGCGTGCCGGTGCGGCTGAACCCGTCCCGCTCCACGAAGAAGCGCTCGTGCAGGTAGAACAGGCCGCTGGTGAAGGTGAGGGCGCCCAGATCGCCGTTCAGCTGCACCTCCTGGCTGACGAACCTGTCGTTGTAGTGGATGAGGTTCTTCTGGATCAGCGCCGCCTCGCCGTCATTCTCGTAATAGACGGGGTTGAGGTTGAAGCCGCCGACCGCCGTGATCGACTTGACCGAAAGCGCCGGCGAGAGGGTGTATATGAGGCGCAGCGAGCCGTTGGTGCTGTTCAGGTGCTGGGTCGGTTCGACCTCGGAATAGGAGCGGCGCCGACTGAAGCCGTCGGGTTGCCGGACCGGGATGTAGGAGCGGGTATCGCTGCGGTCGCGGATGACGTTGACGGTCAGCAGCGCGTCGAGGTCGGCGATGCCGGTGAAGCGCAGCTTGCCGCGCCAGCCGTCCAGGTCGATGCGGTTGACGTCATGGCCCAGCGTCGGATTGTGGGTCACGCCGTCGCGCGTGTGGTGGATCCAGGAAACGCTGGCCGACAGCGTGTCGCCGACGATCGGCCCGCTCACCAGCGCGCGGGCCTGCACGTCGTTGAAGCTGCCGTAGCCGACCTGCGCCGTCACATGGGTGGTGTCGTCCGGGTCGCGGGTGATGATGCGCAGCGCCCCCGCGCTGGAGTTGCGGCCGTAAAGCGTGCCCTGCGGCCCGCGCAGCAACTCCACCCGCTCGAGGTCGACGAACTCGCTCATCGACCCGATCTGGCGGGGGACGTAGACGTCGTCGACGTAGATGGCGAGCACCGGCTCCTGGATCGGGTCGGACTCGCCGACGCCGCGCAGGGAGAATGTCTGGGTCGTGTGGCTGATGGACGTGCGCGCGACGAACAGGTTCGGCACCTGTCCGGCAAGGTCACGCACGTTGCTGATGCTCCGCGCAGCCAGCGTTTCCGGTGTGAAGGCGGAAATGGCGATCGGCGTTTTCTGAAGGTCGGTCGCCCGGCGCTCGGCCGTCACCACGATGTCGCCCGATCCCGCATCCGCCGCCGCGTCGACCGCTGCATCGGGTGCCGTGGCGGTGCCCGTACCCTGCGCCTGCGCCTGCGCTGCCGTCGCCATTGTCAGCGCCAGCAGCCCGATACCCCAACCTGCGCCCCGATGCCTGAATTCCCTGTACCCCATGGTCTGCCTTGCTCTGTTTCTGCATTGATCTGGTCCGCCAGGGCGGGGGCATGTGATGCCTCGCGAGCCGACCCGGCGGTGAATTGCCAACTATATCGATAGAGAAATGCGGCAATTGAGTTTTGCCAATGCATGCAGCGGCGCGGTCATAGATGGGGCGGAATGCCGGATGCCTGGCCGGGTTTATGCGGATCGGCCCCGTTATGTGCAGCGCCAATAGGGTTATGAGGAATGGTCGGGAGGGTAGACGATCAGAAGATGCCGAGGAATTTCCCGCTCTTTTGCGACGGCGGACGCGCGGGCGCGGCCGTCCCGCTCCCGCTGACGTCTTCCCGGCTTTTCCCCTTTGCCGTGCGCTGGGCGGCGGCATCGGCTCCCGCCAGCACCGGGCCGCAGGCCGCCGCCTTGGCGTCGCCCACGTCGACGAAGGCGAGGATGCTGGCGAGCGGCGTCGCGACGAGGCCAAGGCCCGCGCCGATCCCGCCCCGGGCCATCAGTTCGGGGCTGAGCGGATTGATCCCCGGCTTTGCGAAATATCCGCCGATGCCAACGGGCGACTGGCCGGAAAACAGGCTGATCGTCTTGCCGTCGGCGCGCACCGCCATGTTCAGGCTTTCGTCCCGGAAACTGAACCCGCCCCGGCCGGTGATCACGTTCTTCCTGGTGTCGATCAGGATCGGGTCGGCGGTGGCGATGCCGTCACGAACGGTGAAGGCGATGAGGCCGCAGTTGATCTCCACCGGCTTCTTCAGCTTGGAGGCGAACATCTTGGTGATGAAGGTGCCGATGTCGAGTTCGGAAAGCTGGACGTTGCGCGCCCACATGGTGCCGGCGGGGAGGATGACGGCGATGCGCCCGTCGGCGCTCGCCAGCGAGGCGTGCACCGAATCGCCCTCTCCGGTCATCTGCACCCGCGCCTTGATCACGCCGGAGGTGCCCGATTGCTCGACGCCCCAGCGGCTGAGCAGCCTGCCCATCGGCGTTGGCGAAAGGCGGATGTCGTACTGCGTGCGCACCGGCGCGCCCCGCGCATCAATGGCGATGTCGGAAGACACGAACCCGCCCGCCATGTCGAAGGTGAGCGGCGAGAGGGTAAGACGGCTGTGGTCGAGTGTCAGGTCGACGCCGACGTTCGACACCGGCACATTGTCCGCCCGGATGGTCCGCACATGATAGCGCACCTTCGCGTCGAACGCCCGGATCGCGTCGATCCGCAGCGGCGCGTCGGGCAGGACGCGGGGGTGGCCGGACACCGTCTCGACGATGCCTGTCGCGCCCGCCTTCTCCAGCTTTTCCGGATCGTAGCCGATGAACGGCCCCACATCGATGATGTCGAGCGTCCGGGTGTCGAGATCCGCCTCGATCAGCGGCCGCCCCCCGGGGAGGGAGATGGTCATGCCGCCCGTCAGGTCGCTGTCGCCGAACCGGCCCTTCAGATGGGTGAAACGCCACGCTCCGCCCGCCTTCGTCAGGTCGGACGTGACGTGAAACGTGCGCGTGTCGGGAATGGCGACACCCAGGAAATCGAACAGCAGCCGCAGGTTGGGGCCGCGCGCCGTCACCGCAAGGTCGGCGCCGTCCAGTTCGGTGGCGCCCGGCAGCGTGCCGGTCGCCTCCATGACCATTGCTCCGGCGTCGGCGCGCAGGGCAAGCTGGTTGCGGCCCCCCGCCGCCGTCTCGTCGGGCGACAGCAGGCCGCCGCGCAGGGTGAAGGGCCGGTCGCGGAGCGTGCCGGTCCCCTGGAAACGGATATCGCTGGCAAAGCGGGCATCCTGCGCGCGTACCGTGTCGACGCTGATGTCCGTCGCCAGTTGCATGCGCGGGTCGCGATAGCGCAGCGTCGTGCCGGTGATCAGTGCGCGGCGGACGGCGGGCAGGTCGAGCGGTTCGCCCGGCTTCTCCGGATCGCCCAGCGTCCAGCTGTTGGCGCGGCCGTCGGGACGCCATTCGAGGTCGAGCGCGCCGTTGCGCAGTTCCAGCCATGTGATGCGCCGCCTGGCCCCGAACAGCAGGCTGAGCGGCGCGATCCGGGCGTCGACCCGGCCTGCGCTGAACAAATGCCTGCGGCTGGTCCAGCCGGGATTGGACACCGTCAGCCCGTCGGCGAGGAACCGGATCGAAACCGGCGCGAAATAGAACTGGAAATCGCCCGCCACATCCACCTTCCGCTGGATTGCGGTCGACACGATTGTCTCGAACGGCGCCTTCAGGAACCGGCCCCTGGTCACGAACAGGATCAGCCAGACGAGGAACAGGACGCCGACGACCCACAACAGGATACGTGCGAACAGGGGCAGGCGCCGCCAGCGCGCCCGCGCCGCCGCGAATCGGGCATGGACCCCACGCGCCGCAGAAGAGTGTGGGGCCGTTTCGGCGCGGTCCGGTGCCGGGGGATCGATTTCGGCCATGACCTGCTAACGTGCGGGGCCGCCAATGGCTCCGGCGGGTGTTGCCCGGCCCTGCTTTCCATCCTTGCATTTGCGGGCCTTCGCCCGTATAGGCGCGCCTTCCCGTCGGGTCCGCCCGGCCGGGGTTGATGGGATGGTCCGGCTAAAAGGGCTGCCGAGTCCGTCCGCAATCGTCAGCATTCAAGGAGACGAAAATGCCCAAGCTCAAGACCAAGAGCGGTGTGAAGAAGCGCTTCAAGTTCACCGCTTCCGGCAAGGTCAAGCATGGTGTCGCCGGCAAGCGTCACCGCCTGATCAGCCACAATGCCAAGTATATCCGCCAGAATCGCGGCACCGATGTGCTGTCCGAAGCCGACGTCGCGCACGTCCGCCTCTGGGCACCCTACGGCCTGAAGTAAGGAAGGAGGGTTAGCATATGGCACGCGTGAAACGTGGCACGACCACCAAGGCGAAGCATAAGAGGATTCTGGATCAGGCGAAGGGCTATTACGGCCGTCGCAAGAACACGATCCGTATCGCCCGCCAGGCCGTCGAAAAGGCCGGCCAGTACGCTTATCGCGACCGCAAGGTCAAGAAGCGGACCTTCCGTGGCCTGTGGATCCAGCGCATCAACGCCGGCGTCCGTCAGGAAGGCCTCACCTACTCGCAGTTCATGCACGGGCTGAAGCTCGCGGGCATCGAACTCGACCGCAAGGTGCTGGCCGACATCGCCATGCATGAGGGCGAGGCGTTCGCCGCCATCGTCGCTCAGGCGAAGGCCGCTCTGCCCGCTGCCGCCTGAGCGGCAAGCGAGACGAGACAGCGGGGGCGCCGGAGCATTGCTTCGGCGCCCCTTTGCGTTGCCGGTCATGCTTTTCGGCCCTCCGGCACTTTGATATGGCTCAAGGGCGCGACGGCGCCCCTGCATTAGGAACCGCGATCATGGCGATGAAGACATGGTGGCTCTACGTCACCGCCGTTTTCCTGATCTCCGCCACGCCGGGGCCGAACATGCTGCACGTGATGAGCCAGTCGATCCAATTCGGGCCGCGCCGCGCGCTCGCCACCATGGCGGGCCTGATGAGCGCGATCCTGCTGTGCCTCATCGCCTCCGCACTGGGTCTGGGCGCCTTGCTGAAGGCCTCGCCGCGCCTGTTTGATCTGCTGCGCTATGCCGGTGTCGCCTATCTGCTCTATCTGGGTGTGAAGGCGTGGCGCGCGCCGGTGGCGGCTGGCAAAATCGATGATGCCGCGCCACGTCGCAGCGGACGGGCGCTCTATGCCACGGGTCTGCTCACCGGCCTGTCCAATCCGAAGCTGATCGTTTTCGCCGCCGCATTGTTTCCACAATTCATCGACACCCGCGCCGCATTTGTCCCCCAGTTGGGGATACTGGTGGTGAGCTTCGTGGTGATCGAAGGCTTCTGGAACGGCGTCTATGCGCTCGGCGGCCTGCGACTGGCGCGCTGGCTGAAGGACGAGGGCCGCCAGAGGCTGTTCAACCGGCTCACCGGCGCGATGTTCGTCGCGTTCGGGGCCGCCCTGCTCGGCGCGCGGGCGTGAAGCAGGCGCCGGTCTTGCGGAGCGGGGGCGAGGCATTAACTGTTAGCGGTCCAACGGAAACCGACATGTATCTGAGCGAAGTCAATCAGGGTGACAGCAAGCCGGCGATCACGCCGGCCGCCCCGTCGCGCCGTGCGAGCGAGGATATGGAGTTGCTGCGCTTCGCCGCCACGCTGAACAAGGAACTCGCACAGCCGCTCGGCCGCTATTACTGGCCGGACATGCTGCTGTCGGCGGTATTGGGGTACGGCGCGCTGTTCCTTGCGATGGTCGCCGGACCCGTCGTCGCGATCGTTGCCGGGATCGCCGCCATATTACTGCTCTACCGCGCGAGTCTTTTCATCCACGAAATCTCGCACATGAAGCGGGATGCGCTCCCCGGCTTCCACGGTGTCTGGAACCTGCTGGTCGGCGTACCGCTGATGATCCCGTCGTTCATGTATGAGGGCGTGCATACGCTCCATCACCAGCGCCAGCGCTACGGCACGGCGCTCGACCCCGAATATCTCCCGCTTTCGCACATGCGGCCGGTGACGCTGCTGGTCTTCATGCTCGTTGCGGCTGCCGCGCCGGTCGGATTCCTGCTGCGCAATGCCGTACTGGTGCCGCTCTCTTTCCTGTTGCCGCCGCTGCGCCGGGTGGTGATGGAGCGCTATTCGGCGCTTGCCATCAATCCCGCCTTCCGCCGTCCGGAGCCGGATGACCGCCTGCGCCGGTCGTGGACCTTCTGGGACATCGTCGCCGCCATCTGGGCGATCGGTGTCGTTGCCCTGACCGCGACGGGCGTCGTGCCGCTGCGCGCCTTCCTCACCTATATGGCCGTGATCTCGGGCGCGATGATCATCAACCAGATCCGTACCCTTGTCGCCCACCTGTGGGAGAATGAAGGGGAGGAGATGAGCATCACCGACCAGTATCTCGACAGCGTCAATGTGCCGCCGCCGGGTGTCCTGCCCGCTTTGTGGGCGCCGGTCGGCCTGCGCTACCACGCGCTGCACCATCTGCTGCCCGCCCTGCCCTATCATGCGCTGGGCGAGGCGCACCGCCGCCTGATCGCCGCGATGCCTGTGGGTACGGCCTATCACGGCGCGAATTATCCGGACCTTGGCGGGCTTGTCGGCCGCCTCGTCGCCTCGTCGCGGCGCTCGGCCAGGTAGGGCGCCTGCCCAATCCCGGCCAATCCTGACGCCGACACCGCGAAACGGCTTGATTCGCCGCGCGGGCAAAGACTACGGGGATCGCCGTATGTCCGGCCGATCCGGCCGCAACGGGATATGACGGCCATGAGTGAAGTTTCCGCCCTGAAGTCCGGCCTGCTGGCTGACATCGACGCCGCCGACACGCTCGACGCGCTGGAGGGGCTGCGCGTCGGCGCGCTGGGCAAGCAGGGCGTCGTCACCGGCCTCCTGAAGACACTGGGCGGCATGAGCCCGGAGGAGCGGCTGGAGAAGGGGCCGCCGATCCAGGATCTGCGCGAATCGGTAACGGCCGCGATCGCCGGGCGGAAGGCGGCGCTGGAACAGGCGGCGCTCGACGCGCGGCTGGCGGGCGAACGGATCGACATGACCCTGCCCGTCGACCTGGGCCCGCAGGGCAGCGTCCATCCGGTCAGCCAGGTAATGGACGAACTGACGGAAATCTTCGCCGACCTCGGCTTCTCCGTCGCCACCGGCCCGGAGATCGAGGACGACTGGCACAATTTCACCGCGCTCAACATTCCCGAGACGCATCCGGCGCGGGCGATGCACGACACCTTCTACTTCGGCGAGAACCAGAAGGTCGACGGGAAGGCGATGCTGCTGCGCACCCACACGTCGCCGGTGCAGATCCGCACGATGATGAGCGGGAAGCCACCGATCCGCATCATCGCGCCGGGCCGCGTCTATCGCTCGGACAGCGACGCCACGCACACGCCGATGTTCCACCAGATCGAGGGACTGGTGATCGACCGGGGCATCACGCTCGGCCATCTCAAGTGGACGCTGGAGACATTCCTGAAGGCCTTTTTCGAGCGCGACGACATCGTCCTGCGCCTGCGTCCCAGCTATTTCCCCTTCACCGAGCCGTCGGTGGAGGTCGATGTCGGCTATACGCTGGTGAATGGCCAGCGGGTGATCGGCGGCAGCGGCGACGATGCCGACGGCGGCTGGCTGGAGGTGCTGGGCAGCGGCATGGTCAACCGCCGCGTGATCGAAGCCTGCGGGCTCGATCCGGACGAATGGCAGGGCTTCGCCTTCGGCACCGGTGTCGACCGCCTCGCCATGCTCAAATACGGGATGAACGACTTGCGCGCCTTCTTCGACGGTGACCTGCGCTGGCTGCGCCACTACGGCTTCTCGGCCCTCGACGTGCCTACGCTGTCGGGAGGAGTCGGCGCATGAAGTTCACGCTGGGCTGGCTCAAGGAGCATCTGGATACGCAGGCGGAGCTTGCGACGATCCTCGAGACACTGACCAATGTCGGCATCGAGGTGGAGGGCGTCGAGAACCCGGCCGAAAAGCTGGGTGCGTTTCGCATCGCGAAGGTGCTGACAGCGGCCCCTCACCCGCAGGCGGACAAGCTGCAGGTGCTGTCGGTCGATGCAGGCGACGGCCCGTTGCAGGTCGTGTGTGGCGCGCCCAACGCCCGCGCGGGGCTGGTCGGCGTGTTCGGCATGCCCGGTGCGGTCGTGCCCGCGAACGGCATGGTCCTGAAGGTTGCGGCGATCCGCGGCGTTGAATCGAACGGCATGATGTGCTCGGTCCGTGAGCTGGAACTGGGCGAGGATCATGATGGCATCATCGAACTGGCGGCCGACGCGCCGGTAGGCGCCGTCTATGCCGGCTGGGCAGGTCTCGACGATCCGGTCATCGACGTGTCGATCACGCCGAACCGTCAGGATTGCATGGGCGTGCGCGGGATCGCCCGCGACCTTGCCGCCGCCGGCATCGGTACGCTGAAGCCGCTGGCTGTCCCGTCGGTCGCTGGCAATGGCGCAGGCCCCGACGTCCGCACCGAGGACCGTGACGGATGCCCCGCTTTCTATGCCCGGTCGGTGAAGGGCGTGACGAACGGCGCGGCGCCCGAATGGATGCAGCGGCGGTTGAAGGCCATTGGCCAGAAGCCGATCAGTGCGCTGGTCGACATCACCAACTATGTCTCCGTCGACCTCGGCCGGCCGCTCCACGTCTATGACATGGCGCGCCTGAAGGGCGGCCTCGTCGCCCGAAAGGCGAAGGCGGGCGAGCAGGTTCTGGCGCTCAACGGCAAGACCTACACGCTCGACGGGACGATGACCGTCATCGCCGACGAAGAGGCCGTGCACGACATCGGCGGCGTCATGGGGGGCGAGCATTCCGGCGCGCAGGACTCGACCACCGATGTCCTGATCGAATGCGCCTATTTCACGCCGGAGCGGATTGCCGTGACCGGCCAGAAGCTGGCGCTGACCTCCGACGCGCGGCAGCGGTTCGAGCGCGGTGTCGACCCGGCTTTCCTGGACGACGGCCTGTCGATCGCCACCGATCTGGTGCTGCGCCTGTGCGGAGGCGCGGCGAGCGAGGCGACCCGTGCGGGCGAGCCGCCGCTGGCGGTGAAGGTCGTGTCCTACGCCCCGGCGCAGACGCTGGCGCTCGCCGGCATCGACGTCGGCAAGGACCGGCAGAAGGCGATACTCGGCGGCCTCGGCTTCACGGTCACCGTCACGGGCGGCGGCCGGGAGAATCAGGACGGTGTCATGGTCGACGTGCCGGAAAGCTGGTCGGTTGCGGTGCCGAGCTGGCGGCGGGACGTCGATGGCTGGCCCGACATCGTCGAGGAGGTCGTGCGTATCCACGGCCTGGACAAGGTGACGTCGACGCCGCTGCCGCGTGTGCCCGGCGTTGCCAAGGCAACGGCGACAGCGGAGCAACTGGTCGAGCGCCGCGTCCGCCGCACGGCCGCCGCGCGGGGCCTCGCCGAGGCGATCAACTGGTCCTTCGTGTCGGAAAAGGAAGCGGCCGCGGTGGGCGGCGGCGACTGGGTCCTCGCCAACCCGATTTCCGAGGACATGAAGGTCATGCGGCCTTCGCTGCTGCCGGGCCTCCTGTCCGCTACCCGCCGCAACAGCGATCGTGGCGCAGCCTCTATCCGCCTGTTCGAGGTCGGCCGCCGCTATTTCGCGGGCGGGGAGAAGGCGACCGTCGGCGTGATCATGGCCGGGGAGAAGGCGCCCCGCGACTGGCGCACGGGCAAGGCCCAGCCGTTCGCCGCGCATGACGTGAAGGCGGAGGCGATCGCCCTGCTCGCCGCAGCCGGAGCGCCCGTCGCGAACCTCCAGAGTTTCGGAGAGGCGAGCGGCGCCTATCATCCCGGACAGTCCGGGACACTGCGTCTGGGCCCGAAGACCGTGCTGGCCGAATATGGCGTCCTGCATCCCAGCCTCGCCAGGGCTTTCGGGCTTTCGGGCACGATTGTCGCGGCCGAGATCTTCCTCGATGCAATCCCGGGCAAGCGCAAGGCGGGCTTCATGCGTCCGCCCTATGCGCCGCCGGCGCTGCAGGCGGTGAAGCGCGACTTCGCTTTCCTGGTGCCGCAGGCGCTAGAGGCCGATGCGCTGGTTCGCGCCGTGCGCAACGCCGACAAGAAGAGCATTGTCGACGCGCGTCTGTTCGACGTCTTCACCGGTGCCGGTGTCGACGAGGGCATGAAGTCGCTGGCGGTCGAGGTGACCCTGCAGCCGAGCGAGAAGAGCTTCACCGAGGAGGAACTGACCGCCATTGCGGGGGCGATCGTCAAGGCGGCGGAGAAACTGGGCGGCGCGCTGCGGGGATAGTCCGCTTGCGCCTTTCCGGCCTGTGTATTAGTAAAACAATACGGAGGCGAAGGGATGGCGGAAACGGCGGAGTATCCGGAGCGGGAGAATGCGGGCGCCGCCTTCTCGCCCGGGATCGTTCGTCCGCTCAAGGCGCGGCTGGCCGGGCTTTTCTATCTGGGCACGATCGTTACCGGCGTGTTCGCCGAGGCGGTCGTACGCGGCTCGCTGGTGGTGCCGGGCGACGGGCGGGAAACGGCCGCGAACATCGGCCGCTACGAATGGCTCTACCGCGCGGGCGCGGTGTCCGACGTGGCGATGCTCGCCTGCTACATCGTCGTCACCGCGCTGCTTCACGACCTCTTTTCCGCGCGCAGTCGCGCGCTTTCGCTGGTCGCGGCCGGGTTCAGCCTGACCGGCATCGCCACGCTCGCGGCGGACGGCATCCTCTACATGGCGCCGCTGTTCCTGCTCGACGGCGCGCCGCATCCCGGCATCGGCATGGCGGAAACCCGGTCGCTGGTGCAGTTCTCGCTGACGCTCCACGGTCAGGTCTACGGCATCAGCCTCATCTTCTTCGCCGTCTACTGCGGTCTGCTGGGCTGGCTGACCCTGCGCACCGGCCTGTTGCCGCGCTGGCTGGGCGGGGCGATGATCGCAGGCGGGTTGTGCCACCTCATCACCTCCGTCACGCGCATCCTGGCCCCGGACGTGGCGCGTCTGCTCCCCTCTCAGCTGGGCATGATCCCCTTGCTGGCGGAGCTGGCCTTTGCCCTGTGGCTGCTGCTGTTCGGTGCAAGGCGGACGATCGCGCCGCCGCCTGCGCCCTGATCTTGTTTGAGGGCGGCTCTTCCCGCACAAGGCCGCGGCGGAGGACAAGATGACCGACGAAGCATTGATCACCATCACATCGGGCGCGCTGACGGCCGGCATCCATCCGCTGGGCGCCGAACTCTGGTCATTGCGCGACGCCGACGGGCGGGAATTGATGACGGACGCCGATCCGGCCTTCTGGACCGGTCACGCGCCGCTGCTGTTTCCCTTCGTCGGCCGCCTGCGCGAGGACAGCTACCGGATCGACGGCCATGGCTTCAGCCTGCCCCAGCATGGCTTTGCCCGCCGCATGGCCTTTGCCCTGTACGAGCATGAGGGCGATGTGGCCCGTTTCCGGCTGGAGGACGATGCGGAGACCCGGCGGAATTATCCGTTCTGCTTCCGGCTCGACATGGCCTTCGCCCTCTCTGGCACGACGCTGGCCATGACCGCGACGGTCTCCAACCGGGGCGAGGCGGCGATGCCGTTCAGTTTCGGCTACCACCCCGCCTTCGCCTGGCCGCTGCCCTATGGCGGCGCGAAGGCCGATCATCGCATCGTCTTCGAGAAGGATGAGCCCGCGCCACTCCGGAAGGTCGGTCATGAGCCGGGCCTGATCGCGCTGGACCATGCACCCTCGCCCGTGGAGGGCCGTGTCCTTGCCCCCACCCATGCCATGTTCGCGCAGGACGCGCTGATCTGGGACGATCTCAACAGCCGCAGCCTGACGTGGGGCGTGCCGGGCCGTCCGTCGCTGCGCATCGCCTTTCCCGACACGCCCTGGCTCGGCCTCTGGCAGAAGCCGGGCGCGCAGTATCTGTGCGTGGAACCGTGGGCGGGCATGGCCGATCCGGTCGGCTTTGACGGCGACGTGTGGGACAAGCCCGGGGTCATGCGGCTGGCGCCGGGCGAGAGCCGGGATTTCCGGATGACCGTCACGCTGACCGAGACATAGGGTGAAGGGTCGCGTTCGCTGGCGCTTCGCGTAAAAATCCCTATATGGGCGCGCCATGACCATTCCCAGCCGCCGCACCTTCGCGATCATCTCCCACCCCGACGCGGGCAAGACCACGCTGACCGAGAAGCTGTTGCTGGAGGGCGGGGCGATCCACCTCGCCGGTGAGGTGAAGGCGCGCGGCGCGAACCGGCGCGCCCGGTCCGACTGGATGAAGATCGAGCAGCAGCGCGGTATCTCCGTCACCTCCTCGGTGATGACGTTCGAGCGTGGCGGTATTACCTTCAACCTGCTCGATACGCCGGGGCACGAGGATTTCAGCGAGGACACCTATCGCACCCTCACCGCCGTCGACAGCGCCGTGATGGTGATCGACGCGGCCAAGGGCATCGAGCCGCAGACTCGCAAGCTGTTCGAGGTATGCCGCCTGCGCAATGTGCCCATCATCACCTTCGTCAACAAGGTCGATCGTGAGGGGCGCGATCCCTTTGCCCTGCTGGACGAGGTGGCCGACGCGCTGGCGCTTGACGTGTGCCCGATGAGCTGGCCAGTGGGCATGGGCGGCACGTTCGAGGGCATTTACGACTTTGCCACCGACCGGCTGCGCCAGCCCAGCGGGGCGAGCAAGGAGTTCGAGGGGCAGGAGCGGCGTTTTTCCGGTCTCGATGATCCGAAGCTGGCCGATGCGGTGTCCGCCGACGGGCTCGAGAAGCTGCGCGAGGAAGCGGAACTGGCGCAGGGAGGATATGCGAGCTTCGACCTGGCCGCCTATCGCCACGGCGACCTGACGCCGGTTTATTTCGGCTCCGCGCTGAAGCTGTTCGGCGTCACCGAACTGATCGACGCGCTCGCCGCGCACGCGCCGCCGCCGCGCACCCAGCCCGCCGAACCCGCGCCGGTGGAGCCGGAACGTGGCGACGTCACCGGCTTCATCTTCAAGGTGCAGGCGAACATGGACCCGCAGCACCGCGACCGCATCGCCTTCATGCGGCTGTGCTCGGGCAGGTTCCGACGCGGCATGAAGCTGACCCCGTCGGGCAGCGGCAAGCCGATCGCCGTCCACTCGCCGATCCTGTTCTTCGCGCAGGACCGCGAGATCGCCGACGAGGCGTTCCCCGGTGACATCATCGGCATCCCCAATCACGGCACGCTGCGGGTGGGCGACACGCTGTCGGAGAAGGCGGACGTGCGCTTCACCGGCCTGCCCAATTTCGCGCCGGAAATCCTGCGTCGCGTGGCGCTGAAGGACCCAACCAAGACCAAGCAGCTGCGCAAGGCGCTGGACGACCTGAGCGAAGAGGGGGTGATCCAGGTCTTCTACCCCGAGATCGGCAGCCAGTGGATTATCGGCGTCGTCGGCCAGTTGCAGCTCGACGTGCTGATCAGCCGCCTGGAGGCGGAGTATAAGGTCGAGGCGGGGCTCGAACCCTCCCCATTCGACACGGCGCGCTGGATTTCGGGCAGCGACGCCGCCGTGAAAGGCTTTGTCGAGTTCAACCGCGCGAACCTCGCCAAGGACCGGGACGGCAACGAGGTATTCATGGCCAGGAGCGCCTGGGACGTGGGATACCAGCAGGAGCGCCACCCGGACGTGAAATTCAGCGCGACACGCGAGCGATGATTTCCAGGGTTGCCGGGGATCCGGTGACTTTGGCGGTAGGGTGGGCACAACTCTTTTCATCTTCCGCCAAAAGAGGGCTTGCCGCCTCCGGAATCGGATGCTAGGTGCGCGCCTCACCCGCCGATCGGACACAGTCCGGCGGCCGCCAGAGCGGGCGTAGCTCAGGGGTAGAGCACAACCTTGCCAAGGTTGGGGTCGAGGGTTCGAATCCCTTCGCCCGCTCCAGTTTTCTGAAATGAAATCAATATCTTACCGCGCTATGCGGTCCCTGTTGTCGCGCGGCCCGGTTCCAAAACAAGGACCGGCAAAGGACGTTACGAACAAGGACGATGCCCACATTTGGGGCAGGCGCTATCCGAACAATTCGCTGTGCGAACCGAGCCGAACCAAGCCCAATTCGCCTTCGTCCTTCCTGTAGATCAGTAGCAAGTCGGGCTTCACGTGGCATTCGCGCGTGTCCGCCCATTCGCCCGATAGCACATGGTCCCTCATACGTTCCGGCAACGGCTTATCGTTCGCGAGAGTTTCGATGACGCTGGCCAAGCGGTTTTCCAGCTTCGCATCGCTTTTGCATTCGCGCTTATAGTCGCGTCGAAACTTCGTGGATGGGATGACCTTTCGCATCATTCGCCCCCAACGTTATCCGTTCCCGGCGCTGGCGGCGGCGGGGCGGGGATTGGCGGCGCGGGAATCGGCGGTGCGACGGTCGCTGTGGGCATCGGCGGGGGCGGAGGCGCGGCGGTCGGTTGCGGCGCTGTCTCAATAACGTCCGTCACATCCTTCGCGCCAATGTCTAGCGCCCATTCCATAAGGGACGTGTAGCTTGCTTCGGTCAAGCCGGGGGTTTTCTCCGAATGGTGCCAGCGGATTACCCGATGCGGATTTAAGATGATCGCGCTACTCATTGGGCCAGATTTTCCGGCCTTAATGTCGATGAAGTGCAGTTCGTGCAGCTTTTTCATGCGCGATGCCCACGTATGAACGCCGCGCTGTCCGCCAAATCCGGCGGCGTTGGCCATTTCGCCCGGTTTGTTCAGCGTAACGAACGAATCATTGTCCCAAGTGCAGCACCAAAGCGTGAGATACGTTGATGATACGGGCGCGCCCTTCGTCATCTCGTCCATGATTTTTGCAATCAACGGCAGTGTCTTGGGTATCCGCGTAAAACCCTTGTCGCCGTGGAAATCCCACAGCCATCGCTTGTCCATTCCGGGCCAAAGATGCTCACGCAACGCGAGTTTCTTTTTTGCAATTGCCCCAGCTTCGCGCGCCGATGCCATCTTCTTCGTCCTTATATTCGTCAAAAGCAACGAATGCCCTTATTGCACACTTCTTCTTTTATTTCATGGACTTAGGTATTTACTCACGCCAATCGAATCGACGTATTCGACGCTTTATACGTATGAGATTTCGCCATAAGATTCAACTAGACCACTCAAGATACAACATATGTCGCATCGCTTGTCGTGCAACATATTGAATTGAATGGACGAATTGGCGTTGGACGCTATGATGCGGTTATGCCGTAATGTCACGTGATGCGGTAATGCGGTGATGCCGGGATGGTGCAGGAAGGGGGCGAGGGTATTGACGGTTTGGTCAACAGTTATCAGATAAGGAGTGTAGCTACATCGTGGCTACGAATCGAGAGGCGTCATAATGAGTGCGGTTGAAGTTGTGCGGGCAAGGATCGAACCCGGCTTGAAGAAGGAGGCGACAGCCGTGCTTTCTTCGATGGGCCTGTCTGTGTCCGATGCCATTCGCTTGATGCTTACGCGCGTTGCTTCGGAGAAGGCATTGCCGTTCGACCTGCGTATTCCGAACGCAGATACGCGCGACGCCATTCAGGAAATTCGCAATGGCAAGGGCAAAGGCTTCGACAGCGTTGCGGACCTTATGGCGGATTTGAACGACTGAATCCGTTGTCGTCCTTTGTCGGTCCTTGCCCCTATTGCAGCGACAAATGACCCCACGAAATATCAAATTGAATTTACGCCGATAATCCCGAAGTTACGCGCGTTGACCGTCACCTTTGGAGGGTTGCGGCCATATGTCGACAGGCTTTGTTGCATCAGAAATCCTCTCCGCCGTGAATCCCTGAAATATCACTGCGACCTAAACCATCTCCCCGCCCGCACTATCAAATGGTGGTCAGGCATTTCCCTTTATCGCACGATGTATCAGTGTCATTTTCTTTTGCCGCAGGGCCATGCGGCACGCGTCGCGGCAAAGACCAGTGCGGAGGCTGCGGCGTCGCGCTTGTCCAGATTGTCGCGCAGATAATCGACGGTCACGGTCTTGAGCCGGTCGATCGTCACGTCGGCCGGGATACAACTCCTGCGCTTGTTCGTCTCGCGCGTCGTGTTGAAGGCGTCGACCGCGCCGGTGATGTACGCGACGCACTCATAGGTCTTTTCGATATAGTCCGCGCGGGACCGTTCGGTGGTGCAGACCTTGAAAAGTTCGGTGCCGCTGTAGAACGCTGCCTCGCTCGCGCTGGGGAAGACTCCGGACAGGGCGATGACCGCCAACCCGGACAAAGTGCGACATGCCGTCATTCCGGTCCGCCGGTCAGATTTCATATTCGGGCAGGAAGCGCGTATCGCCATCATGCGACGGGTCCGCGCGCTCGCTGCGGGGCTGCATGTCGGCATAGAGTCGGCGGACCGTCGTGCTGCCCGTCTTCACACAGGCCACCGGAATCACCCCGTGGACGAGGCAGGCCAGCCCGCCCACGATCATCCGCAGTCCAAAGCGCGTGGCGACGCCGAAATGGGTGGTGTAGCTCTCTCCCACACTGCGCGGATGGTCGAGGAAGAAGCGGTTCAGCATCGCGGATATCCTTCGGGCAGGCGTCGACCGTACCCGGAGAATAGCGTCCTCGCATGACCACGCCAACGGCCATTGGCCGTCACGTGGCCTGCAACGCGCTCCTGACCCTAGGTGTTTTGCATTTTATTTTGAGCGTTTTTGACGAGGTCCGTGACGACGGCGGGGTCTGCGAGGGTTGATGTGTCGCCCAGGGAGGCTGTGTCGCCCTCGGCGATCTTGCGCAGGATGCGGCGCATGATCTTGCCCGACCGGGTCTTGGGCAGGCCCGGCGCGAACTGGATC
>QFQF01000022.1 GCA_003248935.1 Sphingobium sp.
ACACACCGCCAAGCGAGCAGCCTAGACCACCGGGATGAGGGGTCCTTTTTCGACGCCGATCACCCCGCTACCGGGGTCCCTTTTCCACGCCGATCCACAGTCGGCGGAAACCATCAAGGCGTAAGTGTCGCTCTCACCGGTGACTTTGATCGTTCCGTCGGCGGAGGGCGGGTGCGCAGCGATAAAATCCGCTGGCATGCCGGCAAGCCCCCCGGCCGGCAGCGTGACTTCATAGGGCGCGTCACGTATGTTGCCGTCGAACTGCAAACCAGTCGCGCTAATCCGCTTTTGCAGATCGGCGATCTTTGCACGCGTGGCGGCGTCGCGATCGACCCCGGCCAACCGGAACTGAAGAAGCTGCCTTTTCAATACCCATGCGGTCTCGGCGTCGAGCCCGGATGTTCGGATGGCAGCCAGCCGCGCATAGACCGGTTGCGACAGCTGAAGTGCAGTTGCGAAGTCGGAGATACGCTGGACGCACGCTTCCGCCGCGTCCCTTATAGACTTGTCGGGGTTCGCTTGGGACACGAGATAGGCCTCGCTGGCACCTTCGCCGATCAGCGCGCTCAGCCTATCGAACGGGGCAAAAGTGCCGGCCACGGTGGAGGGCCCGCTGGCACCCTCAATCGAACTTTGTATTGTAGTTGCGGCGGCGAGGATCGCGTCACATCGCACGCCAACGGCTTTCGCCGATGCGGGCACGACTAACGGGCTCGAGATCAACACTTCGGCGGGATCGGATAGCGGCGCTCCGGCCGCGCCGCCAGTCGCCGCTGCCAGAACGCCGAGTACCGCAGATCGCAACAGCTTCCGCATCGCCCACCCCATTATATGGCCCACCGACCGGGAATGCGTCAGCCTACTGAAAGGCTAGCAACTCTTTCAAGTGAAACACCGCCGTTTAGCGGCCACCGCACCTGAACTAACGTCTGCTTCCGAGCGATCAGGGCAGATCGATCTACGACCGATATTAGGGCGCAAAGCGGCCGAGCGGCTTGTGGTTCGACGAGCGGACGGGCGAATTGGGTTCCCGCTTTCTGATCGCGATGAGAAAGCTGCGACCGTCTCGCTGCCCATTCCTTTGAGAGAATGGCGATCAAGCCCGCAGGAGGGCTTCCACGACGCCAGGATCGTGACGCAACGCTTCAAAGCGCGCCTCGCCCATCTCATCTATCAGGAGGCGGCCAAGCACGTCGGCCTTCACATATTCGATGCCGAGCAGACCGATGACCGAGTTGGCAGTGGAGATCGCCTCCACGCTTCCGCCGGCATGAAACTCCGCGACCAGTGCGCGCTCCCGATCGGCGACGATCACGGACAGACGTCGCCCGTGGAGGCGTTCGACGGCGCTTCGGCCGCACAGGGTCAGATCGTAGGTTGCCGGCCCGTCCAGCGTGGCCGTGCCGTAGATCGCCACATGCACCGCGCACCCCCGCCGCGCCGCCGCTTCGAGCGCCAGGCGGAGGTCGGACAACTCGCCATCCCATAAGGCCGCGAACACGGTGTGGGTTGCGCCCGCGATCAGCGCGTTGCCAGCCGAAAGCACGGAATCACGGTCCCGCAATGACCAGACCTGCCCCGCATCGGGCATCGCCGGGAGGCTGGCGAAGGTCGATGCGGCCACGTCATGCGCGCGCTGGAACTTGCGGCGTGCGGCTTCGAGAACGGCTTCGTAGGCGAGCGCCGCATAGGTGACGGGTTCGCCCCGCTCGATCAGCACGGCACCTTTCTCGGTGAGGCGGGCCAGCGTGTCGTAAATCTTGGACGCCGGCACGCCGGACGCCTTCGCCACCTCGTGGCCGTTCATGGGCGAACGGGCCAGCAGCGCACAATAGGCGCGTGCTTCGTATTGGCCGAAGCCGAGCTGTGCGAGCGCCGCCAGGGCATCGTCGGAAAGAGCAGTCGGGATCATGCGACGGCTATACCACAACACGCGCCAGTGTTATACACCACTCAGGTAGTGTAGCGACTCGGAGGAACGATGCAGCGCATTTCGACAGGCTCCCCATGGGAGGCCAGGATGGGTTACTCGCGCGCCGTCGTGGCGGGCGGTCTGGTGTTCATCTCCGCAACGGCCGCGACTGACGCGACAGGCGCGGTCGTCGGCAAGGGCGACGTGTTCGCGCAGACGCGGACGATCCTCGACAAGCTGGCAGCGGTGCTGGCCGAGGCCGGCTCAGCGATTGATCGGGTGGTGCAGACGCGCGTCTACATCACCGACGTGTCCCGCTGGGAAGAAGTCGGTCGCGCCCATGGCGAGACCTTCGCCGGCCACGGCCCCGCGCTTTCGCTGGTGCATGTGAAGCCATTCGTCGATCCCGACATGCTGGTGGAGATCGAGATGGTGGCTGCCGTCAGCGAATGAGCGGCATGGCGGATACGCGAGCGTCGGCGCGCCTGCTGCTGCTGGCGATCGTCGCCGGCACGGCGATGGCGAGCAACTATGTGCTGCAACCCGTGCTGCCGGCGGTCGCTCGGTCCTTCCCGGCATCGCCATGGATCACCAGCCTGGCGGCCGGCGCCGGGCCGCTGGGCTACATGCTGGGGCTGGTCCTGCTCGTGCCGCTTGGCGATGGCCTCCCCGTTCGGACGCTGGTGGCTGTGCAGGCGGCCGCACTCGCGGCGTTGCTGGTGCTGGCGGCGGTGACGACGATCGAGCCTTTGTTCCTCGCCGCGCTGCTCCTTGGCGGCATGGCTTCCACGGTCACGGCGCAGTGCGTCGCGCTGGCGGGGCGCGTCTGTCCGACGGCGCAGGGGCGAGCGGTAGGAACGGTGGTCATGGGCGTCTCGGCCGGCATCCTCGGCGGCCGTGTGCTTTCCGGCGCGCTTGCGACGTCGTTCGGGTGGCGCGGGCCGCTGGCCGTCATCGCGGTGCTCACCGCGCTCGGTAGTCTCGGCATCGTCATCGCCGTGCCCGCTATGCCGGCGTCTGGTACGCGAATGAGGTTGCCCGACCTCCTATTGGCCGTCCCCAGAGCATACGCCTCCAACTCCGAACTGCGGCGCGCCACGTTGGTCGGGTGCTGCTGGTTCGCGGCGTTCAGCAGCTTTTGGACGGCAATTTCTCTTCACCTGGCGCTACCTCCGTTGAGCAAGGGAGCCGCCTTTGCCGGGGGCTTCGGTCTGTTCGGGATAGCGGGCGCGATCGCCGCGCAACTCGCCGGCCGGGCAAGCGACCGCTGGGGTGAGCGCCGGGTGGTATTCGCCGGATTGGTCGGTGCCCTGCTCGGCTTCGTCATCCTGTGCCTGTCACCGGCGAGCCTTGCCGGACTGGCTCTGGGTGCGCTGGTCATGGACGCGGGCTGCTTCGGCGCGCAGGCTGCGACCCAGGGCTATATTCTTCGCACCGGAGGCGACGAGCGCAGCCGACGCTACAGCGCCTATATGACCGTCTATTGGTCGGCCGGCGCGCTCGGTTCGTTCGTGGCGCCCGCGCTTTTTCGGGCCGGTGGGTGGCCGACACTCAACCTTGTGAACGCGATGCTGATCGCCATTGGCATGATCTTTCATGCCCGGAAACACCAACTCGATAAGGCATAAGCGCCGTCCCCATTCGTTGCCGTTCCCTCATCGGATAAACGAATAACGGCTTTCAGGATCGGTCGAGCGACGTGAGAATGACGGATGTTGGGGCGCATTGCCGACCTCCACTTTCATTTCAATCGCCCCTGCCATAGCCTTCGCGCGTTACGTTTTGCGTTCGTGGCTTAGGCCGATCGACGGTGACCGGCCGGTGCCCCAGGCGCTCAACAGCCAACTCTGGCAACTCGACGCGCAGACGCTCCTTCAGCATTACCATCACGACCGGCGCAACCTGCTCGCCACGTGCTCGAAGCCAGGCCGATGCGAGCGGCGATGCATGTAACGGAGCGTCACGGGGGGGCTCACCACGCACCGCAGCGCGTAACGAAAGGAAACCATCAGGATCGTGCGCCATTGTCGCGATGTGCCGACGCTCATCTTCGCTCGCCCCACGCGGCAGACCGATACTGGCGTGCGGCATAGCGGCCAAATCGATACTGGCTGACAGGGTGATCTCACCGACAGCAATTTTCGCTAGGACCGCAAGATCGCGCTCGTGCTGCAGCCGCAATTCAAGTTCAAGCCGGGCTTGTACTTGAGGATAGAGCAGCCCGACATGATTGTGATGCGTGGCGTCGAGCAGGCCGGGATCGAGCATGCCGACCAGCCCATCGCGCCGCGTCAGGCGGACCTCTGTGAAATCGAGTTTGCGCAGATCCGCCTCGATCCATTCGAGCGGCGGCCTCGCACCGCTATCATGACCGCTGTCGCTGACATGCGCAAAATCCAGCCGGTCTCGGGACAGACGGACCCTGCCGAGCGCGTCGCCCGTACTATCCGCAGACCTGAGGTGCTCGAGCAATTCGGGATTCTGTGCGCGCGCCTGCACCCACAAATGCGCAAACCCCGGATCATGCTTCAGCGCCGCAATCTCCTGGGCATCACGCCGGTTGGTTGCCCGGTCGAACGACGACCGTGACGGGCGCGCCCGCACTGCTTCGCGCAGCAACAGCCGGGCGATATGACGCGGCGGTTCAGCGGGATCACCGGCTCGCGCGCTAAGCGCGGCGGCGCGCTCGCGGGCGATATCGCCGTGCTGCCGACGGCGGTCACGGTCGGCCCATTGCCGGTAGTGCCGGTCGAGTTCACGGGCGGCTTCCGCGATGCCGTCGGCGGGCGGGGGGCTGCCTGCAACGCTATCGGCAATGTCAATTCCGGCCTCGTTAGCGGCCGGCGCCGGCGCGAAGTCGACCATGCCCCGCAGCTTTTCGGGATTCGGCGTCAGATCCGACAGGCGCGGAAGCCGTCCAAACGGCTGCAGTGGCTCGTCAGGCCAGTCCGCGTGATGTCGTGCCAACGCCTCCTGTCGCCGCGACGCGGACCGCTGCGCCGAACGGCGCAATTGGGTGGCGAATTCGAATTGCTGGCTTTCAAGCTCGCCGAGTTGCCGGCGCAGTTCGGGATTGGCGTAGATCGCCGAGGCCTCGGCCTCAACCCGCCCGCGCGAAATAGCGTGATCGGCAGACCGCTCGAGCCAGCGGGTGAAGTCGGGCGCGTAATCGGCCAACACGGCGGGCGGCGCCATGACGGGCGGCAGATTCGCTGCGGGGGCCTCGACCGGCGTCCGTCCAGTGTCCTTTATTGCCGTCTCAATCCCGATGGCTGCCAGCTGCCGCTCGAGCTCGCGGTTGGTCCGCATCCGAGCCATGCGATCCTGCAACGCGGGATTGGTGAGGGTAATTCCCTCCTCGA
This sequence comes from Sphingobium sp., assembly GCA_003248935.1. Lineage (GTDB taxonomy): Bacteria > Pseudomonadota > Alphaproteobacteria > Sphingomonadales > Sphingomonadaceae > Sphingobium. The sequence continues at coordinate 5,275 of QFQF01000022.1, forward strand.
CTGCCAGACAAGCGATGCGATCGAGAAAGTCGCCGTCGCCGACGGCCGACACCGAGCCCCATTTGGCCTGAGCCAAGCGCAACGCATGACGCAGAGCGTCATCATCGGTCGCATGCACCTCAATCCGGTCGCGACGCTCGACAAATGCCAGCCGCGCTTGGCGATAATAGTCGCGGCGGTCGTCGGTTTCGACGATGTCGTAGCGTTCGTTGGCCAGTACGCTGACATCGGTGAGCGGCGCCGGTGTTGCGTCATCGCCGATGAGCAACGCGGCGACATCGTCGATGTCCTGGTCGCCGGCCAATCCCTCCCCGACAAGTCCATGACGATCCAAGGCACGGCGCTTGCGCCGCACTTGTGCGTGCTGCCGCTGCTTGAGCAGGCGGATCGCCTCGCGGAGCGAGAACAGATCCGCGCTCGCGCGCTGCCTTATGTCGTTCAGTTCTTCGGTATCGGCTTGTGGATCCTGGGCAACCTGACGCCGGTATTGCTCACCGATGCGGTCGTGAGCGTGCGCGATGCTGTCATCAAGTGCTAGCTGCTCACGACGCAGGGCCTCCCGCGCGCGCCGCTTTTCGGCAGCGGCGTGCAGTTTGGGGACCAGCCGGTCTTCGAACTGCGCGACTGCAACGTCAGCGGCAGCTTCCTCGACCGCACCCAGCCGCTCGACCATCTTTGCCGCCGACGCTCCCCCCCAAGCCGCGCTGGCCGCGATCGTCCGGCCACCGCAGCCGATCACCGCGCCGGACGATAACATGGTATAGCGCATGCCCTCGGCTGCGAGACCGCGATGAACTTCGTCCCAAGATCGGCTTTCGCGCAGAACCGGCGCGGCGGTCTCGATCACGCGGCGCTGCAGGCTCTCCAGACCGGTGCGGCGCTCGTAATCGCGCGCCGCCGGGCTAATCTTGCGCTCGACCTTTTGCTCGGCGCGCCACTGGCGGATGCGGCTGCGCTCGGCATGCGACGCACACGGCAGCATCCCCGCATCGCGCACCTTGGTGCCCGTCTCGCGATCGTAACAGCCCTGCTCGTCTGCGCGGTACAGGGCTTGGTCCTGCGGCGCCCAGCCCTGGCGATGTTCGACGATCGCGACTCCCTGATGCAGCGTCTCGATCGAGCGCTCGACATTGCGGCCGATCTGGACACGCTCGCCGGTGACCGGATCGACGCGGTTGAGCGCGACGTGGAGGTGATCGTTGTTCGTGTCGCCATGGAGTACGGCATAAGCTTGGTGCCTGGACAGGCCGGCGACCGCCAGCACGATGTCGAGCACCTCCTCTACCTGTTCGGGCGATGGATGCTCGCCCTCGCGCCAGGATATGACGATGTGCTCTATTGGATCCTCCGCACCCGGCGCCATGCCGGCAACCACCGCCATCTCGAACTGGATGTCGGCCAGGTCGGTCGACAGCAGGTTGCGGGTGAGGATCTGGACGACGCGTTCGCTCTCAGCGATCTCGCGCGCGGCCTGGATGTCGGCGGCGGTGATCTCCCCGCTTGCCTTGTCGCTGCCGATATATCGCACGACCTGGCTCTTGGCCGCCTCGATCAGGGTCAGCTCGTCGAGCCGCGCTTTGCCCGGTGTAATCAAATAGTGGGTCAGCGCGACGATGTGATCGCCGACGGCGTCGCTGACGACACGGTGGATCTCAAGGTTGATCCGCGCACGCCTAGCGCGCGCCCGAGCCGCGCGGCGTTGCTTGCGGTTGTCGTGGGAGATCCATGAGACGATCATGTCGCGCTCGAGCGGATCACCGAAATCAGGACGCGAGTGGCGTCTGTCAGATCGTCGAGCGTCGCGCCATCGACGGGTACGCCGTCCGCCAGCGCCGCCCGCAGATGATGCACCAATGACAAATGATCGCGCAGTAGCGGGGGCAGCGGCATCTCATCTGGCAGCCGCCCGAAGACACATCGTTCCAACATCTCGCTCTGCGACATTCCCGCCGCCGCGCAGCGCGACGCGAAGGCATTCTTCTTTTCCTCGCTGACCTTGAGCGACAGGCTGTACTGCCGCGGCCGCGTCCCCTTCACGGCCACGGCCGCACCGGATTTAAGGAGCGCCGCGACGCAAATCCGCCCTCCGCGCGGTATACCGCGCACATCCTGTAAAAAGTCCGAGACACCCTCTGCGTGGCCGCAGCTACCGCAACACCGTCCGCGACACCTGCACGCGCAATGCGGCCAGCATCGATCCTGGCGATGCCGCCGGCAGGCACGATGGCCGTGCCGGCGGGAAGATCGACGCCTGCGCCATCGACCATGACCTCGGCACCGCCGCCAGCATCACTGGCGGCGGCGCCGGCCTGAACGATCGCCGCGGCGTCGAAGGACGGGCGACCGGCAGGCACGACCGACAGCGGAGCCACGATGATCCCATCGTGCGCCGCCGCGGTGCGTCCGGCGGTGGGCCGATCAATCGTCATCGGCCGTATCATCGTCGTGGTCGGACCCGCCCCAGTCGATCTTCCCCGGCCCCCAATCGTCGGCACCGTTGAACTCGCCCAAGAGCTCAAACCCGCCATTGTCCTCATAGGACGAGCCGGCGAACACGAGCGTCGGGAACTCGGCCGCCAACGCCTCGAAGACCGGCGTCGGGAAGTCCCAGGCGGTCGTGAACTGGAACCAGATCCGATCCTCGCTCACCTGCATGTCGAGGTCGAACGCGTTCCACTTGGTGCCCCAGTGCTCCGACGCCCAGCGTTCGTAGCCCTGCTGCCGCTCCCCCTCAGGCGGCATGGGGAGGATGGCTTGGAAGTCGAAGATCGTCTCGGTGCCCGGCAGAGCGCCGGTATCGGCGGGGGTCACCGGCCTGAACATCAGGCGCCTGAAGCGATCGCGTTCAGTGCCATCGCCGGTGACGTTGAAAGCGCTGTAGACATAGTTGGGCATGGTCGTTTCTCCTGACTTCGTTGGAGGGGCGCCGCTGGACAGACGGCAGCACCAGGCAAGCGGATCAGCGAAGCGACAGCGCCGCCTCGAGGATCGCGCGGTCGCGAGGGTGGAGATTGTCGAGGCACGCCTGCGAAGCGGCGTCGCCCGAGACCCTACGGGCCAATCGCGCGAGCAGCGCATCATCGCCGCGCTTGTCGACGGCGGAGAAGAAGTCGCGGATGATCGGCGTATGGACGTATACCTTCCCGGCGAACTTGCCGTCGAACAGGTCGAGCGGATGGGCCGTGGCGACGGCCGGCGAGGAGCCCCGGGTCGATTTCGCCACAGTCGACACCTTTGGGAGGGACCCGGCCTCCCCTGCCCCGCCCGCGCCGGGATCCTGTGCGACCGAGGTGGTCACTGGTTTCGCCGTGGGCCGGGGCGCCGCGCGACCACGCGCCCGCGACGGACGTGCGGCCTGTTTCGCCGAAGCCCGTCCGCTTCGGATCTCGTTGCAGATGGCGCCAAGCTCACGGTTGAACGTGCTGGTGTTGGGCAGCGGACCGGACCGGCGATTGGCTTCGATGATCTTGCGGACCTGCGCCGTCGGCAGGTCGGGGCGTACCGCAAAGATGTGCTCGATAAGCGGCATGAGCTGGCGCGCGGCGCGACGCTGCGATGGCCGCTCCGGGGGCTGCCAGGCAGCGACCGCCTGATCGATGCCCTCGAGATCGAAGTCGGCAAAGCCGGCCCGCGGGGCGTGATCGTCTGAAGACATAGGGCCTCCCTGGCCGCAATACGGCGGCCGAGCTTTCGGTTGAATGGGGCGGGGGCGGGTCCCCCTGGCGCGCAGATGCGTGGCTCTCGTCCCGCCGGTCCCGACCCCCCGGTCGGCCGCAGGCGGCAACATCGCCGCCCAATGGAGGTCGCCTCCCTCTCTCGCCGGGCTGCCACGCCGGCGAGCGCGCACATTGGCGGCGGGCTCCACGCGTCCACCCGAAGATGGCCTATGAGTGTTGAGGATAGGATCACGCGTGATCCGTCAATGCCGGATCGGCGCGCCAGTGAATTCAATCGAAATAGCGGATCGGATTGCACCTCGGCGGACATTTCCGCATCCGCAAGTGTCGAGGATTTCTGCCGGTTACGGAGCCGCTTCCACCCGTCTCGCTCGGCTGACGCGCATTTTGTCCTTGGCGATCAGAATTCGCCGCCTAAAACCCGTTGATGCAGATACCTTCAACACTCCGCATCGAAGACACGGACGCGATCACCACCGCGGTCGCGAGGCTCGTCACGGCGCGCTTGTGCACGTTCGACCAGCGGCTCGACGAGGCACATGTTCGCCGACTGGCGCATGAGGCCATCGCCGCTGGCCGTGACCTCGAGGATCTGACCGCGCGCGTCGCTGAAGATGCGAAGGCCATTCTCGCGGGCAAGGTCGGCGCGGATCTTGCCAACGCCGCGCGCCTCTCACGGGATGCTCTGGATTCACCTGACGGTCGTCGCCGCTGGCTGCATACCGCGCACAAGACGACGCTGAGCGTCTACCATCAGACGGCCGAAGATCATCGTGCCGGCAAAGCCTCGGCGTTCGATCTCTTCCTCGCACAGGTGGCGCTAGCCGGTATCGCGAGAGCCAGGGGCCTCGTGGGATTGCCGGTCGACGCGGCCGACACCCGCAACATGCGCTACGTCCGCTCGTTTCAGCCGGCCGACTATCCGGATCCTTGCCTGCGCGCCGCGATCGTGGACGCGGTGTTCAATGCGAACGAGGCAAGCCTGTCGATCATCCGCTCGCGTGCCGGGCGCCTGCCCGATGACGACAAGGGCCAGATCACGGTCCTGCTGGACGCCATGGACGCTCCGGACGATCATGTACGCGCGAGCCTGACTGCGCTTGCCGGGCAGATCATCGGTGAAGATGGACGGCGTTTTCAGATTGAAGCTCGCCAGCCAGCGGACTTCGTCGCCATGGCGCGTCAACTCGCTTCGACCTTGAGGCCGTTTGATCGCAATGGCTCTCACTATGGGGTCTGAGCGGATGGTCGCGATGAGGCCCTCATTTCAGCCTTGGACCGTCGGCAACAGGCTCGGCTTGGGCGACCTCTATGTCTGCGACGAGGAAGACCTCAACAGCCTGACAGGCCTCGAACTCCGGATCTCATCCTCCACGATCGACCGTGAAACCGGGCTTTCCAAAGGTGCCCTCACATGGTGCGGCCCGACTGGACAACGGCTGTGACCACGACCTGCCCCGCCACGCCGGCCATATCGGAGCTGGCACTGACGGACATCAGCGTTGCCCGTCGGCCGGGCCAGTTCGCACTCAAGGTGACTGCCGACCGGCAGTGGGTAACGCATCAGGTCGCGGCGTGGTCGGTCGGACTGAGGTGGCTGACGTTCGAGTTTGACAACACCGTGCATGACCCCATGTCGCCGCTCTTCGTCGCGGGCATGGACCGCGAGTACCTGTCGACGGTGGAGCAGGCGCCGTTCGAAGCGTGGATGGTTCCGAACCTCGCACGGCACCAGGAGATGCACGAAGCTGCGTTGGCATGGGGGCTCGCACCCGGAGGTCAGCATGACCTTCCACTTGAATACATCCAAGTCGACCGCCTGCTCAAGGACATGCTGAGGGGGGACGGGGTGGAGATGCACGGCCCTGCAGAGAAGATGGCCAACGACAACTATTACCTTCAGTTGGTCGCTAACAACATGCACCACATGCAAACCTACGTCGGCGACATGCGCTTCCAGCTGAGCCAGGTAGGAATGTGTCTGCCGGTGTTGTCCGCCGAAGTGCCGATCGGCACCGCAATCTACCGCGGCTTCGCGCTGGACGTGGACCAGGGATTTCCGGACGTCATCAATGACGGCGTCATCGGCCGCCCCCTCGGGGAACTGGTGGCCACAGGGTCCGTCGAGCTCGACCGGCGAACGATTACCGAGGTCCTGACTTCCTGGGAGGGCGTGCCGGACTGTCGGCTCAAGGACGGCTGGACGCGCCTTCAGCTCGAGTCCGATCTTGTAGAGTTGGGGAAGTGACGCGTCGATGAAGATACGGGAACTGAGAAGCCGTGAACCAGACACTTGACCGTGGCCATCGAGGTGCCGGCAAACTCCCCGACGACCACAAGGGCTCGATCACCGCCCTGCTGGACGCCCTCGATGCCAAGAACTCCGAACTTCGCGCAAGCCCGACCGCGTTCGCCAGGCGGATCAGATGAAAAACGACAGCATTTCGATATCGACCCGTCAACCGCCAGACTTGGCCGCGATATCACGTTAACTCGCCACAGCAGTGATGCCTAACGATTGAGCCAAACCTTCGTACGCGTTATAGACGCACGCTCAGCGCCCCACCCTTTTGCGGTCCAGGAGATCCAGATTACACAAACCTATGAAGTCGTTACTGGAAATGTGTCGGACTTCTCCAAACTGGTAGGCCACAGATGGTGGGGGGAAGCCGCCTGTCCGTTATCAGACGTCACGCCGCAAAAGCGGCCCTTCGTTCAGCCTGCCCCTCAAGGCGGACGTTCGTTCACATAGCGGATTAAAGCCCATTTTGGTGGATACTCGGGGCGCATTGAAGAACGGCTGAGTGTCGTCTTCTGGGCCGCTCTACTCCGTAGGTGGCTGCTGCTCCTTCCTAGTTGGCATCAAGGCGGCGATCTCCTCTGCGATCGCAAGCATTCTAGCTTCGTCGAACAGATGGCCGGTTAGTGTCGTGCCGAAGGGTACCGGCCTCCTCTTTGCGCCAGCCGTTTGCTTTTCGGTCGGAATGTAACTGGCGAAGCCGGTGCGGGTCGGTTGGTCGATAAATCCGGACGGCATCACGATAGCCGGGTAGCCGCAGTGATTGCCGATCGCGAGAAGACCGGCCGCGTCGTTGGGATGCAGGATCGCATCGACCGGCGCCATCGTGGCCGCGAACTGCTGCATCAGGCGGCGGCGGACACGCTGCGCCTGGATATAGTTTACGGCCGTTTCGAAATGGGCGGCACGCCAACTATTCGGCCACGCCACGTCGTCCTGCCACGCCAGCAGATCGTCACGCCCGTCCGCGGTCAGATCGGCGAAGGCCGCCGCCGATTCCGTCACCACCAGGCCGCCCAGCAGCGACAGGTCGACGTCCGGCATCGTCACCTCGACCATGCGGAAGCCCGCGCGCCGCGCCGCCGCCAGCATCGCGCGATCGGTGGGCAATCCTTGCGCGAACCATTCGGGCCGATAACCCAGCGTCACCGACGCCGGATCGAACCCGGCCGGCGCGAAGGGGAGCGACCAGCACGACGGGTCGATGCCGTCTGCGCCCGCGATCGTCGACAGCACGGCGGGCATGTCGCGGCTGTCGCGCGCGATCACGCCGATCTTGTCGTACGACCAGCACAACGCCATCGCCCCCGATCGCGGCACCCGGCCGAAGGTGGGGCGCAGACCGACCGCGCCGCACCGGGTGGAAGGGGAGATGATCGACCCCATGGTTTCGGTCCCGATCGCGAAGGCGCATAGGCCGTCCGCCACCGCCGCGGCGCTGCCGGCGGACGATCCCGACGACCCTTCCTCGACGTTCCACGGGTTGCGGGTGCGGCCCCCGTACCAGATGTCACCATAAGCCAGGGCGCCGCAACTCGTCTTCGCGAGCAGGATCGCGCCCGCCTCGCGCAGGCGCGTGACGATCGTGGCATCGGTCGAAGGCACGCGGTCGCGATAAGGCTCTGCACCCCAGGCGGTCCGGACCCCCGCGGTGTCGATGAGGTCCTTCAGGCCATAGGGCAGGCCATGCAGCGGTCCGCGCCAGCGGCCCGCCGCCAGCTCACGATCGAGCCGGTCGGCCTCGGCCCGAGCGCTGTCGGCGACGAGGGTCGCGATGCAGTTCAGCCGCCCCGCCCGCGTCGCGATCCGCTGGAGATACAGGTCGGTCAGGTCGCGTGCGGTCAGGCGGCGGGCGGCGATCCAGCCCGACAATTGCCACGCCGGGGCGAAGGCGATCGCCTCCGCATCGCGCGGCAGCGGCGGTAGGTCGGGTCGAGGCGCCGGCGTTTCCGACGCCGCGCGCAGCGCCCACCCCGGCAATCGCGGGTCGAACAGCTCCGCGGGCGCGAGCGCATTGTCGAGCCGAAGCCGCGCGAGGCGGCGCGCGCGCTCGACGATGTCGTCCACCGCGCCCAGCATCTGCTGCTGTTCCGCCGCGGTGAAGGTAAGCCCGGTGAGCGGCGCGCACGTCCCGGGCGGCACCGCGGCGGGGTCGGCGGCGGCGGCGGCGGGGACGCCCGCCCCCAGAGCCGCTGCCCCGCCGACGGAGAGGAACGTCCGGCGATCGAGGTCGGTCATGAACGCTCCTTCCGCGTCGATCAGAACGACGTGTTCACCCCCAGGTAGAAGTAGCGGCCGATGTTGTCGAACAGCGCGCCGCGCCCCGTGCCCTGGAACGTCACCGCGCTGAACGGGGGCGTCACGTCGAACAGGTTGTTGACGCCCAGGTACAGCTTGAACCGCGGCGCGACGTCGGTGGCGAGGTACAGGTCGTTGTAGACCCGCAACCCGACGTTGTTGTCGTCGCGCCCTTCCGCGGTCGCCTGGCTGTCGACCTTCGTCTTCGAGATATAGCGCACCGTCCAGTCGAACGACACCGGGCCGACCGTCACACCCGGCGCGACGTTGAAGCGCCAGGTGGGATTGTCCACCTCGCCCCGGCTGACGTCACGGGTGGTGGGATCGTCGGTCACGACCTCCAGCTCGTTGCGGATCAGATAGGTGCCCCCGAACGCCAGCCGCCCCCTGGCCGCACCGAAATCGTGCGTGATGTTCGCCTTGGCATCCACACCCTCGGCACGCAGGCTGCCGACGTTGATGGGGGACACATCGACGCTGGTGATCGCCCCGTCGCCGCGCCGGGTGACGAGGCTGCAGAACGGGTTCTGGATCGTGCTGGCATCGACGCAATTGTCGACCGCGCGCTGAAGCGGCACGGTGTTGATCGCCCCCTTCAGCCCGATCTTCCACCAGTCGACCGACACCGCAAAGCCCGGGATCGCGCGCGGCGTCAGCACCGCACCGGCGGTCCAGCTGTCCGACGTCTCCTCCGACAACGACGGATTGCCCCCGGTGATGACCGTCTTGGCGACGCCCGCGAACGGATCGGTATAGTTGGCGGGGATGCCCAAGGCGGCGCAATTGGCGGCGCGGTTGGGCGTCAGGTTGGTCCGCGTGGAATCGCAGGGATCGAGGATGAAGGCATTGCTCGACGCGCCGGGATTGTAGAGTTCCGACAGGTTCGGCGCACGCACGCTGCGCGAGCGCGTCACGCGAAAGCGCAGATCCGGCACGGGCGCCCATTGCCCGCCCAGCTTCCAGGCGAAGGTGCCCCCGATCGTGCTGTAGTCGGAATAGCGTGCCGCGCCCTCGAAGGAGAGCTCGTGCAGGAACGGCTGGTTGGCGACGATCGGGACCAGCAGCTCGCCGAACACTTCCTTCACGTTGAAGTTCGCGGCGATCGCGGCGTCGGTGAGGAACAGAAGCTCGCCCGCAGCCTGTCGCGGATCGGGCGTCACGCGCGTCGTCTCGCGGCGATACTCCACGCCGGCCGCCACCTGCACCGGCCCGGCGGGCAGGTCGAGCGGCTTGGCGGTGAGTTGCAGCCCGGCCACTTCCTGCGTGTTCTCGATCTGGCGGTTCGAGGTGTAGTCGAAATAGGCGAGCGCCGCGGGGGTCGCGGCATTGGGGCCGAACAGGTTGAGCGGGACGCAGCCTGCCGCCTGTGCCGCCGTGTCGCGGCACACCGGGCCGTTGGCGCCCTGCACCACGTCGACCGCCTGGTTGAAGCGGCTGATGATGCGGTTGTGGGTGCGGACCGTATCGGCCTGGTAGCGGCCGTATTGATAGAAGCCCATCCAGTGGACGCGATTGCCAAGGTCGCCCTCCAGACCCGCGACGCCGGTGACCGTGTCGCGCGTGATGAAGCGCTCGTTGATCCCCTGGTCGATGTTGGTGCGGCCGACCGACAGGCTGGTCTGCCCCGCCGCCGTCATCAGCCGCCGCACGTCGGCCGGGATCAGCGGGTTGTCCAGCGTCAGCGTGATGCCGAGGTCGAAGGTGGGTTGCAGGCGCGCGACCGTCTTCGTGCGCGCATATTGCGCGTCGCCGAAGAAGTTGATGCCGTTGCTGATCTTAAATTCGAGATGCGCGGTGCCCGCGAACACCTCGGTTTCGTTGCGCAGCGGGGCGAAGTCGGCATCGTCGAAGCCGTCGCCGCCGACGCCCAGGAAGCCCGTCGGGCCGTAGGGCGTCGCGTCGTTGCGGGTCGGGCGCACGCCACCGGCGTCATAGGTATAGCGCGTGCCCCCGATCACGAAGGCGCCGCCGTAGCTGGTGCCGGGATAGCGGTAGTTCGCCACCGCGATTGAATCGAAGATCCCGTCCGATGGCCCGGTGTTGGCTGGATTGCCAAACAGATCGACCTGCCGCAGACCGAAGGCGCGCTGATTGGCCTGAAGCGGCTGCTCCTTGTTGTATGAGACGCCGACCACCACCGATCCGCGATCGTCGGCGAACCCCGACCCGATCAGCGCGCCCAACGAATAGCTGCCCGCATCGCCCTTGTCCGACACGCCGCTGCGGGCGCTGAGCTCGATGCCCTGCACCTTCGACTTGAGCGTGATGTTGACCACGCCGGTGACGGCGTCCGCGCCATAGACCGCGGCGGCGCCGCCGGTGATGACTTCGATCCGGTCGATCATGTTTGCCGGAATGGTCGACAGGTCCACCGCCGATGACAGCTCGGTGCCCGACACGCGTCGGCGGCCGTTGACCAGCACCAGCGTGCGGTTGGTGCCGAGCCCGCGCAGGTTGATGAACGCCGCACCCGCGTCGCCGTTGTAGTAGCTGTTCGCCTGTCCCAGGCCCACGCCGACCTCCGGCAGGCGCGCCAGGATGTCGCCGACGTTGCTGCGCCCCGTCGCCTCGATCGCAGCGGCATTCACCGTCGCCACCGGCTGCGGTGTGTCATAGCCGCGGCGTGCGAGGCGCGAACCCGTCACGACGATGTCCTGCGCGGGCTCTTCCTCCACCGTCTCAACGATGGGCGCGTCTGCGCCTGGCACCGGGGTGACCTGCGCCACGGCGACGGCACGCGCGCCGCCCATCTGTGCCGTCGTCGTCCGAGCGATCCAGACAGTATTGCCCTTGATGCGATAGCCGAGGTTCGACCCGCGCAGCAGCAGGTGCAGCGCCTGCTCGATCGTATAGGTGCCGTGGACGCCGTTGGTGACTTGGTTGCGCGTTAGATCGCCGTCGACGACGAGCTGGTAACCGGTGGCGATCGCCAGCTTGTTCAAGGCGCTGCCCAGGTTCTGCCGCTCGATCTGCAACGTGAGCTGCGCCGGCTGCGCGATCGCCGCCGATGCCGGCGACGCGATCGCGATCGCCAATCCCGCCGCACCCAGCATGAGTCGGAATCCCCGCGTCGACGTGGTCATGATGCTATAGCCCCCAATGATGGCGAGGCGCGTGCTCGCGCTCTCGATCGGGAGAACGGACAGGGTCGGCGTCACCCCACCCGAAGCGTTAAAATTTTATTTGAGAGTCAGTCGCTGCGTCCCGTCGGTGTCGCGGACCGCATGAAGGTTCAGCGCCATCGCCACCGTATCGGCGAACTCGGCATGACGCTCGATCAGGAAGACACCGGTCAAGCGCCGGTTACCGCGTCTGAGGGCGTCGTCGACAACGATCGGATGGTCAGTGTAACGCGACAGCGTGCGGACCGCCTCGGGCAACGGCGTGGCATCGAACGTCAGACGGCCTGTGACCCAGTCGCGCGGATCGCCCGCGGTCGCCGTCGTCGACACCGCTTCGCTTCCCTTGCCGAAGGAGACGGTTTCCCCGGGCCGCGGGGCCACGGTTCGCGTCCGCGGGCCTGTTCGAACCTGCACGGCGCCTTCGACGAGGCTGACCTGTGTCTTCTGGCTCGACGTATCGACGACAAAGCGGGTACCGAGGTCCAGAATTTCTCCGCCTCCCGCCTGCACGACGAACGGCGTCCGCGCGTGCCGAACGTCGAAATAGGCGCGACCAACGTGAAGGATAACGCGTCGCTCGCGGTGCGTGAACGCGACCTGGATCGAGGACCGCGCGTCCACCATCATGCGGCTGCCATCGGCCAGGGCGACCGTTCGCCGTGTCGGCGCAGGCGCGGACAACGCCGCCAGCTCGTTGGAGGGCGCCGACGGCGTCATGGGCGTGCCAATCCAGACCAACGCTCCCGCCGCCGCCGCCGCCAGACCCGTGGCGATGGCCAGGCGTCCATAGCGGCCGTCGTGAATGGGCGGCGCCGACGCGGTGGCGCTCAACGCCGTGCTACGGAGTTTGCGGATGTCGGGCTCGTCGCCGAGCACCCCGGCGATGTCCCAGGCGCGGCCCACCGATTGCAGGGCTGCATGATCCGGCGCGGCCGGGTCGTCTTCCCGATCGTTCTGCGCCTGGCGATGCAGCAGGAAAGCGCGCGCCGCGTGCGCGAGCGGGTCGTTCGAGGCCATCATTGATCCTCACCCGGGCCGACGTGATCGCCGGCCCCGTTGTTCAGCGCCGCCGCCAACTGCGCTAGCGCGCGAGTCATATGCTTTTCGACCATCGACTGGCTGATACCGCAGTGACGCGCAATGGCGCTGAAGCTCATTTGTTCGAAGCGGTTCAGCACGAAGATCTGCTGGCAGCGCGACGGAAGCGCATGGATTTCGCGTCGCACCCGGTCGAGGTCTTCGCGTGCAACCAGCTCACGCAGCGCGTTGATCGGCTCGATCGCTTCTTCTGACTGGCCGACAGCGGCCTTCGTCGCCGCCCGGGTCTGTTCCGCGCGAAAATGGTCGACCAGAAGGTTGCGCGCAACGCCATATAGCAGGCCGCGGGCTTGATCCGTGCTGTAACGCCGTTGCGCGCCGACGATACGGCTAAGCGCCTCTTGCGCCATGTCCTGCGCTGTCTGCCCGTCGCCGCTCAAGCGCCGTCGCAAATACGCCACGAGCCCGTTCCACTCCTGCCTGAACAGACTTCCCGCCAGTGCGCGATTGTCGCTGGGCGCTCCAGCAACGGCGCGACGATCGATGACATCGTTGAGGGCAGGGTCGGCTTCCGGCAACGAGCGGGTTCCACCTGACGATCTGAATGCTGCGTTGATAGAGCGTGTAACGATTAAACGATTCCGCTCCAACGTCCAGACATTCGACGCGACAACTGAAGCGACCGTCTGAGATCGTGAGGTGTAAACCCAGTATGTTCAATTGTTTAGGAAGCAGAGAACAGTGCTCGCGTTGGCCGGCCGGGAGCGTAGACGCCTGAGATGATCGCACTGGCGACAAATTTGAGCCAACGTGAGCAGCTGGCGTTATGGACTGTCCTTTGGCAGCTATCACGGGCGGGATACTCATGCCACGCCTATGCTGGCGCCAATGCACGCGCTTCATCGATTGAACACGCGATCTGTGTGATGACGTGCTTCTGTCCGGCCCCTTGCCGTGCGCCAGCGAGCAAAACCAGCGTCCGAAGCTGGAAACCACGATATGCCGGCTGAACTTCCAAATCTGGGTCTTAACGGCTCCTAATACCTCGCGATAACTGTCCGGCCTCTTGCCGTTCATCAGAACACGGCAGGTACGAAACGCCGGCTTGAGATCGAGAGTCAGTGTTCTCAATGCCGCCCTTCCATGTCCTGGGCAACTCGTGCGGCGGCTTTACGCGGACCCGATCCTTGGCTTAGATGGGGCGTGCCCTGGGAACCTGGGTACACCCGCCGAGTACACCTGCGCTGCCTCATATCGCAGGAAATGGCGGAAAACCGTGGCTTCCCAGCCATATCGGCCCCTCCCGTAGGGGTCACCACTTTTTCCCATCCACGCTGATCGTCGAGCTGCGGCCCTGCCTCTTCCCGGGACAAGGCTGTGCGCGCGCCATCATGGCATCGGCGTGGTATGACGCATTGCCGGACGCGCATCTCCTAATTCAATAAATACTGAATTACCTGTTGCCTTGTCCGGTGGCGGCATTCATCCTTCGGGGCGACTGGACTCCCCCAGTTCCTCTTGTCACAGCGGGAAGCGATTGATGCCAAGCCAAGCCGATAGCGGCAGCCCTATCCCACCGGATGACGGTTCCATCCACGAGGCTGCCGCACAGATCGGCCTTGTTCTGCCCGACGCATGCCTGCCCGGCGTGGCGATGAACCTCGCCCTGCTGCGCGATCATGCCGCATGCCTCGCCGCCGGGGAGGAAGGGTGATGACCAACCGATCCGCGCCACTCCGATCCGCGCTGGAGGCGACACAAGAGGCTCTGTCCGCTATTCGCGCACGCGATGGCCGCTACAAGGCGATGGTGACCCTTACCGAGGATGAGGCACTGAAAGATGCCCAGGCCCTTGATGCGCTGCAGGCACAAGAGGCCACATCGGGGGCCCTGGCCGGCGTGCCCTTCGGTGTTAAGGCGCTGTTCGATGTCGCGGGCCTGCCGACCACCGCAGGCGCGGGGATGCTGCGCGACGCTCCGGCGGCGACTGCGGACGCCCCCGCCGTCCAGCGCCTGAAGGACGCGGGCGGCATCCTTGTCGGCGTGTGCAACATGGACGAGTTCGCCTATGGCTTCGTGACGGTGAACGCGCATTACGGCACCACCACCAACCCGCACGACACGCAGCGGCTGGCGGGCGGGTCGTCCGGCGGATCGGCCGCCGCCGTCGCGGGCGAACTGCTGCCGCTTACATTGGGCTCCGACACCAATGGGTCGATCCGTGTGCCCGCTTCGCTGTGCGGCATCTACGGCATCAAGCCCGCGCATGGCGCCCTGCCCGTGGAGGGCACCTATCCGTTCGTCGAATGCCTGGACGATATCGGCCCGTTCACGCGCACGGCAGCGGAACTGAGACTTGCCTACGACATCCTCGCCGCCCGCCCCACCTCAGTATCGGGTGATACGCGCGACCGCCCGCTGCGCGTCGCGCGGCTCGGCGGATGGTTCGCGACAATGATCGGCGGAGAAGCATCCGCGGCCATGGACGCACTCTACGACAGGCTCGGCATAGGCGAGGCAGTCGAACTGCCCGATGTCGCCCGCGCACGCTCGGCGGCATTTATCATCACGGCTTGCGAGGGGGGCACGCATCACCTTCCGGCACTGCGGCGCGACCCGATGGGTTTTGACCCCGCCGTACGCGACCGCCTGCTGGCCGGCGCCCTGTTCCCCGCATCCGCCTATATCGCAGCCAAGGCGTTCCAGCAGCAATTCGTGCAGGACGTACTCGCGCTGTTCGATCACTACGATGTCCTGATCGCACCTGCGACGCCGGATGTCGCGCCGCGCATTGATGACCCGTTCGTCGACATCGGCGGCAAGCGGATGCCGGCGCGCGCCAATCTCGGCATCCTCACACAGCCGCTCAGCCTTGCAGCGGTGCCTGTTGTCGCCGCACCGCTGCTGCGCCCGGGCCGGTTGCCCCTGGGCATCCAGCTTGTCGGTGCGCCCGGCCGCGAAGATCAACTGTTCGCCTTCGCCGAACAACTCGAGCGCGATGGCGTCACCGGCTACAGCCCACCCCCAGACCTTGGGTGACGTGCTCCCATGATTGTTGCCGTTCAGAGGTGGAGTCCGGCTCGTTCACGATGATTGGTTGAGGTGACGGCAACCTGTCTGGGGTCATGCCCCCCGGATAGGTCGGGCGGCTTTCTCGGCGGGGGTTCTCCCGCCCGGTTTTGAGTGTGGCCTGACGTGGTTGTAGTCGTGTCGCCGGGCATCGAGCACGGAGCGGGTGCGGCAGCGACGTAGACAGCGTCTCGTTGCGGCATGCGTCGCGCAGGCGGGCATTGGAGCTCTCGACAAAGCCGTTCTGGATCGGCTTGCCCGGGGCTATGCAATACCACTCGACCCGCCGCTCCTGCGGCCAGCGCAGGATGGTCGACGAGGCAGCGGACCTGCAGGTTCGGCTCGCGATAGACCCGCGACAGCTTCTTCAGCTGGCCATCCCTTCCTCGAGCGTGCGAAGGCGCCGGGCCTCGGACACCTCCAGGCCGCCATGCTTCGACTTCCACTTGTAGAACGTCGCCGAGTTGATCCCATGGCGTCGGCACGCATCCGCCGTCGCCCTCCCGGCTTCCTGCTCCTTCAGGATCGCGATGACCTGTTCTTCGCTGAATCTGCTGCGCCTCATCCTAGCCCGACTCCTTCGTACCGGACTCTGCTCGAGATCGGTCACATTCCGGGGGAACCCGTCAGTAAACCGACGCCAATCCCCATATTCCGCTCCACTGGCCATGAAAATCGACGCCGGGGTTTGCCCGCCCCCTTGTGTTGCCAATATGCAACACCATATCGCTGTCACTATCCTATCAGAGGGGTGTCATGAATCTCGAAAAGTTCACCGACCGCGCCAAGGGTTTCCTGCAATCGGCGCAGACCGTCGCGATCCGCATGAGCCATCAGCGGATCGGGCCGGAACATCTGTTGAAGGCGCTGCTGGAGGACGAGCAGGGCATGGCGTCGGGCCTGATCAAGGCGGCGGGCGGCGACGCCGCGACGGCCCTGCGCGAGACTGACGCGGCGCTCGCGAAGGTACCCGCCGTGTCGGGCAGCGGCGCGCAGAGCGCCCCCGGCCTCGACAACGACCTCGTCCGCATCCTCGATCAGGCCGAACAGGTCGCGCAGAAGGCCGGCGACAGCTTCGTGACCGTGGAGCGGATGCTGCTCGCCCTCACCCTCGCTACCACCAGCGTCGCGGGCAAGGCGCTCGCCGCCGCGGGCGTGAAGGCGGAGGCGCTGAACGCCGCGATCAACCAGTTGCGCGGCGGCCGCACCGCCGACACCTCGGGCGCGGAGGACCGCTATGACGCGCTCAAGAAGTTCGCCCGCGACCTGACGCAGGCGGCGAAGGACGGCAAGCTCGATCCCGTCATAGGCCGCGACGAGGAAATCCGCCGCACCATCCAGATCCTGGCCCGCCGCACGAAGAACAATCCCGTGCTGATCGGCGACCCCGGCGTCGGCAAGACCGCCATTGCCGAGGGCCTCGCGCTGCGCATCGCCAATGGCGACGTGCCCGACACGCTGAAGGACCGCACGCTGATGGCGCTCGACATGGGCTCCCTGATCGCGGGCGCGAAATATCGCGGCGAGTTCGAGGAGCGGCTGAAGGGCGTGCTCGACGAGGTGAAGGCCGGCGAGGGCCAGATCGTCCTGTTCATCGACGAGATGCACACGCTGATCGGCGCGGGCAAGTCGGAGGGCGCGATGGACGCGGGCAACCTGCTGAAGCCCGCCCTCGCCCGTGGCGAGTTGCACTGCATCGGCGCGACCACGCTCGACGAATACCGCAAATATGTGGAGAAGGATCCCGCGCTCCAGCGGCGGTTCCAGCCGGTGTTCGTCGGCGAACCGACGGTGGAGGACACGATCTCCATCCTGCGCGGCATCAAGGACAAGTATGAGCTGCACCACGGCGTGCGGATCACCGACAGCGCGATCGTGTCGGCGGCGACCCTCTCCAACCGCTACATCACCGACCGTTTCCTGCCGGACAAGGCCATCGACCTGATGGACGAGGCGGCCAGCCGCCTGCGCATGGAGGTGGAGAGCAAGCCCGAGGAGATCGAGACCCTCGACCGCCGCATCATGCAGCTCCAGATCGAGCGCGAGGCGCTGAAGAAGGAGAGCGACAAGGCGTCGCAGGACCGCCTGTCCGCGCTGGAGGAGGATCTGGCGAACCTGAAGCAGCAGTCTGCCGAACTGACCGGCCGCTGGCAGGCGGAGAAGGACAAGATCGCGGGCGAGGCGAAGCTGAAGGAGCAGCTTGATACCGCCCGGCTCGAACTGGAGCAGGCGCAGCGCGCGGGCGACCTCGGCCGTGCGGGCGAACTGTCCTATGGCACCATCCCCGCGCTGGAGCGGCAACTGGCCGACGCGCAGACCGCATCGCAGGGCGCGATGCTGCGCGAGGAGGTGACGAGCGAGGACATCGCCGCCGTCGTCAGCCGCTGGACCGGCATTCCCGTCGACAAGATGCTGGAGGGCGAGCGGGAAAAGCTGCTCGCCATGGAGGAGGAACTGGGCAGGCGCGTCATCGGACAGGCGGATGCGGTGAAGGCCGTGTCGACCGCCGTGCGCCGGTCACGCGCGGGGCTTCAGGATCCCAACCGCCCGCTCGGCTCGTTCCTGTTCCTCGGCCCCACGGGCGTCGGCAAGACCGAACTGACGAAAGCGCTCGCCGGCTTCCTGTTCGACGACGACAGCGCGATGGTGCGCATCGACATGAGCGAGTTCATGGAGAAGCACTCGGTCGCGCGGCTGATCGGCGCCCCTCCGGGCTATGTCGGCTATGAGGAGGGCGGCGTCCTTACCGAAGCCGTGCGGCGGCGGCCCTATCAGGTCGTCCTGTTCGACGAGGTGGAGAAGGCGCATGGCGACGTGTTCAACGTGCTGCTGCAGGTGCTGGACGACGGCCGCCTGACCGATGGCCAGGGCCGCACCGTCGACTTCACCAACACGATCATCGTGCTGACGTCGAACCTGGGCAGCCAGTTCATCGCCGGCCTTGCCGACGACGAGCCGGTGGAGAAGGTCGAGGATCAGGTGATGGAGATCGTCCGCGCCCACTTCCGGCCGGAATTCCTGAACCGGCTGGACGAGGTGATCCTGTTCCACCGCCTGGGCGCGAGCCACATGGCGCCGATCGTCGACATCCAGGTGGCGCGCGTTCAGAAGCTGCTGAAGGACCGGAAGGTGACGCTGGACCTGACCGACGGCGCCCGCGCCTGGCTCGGCCGTGTCGGCTACGACCCCGTCTACGGCGCCCGCCCCCTGAAACGCGCGGTCCAGCGCTACCTCCAGGACCCCCTCGCCGACCTGATCCTGCGCGGCGAGGTACCGGACGGCGCAACGGTGAAGGTCGCCGACGGCGACGGCGCACTGGTGCTGAGCGTGGAGTGAGGGGGAGATTTCATACAAAAAAGGGGCCGCGATAGCGGCCCCTTTCTTTTGTTCGATGTCGTAAATCAGAATTCCAGCGAAGCACCCAATCGAACATAGCGCGGGGTCTGATAGCCAGTAACCTTCGCATAGTTCGGATCGCGGGTTCCGCCGTCCGTTTCGCCAACTTCACGGAAGTCGACCTTGGACTTCCAATTGAATACGTTGAACACGTCAGCGCGCAGAGTCAGACCGCCCATGACCGGCAGCTTGTACACCAAGTTGAGGTCGATCTGCTTACGCCAGTCACTCTTGAAGGCATTGCCGCGACCGACCAACGAATTCGCGACACCGCCACCAAGAAGTCCGCCCGGATCACCCGCGGAGATTTCACCCGGCTCGGCTGTCTGCTGGCGGCAGTACCACGATCCAGCAAGACTGGTGATCGCACGCCCGGCTCCACCGACCGCCGGGTCATAGACGCCGATACAACCGAAGCGACGCGGCGACTGCAGAACACCGAACGCGCCGACGGTGAAGCTATCGGTCACCGCGTAAGAGCCGTAGACTTTAAAGGTATGACGGCGATCGTTCGGAAGATAACCGTTCGAGCCATCCATCCAGCCTGGCTCGTCAAAGTCCTGCGTCAGTCCGGTATCATCCTGACCATTGTCGGATTTTACGCCACCTTCATAGTTCCCGCGACTCTTCGCCCAGACATAGGAACCCGATACCGAGAAACGCCCATCCCAAGCACGATCAAAAGTGAACTCGACTGCATCGTACTTGCGCTTCGCCTTCGGGTAGCCCGCCAGATTACCGGGAATGGTAATTTCGGTCAGATTACCGTCGCCCGTCAGGTCGACATAGGTGACGATGTCCCGTCCGGGATTGATAAGCACATAATCGCCGCCACCGCCAATCGCAGCCGGAGTTTCGCCCGGACGGCAGCCATCCATGTCCTGCGTGTCGCAGAACTCCGAAATGTTCCAGGACAGATCAGCATCCTCAAGTACGGACTTTAGCCGCTTGCGAATGTAGTTGAGACCAAAGGTCCAGCGGTCGCCGACCTTCTGCTTCACGCCGACGATGATCTCGTCCTGATACTGAGGCTTCAGATTCTGCGAAGTGAGCACTCGAGCATCTGCCTCGTCAGCGTTACTGCTCGACAGTACGTCGAAGCGCACCGACTGGCCCAGAATTGGAAGTCCCGTGGTCGGGTCTACCCCGTTCAGGTAGAAAAACTCCTGCGTGAAGGTTTCATTGCCAGCCAAACGGATGTTCGTGTTGGCCGCAACCGGGAGGTAATAGCGGCCGAAAAAGCCGGAAAGAATGGTACGGCTATCTCCAAAAACGTCATAGGTGGCGCTGAGACGCGGAGCGACGTTATCCGACAATTTGGTGAACGACTTGCCATTACCTGCAAAGTTCTGGAAAGTTTCTGAACGCACACCAAGGCCAAGGTTCAACTTATCGGTGATGTCCCACGAGTCTTGGATATAGAACGCTGTATTCTTCGATTTGAATGAACCGTTCGCGAAACGGAAGCGTTCACGCACATAAGGTTGGCCAGCGGGGATGAGGCCGCCCAAAGCACCCGCAGCGCCAGGCGTCGGATACATCAGGTAATAAACACCACCCGAATAAAATTCGTTCGCCTCCGCGTACAGACGCTCCTGATCAAAACCGGCCCGGATGTTGTGATCACCCAAAGCACTGAAACGAATGTCAGCATCGAAACGGAACAACTTGCGCTTGTCACGTGCGCTTTCGACTGTTGCGTCAGGGTGACCCGACGTCTGGACTGCCGTACCGCTACGTTGGTCGACGATGTACGGCTTCGAACCGTCGCTCTGACGCTTGTACTTAGTCTCGCCATACAGGGCACTGACCGTCAACCAGTCAGTCAGTTCGCCGGTGTACTTGCCGATGATATTCTGACCGCCATAGCGCGTAACGAAAGGTGTTTCGGAAACGCCCTGGACACCGGTCGTGCTTCCAGCCGGCGTATTTGTGACAAACGAAGTAAAAGTACCCCGCTCCGTTTCGTTATTCTTAAAATAGGTCAGTTCAAGATGATGGCCGTCGACCGGAATAAAATCGAGCTTTCCGCCGAAGAACGGCTCCTTGTTGCTTGAATAGATTTGCGACTGCGCCGTTGTGGTGCTGCCATTCGCGTTGTTGCTTGTGACAGCAGTGGTACGGTCAAACCGGCTCTTGAACCGCGGATTGAAGAAGCCGAAGAAGAACAAGTGATCCTTGATAATTGGACCCGATGCCCAAATGTTACCTTCGTAATTCTGACGGGAATCGTCCTTGTTCAAAGCCGCATAGGTATTGGGCGAGTTTTCGCGAAGCCCGCTCGGTTCCCAGTAAGCGCTGAAACCACCCTTCATTTCGTTTGAACCGGATCGGGTAACAGCGATCACGGCGCCACCGGTGGCACGGCCATATTCAGCCTGATATCCGCCAGTCTTGATCTGAACCTGATCATAAAATTCAAACGGAACAGTTCCGCCACCGACGCCGGTGCGGAAATTCGTTACGTTCATACCGTTGATGTAGAAGATGTTTTCGGCCACCGAACCGCCGCCAATCGACACATTGGCAGGGGAGGTATTGTTGTCGAACGCCGTGTCGCCAAAGCCTGTCTGCGGAGCAAGCAACTGGATGCCGGTGATCGAACGCGGGACTGGAATACGGGAGAAGGTTTCCTGAACGTTAAAGACCGCGCCGGTAGCGGCTTTAGACACATCGACCAATTGCGCCCGGGCGCCCGTCACGACGATAGCATTGTCGGTGCCAGTTGGATAAAGGCGGAAGCTGAATCCGGATCCCCCCAGAGCCACCTGAACCGGGCTGTCGCTAATGGATTCATATCCATCTTTCGAAACGCTAATCCGGTACTCGCCGAGTGGAAGAATAGAAATATTCGCGCGACCAGCGGAATCGGTCGTCAGGGTACGATTGAAGCCTTGATCGGACACAACCGTCACAGTCGCTTCCGGAACCGCCGCGCCGCTGTCGTCCACGATAGTGGTCGTCATGCTGCCAGATGTCAGGCCCTGCGCGCTTGCCGGCGTCGCAACGACAGTCAGGCTAGCGACGCCAGCCCCCATAAGCACAAGCGCCTGCAGCGCCGCACCACGGCGCAGCCCGATCTTTGAGATGTTTTTCACGTTCCAGTCCCTTGCTCTGGATAACGACAGGTCAAACCTGTCCCCTGTTCGTTGACGCGTGAGAGGGGAGAGTGCCCGACAGCCAACCCCTCTCACGCGAACTGCCGGGCAATCTGCGCGGGCGCCGAACGGGTGTAAAGCTGCGGAAAATGTGGGGAACGCTTTTGCGGACACGCTGTATCAATTATGCAACATATCCGCAAAGTGACGGCAAAATGAAGTTTTGGTCACAATATTTCAGCAACATGTCAGCCGCGATCACAATCATGCTGGCGCAACGAGCAGGGCGGACACGAACGTGCCCGTTTCGGCAAGTTTAGGTTTGGCGACCTGTCTTCAGCTACCCGGCATCGGCCCCGCGAGCAGCAGGGGATCGATCCGTGCGTCGTCCCATTTGAGCGCCCAGTGGAGATGCGGGCCGCTCGCCCGGCCGGTGGCGCCGACCGCGCCCAGGGGTTGCCCCTTCGCCACATGATCCCCCTCCTTCACATCGATGCGAGAGAGGTGGAGGAAGGCGCTGTTGAGGCCCATGCCATGATCGATGATCAGCAGGTTGCCCTCCAGCGTAAATGGGTGATCGGCCGCCAGAACCACCACGCCGTCGGCGGGCGACAGCACCGTGGCACCGGTCCCGGCCGCGATATCGACGCCGCCGTGGAACGCCCCCGCCTCCCCGCCGCGATAGATGCGCTGGGCACCGAACAGGCCGGATATCCGGCCGGTGCGCGGCCAGGCGAAACGTTGCCGCCAGCCCTGACTGCCGGACCGGACGGCGCGGGCCGCGGCAATTTGCTCCAGTTCCGGCTTGCGCAGGGCAAGAAACGCCTCGGTGCTGGCGACCGGGCGCATCGGCACGTTGACCCGTTCGATCGGCCAGTCGCGCGGGGCGACCGTCAGCGGCTGGCGGACGGTGCGCCCGTCCGGCATCGTCGCGAGCAGAACGGCGGATGGCCCGGCATCCCGGTCGAAAGCGATGAGGAAGCGCCCGTCGGCCGCGATTCCCACGGGCCTGCCGTCGAGCGTCAGGCTGGCCGTGCCGCGCGGCGCGGTGCCAAGCGCGGCGCCGCCCTGCATGATCGCGCCCTCAAGCGCGAAGTCGGCGGGCAGCGGCTCCTGCGTGATGCGCACTTCCGGCGCCCGTGCAATGGCCGGGCCGGGTTCCGCCGGTCGCGGCGCGGCGCAGGCGCCCAGCATCGTCGACAGCATGGCGGCCGACAGCGCCGGTCCGGCAATCCGGCGCGGGATCAATCGACGAGACCGCGCTTCGCCCGGTCCTGCAACTCCGCCTCCACCGACAGCGCCGCGCTGGCATAGGCCTCCTGCCGCGCAATGCTCCAGTAACGCAGATCCTCCAGCGGGATGCGCTGGCCGCTCACCGCGCAGAGCACATGATCACCGGCCGACAGCACCCGAAAGCTGTAGGGCATATAGTGCAGCCGGGCCGGCGGGCGTTCCCTGTTCGACATCAGCATCGGTCTGTGTTCCGCATCCTTCTGGCGACAGCGTCAGGAAAACAGATCCTGCTGCCGGGTTTCCTGGCCTTCGCGCGGCTTGCGCACGGCGGGGCGAACAACCGATATATCCACCGTCGCCGCTTTCTCAACCCCGGCACCGACCTGCGCGCCCACTTCGCCGTCCGCAAAGCGCAGCGTGACGTGGCCGGCCGCCTGCGCCTGCGCCACGTCGCGCACCAGCCGTCCGCCCGCCATCACCCGCGCAAAGCCGCGCGAGAGCGGCCGGTCGGGGTCGAGCGAGACGGCAAGGCGCCACAGCCGGTCCAACGCCTGCCGCCCGTCCGCAAGTGGCCGCGTCAGCATCTGCGGACGCAGGCGCGACATCTGCAACCGCTGCCATTCGCGCGCCAGCCGGTTCTGCAGCAGCACCGGGCGAAGCGCGCCGCTCTTCTCCGCCAGTTCCCGCCTGGCGTGGGTCAGCCGGTGCTGGAGACCCCGGCCCAGCCGGTCGCCAAGGTCGTCCGCCTTCTGCCGCTGCGGCGCGAGCAGCGTATCGGGCCGGGGCATCAGCCGCGCCTGCGCCTCCAGCCGCTCGCGTGCCTGTGCGGCGTTACGCCGGACGGCCCGGTTGGCGCGCAGCCCCTGCTCCGCCAGCATCGCCAGCAGCTCCGCACGGACCGGCACCGCCATCTCGGCGGCTGCGGTCGGCGTCGGCGCGCGCACGTCGGCGGCGAAATCGCACAGGGTCGTGTCCGTCTCATGCCCGACGGCGGAAATGATCGGGATCGAACATTCGGCGACCGCACGCACGACCACCTCTTCATTGAAGGCCCACAGGTCCTCGATCGATCCGCCGCCGCGCGCGACGATGACGAGATCCGGGCGCGGCACCGGCCCGCCGGGACGCATCGCGTCGAAACCGCGCACCGCCGCCGCAACCTGCTGCGCCGCCGTCTCCCCCTGCACCAGCACCGGCCAGAGCAGGACATGGGTCGGGCAGCGATCCTCCAGCCGGTGGAGAATATCACGGATGACCGCGCCGGTCGGCGACGTGACCACGCCGATGACGCGCGGCAGGAACGGCAACGGCACCTTGCGCGCGGGATCGAACAGCCCTTCGGCGCCCAATTGACGCCTCAACCGTTCGAGCAGCGCCATCAGCGCGCCCTCCCCGGCCAGTTCCATCCGCTCGATCACGATCTGGTATTTGGACCGGCCGGGATAGGTGGTGAGGCGGCCGGTGGCGATCACCTCCACGCCGTCCTGCGGCGAGAAGGCAAGGCGGCCCGCCCCCCCCTTCCACATCACACCGTCGATCACGGCATTCTCGTCCTTCAGCGCCAGATAGAGATGGCCGGACGCCGCCCGCTTGAACCCCGAAATCTCGCCGCGCAGCTTCACATGGCCAAAGCGATCCTCGACCGTGCGCTTGAGCAGGCCCGACAATTCGCTGACGGAAAGGGGCGGCGCGTTGTCGCCGGGGGTTTCCTCCGCTAACAGGCGGCCAGAATGGTCGAAATCAGGGGTCATAACGGTCGATGAACATCCTCTTGCTGGGCGGCGGCGGGCGCGAACATGCGCTTGCCTGGCGAATGACGCAATCTCCGAGCCTTACGAAGCTGTATGCCGCGCCCGGCAACCCGGGCATAGCCGAGCATGCCGAACTGGTCGACATCGATCCGGCCGATCATCGCGCGGTGATGGATTTCTGCATTCGCCACTCGATCGGCCTGGTGGTGATCGGGCCGGAAGCGCCGCTGGTCGACGGCCTTGGCGACAATCTGCGCACGATGGGCGTGCCGGTGTTCGGCCCCGACAGGAAACCGGCGCAGCTTGAAGGGTCGAAGGGCTTCACCAAGGATCTGTGCGCGCGCGCGGGCATCCCCACCGCCGCCTATGTCCGCACCACCAGCCGCGACGGTGCGCTCGCCGCGCTCGCCGACTTCGCGCTGCCGGTGGTCATCAAGGCGGACGGGCTTGCGGCGGGCAAGGGCGTCATCATCGCGGCGACGCGCGCGGAGGCCGAGGCGGCGATCGCCGAGATGTTCTCCGGCGCGTTCGGCAAGGCAGGCGAGGAAGTCGTGCTGGAGGAGTTCATGACCGGGGAAGAGGCGAGCTTCTTCGCGCTCACCGACGGCACGGCCGTGGCCCCCTTCGGATCAGCGCAGGACCACAAGCGCGTCGGCGACGGCGACACCGGCCCCAACACCGGCAGCATGGGTGCCTACAGCCCGGCGCCCGTCCTGACCCCGGAACTGGAAGCCCGGGTGATGGAGGCGATCGTCCGCCCGACGGTGGAAACGCTGGCGGCGGAGGGCATGCCCTATTCCGGCGTGCTCTATGCCGGCCTGATGCTGACGGCCGACGGCCCGAAGCTGATCGAATATAATGCGCGCTTCGGCGATCCGGAATGCCAGGTGCTGATGATGCGGCTGGAGGGAGACCTCGTCGCGCTGCTGCTGGCGGTCGCGCAGGGACGGCTGGCCGATCATGTTGCGCAGCATGGCCCGGTCACGCTCTCTCCGCGTACCGCCCTGACGGTGGTGATGGCGGCGAACGGTTATCCCGGCACGCCCGAGAAGGGCGGCGCCATATCCGGCATCGACGCGGCCGAGGCGAACGGCGCCAAGGTGTTCCATGCGGGCACGCTGGCCAGCGGGAACACGCTGGTCGCGAATGGCGGCCGCGTCCTCAACGTGACCGCGACGGGCGCGAGTGTGACGGAGGCGCAGCGGGCGGCCTATGCCGCGGTCGACGCCCTCTCCTTCCCCACCGGCTTCTGCCGCCGGGACATCGGCTGGCGCGAAGTGGAGCGGGAAACGAACGGATAGCCGCCGCCGGGCGGTGGACTCCCGCGTTCCTGTCGTTATCTTCGGGGAAAAGCCACCCAGGAAAGGATCGTTGCATGAGTGAATTCCTCGCCAGCTATGGCCTCTGGCTGCTGCTCGCGCTCATCGTCGTCATCGCGCTGTTCCTCATCTTCTCGAAGAAGGACGAGGCACCGGGCGCCGACAGCTTCGCGGAGCAGGCGACGAAGCCGGTCGAGCCCCATGCATCGGTGCCGTCGACCCATGCGGCCCCGCCGCCTCCTGCTCCTGTCCCCGCCGAGCCGGTCGCCCTCGCGTCTCCGCCGCCCGCCAAGGTGAAGACGCCGGCGGCCGAACCTATACCGGCCCCGGCGGCCGCTCCTGCTGCTTCCACGCCCGCCGGGAAAGCGGCGGCCGACAACCTGTTGCTGCTGAAGGGCGTCGGGCCGAAGCTCAACACGCTGCTCGGGGAAATCGGCGTGACCAGCTTCGCCCAGATCGCGGCGTGGACCGACGCCGACATCGCCGCCGTCGACGCACGCCTCGGCAACTTCAAGGGCCGCCCCGTGCGCGACCACTGGGTCGATCAGGCAAAATATCTTGCCGCGGGCGACACCGCCGGTTTCGAGGCAAAATACGGAAAACTCTGATCCGGTACGGCGGCGCAACAACGCCGCGTTCACCGGGACATCCGCACCGTACGGGAGGTTCCCGTGCCGCGCGAACGCCGTTTTCGTGCCCGGGTTCCCACTGATGCCGCATTGCAACAGTGGCCGGCCGAAAGCGGCGTGCGCGACGAAACCCATTCCAGGCAGGGCGGTTTAGCCCCTCCCCGCAACAGAGACGCGGGAAGATTGCTTGGAGTTTGATTATGAAGACATTTCTGCTCGCCGCTGCCGCCACCTTCTTGGCGCTGCCGACAGCCGCCATCGCACAGGACGCGAACGGCCGGCCGTCCGAAGCCACGGCGCCCGACGGCACCCCCGCATTCGGCATCGAACCCTATGTCGGCGTACTCGGCGGCTATCATACATTCGACAAGGACAGCGAGTTCGGTTCGCCACGCGGCGGCCGGATGAACGGCGGCCTTGTCAGCGGCGTCGCGGGTGTGAACCTGCCGCTCGGCCCCGCCTTCGTCGGCGTTGAAGGCAATGCGACGAAGGGCTTCGGCGATATCGACTGGGAATATGGTGTGCGTGGCCGGGTCGGTGCCCGGGCCGGTGAAAGCGGCATGATCTTCGCATCCGCCGGCTACCAGTGGGTGAACGGCAAGCGCGCGTACAGCGACCAGAAGGACTGGATCTATGGCGTCGGCGTTGAGGTCGGGCCGAAGGACATCGGCCTGGGCGGCGTCACCGGCAACAGCGGCGTCCGCCTGCGCCTGCAGGCGGAGACCTATGACTTCTCCAGCATCCGCCCGATGGCGGGTGTGATCTTCCACTTCTGACCACGACATGGCCCGGCGCGCGCCTGGCGCGTCGGGCGATAATGCCTGAATACCGCGTCAATCCGCCCTCTTGTGGTCCGGGCATCCCGCGATGCGCTGTCATCGCGGACCGTCATCGATGGCATCTGCGGCCGCGCGGCCAAAGTGGGACACGGGCATCGGTGCTCAATAAAGCCTCCGGCGCCGTGGATTCTCTGATTAGTGCTGCGGGCTATTCTCGGGGTTCATGGACAACCGCCGGGTCGGGCGTGACGCTTCGGCCAGCGCAGCCTCAGATACCATAAATGCTGCCTTTGCGCTTTGCGAGGCCACTTGGCTTCCCCCCTTGCTCCTACACCGTGTGTAACACCGACAGGTAGCAAGGGCGTTAAAAAAGGCCCGGATTTCCACCATATTTAGGAAATCCGGGCCTTTTTGGAATTCTGGTGGAGCCGAGCGGGATCGAACCGCTGACCTCGTCATTGCGAACGACGCGCTCTCCCAACTGAGCTACGGCCCCTCAAAGGAGCGCTGCCTATAGAAGAGGGCGGGCGCCCTTGCAACGGTCTTTTGCGTGACGCTTCACGATCGCTTCAAAGGCCATGGATTCTGGCGCCAATATCCTGACATCGCTGGATATTATCGCATTCGATGCCCCGAAGACGGATGCCGTCTTCAGGCCGTGGTGCCGAACCCGTAAGAGAGGAAGTCGGGCAGCGGTCCGTTCCAGCCGTCGTCCGGCTCGTCATCCTGCATGTCGCGTTTCGGGCGCGCGGCGGGCGGCGGCGTGCGACGCTCCTCGGCCTTCCGCTCGCTGCGCTCGTTTCTGGCGCCTTCACTTCTGGCACCCTCTTTCCTGCCGCCATCGCTCCTGCCGCTCTGGCGAGGCTCAGGCGCGCGATCGCGATCACGGCCGCTGCCCTTGCGGTCGCGACGGTCGCTCCGGCGGCTGGTCTCGCGCTCCTCCGCCTCGACCGGGGCCGCGTCGGAACCGGCGCCAGGCGTCCGCTCGACCCGCGCGATCTGCGTCCCGATCAGCTTCTGGATATTGTCGACCGCCTCCGCGTCCTCGGCGGTGACGAAGGTATAGGCGACGCCCTTGGCCCCCGCACGGCCGGTGCGGCCGATGCGGTGGACATAATCGTCCGGATGCCAGGGCGCGTCGAAATTGTAGACGTGGCTGACGCCCTTGATGTCGAGGCCGCGCGCGGCGACGTCGGACGCGACCAGGATGTTGACGTCGCCCTTCTTGAACCGCTCCAGTTCGGCGAGGCGCGCCGTCTGGTCGATGTCGCCGTGGATCTCGCCCGAGCGGAAGCCGTGGCGCTGCAGGCTCTTGTTCAGCTCGCGCACCGTCGTCTTGCGGTTGCAGAAGATGATCGCGGTCTGCACATCCTCGCCGCGCAGCAGGTCGCGCAGCACGTCCCGCTTCTTGCGCGAATCGACCGGCACCAGCCACTGGGTGATGTTGGACGAAGCGGTCGCGGGCCGCGCCACCTCGATATATTTGGGGTTGGTCAGGAACCGGTCGGACAGCTTCTTGATCGGCGGCGGCATCGTCGCGGAGAACAGCAAGGTCTGCCTGTTCGCGGGCAGCTTCGTGCAGATGTTCTCGATGTCGGGGATGAACCCCATGTCGAGCATCCGGTCGGCCTCGTCGATCACCAGCAGGCCGCAGCCGGTGAGCAGGATGTTGCCCCGCTCGAACAGGTCCATCAGGCGGCCGGGCGTCGCGATCAGCACGTCGACGCCCTTTTCCAGCGCCTTCACCTGATCGCCCATCGACACGCCGCCGATCAGCAGGGCCATGGAGAGCTTGTGGTGCTTGCCGTACTTCTCGAAATTCTCCGCCACCTGCGCCGCCAGTTCGCGCGTCGGTTCCAGGATCAGCGACCGGGGCATGCGCGCCCGGCTGCGGCCATGGGCCAGGATGTCGATCATCGGCAACACGAAGGACGCCGTCTTGCCGGTGCCGGTCTGGGCGATGCCGATGATGTCCTTCATCATCAGGACGGGCGGGATCGCCTGCGCCTGGATCGGCGTGGGCGTGTCATATCCTGCCTCTGTAACGGCTCGGAGCAATTCGTCGGATAGGCCGAGGTCGGCGAAGGTCATTCAGTTGTCCGGAACAGGAGGGCTTCGCGCCGGGCGCAGCCCCGCGCCAAAGTCGCGCGGGCCTTGCGAAAGAATATGCGAATTGTCAAGAAATTCCGCGTTATTCCTCGGGAACGAGCTTGCGGAAGGTGTCGATCTCGCACTCGGTCCCGCCCCGCGCCTGGATCGCGTCCCGCCCGGCGCACAGCGAACCGTCCTTCGTCGGCTCGATGTAGAAGCCGGACCAGAAGTTCACCGACTGGCAACCACGCTCCAGCCGGGCGCGGAATCGCTTGCCGTCGACCATCAGCATGTCGATGCCGTCGTCGACGATGATGTTCGCCTGCCGGATGGACCGGATGGCGACGCATTTGGGGCCCTTCTTCTCGTCCCACGCGACCGGCGGCGGCGCCTGGACACGGCCCCGCGCCCGCGCCAGCGGCACGCGGATGATCACCCGCTGCTCGATGGTCAACTGCGCCAGTTGCACGTCACCGGCGGCCGGGGAACCAAGCATCAGCATTATCGGAAACAGGAAATGCAATACGGCCCCCTTTCGGGGCATAGTGAACTAGCGTCGCATGGTTGAACAGCCGATGAATTCAGGGGCATAAGACGGCGATGATCGACAATGCCACCATCAACCGCTTCCGTGACCTGCTCGGCGACAAGGGGGTGATCGACGATCCCGACGCCGTGTCGCCGTGGACCAGCGACTGGCGCGGCCGCTATCACGGCGCCGCCGCCGCGATCCTCTCCCCCGCCTCGACGCAGGAGGTCAGCGCGACCCTGGCCCTCGCGCATGCGCTCGGCGTGCCGCTGGTGCCGCAGGGCGGCAACACCTCGATGGTCGGCGGCGCGACGCCCCCGGCGGACGGCAGCGCGCTGATCCTGTCGCTGCGCCGGATGAACCGGATCCGCGCGATTTCGCCCGACACCAACCTTGCGGTGTGCGAGGCGGGGGTGATCCTCTCGAACCTGCACGACGCTGCGGACGCGATCGGCCGCCGCTTCCCGCTCAGCCTGGGGGCGAAGGGGTCGGCGACGGTCGGCGGCCTCATCTCGACCAACGCGGGCGGCACGCAGGTGCTGCGCCACGGCACGATGCGCGCGCTGGTCGAGGGGATAGAGGCGGTGCTGCCCGACGGATCGATCCACGACGGGCTCGACGCGCTGAAGAAGGACAATCGCGGCTACGACCTCAAGCATCTGCTGATCGGGGCGGAAGGGACGATCGGCATCGTCACCGCCGCGTCCCTGCGCCTCGTCCCCGCCATCGCCGACCGCGCCGTCGGCTGGGTGGGCGTCGACAGCCCGGAGGACGCGCTCGCCCTGCTCCGCCATCTGGAGGCGCGCCTGGGGGGACTTGTCGAGGGGTTCGAGATCATCGCCGACGACGGCCTTGGCCATGTCCTCTCCCACATTCCGGGCATCCGCTCGCCGATCGAGACGCGCACGCCCTGGCATGTCCTTGTAGAGGTCGACCGTGACGAGACCGGCGCGCCGTCCGCCGCCGAACGGCTGGAACAGGCGCTCGCCGCCGCGTTCGACAACGGCCTTGCGAAGGACGCGGCGATCGCCGCGAACGAGGCGCAGGCCGACGCCTTCTGGCGCATCCGCGAATCCCTGTCGGAATCGGAACGGGCACAGGGGCCCGCCCTGCAATATGACGTCAGCGTGCCGGTGGCGAAGATGCCCGCGTTCATGACCGGCGCGGCGGCAGCGGCGGAACGGGCGTTCCCGGGCACCACCGCCTCCTCCTTCGGCCATCTGGGCGACGGCAACGTCCATTTCCACGTCCGCGCGCCGAAGGGGACGAGCGACGGCCCCGCCTGGATCGCGGCGCAGGGCGGACGGATCAACGCGTTCGTCCACGACACGGTGGTCGCGGCGGGCGGTTCGATCTCCGCCGAACACGGCATCGGCCAGATGAAGCGCGCCGAACTCGGCCGCCTCGCCAGCCCCGCCCGCATCGCCACCCTCCGCGCGATCAAGGCCGCCTTCGACCCCAGGGGCATCATGAACCCGGGCAAGCTGATCCCGCTGGAGGACGAAGGATAAGCGCGACCGGCGGCCGCCACATTCCGCCCCCCAGCGAAGCCTGGGGTCTAAGGAGAGGACGCGCCACTGGGCCTGCAATCCCGGCCTTCGCTGGGATGACGGTAAAATAGCGAACGGTCCGCCAACCGTGCTTTCAGCTGTTTCGCCTCGATCCGCGACCGCAAACGACCAGTTGCAGACGGTAGCAATTCAAATTGACGCTCCCTAAACCTGACGTTTGAAGATCATTGGAGGGGTAGCGATGGTGGACGACGGGCGGT
>QFQF01000036.1 GCA_003248935.1 Sphingobium sp.
CATGATCCTTGCTTCAATGTCGACGTTGCTCGCTGGATCTTTCTGTCGGCCCTTTCTGAAACCGGCAGCTATTGGAAGGCCATCGGAGTCTATCACAGTCCCACAATTCAGCGCCAAAGACGCTATGTCTCGGCGGTTGCTCACAGGATGCGCCGCCGTTTTGGGGCGAGAATATTCGGACCGGCCACATCGACAGCGCTCCCCTAGATCTGCCCGTTCGATCGCCGCGTTCGGAGCGGTGATGGGCGCGCCGGCGTGGCGCGCCCTTCGATCAGAAGCGGACGCCAATGCGACCGACGATCTGGCGCGGGGGAACATATTGATAGGAAATCGCGCCGACACCGAAGTCGTCGGTATATTTGGACAGGACCGAAGCTTTGTCCGTCAGATTTTTAATATTGAGCTGGACGTAATATTTGCCGTCCGCCACCTCAAACATGACGTCCATGTCGAACTGGTCAAAGGCGGGCACGCGGTCTTCCGCTGCGTTGTAAACGCGGAAGAAATATGGGCTTACGTGAACATAGCGAAAGTTCGTGGTGAGTGTGCCGATCTTGAATTCCGACTTCTGGCTGAGCGTTACGCGCGACGAGAATTCGGGCACTTTCGGCGGCGTCTTTCCGTAAATGTCGGATTCCGGTGCAAAAAATGCGGCCGTTCGGGCGGCAATATTGTCGCCGACGAAAGGCCCGCCGGTCATGACATTGATCCGCTGCGCAACCGCTGGATCGAGCAACTGCTGATGGCTCTTCACCTCACCGGACATGACCGAAATGCCGCCATCCACGCGGAAGCCTGCCGGTAGGAGTGCGGTGAGCTCGGCTTCAAGGCCATAGATTTCGGCCCGCTTCACATTGGTCATGCCGCCCGAATAGGGGATAGGATCCTCGCTATCGACCTGCAGTCCCTTATAGATGTTATAGAACGCCGCAAGATTGAGCCGGAGCCGGCGGCCAAACAGTTCGTTTTTAGAGCCGAGCTCGAAAGAATGAACCGTTTCCGGATCGAACAGCATCGGGATCTGAACTGAGGTCGGATTCAGATTAAGACCGCCCGGCTTCATGCCGGATGCCCACATCCCATAGACTGTGCTCCGCCGGCCGATGTCATATTCGAGATTCACCTTGCCTGTCGCGGCCGTATAGTCGGTCTCGAGCCGGACGGGCGCCCCGAAGTAGACGGAGATGTCACCGGTCTGACGGCTTTTGGTAAGACGGCCGCCGGCCGTGAGGCGAAGGCGGTCCGAGAAATTATAGGTGCCCTGTGCATAGGCTGACCCAGTGACGATCGTCTGCAACGCCGTTCCGGCAAAGGAAAGTGCTCCGGTGGCGTATATGGCGTCCGGATCGCTATAGTCGGACGGGTATGTCAGGCGGAAATTCTTGTCCTGATACTCGATCGAATATTGCCGGTCGCTGCGCTGCATGATGAATGCCCCGACGATCCAGGTCAGCTTCCCGTCCGTGGGTGATCGCAGGTCAATTTCGCCTGTAGCAGCCCGGCTGCTGTGCCAGTTCAGCGAACTGATGTCGTGCACGCCGAACACGCGGATGGCATTTGCATAGTCCAGCTTGTCGAGTGCCTGAGGCGCCGAGTTCATCGAACCCTGGTAGCTGCCGATCACTTCAAGCGAAGACCAGCCCATGTCATATGTCAGGCGCGCGGCGCCGACCGTGCTGTCCTGCTTGAGCTTGGTCGCGACGTCCTGCGTGACGACATAGGGGTCGGGGCTGGGATCGTAGATGTTCTTGAACGCGTCGCCATTGGCGCGATTGCGGTAGTGCTGGACCCACACGTCGAATTTGAGTTGGTCGCTGATCTGCCACAGCGCACTCAGCCTCCCGCTCAGGCTGCTTTCATTCCCAAGCTTGTAGTTGGGCTCCCCAGGAACGCCGCTCGCAACAGTGCTCCCATCATGTTTCTGCTGCTGGACGGCTAGGCGGACGGCGACGTCCGAGCCGACCGGCAAGTTGAGGCCGAGACGCACCCGGTCGTAGTTGAAGCTGCCGTAGCTGATGTCGCCATTGCCTTCGAACGTGCCGAGGCGCGGTTGTACCGTCCGGACGTTGATCGCGCCGCCATTGGAGCTCTGACCTAGGACAGTGCCTTGAGGGCCGCGGAGGACCTCGATCTGGTCGACGTCGAAAAACGCAGCGGCCGCAGCGACGGAACTCGCGATGAACACGCCATTCTGATTAAGGCTGACGCCGGGTTGGGAGGAGTCGTTCCGAATGCCTTCGAAACCGGCACCACGAATGGTGATCGAGAGCGGATTGGACGGCGTACTGGTAACGACGATGCTCGGAGCGCTCCCGGTCAGATCTGCCACGGACCGGATGCCACTCTTCTCAAGTGACGCAGCGTCGATGGTAGTAACTGACAGCGCCGCCTTTTGTAGATTTTGCGGAACCTTCTGCGCCGTCACGACGATCTCGTCGAGCGTTCCCTGTTCTTCGGCAGCGCCAGCCGCCAGGTCGGATGCCTCGGCACCCTGTGCTACGCTCGGGAGCATGCTGATCATCGCCGCGCTTCCAAACAGTGCTATTCTTTTCTTGAACATGTCGTCTCCCCGCTTTTTTTCCGTGGACGCCCTCCTGCAACGCCGAGTTCTTTCTCCGGATTGGATCCGGATCTGCTTGGCTATTTGGAAGCTATGCGCGACTGGAGGGAAGCGAATAGAGCCGTTTTGCGTGCCCCCTGTTCGCGATCGCGGTACGCCCCTCAATTCTACAGGTCATGCCTCGAATTAGATGGGGGCTGCTAGATAAAGCTTCGCAAAAACAAGGCTGTAAATGCGGATGCAGTCTTCAAGGTCACCTGCACTCGCATGGCAGCGCCCGCTGCGGGTAACCGCATCAGCGCATTCTTCTTGCAAGTGCGACGCACAGTGTCTGGTGCCGTCGTCGCTGCAGCCCCGGGTCAGTCTTTGAAGCTCGACATGAATTTGCCGACTACATAGTCGTGTGCATTGACCGGGGGATATTTTGCCGTGGCATCGGGGCCGATGCAGCTTGGCAGCGCCTCGATCACGACATCATAATCGATCCCGCAGAAGAACGGGATCGAGTAACGCTCTCGGCCGGACCGGTTGATCACGCGATGCTGCGTGGAGGCGAAGCGGTCATTGCTCCACCGCATCATCATGTCGCCAATGTTGACGACATAGGCTCCCTTTATGGGAGGCGCCGCAATCCAGTCGCCTTTTGCGTTGCGGACTTCAAGGCCGCCGACTTCGTCCTGCGCAAGGATCGTGAAGCATTGATAGTCGGAATGGGCTCCGATGCCCAGCTGGTCCGCCTGATCGGCGCGTTCAGCCGTCATCGGTGGATGTGGGGGATAGTGAAGGATGCGCATGAAGCTGCCTGGCCGCTTCAGCATAGGGTCAAAATAGGCTTCGGGCAGATCGAGCGCCATAGCGAAGGCGCCATAAAGGCGATGGGAAAGTTCGAGCATCGATCGATAATATTGCTCGAGCGTCTGCCTGAACTCGGCGCCCGCGCGCTCCGGCCACACATTAGGACCAGAGAGCCAGCATCCCCGCAACACTTCAGGATCGTCAAGCGCGACGTCATGACTGAGATCGAAGGCCTCGTGCAGATCCTTCCCTCCGTTGGGATCGACCTGTTCCTCATTCATGGCGACATAGCCCCGGTTCTGCTTCGAGCGTGGCACATAGCCGTACAACTTGTCCTCGAGAGGCAGGGCGAAGAAACGCTTGGCTGCATCGAAGCAACGTTCGATGTCCTCACTCGGAACGCCATGATTTTGAAGGTAGAAGAAGCCGACATTCTCGCACGCGTGACGCAGATCGGCCGCGGCGCTTGCCCGGACTGCTGGGTCTGCGCTGCTGATCATTTGATAGTCGATCATCGGGATATGGTCGAAATTGTTCATTGAGCTACCTTGTCGCGTTGAAAAGACCCTGACCGTTCTTCGTCTGCCTCATCCAATGTGCTCGGTTGCCGGCGCCGCGCGCAACGCAGTGGTCCGTGACGAAATCCACAAGGGCACCAGCACCACGAACGCTATCAGCGAGATGCCCGCCAGGAACGATGGCATGACGCCGTAACCGTAGCGATCGGCGAGGAAACCGGCCGCCATGGGGCCGACTGCGAAGCCCAGGGCATGGGAGGCAGGGACGAGCAGGCTGGCACGCCCCGAAGTATCGCCAACACAGATCAGGGCGAACATGTAGACCGATCCGACGTTCCAGAAGATGTTCAGAGCGACAAGGTCCGTCCCGATCGAAAACGGCAAGCGCGGATTGACGAAGAAGATAGTCGCGCCGAGCATCCCGACCGTCGAAATAAGGATGAGCGGCACTTTTCCGGCGCGATCACCAAACCATCCGCAGAAGAGGGGGCCGACAACTCCGCAGGCAGCGCCTAGCGCGAGGGCATCGGCGATGGTAGCTGGAGACAGGCCTTGTTGCGTCGCAATCGGTGTCGCAAACGCCCAGACGGCGCCAGGGCCGCCGAACCAGAGGGTCTGGCCGACAAGGCCGACCCAAGGGCGCGCGCTGTCGCGATCGGTTGGCGCTGTGAAAGTCGCATCTTCATGACTTTGGGCGGTCCAGACCAGCGGGAGCAGAGTCACACAAAGCAGTGCCAGAATTGCAATCGATCCATTGACATTCAGCGCGATGCCGATCCGCGGCGCGAGCCAAAGTCCGCTCGTGCCCACGATGACGAGAGCTGTGGATGCAACACCCATGGCCCGAACTGGATTGTCAGTACGCCCGAGCACTTTGAAGCTCAGGGCGTACAGAACCCCTTCGAAGAATCCTGTCGGAATCCGGATCGCAAGCAGCAGCGTAATATCCGTTACCATCAAGGCAGACAGGTTGCCGAGCAGGCACACGAGCGCTCCGATCAAAGCGCCAAGGCGGATGGAGAGATACTGGCTCCATACCGGCGAGAGCAGCGATGCCATAGCAATGGCCCAGGTCTCGCAGCCCGCGATCAGACCGAGCTGGCTGGGTGAGGCATGGGTGAGGCTTTCGATATAGCCCACATAGGACGGCATGAAGAACAGAATGACCGATCCCGCCAGCATTAGGAGGGACCCTAGGGCTGCGTTGCCATAAAATCCTGCAGACGCCAGTGGTGAAGGTCTGTCGGCATTTCGCCACTGACCGGTCAATGAGCGATTGCGCATGTCCGGCTCCATTCAGGCGTCCGTTGAAAGCGCGAAGGTGACGCCGAACGTGGCAGGCAGGCTGCATGTGTCGTGATCGACAATATTCGTATCCTCGAGCTCGAGATTGAAGAAGCTCATGGCCGGCCCGAGAAAATAGGGGCCCGCATGCCAGGTTCCGCGTTTCATGAGGATTGCGACATCACCGGGAATGCGGAACGCCCGGACCGCGTCCAGCTTCGGTGACGCGCTGTCTGGACTGGGCGGCGCGACCACGATGAACCAGTCCGCGCCGCCCACGCTGGCGAGCACCTGCGTGGTTTGATGATGGCGCGTGATCCCTTTGATCCGCAGAGATCGCTCCTCCAGCGCCAGAATGTAGAAGCGGGGCCTGCCCTCGCTCAGATCGAGCGCGCGATCGATCGGGCCGGCCAATGTTCCATCGGGCGTCGGCCGTATGACCACGCCAAAAGGCGCAAAATCGGTGTCGGTCAGGACCTGTGTCTCGATCGCCCGTTCAACAATGTCGGCCATTTGCCCCCTCCACTGAACCATTTTTCTCGGCGCTGACGAACTCGATGCCCGGGTGATCGAGGCTGTTCGCCGGCCTGTCGGAATGAGGCCGGTTGGGTTTATAGGCCTCAGTTTTCTCGGTCGCGCACGCCGAGAGCGTCGGAGAAGTCGGGGACGAGGTCGTCCCAAAGATGTCCCCGGTGACCTCGGACTGTTCGTTGTTCAGCCGTCGCCGTGCCCGCTCGAGCTTTTCAGCCATCGCGAGCGGCACCGTGACGCCGGGCTGATCGAAAGTGTCGAGGTACGGCACGAGGCGTTCAATCTGCTCATCGAAGAGCCTTTGCGTGACAGCATCCGCAAGCTTGCGCGTTCCAAAGCGAAACGCGCCGATCGACACGGCCGCGAGGCCACCCATGCTGAGACCAGCTAGGGCGTTGAACGCGAAAATCCGGTCAATGCCCGGCGCCGTTCCCTCGACGCGTTCGACAAATCTGTAATGTCCGTCGAGATAGGGGAAACGCAGGCGCGGGCTTTCACCGTCCCCTTCTGGCGGCGTGAAACGGTCCCGCCACAAGGCTGCCAGACCATTCAACTTCGCGAGTTCGGGTCGGTACGCCATATCGACCGTTACCCCCGTTGCTGCGAAGACATGATCGAACGTCCAACGATCCAATGGCGTCGTGACCTGAATGTCATGACCCGACCATGTCACCTCGCGCCATGGACTTCCCAGATGAATGTGGAAATTCTCGAACTCGCTGGCGCGGTGAAAATGATGCTCCGCCGGCGCCTGGCTGAGCCCACTCATGTATTTCGCGACTTCCCACTTCGTCGCGTCCGGGATGCGATCGGCGTGGACGAGATAGCCGCCATTTTCCAGCTCGCGGACGACATCACGCATCGGCAGCTCGGAGCGCCGCAGGAACATGTCCACGCGCGCCGCGCCTGCGTCGAGCGCTGTCACCGCTATGTCGAAAGCGGCCGCCCCGGCTCCCAGGATGGCGACCCGCTTCCCGGAAAGGCGCGTCTCGTCAAACATATCGGCCGAGTGGTTGAGCACGGAGGAGGGGAGGGCATTGAGCAGCTCCGGAGGCGTCTGCCAGCGGCCGCCGCCATCCATGCCGGTCGCCAGAATGACCTGTCGAGCGCGCAGCTTCTCCCCGGAATCGAGCAGGAGTGTCACCCCTTCGCTGTCGAAATCGAGATCGGTCACCCGAATATTGTTGCGGACGGTGAGATCGGTGACGGATCGAAACCAGCGCAGATAGTCCATCCAGACCGAGCGAGGCACGCGTTTGATAGCGTCCCATGCCGCCTGACCGAAGCGGGCCACGAAATAGCTCCCGATCGTGAGCGAGGGGATTCCGCCTTCGAGGCCGGTAATGTCTTTCGGTGAGCGGATCTCGTAATTTCGCGCATAGGTATCCCAGACGCCTTCAAAGCCTTCCCGGCTGGCATCGAGGATGACCACGTTGGTTACGCCCCGACGCTTCAGTTCGAACGCGGCCGCCAGCCCGCTTTGACCGGCTCCGATGATGACTACATCGGGCATGACCTGACCCTCGTGAGAGAGTGGAAAGACCCAAGGCTTGGTCGCGAAGACCATCGTGGAAAGGTCGTGGTGAACTTGCGCGGTGAGAGCTTCAAGCCGGCCGGCCGCATCGTCCATATCGGTGAGCATTTGTCTGCCATCTCCAATGTCGTTGGGCCCGACCCTAGAGACTGAGGCAGGGGCGCATAGCGCCGAATGGAAGGCGAAATGTTGCGATTTAGGGGACAGGGTGGCGCCAGCGATCGAGGGTTTCAGCGAACGGCTTGAGTGCCTGGACCATCGTCTGAGTGAGGACAGAGCCGGCAATCGAAGGGCTGCGCGTTAAATGCGTCCAGATGCAAAGCTTCACTTCCGGGACCTTCGGACCGGCAAGCGGAACGAAAGCGAGAGCGTCACGCCCGAGTTCGGTTAGCAGGCCGACGGGGCTGCGAACCGCGAGGCCAAGACCTGCCAGCACCAGCGACAGGACATTGTCCGACGAACTGGATTCGATGAAGGGACGGTGCCGGCTTCCCTCGGTCATATGTCGATTGATCTCGCTCGCTCCGCCATAGCCAGCACCGCCTAAAATCATGCGTTCCCCGGCAAGATCGACGAGCGTCATCGACGACTTTCCGGCAAAGGGATGGTCGCGCGGCATGACGACGCCCATTGGCACAGCAGCGGCGCCCATCAGGCGAATGTCGCGGCGCATCGGAGGGCCCATGGTCAGTCCCACATCCACCTCGCCCGCTGCGATCAGATCGAGAATGACCGACGCGCCGTGAACACTGATCGAGTAGGTGACGTTCCGGTACCTGGCTGCGAATTCGACAAGCTGTCGCGTTACGAAGTCGCGGCCGATACCGTCTTCGCAAGCGATACGGACATGCCCCCGGCGGAGCGCCCGCATGTCGTCCATATGGTCGATCGCTGTTTCGAGATTGCGTTCGAGCGTCTGAATATAGCCGTAGAGAACCTCGCCAGCCGAGGTGAGCTTCACGCCGCCTGCAACGCGGTCGAACAGCCGCACCTGCAATTGTTCCTCAAGTTTGAGGATCTGACGATTGACCGCGGAAGGCGCTGTCGAAAGGGCTTCGGAAGCTTGGCGCATCGAGCCGGCGCGCACCGTCTCGGCAAAGTAGCGCAAGGCAACGAGATGAACATGGACAAAGCTCTGAGACATCCGCCGGTCAGCTCCCGATGAAGCAGGGATGGACACCCTGACCAGCGCGTTGACGCGGGTGACGCAATGGACAGATCGCCGCTCGCCCCTGCGCCATCAGGCGGCGAGGCCATAAGTTTTGCGGTACATGTCGGCGATATGGCCGCCGACGGTGGTTGCGGGATATTTGGGCTCGGCGCCGTCTTCGAGGAGCGTAGGTGCGCAGCGGACCTCGTAGAAATAGCTCGGGTCGAAGAAGGTCGGGACCGAGAAGCGGTCGCGGCCGCTATGATTGTTGAGCACCCGGTGCATATTG
>QFQF01000037.1 GCA_003248935.1 Sphingobium sp.
CATCTGCTCATCCGTCAGCCAATATAGGTCGCTCATGCTCAGTCTCCTCTCGGAGCCTGAATCAGATCGGGGCGCTCAGATCAATGGGTCCTGACCCTAAGTGATCTTGGAGCAGAATGTGAATGCGCCGCGCCGTAGCGCCGTCCGCCCATGGGCGGCAACGGTCAATAAAAGGAACACTCAGACCCAACTCGTGCAATATGGCATTCACAGCCCCCCAACATTTCGTGTGCGCCGCTTGCTTCGATGACCCAGGTGTGGGTCAGTTATCGACCCTTGCCTGATCCCCTGCGCCCATTAGGGGATCGGAGATGGTATGATGTCCGGTTTCGAGGCGTCCGGCGAGACGTATCTGGCTTTGTCCGGCGGTGATGGTGAGGTCGTACCAATTGCCTTGCTGGCCAAGCGCGGTCTCGAAGTGGTGGCGCTGCAAGGGCGCGAGGACAAGAGCCGGGGACGCGCCGTTGGCATAGGCATCGGCGAGGGTGAGGTTGAGCGGCGCTGTGGAGCGGTTGGCGATGCTGACATGCAGAACGGCGCGCGCCGGATCGAAATGGGGGGGCAGCAGGACCGGCGGAGCGCCTTGTCCGGTAAAGTGCCGCAGGAACCCGTTGGGGCCGAGCACCCAGAGATCATAGGCGCCGTCCGATGTCATCGCCCATTCGTCCTGGAGCATCTTGCCCGCCTCGACCGTATAGCGGCAGGGAAGCCGATCGAGGTGCAATCGGTCATAGACGTGGAAGACCGCGCCGGCCGCACCGGTGTTGCGGAAGGAGAGCGTGACCTTGTCCTTGCCGAACCTTGGCTCAACCTCAAGCGCATAGGGCAGCGCGCGCGAGGGCCTTGTCCCGCTCTCCTGGAACAACGGCACGGGGGCCTCGGGCGGTACGATGCGCGGGCGTTGA
Source organism: Sphingobium sp. (assembly GCA_003248935.1). GTDB lineage: Bacteria > Pseudomonadota > Alphaproteobacteria > Sphingomonadales > Sphingomonadaceae > Sphingobium. Next base: position 906 of record QFQF01000037.1, read on the forward strand.
AGGTGGGCAAGCAGCACAGTGGACGCGCAGCGCGCATCGGGCAAGGCCGGAAGGGATAGGTCGACGCTCCCCTGGAAGTCGAACGCGGAGGTCAGGTCGGAGCAGACGGCCCGGTGCCAGGGGCTGATCGCGGGGATGGTGACGCCGAAACGCTTCTCGATGAACTGGCCGATCGAGGTGTGATCGGCGACCTGGGAATGGACCCAGCCGCCCTTGCTCCAGGGCGAGACGATGTAGAGCGGCACGCGCGGACCCAGGCCCCAGGGGCGTATCTTGCCGCTGATCGTGTCGGTCGGATCGAGAAACGTTCCGTCGCGATCCTCGAAATAGTCCCCGCGAACGTCCATCGTCGCCTTGCCCGCCAGCGATCCGTCTGCCCGATAAGATGGAACCGCAGGCGGCGGCATGTGGTCGAATTGTCCATCATTCTCGTCGAAGGTCAGGAAGAACACGGTCTTTGCCCAGACCGCCGGATTGGCGGTCAGCGCATCGAGCACGGCGGCGGTGAATTCTGCGCCCTGAAGCGGGGTCGAAACACTCGGATGTTCGGAAAATTCGAACGAGGGCAAAACCCACGATACGGCGGGCAGGGTGCCGCGTTGCGCATCCTGCGCCAGCGCGTCGATCCAGCCGAAGCGCATGCCCCTTTCATACAGCCCCGAGCCCGGCTTTGCGGTACGAAAGCTCTCAAAGGCGAGGCCGCCGTGCATCGCTCCGCCATAATTGTTGTTCGGATCCTGATAGATGCGCCAGCTAATGCCGGCTGCTTCCAACACGTCCGGAATGGTCGGCCAGGTCAGCGCGTTGCCGGCATAGGTATAGCCGGGATCGGGCAATTCACCCTTGACCCAGCAGCGCAGATTGTTCGGCTCGGAATTGTGGGCGAGGCCCGGTTCGCCCCGCGCCCGGGAAATCGGGTCCTGACCGGAACCCGACCAGAAGACGATGCGATTGGGGTCGGTACCGGTCGTGATCGAGCAGTGATAGGCATCGCTGATCGTGAACGCGTCCGCCAGAGCATATTGGAAAGGGATGTCCTGACGGCAATAGTGCCCCATGGAATAGGCCGTCTTGTAGCGCGGCCATTCGCACAAGCGCCCCTGGCCCCATGCTGCCTGTGCATCGGCGAAAGCATGCGGCGTGCCCGGAACCTGGATTGCATCGGTTGTGCTGGTGTCGAGGTGGAAGGGCGAGTGGACGCGATTTCCATCGCTTTGCTCCCAGACCTGCTTGCCGCCGGGAAGCGGAATAGGGTGACGATCACCAAAACCACGGACGCCCCGCAGCGCACCGAAATAGTGATCGAACGACCGGTTTTCCTGCATCAGGATGACAATGTGTTCGACGTCGGCGAGGGTTCCGGTCCTGCCGACCGGTTTCAGTGCCCGGGCGCGCGCAATGCTCGGTATCAATGCGGCAAAGGCACCGGCCCCCGCGCCAGCAAGGAAATTGCGCCTCGTACCGAAAGGCATGGAATGCTTCTCCATCGTGGGACGCCGGGCTGATCCAGGACAGTCTGGCGCAATGAAATGCCGCATCGGCCAGCACGGCCAATGCGGCATGCCCATCGTTCAAAGGCGCCCGGTCAGGCCGATCTTGAAGTAGCGACCGACCGTGTCATACAGCCCGTAATTGCCAACAATCGTGGTATTGTCGGAGCTGAAGGGCGGTTTCACGTCCAGAAGATTGTTGACCCCCAGCGTTACACCGAAGCGCCGGCTCAGATCGACCCGGACATCGAGATCGGTGTAGACGCGCGCAGCGGCGCGAGGATGTTCGTAATATTCCTTGCTGGCGTTGGGATCGACCAGAACGCTGCTGAGATAGCGGTTGGTGATGTTCGCGCTCCAGCGACCACGGCGATATCCGACATTCACGTTGGCGCGCAGATGCGGGTCAGAGAGACCTCCGTCCTGAATAGCCAGGAAGGATGCGTCGCCAGGCACCAACTGGCTCGTTTTCTCGATCAGGCGTGTTCCGTTGATGCTCAGCGTCAATTCTCCCCCGGCCAGCGGGCGGTTATAATCCAGGCTGAAATCGATACCGCGCGCTTTGAGCTCGGCGACATTGACGGAAGTGCCGTTGATCGCCGAAATCTGATGCGTGGTCGGATCACGCGTGACCAGTGCGCAGAAGCTGTTGTCGATGCTCGACAAATTGGTGCAATAGTTGACGATGTTCTGGAACGTATAGGATTGCACGGCATCTTCGATCGAGATGGTCCAAAAGTCGGCGGAGAGTTGCAGACCCGGCACGAAAGACGGCGCATATGTGAAACCCGCCGTCCATGAATTGGAGACTTCTTCGCGCAAATCGGCGTTCGAGCCGCTAGTAAACAGCACAGGGGTCTGATCGAGCGGCAGGGGCGAGGAAATGCCGAGCGCCGCGCAATTGGCTGCACGCTGCGCCGTCGCATTATATTGCCCGACTTCGCACGGATCGGTCGGGTTGGTGAATGATGTCGAGCTAGGCCCGAACAGTTCGAACAGGTTCGGGGCACGGACGCTGCGGGATAGGGAGGCGCGGACCCGAAGGTCCGAAACGGGTGCCCAGAGTACGCCGAACTTCCACGCTGAAGTATTGCCGATCGTGCTGTAGTGCGAAAAGCGATATGCGCCGTCCAGGCTCAATTCGCGTACAAATGGCCGGTCCGCAAGCACAGGCACGCGAAGTTCCGCATATGCCTCGGTTACGTCAAAGCTCTTGTTCAGGTTCGGATGGGCGTCGCGCCATGTGCCCGAATGCGATGCCTGACCGTTGAGGCTCAGCGGATCGTCGATCATTTCCAACGATTCGCGCCGATATTCAGCGCCCACCGCCATTTTGACCGCGCCGGCCGGCAGCTGGAGCAGGTCGCCACTGATCTGCGCGCCTGTATTGAAGAGCGAGTTCACAGTTTTCCAGCGGCGAGAGTAGAGAATGTAGTTGCGCAATTCGTCCGAGATGGTGTCCGAAAATATATTGTAGGGGATACAGCCAGCAGCGCGCGCCGTTTCATTCGCGCATATCGGATTACCATCGGCATCGGCGATGACCTGGGACGCGTAGATCAGATTATTGGCGAGCGGAACATTGTCGCTTCGGGCATTGTCTGTAGATCTGCCGTACAGCGCAAAGGCATTCCATTTGAACGTGTCGCCGAGTTTCCCCTCCAGCCCGGTCTCAAGATTGACCAGATCACGCGTATGAACGTTGGTGATCAGGCCGAACTCATCATAGGTCTTGTCGATGTTCAGCTTGGTCAAGCCGTTCGCCACCATGAACTGGCGCACAGGGTCAGGCAGATAGGGATTGTCCAGATTGACGGAAAGCCCGCCATTGCCGTTCAGGAAGGATGTCCGCGAATCCGCGCGATAATAATTGAACCAGCCGTTGCTGAAACTATGGGTATATTCCGTGTTCAGATAGGCGGTAAGGTCCGGGGCAATTTCGTAATTGAAGTTGCCATTGACCGAGAAGGTCTCAACCGGTTCCACCAGCTTGCGCGTATCGTTCAAATTGCGGCCCGGCCCACCATCGCCATAACTTGTCGCACCGGTCGTGATCGGCGTGTCATAGGTTCCCGGGACGATATTCCCGTTCTGGACGAGATAAGTCGTGCCGCCGAAGTAGAAGGTGGGATCGTAAGAGATGTAGAGGTAGCGCACGTCCCGATAATCGATCCGGTCGGGAATGCCATCGTTCGGGCCGGTATTTGCAGGATTGGCCGCGTTTGCCGTGAGGTTGCAACTGAAGCTGCGATCGCATTGCATCAGGCCGGAGCGATGCAGATAGGATGCGCCAAGGGTGAAGTGACCCCGGCCGTCGGAAAAGTCGGTGCCAGCTAATATATAGCCGGAATATTGGTCAGCTCCACCATGCTGCGACACGCCAGTGCTGACATTATATTCCACGCCGTCAAAGTCGCGCTTCAGCAGGACGTTGGCTACACCCGTCACCGCGTCAGCACCGTAGATCGCGGATGTGCCGCCGGTAACAATATCGACCCGCTCCACCAATCCGGCCGGTATCATGTTGAGGTCGATGCCCGAGAAATTCGATCCTCCCGACACGCGCCTATGTCCGTTGACCAGCGTGAGGCTGCGATTGGTCCCGAGGTTTCGCAGGTTCATGAAACCTGCGCCGCCATTGTCCTGATCGCCATTATTGTTCGGCGCTCCCTCGCCCCGTGCCACGGAGGGCACACGGCGAAGCAAGTCGTAGAGCGTGCCAGCGCCGACCCGTTCCAGTTCCTTCGAAGAAATGGTCAGAATCGGTGCCGTAACCTCGCGCCGGTCAACGACAGTATGAGAGCCGGTAACAACAATCTCATCCATCGTATCGGAAGCATCGGCAGGCGCGGTGAGGTCGTCCTGGTCCGGCACCTCTGCTACGGCCTGGGTCGCGCGCGTTTTCGCCGAACGGGCGCCACCGCCGTAGCGATTACTACCTTGCAGGATAAGGATAGTATCGCCGCGCTTCTTCCAGGTTAGATTTGAGTCTCGCAACAGCATCGCCAAAGCAGCCTCCAGCGAAGGCGCCCCCTGAATTGCGGGCGCTTTCCTACCGCGCAGCAATGTTTGGTCGGCAAGGATTTGCACCCGGGTTTGCCGGGACAGCGCGTTCAGCGAGTCTTCCAGGCTCGCGGACGGCAAGGCGATGATGGCTTGTGCCTGCGCCGGTGCGCCGGCGACACCTAGAATTAGTGCAAAGGCGGCGACACTCGCGCGAAGTGAAATTCGAGACGTAAACACTGCGTATCCCCCGGTGTTAAAGCGGTTCATGGGGGAAGACGTGGAAAGGCTCGAAATTTCACAAAGTTTTTTTGCGCCCTGTTTGGGCTGACAAAGCATCAGGCATTAAACCGGTCACTATTGGGTCAGGACCAGCGTGTCCGCGGTGCGGCGCACGACAAAGTTGTGCGTGATCGCCAGATTTTCGAGCTGGCTGACCGGATCCGTAAGCCGGATGCGACCGCTGACCGGTTTGTCACCCGTGCGATCGTCGCCGATTTCAATAGGTAGCGGGGACAGGGGCTGCAGGTCGGCGACCACCTCACGCAGGGGTGCACCCTTGTACTCGACCCATTCGGCACGCCAACGCGCGATGTCGTCCCGCTTTGCGTCGGGCAGTCGTCGCAAGCCAGTTTCATCCAGCGTGGCAATCTGTTGCGCGTTCAAGGTCAGAGTGCTGTTTAACCAGCCGTTGCGGCCGAATTGCACAACGCCGAACGCCACGGCCACGCGCGTTTGTCCCAGCCTGTGCACGACTTCAAAACCGGTCCCGATATCGACGATGCGCGCATCGCCGGTATCTATCCTGAAGGGCCTTTTCGGGTCATGAGCGACGTCCGCGAAGATGGCACCGTGCGGCAGCGCGACGACGCGGTCATGCCTAGTGTAACGTACTTCCACCTTGGTATCATTGGCCAAAGTTAGTCGAGTGCCATCACTCAGGGTGACTTCGCGGATCTTTCCGTTAGCTGACGCATAGATTTCCGGTTGAGCGGTCCGGAGTTCGATCAGCGGCAATATGGAGTAGCCTCCGACCACAGCAAGAAGGAGCGGCACGCTGACGCCCGCCGCAATCCGGCGCGTCTTTTCGCCTTTTCGGTAGTGGCGAACAGCCTCGTCGACTTCCGGCCCCATGATCCGCCGCCACATCGCGTCGAATACGGGTTTGCGGGCTGGATCCCCGGCCAGCCAGCCGTCGAAGGCGGCTGCGTCGAACGGCGCGTCGTCTGTCCGGCGCTCGATCCATTGGGCCGCTTCCCACTTGATGGTTTCAATCTCGGACAGGGCCGCCTCGCTTCTCCAGCATTTCGATCGCGCGATCCAGGTCGATGAACGCCCGTGCAACATGGTTGCTTACGGCGCTCGGGGAAAGCCCCAGGGCATTCGCGACTTCACCCGCCGATTGGCCGTGAACCCGGCGCCGGATGAATACCTCGCGACGCAGGTGCGGCATTTTCTGGAGAACCTCCGCGATGAAGGCGATCAGTTGTCGGCGCCCCAGTTGTTCATCCACGCCAGGTTCCGAACAGGGAATGGTGTCCGACAGTTCGACCGAAGGCATGCGTTGAGCGCTGCGGAAATGGTCTCGGACAATGTTCAGCGATATACGGCGGAGCAACGCGCGCGCATTCGTTATACGCGTTTCGGGTCTGGCTTCGAATGTCAGGATACGAAGATAGGCTTCCTGGACGATATCCTCACTCAGCGTCAGATCGCGAACGTGACGCTTGACGTATGCCAACAGGTCAGCGCGCTCGGTACCGATCTGATTGACTAGATTCATGGAGCGGCCCGTTAGAGCGCCTTTATGACCGCTCCATTGCATCGCTTGAGAGGGCTGTATCTTTTGCGCTCACCGGGCGGGCGAAATGGCAGGGAACGTGATTACCGGAGTCCCTTGAGGAGATCGGTCGATGATTCGTCGCGATATACAGGCCAGAAGTTTGCCATTCTCAGTAGCTGCCCGGTTCGGTCGGTAAATAAAAGTGGACAATCGAATTTCAGAGCTAGATGGCCTTAGGAACGACCGTCTTGCGGAATCATGTCCGTTTGGTCGACGCGACGTGTATGGCAGGTGCTAGCCCCAGCGGTCGTTGAGGCATTGTTGCTGAATGACTTACACTGATCAGCACGAACCCCACAGCGAGTCCTGCACATCCTTGTCGGCAAGCGTTCTACAGGCGGCCATTGTGGCCATAGGAGAACGATGATGGAGATGCCCGAAACAAAACTCACCGCCACCAAGCGCCCGGTTTGGAAGGCCGGAAGGTCCGTGGGTGCAAAGCGGGCTCTGAAACCGAAGCAGATTTGGGAAATCCGCTTCTACCTCAGTCAGCGCCGCCGCCTGCGAGATCGGGCGTTGTTCGATCTGGCGATCGACAGCAAGCTTCGAGGCCGTGACCTGGTGCAGATGAAGATCGGAGACCTTGTCAGCGGCGGGCAGATCCGAACGCGAGCAATCGTCATGCAGCAGAAAACAGGACGGTCCGTTCAGTTCGAACTGCTGCCAGATGCTCGGGCCAGCTTGCTGGCATGGCTCGAGCGCCGGGGCGGCACGGTGGATGATTTTGTATTCCCGAGCCGGGTTGATCACAGTGGGCACCTGAGCACGCGGCAGTACGCTCGGCTTGTCGACGAATGGGTGACAGGAGTCGGGCTGATGCGAAACGAGTATGGCACCCACTCGCTTCGGCGAACGAAGGCATCGATCATCTACAGGGCTACCGGCAATCTACGGGCTGTCCAAATCCTTCTCGGCCATAGCAAGATCGAGAACACGGTGCGCTATCTCGGGATCGACGTGGAGGATGCGCTTGCCCTTGCCGAAAATACCGAGATCTGAACCTAGCGGCACCCGTGTCCGGGCGTGCCGGACACGGGCGCTTGGGACTTTTCTGCCGCTCGCCACCGCGCTTGGGAACGTCCGGTAACGGCGCAAGCTGACTCTCTCAATATTGCACCGGAACGGCGTGACTTGGTAGAAAGCCGCCAACCGGGCCGCCCGCGCTTCGGGAGAAAAAATTGCTGCTGAGTGGCCGACAAGGGTCTGCTGACGGCACATGTTGCCTTGTTGGGGTGGACGGCTCCCAACGGCATCGCAATGTGCCAGAGTGAGTGCGTTGCAAGACTCAATCAAGGGAGCCGCCCGTGGAGCAAATTACC
>QFQF01000023.1 GCA_003248935.1 Sphingobium sp.
GGTAATTTGCTCCACGGGCGGCTCCCTTGATTGAGTCTTGCAACGCACTCACTCTGGCACATTGCGATGCCGTTGGGAGCCGTCCACCCCAACAGGGCAGGAGTTCATTCCAGCGGGCAGCAGGCCAGTCGCCAGCGATCTTGGCGATGACATCTGCGATATAGGCCTGCGGTTCGAGGCCATTGAGCTTTGCGGTTTCGATGACGGAGTAGATGGCGGCGGCGCGATCGCCGCCCGCCTTTGAGCCAGCGAACAGCCAGTTTTTACGGCCCAGGGCCACGCACCGCATGGCGCGCTCCGCGATGTTGTTATCAATTTCCAGGCGGCCATCGTCGAGAAAGCGGGTGAGCGCCCCCCAGCGCTTGCGGCCATAGGCGATCGCCTTGGCCATCTCGGACTTGGGCGAGAGACGGCGCAGGGCATCGTCGAGTGTCTGGCGCAATTCGTCGATCAATGGCTGGGTGCGGTCCTGCCGGGTTCGTCGCCGGATCTTGGGTTGTTGGCCTCGAACCTCTGCTTCGATCTCATAGAGCTGGCCGATGCGTTCCAGCAGATCAGTGGTAAGCGGCGTCGGCTTGGTGGCGTGGATGTCGAATATCTTGCGCCGGAAATGCGCCCAGCAGGCGACCTCGGTGACACGGTTGGTGTCGTAGAGCTTGTCGTATCCCGCATAGCCATCGGCCTGCAGGTAGCCGCTGAAGCTGGCCAACTGCCGCTGGGGATGGGCACCTGTGCGATCGGTGGTGAACTCATACCAGACCAGCGAGGGGGTCGTGGCGCCGGAGCCGCGATCATCGACGGCGTAAGCCCAAAGCCTGCCGGTGGCCGTTTTGCCGCGGCCCGGATCAAGCATGGGAACCGGTGTATCGTCGGTATGGATCTTCGAGGCGGTCAGGCCGACCTCCCGAATGCGACTGACGATCGGATCGAGCAGCACGGATGCCTGCCCGACCCAGCCTGCCAGCGTTGAGCGATCGATCTCGATGCCCTGCGCCGCCATGATCTCGGCCTGACGGTAGAGCGGCAGATGATGGTCGAACTTGGAAACAACGACATGGGCCAGCGTGCCAAAGGTCGCTTTGCCCCGGGCAATGGCTTTTACCGGCGCGGGCGCCTGCACGATCTTCTCGCAAGCCCTGCAGCTATACTTGGGCCGGATGGTCCGAACGACGCGCCACTGGACTGGCACCGCATCGAGGACCTCGTCACTATCCTGCCCCAGAGGCCGCAACACGCCGCCGCAGTCGGGACAGGCGCAGTTGCCCTGCTCAGGCTCGATCCGCTGTTCCTCCCGCGGCAGATGGGCGGGCAGCGCGCGAACAGGCGCTGAGCGAACGCCATCTGCCGGATCGGCCCGACGCGCGGCAGCAACGATGGCCTCTCCTTCAAGCTCTTCGAGAGCCAGCTCAAGCTGCGCGATCTGGGTGTCGAGCTTCTCGGACGACTTGCCGAACTGCATCCGCTTGAGGCGTGCGATCTGCACGCGCAGCGTGTCGATCAGGATGTCGCGAGCAGAAATATCGGCGTGGGCGGCCGCCAAAGCAGCTTCGAGCTCGGCGATCCGAGCGTCTTTGTCAGCGGTGGAAAGGCCTGCGTCCGACACCGCTATCCTATAGCGAAACAGCGGTCGTAATGCTAGGAAAAGCGCCGGAATATGGGCGTTTTATCCCGCGAGTGACGGGGTAAAAGTGCGCGCCGGACGCCGCCAGTCGATGCCTTCCAATAGCATGGAAAGCTGGGCCGCCGTCATCACCACCGACCCCGTCTTGGTCGACGGCCACACGAACCGGCCCCGGTCCATCCGCTTGGAAAACAGGCACATCCCTTGGCCGTCATACCAGAGCAGCTTCACCAGATCGCCGCGCTTCCCCCGAAAGGCGAATAGCGCGCCGGAATGCGGGCTTTGCTCCAGAACCTGCTGCGTCATCACGGCAAGGCCGTCAAAACCCTTGCGCATGTCCGTCGCGCCGCAAGCCAGGAATATCCGCGTTGAGGGCGGCAGCGGGATCATCGCGTCAGGATACCGATCACCCGCGACAGCGCATCGCCATCGACCGTGGCGTCCACGCTCACCCTGATACCCGACGGTAGCTCGATCCCGATCACGCCGCCGCTGCGCGCCGCGACCGTCGGCGCGGGTAAGGCTGGCTGCTCGCTGATCTGCACCTCCGCAAAAACGGGCTCGATCGGCTTGCGCACCCCCGCAAGCTCACCGGACATCGCCTGTCGCCGCCATGTGTAGATCGATCCGCTGCCAACCTCATGGCGTTCACAGGCCGCGCGCACGCAGCCCCCCGGGCCGAATGCATCCCGCAGCACGGCCAGCTTCTGCTCCACCGTCCAGCGCCGCCGGCCCGACACCCTGCTAACGACCTCTATCAGACTACTCATACGACCGCTCGTATGAGTAGTCGCTCCACTGCTCGCTGAATCCTCGATCTCGTCCAACACCCGCAACCCCGCTCAAAGAGCGGCAATCATCCCGGCGAATGGGTGCCGCGCAAGGCGGCCGTCAGACCCCGCTTACATCGTTCAGGGGGTCAACTTTGGACGCCTATCACCCCAGAACCGGGGTCAACATTGCAGGCTTATTCACACGCGGGTTCCTCCAGTCGATGCCGTCAAGCAGGCAAGCGAGTTGAGAGCTCGTGAGCGACACCACGCCGTCCTTCGCCGAGGGCCATACGAACTTGCCCTTCTCGAGCCGCTTTGCGTAGAGCGACATGCCCAGGCCGTCGTGCCAAATGATCTTGACCAGCGAGCCGCTGCGGCCCCGGAAGACCCAGAGATCGCCGGCAAACGGGTCCTTCAGGAAGTGCTGCTGCACCATCGCAGCCAGGCTCTGCATCCCACGCCGCATATCGGTGTGGCCCATCGCGATCCACACTCGCGCCCCGGGCGGGATCATCGCATCGCCTTCAGAGCCGCTACCGCCAGCGCAGCCGGGGCAGTAGCCGAAATGCGCAAGCGCCGGCCGTCGGTCAGCTCCAACACGATCGCGGCTTCAGGCTTCGCCGCCGATGCGCTGCCGACGGAACCTGGGTCATCCTCAATCACCGCCGGAACGAATGCCTCCTGGACTTGGCGCAAGGCTGTCCGGCGCCACAAGTAGATCAAGCCTCGCGAAACGTCGCGCCGGCGTGCGACATCGGCCACACATGCACCGGGCGAGAACGCCTCGTGCAAAATCTCAAGGCGTTCCTCATCCGACCAATCCCGGCGGCGTCGAGCGCCCGTCAGCACCGTTACCTGCGTCATGGCTGTCCTAAAGTACGTCCTATTGCACGACCTAAAGGACGTCCTGAGCACACCGGGCAACTTGAGCAAGCGGGTCAGGCCGGACGGTTACGTCCAATGCAACATCCCAAGTCGATCGGTTCTCCCAATCAAACAATATCGGTACGACGTTGCTCTGCGTGACCGATGAAGGGTTTCTTGATGAGGCCTTGACCGTTGCCCCGCGCTCCGCGAGGCATTCGACTACATAACGCCCGGTCGTTCCTGTCGCTTTGGTAACCAAAACATCGCGCATCCCCAACTTCTGTTTTAGGTTATTATCCTGCAAAGCGGCCGTATAAAAATCCTTTATGATAGTCCAAAATCTATGTCTAAACCTTGAACAATTTATAACGACTTCAGCGAAATGGAGTTTGATTATACTAAATAAAAGACTTCTTTCTCGCTGATTGTTCGTCAGCGAGAAAGAAGTACAAAAAAGTTAAACTGGCATCTTTTGAAAATCAGAAGCGGAAAGTGACATCCGCACTGTAGGTCCGCGGTGTACCACGGATCAGGTAATCCAATCCTGCAAACCGCAAACCCAAGCCGTAGGTAAAATACTTCTCGTTGAAGATGTTCTTTACGCCTGCACCCACTGCAAAACGCTTGGCGTTATAAGCAATGCGACCGTTGGCTACCCAGTAGCCTGGTTGAGACAGCGTTCGGGTCTGAGCGATGTCATAATAGACACGCGAAGTATATGCACCGTCGAGACTGAGGTCGACGGTAGCGTCGTTGATTTCGGCGAGCACGAAATCGCCGCTGAGGTTGAGACTGAACTTTGCGGCATTGGATATCTGATTTCCTGAGACGTCGATGCCGCTCGTACCCGTAACTGTCGCATTGTTCCGGTATTTTGGATCCAACACGCCGACGCCGACGCCAAGCGTCACCCGATCGATCGGCCGCGCGGTAATATCAGCTTCGAACCCGCGAACGCGCGCGGCGCTGATCGAACGGAGCGGAAATAGCCCGCCCGCCTCGGTCACGACAACTTGCTGATTTGCGTAATCGGTCTGGAACACAGTACCGTTGATGGTCAGCGCACGGTCGAGAAGCGTGGACTTAAACCCGGCCTCATAAGTCCGCGCAGTTTCAGGCGGCGCGAACGTGATTTCGGAGGGATCGCTGAAGGCCTGCGCGTTCACGGCGCCGCTGCGATACCCTTCGCGCATTGAAGCGTAAAGCAGGATATTTTGCGTAGGCTTCCAATTTACGCCAACCTCGAAACTCGTATTGTTGAAGGTGCGGCGATCAGAATAATTGCTGATCGATTGAATGGCTACGGGATCTACATTGTCACCGAGGAATGCGTTGAAATTAGAGACAGCGACCTTATCCCGGCTGAAACGGACACCCCCATATGCGGAAAGCGTGTCGGTTACCTCATAGTCAGCACGAAAATAACCGGCATAGCTGTTGCGCTTCTGGTTGAAGCTGTTCGACTGGATAAAGCCGGTTCCAGTGGGCGTGAAGCCGAAGCTACATACGGCACCGCAACCCGGATCCGTCAGGAGCGAATAGTTGAAGCCTGCATTTACCGAGTCATAAGTATAGAGGAGGCCGGCCTGGACGTTTAGGGGGCCATCAAAGGAGGTGGCTAGCCGCAGGTCCTGGACGAACTGCTTCATGTTCTTGCCGAAGGTGACGATCGGATCATCCGCCTCGATGACGAGACCGTCATCATCTCCGGTATCAACCCACCTGCCCCAGTCATAGGTCGTCACGGAGGTGAGCTTCAGGTTGTCGGATGCTTCCCAATTCATGATCAGGTTGAGCCCGTCGCTGCGGATATCACGCTCGGGCGCGCGATTGACGGCAGTTTCGAAGAAACCCAGACCATCGCGGTTAGACCCCGGAAGGTTGGACAGATTGTTACCGGGAAAGATGATTTGGGGATCGTTGAAGTTGATGTTGCCCGCAAACGGCGCGTAATTGCGGCCGCCGCTTCTCATGTGGTTGAAACGGAGCGTCGCCTCGAATCTGTCCGAAGGTTCAAACTGAAGCGCGCCGCGGAAGGCAAAAACATCCGTCTGGTCGAGGTCGCCAAGGCCAGGCGTAACATTCTTGAGAACACCTGTATCGTGCACATAGAGCGCTGCAACGCGCATCGACAGCACATTGTCGATCAAGGGGACCTGCAAAGCCCCTTGCAGTCGAACACGATTGAAGTTGCCGTAGCTGCCCGTCACATATCCTTCGGTGGAAAAGCCCGGTTTTTTCGTGACGATATTGACAGCACCGCCGGTCGCATTCTTGCCGTAGAGCGTGCCCTGCGGGCCACGCAATACCTCGACGCGCTCGACATCGAAAAGAGGCATGGTTTCGAATGTCGACAGGCCGCGGATGCCTTCGTCGATGTAGATCGCGATCGGCTTGCTCTGGTTAGCGGAATAGTCGGTCGAGGAAATGCCGCGGATGACGAAGTTGGGCGGGCCACCTTCACCGAATGGATAGTTGACCTGCGAATTGGGAGACAGCTGAATGAGATCGGAGATCTGCACCGCCTGACGCTTCTCAAGCGCCTCCCCGCCAAAGGCAGAAATGGCGACTGGAACGTCTTGAAGGCGCTGTTCGCGCCGCATCGCCGTAACAACGATATCGCCATTGCCCCTTGCGGAAGCAGCGCTCGGTTCAGGCTGGACCTGATCCTTGGCATAAGCAGTAGCAGAGACTGCCAGCGGCAGCGAAGCAAGCGAAATCGCCAGTGCGGTATGAGCAGAACCGCGGGTGATGCGAGCAATCATATACTTCTCCCTTCCATTATACGTCCTCTGCAGAGCGAGAGTGCATTTCGCCGAAGGCACTTCCCGTTCGCGTCGGCCAAGGTGCCCCCTCAGCACCTGCGAACCGCCACTGCTTCTCCTCGCGCCGAACGAAATTCCGCCTAAGCGGAGTCGACCGAGCAACATGCAGTAATTACGTTGTCGCATAATTAATCGCATTGTCAACGCCCATTAGAGCTGGGCAGGACACGCGCCTCGCAGCAAATGGATCAGCCGACCCCTTCCCGACGATTATCTTTTTATATTCAAATAGATAGCATGTAATCCACGGTTATATTGGAACACTCACAACACCAATTTCACAGCTCTTTCGAAAATCAACAGCCGAATAAATTATCGGCCATGGGAGCGAAATTTCTGCGGCGACGAAGCGCAGCCGCTCATCTTATCCTCGACAATGAAAAATTCGACCAAATCGGACTCGGGTCTGGGTTGCGCAGGCGCCACCAGCTTCACAAGGGGACAAGCAATAACGGCCGAAGATTGTGAAACAGACGTTTCCCAGGCCGACTTTCCAGACAAGACCACGAACAATACGAGATAAGCCTCGTCGCGCACAACACAATCATTGCCGCCCCCATTGCCGACAGTTGCGAATGGATCGATATTGTGGCGATATTATTAAACCAAATTCACGATATCTGCAACTCCTCGCCATGCAGGGGGCAAGCATCGCCCCATTTTTTCGCGTATTTACCGAGCATCGCGGCCGGTAGCGATTTTGTGTTCGACGACGCTGAACGATCGATTTTCGACTTTGTCGAAGCGCCCGCCAAAAAAGTGGCAATGCTACAAAGATGGATGATCACTCTTCCAATGAACGCCTCTCAATGGATATTTTCGTCCTTCACCAAAGTCGGTCAGAAGAATCCATTTTCGAACGCGGCCTTAATATTACTTGGAAGCTGGTGCAGCTCCTATTCGGGCCGCGGCTTTGCCAAACTTCAACTCACGGGCGGAAAGCTTTCCGTCGCGCGTTGCATCAAGGGTCGACGGCGGGAAAGCAGCCAGTTCCCGGAAAGTGATGAAGCCGTTCCGGTTACGGTCCAGCTTTTTGAAGTTGGCTTTCGGCAGGCTCTGCATGCGCCATTCCGCCAACGATATTCGCCTGTCCTGATCTGCGTCCACCTTGGCTAAAAGCTTCCGGGCCTCGATAGGGGACGAAGATGGGGGACCGTTGCCAAACGCAGTTGGGGCGGAAATCGCAAGGAGAAGCGCGCCGACGAGGAGTGAACAGGGCTTCAAAGCTCGAATGATCATGCGCCTGACCTCCTGTCGCTAGACATATCATCAACGTGCGACAAGGCAGATGGAGCCCTCCATTTCACAAGAAAATTCCGGCGGGCGAGGCGCGCGGACAACCGACCCAAAGCACTCCTACGGCATTGCGGTGCGGATCTCCTGAATGGTGTAGGCCCTGCTTGCGTCAGGCGGGCTGCACCAATTCAGCGTGTGGATAATTATATTGACGCCCCGGCCTCCGCGTGCTCAAAAGGATTGCCAATTTACCGCGGTCGGCAGTGTATGCCAGATGGGCAGTATAATGATGAGGATTGAGCTGAAGATTAATGGGTCGACCATGCCCGCCGAGGTCGACGATGATACGCCACTACTCTGGGTGCTCCGTGACACGTTGAAGCTCAAAGGTACGAAATATGGCTGTGGCATCGGCCAGTGCGGCGCCTGCACGGTCATAGTGGACGGCCAGACTGCCCGATCTTGCTCCTTGGCTGCGACGGCCGCGGTCGGGCTCGAAGTAACCACGATTGAGGGGCTTTCGGCCAATGGCGACCAGTTTGTACAGAAAGCTTGGCAGGATATTCGTGTTCCACAGTGCGGATATTGCCAGTCCGGCATGATAATGGCAGCCACCGCACTTCTCGGGAAGAAACTTTTCCCTACGGATGAAGACATCGATCGCGAGATCACGAACATCTGCCGGTGCGGGACCTATGATCGCATACGCGCCGCGATCCACGCGGCCGCGAACGGGCGCACGTGAAGAAGCCATGAATACTGACCGCCGTTCCTTGCTGAAGTCGATCGCCGCCGTTTCGGCAGGTGTGGTTTTTCCCGTCACCATGACTGGTTGCCGGGTCGCCGATCCTAAGCCTTCCGATTCGGTCGAGCTATTCTCTTGGGTTGTAATGATGCCCGACAACACGGTTCGCATCCGCATTCCACAGAGCGACATTGGACAGGGTGTGGTCACAACCCTCTCGCAGGTTCTTGCGGAAGAGCTCGATCTGAAATGGTCATCGATCCGGCCCGAATTCTTCGATCCATTGACGAACCTCAAGCGCAACAATGTGTATGTATATACATGCACGGAGAGCAGTTGGTCAGCTGACCGTCTCTTCAATCCCATGAGAATGGCAGGCGCTCAGATCAGACAAATGCTTTTGACCGCTGCCGCCAGGCGCTCGGGGTTCGACGTAGCGGATTTGAGAACCGAGGAGAGCAGCATCATATTGCCCGGCGGGGGACGGCAAAGCTACGCGGAGGTCGCGTCCGCCGCCTCCCATATTGCGCCGCCGCACCCTTCGCGGGTCAAACTTAAGGACCCTGCTGACTACCGGCTGATCGGAAAGCCGATCAAGCGCCTCGATCTGGTTCCCAAGACGACCGGGAAGCTGGAATATGGCATCGATGTCGATTTGCCGGGCATGTTGTATGCGGTCGTGCAACAATCCCCTGTCTATGGCGGCAAGCTTGTCTCGTTCGACGAACAAGCGATTGCCAAGATGCCGGGCGTTGTCGGGGTCGTCCGGATCGCGGCAGGACCTTGCGGCCTCAACGGTCCGCTTGCCGACGGCGGAGAAGATTACGGGATGGACGATGCCGTTGCCGTCGTCGCGGACAGCTTCTGGAGGGCAAGGAAGGCGCTTCTGGCGCTTCCGATCGAGTGGGATGATGGGGAATTTGCTCACACCAGCAGTGAGTCCATCATGGCGAACCTGGTCAGCCGGGCTGGGCGGCCGCAGCCGGTAGTCCGGGAAGCCGGAGATTTCGCAGGGTCGATCGGCCGTGCTCACCGCGTTATCGAGGCGGATTATTCCTACCCCTTCATGGACGCGATGCCGCTTGAGCCGATCAACTGCACCGCATGGCTGAATTCGGACGGACTCCAGGTTTGGGCGTCCACGCAGTTCGCCCAGGAAGCGCATCGACTCGCCGCGGTTACAGCCGGGCTGCCGCCTGAACGGGTACAGTTTAATCTGCCATATGTCGGGGGGGGCTTCGGACGGCGTTGCCAGAACGAATATGTATCGCAGGCGGTCCAGATCGCGAAGGCCATTCCTGGCAAGCCCATCAAGATGATATGGACCCGCGAAGAGATGATGGCGCGCGGTTATCCGCCACCGATTACCATCTCACGCTTCAAGGCGGGGCTTGATGAGAAGGGGAATGTGATCGCGTGGTTCAATCGCGTGATTAGTGGCACAGCGCCCGATCAAAGCTATGGACCGGCTCGCCTACCGCACTATGTGCCGAACCTTAGGATCGAGTATGCTCGCGTCAAGACGCCTCAGCCGTTCGGCTGGATGCGCGGCGTGGCGTTCACACAGCATGTCTGGATGAACCAGGGATTTCAGGACGAACTGGCGGTCGCCGCTGGACGTGATCCGGTCGACCTTTACATGGACCTGCTGGACGAGGGTTCGGTGCCCACTGACCTGAAAGGCCGCGACGTCGCCATTCGACGCATCCGGCACATGCGCGCCGTGTTGAAGCGGGTCTGCCAAATCGCCGATTGGGAAACGCCTCTCTCGCAGGGCCGCGGCAAAGGCGTTTCGGTCAGCGACTTCAGCTATTGGGATACCTACCACACTGGCACTGCCTCATCGGTTGTGGAGGTTACGCTTGACGGCAAAGGCGGGCTTAGAGTCGATCACGTATATGTGGTGATGAACTGCGGCCGCATCCTCAATCCCGAAGTAGTCCGCGGCCAAGTCGAAGGAAGCATCTTCTGGGCAATCACTACGGCGCTTTACGGCAAAATCACACTCAAGGACGGTCGTGTGGTCCAGCGCAATTTCCAGGATCACAACGTCGCTCGGCTTGCCACTGCCTGTAGAAACATCGTGGTCGAACTTGTCGAGAGCGACGATCATCCTGCCGGCGTTGGAGAGGACGCCGTCCCTATTGTGATGACTGCGATGCTGAACGCAATTTATGATGCTGGTGGGCCGAGGATTCGCTCGCTTCCGCTCAGCGATCATGTGTTGTCATTTAGAAAACAGGACGGCTCAGACGCGTTGCCTGGCAAACCATCAGGCAACCTTTAGATAGGATCGGCCATCAGTAGCGCCGGTTCGGGGCAGCCTCCTCACTGCCAGACAACCCCCGCTTTTGCTTATCCAAAAGCGCGACATGCAGTGATGGCATTATCCCTATTCAACCGTCGATGGCCGCGAATAGTCGGTTACGATGCTTCTTCCGATCAAACCGCCGCGGGGGCGCATCGCGAATTTCGCACGGATGCAGATCACACCCTCGCGGCGACTACGCTCCGATTTATGTCAGTGCAGAGATACTGATCACATCTGGAGCATTTTCGAAGTAGATAGCATCATCTGTTGGCTGGGAAAATGCGGAAAACAAAAAACAAATACAGCTTGAGCCGATCCAGTCTGATCGGATCAAGCTCTAGCTTGAGCCAGCCCACACGAAACATTCGCATCCAACCATCGAATCATCAGATCGGCGATTTCGTCGCTATTGGACTCGGCCATTAGCATATGACCATTTCCAGTTATGCCATGTTCTTCCAAGGCGATGTGTTCAAACACTGGAGTCCGTGCTCGTACGTACTCCGCTGCGCGCCTATTGGCTTCTCTCATCCACGTGGCTTCGCCTGTAACAATGGCGACCGGCTTCGCGAACGGGTCGTGAAGTCCTTGATATGCCTCCGGCGCGAGACCGTTATTGAAGGTTCCAAGCGGATGCACCATGCCCGAGTACCCCAGAGGTTCCGCCGCCAGTACGGCCGCGACCCGCTGCCCGCCAACGGCACTCAGAGCCCATCCGCATGGCCCCCCCATCGAGTGGCTCACTACCACGGTCGGGCCGGTCAGATCGAGCAGTTGTTCGGCGATAGCCTCAACGTGACGCTGGCTCGCACCTAACGAAGTGGCCATCGGTCCTTGGCTTGCCATGAACCGGTCACCGGCCAACGGATCGGAGGGCCAGCGGTTATGCTTGGAGGCACCTTGCCATAAGTCGTGCTTCGCCGGCTCCACGAACCGGGGGTATAGCATTCCGTAGTCTGCCGTGGGCGTTGCCGGGCCAAGCACGTTTTCGTTCCAGGCTGACCTTCCATGCCCCGGCCGATCTAGGACATATGTTGCATAGCCCGCCTGCAGGAACCGATGCACCCATCCGCGCCGACCGTCCGGTGTCCTGACGAAGTCAGCGCCCTGTCCGCCGCCACCATGGACGAAGAGGATAGAAACCGGACGGGGATTTACAGGAATGAACCACTGGACATAGGCGTTGATGCCGGGCCACACCGCGTCCCCGGCATCAACAGGCGGCGATGTCAGGAAGACACCGCCAAAGTCTGCCATTTCAAAGGTGCGCATGTTGCTCAGAAATGCGTTTCCATCTGCGTCGTGAAGCTCATTTCCCGCTCAACTAGCCGCGGATCTGCGGCCACGGCGCGGAGGAAAGCTATGCGGTCCTCCTTCTCCTGTCCTTCCTTCAGGTGATAGAGGTTGCGCAGATTGAACGACGCGCGGGGCGACGTAACCTCGGCGAACACCCGACGACGATCGCGCTCGTAAAATTCGAGTATTTCCTCCCCTGCCCCGTCATGGATGACCCGGTTCAAAGCGCCGATCAGGGCGAAAGCATCGAACATGCCGCCAGTCAGGCCAAGCCCGCCTGTGGGGTTGGTGATATGGCCAGCGTCACCGACAAGCAGGATCCGCCCCACACGCATCCGATCGGCTATGCGCTGGTGCATGCGGTAGGGCGAGTAGGCGAGCACCTCATAGGGCAGGTCGGGCAGGTGATCAGCGAACATCGTGTGGATGCGCTCTTCCAGCCCCTCGAAAGGTAGCTCGGGGTCTTCGACAAAGGTTACCCGCCAGACGTCTGGCTGCTCGATCTTGCAGATAATGGAGCCGT
Source organism: Sphingobium sp. (assembly GCA_003248935.1). Taxonomy (GTDB): domain Bacteria; phylum Pseudomonadota; class Alphaproteobacteria; order Sphingomonadales; family Sphingomonadaceae; genus Sphingobium. The sequence continues at coordinate 12,198 of QFQF01000023.1, forward strand.
GCTTCTGATCGAGCTGCATGACGGACTCAGGATAGTTCAGCGCCGACAGGTTGATTCTCGTGTTCGTCGCCACATAGCGCTCGGGCCAGGTTGTCCCCAGAAACTGGAGCCCCAGTACATTCTGGCGTACCGTGCTGTTCGCGCCATCCGCCCCTATGAGATAGTCGCCTTCCAGCACTGCCGATCCATTGGGTCCCTCGACCTCCGCGATCACGCCGCCCGCAGTTTGGCAGCACCCGGTCAGCTTAGTTCGCAGCAATATCTCCACATTCGGCTGCGCCGAGACATGCCGTGCAATGATCTTGGACAACAACCCTTGGTGCAGATGAAGCGCATTCCCCCCCATCCCCTCAGGCGTCCATTTCCACTCAATAAGTTCGCCCGTGCTGTGGATACGCCAGCCGAAGGTCTGGCGCAGGAAACCCTCCGCTTCACAGTCCTGCAACAGTCCAAGCCGGTCGAGATGGGGCAGAACGGGATAGTGATAGACCAGCGCACGCGGCTTATCGTTGAACTGCTCCTCCGCCTCGATAATCGTGACACGCGTGCCTTCCTTCGCGAGTCCGAAAGCGGTTAGCAGGCCAATGGGCCCGGCTCCAACGACGATTACATGTTGAGCCATTGCGGTTCCCTCCAGTTGTTTTCTGATGCGCATGCACCTGCGTTATTCAAAGCTTCGCGATCCAATCGGTCACGTCCGCGGCGTCGGTGACGTCGCCATATTTCTGATCGATGTCATAAAGGCTGGCTTCATGTGGCGCGTTCGCGCGATCAGCACAGCAGTCGCGCGGCACCAGAACGTTGAAGCCAGACTGCACTGCATCCACGACGGTCGCCCGGACACAACCGGACGTAGTCGCGCCCGTTACCACTATGGTATCGACACCCGCCCCGGTGAGCATGGCCGCCAGGTTCGTGCCATGGAATGCTGATGCGCCATGCTTCTCCACGATCGGATCGCCATCGGAGATCCCGGTCGCCGCATCGATCTCAACGAGCCTGCTCCCCGCGAGAAGCGCTCTCATTCCGGTGGCCTTACGCAGCCAGGCCAACGTCTCGACCTCCCAGGGCTGGTAGGCGATAGTCGTGTAGATAACGGGAAAACCACGGCTTCGGGCCAGATCGGTGATGGCACGGGTTCGCGCGATTTGCGCATGCATATCCGCCGCCGTCGGGTAAACAGTGTCGGTGAAGCCATAGGTAAAATCGACCACCACGACCGCCGGCCGAGTGCCGCGGGGCACGCTGCCTCCGAACCCCGCCTTTTCATAGACTTCATCCTGCGACATCGAACACCTTACCCCCTTCGCAAGCCGTCAGGTCCTTCGCTACGACTGCTCCGTCCAGCAACACCGGTTCTCCATCCAAAAACAGCGAGCAACCGCGCAGCGGTATATCGAGATGGCAGTCCGTGTCGTTCATGCCGCCAAGCTCGTTATTTGGACCGGTTGAGAACAGCACGTTGCCAAGAAAGCTACGCATCTCCATGCCCATTCCGCCGGGGAATTCGCCGGGCGTCATCCGGTGCCACTTGGCGTCAGGATTCATTCCCCAGCCGATGTGGCTCAGCGCAAAGCCGCGCGGATCATTAAAGTCCGCCATGTACGACTTGACCAGATCAGCTTCCAAGCCGCCCCGGATCGAGGTGACGACGCCCTTCTCGATCGTGTATGTTATAGGCTCGCGCACATAAATATTCTGCGGCAGCAATATGTCGCCCGGCGCGATGACGATCTGCCCGTCCACGCCGTCGTCGTCGCCGCCTGTAAAGACGAAGCCGGATGGCCAGTGATCCCATCGGCCCGGCGTGTCGGTGCAGGCATATTCGGTGACAGTGGGATAGGTGCCAAGCTTATACGTGACGTCCGTCCCATAAGGCGACGTGATGTGCATCGATTTCGCGCGACACAGCAACTCGCCTGCGACCTCCACTTTCTCACGCAACTCCCTGGAAGGCAGCATCCGCGCGAGCAACTCCGGCGGCTCCACAACCGTAAGGACGCGAGCACCCGCGGCCTGGATCGCCATCTGCTCGGGCGAGAACAGCAGGAAGACGCAGTCGATCACCATATCGGCATTCTTCAATGCCTCCACGGCTTCAGGCATCCGCGAAAGCGGCGTCTGCCCTACCGCCCAATTGCCCATCGGTGCAGGCGCCGGCAGCCGCATGTGGTAGATATTCGCCTTGAGCGCCCGGCCCGCAGCGAGAAACGCGTCGGCATAATCTAGTCGCTCGTCACCCTGAGTCAGCACGACCAGCCGCTCGTCGGCGCGAACACAGGACATTTTCAGCTGGTGGAGGCATATCTCCGCGAAACTAGCGCGATCCATTTGCGGTGGCCTCCTTGATGTCGGCTTGAAAACCTGCGACTGCGCCGAGGAAACCGTCCAGATCATCCCACGGTATCATGTGCCCTGCGCCTTCGACGGTCACGACCTCGATGCCGGGCGCCAGTGTCCGAATTTCTTCAATATCTGCCGTTTCGATGACCGGCGAGCCACCGGCCACGACGAGCCGTATCGGCAGGTCAAGGTGCGGCAGGTCGGCATGAACGTCATCCGTATGAAAGCCTTTATAGGCCGCGTCGATCGCACGCAGTTCGCACGTGTGGAGCCATTCAGCACGCAGCGCGCGCTGATCCTGAGTCCAGGTCGGGCAGAATGCCTTCATTTCTTCCGCCGAGCAGCCGCGCTGCGCCAGCAAGATCGAATCCTCATACCATGGCCATGCCGAGGGATAGGGGCGACGGCCCGGCCCGCTTACGGGCGGATCGGCCAAGATCAGCCCGGCAAAAATCCCGGGCGCTTTCCGGGCGGCGCGGATCGCGGTGCGGGCGCCCATGGAATGACCAAGAATCACCGGACGATCGAGATCAAGAACACCCGTCAGCGCGACGACATCATCCGCCATTGCATCCAGGGAATAATCAAGGTCGCCAGCTTGACTTAATCCGCGGCCCCGAACGTCGAGCACATGAACCTCGTACGTCTCGGCCAGGCGAGCGGCAACGAAATCCCACGTGACCGCTGGCGACGTGATGCCAGGCACGAGAAGCATCTGACGCCGCCCAGGCGCGCCATGGCGCACAAGATGGTGCCGGATGCCGTTCGCATGAACGTTGTATCCGAAAGGACTGCCGTCCATTGTTAGAATGCCCCTGATAAAAGCGTCCCGCCACCGGGCACGCGCGTGTCGAGGTCAAGGGCTCGCAACATCGCCCAGGTTGTGGAGATGGCTGCGGTCAACACCGGCTTGCCGACCTGCGCCTCAACGATCGAGACGGCGGGCAGCGACGGCATCTGCACGCATGCAGACAAAATTACAGCATCGACCTCGGCCAAATGCTCCATCGACGCGACGATGCCCGGAAGCCGGGCGGGGTCGTGAGCGGCGACTGCCAAATTATCCGAAATCTCAAGAGCGCGCCATTCGACGACATCGATGCCTTCGGCACGAATATAGTCGACAACAAGCTCGGTTAGCGGCTTCATATATGGCGCCACAATCGCCACTCGCTTCGCGCCAATCGCCTTGATCCCATCCACGAGCGCGCCAGCTGACGATACGACGGGGGCCGGATGGCCATTATCGATTGTTGCCTGATGCAGGCGGGCCTGGGACTCACGATGGTAACCCTTGCCCATCGACATGATAGCCACCAGACATGCATAACCCATCACGTCGACGGCCGCGTCAGATAACTCGATGGCGCACGTGTCGCTGGCGCCGTCCATTTTGGACAGCTCTTCCTTGGTCACGTGCTTCATGCGCATGCGGGCCGAATGGAAGGTAAAGCGCTCGGGCGAGATGGTCTCGCGGGCACGGAGGAGCGCCGGTATTTCAGTCTCCATCGTAACATTCGAACTCGGCACGATCTGCCCTATACGGTAGGCCCTCAATTGCCCTCTCCTTTGCTGCTGTGGCAACATTAATTCGTCCGTTGGATAAATACAAGGTCGAATATCCATGGGATCCAGCTTGGCTTATGCATATCGGAGCCGGTCCTAATTTAGTCAGGTGTCAAACACATGACCGATGGGACGCTGCGCCTGCGACGGCGGCCACTGCCCATGCACATTCTCACTTGATTTCTTTTTCTGTATAATTGATTGTGGAAATATCGGGAAGTTACCTTGCGCGCAGCATGTCTGGCCGATGTGCGATTGCAGGCTGCCCGTGGGTCCTGTCTGTTTGGTTGCGAACCGCCGACCGGATCCAGTTTATAACGAGATTGAAAGATTTTCGTCGCGCGGCCGAACAAGGCGCGCCAGCGAAGATACGAGAGGAATGCACTGGATGCCACCGCAAATAACAAACGTCCAGAAACAGTCCGAAAGTTTGAATCGGCGGCATCTGGTGAGCGCCGCAGGTATCGAAGGCTCGAGCGTTACGCGTGCTTCGTGCATCTCGCGTGATACCTGGAGGAGTTCAGGGGATAAGTCCTCCCACTCCTTTGCCAATTCAAAGCACGCGCGCCCTCGGTGTACGCCGCGTCACGCGCCCACTCATCATCATTGCCAGGAGAACGGTGGTGCTGCTGAAGAGCCCATAACCGCTGCAATGCCAGGCCTATTTCAGTTGCTTTCCGACGAGGGCCATTCTTCGGACGCCTTTTTAATCCGCAGATTGAAGCAGGCGATTCTGAATGGCCCACGCTTCGATGCGGCCGAAGCCGATATTGCGCGGGATTTGGGATTGTCAGCAAGAACCCTGCGCCGACGACTCCATTGTCTAGAGACGTCTTACGCACAAATTATCGCGGAAGTCCGATTCGCATTCGCCAAGCAATGCCTTTCCGATCCACAACTGACGATTGGCGACGTGGCTGATCGGGCGGGCTACACCGAAGTGAGCAACTTCAGGAACGCCTTCAAACGATGGGCGCACGTTTCACCACAGGCTTTCCGCGACTTGATAGGCCTGACTCAGCCAGGACGAGCGAGCCCTCTGACCCAGCCGATTACAAAGGCCAGCATAGGCGGCCGTCATCTTTCCGCACGCAACACGTCAAAGGAGCGACCATGTCTGACCTAAATGCACACACTACCGCTTTTATGAGCACATTCAATGACGGCGATTACGACAAAATGCTCGGTCTTCTGTCTCCAGACTGCGTGTACATGGATCCCAACGGCATCGAGCATAAGGGTGTCGATGCCATCGGCGCATCACTCAAGTCCATCTTCGACGGCACTCTTGGAAGCGTCCAGTATACGGTTTCCTCGACGATGCTGGACGAAGCAAGCGACCGCGCCCTTGTCGCCTGGACGATGATGATGACGGCCGCAGACGGCCAGCAATCTTGCGTCGACGGGCTGGATATCCTGGATTTTCGCGACGGCAAGCTCATCTCGAAGAACGCCTTCTGCAAAGCAAATGGACTTGCCATACGATCGGTGAAATGAAGTTCTGCCGACTTTGCGCTTCCCCGGCACTAAGCTTCGACAGCGGGAGCCGGGGAGCTTATATCAGGACCATAGTCGTCCGCATATAGGAGTGCGCAGCTAGAGCATTTTCGAAGCAGATGGCATCACCTGCTGGATCGGAAAATGTAGGAATCGAAAGACTTTAGAGCCTGATCCGATCCAGTTTGATCGGATCAGGCTCCAGACAGCGTCGGGTGAATGTGGCGCGAGTCGTTCGACCGACACAGAGCGCATGATAGATCGTTTCGATCCCGCCGCTGTTCTGTGACGTCCGTGATCAAGTGCATGAATTGCAGAAATTGCCGCTCCATTTTTCCCGTCCTCGCCTTCGTTTACGTTGATAAGGTATAGTCATGGCTACAATAGCTTCTGTCTCGAATGACACCTCGGTTGACGCTGTATGTGAAATCATTGACCGGGATGGTGCCGTCATCATTGAGGGCATGATCACACCGGGTGTGATGGATCAGCTAGTCGGCGACCTGGAGCCATGGATAAAGCGTTCACCGTTCGGAGAGGCTGGCTTCTCGGGCAATCGAACCCGGCGCACGTCCGCGTTATTTGCCAAATCACGGCATATGACGGAATTTGTTCTCCATCCGTTGTTTCTAGGCACGGCTGAGAGAGTTCTTTGCGTCGAGTTCCCGATGATGGCAGGCGAACGGCAGACCATGGTACGGCCCACGGTTCAGGTATCGGTGACGCAAGCAATCGAGATCAGTCCGGGCCAGGCTGCACAGGACCTGCACCGTGACGATGGAATGTACCACGTCCGCCATCCCGGTCCCCATGTGCTCCTCCAGACGCTTCTTGCAGGAACGGACTTCACCGCAAGCAACGGCGCAACGATGGTGATCCCGGGCAGCCATAAATGGGACATGGACCGGCGGCCTCAGCCCCATGAAGCGGTTCCTGCTGAAATGAAGCGCGGATCGGGTCTTATGTATGTGGGCAGCGTCTATCATGGAGGGGGCGCGAATATTTCGAACGAGTGCCGCTTGGCGATCGCACTATCCTTCACCCAAGGCTATCATCGTCAGGAGGAGAATCAGTATCTGGTTGTGCCGCGAGACATGGTGAAACAATATCCCAAGCGGGTTCAACAGCTTTTGGGATATGAGATGTCGCCGCCATTCTGCGGCTGGGTTGAGATGAACGAGCCCAGCATCGTCCTTGAAAGTGACGACTTCGCCATAGCCAAGGCATTCAGCCCTTATGAGCATGAGTAACAGCTTGGTACGCGGGGCAAAAATAGGTTGAGAACTATAGATCGGCCCTTGATCGATCGCTTATGTCGGTACATCTTTGCGTCCACATCAGCGTGGAAGCAACAGGCCCGCCTTTCAACTCATCTATGCCCTTAGCTGTGTGATTGCCCCTTTTTTGGCCGCTTTCCATATGCGACTTCACGCCGTTGGCACTATGGTCCCGCGCATCCATCCGGCTCTGGACGAGATGGATGCGCGGCGGCGTCTTCCCGTCATTCCGAAAACTGACTGCGTGATAACGTGGAGTAACAAATGCGCGACCCTCGATACGATATTCTCTTCGAACCGCTGCAGATCGGCCCTGTAAGAACGAAGAACCGGTTCTATGTTGTGCCGCACGCCACCGCGATGGGCATGCCCGCCCTGGATGAGATGATTGCGTTCCGGAAAGCCAGGGCCGAGGGTGGCTGGGGCGTTGTCTGTCTTGAGGAGACGATGATCCACGAAACCTCGGACCACGCACCTTTGCCTGATCCGCGGATGTACAACGACAAATATATCGAGCCGCTATCACGCGTGGTCGCAGCCGTGAAGGAGTATGGCGCGCTCGCAGGTATAGAGCTCGCGCATGCGGGTGCCTCCGGCCCTGCCATCAACCATCGCGAACATCCGCTTTCACCCACCGGCAAGTTCCCACATTATTTCATCAATCCCATCTCGGCGCGAACCATCGACAGGCAGGACATCACAAACTTCCGCCAGTGGTATCGGGACGCGGCGCTGCGTGCCCGCAAGGCCGGCTTCGATATCATTTACGTCTACTGCGCGCACAACCTGTCGCTGCTGCAGGACTTTCTGGATACCAGGACGAACAAGCGCACCGACGAATATGGCGGCGTATTTGAGAATCGCGTCCGCTTGCTCCGGGAGACGCTTTCCGACGTGAAGGACGCGGTGGGGGACACCTGTGCCGTCGCCGTTCGCTTCGCTGTCGAGGATCGGCGTCGGCCTTCGAACATCACCGCACTCGAGGATGGTCGCCGTGTGGTGGAGGCGCTTGCCGATGTGCCTGACCTGTGGGACGTGAACGTCAGCGATTGGGCCTGGGATAGCGGCAGCAGTCGGTTCTTTGAGGAGGGCCAGCAGGAGCCGTTCATCGATTTTGTGAAAAAGGTCACCAACAAGCCGGTTGTTGGCGTCGGCCGCTTCACCTCGCCTGATGCGATGGTAAGTCAGATCAAGCGCGGAGTGCTTGATCTCATCGGGGCCGCGCGCCCTTCGATAGCTGACCCTTTCCTCCCGAACAAGATCGACACGGGCCGTCACGACGACATCCGGGAATGTATCGGCTGCAACGCCTGCACCGCTGAGGTGATGACCTATTCCAGAATCCGTTGCACGCAGAACCCCTCCGCAGGCGAGGAGCATGTGAACGGCTGGCATCCTGAGAATGTGCCGGAGGCGCACGACCCCGACGCATCTATACTCGTAGTGGGCGGCGGCCCGGCTGGCTTGGAGGCAGCCCACACGCTTGCCAAGCGTGGATATCAGGTATCTATCGCGGACGCGGGCAGCGAATGGGGCGGCCGCCTCGTACGCGAGCGGAGGATGCCGCGGCTGAGTGCCTGGGGTCGCGTGGTGGATTACCGCGTCAGTCAGCTACAGACGATGCCGAACGTCAACATGTATCTCGAAAGTCCGCTCAACGCAGACGATATCGTGGGTTTCGGGGCCGACCACATCATCATTGCGACGGGCGCCAAATGGCGCGGCGAAGGCGTGGGACGCCATCACGACGAGCCCATCACGGGGCACGACCTTCCCCATGTGCTTTGCGCGGAGGACATCCTCAACGACAATGTGCCGAGTGGCGGCAGCGTTGTCGTCTACGACGAGGACTATTATTATATGGCGGCCGTTATAGCCGACCGCCTTGCCAAGGCGGGTTGCAAGGTGACCTATGTAACGACGGCCAGCGATCCTTCCCCCTGGACGCACAACACATTGGAACTCGTGCACGTCATCAATTCAATGAATGAAGCCGGGATCGCGATCGTGGTCGGCACAATGATCACATCGATCGACGAAGGTTCGGTGACCGCCAGCCGCCTGCTTGACGGGGCAGAAAGCCGCATCGACGCGGACACAGTTGTCCTGGTTACCGGCCAGATCTCTGACGATGAACTCTATCAGGAGCTAGTCGCGAAGCGCGGGGCGGGCCTCATCCGCTCGGTCGATCGGGTCGGAGACTGCCTCGGCGCTGGCCAAATCGCGCAGGCTACTTACGATGGCAGAAAGGCGGGAATCCGGTTCGGCGAGTTGACTCCAACCGGATGAGCTCGGAACGCTGGCTGGTCTATATGCCCGGCCAGCGTTCGCTTATGGCACGGCCGCCTGGATGCCCGCAGCGAGAAACTCGACCATATGGTCGAGCATCTCGTCCTTGGAAATATGCCTGATCTTACCTTCAGTCAGGTCCTCAATGCGGCCGAGATCGTTCAGCATGAAGAGATATGTCCCCACGAGAAACGCCATGCGCAGGCCGATGGTTCTCTTGGGAATGTCGGGGAGCACCTTCGCCAGCGCATCGACATACCGCTTGACTGAGGCGTCGTAGACCTCCCGCCGCAGTCTCAGCGCATGCTCTTCCGGCTCGGCGTGCAGACGGGCCTGAAGGCGCACGAAGGCGGACCCCGCCTCTCCGCTGTACTTCAGATCCCATTGTGGTTGAAGATAAGCGCGGACGATCGCCTTGACCGTTAACGGTTTTCCTCCTTCAAGAAGCTGATCCAGCAGAACGTGACGGCGTCCGGACAACAATCCGCCGCGACGACGATAAACCTCATCGAACAGCTGCTGCTTGCTCTCGAAATAATAGCGGATCAACCCCTGGTTAACGCCCGCCCGCTCGGCGATATCGCGGATGCTGATGCCCGCATAGCCCCCTTCTGCGAAGGCGATCTCCGCCTTGTTGAGGATCGTCTCGCGATGGTTGCCGTCCTTCCTTGGCCGACCAGGCTTACGCCGCCTTTCTGTAGCTTCCGTCTTTTTTTCCGGAGCGGCCGCGGCCTGCGCTTCAGCTTCCATTCTCACCGCTTCCAACATCAAGATTTCTGAATCGCATGGGCAAGTACCAGGCTTGCGAGAAGCCGAGCTCGTCCACGTCCTTGGATAACGTCACGTCCAGTCACTGAATAATATCTCCGCGATTTCGCCGATGGTCAATTTGCCTGTCCATTGTTGGAATGGACAGGTGGGGTAGCATCTGCGCATACGCCGCCAGAACCATAGCATTGATGTTGTAACGACCGACGAGGAAGGTGGGCAGCGGCGGGCGCACTCGCGCCGAAGCTAACGCACGACGCCCGGTCGGTATCGTTTCGCGGCTGCGGCGTGCAGCAGCTGTTCCCGCCCTCGTCGTCACATTCCAACTCGCTACGGTCTTTCCGATGCGATGGGCCTTCAACCGCCACCTCCTATGCTGCCCAGACGCGCGTTAATTCTACACCTGCAATATTACAAGATGAAACTCTTTACTATCTCGCCGTTTAGCCCGAGCCGCCAACGTTATATTCTCGATTTTGTTGCGCGCAACCGGCAGGATATCATGTCGTGGTAGTGCTCGACCTTGAGGCGACCTGGGCAGTAAGCCGGGCGTGATGCACGGAGCAAGGTGGCCGCCATGGCCCCATTGCGAAGCAGTCGGAGGCATCGAGTGGCGTAAATAACGGTAGAAATCTGCACTTGCGATCGATCAACTGGCCTTCGCTCAGCATCCGTCGATCTCCTTCGCCCCTCGCGCATGGCTCCAGATGATCGCCGAAACGACGCATCGACTATCCGCCCAGGAAAGCCCTACGACAACAAAAACAAACCGCTCGAAACGAGGTATATGCGCCCTGCCCTTTCGACCGAGCAGAGCCGCCTTTCTTGACTTGACCAATAATTTTGCATCTGTAGAATTAATCCGGAAATCTGAGAGAGTCTAGCGCGAGATATCCCTGCCTGAAATAACATCGTTCGGATGAACTTACCCGGGAAAGCTCAGCGCATATGTGGAGCCCGTCTGGTCGAAAATCAGCTGAGCAGATTTGATCGGCACGGAAAGCCAGGCTCTCTTAATATAGGACTAAAGGCATGTTCGCAGTATCCGGCGATCGAGCGTGGAGAAGCAGTCTGGCCGGGTAGATACCGGCTCGGAGAACCGACGCAGGGACACTGTTCAAACCGACGACGACCCGATCTTTTTATTATTGACTTGAAGAATATTCTGGAGAGAAGATTCAATGGCCAGCCCGGCAAAGATAGATTTTGTTTATTTATCCGAGAGCGACATGATCGCAGCGGGTGTGACCGACATGCCGACCTGCGTCGATACGATGGAGGAGATGTTCGGGCTCTTGTGGCACGGCGACTATCGCATGGCGGGTGCCAATAATGACTCCCATGGCGCGATGGTGTTGTTTCCAAAGGAGTCTCCTTTCCCCGACATGCCGAAGGCGACTGCCGACCGCCGCTTCATGGCCATGCCCGCCTATCTTGGCGGTCGCTTCCGTACAGCCGGCGTCAAATGGTATGGATCGAACGTTGAAAATCGTGAGAAAGGCCTGCCGCGGTCTATCCTGATGTTCGTGCTCAATGACGCAGACACGGGTGCGCCTCTTGCCTTCATGTCCGCCAATCTCCTGTCAGCGTACAGGACCGGCGCCATTCCCGGCGTCGGGGCTCGCCATCTGGCGCGTCGGGACTCCAAAGTGGTCGGCCTTGTCGGCCCCGGCGTCATGGGTAAGACCACGCTCATGGCTCTGTGCGCCGTTTGTCCCGACATCGACACGATCAAGATCAAAGGGCGCGGCAAATCCAGTATCGATAGCTTCCTCGCCTGGCTCAAATCCGACATGCCCCAGATCGCGAACATCGAGGTGGTCGATACGATCGAGGCGGCGGTTCGCGAATCCGACATCGTCACCTACTGCAACACCGGTCTGTCCGGCGACCCATCGACCTATCCTCTTGTCAAACGTGAATGGGTCAAGCCCGGCGCTTTCCTGGCTATGCCATCCAGCTGTGAGATCGACAGTGACATGGAAGCTCCGGAAGTTCGTAAGGTCGTGGACAATACTGGTCTCTATGAAGCCTGGTTTGAAGAATTGCCAAAGCCTGCACACAATGTGGTGCCCGTCATTGGCGTAAAGTTCATGGACATGATCGCCGAAGGCCGAATGGCCAAAGAGGATCTCGAGGATTTGGGTCGCATCGTCGCTGGAGAGGCGCCGGGCCGGACGAATGATGAGGAGATCATCATCATGTCGGTAGGCGGAATGCCGGTTGAGGACGTCGCCTGGGGCACAATCATCTATCGAAACGCCATCGAACGCAACATCGGGCAAACCCTGAACCTTTGGGAAACGCCCGTTCTGCGCTGATGCATAATCCGTATTCGGCCAGATCGGCCGCGCTACTTAGTCGGAGGACAAATGGTTAATGTCGTAAAACTCAAGACAGGCTCAAGATATGAGGATCTGGCGAGCTATTCGCGACTGGTAGCGGTCGATAACTTGATATTCGTTTCCAACACCGCGGGCCGCAATCCTCAAACGCAGGAGATACCGGACGATGTCACCCAACAGACCGAACAGGTGATAGCCAACATCGAGCGCGCGCTTGGCGAGGTCGGAGCAAGCCTTGGCGACGTGGTTGCGTCCCGCATTTTCATCCAGGACCCGGCCGACGTACCAGCGGTCATGGCCAAGGTAGGGGAACGTTTCCGCGGCGTCGATCCGGCGATGACATTGACGTGTCCTCCACTTAGTTCGAACGTGTACAAGGTCGAGATCGAAGTGACCGCATTCCGGGGCGCTTCGAAGGGTAAGGTGGAAACCCGACGACTGTCGATCTGACCCACGTCGTCGTCGCTCCATCGGCGGCGGGTATATATATGTATGAAGGATAGCCAGGTGGAATCGCCAACCGCATCCATAACAACTAGCGACAGGCTTCCGCGATCCGCTTCCGTGGTCATTATCGGGGGTGGGATCGTTGGGCTGACAGCGGCGCTCACGCTCAGCGAGCGCGGTGTTCAGGTGGTTGTCCTGGAAAAGGGGTCGGTAGCGGGGGAGCAGTCGTCCCGTAACCAGGGCTGGATTCGCAAGACCAGTCGCGCTCCGGCCGACGTGCCGCTGGCTGCCGCTTCAGACCGGCTTTGGGCTGGATTGGCAGAGCGGGTCGGTTCCGATGTAGGCTATCGGCAGGCCGGCATTCTCTTTCTCGCTAAAAGCGAGGCGGAAATGCATGTCCACGAGAAATGGCTACAATCCGTCGAGCAGTGCGATCTGGATTCTCGTCTGCTCACCCTGCGGGATATCGATCACCTCGTTCCTGGCGGACGCGGCGACTGGGCTGGGGGCATCTATACGCCGTCGGACGGGCGTGCCGAGCCCTCGCTAGCCGCCTACGCGATCGCGCGCGCCGCACGCGCCAAGGGGGCGATCATACTCGAAAACTGTGCGGTGCGCTCGCTCGTCCTTTCTGGCAGTCGTGTCACGGGTGCAGTGACAGAGCATGGCGAGATCCGCAGCGATGCCGTTTTGCTGGCGGGCGGCCTGTGGTCGCGGCGCTTCCTGGGTAATCTGGGCGTCGATCTTCCGACTTTGCCGCTTACTGTGTCGGTGGCCCGCACCGCTCCGATGGAGGGGCCGACCGAGATTGCCGTGGGAGGGCCGGACTTTTCCTTTCGGAAACATGCGGATGGCGGCTTTATCGTAACCCAGCGCAGTGCCGTAAAGGCGCCGATCACGCTTGACCATCTCTTGATCGGCCAACGATATATTTCCTCCCTGAAGACCCAAGGGCGGTATCTTCGAGTGTCGATCGGGCGCGAATTCTTTCAGGATCTGGCCCTTCCTCGCCGCTGGAAACCTGATGCCCGTTCACCCTTTGAGCGTGTCCGAACAAAAGATCCGGCGATCGATCAACGCGCAATCGGTGAAGCTTTCGCTGCTCTGAGCGCAGCCTGGCCCGTATTCGAGCAGGCCGAAATCGTCCAGACGTGGGCAGGAACCGTGGATGTCACCCCGGACTCAACGCCAGTCATCGATCACGTGAGCAGCATCCCCGGGCTGACCGTCTGCACGGGCTTTTCAGGTCATGGCTTCGGAACCTCGCCTACGGCGGGTGAACTGGCGGCCGACCTGATAACGGGCGCCGACCCCATAATAGATCCGTCACCTTATCGGTTCGGGCGGTTCGCAGCATCTTAGCAATCGGTCCATCCGAAACGATTAGCGGGTCGGCTTCCGCAAAATCAGGCCGAAGATCATAAAGACCACTTGTTGGACCCACTATCGAGAGGACAGGAGCCGCAATGAACGCCTACAAAATGCTCATAGATGGTCAGCTGGTGGATGGTGCGCGCATCATCCCGGTCATAGATCCTTCGACGGGCGAACCGTTCGCCCAGGCCCACGCCGCCGATGGGGCGCAGATCGACGAAGCGGTCGCATCTGCGGCGCGTGCGTTCCCGGCATGGGCGGCGGCACCTTGGGAAACGCGCCGTGCGTGCCTGCTGGAGTTCGCGCAGCGCCTCGAAAACGAGACGGATAGCTTTACGCACCTCCTTATCAGGGAGCAGGGCAAACCCTATGGCGAAGCCCGTTTCGAGGTCGAGGCAACGATCCGCGGCATCCGTTTCTATGCGAATGTCGAGCTGAAGGCCGAGACGCGAACCCACCCCACGGGCGATTATGAGGTCGAGCGCCGCCCGCTTGGTGTCGTGGCCGGTATTACGCCGTGGAATTTCCCGATGATCCTGGCGAGCAACAAATATGCGCCCGCTCTCATTACCGGAAACACGATCGTCCTCAAACCTGCGGCGACCACGCCTCTGACAACCCTGGAACTGGGCCGTCTGGCCGCCGACATTTTCCCCCGTGGCGTGTTCAATATCGTTGCTGACAACAACGACCTTGGTGCGCGCCTGGCCGGGCACCCGGACATCGCCAAGGTTTCGTTCACCGGCTCCACGAACACCGGCAAGGCCGTTCTGAGAAGCGCTGCGGACGATATGAAGCGCGTTACTCTCGAACTAGGCGGCAACGATCCCGCCATCGTGCTGGCGGATGCTAATGTCGAGGCGGCGGCCCGGGGCCTCGCTGCCACCGCCTTCCTCAATGCCGGCCAGGTATGCGCAGCGCCCAAGCGCCTCTATGTCGCCGACCAGATATATGATGATTTCAGGGAGCGGTTCGTGACCGCCACACGCGAAATCAGGATGGGGGCTGGCGACGAGGACGGCGTAACGCTCGGGCCTGTTCAGAACCGCATGCAGTTCGACAAGGTGCGCGGCATGATCGAAGAGGCAGCAGCATCCGGCACGGTACTGACCGGCGGCCACGTCGCCAATCGACCAGGCTTTTTCATCGAGCCGACCATCATTGCCGATCTCGACGATCAGGCTCCGCTGGTTACCGACGAACAATTCGGCCCCGTCGTGCCGCTACTGCGCTTTACGGATGAGGCGGACGCGATCGCGCGTGCCAACGAGGGCGCTTTTGGATTGGGCGCCTCCATCTGGACGCGGGACATCGATCGCGCGCGGCAGCTTGCTCGCGGCATCACGGCGGGCAGCGTTTGGATCAACCAGCACATCGCCATCCATCCCGATATCCCGTTTGGGGGCGTAAAGCAGTCCGGTCTTGGTTCGGAAGGCGGGATTGAGGGGGTGTACGAATACACCCGATTACAAGTGATCAATGCCGCAGGATAGCATTCGCGATAGCGGCACCGGAAGCCAAAGAGGAGCAGCATGACTACGCATCAGGACAATGACGAGCCAATGGACGATCGACACTTGGATCGGCGATCGCTGATGAAATTCGGCGCCGCGGCTGCGGGCTCAATCGCGCTGGTCAGCTGCGCCAAGGAAAACCCGAACCGGGAAGCGCGTGACGGCAAGGACGAAGGTCCCTACGATGTCGTGGTCGTTGGTGCTGGTTACGCCGGTGTCACCGCCGCCCGCGAACTGGCTGCCCAGGGTTGGCGAGTAGTGGTCCTCGAAGCGCGTCCGCGCATTGGTGGCCGTACCTTCACAAGTAAATTCCTTGGTCGCCAGATCGAATTGGGCGGCTCGTCGGTGCACTGGTTACAGCCGCATGTCTTCGCCGAGATGCAGCGTTACGGCTTCGGCTTCCAGGAAGTGCCGCTGCGCAACCTGGACAAGGCCTATGTGATGACTGCCGATGGCAAGGTGCACGATGTGCCACCGGCACGTTTTGACGCTGGCTACGACGACGCGTTCAAGAAGTTCTGCGAAGGCGCCAGGACCCTTTTCCCGCAACCCTTCTCGCCCTTCGCCAACCCGGAGGTTGCCAAGCTGGACGAGATTTCAGGCGCCGCGAGGATGGCAAAGCTCGACCTTGACCCTATCCAGCGCGCGTCGCTGAACGCGGAGCTGGTGCTCTACGCGGGATCCCCCACAAACACGTTCAGCGCCATGAGCTTCGTGAAGCTGGCCGCACTCGCGGCCTGGGATCCATATACCTTCACAGACTCAGAAAAGCACTGGCACATCGCCAACGGCGGCACTGCCGCACTCGCGAAAGCGATCCTCGACGACAGCAAGGCCGACGTCAGGCTCGGCACCGTAGTCAAGCAGGTGGAGACCACCGCGACAGGCGTCACGCTGCGTACTGCCGATGGACAGACGGTCGAGGCGAAAGCGGTGCTTTTCACGTTGCCGACCCAGGTCTATCCGGACATAGAATTCAAGCCGGGCCTCTCCGCAGAGAAGCGCGCATTCATCAAGAACGGGGACATCTGCGACGGCGCGACGATGTATATGCGCATCAAGCAGAATATCGGCAACACCTTCGCCTTCTGCGACGATCCCAATCCCCTGAACGCCATCCAGACCGAGGAGTCTGACGACACGGTGGGTACGATCCTGAAGGCGACCCTTGGCCGCCAATCCCTCCTCGACATCAACGACCAGGACGCCGTCAACGCCGAACTGCGCAAGATCCATCCGACTGCGGAGATCACCGACATCGCACCCTATAACTGGGTCAAGGACCCGTTTTCCAAGCAGGCGTGGCCTGCCTACCGGGCGGGATGGTTCAAGAAGTATAAGGACATGGCGAAGCCGGAAGGCCGCATGTTCTTCGCAGGTTCCGGGACGGCGGACGGCTGGCACGCCTATATCGACGGCGCTGTCGAAAGTGGTATTCGTGCGTGCCGTGAGGTGACGCAGTTGCTCGAGAAGGGAAACCAACAATGATCAACCGGTTGTTGAGGTACCGCCGTTTGACGGCATGCGCGACGTTGTGCCTCGGCGCGCTCGCTGCATGCTCGAACCCGACGGCCGACGGAAACAAGCAGGACGGAAACACCGCCCCCGCACCAGCCGCCTCGGCGGACTATTCCGCCCTGGCGAGCAATCCTGCGGAGGTCGAGGCCGGGAAGAAGGTTTTCAGCAATTGCGCCGTTTGCCACTCCGCAGAGGCGGGGGCGCCGTCTCCGGCCGGTCCCACCCTCGCCGGGGTGCTTGGCCGCAAGATCGGTGGCGCGGCAGGCTATCCATACTCCCAGGCTTTGGCAAAGGCTGAGGGGGATTGGACGCCCGAGAAGCTTGACACTTTCCTGAAGAACCCGATGGAGGCTTATCCGGGCACCGCCATGGCGTTCGGAGGCCTGGCCAAGGGTTCCGATCGAAAGGCCGTGGTCGCTTATCTGGCGGGCACCGGCTCGAAATAGGGCGAGCCATTCCGCTCCCGTTGGGCCAAGTCCCGACCGGAGCGGATTTGCGCGTCGGACTGCGCGCGACACCGGCGACCCATCTCATCCGACGAAACGGACCAGCACATGCACGACACGCATTTCTACGAACCTCGTGCCGGACATGGCCTGACTCGGGATCCGTTGCGCGCCATCCTTGGCCCCCGGCCGATCGGCTGGATATCGAGCCGATCGGCTGCGGGAGTGGCCAATCTTGCGCCGTACAGCTTCTTCTCGATGCTCTGTGACAAGCCGCCGATCATTGGCTTCTCGAGCATCGGCGAGAAGGACTCATTGGCCAACATCCGCGAAACGGGGGTTTTCGCCTGCAACCTCGTCACGCGGCGCCATGCCGAGGCGATGAACATCAGCTCGCGACCCGCGCCACCGGGCATCGATGAATTTGAAGAGGCGGGCCTTAAGTCGGCCGATTGCACGATCATCGACTGCCCGCGCGTTGCGGAAACTCCGGTGGCTTTGGAGTGCCGCCTGATCGACATCAGGGGGCTGACCGATGCCGCGGGTAGCCGTACCTCGGCCTGGTTGACCCTTGGCGAGATCGTCGGCGTACACATCGATCGCACGCTTCTGCGGGACGGGCTGTTCGACACCGCTTCTGCCGGGATCGTGTTGAGGGCCGGCTATGCCGCCGACTATTTTGAGATCGGCTCGACAGCCGCCTTCACCATGAAGCGCCCTGCGGGTTAGAAGAGATTTTTGGTCCCTGTGCAGGATGGTGACACGTTGACAAAGGCACAACCGGCATTATTATCCGAACGCCTAATAACTACTGTATCCACCAATCATCATCGGGGAGATCTTATGGCTCTCAACTTCAAAGCGGGCTTGACCCTATTATCCGCCCTTTGCCTCGCACCAGTCGGCGCCATGGCGCATGACATGGGCACCACTAATTCGGAGGCGGAAATCACGGAAGGACTCCGCGCGTTCTTCGCTAGTCAGGACAAAGCAAATCGGGATGGTCTGTCGACCACCGAGTTGGTCAAGCGCTTCTATGCTGAAGACGTGATCATCACGGGTGAAGGGGATGCCGTTCCCAGGCGCGGTATCAAAGATGCCGTCACCGCGCTTGACGATTGGTTCGCTTATCTGGGTCCGAATGGAAACAAGGGCTGCGAATTTAGTGTGCAAGACTCGCTTGTGGCATCGGGCGACCTTGCTTCGGTATTCGCCGTGCTGAAATGCAAGCCGACTCCCAAGACCAAAAAGGAAGAGACGATCCGTCAGCTCTTCGTGCTGAAGCGTTCGCCGCTCGGTTGGCGCGTAGTGCGCGAAATGTGGCAGGCTGGTGACTTCGGAAAATAGCTTTATGTTCCCCACCAGTCTTCCTGGTATTGCATAACTTTGCCCCGGCTTGCACCTTCGTGAAGGCGCAAGACCGGGGCTATTCTTATTAAATCAGGCCAGTTCCTGGCAGACCGCATCGGCGAACAAAGTTAGCCAGGAACGTCCATTCGCGCTTCCTTTTCCACGCATGTTACAGGTTCAAGTTTGGCGATTGCATTTATGCAGATGAATAATTATGGTCGCGGCACTTGCGCTCTATTGCCAACGGTCACCGTCAACCATCCGGTGCCATGCGAGACGAAAAGAATTTCGGGAGATTGGGATGACACAAACCATAGTTGACACTGCATCAATAGCCGTCCCTCCTCCCCGTGGAGCCGAGCCCGTTGCGTTGCCGCGCACGCTCAGCACATTCAGGCTAGCCGTATTTGTCATTGCTGCGGTCGCGCCTCTAGCCTGCGTGATCGGTGTTTTGCCGGTTGCGCTTGTGTTCGGCAGCGGGACTGCCCTGCCGCTGGCCTTCGTCATCGCCACGGTGGTTACAGCGCTATTCGCTGTAGGCTATTCGGCGATCAGCCGCGAGGTTTTGGTGGGTGGCGCCTTCTATGCCTATATCGCGCGCGGTCTGGGATCAGTGGTGGGTATGGGCGCGGCGTGCGTGGCCGTGGTTTCCTACACGATGTTTGTGCCTGGCGGCTTCAGTTACCTGGGTTTTATCATGCATACCACGGTGCAGACTTTGCTGGGCTATGACTTGCACTGGGTAACCTATTCCTTGGCAGCTTGGGTCATCGTCGGCTTATTCGGTCTGCGCAAGATTGATTTCAGCGCTCGCGCCGTGCTGATCGTAATCCTTATCGAATTCATTCTCCTGCTGTTCTTCGATGCCGCCCTTGTCGACAAGCTCGGCACAAGCGCATTTCCAATACAGTCATTGGATATCGGTGGCCTCGCCAGTGGTGCGCCGGGCGTCGCGATCCTGCTCGCCTTTACATGCTACTTCGGAATCGAATCCGCGGCACTTTTTTCGGAGGAGGCCAAGTCTCCACAAAAGTCTGTTGCGCGGGCGACCTATCTCGCGATCGGCGCCATTGGTGTCTTCTATTTCGTGACGTCGTGGATCACCGTTGGCGGGGTGGGACCTGATAACATCAAGGGCATACCGGAGTCCGACGTCGGCCTCATCTACTTCAAGCTCAGCGACAAATTCATCAGCGGCGGATTCACCACGATCATGCAGGTCGCGGTCATCACCAGCATGTTCGCTACCGTATTGTCGATGCACAACGTGGCTGCCCGCTACATGTTTGTGCTTGGCCGCCAAGGTTGCCTTCCGCTCGTGCTCGGCCGTGCGCATCCCGTTCATGGTTCACCGACCATGGCCAGTCTGACCGTATCGGGCATCTCGCTCATAGTCATCGTTGGAGCCGCATATCTTGGCCTGCACCCGATGCTGGGACTTGGACTGGTGGCGCTCGGCTTCGCCGCGGCTGGGGTCATGTTCATGCAGGCGCTGACCAGCCTTGCGGTCATCTCCTACTTCCGGGACCATCCGCAACGTAAGCTCTGGCAGCACGTGATCGCACCCGCACTGGCGTTTATCGGCCTGCTGGGCGCGCTATACTTTGCCTTTGAAAACTTCGAGTATCTCAGCGGGAGCAGCAACCCTGTCGTTAATCGGATCCCTATCGGTATTCCGGTGGCGATGGTTGTCGGCATCGGCTTCGCGCTCTGGCTTCGTCGCTATCGGCCATCGCGTTTCGCAGCCATTCTTCAGGACCATCCCTGAAGCGTCCTGGTGTGGAAAGATACGGGCGCGTGGCCCGATAGGCCGATAAATATTCGATTGATGAATTATTCTTGTTGGCCTCGTGGCCTGTGATAAGCTCCCCGCCTGCGGTCCTTTTGCATCGAGGGCATCATCGAACGACCTCACCCTGCGAGCAGGCTGTCATCAGGAGATTAGAGAGTGAAGAGCGGACTTGGTGCACACCCTCGAATTACGTTGGCGATAGCGTGTACCCTCTATGGTCTATCACTCGTTCTGATCGATGTGGCGCCATTTTTTGTGGGCATGTACAACGACACGCTGCGTATCAGCCTAAGCCAGGCGGGCTTTGTTCAAACCATCGACCAGGCCGGCGGCGTCGTGGGAGCCGTACTCGGCTTCATCTTGATGCCACGCGCGCCGTGGCGGTTGCTTATATTGGGCGCTTCCCTGGCGGCAACCGTCGCCAACGCGCTGACCGGCATGGCGGACAGTTACTTACTGCTCTGCTCGGTGCGGTTCGCATCAGGATTGAGCGTGGTGCTTTTGACGACCGTGTGCGCATGCATCATGGCTCGAGCGACCGTTCCGGATCGCGCGTTCGGCGCCGGAATGGCCATCTCCCTGTTGCTGTCGGCCGCCGCAATCTGGCTGCTTGACGCCTTGCGTGAGTATATCGGCTACGGCGCCGCTCTTTCATCGGGCGCGCTCTGGCTGGGTGCCGCGGTGTTTCTATCGCTGCTGCTTCCCGCCGGCCTGCGCGGTGGCACGGTTGATCTGGGGAGCCGTGATGGAGAAGGCACCCGGCTTGGCGCCATAGCGTTCGGAAAGATCGCGTTGGTGGGCTTGCTACTGTTCGCCGTGGGGGCAAACGTGGTTTCCGGATTTACGGAACGGGTCGGCCTCGCCAATGGCCTTAATCCGGCCCAGGTCGCGAATGCCGCCGCGTTCAGCTACATCTTGTCGATAGTGGCCGTCCTGATCCCGACTGCTGTCGGCGTGATCGGAGGCCGACTCAAGTGGATCGCCTTTACTACCCTGTTATTCTTCGGCGCGATTTGGGCGCTGTACGAGTCGACGACAACTTTCTCCTACACGATAGCATTCGCAGCATACCTATC
The DNA here is from genome assembly GCA_003248935.1 of Sphingobium sp. Lineage (GTDB taxonomy): Bacteria > Pseudomonadota > Alphaproteobacteria > Sphingomonadales > Sphingomonadaceae > Sphingobium. Next base: position 33,800 of record QFQF01000023.1, read on the forward strand.
CGCCTGGGGTTTGGGCCTGACCTATTATATGTCACTCGTTGCGGACAATGATCCAGATGAAAAGTTCACCCGCATGATCTATATCATCAACGTAGCTGCGCAGGCCATAGGCCCTGCCATCGGTGCGATGTTGGTCGCGAAAGGTTCGCTGAGCATCGTCCTTCTTGCCGCGCCCTTCCCCGCCGCAGCTGCCCTTGTGATAATTGCGGTATATGCAGCCCGAAGGCCCCACGAAGCGGCGCGGGTGCCTGCTGCCTCCTGAACCATGGCTTGCGTCGCCACTTCAGGGTGGCGCGTTTGTAAAGCGATCGGTCGGGTCGGACCGGATGTCAGGATTTGAAGCCCTCATAGCGCTGCGCCAAGGACGATGCGATGTCGGCCTGGCTTAATAGTTGGAGTTGGTAGGATGCACAATCAAACTCCCGGGCCTGGCCATGATGTGCCGTACCCGGCGTCGGGCACGAACGAGCGAGCAAAGCCCTCGTCGCCCCCGCACGCAGGCAAGTCCTTCTGGATTCGGGATTATGGAAATTACACCGCGAATCCGGACCTGGCTGCCGATCTGCGATGCGACATTCTCGTAATAGGCGGCGGCATCGCCGGACTTTCATCGGCCTGGCACTGTGCGAAGGACGGTCTGGGCTCGGTGGTCGTGATCGAAAGCGAAATCATCGGTTTCGGCGCCAGCGGACGAGCCGCTGGCTGGCTCATGCCACAGTTTGGCATGAGCCAGTTGGCCATACACAAGAAATACGGGGTGGAACGATCTGCGGCGGCCTTTGCATATTGTCGTCGCGCGACCGCTTACACTCGCCAGATTATCGAACAAAATGGTCTGGACAGTGATTATCGTGCTCCTGGACTGATGCGTGTCGCTTTTGATGATCGATGGATCGATGATCTCCACGATCTGTACTCCGCTCACCAAAAGGTGGGCGTTGATACGATATCCTGGCTTGATGCCCGTCAGGTGCAGGCTAGTTACAACGGAAATACCCACTTTAAGGCTGCAATCGCAGACACTGATCTAGGTCTGCTGAATCCCTGCAAACAAGTGCGTGAACTAAAGCGCATTGCGGAGGCAGCAGGGGTTACGGTGTATGAAAACACGCCAGCGACTCATCTGGAGCGGACGCCCAGCGGGGTGCGAGTGTCGACGCCGGGGGGAAGAATCTTTGCGAGCAAGGTCGTACTGGCGACCAATGCATTCACGCACCAGCTACAAGGTCCACTCGGCAGGGAACTCGACCGGTATCAAGCTCCGGTATTCGCGCGCGGCGCGGTGACCGAGCGCTTGTCCGACGAGCAATGGGCGTCGATTGGCTGGAAACAGGGCAACGCGATTGAAAGCTCACTCGATCTGTTCCACTATATGGCACCCACTGCGGACAAGCGCATCCAGTTCTACTTCATCTATTATGGCGGCCATCCGACGCGAACCGAGATGGAGCCAACCGTCGATGCCAAGGGGGGCCAGGTGTCGCTTGCTCACTTGAAGGCTATCTTTCCTGCGCTAAAAGATGTCAGGCTGGCACATAACTGGGGTGGACACATGTCGGGGACGCGCGACCTGGTGCCTCACCTCACGAATGTCGGTGACGAGCGCGTGATCTATATCGGCGGGTGCTGGGGCCATGGGCTCGCCATCAGCCATTTACATGGTCAGACTGTCGCAGACATGCTCGCCGGTCGCCGTAGTGATCTAACCGATTTTTGGATCGTCAACCGCAAGCCGCAGAGGTGGCCCGCTTGGCCGCTTGATTATCTCGGGAAGCAAGCGGCTTGGTCACTCATGAAGCGAAAGGTACGCAAGCAGCTTCGTGGTTCCATTTTCGATGATCCGGAGGGCGGTTTTCTAGAATGAAAATCACCGGGCGACCCCCGCGTACGAAGGCAGTCGAAGATCATCACACTGGACGCCCACTTCGCCTACCATCTTGATCCATAGCTGCTCCTCGAAGCTTCGTGGATCGAAATCTCAGTTCGTGGATATTCTCGCAAGATCATTCTTATGTGTCCTGTCAATAATAATGAGTGAAATATTCCATGAAAGGTCAAGTTATAATTGATGAATCTGTTGTTCGAGATATGGAACGACTTCTTACTGGTCAAACAGACGAAGCGTTGAATTAGGCGTCACCTCAAGGTTTGTGCGCCAGACAACGATTTGGCAGACATAATGCGAACATCGGCTAATTAGCGAGCTTGAGGCGCGACATGGGATCGTTGA
>QFQF01000052.1 GCA_003248935.1 Sphingobium sp.
CCGGGCAACATGCTCGACGCGATCGACGCGCGCGGCCGGTTGACCGCGTGGCAGCGCGGCAAGGTCGATTACTGCTGGTACGTCTGGGACCGTCACCATTTCCCGCGCCCCGACACCATCATCCGCAGCATCCCGCCCCGGTCGGCCGAGCAGAAGCGCGCCGACCGCGACGAAGACCTGCGCCGCGTGCGCGTGCTGCCGGTCGATCGCGTCGAGCAGCTGATGGGCGGCGTCCACCACATCATCAACGACCATTTTCGCGAACGGAGGGCGGCGCAATGAGCACGAAACCGACCGAGGCCGAACGCCTTGCCCAACATCGCGCCGAGTTTGCCGAAGCGATGGCGCGCGGCATCTCCATCATCGATCTGCGCCGCCGGAAGGCCGCCGAGCGCCAGGCGCTGCGGCACCGCGCCGCGTGGGAGGTCGCCGATCGCACGGCCGACATGATGGACGACGGCGCCGCCGACCAGCCCGCCGACACGCGGGGCGATTTCCGCCGCTTCGACGCTTTCTGGATGATGAGGGACTGACCGTGACGGAATCGAACCTGAAGGCGGCCCCGGCGGCATTCACGACCGACCTTGTCGCAAGGTTGCTGGCCGCCTGCCCGCCGCAGCGGCACGCCGAACCGGTGGCCCCAGCCCCGGTTCGGATGACGACCGTGAGCCTCGACAACGCAGTCAGCAACGGCGTCGGCAAGATCGTTCGGGCGGCGTCCGAGGCAGGGCTGGAAGTGGCGTTCGCATCGCCGCTCCGCCCGGCGCGCAAAGCGAAGTCCGAACGGTCACCGCCGAACGCGACGGCTCCGGCGGCGCCACCTGTCGAGAATGGGTATGATACCCATTCTCCGGTCGGAAAGCCCCGGCCGCGCGGGGTTCTCACCCGCTCCATCACGGCGCCAAACGGCGACGCGCCCGCGCGCTCCGTCACGACCGCGCCCGATTGGATCGGGCGCCGCCATCATGTTTTCCGGGCAGCGGAAGCGTATCTGAAGGCGCGCTGCATCCTCGTTTCGCCGGTCGATCGCGACGCCCTGGTCCGCACCTATCGGGTCTCGGGCAGGCGAGAGAGCCAGACGCTGGAAATGGTGATCGCCTATGCCGAGGCGCTCGGCTTCGAGGTGCCCGCGTGAACCACGAGCGCCTCTCCCAATCGATGACCGCCGCGCTGATCAGCCTCTATCGCGGCTGGCATTTCGGCGTCGATTCGCGGACGGAGCGCTCGCTGGTCGATCGCGGCCTCGTCACGATCCAGCGGGTCGAGACGGCCGGCGGCAAGGTGTGGAACCTCCCTTATCTGGC
>QFQF01000038.1 GCA_003248935.1 Sphingobium sp.
GTCCAAACAGTATCGTGGCTATTCGGTTCAGCGGCAGATCGCAGAAGGCTATTACGCCTATATCGAAGCGCTGCGCGGGCGCCGCGTGGTCGCGATCGACGAGACGCGGGGCCTGATCTCCGTTCATCTGTTCTTCGATCATCCGGCGGATCCCCGTCGCCCCTATTCCCCGATATACTTTCCCGATCCAAGTTCGGTGCTGGCGTTCGAGGTCTTCAAGATTCGCAATGGCCTGATAGAGGCAGTGACGGCCATAGGTGCTCTGTTCCCGTACGGGATGCGTTCGGGATGGGGCGATGGCGATGCCCGCATGGTGATACCCGCGGCGTAGCCGTCGCCGTATCAGACATGGCCGTCTTTCAGCAGGCGGCCATGTCAAAGCCGAAGAACGAAATCCGTCCGCCCGTCGGAGAAAAAGCCAAGATGATCCGGTCGCCTGTATCCCCCGCCAGTTTCTATGGATGGAAGCTCGCAGTTCTATTGTTTTTCGCAATGGCGATCAGCATGGCGGTCCCGATTTACGGACTGGGCCTTCTGAACATGCACATGGCGGATGAGCTTGGTTTCAATCGCGCGACGCTGGGTACTGCTTTCGCGGTCTTCATGCTGATGACCGGTCTGCCGGGACCGATCGCGGCCAAGCTGATCGAGAAATACGGCATCCGCTGGACGCTTGTGATTGGCGAAGGACTGTTTCTGGCCGGCGCCATCGCTATGGCGACCATCGTCGCCAGCCCCTTTCTGCTCATAGTCTGTGCCGGCCTTGTCATCGGTTCAGCCAGTGCGTTTGGAGGTGCGATCCCGATCCAGGCGCTGGTCACGCGGTGGTTCTCCCGCCGGCGCTCGCTGGCGATGGGGATCGTTCTTGCGGGCGGCAGCGTGGCGGGGATGGTTTTTCCCCCGTTGCTGGATCACATCGTGACAGGACATGGCTGGCGTGCGGGCTGGTGGGTGATTGCCGCGCTGGTCGGGACGCTGATGGTCGCGACGATTGCCTTTGTTCGGGAACGGCCGGAGGATATCGGTCAGACCGTCGATGGCGAAGCGGCCGTGGTCGAGGGGCCGGCGTATCCCGAACCGGCCCAGGGTTCGCGGGTCTATCAGACCGATGATGAGTGGACGTCCCGGGATGTCGTACGATCTGCCACGTTCTGGCTATTGCTTGCCTGCTCGACCGGTGTCAGTGCGGTTTACACGATCTTCCATGCCCAGGCCATGTTGCAGATTCGGGACTTGGGCTTCTCCACGAGTACGGCATCCTATCTGATCTCCATGTCCGTCGGCGCCGGGTTCGTCACTCATGCCGTGGTGAGCCTGCTCGGAGACAGCGTCGATCCGAAGAAAATGTGGGCGGCTGCGCTCCTGTTGCAGGGTCTGGGGATCGGCATGTTCGCAGCAGGTGGTGTCATGATATGGCTCATCTATCCGGCGATCATATGTATCGGGATGGGGACATCGGGAGCCATCATTTCCCTCATCATGACTTTCAGCAACTGGTACGGGGGCAACGCAGCCCCATTCGTCTTCGGGTTCGGTTCGGCGTTTTCGGCGGCCTGCGGCGCTCTGGCCCCGATCGCGGCAGGCTACAGCTACGACGTGACCGGGAGTTCCGCGCCGGTGTTTTACGGCATCTCCATGGCATGTATGCTCGGCGCCATCGTTCTCACCCTAACGAAGCCGCCGCGCCTTGGGGGTGTTGAAGGAGGAAAAACAATGGTGTCAAAGCACGTGCACCAGCCTTTAGGGGAAGGCAGCTAGCACTGCTTCGGCAGATTTCTGATTTTGGGGCTTCTCTTTTTCGCGGATTGGCAGTTCGCCGGAAGCCCGCGCGATATTCGATGACACGGCATTGCCGAAGAAGGGGCGCAGTTCGGTTGGCGTGGCGCTGCAATCGATCTCGGCAACTCGCTCAGTCCTCGCCAAAGCGATACCAATCCTCGCAGCCATCATCCTGTTCCGGTTATGAATCCTGAGTCGGGCGCACCTACAGAACGCGCCGAAACAGCGCGATAGCAGACGACAAGGCCTGCATTGCGAGAGCCGGATCGTATCGCGGCCCTTCGTCCCGCATGAACGCATGTTCGGCATTATATTCGTGCCATTCATAATGGACGCCGACCTCCTCCAGACGACCGCGGATTTGTTCGCGTCCGGCAAAGGGAACATGGGGATCCTGTCGTCCCCAGACGAAGAGCATCTGGGCTTTCAGGCCGTCCATGCGGGCCAGAGTGTCGTCGGCGCGACCCGCGCCCAGGGTGCCGCCGTGGACGTCCGTCGGATAGAAGCAGGCCGCCGCGCCAACGCGATGGTCGAAAGCCGCACGCAGGGCAAGATGCCCACCCAGGCATAGGCCGATCGTACCCACGGTGCCGGTCGCGGACGGATGGGCGCTCAGGAAATCAATGGCCGCGCCGGCGTCGCGGTCAAATGCACGCAGCGGCTTTTCTATCTTGAGTGCGTTTCCGCGCGCCGTGCCTTCGGCTGTGTAGGGGAGGGCAGAGCCGGGCGTCTCATATTCATGATAGATTTCCGGCATGCAGACCACAAATCCATGTCCTGCCACTATCGCAGCCAACCTGCGAATGGGCGCGGTCACCTGATAGATTTCGGAAAACAGCAGCAGGGCAGGATAGCGTCCCTCGGCGGCGGGGCGCGCCATATGCACGCGCATGGTGGCCCCGGCAGCGACGTGGATGTCGGCAAATTCGTCGATGATTATACGCATATAGCATTCCAGATAGAGTGGTCAGGTTCGCCACCGTCCCGCGGCGTCCGGGCCAAAAAAGCTCCCGCTCTTCCCGGGCATGTCTGCTCAGGAGGAGCGGGAGCGAAGAAGGCTCTCAGTCAGAAGGAGAGGAAGGAAAAGAGAGCCTTAGAACTTGGCACGGAAACCGGCCGTGATGACCCGTTCAAACTGGTTGTAGGTATGTTTGAACGCCTTGTTGAAGGCATAGTTGACCGGCGCCTCCTCCGTCAGGTTCGAGCCGTTTACGAAGATCTGGAGATTCTCGGTCACGTCATAGGAGGCGCCGAAGTCCAGATAGAAGGTCGGCCGCTGCCAGTTGGCCACCCCGGCTGTTCCGGTCGTCGGAGTGAACGACCAGTGGCCATAGGTGCCCTGATAGAGCTTGCTCAGATAGTTCGCGGCGATACGGGCCTGGAACTTGCTGTCCTGATACCAGAGCACGGCATTCACCTGATGCTTGGCGGTGTCGTTGAACGGCGCGTCCGAACCGTCGGCCAGGATCAGCTTTTCTCCCGTGGCCGCGTCGCGCCCGGCCTGACTGGGCGAGAAGGTGTAGGTGATCGAGGTGCCCAGATACTTCAGGAAGCTTGGCAGGAAGGTGAAGCTCTGCTGATAGCCGAACTCGACGCCGTAATAGCTGGCCCCCTTGCCCTGCGCGATTGTCAGCAACGTGGCGCCGTTGCGTTCCACGCCGTCGCTGTCGGGCACCATGATGCTGGACTGGTTCTGGTAGGTGTAGCTTTCGATCTGGGTCTTGAAAGCGCCCAGCGACAGGATGGTGTTGCTGTTCGGATACCATTCGGCCGCGATGCTGCCGGACCGGGCAAACCAGGGATCAAGTTCCGGATTGCCCAGCCTCTGGACGCTGCTGACACGCTGGAAATCCTCGCCGATCTGTTCGGTATTGTAGAAGGTGATCTCGCTGCGGCCCAGATTCTCCAGCGGCTGCAACGCCTGAGTCTCGTAGTATGCCGCTTTCAGGCGCACCTTCGAACCGATGTCGACGTTGAAGTTGATGCTGGGCAGGGCCTTTGTGCGGCTCGTCTTGGTGTTCCTGTCGCCCAGATCGACATAGGCCGAGTGGTTCGGGTCGACGCCGACAATGATGTCGGGGTTGAGCAATCCGCTCTGCACGATGTTCTGGCGGACATTGAGCTTGGTATTGACGACGCGGACGCCGACGTTGCCGTTCATCGAGATGGTGTCGGACAGGTCGCCCTTGAAATTGACCTGCATATAGGCCGACAGCTGCTTTTCCTTGACGCTGTAGGTGCGATCGGGGGCCACGATATACTGGCCTTCGCCATAGAGCATGTCGCGGAAGGCCTCCGGATTGGTCAGGGCCTTGGCATTGATCAGGGGCAGGGTGACATTGAGGCCGCCAACCGGTCCGAAATCGGATATGTTCTTGACGTACGATGCCAGCGTGCTGCCATCGATGCCGTAGACTGGCAGCGGATCATAGGTCAGCGGTGAACCGACGCCTCCGACATATTTGCCGATAGCGTACCCGGCTTCGCCATATTTGGTCAGGATACCGTTGCCGAAGCCCGAGGGTGAGAAATAATCCTCGCGGACGACGCTCATGTCGCGGTCGGAATAGCGGGCGCCGAAGGACAGCGATAGCGTGTCGTCAGCATTTTCCCATTTGCCGTCACCCTTCAGGATGTTCTGGGTCGACTTGGTCTTGGTCCGTTCCAGCCAGGAGGAGTGGACATACCAGGCGGCAGGATCGGAAGCGAGCGACGCCAGTTCCTCGCCGATATTATAATAGAGCGCGTTCTTGCCCATCCCGATGGAGAAGGGATAGCTCAGCGTTTCGGGGATCGATCCCGGGTTGATATTGACCGGATCGCCGCCTTCGGTCTGCGGGATTTGGAGGGAACTGGTCTGCTGGGCCACGGTCATGTCACGGGAGTCGCGCGTGCCGTGGCCGTAAATCCAGCGGACGCTGCCGGTGAAGCCATTGTCGTTCTTGAAACGCAGTTCCAGGTTGGTGTTGATCGCTTCCGTCTCGCGCAGGTTCGACTGGACGCCCGCGCGTAGGCCGTTCGTCAGGCCATTGAAGGACGTGACGAGGTTGTGACGATATTCGGTTAGGTCGCTGATGTCGACCGACGAGAGGACAGAAGGCTGACCGGTGGCCTGCGAATAGGCCGGCAAGGAGGAGCGTCCACCGAAATTGCCGTTGACGAACAACTGCTGGCCAAAAGCTTTCTCGTCCATGCTGTTGTAGAGGACGTCTGCGACCACTTCCAGCTGGTCGTTCAGGCGCGCGTTGAAATTATAGGCCAGGCCGAAACGTTCGCGATTGGTTTCGCGCGAGTTTATATAGGTGTTCCAGCCGTTGGGGATCAGGAAGTCGTCGGCAAGGTCGCCGTCGCCGTTCAGGTCGACACTGTTGGGCGAGAACCAGGTCGAATATTCATCGACCAGATCCAGTTCGACCGACTGGAACGAACTGGCGAGACGACTCTTGCCGTACGAGAAGCCGACCGACATGCCGACATCGTCGTTGAGCTTGTAGCCGACCAGTCCGTCGACTTTCTTGTCGACACCGCCTACCATGCTGCCGAAGCCGAGTTCGCCGCGAACATTGGCGGTGAACCCGTCCTTGAGGGTCAGCGCCCGGATCGTTTGAAGATCGACCACACCGCCGACGCCGCCATCCGTAAGGCCCGCATTCTGCGATTTGTAGACGACAACGCCATTGACGAGGCTGGCGGGAATGTCGGTGAAGTTGGCCTCACTGTTGACGATCGTCTCGGCATTGATGAAGCGCTCGCCGTTGAGCGTGCCCAGCACCTGCGGGGCGCCACGGATGACAACCCGGCCACCCTCACCGGCCGTACGCGAAATCTGCACGCCGGGCACGCGCTGGAGCGAGTCTGCGATCGTCACGTCAGGGAGCTTGCCGATGTCCTCCGCCACGATGGCATCGACGATTTCGGCGGAACGGCGCTTGAGATCGATACCCTTTTCCTGCGCCGCGCGGACGCCGGTCACGATGATGTCGCCAACGCTGGTGTCAGTGGTCGCATCCTGCGCCTGTGCGATGCCGCACAGTGCCAAAGCGGATACAGGCGCACTACCAGCCAGCAGCACGCGCGCGAAAAACGTCATGGATTTCATGAGTAACCCTCCCCTGTTCAAACATGGCCGCCCGTTGACGGCTCGATGTAGTTACGCATGCCAGCTTGCCTGCTGACTGTCTTAAATATATTTAATTTGCTTAATTAAACAAGCGCCGTTTTGGTATGAATGTCAAGGTCATATCGTTTTGGCCTGGGCGGTGCCTTGTGAAGACTTGGTGAAAGGATTGGGGAGAGGCGCCATGCAGTCAAAAGCAGGCGATTCGGCGCTCATGTTACGCAGGCTGGGGGCTGAAGGCGGCCTGATTGCGAGCATAGACGGTGTTTTTCAGAATCCGGCAGCGGTGCTGGCCGCCGCAGCGGCGGCGCGCTTCGCGGTCGATTCTCCGTTTTATCCGGGCGTGCGTGCCGCGATCCCGCATGCGATTCGGGCCAAGGTGGAGCGGGCAATATGGCCGATACTGGCGGAGCACTTCGGTTGCAGCCGGCAGATGACAATGCAAAATGCGAGCTTCGCGCTGACTGCGACCCTGCCCGATCGCTTGCGACCCGCCCAGCGCCTTCCGCATTTTGACGGTGTGGACGAGGGGCAGTTTGCCGCGCTGATCCATCTTGCCCGTCGTGACCTAGGGGGAACCGGCTTTTTCCGGCACCGCTCGACCGGCTATGAAAGGATCACGGCCGAACGGCAGCAGCATTATTTTTCTGCGCTGCGGGATGATCTGAATAGAGTGGGGCGGCCCGCGCCAGCCTATATCAACGGTTCGACGGACATCTATGAATTGATCGGTATGAGTCCCGCCATTTTCAATCGGATGGTCGTCTACCGTGGAAACATGTTGCATTCCGCTTTGGTGTGCGGTCCTGCGGCTCTCGATGGATCGCCCGAGAAGGGGCGGTTGACCATCACCTGCTTTCTGACGGCGCGCTGATCGTCCGGCCTTGAGGGTGGGTTCCGTCGGCGGGAGGGGTGTGCTGATTTTGTGGAATAATAAATTAAAAATCTTTAATATGAAAAAGCAAGGCCGAGCCAAAACCGCGTTAAGGCGGTTGCTCCATTGTTCATGAAGGTGCACGGCTTGAACGCCGCCGGTTCGAATGGCGGACGCGCGCAATCTGACCTGAAAATGACATCGGCCCCCGTGTATCAGGGACAAGCGAGCCGGAACGGCTTAGGCTCGACCTGTGGCGTCTAATCCCGCGACTGAACATCTAGGCTGCAACTGGAATAACAATGGTTGAATACCCCACGCGCAATCTGCTCAGCGCTCCTGCGTTCCGCTACTTTCATGAGGTGGCCCAGGCCGGTTCCTTCCGTAAAGCGGGTGAGAGTCTGCGTATCGCACCCTCGGCCGTGCACAGGCAGGTCACCCTGCTGGAGGCGCAATTGGGCACGCCCCTTTTCGAGCGTCAGCGCGGGCGCAAGGGCGTCAAGCTGACCGCAGCGGGCGAAGTGCTGAAGCTGCGGATCGGGCAGGCGGTGATCGAACTCGGCAAAGCCGTCGAGGAGATCCAGGCCCTGTCGGACGTCCAGCGCGGGCGTGTCGCCATCGGCGTCAACGACACGCTGGCCAGCGACCTGCTGTCAGACCTTATCATTTCACACCATCAGGAAATGCCGCGGCTCGATTTCGATGTGGAGGTGGGTCCGTCGCCGGAACTGGCGGAGAGCATGCTCAACGGAAATCTGGACGCAACCCTCTGCTTCGGTGCGCCGATGCGACTGGGCATGCGCACGATATGGCAGGGCAATATGGAGACCGCCGTGCTGGTCCACAGGGATCATCCGCTGGCAAGGAAACGCGCGGTAACGCTTGGCGAATGCGTGCAGTATCCGCTCGCCATGCAGCGTGACAGTGAATGGACGCGAGGCTTTCTGGAGGGGATGTTCCGGCAGGCAGGCTTGCGGCCCCGCACGCTGCTGACCACAAACTCCTTCATCCTGATGCGAGAGGTCGTTGCCAGCGGCAGCGCGATTTCGATTCAGACGCATGTGCCCGGGCTCGCCGAGCATCGGCACCTCAATCTCGCGCATGTGAAGCTGAAGGGGCATGTGCCGCATTACAGCGTGCTGAGTTGCTGTGTGCCGATGGATCGCCGGATACCGCCAGCGTCTTTCGCCTTTATCGAGCGTGTCAACGGCGGAGCAAAAGTCGGCCAGGCGGCGGCGTAAAACCAGGCCATCGTGTTACATGCCGGGGGGAGTGGCGTGAGGGCGTAGCCCGAGGG
>QFQF01000005.1 GCA_003248935.1 Sphingobium sp.
TACCACGGCGATCAGCCTGACGGGCAACGAGTTCAACAACTATATCCTGGGCAATGCGGGCAACAACGTCCTCGACGGCGGCGCGGGCAACGACATCCTGAACGGCGGCGAAGGCGCCGACGTGATGAAGGGCGGCACAGGCAACGACATCTTCGTCGTCGACAATGCCGGAGACGTGGTGATCGAGGCAGCAGGCGGCGGCAACGACACCGTCCTCACCGATGTCAGCTACACGCTGACCGGCGGACAGGAGATCGAATATCTCCAGGCACGAACCGCGACCGGCACGGCTGCGATCACGCTGACGGGCAACGCCTTCAACAACATCATTACCGGCAATGCGGGCAACAACGTCCTCAACGGCGGCGCGGGCAACGACACGCTGATCGGCGGGGCCGGCAACGACGTCCTGAACGGCGGATCGGGCAACGACACCTTCTATGTCGACGCGGGCGATACGATCATAGAAGGCGTGGGTTGCGGCACGGACGTAGTCCTGACCGACGTCAGCTTCACCCTGACCGCTGGTGCCGAAGTCGAGTATCTCCAGACGAAAACGCCAACCGGCACGGCAGCAATCAACCTGACCGGCAACGAATTTGCCAACGTCATGACTGGCAATGCGGGTAACAACATCCTCGATGGCGGCGCGGGTAATGACGTTCTGGACGGCGGCCTCGGTGCCGACACGCTGAAGGGCGGATCGGGCAATGACCTGTTCTTCGTCGACAGCGCCGACACGGTGATCGAGGCGGTCGGCGGCGGCACCGATACGGTACTGACCGACAGCAGCTTCACCCTGACCGCCGGGCAGGAGGTCGAGAACCTCCACAACTATATCCTGGGCAATGCGGGCAACAACGTCCTCGACGGCGGCGCGGGCAACGACATCCTTAACGGGGGTGCCGGTGACGATGTGATGAAGGGTGGCCTTGGCAACGACATCTTCGTCGTCGACTCCGCCGCCGACGTGGTGATCGAGGCGGCAGGCGGTGGTAACGACACCGTGCTGACCGACATCAGCTTCACGCTCACCGGCGGGCAGGAGGTCGAGTATCTTCAGGCACGAACTGCGGCAGCGACCACGGCACTGACGCTGACCGGCAACGAGTTCGCCAACACGATCACCGGCAATGCAGGAAACAATGTCCTGAACGGCGGCGCCGGCAACGACGTCCTGATCGGTGGCCTCGGCAACGACGTCCTGAACGGCGGATCGGGCAACGACACCTTCTATGTCGATGCTGGCGATACGCTGGTCGAGGCAGTGGGCGGCGGCACCGACGTGGTGTTCACCGATGTCAGTTTCACCCTCACCGCTGGCGCCGAGGTCGAATTCCTGCGCGCGCAGACGACCGGTGCCACGTCGGCCCTGACACTGACCGGCAACGAGTTCGCGAACACGATCATCGGCAATGCGGGAAACAACGTCCTCGACGGCGGCGCGGGTAACGACGTGCTGGATGGCGGTCTTGGCGCGGATGTCATGAAGGGCGGCGCAGGCAACGACACCTTCTACGTCGACAATAGCGGTGATCAGGTGATCGAGGCGGCGGGTGGCGGCACGGATACCGTGCTGACCGACGTGAGTTTCACGCTGGGCGCAGGGCAGGAGATCGAGACGCTGCAGGCCCGCTTGCTGAGCGGTACGAGCGCGATCAACCTGACCGGCAATGCCTTCAACAACACGATCACGGGCAACGCGGGCAACAACGTGCTCGACGGCGGAGACGGCAACGACCTCCTCAACGGCGGCGCCGGGGACGACATGCTGATCGGCGGCAACGGCAACGACGCCTTCATCGTCGACAGCCAGGGTGACAGGGTGATCGAGGCGGTCGGCGGCGGCACCGATACCGTGCTGACCGACAGCAGCTATGCGCTGGAGGCCGGGCAGGAGATCGAGAACCTTCAGGCCTATCATGCCGGTTACACCGATGCGATCACGCTACGCGGCAACGAGTTCAACAACTATATCCTCGGCAATGCCGGCAACAACAGCCTCTATGGCGGTGCAGGCAAGGACATATTGTCCGCCGGTGCGGGCGACGACATTCTCGTCGGCGGATCGGGCTATGACCAGTTGAAGGGCGGCGACGGCGCCGACACCTTCGTGTTCGCCGACGGTGATACGGGCGTGGAGAGCTGGACGGCGGACGTGATCCTCGACTTCTCCCACGCACAGGGCGACCGTATCGACCTCAGCGCGATCGACGCAGACCGCATGACAGACGGAGACCAGGGCTTCACCCTGCACGCGTCGGGCGCGGATCATGTGGCCGGCGCGCTCTGGCTGGTTCAGGCGGGCGACCTCACCAACGTCAACATGGACACCGATGGCGACGGCAAGGCCGACTATGTGATCCAGGTCCACACGATCGGATCCGTACCGCTGGTGGCGAACGACTTCCTGTTCTGATCCCGGCCGCCCGGACAGGCACACAAGGAAGGGGACGGGCAACCATATCCGTCCCCTTCCGGCCGATATCGTTTCGCCGCGGTAACCTTAAGAAGGCTTTAGACTTTCGCCATTATGGCCAGCGGAGGGACCGGTTGGACGTCCCGATACCAAGGACATGGGCATGTCGTCCGAACGTGAGTGTCTCCATCATCCCGTGCGCGCGGCCGTTGCCGCCTGCCGGCCCCATATCATCGCGGCCGCGATTTTCAGTGCCGTCGCCAACCTGCTGCTGCTCACACCCTCCATCTACATGATGCAGGTCTATGATCGCATCGTGCCGACCGGGGCGCTGGTGTCGCTCGCGGCGATCAGCCTCGTGGCGCTGTTCGCGCTCGGAATCATGGCATTGCTGGACTGGCTGCGCGGACGGATATTGCTCCGCGCCGGAGCATGCATAGACGATGTACTGGCGGAACCGGTGCTCGACGCCGTCCTGTCCCGCCCGGAAATGAACCCACCCGCGCGCGCGCAGGCGCTACGCGATCTGGACACCCTGCGGCAGGGGGTCGCCGCACCGGCGACCATCGCGCTGTTCGATGCGCCATGGACCCCGATCTACATCCTCGCGGCATTCCTGCTGCATCCCGCGCTCGGCCTGCTGACCCTTGCCGCCTCGGCGGTGATGCTGGGACTGGCGTGGCACAATGAGCGCAAGGTGCGCGCGCCGCTCGCAGCGGCCGGGGAAGCGGGCAATGCCGCCTATGCCCGGCAACTCCAGATCGCCAGCAATGCCGCCGACGTGCGTGCCCTTGGCCTTGGCCCGGCGCTGACCCGTCGGCAACTGGGCGAGCGGGCGGTTGCGACCGACCTCAATCTTGCGGCCGGCTTCAGCGGTGGCGGACACAGTGCGGTCATGCGCTTCCTGCGTCTCGCGCTCCAGATGGCGGCGCTCGCCATCGGCGCGATGCTGGTCGCGAAGGGCATGGTGTCGGCCGGCGCGATCTTCGCCAGTTCCCTTCTCCTCGCGCGCGCGCTCCATCCGGTCGAACAAGTCGTCGGATCGTGGAAATCGATCGTGCAGTTCCGCGAGGCCCATCGCAGGCTCACCGCGCTGTTCACCGACACAGCGCCGCGTCGCTTCACTGCATTGCCCGCCCCTACCGGCGCTCTCCAGGTCGAGCGCCTCACGGTGCTGGCGCCCATGAGCGATCGCGTTGCGCTCGCCGACATGAGTTTCGCCGTCGCGTCCGGCGAAGTGATCGGCATTGTCGGGCCCAGCGGCGCGGGCAAGTCGACATTGCTGCGCGCGCTTGCCGGGGCCGCCCGCCCGATACGTGGCCATATCCGTTTCGACGGCGCGTCGAGCGTCGACTGGGATCCCCAGCATCTGTCCCGACATATCGGCTACCTGCCGCAAAGCTTCATGCTGTTTCCGGGAACGGTGAAGGAGAACATCGCCCGCTTCCGCGACGGGTCTGACGAAGATCAGGCGGCGATCGACGCCGCGGCGGTGGCGGCCGCGCAGGCAATCGGCGCACATGAAATGATCCTGCGCCTGCCGGACGGATATGACACGGTGATCGGCGTCGGCGGCATGGGCCTGTCGGCAGGCCAGTCACAGCGCATTGCGCTGGCCCGCGCCCTGTTCGGCGCACCGCGCATCCTGTTGCTCGACGAGCCGACCGCGCATCTCGACGGACAGGCGCAGCATGCTTTCATCAAGATGCTGTCCGGGGCACGCGCGCATGGCACGACCATCCTGTTCGCCACGCATAGCGGCGACATCCTCGCCTCTGCCGACAAGATGCTGGTCGTGAAGGACGGGCGCCTCGAACGGCTGGGCTCGATCGCCGAGACGATGAACCCGGCCCGTCCCGCATCCCACACGCCCAGCAGCAGGAGCGTACGATGACCGCGTCCGTCCCCTCGATGGATTCGCCGCTGGCTGCGGCCTCGCCCCGCACGCTAATCGTGCCGGGCAAGGCCTCCCCCTCCCGCAACCGTCACGACGCGCGTGTCGAAATGAAGGCGGGCGCGGCGATCATTGCCCTGTTCGCCGTCGGTTTCCTCGGCTGGTCGGCCTTCGCACGGCTCGACAGCGCCGTGCATGTGGCCGGGGTCGTCAGGGTCGCAGGCAACGCGCAACTCGTGCAGAACCGGGCCGGCGGCATCATCTCCGCCATCCGCGTGCATGAGGGTGACAGCGTCCGTGCGGGCGACATACTGGTCGAATTCGCGACAACAGAGGCGCTGGCGCAGGAGCGATCGCTGGCCAGCCGGGTCTTCGGCCTTCAGGCCGAGATCGCGCGGATCAACACGGAACAGGCCGGCGCCGCGCAGATTGCCGTTCCCGTCGAATGGAACGCCCTCGACAGCGACGAACGTGCCGATGCCGATCGCGCGCTCTCGCGCGAACGCGGCAATCTCTCCGCCAAGCGCGCGCTGCTGGTGTCGGAACAGGCTGTACTCAGGGAACGGGTCGCTCAGGTCGGCAACCAGATCGACGGCTATCGCGAGCGACAGAAATCCAACGTTCGCCAGAATGCGCTGAACAAGGATGAACTGACGGGCATCCAGAGCCTGTTCGAGCGTGGCTATGCGACCAAGACCCGCGTCCTCTCGCTCCAGCGCACAGGCGCGGCGATCGAGGGGGAGATCGGCGCGACCCAGGCGGAAATCGCACGACTGCACGCGGCGGCAGGCGAGACGCGTCTCCAGATCATGCAGCTTTCCGAGCAGAACCGGCACGACAATGCGGAGCGCCTGCGCACGGCGCAGACGGAGCTCGACAGCCTGCTGCCCCAATGGAAGGCGGCGCGCGAACAGCTGGCGTTATCGCGCGCCCGCGCGCCGGTGTCCGGCACGGTGATGGGCCTTGTCGCCAACACCGTGGGGGGGGTCGCGACGCCCGGCCAGAAGCTGATGGAGATCGTGCCGAAGGACGGCACGCTGGAGGTGGAGGCGCAGGTGTCGCTTGCCGACGCCAATGACCTGAAGCCCGGGCAGAAGGCCGACGTGCGCCTCACCAGCCTGCGCGGCCGCACCCTCCCGGCGCTGCACGGCAGGATCGCGCGGGTATCGGCAGACGCCGTCAGCGACGAACGATCGGGACGCTCCTATTTCACCGCCGTTGTCCGCATCCCGCGTGCGGAACTGGACCGGGTCAGCCGCGAAGCAGGCATCGGGGGCACCGTCCGTCCGGGTACGCCGGTCGATGTCACCGTGCCGCTCGGCGCGCGCACGGCGCTGCAGTACTGGATCGGCCCGCTCACCAACCGGCTGCGCCCTGCCCTCACCGAGCAATAGGGTAGCCCGCTTTTCTCGGCCCGTACCGGCGGCTACCCTACCATGGATCAACGCCATCCGGCATCCCGGGCCGCGCGTTCGGTCGCGGCATCGGCCGCATCGCCCGTAATGATGGCGCCCACCGCCTGCGCGATACGCTCGTCTCCGCCGCTCGCCTGACGGTAGGCACCGGCCTGCGCCCGTCCCGGCACCGCCTGCTCGAGCCGCCAGCCGCCATCATGACGGCAGGCGACACCGGCGACCGCCATTTCCTCAAAGCTGCGGCACCAGCGACCATCAGCCGCGCGAAAGGTCAGGCCGATACGCACGGTCGCGTCGCCGGGCTGGTTCGCCGCCAGTTGCGTGTCGAGGGCGTCGGCAAGCGCGCCCTGTGCGACCAGCGTCCCGCCAGAAACGCCGACCGGCCCCTGCGGACCAGCCATGCCGCGTCCGACAACGACACCGATCACAAGCGTGGCCGCGATCGCGACAGCATTGATGAAGACCGGCCAGCGCCGCTGCCGACGCGTCCTCGCCTCACCGATATCGACGACCTTGCTCCCCTCGGACAGCAGCGCCGTGAACCGATCAGGCACCGGCTCCTCGGCGACCGGCGCATAGTGTCCCGAGATCAGCGAGCGTACTTCCATATGCGCGGCGATCCTGTCGGCCAGCGCCGGATCGGCGGCCATGGCCTGCTCCACCCGGCGGCGGCCGACCTCATCGATCTCTCCGTCGGCATAGGCGACCAGCATATCCTCCGTCACGGTCATGCCGCCTCTCCCAGCATCTCCATCAACGCGCAGCGGCCCCGCACAAGGCGGGACGTCAGCGTACCCATCGGTATGTCCAGCACCACCGCGGCCTCCCTGTACGCCAGGCCCTCCACCAGAACGAGGGCGACCGCCTCCCGCTGCTCATCCGGCAGCCGGGCCATTGCGCGCTGCACGTCGCCCAGTTCGACGGCGGCTTCGATATCGCGATCCCCGGCATGGCCGATGCCCTCTCCCGCCTCCTCTGGGGCAAAGGTCTGCGCCGCCCGCTGGCGCGCCCGCGCCTCGTCTATCCACATGTTCCGCATGATCCTGTACATCCAGCTGTCGAGCCGCGTGCCTTCCTGCCATTGCGCCCGTGCCTTCAGCGCACGCTCCAGCGCCGCCTGACACAGGTCGTCGCCATCCGCGCGATCACGGCACAGGCTGGCGGCGAAGCGCCTGAGGCGCGGAACCAGCGCCAGCAATTCGCTTTCAAAAGGCATCGCGGCTCCATTATCGCGTCTTCAGGGATGAAACGAGCGCCGCCCGGCGTTTCATCCCTGACGATGGCGAAATTTTTCTCCCGCCGCCAGTGCGTGGGAAAACGAACGAAGAGGACAGGGCCGTGAGGCAAGGACGACATGGCCGGGTGCTGATCGCCGCAACTCTGCTGAGCATGGCGGTGGCGGCTCACGCACAACTCGGCCTGCCCGGCGCGGGCGGCGTGATCGACGGCGTGCGGAGCGGCGTCGGACAGGTAGCGGATACGCTCGATCCCGAACGCCTGGAAGGTGTCGCCTCCAATCTCGGCCGGACCGCGCGCGACCTTCTGGGCGCACGCCGGCTGCGGCTCGACCGCCTCGTGCGCGATCATGGCGATGCTGTGGTGCGCGACCCGGACGGCAACCCGGCGGTGCGCGGCGTCGTCATCCTGACCGGCGCTTCGGACGACGCCATGGATGCGCTGCGGAGGATCGGCTACCCGGTCGAAGCCGAACGGATCGACGGCCTCGACATCGGCTTTGCCCGCGTCTCCATACCGGAAGGCGAAACGCTTGCCGAGGCGATACGCCGCTTGCGAAAACTGGTGCCCGGCGCGTCCGTCAGCGCCGATCCGCTCTATTTTCCGAGCGGTCCCGCCCCTGCTCCGGCTGGTGCGGGACTGGCGGGAGGAGGCGACGCGGACGGCGCGGGGCCCATCGGCCTGATCGACGGGGGCGTGGCGCGTCACCCGAGCCTCACCGGGCCGGTCACGCAGCGCGGCTTTGCGAAGGGCGCGCCGGTCGCCAGCGGCCATGGCACGGCAGTCGCGTCGCTGCTGACGGGCACGGGTCCGGTCAAAGGCGCTGCGCCCGGCGTCCCGCTGTTGGTGGCGGACGTGTACGGCGCCGATCCGGCGGGTGGCAGCGCCATCGCGATCGCCCGCGCGCTCGGCTGGATGGCGGTGGCGAACGCCCGCGTCGTGACGATCAGTCTCGTGGGACCGGCCAATCCGCTCCTGCTCGGCGCGTTACAGGCCGCCCGGCGGAGGGGTCTGTCGATCGTCGCGGCTGTGGGTAATGACGGACCGGCCGCACCGCCAGCCTATCCCGCTTCCTATCCCGGCATCATTGCCGTGACGGGTGTCGACGGACGGGACAAGGTGCTGGTCGAGGCCGGAAAGGCGCTGCACGTCGATTTCGCCGCCCCGGGCGCGGACATGATGGCGGCCAGCGCCGACGGCCGCGCGGTGCGCGTGCGGGGTACGTCGTTCGCCGCGCCGCTGGTCGCCGGGCGCCTCTATCGCCACCTGTCCGGAAACACCCCGGACGCGGCGCTGCGCGCATTGGCGGGGGAAGCGAAAGATCTCGGCCGGAAGGGCATGGACCCCGTCTACGGGCGCGGGCTGATCTGCGCCGATTGTAGAAATAATCATTGAATTCTATGATCTTACAAATTTCTGGCACGCGCCGGGATTAAACGATGCCGGGGCGTCGTTCCCCTCACAGACCGGCCTGCGCTGACGATGTTCATCGCAGCGGGCATATGAGGAGAAGACCCATGAAATTCCATCTCATTCCTTCGGCGGCTGCCCTCGCCCTGATCCTGGGTGCGGCTCCGGCATCGGCGCAACTGCTCGGCGGTGGTGGACTTGGCGGCGGCTTGGGCGGCACATTGGGCGGTGGCCTTGGCGGTACGCTGGGCAGCGCGGCCGGATCGCTGTCCGGCAACGGCACCTTCGGCATCGATCGCGCCATCGACACGCAGACCGGCCACGTCTCGACCGGCGCGCACGGTTCCGGCAGCGGTTCGGGCTCGGCCAAGGCCGGCAAACGGTCGGCGGAAGGATCGGCCGGCGGCTCGGGCGGGATCAACGCAACGGCGAATGCGCTGGGCACCAACGATGTCGGCAACGCGCTGACCTCCGCCCGCGACACGGCCATCCAGTCGGTCGGCAACGCGCGTGATGGTACCGCCAGCGCCGTCGGTGCGACCCGCGACCGGGCGGCGTCGATTGCCGGTAACGCGGCCGGAACAGCCTCGGGTGCAATGAACGGGACAACCGGCTCGGCGACTGGTTCCGCGACGGGCCAGGGCTCTGCGGCCGGTACGCCTGGTCAGGGCGCCTTGTCCGGCGCCGCCAATGGCACGGGCAATTTCACCGTCTCACCCGGCATGGCCGTCAGCGATGCGAGCGGTCGCGCGGTAGGAACGGTGCAGTCCGTACACAGCCGCGCCGACGGCGCGATCGATACCGTGCTCGTGGAAAGCGGCAATCGCGTGGCGGCCCTGCCAGCATCGAACTTCTCGGTTTCCGGCGATGTGCTGACATCGGCCATAGGCAAGGGAGAAATCCGCAAGGAAGCCGCCAAGCAATCGGACGACAGCGCGTCCTGACCCCGCGCGCCAGGCGTTCAGTGGGCCCGTCGGAGCGATCCGGCGGGCCTTTTCACGTCGCCCTTGCCTGTGGTCACACTGCGCAAGCGGCCCTTGGCCGTTCACAACCAATTCAAGCACGACGCGTTATCACCAATCGTTCACACCGGTCTGCCAGAACAGAAAGGACAGGACCATGGTTTCGGCATCATCCCCCTTCCGCGTGCGGCGACCGTACGCACTCCTTGCGGCCGGTATCGCCGGTCTGATGATGCTCGGCGGCTGCGCCACGGACGGCTACGGCTATGGCGGCGTCGATGTCGGCTATGGCAGTGGCTACGGTTATGGCGCGCCCTATTCTGGCGGATATCCCTACGGATACGGACCCTATGGATATGGCGGCTGGTACGACGGCTGGTATTATCCCGGCGGCGGATATTATGTGTATGACCGCGACGGCCGCCGTCAGCGCTGGAATGATCGCCAGCGCGGCTATTGGGAAGCACGCAGGCGCGAACATCGCGGCGACGGCCCGCGCTGGAACGGCGGGCGGCCCGACGGGAACCCCGGCGATGGCCGCTGGAACGGCAGGCCCCGCTCAGACGGCGAGGAACGCAACTGGAACAACCGCCCGCCCCGCACGCCCGATGGCGACGGGCGCGGCTGGAACGGGCGCTGGCAGCGCAACGGCGGCGCCCCCAACAATGCCGTGACGCCGCAGGCAGCTCCCCCGCAGGCCGCGCCACGCCCGTCGGCGCCGTCCGCGACCCCGCAGCAACGCTGGCAACGTAGCGGCCAGTCCGATTCGCCTGCGCCGCGTCGCGGCGAACGCGGGCGGCGCTGAGACCCCATGGCAGTACGGAACGGACATGGAATCGTCGCGGCGGGGGCTCTGCTGCTGATCCTTTCAGCCTGCAACTCCTCCCAACGATCGACGCTGGAGCAGGCAGCGGACGGCGCATCCGAGCCGCTGGTCGAACAAAGCGTGAAGGCGGAGGCGCAAAACATCATGGCGCCGCTCAATCCCCCGGCGCCCGGCACACCCGGCGGCTTGCCCGACGAACCGGCCCCACCGGCCGAGGGCACGATCGACCCGGAAAGCGCGCAGGGTGCCGCGCAACTCGTCCAGGGCTATTACGGCCTGCTGGAAGAAAAACGCTTCGCCGACGCACAGGACCTGTGGAACGAGGAAAGCCCGAACGGCAAGGAAGACCCCGCGCTCTTCACCGCGCGCTTCCGCGGCTTCAGTGAAATCCATGCCAATATCGGCACGCCCGACGATCCGGAGGGCGCAGCCGGTTCGGTCTATGTCACGGTTCCCGTGCAGGTCTATGCCCGCGTCACTGCGACCGGGAAACCCTATTACGCGCTGCGCGCCGTCAGCCTGCGCCGGGTGAACGACGTGGACGGCGCGACGCAGGAACAACGCCGCTGGCATATCGAGGATATCGGCCCGTTCCCGCCACCCGCCGCACCGGCTGCCGACGCGGCCGCGACCCCCGGTCGCAGCACGCATTAACCCGGCGCTCATCGATCCGGGTCGACACTAGTCGAGCCGCGCTTTGCGCGGGGCGGGCTTTGGGCCTATAGTGCAGGAATATCTATGCCAGGACCGAATCCGACGATGAAATCCACTTTCCTGCGCAGCGCCGTGGCGCTCGGCGCGCTTGCCCTTGTTCCCGCCACCACCGCCGCGCTCGCCGAGGCGGAGGGCAGCAGCTACAAGGCGCTCGACGAATTCATGGACGTGTTCCAGAAGGTTCGTTCCGACTATGTCGAGAAGGTCGACGACGAAAAGCTGATCAAGGGCGCGATCGACGGCATGCTCGCCAGTCTCGACCCGCATTCGAGTTTCCTTGACGCGCGCGACTTCGCCAATCTGCGCACGCAGACGGAGGGCAGCTACGGCGGCCTCGGCCTCTCCGTCACGATGGAGGACGGCGCGGTCAAGGTGATCGCGCCAACCGAGGACACCCCGGCATGGCGCGCGGGCATCAAGGCCGGCGACTATATCACGCACCTCGACGGCGAACTGATCTACGGCGGCACGCTGGACGATGCGGTCGACAAGATGCGCGGCGCGCCCGGCACCACGATCAAGCTGACGGTCGTCCGCCCCGGCCGCGACAAGCCGATCGACCTGACCCTGACCCGCGAGATCATCGAACTGAAGCCGGTGAAGTGGGAGGTGAAGAACGGGATCGGCGTCATCAACATCGTCAGCTTCTCCGCCAACACCGGCGCCGACGTCCGTTCGGCCATCCGCAGCATCGACAAGTCGCTCGGCCACAAGCCGACCGGCTACGTCCTCGACCTGCGCTCCAACCCCGGCGGCCTGCTGGACGAGGCGGTGTCGGTCAGCGACACGTTCCTCGACCGGGGCGAGATCGTCTCGCAGCGCGGCCGCAACAAGGGCGATGTCGAGCGCTATTACGCCAAGCCCGGCGACGACGCGAAGGGCCTGCCGGTCATCGTGCTGGTCGACAGCGGTTCTGCCTCGGCTTCGGAGATCGTCGCGGGTGCCCTCCAGGACCAGCATCGCGCGCTGGTGATGGGTGAACGCAGCTTCGGCAAGGGCAGCGTCCAGACGCTGCTGCCGCTCAGCAACACGACCGCGCTGCGCCTGACCACGGCGCGTTACTACACACCGTCCAACCGTTCCGTGCAGGAAGGCGGCATCGAACCCGACATCCTGGTTCCGCAGCTTTCCGATCCCGACTACAAGAGCAAGCCCCGCTTCCGCGAGAGCGACCTGCGACGCCATCTGATCAACGAGGCGAAGGTCGACAACAAGACGCTGGAAGAGGATACGAAGGACGATCCGCG
This sequence comes from Sphingobium sp., assembly GCA_003248935.1. Taxonomy (GTDB): domain Bacteria; phylum Pseudomonadota; class Alphaproteobacteria; order Sphingomonadales; family Sphingomonadaceae; genus Sphingobium. The sequence goes on from QFQF01000005.1 coordinate 12,124, forward strand.
CTTCGCCATGTCCGCCGAGGATCTGAAGAAGAAGGGCATCGAGGACTTCCAGCTTTATTATGCGTTGCAGACGATCGGCCGCCTCGCCGCCAAGCCGGGTGCCATTGTCGCACGGGCGGACCCGCCACCCGCGCCGATCGCGACGAAGAAGGCTGTCGGTAAGTAAATGCGCCTGACCCCCGGAAAGGCGGCAGGGCAATGACCCCGCTGTCCAGCGCGCGCCTGGTCGCGGTGATGGCCCCGACGCTGTTGCTCGGCGGCGCCCTCGTCTCCCAATATGTGTTCGGCCTGCACCCGTGCGAGATGTGCATGTGGCAGCGCTGGCCGCATCTGGCCGCCATTCTGCTGGCGCTGGCGGCCATCGCGCTGCGTGGCGCACCGTCGGCCAGCCGGACGTTCGTCGTGCTCGCCGCAATCGCCATCGCCATCAGCGGTGGCATCGGTTTCTTCCACGCGGGTGTCGAATATGGCTGGTGGCAGGGCCTGACCGCCTGCTCGACGACCCTGTCCGGCGGCAGCACGCAGGACGTGCTGGCAAACATCATGGCGGCGCCGCTCACCCGCTGCGACGTGGCGCCATGGTCGCTGTTCGGCATTTCCCTCGCAGGCTATAATGGCCTCTTGTCGCTGCTGGCTGTGATCGCCATTTTCGTGGCACTGCGCCGAAAGGGATGAGCATGCGCGACAGCCGAAACTTTCCGCGTCCGGGCCGCAAGCCCGACACCGCCATGATGGTGCGCGTCGATCAGGCGGGAGAGTTCGGGGCGACCCGCATCTATGCCGGACAGCTCGCGGTGATGGGCGACCGCCACCCGATGGGCCGCGCGGTCGCCGGCATGGCGGAGCAGGAGGAGCGCCATCGCATCCGCTTCGACGCGATGATCGCGGAGCGTGGGGTGCGCCCGACCCTGCTCCAGCCGTTCTGGGATGTCGCGGGCTTCGCGCTGGGCGCCGTGACGGCCGCCATCGGACCGGAGGCGGCGATGGCCTGTACGGCCGCGATCGAGACGGAGATCGAGAAACATTATGCCGAGCAGCTCGATGCGCTCGGCGAGAGCGATCCGGAACTCTCCGGTGTGATCGCGGATTTCAGGGAGGAGGAGATCGAGCATCGCGATACCGCCTTCCGGTCCGGGGCGGAATCGGCGCCCGCCTATCCCATATTGTCCGGCGCGATCCGCCTCGGCTGCCGCGCCGCCATCGCACTGTCGAAACGTATTTGAGGGGGATTTCCCATGTCCATCCGGTTCATCCTGCCCGTCATCGCCCTGATCACCTCTGTGCCTGCTCTGGCTCAGGAACAGGCGGCCGACGGCCCCGTCGATCCGGGCACGGAGAAGGTCAGCCAGGTCATCGTCTATGGTGACGAGCCTTGCCCGGCCAGCAGCAGCGGCGAAATCGTGGTGTGCGCGCGCAAGGCGGAGTCGGAGCGGTATCGCATCCCGGAGGAATTGCGCGGCAATCCCAACGCGCCCGCGAATCAGGCCTGGGGCGAACGCGCACGATCGATCGAGTATGTCGGCCGCACCGGCACCGAAAGCTGCAGCCCCGTGGGTGGCGGCGGTGCCACCGGCTGCTTCGCGCAGATCGCCCGCATGGCCAAGGAGGAACGCAAGCAGGCCGGAAAGGGCGGATGGGCTGATCTCGTCGCGGCCGAGCGTGCAAAGCGCCTGTCGAAGATCGACGCCGATTCGGATGCGATCGAGGCACGCGTGAAGGCCGAGGAAGCCGCCGAGGCCCAGGCCGAGACGAAGGGCAACGCGGCCACGCCAGCCCCCGCCGATACCACCACGCCGCCGCAATGATGTCACGGCGCGACGGTTCACGCCGTTGGAGCCGTCCCTATATCACCGGCAAGGCGCGATGTAGCACATCCGTTTCCGGCCGGGACATATGCCGGCAATGTGCATGCGGAATGGGTATGCGCATACAGGGGCCGTTCACGCGTGGGGCGTAAGGAATTGACGATGATGCGATTGACCGCCGCCCTGATGATGACAGCCGCTCTCGGTGTGCTGTCGTCCGCGCCAGCGAAAGCCGACCCGCCCAAGCGGATCACCAATCTGGTGGTCTATGGCGACGATGCCTGCCCGCAGGGCGAGGACGGCGAAATCGTCGTGTGTGCGCGCAAACCCGAATCGGAGCGCTACCGCATCCCCAAGGCATTGCGGGAGAAGCCGGAGGTGGCCGGCGGCCCCGGCTGGGGGGCGCAGGTCGCGAATATCGAGGCAGCCTCCCGCCAGATGATCCCCAACAGCTGTTCGGTGATCGGTTCCTATGGCCAGGGCGGCTGCGTAGCCGCGATGCTGCAGCAATGGTTCGCCGAAAAGCGGATGCGGGAATCGGCCGGCGTCCCCTAACGCCGTCACGACACGTCTGGTCACATCCGGACCGGATCGCGTAATTTTATGTTGAACGGCGCGATCTTTCGTGAAACCTTGCACGGGTCAGGCAGCAAGGGGACGCGCCTTACCATGGGGTCGACATATAATAACGCACGCAACCAAGGCGGACACATCGATTATGCGAAACGGATGAGCGGTCATACGGCTGCCGCTCTGGTCGTATTCGTCCTGCTTCAGATCATGATCATCGCCAAGACGGGCGGGTCGTTGCTTCTCCATCTCGGCATCGTCGTAGCCATCGGGCTGTTCGCGATGACGGCCCGCACGCTCGAACATCGCTGGATTGCGCTGTCACAGGCGAGCCTGCCAGACGCGGGCCTTGCGACGCGGTTTCGCACCGATCTGCTCTACCTCTGGGGCGTCAGCCTGCTTTCGCCGCTGTTGTGGATTCCCGTCGCGATCGTGATGAACGCGCTGTTCGGCTGATCCGTCCGCCGGCTTACGGACCCTTCCGCGACTTCTGCCGTTTGTCTCTCTGGACGCCATATCCAGAGGAGAGACTGCATGGCCGACGCCACGATATTCGACCGGTTGAAACGGGACCATGACCAGCACCGCCAGCTCCTGAAAAAGCTGACCGATGCAAAGGGGGAACCCGAACGGCGGGAGAAGCTGTTCGCGCAGTTTCGTGTCGAAGTGACCGCTCATGCCGCCGCCGAGGAGGAGAGCCTCTACGCAACGATGCTCGCCAATCCCGACCTGCGCGAGGACGCGCAGCACAGCGTATCGGAGCACAAGGAAATCGATGATTTCCTGGAGGATATAGCCAAGCACCCCGTCGATTCAGCCAAATGGGAGGACATCTTCAAACAGATGAAGAAGCGCTACCTCCATCATATCGAAGAGGAGGAAGATGAGATGTTCCCCGGCGCGGCCGAGGAGCTGTCATCGAAGGAGGAAAAGCGGCTGGCGGCGGTGTTTGCCAGGCGCAAGCCCGCCGAACTGGAACGCGCCGAAAGCGAGTAACGGCCGCGACCCTTTGACTCTGTCCTTCAGCTCTGCGCTTTCCAGCGCGCGGTAAGGGCGGAGGCAGCCTCGACGTCGTTGAGGAAGTCGACCTCCGCCCACGCCTTGCCCTCGATCGAGACCGTTCCGACCTTACCGGTCGGCGCGATCGAATCGATGATCTTCAGGTACCAGTTCTCCACACCGGCGGGCGTCCGCATGAACGCCTCCACCGTGTCGTGGAACAGCGCCGCGCCCTCGCCGCGAAAGGCCAGGAAACCGATCGATTCGGCGTTTGCCTGCTCGGCCGTCAATGTCTTGCCAATCGCCGCCAGCTTGCCACCGCCCAGCCGCGTCACCTTCATGTCGTCGCTGTCATAGTGTGGCTTCACGTCGATCGTGACGGTGATCGGCCACCCGGCGGCATCCTCCTGCACCGTCTCGACGATCTCGCTCGACACCAACGTGTCGCCGTTCAGGATCAGGAAGTCGCCATCCATCGCCTCCCGCGCGATCCAGCAGGAGCCCAGATTGTCGGCGACCTTGTAGAAAGGATTGAAGCGCGGACGCAGCGTGAGCCCGGGACGCGCCAGCTTCTCCATCTCCCGCTCCACCATCTCCGTCATGAAGCCGGTGACGACATCGATCCGGGTGACGCCGCTGGCGAACAGCTTGTCGACCTGCCAGGCAAGCAGGCTGTGTCCCGAAAAATCGATCAGGCATTTGGGGCGTTCGGCGGTCAGCGGCAGCAGGCGCGAACCCTGCCCGGCGCTGAGGATGATGGCGCGGTCGATCATCCGCCCGCCCTATACCCGTCGCGCGGCAAAGGAAACGCCGAACAAGGAAAAGGGAGGGTATGGAAAAACCGGTTCCCGTTTATATGCACGATGCTCTAATGAGCGCCATCCATGGACACCCAACAGTCCCCCTCCCGCAAAGCGCGGCGCCGGCTGTCGATCCCGCGCGCCACCACGCCGTTCGGACGCATATTGGAGCATCTGACGTGGCTGGCGAGCGGCAAGGGTGTGGGCGCAGTCCTAAGCCTCTTCTATCTGGCCATCGTCACCCGCACGCTGGGGCCGGGCGATTTCGGCCGTTTCGCGCTGATCACCGGTGCCGCGACCGCGATCAACATGATCGTCGGCTTCAACATGTGGCAGGTGGTCGTCAAATATGGGCAAGGCCATGTGCGTGAACGCGACTCCCGTGGCCTTGGCCGCCTGATCGCCTTTTGCGCGGCGCTCGACATGGGTGCTGCGCTTGTCGGCTGCGTCATCGCGGGCATTGCGACGCTCGGCTTTGGCGCGGCGATGGGCCTTCCCGACGCGCTCGGCTGGCAATCCTTCCTCTTCGCCTGCGTACTGATGCTGACGATCCGCTCGACGCCGACCGGCGTCCTGCGCCTGCTCAACCGCTTCGATGCCGGAGCGATCAGCGAGACGATGATCCCGATCGTGCGCATGGCGGGAGCTCTTGCCGCACTCGCCGCAGGCCCGACCATCGCCGCCTTCCTGCTCGCATGGGCGGCGGCCGAACTGGTATGCGCGCTCACGTACTGGATGCTGGCATTGCGGGCGGTGCGCGCTGATGTGGGGCCGATCGAAACCGGCGGCTTCACGCAAGTCGGACGGCAGACGCCTGGCCTGATGGGCTTCATGTTCACGACCAACATCAGCAGCACGCTGTCGTCGCTGGGCGGGCAATTCCCGGTGCTGCTGGTGGGCGCGGCGACCGGTCCCACGGGCGCAGGTTTCTATCGTCTCGGCAATCAGCTGTCCCAGTCGCTGACCAAGGCATCGACCCTGTTCTCGCGCAGCCTCTATTCCGAACTCGCCCACGTCCATGCGAACTACAGCAAGGCCGACCTGCGCGCGCTGTTCCGCAAGACCAGCCTCGTCACGCTGGGCGTCGCGCTGCTGACCGCGTCGGTCGTGCTGCTGCTCGGGAAGCCCGTGCTGCTGGCGATGTCCGGCCCCGCTTATGCGGGCGCATATCCGTTGCTGGCGGTGCTGGGCGTGGCGTCGTCGATCGCGCTTGCGGGCGTCGGCTTCGAACCGCTGCTGCTGGCGACCAACGGGGCGCGGCAGTCGCTCACTTTCCGCATCGTGACGACGCTGATCCTGTTTGCGGCACTGGCGGTACTGCTGCCCCGCTACGGCGCGATGGGCGCGGCATCCTCCGTCCTCATCATGCAGGTGGCGAACTTCCTGCTGCTGGGCGCGGCGACGCGCTGGCAGCTACGCGACTGAGCGCGAACGGGCGGCGAGTATCCGCTCGATCAGCACCACGTCGTCAGGTTTATCGGCATCGATGCATGCTTCCGCCTGCGGCATCGCGACCGGGCGGGCGACAAGGCCGAAGCGACGACCGGCAAGGCGCATGCCCTGCCCGAGCGACAGCAGGCGCAGCGCCGATGCGATCAGCAGCAGCGGGCCGAACGCCGCGAGAACCTTCCACCCCTTTTTCCGGTCCTGTTCGACCGATCGCCAAAAAGCGACCACGCGGCGTACCTGTGGGCTTCCAAGCCAGAACAGGTTCGCGCCCGACCACCAGCCGTCACGGAACTTCAACCATGTACGGCGCGATTCCGGATAGCGGGCAAGCAGCACCCGCCGCTCCACCATGGCGACAGCAACATCGCTGCCTTCGGCGCCTGCAAGGAAGCTGTCGATCATCGCCCCCGTCAGCAGCACATTGTCGGCGGTCGTCACCAGGAACGGGGTTTGCGGTCCCGTCCCATCCATCAGGTCGAGCAACGACTGGCTGATCCCCGCGCCGCTGACGACCAGCGTGATATCGGCCTCCTGTGCAAGCCACGCGGTTTCGGGATGAGCTGTGAACGCTTCGGGATCCTGCATCAGCACGAACACCGCCCCGATGCGCGGATGGTCGAGCAGCGTGCGCGCGACCCGCGCCACCATCGGCTGTCCGCCGACGGGCACCAGCGCTTTGTACGGCACACCGGCCGCCGCCGCGATCGGGTCGCTCCCCGGCCGGCTTCCCGCCAGCAGGATTGCCGGAATGCGTCCGGCCTGCGTCGAAATAGTGCGTGACATTCCCTGCGCGATAGCCGCAAAATCGGCTCTTGGCACCGATGTTTTTCTCAACCGGAACGACAGCGGCGCGCGCAGTCCGGCACGATCAGGCGAGGGGTATCGACATCATACGCACGTCCCTTCTGCTCCTTCGTTTGGTCATCGGCGCGATGCTGCTGGGCGCCGTATCCGTCGCGGTGTCGCGTCCGGGCAAGGAGCCCGCATCGAATGTGTCCGGTCATTATTATCTGCAGGGGGTGATGGAGACGGGGTCCGAACTGGAACTGGACCCGACGGGGCGTTTTCAGTGGTATCTCGCCTATGGCGCGCTCGACCTCTACGCGCGCGGCCGCTGGTCGCAGGCGGGCGACAGCATCACGCTGGTCAGCGAACCGGTGGAAGGCCTGCCCGACCCCAGCTTCGATACGCTGACGCTTCGGCGTGATGCGGACGGCGGGCTGGTGCCGCAGGGCAAGTCCGGCATCTATGTCCGCAGCAACAGCGATTGACAGACAGCGGGGGCAGCATAGGCTGCTGCACATGCGCCGCATGCCAGCCCTCGCCGCCCTGCTCCTCCTGCCGGTGTCGGCAGCGACGGCCGCGCCAGATCCCTATGCCGCGCGCGTCGCCCGCGTGCTGGACCGGACACCTCTGATCGATGGCCACAACGACTGGGCGGAGGCGCTGACCGAGCATGCGGGGGATGCCCGCTGGACCACCGATCTCGACCGGCTGGCCCCTACGATGTACAACACCGATATCCAGCGCCTGCGAAAGGGACATGTCGGCGGCCAATTCTGGTCGGTCTACGTCTCCGCCGACCTCCCTGAACCGGACCAGGTGAAGGCGACGCTGGAACAGATCGCCCTCGTCCAGCAGATCATCCGCCGCTATCCCGAAACGTTCGAGAAGGCGGTCACCGTCGCCGACGTGCGCGACGCCCGGAAGCACGGCCGGATCGCCTCCATGATGGGGGTCGAGGGCGGCGGCCAGATCGACGGCAGCTTCGCAGTGCTGCGGGCGTACAGGGAACTGGGCGCAGGCTATCTCACCCTCACCCATTCGCGCACGATCGCGTGGGCTGACAGCGCGACCGACGATCCCCGCCATGACGGGCTGACCCCGTTCGGCGAGGCGGTCGTGCACGAACTCAACCGCCTGGGGATGCTCGTCGACCTCAGCCACGTCAGCGAGGCGACGATGCTGGACGCCCTGCGTGTCAGCCGCGCGCCCGTCATCTTTTCCCATTCGAGCGCGCGCGCGCTGTGCGACCATCCCCGCAACGTGTCCGACACGGTATTGAAACAGGTCGCGGCCAATGGCGGTGTCGTGATGGTGAATTACGCGCCGAACTACATATCGAACGCACGGCGCATCTGGGGCGCGGCGCGCAGCGCGGAACAGGCACGCTATAATGCGCCCCCCTTCGGCGGTCTCTACATCGGCGACCCGGACCGTGCGAAGGCCGCGCTGGCGGACTGGGAAAAGGCCAATCCGGAACCGAAGGCGACGCTGGCGCAGGTCGCCGACCATGTCGAACATATCGCGAAGGTCGCCGGCGTCGATCATGTCGGTCTGGGCGGTGACTATGACGGTGTCGGCACGATGCCGGAAGGGCTGGGGGGCGTCGACACCTATCCGGCGTTGCTGTCGGAACTGATGCGGCGCGGCTGGAGCGACACGGATATCGCAAAGCTGGCGGGCGGCAATATCCTGCGGGTGATGGCGGCGGCCGAAGCCACGGCGGCATCGATGAGCGGCGAGTTGCCCGCGACGGGAACCGTCGCGCAGCTCGACGGCCCGCGTTAGCGCGCATCAGGATCAAGCCGTGCGCCGGCCCCTGCCCTATGTCTTCAAGCCGCACGAGCGGCCGACCATGCCCGGATCGCCGGCTAATCCCGAGCATCCGTCGCACCGGCGCCTCGGCTATTTCGGTATCGGTTGCCTGATCGGCGTGACCGGTGGCCTTGGCAACGCACTGATCACGGTGAACCTGTCGATCGTGCAGGGATCGCTGGGCCTCGACAGCCGGGAGGCGGCATGGCTGACCGCCGCCTATTACATGACCAACGTCACCGCCAACCTGCTGCTCGTCAAATACCGGCAGCAGTTCGGTATCCAGCGCTTCATGCGCTTCTGCCTCGTCGGCTACGCGCTGGCGGCGATCCTGCACCTGTTCGTCCACCAGTTCTGGTCGTCGGTTACGGTCCGGGCGTTCAGTGGCATCTCCGCCGCCGGGCTGTCGACGATGACGATCCTCTACCTGATGCAGGCGATGCCCGCGGCGAAACGACTGGCCGGCGTCATGCTGGGCATCAGCATTCCGCAGCTCGCAACGCCGATTGCGCGGATCGTCTCGCCCGCCCTGCTGGAATGGGGCGACTGGCGCATGGCCTATTATTTCGAGCTGGGGCTGGCGCTGGCAACGCTGGCCGCCGTCTGGAGCCTCGCCGTGCCACCGAGCGAGCGTGAAAAGGTGTTCGAGAAGAGCGATTTCGTCACCTTCTTCCTGTTAGCCCCCGGCCTGTGGCTGCTGGTCGCGGTGCTGACCCAGGGCCGCATCCAGTGGTGGACGGAGCAGGCGTGGATCGGCTGGTCGCTTGCAGGCAGCATCATCTTGATCGCCGCCGCCCTCGCCTTCGAGCACAGCCGCCCGAACCCGCTGATCAACACACGCTGGCTCGGCAAGCGTGAGATGGTCCGACTGATGGCGGTCGCGGCGTCCGTGCGCATCCTGCTTTCGGAACAGACCTACGGCTCGGTCGGCCTGCTCACCCTGTTCGGCATGCTGAACGACCAGATGGTGGTGCTGAACACCATCATCCTGCTTGCCTCGCTCGCCGGGCTGGCGGTGATGGTCCTGACGTTCAATCCGAACAATCTTGCCCGGCCGATCTCGATCGCCGTCGCGCTGATCGCGATAGGTGCATTCCGGGACGCGACCGCCACCAACCTCACCCGGCCGGAAAATCTGTACGTCAGTCAGGCGATCATCGGCTTTGCCTCGATCTACTTCCTCGGCCCGGCGATGATCATCGGGATCAGCCGGACGCTGCTCGCGGGCCCCCGCCACTTCATCAGCTTCGTCGTGCTGTTCAGTATCAGCCAGAGCATCGGCGGCCTTATCGGGGCGGCTTTCCTGGGCACGTTTCAGGTCATGCGGGAAAAATTCCATTCCCATGCGATCGTGCAGTCGATCGTCGCCACCGACCCTCTGGTCGCCATCCGCCTCCGGCAGGGGACCGGCGCCGTCGGCAGCGTTGTGGGTGATCCTGTCCTGCGCACGGCGGAAGGCGCGGCGCTGCTCGCGCAGCAGGCAAGCCGGGAGGCCAATATACTGGCATTCAACGATGTGTTCCTGCTGGTCGGGATCATGGCAAGTCTCGCGTTTCTCTGGAGCCTGTCGATCCGGTTCCGGATCTGGCGGCGCGGGGAATTGTCACCGGTCATCCTGCTCCAGCGGAAAATGCAGCAGGCACAACAATCGTCAGGGGGAAGCGCACAATGAGCGAAACCGATGGAACCGGCCCCGTCGCGGTTCCGCCTGCGGACGAGGGTGAGCCACCGGCCAGCTGGAGCCCACCTCCCCATACCCGCCGGACGATCGTCCTCATCATCCTGGTTGCGCTCGCCGCCGTACTGGCCATTCTCTACGCGTGGCAGCTCCCTCCCTTCGGCGGTTTCGCGGAAAAGACCGACAACGCCTATGTCCGGGGACGGGTCACGATCATCAGTCCACAGGTCAACGGCTATGTCACGTCGGTGCCGGTGCAGGATTTCGCGCGGGTGAAGAAGGGGCAGGTGTTGGCCATCATCGACCAGCGCATCTACGGCGCGCGCGTCGAACAGGCGAAGGCGAACCTTGCCGCGCAGGAAGCCGCCCTCGCCAATTCACAGCAAAGCCAGCGCTCGCGCGAGGCAGCGTTGCTCGGACAGGGGGCGGCGATCGCCAGCGCCGGGGCGCAACTGGCGAAGGCGCAGGCGGACATGCGCCGCGCCGATGCGCTGGTCGCGGACGGCTCCATCTCCGCACGGGAGCACGACCAGACACGCGCCGCCCTGCTCGCCGCACAGGCCTCGCTGCGACAGGCGGAGGCGCAGCAGAGCGTTGGCCAGCAGGACGTCCGGTCCGTGCTGGTGGGTCGCGGCGGATTGCAGGCAGCCGTCGAGGGCGCGCGTGCGCAGTTGCACCTCGCGCAGATCGACTATGAAAACTCGACCATCCGCGCACCGGAGGACGGCCAGCTTTCCGAGATCGGCGTGCGCAACGGCGCCTATGTCACGGCCGGAACGCAGCTGATGTTCCTCGTCCCCGACGGCCTGTGGGTGATCGCCAATTTCAAGGAAGCGCAGACGCGGGCCATGCGGATCGGCCAGCACGCGACCTTCACCGTCGACGCGCTTGGCAATGCGCGCCTGTCCGGCGTGATCGAGAACATGTCGCCTGCGGCCGGATCGGAATTCGCGGTGCTGAAGGCCGACAACGCGACCGGCAATTTCGTGAAGGTGGCGCAGCGGATCGCCGTGCGGATTCGCGTCGATCCGGGCCAGGAACTGGCGAAGCGGCTGAGACCGGGCATGTCGGTCGAGGCGCGCGTCGACACAAGCCGGTGACCATGCGCACCACATCCCGCCTTCTCGCCGCAGTGCCGGTCCTTCTGGCCGGAGCCTGCGCCGGACCCCGGATCGATAGCGCAACCGTGCCGCCGGTGACGCCCGCCGCGACCTGGCGGACGGACGCCGGGCCTACGGCACCGTTCGACAGCGGCTGGTGGCAGGGCTTTGGCGACCCCGCCCTGACGGCGCTGGTCGAACGGGCACTCGTCGGCAATACCGACATCGCCATCGCCGCCGGCCGCGTCCGCGACGCCCGCGCGCAATTGAGGCTCGCCCGCGCCCAGCGTCTGCCCACGCTCGATGCCGTCGGGGCGGGCGCCTATTCCCGCAGCATCAACGCCTTCGGCGAGGCGATCGATCAGGAAACCGCACAGCCGCAGGTGCAGGCAGCGTGGGAAGTCGACCTGTTCGGCCGCCTGTCGGATCAGGCGTCGGCGGCGCGATCGGGCTGGCTTGCCAGCCAGGCGGCGCGGGACGCGGTGCGACTGTCCGTCGCGGGCGCCGCCGCCAGCGGCTATATCACGCTGCTCGCGCTCGATGCCCGGCTGGCGGTGGCGCGCGAAACTCTGGACGCGCGTGGCGCCGCGCTTCGGCTCGCGCGCAGCCGGACCGATGCCGGCTATTCGCCGCAACTCGAACTGGCGCAGGCGGAGGCCGAATATCAGTCGACCGCGCAGATCATCCCGCCACTCGAACAGGCGATCGTCCGGGCGGAAAACGGCCTGCGCCTGCTGGCCGGCGACGTACCCGGCCCGGTGGCGCGCGGCGTATCGCTCGACCGTCTGACCGAGCCGGCGATCCCCGATGGCCTGCCGTCGGACCTGTTGCGCAGGCGGCCCGACGTGGCGCAGGCGGAATTCCAGCTCGCGGCGGCCGACCATTCGCTCGCCGCCGCGCGCAAGCGTTTCCTGCCACAGTTGCGCCTCACCGGATCTGGCGGCCTCGCATGGTCCACGCTGCTGCCCGACGACCCGCTTACCCTGTTCTCGCTCGGCGGCAGCATCCTTGCCCCCATCTTCGAGGGCGGCCGCCTGCGCGCAGGCGCCGAAAGCGCCGCTGCGCAGCGCGACCAGGCCGCCTTCGCCTACCGCAAGTCGGCGCTCTCCGCGTTCAGGGAAGTGGATGACGGGCTGGCGACCGCAAAGCATCTGGACGAACAGGCGCGTATTCTGGCCGCGCAGCGTGATGCCCTCGCCAACGGGTTCCGGCTCGCGACCAATCGCTACAAGGCCGGCTATTCGCCCTATCTGGAACAACTCGATGCCCAACGCGGCCTGCTCGGCGCCGAGCTCGCCCTGATCCAGGCGCGGGCGGACGCGCTCAACGCACGCGTCTCGCTCTATCAGGCGATGGGCGGCGGATGGAGCCCGGAGGCGGTGCGAACAGCGCAGGCCGCCCCTTAAGCCGCTTTTTACCGCCCGGGCGCTAAACCCTCCGGCCATGGACGCGGGAACGAACATCACGGACATGCTGGCAGCCTGGGCCGGCCCGGCTCTGGCTGCGAGCGCCGTCCTGACCGCACTCGCGATCATGGTCCGCTTCGCCGTGCCACGTGGACGGAATCGGCCCGCACGGGCGAAGGTGCTGCTGCGCGCGATCCTGCCCAACCGGATGCTGCGCACCGCCTCCGGCCGCGCCGACATCGCGTGGTTCCTGTTCGGCCTCCTCCTTCCCGGCAGCGCGCTCGGCTGGGCATTGTGGTCGGGCGAGTGGTTTGCCGCCCGCGTACTGGGCCATCTGCATGCCCTGTTCGGCGCGCCAGCACCGATGGATGCCCCCGTCTGGCTGGCGAGCGGCGTCATGACCCTCGCCCTCTTCCTGGCCTATGAGTTCGCCTATTGGCTCAATCACTATCTGAGTCATCGGATCGGCTGGCTGTGGGAGTTCCATAAGGTCCACCACACGGCAGAATCGCTCTCGCTGCTCACCAACTTCCGCGTGCACCCGGTCGATACGATCGTCTTCTACAACATGGCGGCCGCGATCGGCGGCACCGCAATGGCGGTCGTCGACTATGGCTTCGGCCGGGAGGTCGGCGGCTACATGATCCGTGGCGCGAACGCTCTCACCTTCCTCGCCACCATCCTCTTCAGCCACCTCCAGCATTCGCATTTATGGATCAGCTTTCCCGGACGGGCTGGCCGGTGGCTGCTGAGCCCGGCGCACCACCAGATCCACCATTCGGCGGAGGAACGGCATCATGATCGCAACTTCGGCGCGACGCTGGCGGTGTTCGACCGGCTGTTCGGCACATTGCATATGCCAACGGCCAGGCGAGAAAAGCTGCGCTTCGGCGTGGACGGCATTGCCTACAACCCGCACGGAGCGACCGGCGCCCTGCTGATGCCGTTCGTGGATGTTGCGGACCGGCTTACCGGTGGCGCACCACCGGCCGCGGCCGGGAGGGAAAACGTACTCACACGGCGTTTGACGTAAGCTCCCGCCCCCCGGGCACAGGATACACAGGCAAAGAAAAAGGGGCCGTTTCCGGCCCCTTTGTTCCTTGTGTCCGGGACGAACCGGATCGTTCGATCAGCGCTTCGAGAACTGGAAGCTGCGGCGTGCCTTGGCACGGCCGTACTTCTTACGCTCGACCGTGCGGCTGTCGCGGGTCAGGAAGCCTTCGGCCTTGACCGCGCTGCGCAGCGCAGGCTCATACTTGCTGAGCGCCTGGGCGATGCCGTGCTTGACGGCACCGGCCTGACCGGACAGGCCGCCGCCCTTGACGGTGGCGATCACGTCATACTGGCCCTCGCGCTCGGTAACACCGAACGGCTGGTTGATGACGAGACGCAGCGTCGGACGCGCGAAGTAGATTTCCTGGTCACGGCCGTTGACCGTGATCTTGCCGGTGCCGGGCTTCAGCCAGACGCGAGCCACGGCGTCCTTACGGCGGCCGGTGGCGTAGGCGCGGCCGAGGCCATCGATTTCCTGCTCGCGCAGCGGCGCGGAAGGAACGACCGGAGCTATCGGCGCATCGACCGGAGCCGACGTGGCAACAGGCGCAGCAGCCGGAGCCGAAGCCGCCGGAGCGCCGCCCGTCAGGCCGGCGAGGTCGGAAAGGGACTGGCGGTTATCGGACATTATGCACCCACCTTGTTCTTGCGGTTACGCGCGCCGAGATCGAGCACCTCGGGGTTCTGCGCTGCGTGCGTGTGCTCGGAGCCGGCGAAGATACGCAGGTTGCGCATCTGCTGGCGGCCAAGCGGACCGCGCGGGATCATGCGCTCGATGGCCTTCTCGAGCACGCGCTCGGGGAAACGGCCCTCCAGCACCTTCTGGGCAGTGATGCCCTTGATGCCGCCGGCATAGCCGGTGTGCTTGTAATAGACCTTGTCGGCCAGCTTGTTGCCGGTGAACCGCACCTTGTCCGCGTTGATGACGATGACATTGTCACCGCAATCGACGTGGGGCGTGAAGCTCGGCTTGTGCTTGCCGCGCAGGATGTTGGCGATGATCGAAGCAGCGCGGCCGACAACCAGCCCTTCCGCGTCGATCAGAAGCCATTTCTTCTCGACCGTCGCCGGGGTCGCCGGCTTGGTCGTCTTCATGAGCGCCTTCATGGCCGCTACTCCCGTTCAGATGTCAGGACCGGGCACGGCGGACCGCGACCGGAAGATGCGCGCTAATGATCGCGCAAGCGCCGGAAGTCAAGAGATTCGGCGGCTTTGCTGACGGGTATCTGAATACCCTATACCGAAATACCCTCCCCGACCCACGCCGCGAAAGGCGGATGCGCACCGGCCGCGCTGGCGAAGACGGCGTAGACAAGCGCGACCGCGCTCATCGCGCTGCCGTGGGTGCCCAGGCCGGCCGGGTGCGCCCGGCGCTGTGCATCGCCCAGGTCGCGGCCGCGAGCAGCAGCGCGCCCGTCGCCTGATGCAGCGCCGCCAGCGGCAGCGCGATATTATGGAGTACCGTTGCGATCCCGAGCAGCACCTGAATGCCCGCAAGCGCGTTGAGCGCGATCGACGCGGCACGATCACCCGCCCGTTTCGCCTGCCGCGCGAGCCAGATCATCGCCGCCAGCGCCGCCCATGCCCACCAGCGATGGAGGAAGTGGATGAGGTAGGGATCGCTGGTCAGCGTCATCCAGAACGAACCCCACCAACTGATCCCCTCCGGAACCAGATGGTCGTTCATCAATGGCCAGGTGTTGGAGACATAGCCCGCCCGCAGACCGGCCGTGATCGCGCCAAGGAATATCTGGATGAAGAGCACGAGAAACGCGAGGAAGGCGGGCAGGTGCAGGCGCGCCCGGGGCGCTTGGGGCGCCAGCGGCTCACGCCCAAGCCGCAGCATGTCGCACGCCGTCCACACGATCGCGGCAAGCAGCGCCAGCGCCATGCACAGATGCGCGGCGAGCATTGCGGGCTGGACATTCACCCGGTCGGTCAGCCCGCTCTTCACCATCAGCCAGCCGATTGCGCCCTGCGCACCGCCCAGAATGAAGAGGATGACGAGGCGCATCCCATAGCCCTTCGGCACCGCGCGGCGCACGAAGAACCAGATCATCGGCAACGCGAACACGACGCCCAGCAGGCGCCCGACCAGACGATGGAAATATTCCCAGAAATAGATGTGCTTGAACGCTGCGAGCGTCATGCCCTGGTTCATCAGCACATATTGCGAGCTGTGCTTGTACTTGTCGAACTCGGCCGCCCACTGTGCGGCGGTCAGCGGCGGGATCGCACCCGTGACCGGCTTCCATTCGGTGATCGACAGGCCGGATTCGGTCAGGCGGGTGATGCCGCCGACCACGACCATGGCAAAGACCAGCGCAGCGATCAGCAGCAGCCAGGTCGCGATCGCGCGGGGACGGGGGGCAGGGACAGCCATGCAGCCTCTTGCGCCGCATGGCCCGCGGTTTCAAGCGGCAAGGGGTTGGACCGAATGCCTACGCCCGTTCAGCATCCTGCCTGCGGCGCGCTTCCGGAGGGCCAGCGCAATTCATAGGTGACGCGGAATCCGTCATGGTCGGACAGCACCGGTTCGCCCGGACTGCCGTCGAACATCGCCTCGACCCGGATGGGACGGACCGATACCACCTCGCCGTTCCAGAAGAACTGGAGGTCCTGCGTGTCCATCCACGGCTCATCGCCATCCCAGGACATGCGCACGTCACAGCCGGAGGCGGGATCGGCGCAGACCTGGTGGACAAGGCGAAGCGACTGATAGCGGGTGAAGTTCGCCCACCGCTCCTCGGAATGCCGCATGTTGAAATCGCCGCCGAAGATCAGCGGAAAGGCGTCGTCATGCGTGCGGTCGATGAATTCGGACGCTTCGAGCGCCTGCCGGTCATGTGCGGCAAGGTTGCGTATCGCGGCCACACGGGATGCGCCGCGCGAATTCATATGCGTGTCGTACACGTCTATCGGACTCGGCACACCGGGTATGGCGATGCGAGCCAGCAACACCCCCTTGTTGGCAAGGCAGTCATAGCCCGCGCAGGACTTGCGGCCATAAGCCCGTCTGTCGACGTGAAGCACCGGATAAATCGATGCGATGGCGAGGCCGCTGCCGTAGATATGCAGGCCGAGTTCCCCCCGGTTCAATCGGGACCGGCCCGGCAGGGGATCCTTCGTCGATCCGTGCGCCGGTCGCGTGCGGTGCGGCCCGGACACGATCGCAGGATAGTCCGCCGCCTCGACAGCGCGCTTGGCGGTGGTGCTGAACATTTCCTGGAACAGGACGATATCGGGCGCGGTCCCCGCCTCGCGCATCGCCGCCAGTGCCCGCCCGATCCTGCCCAGGTCGTCGCCCCTGCCCGTGCGCGCGGGCCAGCCCAGCCCCTCCATATTATAGGTCAGGACGGACAGGGTCGTCGTATCGAAACGCCCGTCGGAGGAGCGGACGATCGTAGGCGGCCGGGCGTCGGCGCAGGCCATCGTCCGCAGCGGCGGATTGATGCCGCATCCGGCCAGCAGCAGAAACGGGACGAGAAGCAGTGAACGGGCCAGCGCCCGTGACGCCCTAGCGACTGGCGCCATCGACGGCCTGTATATGGAGGGCGCCCGTATCGACCGCCGGCACGCAGCGCAGGTTCACCGCCGCCATCTGCTCACCCGACGGTCCCGTGCCCCATGCGAACGCTTCCGTGCCACAGGTCGTGCAGAACTGATGCGCGATGCGATGGGTGTTGAACAGATATTCCTGCAAATCCCCTTCGCCACTGTCGAGCGTGAAGGTATCGCGCGGGAAGAAGGACAGCAGAAACCCCTTGCGGCTGCAATGCGAGCAGTTGCAGGCGATCGCGCTGTCCGGCAGCGCAGCGTCGACGGTGAAGCGCACCGCGCCGCAGTGACAGCTACCTTCAAAAGCCATGGCTCGTCTCCTTACGCGACATCGGGCCGGTGATGACCGCGTGGCGTTGCGCATGCATGACAGGGCATCATGCACTCCGCCATCCTCTATGATCCCGCGTCCTGAACGCACAATGACCACCTTGCGATCCTGCCTTTCCACCCTTTCCACATTGCCGCGATATTGCGGTGCGGCAGACGCGCTGCTAGACGCATCGACCATGATCCAGCCGCCCGAAATCATCCGCGTGTCCAAGACCCGAGTCGCCTGTGACGGATCGGGTGACATTCCCGCCGCGCTCGGCCACCCGCGTGTGTTCCTGGAGATCGACGAGCATGGTTATGTCGACTGCGGATATTGCGACCGGCGCTTCGTCCTGACCGGCGGTCCGGCGGATACGGCGGATGTCGGCAGCCAGCCGGACATCGGCGCGGGCGCCAGCCTCTAGCCAGGCCTTCCCGGCGTCGTTGATCGGCGCTTGGTCATGGACGGGCGCTGCCCTATATCGTCCGGCATGACCGATATCGCTTCTCCGGCCCTTGGCCAGTTCACCGACGCCCGCGGCCTTCTCTATCGCGACGGGATGCTCGATCCCGACGGCGCGCGCCGGCTGACCGCGCAGGCGCTCGAACGCTGCGATGATGGAGAGCTCTACCTCCAGTATCGCGTGTCGGAAGCGTTCGGCTTCGACAACGGACGCCTGAAAACCGCCGATTATTCGACGGATGCGGGCTTCGGCCTGCGCGGCGTGTCGGGCGAGATGACCGGCTTCTCCCACGCCAACGAGATCAGTGCTGCGGCGATCCGCCGGGCGGCGGAAACGCTGACCCTGCTCGATCCGGCAAAGGTGCCGCCCACCGCGCCGCCGCAGCGAACCAACCGCCACCTTTACACGGACGCCAATCCGCTGGAACTCGTCCCCTTCGCCGAGAAGGTCGCCCTCTGCGCGCAGATCGATGCAGTTGCGCGCGCGCGCGATCCGCGCGTCGCGCAGGTGTCGGTCGGCCTGACCGGAAGCTGGTCGGTGATCGAGATCGTGCGCGCCGACGGCTTTACCGCGACCGACATCCGTCCGCTCGTCCGCCTGAATGTCTCCGTCATTCTGGAGGAAAACGGCCGGCGCGAAACCGGCACGTTCGGCATCGGCGGCCGTTATCTCTACGACGACGTGACCGGCGAGGCGGTCTGGAACCGCGCCATCGACGAGGCACTGGCGCAGGCGCGCGTAAACCTGCGTTCCGTCGCTGCCCCCGCAGGCGAAATGACGGTGTTGCTCGGCCCCGGCTGGCCCGGCGTGCTGGTGCACGAGGCGATCGGTCATGGGCTGGAGGGTGACTTCAACCGGAAGGGCACCAGCGCCTTTTCCGGCCGCATCGGGGAGCGGGTCGCCGCGCCGGGCGTCACCGTGGTCGATGACGGCAGCATCCTCAATCGCCGCGGCTCGCTGTCGATCGACGACGAGGGCACGCCGACGCGGGAGAACATCCTGATCGAGGACGGCATATTGAAGGGCTATATGCAGGATCGGCTGAACGCCCGCCTGATGGGTGTGGAGGCCACCGGCAACGGACGGCGCGAAAGCTATGCCCATGCGCCGATGCCGCGGATGACCAACACCTTCATCAAGGACGGCAAAGACGATCCGGCCGAACTCCTCTCCCGCATGAAATCCGGCATCTTCGCCAAAAGCTTCGGCGGCGGGCAGGTCGACATCGTGTCGGGCAAGTTCGTGTTCACCTGCACCGAAGCCTACAAGGTCGAGAACGGAAAGCTGGGCGATCCGATCAAGGGCGCGACCCTGATCGGCGATGGCCCGACGGCACTGACGAAGGTGATCGGCATCGGCGACGACTGGGCGCTCGACGAAGGTGTCGGCATGTGCGGAAAGGGCGGGCAGAGCGTGCCGGCCGGGGTCGGCCAGCCGACCCTTCTGGTCGACGGCCTGACCGTCGGCGGCACTGCGGCCACCTGATCCCTATCCGCCTGCCCCCTGTCCGCCGGAAATCTGTCCGCCGGGAACCTGTGCTGCGGTCACTGCGTAGTGCGACCATGACGACAGTGGATAATCATCAGGCTGAAGTGACCGCCAGTTGGGCGCGGAACGTTCTCGACTTCTGGTTCAAGGAGATCGGGGAGGATGGCTGGTGGGGCCAGTCGGTCGCCACCAATGCCGCGTGTGCCGAACGGTTCGCGGTGCTGTGGGAAGACAAGCGCGCAGAACCCGCCGACGGCTTCCTCGCCCGGGCCGACGAGGCGCTGGCTGCGATCCTCCTGTTCGATCAGTTCCCCCGCAACATGTTCCGGGGACTGGCGCAGGCGTTCGATACCGACCCCCTCGCCCGGGAAATCGCGCGCGGCGCGGTCGCACGGGGCTATGACGTGCAGGTCGGCGGCGCGGGGCGCCAGTTCGTCTACATGCCCTTCCAGCACAGCGAGGCGCTTGAGGATCAGGAACGATCGATCGCCTTCTTCGCGGCGCTGGGTGATCCGCGATCGCTCGACTATGCCCGCAGACATCAGGCAATGATCGTGCGCTATGGCCGCTTCCCGCACCGGAACGCGGCGCTGGGCCGCACGGACCGGCCGGGAGAGGCTGAGGCGATCGCGGAAGGCGCCGGCTGGTAGCTGAGCAGCGTTATTTCTGCCGCGAAGGAACGAAACTCCGTTCCGGACATTTCCTGCGCTCCAACTTGATTGCGACCCTGGTTGGATTTGCCCCGCCGGTCCTTTGCGATCGGCGGGGCATTTTGCAGGCGCGGGCCACCTTCATCGCGCCAATAGCCGCGACAGAATGATTCAAGATGGAATCCCTTTTTGAAAGGAAGTTTCCTGCCTATTTTTTAGGCAGAATCTTCGACATGCCCATTTTTCCGGCGGCCGGACTCGTGCAGCCATGCGTAAAGCCCGCGTTAACGCTTGTTTAAAGAATTGGCACGGCTCTTGCTGACCATATTTGTCGCACACCAGAAATAGGGGGCGACATGAAACTAGTCATGGCTATCATCAAGCCGTTCAAGCTCGATGACGTTCGCGAGGCGCTCTCCTCGCTGGGCGTTGCCGGCATGACGGTCAGCGAGGTCAAGGGCTTCGGACGCCAAAAGGGGCAGACCGAAATCTACCGCGGCGCTGAGTACAGCACCAACATGGTTCCGAAGATCAAGATCGAGGTCGTCTGCGACGATGATCTCGCTCCCCGTGTCGTGGAAGCCGCGCAGCAGGCCGCCAACAGCGGCGCGATCGGCGATGGCAAGATCTTCGTCCTCGATGTCGGCCAGGCCGTGCGCATCCGCACCGGCGAGACCGGCGAAACCGCGCTGTAAGAAGGGGGGATGACGCTTTCCAAGAAACTCTACGGCGCGTGCGGGGCCCTTGGCCTGTCGCTGCTCGCCGCGACGCCCGCCTGGGCGCAAGACGCCGCACCGGTCGTCGACAAGGGCGACACCGCCTGGATGATGGTCTCCACCGTGCTGGTGCTGATGATGATCCTCCCGGGTCTGGCCCTCTTCTACGGCGGTCTCACCCGCTCGAAGAACATGCTCTCCACCATGACGCAGATTGGCGCGGTCGCATGCTTCGCGATGCTGATCTGGGTGATGTGGGGCTACACGATGGCCTTTGGTGACGGCGGCAACGCCGTGATCTCGGGCTTCGGCAAGATGTTCCTGAAGGGCATCACGCCTGACTCCACCGCCGCGACCTTCTCGGCTGGTTTCGCCATTCCCGAATATGTGTTCGTCTGCTTCCAGATGACCTTCGCCGCGATCACCGTCGCGCTGGTTCTGGGTTCGGTCGTCGAGCGCATGAAGTTCTCGGCCGTGATGGTGTTCGCGCTGATCTGGCTGACGATCGTCTACTTCCCGATCGCACACATGGTGTGGGCCGCCAACGGCTACTTCTTCGGCCTGGGCGCTCTGGACTTCGCCGGTGGTACGGTCGTTCACATCAACGCCGGTGTCTCCGCGCTCGTCGCCGCCCTCATCCTGGGCAAGCGCATGGGCTATCCGAAGGAACCGATGCCGCCGCACAGCCTGACGCTGACGGGTGTCGGCACCGGCCTGCTGTGGGTCGGCTGGTTCGGCTTCAACGCCGGTTCGGCCCTCGAAGCCAACGGCTCGGCCGCTCTCGCGATGATCAACACCTTCGTCGCCACCGCTTCGGCTGGCCTGTTCTGGATGCTCGCCGAGCGTCTGTCGGGTCACAAGGGTTCGGCTCTCGGCTTCTGCTCCGGCATCGTCGCCGGTCTGGTCGCGGTGACTCCGGCCGCCGGCAACTCCGGTCCGTTCGGTGCGATCGTTCTGGGTGCCGTCGCTTCGGTGATCTGCTTCATCGCCGTCAGCAAGATCAAGCCGATGCTCGGCTATGACGACGCTCTCGACGCCTTCGGCGTGCATGGCATCGGCGGCATCATCGGCGCCATCGGCACCGGCATCGTCTACGCACCCAGCCTCGGCGGCCCCGGCAAGCCTGACTACGCGATCGGCCACCAGCTGATCGTACAGATCGAGGCGGTCGTCGCCACGATCGTCTGGGCGTCGATCGGCACCGCCATCGCCATCTTCATCGCCAAGGCCGTCACCGGTCTGCGGGTGAGCCCCGAAGTCGAGCAGGAAGGCCTCGACATCGGCGAACACGGCGAGCGCGCATACAACATGTAAGGGATCAGGCAGGGCGGGACCCACGCAAGGCCCCGCCCGCCGCACGATGTTCCTCCTGCGAACAGACCTGGGGCCGGAACGCAAGTTCCGGCCCGATTTTTATGCGTTGTACATGAAGAAGAAGCCGCGAAACGGCGCGCGGCGTGCGGCTCAGTCCGCGCTGGCGGTGCTGATGCCCAGTTCGGGAATGCCGATCGAGCGGCGACCGCCAAAATCGACGCGGGCAACGATGACGCCCTGTTTTTCCATATAGTCGATCAGCCTGCGCACCCGGCCCGGCGAACTGGTGCCATAGGCACGCGCGAGCGCCTCGTCGTCAGGACAGGCCCGCTCATCCAGTGCCGCATGGGCGATCAGCAGGAACGGCGCGAGCATGTCGTCGGGCAGCGAAGCGGAGGCGCGTAGCGGCCCCTCCCAACGCGGATCGGCCGCATCGATCATGCCCGCTCGCGCCATGGCGAACCGCTTCCGGAATGCGGGCAAATCCAGCGGCACGCGCGGCAAGCGATGCATGCGGCAGCGCACCGAGAAATCCTGATACAGCACGGCGGCTGGCTGGTAGGCGCTGGCGGGATCGGCGACCATTTCCCCAAGCACCGAGACGATCCCGGCCTCGACCTCTGCCTGCTCGGGCTCCGGCACGGCGCGCTCGGGCGAGGGCACCGACAGGTCCGGACCGGAGATCGTCCGGATCAGGTCTTCGGCCGCGACCGGCTGCGGACGCGGCTCCGGCCGGGACGGCGGCGCGTCCTCCTCCATCTCGGCGAACAGCATCGCCTGAAAATCAGCGGGCTCCGTCGGCGACGGCATCGGCATCAGCTTGTGCGTGCCCATGCGCGTGCTGGTCTGCACGGCACCGATCTTCACCGCCACCGGACGGCGACAAATCGCCGGACCGAGCGCCAGAAAGCGGCCACGCTCCAGATCCCGGATCTGTTCCGCCTGCCGCCGCTCCATCCCGAGCAAATCCGCGGCACGGGCCATGTCGATGTCCAGGAAGGTACGCCCCATCAGGAAGTTCGACGCTTCGGCGGCGACGTTCTTCGCGAGCTTGGCAAGGCGCTGGGTGGCGATCACGCCTGCCAGCCCGCGCTTGCGCCCGCGACACATCAGGTTCGTCATCGCGGCAAGGCTCATCCGGCGGGCCTCGTCGGACACTTCGCCAGCCGCTACCGGCGCGAACATCTGCGCCTCGTCAACGACCACGAGTGCCGGATACCAGTGATCACGCGGCGCGTCGAACAGGGCCGCGAGGAAGCTCGCCGCGCATTTCATCTGCGATTCCAGCTCCAGCGATTCGAGGCTGAGAACCACGGAAGCGCGATGTTCGCGGATGCGCGCCGCCATCTTGACGATCTCGCGCTCGTTATAATCGCCTGCGTCGATCACCACATGGCCGAAGGCATCGGCCAGGGTGACGAAATCGCCCTCCGGATCGATGATCACCTGCTGCACCACACGTGCGCTTTCCTCCAGCAGCCGCCGCAGCAGGTGTGACTTGCCCGAGCCGGAATTGCCCTGGACCAGCAGACGCGTCGCCAGCAGTTCCTCAATGTCGACCTGCACGGCGGCGCCGGTGCCGTCGGTTCCAATGTCGATGGTCGCAGTCACGCTCCCGCCTTTGCCGGGCGCGCAGTCATCAGGCAAGGGGGTGGAGCACGATCTGTCCCCGTCGGTGCCGTCGCGACAGCCTGGCAGTCGTCATGGGCGGCGATAAGCGCGGCGGGAACGATAGCGAAACGATGTGTCGTGGCGGTCAGGGAATCGCTTGACCATGTGGCTGTTGCATTGCAGCATTGCAACCATGGCCTCCCCTCCCCCAATCACGCAGAACCCCGACATCCGTTTCCTCGGCAGGCTGCTGGGGGACGTCATACGGGCCTATGGCGGCGACAAGCTCTATCGCCAGACGGAGTATATCCGTTCGTCCTCCGTCGACCGCGCGCGGGGCGTCGAGGGGGCCAATCTGGTGGACACTGGCCTCGACGCGCTGAGCCTTGACGATACGCTCAGCTTTGTGCGCGGCTTCATGCTGTTCTCTATGCTCGCGAACCTGGCGGAGGATCGGCAGGGCGTGGCGGCCGAACCGGGCGCCGACGTCGCGTCCGCCATCGCTAAGCTGGAATCCCACGGCATCGGCAAGGATGCCGTGTGCGCCCTCCTCGACCGCGCGCTGATCGTACCGGTGCTGACCGCCCACCCGACCGAGGTGCGGCGCAAGAGCATGATCGATCACAAGAACCGCATCGCCGACCTCATGCTGCTGAAGGATACGGGGCGCGAGGAAACCGACAATGGCGAGAAGATCGACGAAGCGATCGCCCGCCAGATCGCCCTGCTGTGGCAGACGCGGCCGCTGCGGCGCGAGCGCCTGTACGTGCAGGACGAGATCGACAACGTCCTTGCCTATCTGCGCGACATCTTCCTGCCTGTCCTGCCCGCGCTCTACAGCCGCTGGGAACGGGTTCTCGATGCACGCCCGCACAGCTTCCTGCGCGTGGGAAGCTGGATCGGCGGCGACCGCGACGGCAATCCATACGTTCAGGCGCCCCAACTGAAAGCGGCGCTGTCCAGCGCCTGCGCGGCGGCGCTGTCCTTTTATCTCGACGCGCTCCATGCTCTGGGCGCGGAACTTTCTATCTCGACCGAACTCGCCACCGTGCCGCAGGGTGTCCTCGACCTTGCCGACAAGAGCGGCGACGGCTCGCCCAGCCGGCAGGACGAACCCTATCGCCGCGCAATTTCCGGCATCTACGCGCGGGTGTCGGCGACCTATCAGAAGCTGGTCGGAAAGCCGCCTGCACGGCCGGCAACCCTGTCCGGTGAGCCCTATGCCGATCCGGCGGAGTTGCGCCGCGACCTCGTCACGGTCGCGCAGGGACTGGCATCGGAAGGCGATGGCCAGCTTTCGACCGGCGGCGCGCTCGGCCGCCTGATCCGCGCGGTAGAAACCTTCGGCTTCCACCTCGCGACGCTCGACATGCGGCAGAACAGCGACGTGCACGAACGTGTCGTCGCCGAACTGCTGAAGGTCGCGGGCGTCGAGGAAGAGTATGCCGCGCTGGATGAATATGCACGGATCGCCCTCCTGCGCCGCGAGCTTGCCAACAACCGTCCGCTGGGGTCGCGTTTCGCCGAATATTCGGAGGAGACCGCATCCGAACTCGCGATCGTCCACGCCGCGGCGGAAGCGCACCGGACCTACGGCCCGCAATGCATTACCCAATATGTGATCTCGAAGGCCGAAAGCGTTTCCGACATGCTGGAGGTCAACATCCTGCTGAAGGAAGCAGGGTTGTGGCGCGCGGGGAACGGAAAGCCGCCCCACGCCGCGATCATGTCCGTTCCGCTGTTCGAGACCATCGGCGATCTTGAGAACGCGCCGAAGGTGATGTCGGCGTATTTCGGCCTGCCGGAAATCAGCGGCCTCGTCACCGACCGCGGTCATCAGGAAGTGATGATCGGCTATTCCGACAGCAACAAGGATGGCGGCTACATCACCTCGACGTGGAGCCTGTTCAAGGCATCGACGGCGCTGGCCCCGGTGTTCGAGAAGGCGCAGGCGGCGATGCAGCTGTTCCACGGGCGCGGCGGCGCGGTGGGACGCGGCGGCGGTTCCGCTTTCGCCGCCATCCAGGCGCAGCCGCACGGCACCGTGCAGGGCCGCATCCGTGTGACCGAGCAGGGCGAGATCATCGCGGCGAAGTTTGGTACCCGCGACGTCGCGATGACGAACCTGGAGGCGATGACCAGCGCCACGCTGCTCGCCAGCCTGGAGCCCGAAACGCTTTCGGAGCGGGACGCCAGCCGCTTTGCGGGCGCGATGGATACGCTTTCGGGCCGGGCCTTCCACGCCTATCGCGACCTCGTCTACGAAACCGAGGGCTTCCGAGAATTCTTCCGTCAGCTGACGCCCATTCAGGAGATTTCGGGCCTGAAGATCGGCTCGCGGCCGGCCAGCCGGACCAAGAGCACCCGGATAGAGGATCTGCGCGCCATCCCGTGGGTGTTCAGCTGGGCACAGGCGCGCGTGATGCTGCCGGGCTGGTACGGGGTCGGGCACGCGCTTTCCACGTTCGAGGACAAGGCCCTGCTCACCGACATGGCGCAGGTCTGGCCGTTCCTGAAGTCGGCACTGGCCAATCTGGAGATGGTGCTGGCCAAGTCCGACCTGGACATCGCCGCGCGCTACCTCCCCCTTGTCGAGGATCAGGACCGGGCGAAAATCCTGTTCGACCGCATCAAGGACGGCTGGGCGATGAGCCATGACGGACTGCTGGCAGCCACCGGCCAGTCGCGCCTGCTGGAGAAGAACCCGGCACTCGACACGTCGATCCGCCTGCGCCTGCCCTATATCGAGCCGCTGAACCTGCTCCAGATCGAACTGCTCAAGCGCCATCGCGGTGGCGAGGACGATCCGCGCATCAAGGAGGGTATCGAGCTGTCGATCAACGCGATCGCAACGGCGCTCCGCAACAGCGGTTAGGTGAGCGGCCTGCACGGACAGACATAGAAGCAACCGGAGGCCGCCGTAGAGTGTGCCCCGTATGACGAGAGGAGACCGCTCGTGAGCCTGACGCTCTATTATCACCCCATGTCCTCCTATTGCTGGAAGGCGCTGATCGCCCTCCATGAGAACGAGACGCCGTTCGAGCGGATCGAGGTGGACCTGTCGGACGAACGGCAACGTGCGGCGCTCGCGGCCGCCTGGCCGATGGAGCGCTTCCCGGTGCTGCGCGACGACATACGCGGCGTAGCCCTGCCGGAAGCGGCCGTCATCGTCGAATATCTCGGCCTGCATTACCCCGGCCCCGGCTTCACGCCGATACCCGGCGATCCCGACCAGGCGATGGAAGTCCGCCTGATGGACCGGCTGTTCGACAATGACGTGATGAACCGCATGCAGGCCGTGGTCTTCGACCGGCTGCGCCCCGAACAGGAGCGTGATCCGTTCGGTGTCGCCGCAGCGCATGCCGGTCTCGCCAAGGCCTATGGCGTCATAGACGCGCGGATCACCGGACGGCGATGGGCGGCGGGCGACGATTTCACGCTCGCCGACTGCGCGGCCTTCCCCGCGCTTTTCTATGCCGGCAAGGTCGAGCCTTTCCGCGACCGACATGCTGCCCTGTCGGCCTATATGGACAGGCTGGAGGCGCGGCCATCGATCCAGCGCGTGCTGGCGGATGCCTCCCCGTATCTCGCGCTTTTCCCCGCCTGATCCATCCGTAACGGTCGAGACAACCAGCCGAAGCAGAGCGGAACGGAGGGAGTTCACATTGGGCCGTCAGGCGCCCATTTGATACCCCGACGCCATGGCCGTGCGCTCGGCCGTTCTGCGGAGGGGGCGAGGCATGGCTACCATCACCAACGCCGTCATCGACATCTCGCATCACAACGGCACCCGGCTCGATTTCGCCGACGCGAAAACCGACGGCCTGATCGCCGTCATTCACAAGGCAACGCAGGGACAGTCCGGCCGCGACCCCCATTATGCGCGCAACCGGGCGGCGGCGATCGACGCAGGTCTGCTCTGGGGTGCCTATCATTTCGGCACGGGGAGCGATGGAGTAAAGCAGGCGGAGAATTTCCTGTCCGTCGTTGGAGAGGAAGAAGGCACGCTCCTCATCCTCGACTTCGAGCCCAATCCGGCCGGCCCCTCGATGAGCCTGATCGAGGCACGGGCCTTCACCACCCACGTCGAGGCGGTGAAAGGCCGATGGCCGGGCCTGTACTCCGGACATTACATCAAGCAACTGCTGGGCTCGCGCACCGATCCGGTGCTGGCCAAAAGCTGGTTCTGGCTTGCCCAATATGGTCCGACGCCGGTGGTGCCGGCCAATTGGCCGCGCTGGACGCTGTGGCAATATACCGACGGCGCGATCGGCCCCGAACCGCATTCGATCGACGGCATAGGCCGGTGCGACCGTGACAAGTTCAACGGCAGCGCCGATCAACTCCGCCGCTTCTGGACTGAAGGCACATCGTGATCGCGGGCGGCCGATAGCGGGACAAGCGCGCGCCTTCCGCGTCTGGACAGCCCATCGCAAAGGACTATAGCCCGGCTGCACATATGCGATTGCAGCAAAGGGACCCGCGCGCATGACCGTCATCAAGGCAGCCGACCTTATCGAGAGCGTCGCCGACGCCCTCCAGTTCATCAGCTATTACCACCCGATGGATTACATCCGTGCGCTGGGTAAGGCCTATGAGGCGGAGCAGTCGCCGGCCGCCAAGGATGCAATCGCGCAGATCCTGACGAACAGCCGCATGTGCGCCGAGGGGCACCGGCCGATCTGTCAGGACACCGGCATCATCAACGTGTTCGTGAAATGGGGCATGGACTGCCGTCTCGACGACACGTCGAAGTCGTTGCAGGAGGTCGTCGACGAGGGCGTGCGCCGCGCCTATCTTCACCCGGAGAACAAGCTGCGCGCCTCGGTCCTCGCCGACCCCGCCTTCACCCGCCGCAACACGAAGGACAACACGCCCTCCGTCCTGCATGTCGAGATGGTGCCGGGCTCAAAGGTGAGCATCGATGTCGCGGCCAAGGGCGGCGGCTCCGAGAACAAGTCCAAGTTCAAGATGATGAACCCCAGTGACTCGATCGTCGACTGGGTGCTGGAGATGATCCCGCAGATGGGCGCCGGCTGGTGCCCGCCGGGTATGCTGGGCATCGGCATCGGCGGTACCGCCGAACATTGCGTGCTGCTCGCCAAGAAGGCGCTGATGGACCCGATCGACATGGGCCAGCTGAAACAGCGCGGGCCGCAGAACGACATCGAGCGGATGCGCATCGAAATCTTCGACAAGGTGAACGCGCTGGGCATCGGCGCACAGGGCTTGGGCGGCCTGTCCACCATCCTCGACGTCAAGATCATGGACGCGCCCTGCCACGCGGCGGGCAAGCCGGTCGCGATGATCCCGAACTGCGCGGCGACCCGCCATGCGCACTTCACCCTCGACGGCTCCGGTCCGGCCTATCTTGAGGCACCCAAGCTCAGCGAATGGCCGGACGTCAACTGGACGCCGGACAAGGCGGCGATCCGCGTCAATCTCGACGAACTGACCCCGGAACTGGTGCAGAGCTGGAAGCATGGCGATCGCCTGCTGCTCAACGGCAAGATGCTGACCGGCCGCGATGCCGCGCACAAGCGCATTCAGGACATGCTGGCGAAGGGCGAGCAACTGCCGGTCGAGTTCCGCGGCCGCGTCATCTATTATGTCGGCCCGGTCGATCCGGTCGGCGAGGAAGTGGTCGGCCCCGCCGGTCCCACCACCGCGACGCGCATGGACAAGTTCACCCGCATGATGCTGGAGCAGGGTCTGCTCGCCATGGTCGGCAAGGCCGAGCGCGGCGGACAAGCGATCGAGGCGATCAAGGACCACAAGAGCGCCTATCTGATGGCGGTCGGCGGCGCGGCCTATCTGGTCGCCAAGGCGATCAAGGGCAGCAAGGTCGTCGGCTTCGAGGATCTGGGCATGGAGGCGATCTACGAGTTCGAGGTGCAGGACATGCCCGTCACCGTCGCCGTAGATGCGGAGGGCCAGTCGGTCCACCACCTCGCCCCGCTGGTCTGGCGCGAGAAGATCAAAAAAGAGAAACTGCTCGAGGGCGTGTGAGCCTCTTCGCCGTCCCGCCGGAGCGGTGGGACGGCGCCACGCATATTCGTGCTAGGGTTTGGATCGGAAATCGGCTAAGGGGCCCGGCACAAGGCTGGCCGCTGGCCGCCATCGCGCCGACTGTGCGCGCAACATGATCGAGAGACCCTTGCCGTTCACCGCCCTCCCCGCGCTTCTGTCGGAAGCGCTTTCCGCCCGTGGCTATGCCGCCCCCACCCCCGTTCAGGCCGCCGTGCTGGAACCTGAAGCGGCGGGGCGTGACCTTGTCGTCTCCGCCCAGACCGGGTCGGGCAAGACCGTTGCCTTCGGCCTCGCCATCGCGCCGCAGATACTGGACGGCGCGGGCATCGCCGCCGTCGGCCCGGCACCCCGCGCCCTCATCATCGCGCCGACGCGCGAACTGGCGTTGCAGGTCAGCCGCGAATTGCAATGGCTGTACGGTGCGACCGGCGCGCGTATCGCGACCTGTGTCGGCGGCATGGACGCGAGCCGCGAACGGCGCACGCTGGCGCAGGGCGCACAGATCGTCGTCGGCACGCCGGGCCGGTTGCGCGACCATCTGGAGCGCGGTGCACTCGACCTCTCCGAACTCGCCGCCTGCGTCCTCGACGAGGCGGACGAGATGCTCGACATGGGCTTCCGCGAAGACCTCGAGGAAATCCTCGACTCGACGCCGGGCGAGCGGCGCACCCTGCTGTTCTCCGCCACGATGCCCAAGCCGATCGCGGCGCTCGCCAAGCGCTATCAACGCGACGCCCTGCATATCTCGACCATCGGCGAATCGCGCGGGCATGGCGACATCAGCTATCAGGCAGTCGCGATCGCCCCCGCCGATATCGAGAACGCCGTCGTCAACCTGCTGCGCTTCCACGAGGCGGAAACCGCGATCCTGTTCTGCGCGACTCGCGACAATGTCCGCCACCTGCACGCCGGTCTCGTCGAGCGCGGTTTCCTGGCGGTGGCGCTGTCGGGCGAGCACAGCCAGAACGAACGCAACGCCGCGCTTCAGGCGCTGCGCGATCGCCGCGCCCGCGTGTGCGTGGCGACCGACGTCGCCGCGCGCGGCATCGACCTGCCCAGCCTGACGCTGGTCATCCATGTCGAGCCGCCGCGCGACGCGGAAACGCTCCAGCATCGTTCTGGCCGGACCGGCCGCGCCGGCAAGAAGGGTACGGCGGTACTGCTGGTCCCCTATCCGCGTCGCCGACGGATCGAATCGGTTCTGCGCGGTGCCCGGGTAACTGCCGAATGGGTGCCGGCACCCTCGGCCGAGGCCATCCGGGAGAAGGACCGCGAACGCCTGGTCGCCGCACTGCTCGCGCCGGTCGAGACCGACGAGGACGATCTGGCCATCGGCCGCCAGTTGCTGGCGGAGAGGAGCGCAGAGGAGATCGCCGCCGCACTCGTCCGCGCGCACCGCGCATCGATGCCCGCGCCCGAGGAACTGATCGACGCCAGCACGCCCCCCGCCCGTCGGGAGGGGCCA
Organism: Sphingobium sp.; assembly: GCA_003248935.1. Lineage (GTDB taxonomy): Bacteria > Pseudomonadota > Alphaproteobacteria > Sphingomonadales > Sphingomonadaceae > Sphingobium. Next base: position 43,190 of record QFQF01000005.1, read on the forward strand.
CGTCCCGGTTTCGAGGATACGATCTGGTTCCGCATCAATGTCGGCCGTCGCGACAATGCCGATCCCCGCTGGATCTTGCCGCTACTCTGCCGCCGCGGTCATATCAGTCGCGGCGAGATCGGCGCGATCCGCATCACCCAGCACGAAACCCTGTTCGAGGTCCGCGGTACCGTCGCTGAGAAGTTCGCCGCCGCCTTCCGCCGCACGGCGACCGACGACCCGGACGGCGAGGGCATGATCGCCATGGAGCAGGTGGAGGGCACGCCGCGCCGCGAGGCGAAGCACCACCGGCGTGGCAATGACGGTCCGCCGCCGCAGCGCCGCTTCGATCGCAAACCGGGTGGCAAGCCGCCCTTCAAGGGCAAGGCCGATGGCCCGAGATCCGGTGGTGGCAAGCCGCATCGGTCCAAACGGCCGGGCTGAGCGTGACGCGTGTCCTGGTCGACGCGGATGCCTGTCCGGTAAAGGACGAGGTCTACAAGGTCGCCTGGCGGCATGAGGCGCCGGTGACCATCGTCGCCAATGCGCCTATCCGTGTGCCCGCCCATCCGCTGGTGACGCGGGAAGTGGTGAGCGACGGTTTCGACGCGGCCGACGACTGGATCGCGGAGCGGGCAGCCCCCGACGCGGTGGTGATCACCGCCGACATCCTGCTGGCCGACCGGTGCCTGAAGGCTGGCGCAGAGGTCATCGCGCCCAACGGCAAGCCGTTCACGACCAGTTCGATCGGCGCGGCGATCGCCACCCGCGCGATCATGGCGGATCTGCGCGCCGGCGGGGATGCGATCGGCGGCCCGCCACCCTTTGCAAAGACCGACAGGTCGCGCTTCCTTTCCGCTCTGGACGAGACGCTGGTGCGGATGCGACGGCAGGGCCGCTAGTTTTTCGCTTTTAATGCGGCGCAACACCAACGGGCTTCGCTGCGGCGCACACGCATGCTATCGGCCCTTCCCATGCTGAACCTGAACGCCATCACGGTGCGCCTCGGCGGGCGCGTCATCCTCGACCGCGCGAGTGCGGCGCTGCCCCCGCGCAGCCGCGTCGGCCTGATCGGCCGCAACGGCGCCGGCAAGTCGACGCTCATGAAGGCGATGATCGGCCAGATCGATCCAGACGGCGGCGAGGTGGAGATGCCACGCGGCACGCGCCTTGGCTATCTGCGGCAGGATGCGCCCTCAGGCACGGCAACGCCATTCGAGACGGTGCTGGCCGCCGACGTCGAGCGCGAGGCGCTGATGACCGAGAGCGAGACCACCGAGGACCCGGATCGCCTGGGGGAAATCCATGAGCGGCTGAACGCCATCGACGCCTATACCGCGCCCGCGCGCGCCGCCCGCATCCTTTCCGGCCTCGGCTTTGACGAGGAGATGCAGGGCCGCCCGCTCGACAGCTATTCGGGCGGCTGGAAGATGCGCGTCGCGCTCGCCGCTTTGCTCTTCTCGCAGCCCGACCTGCTGCTGCTCGACGAACCCAGCAACCACCTCGACCTTGAAGCGACGCTGTGGCTCGAGAATTTCCTCAAAAGCTATCGCGGCATGATCGTCATCATCAGCCACGAGCGCGACCTTCTGAACAATGTCGTCGATCACATCCTCCATCTGGAACATGGCAAGATCACCCTCTATCCGGGCGGCTATGACGCGTTCGAGCGGCAGCGGGCCGAGCGGCTCGCCCAGTTGGAGGCCGCGCGGGAGAAACAGGCGGCCCAGCGCGCCAAGCTGCAGGACTATGTCGCCCGCAACTCGGCCCGCGCCTCAACCGCCAAGCAGGCGCAGTCGCGCGCCAAGGCGCTGGCGAAGATGCAACCGATCGCCGCCGCGCTGGAAGACCCGACGCTCGCCTTCGCCTTTCCCGATCCGGAGGAACTGCGCCCGCCGCTGGTCACGCTCGACATGGCAACGGTCGGCTATGGCGAGACGCCGATCCTCAAGCGGCTGAACCTGCGCATCGACCCGGACGACCGGATCGCGCTGCTTGGCCGCAACGGTAACGGCAAGACGACACTCGCCCGCCTGATTGCCGCGCAGTTGGCGCCGATGGAGGGCGAGGTGAACAGTTCCGGCAAGATGACCGTGGGCTATTTCACCCAGTATCAGGTCGAGGAACTGGATACCGGCGACACGCCGCTCGAACATATGGCCCGCGTGATGAAGAGCGCAACGCCGGGCGCGGTGCGGGCGCAGCTTGGCCGCTTCGGCTTTTCCGGCGACCGTGCGACGCAGAAGGTCGGCAGCCTGTCGGGCGGCGAGCGGGCGCGCCTCGCGCTCGCCCTCATCACCCGCGACGCACCGTCGATGCTGATCCTCGACGAGCCGACGAACCACCTTGACGTCGACAGCCGCGAGGCGCTGGTCCAGGCGATCAACGACTACACCGGCGCCGTCGTCGTCGTCAGCCACGACCGTCACATGATCGAACTGGTCGCCGACCGGCTGGTGCTCGTCGACGGCGGGACGGCGGAGGAGTTCCGCGGTTCGCTGGAAGACTATACCGACCTCATCCTGCGCAAGGGTGGGGAGAGCAACGGCATCGGATCAGGCGGCGATGCACCGAAAGTCGACCGCAAGGAGGCGCGCCGCGCCGCCGCAGAGGCGCGCGAAAAGAGCAAAACGCTGCGCCTCGCCGTGCATTCGGCGGAGAAGGAGATGGAAAAGCTGACCGCGGAGCGCTCGCGCATCGACCGCGCGATGTTCGATCCCTCCTCGGCCGGACCGCAGGAAAAGGACCTTACCATGGGCGAACTGATGCGCCGCCGGGGCGAGGTGGAGAAGAAGCTGGAAGCAGCCGAGGCCCGCTGGATGGAAGCGACCGAAGCGCTGGAAACCGCCGGGGTGGACTAGGGCCGATCGCCATTCGGCCCCGGGGTCAGCCCCGCCCGCGATAGGTCGGCACATCCTGCGGCGGCAGCCACAGGCCAGCGGGTGGTTCACCCGATTGCCAGAAGACGTCGATCGGAATGCCGCCACGCGGATACCAGTAGCCGCCGATCCGCAACCACACCGGCTTCATTTCCTCCACCAGCCGCTCGCCAATACCAACGGTGCAATCCTCATGGAACGCCGCATGGTTGCGGAAGCTGCCCAGGAACAGCTTGAACGACTTCGATTCGACGATCGACTCGCCCGGCGCATAGTCGAGGACGAGGTGGGCGAAATCGGGCTGGCCGGTCACCGGGCAGAGCGAAGTGAACTCCGGCGCGGTAAGCCGCACGAGATAGGGCTTGCCGGGACGGGGGTTGGGAACATAATCGAGGACCGCGTCTGACGGCGATGCCGGCATGGCGCTGTTCTGGCCAAGGTGAATGGGAGTCATGGGCGTCCGTCTATCGGAACACACGGCATATGTCATCGCCCTGTGCAATTCAGCATCCGTTCAGCGCGCGCAGGGCCTTCGGCTCAACATCATGGGGTTCTCAACGCTTCTGACACGCATCCTGCTTTCGGGCGCCGCGACGGCGCTCGCGATCCTGTCGCCCGCCCGCGCGCAGGAAAACGGCACGCCGCAAACACAGCCGCAGAACGGCGGCGTGCTGCAGGGTTTTCAGCTCGATCCCGGCCGCGACACGTCGAAGCCGGCGGCACCGGAACGCGAGGGGCCGGAGATCGGAACGCCGCTGCCTTCCACCCCGTTCGACGTGCCGGTACAGCAACGCAGCGCAGCCCAGCCGCAGCAACCGGCAGCCGGTTCACCGCAGGCCGCGCCGGCGATCGTCACGCCTCCGCCGATCCCGCGCGCCGCCCCAGCCACGACCTCCCGGCCCGCAACCGCGCCTATTCCGGCCGCTGCCCCAGCTTCGCCGACTGAACGGTCGATCGCCCCCATCCAGTCGGAGACGGCGGCACCGTCTGAAAACGCAGCGGCCCCGACAGCCATTGATGCCCTGCCCGGCCTGACCCAGGCGCCGTTCGACAACGCTGCCACCCCATCGACGGACACCGGATCGACAACGCTCCCGGCCGCAACGACCGAAACGACGGATGACGGCACTGACTGGCTGCCCTGGCTTGCCGGGATCGGCGGCGCCGCAGTCCTGATCGGCGGCGGCATTGCCTTCCGCCGACGGCGGCGACCCAGGGCATTGCTCGCTCCCGTCGTCGAGATCGAAATCGAGCCGGCGCCGTTGCCGGAGGTCGCGGCGACAACGCCGGCCACACCGCCTGCCTCTCCCCCCGTGCCCGCCGCGCCGGAACTGCCCCGGCCCAGCGCGGCCTTGTCGATGACGTTCGCGCCGCAGGGCGCCCGGCATACGCTGGTCGGCGTCGCCGTAGGTTACCGCCTGGTGCTGCGCAACGACAGCGAAGTGATGGCGGAAAACGTCTCCGTCTCCCTCCAGATCGCCAATGCAAGCAGCGCGCAGGAACAGCGGCTCGCCGCCTTCTTCGCCGCGCCCACGAACGACCCCGCCCATCAAATCGCGCAGATCGCGCCGGGCGAGAGCATCGAATTGACCGGCGAAGCACGCGTTTCAAACGATGCGATCGAACCGATCCTGATGCAGGATCGCTCGCTGCTGATCCCGGTGCTGGCCTTCAGCGCGCATTATGGCTGGGACGGCGGCGGCCAGGGCTATAGCGGCGCCGCGTTCGTGATCGGACTGGAGAACGATCCGCCGGGCGAGCGCATGGCACCGTTCCGCCTCGATCAGGGGCCCAAGCAATATCGGGAGGTCGGCAGCCGCCGCGCACACACCGCGGTCGTCACCTGAACCGGACCGGCGATCGACGCCGCCCTTTCCCATCCGGTCACCCTGCCCTAAAGGGAAGGCCAACAGAAGGAGCGGCACATGGATTTGCTGGTATCCACCGACTGGCTGGCGGACGAACTGGGCGCGGACGACCTGGTGATACTGGATGCAACGCTGTTCCTGCCCGGCACCGGGCGGGATGCTGCGGAGGAATATGCGCAGGGCCACATCCCGGGCGCCGGTTTCCTCGACCTGCCCACCCTGATCGACGCCGACGATCCGCGCCCCGGCATGGTGCCGCCCGCAATCCTGTTTGCGGAGCGTGTGGGAACATTGGGCGTCGGAGACGGCAGCCGCGTCGTTCTCTACGACAACAGCCCGCTGCGCAGCGTGGCGCGCGCCTGGTGGTTGTTCCGGCTCTTCGGCGCCCGCAATATCGCGATACTGGACGGCGGCATGCAGAAATGGCTGGCGGAAGGACGCGCGCTGGACCGCGAAACGCCGACACGCGCCGAACGCCGCTTCACGCCGCGCAAGGACGAGGCCATGGTCCGTACCAAGGCGGACCTGCTCGCCAATATCGACAGCCGTGCCGCACAGGTGCTCGACGCGCGCGGCATGCCGCGCTTTACGGGAGAAGAGGCGGAACCCCGGCCCGGCATGGCGTCAGGCCATATTCCCGACTCGCTCTGCCTGCCCTATGGCCAGCTCTTCAACCCCGACAATACATGGAAGAGCGCGGATGATCTGCGCGCGCTGTTCAAGGGTGCCGGCATCGATCTGAATGAACCCGTGATCGTCACCTGCGGCAGCGGCGTCACCGCCGCCGACCTGCTGGTCGCGGCGCGGCTGACCGGCAAGACCGACGTAACCCTGTATGATGGAAGCTGGGGCGAATGGGGTGCGGACCCGGCGACTCCCAAGGCAACCGGTCCGGCATGAGCGACAAGAAGGATTCCGGCGACATGCGGCCGCTGACGCGACTGGCCGCAGCGGGGCGGCGCCCCGAATGGACGCGCATGCCCGATCAGCCGGGCGCGATCGTCAACCCGCCGGTATGGCGGGCGTCCACCATCCTCTACGACGACGTCGCGCATCTGCGCGCGGCCGCCGGGCGCGATCCACACGAACGGCTGTTCTACGGGCGGAAGGGTACGCCCACGGCCTGGTCGCTGGCCGACGCCCTCACCGAACTGGAGCCCGGCGCGAAGGGGACGATGCTGTTTCCGTCCGGGGTCGCCGCCATTGCCTGCGCGCTGATGGCGATGCTGAAGCCGGGCGACCAATTGCTGATGGTCGACAGCGCCTATGATCCGACGCGCAACTTCTGCGAGCGGATGCTGAAGCCCCTGGGCATCGAAACCGTCTATTACGATCCGACGGCGGGGGCCGGGATCGCCGACCTCATCACCGGCAATACCCGCGCCATCTTCATGGAAAGCCCGGGCAGTCTGACCTTCGAGGTGCAGGATGTGCCGGCGATCGTCGCTGCGGCCAAGGCGCGCGGTATCGTCACGCTGATCGACAATACCTGGGCGACACCGCTGTATTTCCAGGCGATCGCGGCAGGCGTCGACATCGCGGTCCTTGCCTGCACAAAATATATCGTCGGCCACAGTGACGTGATGATCGGATCGGTCACGGCCAATCCGGCGCATTGGGCGGCGATCCAGCGGACCGCCTATCTCTTCGGGCAGATGACCAGCCCCGATGACGCGTGGCTTGCCGCGCGTGGCCTGCGCACCCTCGGCGTCCGGCTGGCACAGCATCAGGCGAGTGCGCTTGCGGTGGCGCAATGGTTGAACGACAGGCCGGAGGTCGCGCGCGTGCTCCATCCGGCACTTCCCGGCTGTCCCGGACATGCGCTCTGGACGCGCGATTTCACTGGGGCGAGCGGCCTTTTCGGCTTCGTCCTGAAGGGCGGGGATGAGGCGGCGCGCGCCGCCCTGATCGATGGCCTCTCGCATTTCGGCATCGGCTACAGCTGGGGCGGGTTCGAAAGCCTGGCGCTGCCTGTCGATCCGCAGCGTTATCGCACCGCGACCCGCTGGGATTCTGAAGGTCCGCTCGTCCGGCTGCATATCGGGCTTGAGGATCCCGCCGACCTGATCGCCGACCTGGAGGCGGGATTGGCACGATTCCGGGCCGTCGCAGGATAAAAAGCGGTCGGCGTCGCGCATCCCTGAACGCGGGCATGCGTTGTGCCGGATAACGAAAAGGGGAAGAGGACAGCCCATGAAATTCCTGCGGACGCTTACTGCCCTTGCCCTCACGGCGGCGTTCCCGCTGGGCGCGGCCATCGGCCAGCCATCACCGGCCGACCTCTATGGTACCCTCTTCACCCGGATACAGACGGAGCGCGTCTTCCCCGACGGCAAGACCTTCGTCGACGCGGTGCCACGCCAGTCGCCGCAGGACATCATGGCCGACTATGAGCGGGAACGGCCGGGCGACACCGCTGCGCTGCGCGCCTTCGTGCTGCGCCATTTCTCCGTGCCCGGCGTCAACGACCATGACGCAGCCGACCTGCGCGACCATGTCCGCGCGCTCTGGCCCACGCTAGTCCGCCAGCCGGTCACCGCGAAACCGGGCGGGTCGGCACTGCCGATGCCCGCGCCCTATGTCGTCCCCGGCGGCCGTTTCCGCGAGATGTATTACTGGGACAGCTATTTCACCATGCTCGGCCTTGCCGTAGACGGGCAGCAGCCGCTGGTGGAAACGATGCTCGTCGACTTCGTGGCGACGGTCGAGACACACGGCCATATCCCCAACGGCATGCGCACCTATTATCTCAGCCGGTCGCAACCGCCCTTCTTCGCGCTGATGCTCGACCTGTCGAAGGACGACACACCGGCACTCGCCGCCCGCCGCCTCGCCGCGCTGCGCCGGGAGCATGGCTACTGGATGAAGGGCGCGTCCTGCCTCGACCAGCGTGATGCGTGCGAGCGGGTAGTGCGGATGCCCGACGGCAGCCTGCTCAATAGATACTGGGATGACCACGATACCCCTCGCGACGAATCCTATGCCGAGGATGTGGCGACCGCCGCCGAAGCCGCGCCACGCCCGGCCGCGGAGACGTATCGCCACTTGCGCGCCGGGGCGGAAAGCGGTTGGGATTTCAGCTCGCGCTGGTTCGCCGATCCCCGCAACATCGCGTCCATCCATACAACGGACATCGTGCCGGTGGATCTCAACAGCCTGATGCTGGCGATGGAGGAACGGATCGCCAGCCGTTGCCGCGTAGCCAATGACGACGCCTGCGCGCGTGAATATGCCGATCTCGCTAAACGGCGGCATGCGGCGATGGACCGCTATCTGTGGGTGAAGCGTGAGGGTCGCTATGCCGACTGGGACAGCAAGGCGCGAAAGACCACGACCGTCATATCCGCAGCGACCCTCTATCCGCTGTTCGTCGGCGGCGCTTCGCCCACACAGGCCAAAGCCGTGGCAACGACCGTGCGCCAGACGCTGCTCGCGACCGGCGGCCTGCGCACCACGCCGCTCGCCACCGGACAGCAGTGGGACAGTCCGAACGGCTGGGCGCCGCTGCAGTGGGTCGCGATCGACGGCCTGGCCCGCTATGGCGAGGATGCGCTGGCCAGGGACGTCGCCGCCCGCTGGATGGGCACCGTCGCCACGGCCTATGCCGAAACGGGCAAGATGCTCGAAAAATATGACGTCGAGGAACGCAAGCCCGGCGGCGGCGGCGAATATCCGTTACAGGACGGCTTTGGCTGGACCAACGGCGTCGCGAGCGCGATCCTGGAACGCTATCCCGACCTTCAGAGTGGGCTTGCGGCAAGCGACCGGTAGATGGTCGGGGCGCCGGCTTGCCGACCCGCGCCCCGAACGGATCAGAAGCTGTAGGCGGCGCTGAACCGGAAGGAGCGACCCAGGATCGGCCGAGCCAGGATCGGCCCGGTGCCCTGCGACCCGATGCTGCGGGGGTTACCCTCCGTCAGCCCGATCTTGTTGGTCAGGTTGTTGCCGGTTACCTGCAGCTTGATGCGTTGAGCCAGTTCGACCGATACACCTGCGTCGAGCTGATAATAATGCGGCAGGAGTTGCTGGTTCTCCGGATCGGAGAAGCGGTCGCCGGTATATTGCAGCGTCGCGAATATCGTCGGCTTGATGTTGCCGATCTCCGCCTCATAGGCCGGGGTGACGCGCCACATCCACTTGGGCTGACGCTGCACCCGGTTCCCGCTATTGTCGATCGCACCGTTGTTGCTGAAGAAATCGCGATAGGTGGCGTCGAGATACGTTCCCGCCGCCGCGATACTGAAACCGTCGAACGGCCGCACGACACCCTCGAGTTCCACGCCGGTCGCCTTTGCGCCGCCCACCTGCTCGTTGGGGACGCCGTTGATGATCTGCGTGGTGGCGAGGCCGTCGAACTTGTTATGGAACAGCGTCGCATAGAGGTTCAGCATCGGCGTAGAAATCTTCAGGCCGCCCTCATAGGTGTCGACCTTCGCCACAATCGTCAGGTTCTCGCGCAGATTGTCGAACTGCGGGAAGCTGTGGCCGCGGCTGTAGCGGGCGAACACGCCGATCTGCCGGGTGATGTCGTAGTTCGCACCCGCCGTCCACGACCATTTCGAATCCTTGTAGTCGATCGTGCGCGGCGCGCCGAACAGCGGCGTGGCATTGTCGTACAGCGTGGCGGCGTTGCCGTCCTGATCGATGGTCAGGTCAGAGGTGGTGACCGTTGCATCCACCTCATGCCGTTGCCAGCGCACACCACCGTCGAGCCGAAGCTGGTCGGTGATCTGCAATTCGTCGACAGCGTAGAAGGCATAGTCGCGGCCCTTGTAATAGGCGTCGACCAGGAAACTGGCCCCCGACGTGAAGCCATCCCGCGTCGCGATGCGTCCATCGCCCAGTGTCATGTTCAACCGCCGCGCATTTTCTTCGGCCGTCAGCAGCACCTGATTGCCGAGCGCCCAGTTGTCGCGGGTTGTATAGCTCGCATAATAGAAGCCGCCGGTCAGCTTGTTGGGGCCGGAGGTTACCTCCAGCGCGAGATCGTTGACGAACGAGTCGAGATCCTTGCGCACTTCCCAGATACCGGCCCGCATCACGGCCTGGTCAGCTCCGACCGTACCGCTACCATCCGCATAAGTCAGACTGCCGACAGTGGCGCCGGTTCCGCCCAGCAATCCGGCCATCGTCGCCGCCGAAACCGGCGCCTCGTTTGGAACGAGGCCGACCGTGTCGGCACTGCCCCACAAATAGCTCATCCGTTCGCGCAGGCGGACATTATCGATCACTTCATAGTCGAAGTTGAGGCCGATATTGCCGACCTTCGCCCCACGTCCGTCTGCAAGATCAACGGTGCGGCCCGCGTTGTTGGTGGTGATCCGCGTATCCCGCCCGGCGAGCGAACCGGTACCGGCGTCAAAACCCGGATAGGCGCTGATCTTGCTGCCGTTCTGGATGATCGGGATCGGCAGCAGCCACTGGCCGCGATCGTTGAGATAACGGCCATAGATCAGCACCGAGCCGCGATCACCGAAGTCGTGATGCAGGTTGGCCGTGATCTGACCGCCCTTTTCCGCACGGAATTGCGGATCGCGGATACCGTTGCCCTGCGCATAATAGCCCCCGACCATGAAGCCGGTATCATCGTCGATCGGACCGGACACCCACGCGTCCCCCCTGATCTCGTCGAAATCGGTGTAGGACAACTTGGCAAGGCCGTGGAACTCGCTGCCGCCCTGACGCGGAACGACGTTGACGGTCAAACCCGGCTGACCGTTCGAAAACAGCGAACCGGTGCCGCCACGGACGGCCTCCACCCGCTCGACCGTTTCGTCAAGACGGATGAGTTGCGAGTTTTCGAGGAAGGACAGGGTCGGCGGCGGAAAGATCGGCACGCCGCCAAGCTGGAACGTCACGAACTGCGCGTCGCCGCCGGACGGATAGCCGCGCACGAAAATGTTCGCGCCGTTCTGGCCACCCGAACTTTCCGCGCTGACCCCGGGAATGGTGCGCAGCAGGTCTGCCGTGCTGTTCGGCGCCGCCCGCTGGATTGCGTCGCTGCTGAGCGTGGTCACGGCGAAGGAGGCATCCTGCCGGCGCGTTCCGCCGCCGGCCGTGCCGACAACGATGATGTCCTGTCCCATATTGTCGTCGACGGCGGCGGCGGCCGCAGCATCCTGCGGCGCGGCCGGATCGCCCTGCGCCCGGGCCGGCGTTGCCCCCATCAGGACGGCAAGCGATGCACCCGCGAACAGCGTCGAGGCGAGATTACGATATGTCTGCATGAAAATCCTCCTGTTTGGACCGGCTTCTGTGGAGCCGTATCGCGACGTCAGATTGGGGGTGGCCTGACGGGAAACAAGTGCCGATGCTTCCACCACTCGTGGCAAATGAACGGAAAGATATCGATTGCCAAACTTTCCCCTCTGTCCTGTGCTTCAAAGGCCACAGTCCGATCCGGATCGGACAATACTGAATATGAACCTTCGCCGCTTCCAATCACGACCATTGAATATCGATTTAAGAGGCCGGAAGTGCCGCAACGGTCTTATGCCATATCGTTTCCATCGACTTTTATGGATCGAAACGATTTCCCCGGAAGGGTGACATTATCGCAACATGCATTACGGACTTGCTGCTGCTTGCCCACACGCCAACAACGGGCTCAGTCTCGGCAGGGGTCACTTCCCGCGAGCCATGCAAGAAGACTGGCCTGCGCCTCCAGTGGCGAGGCACCGTCGCCCAGAACGCAGGCCAGCAGAATGCGTGCCTGCCGCGCGCCGAGATCCCCCGCGAACACGGCACCCAGATCCCGCAGCTTCGCGCCGGATGCATAGGCTGCGCCAGTACCGCCCGCGCCCGCTCCGGTGGCAACCAGTATAATCACACCCTCTGCGCGCGCCTGCGCCATGGCCTCCACGACGGCTGGCGGGACATTGCCCTGCCCCAGCGCACGCAGCACGATGCCACGTGTCGGCGCCGCGCTCGCGAGAGCAACCCCGCGCCCGCTCGACCCGAGCCCGATCATCACCAGTTCGACATTTTCGTCCAGTGTCGCACATGCAAGCGGGGGCGTGCGCAAGGGACGGGAAAACAGCCGTGCACGGCCCGGATCGACACGACCGACGACTGCCCATTCCGGGCCGAAGGCATCGGGAGCAGACGAATCCACCTTCGTCGCATGACGGGCAGAGATGATGCGGCCCCCGAAAACAATCAGCACGCCCGCACCAATGCTCCCCGGGTGCAGAATGGTCTGGACGGCGTCACGAAGGTTCGCCGCACCGTCAAACCCGGCAACGGAGGGCGCACGCTGCGCTCCGGTGAACACGACGGGCATGTCGCCGCCATGGAGGAGGTCGCACAGGAACGCGACCTCCTCCATCGTATCCGTGCCGTGCGCCACGACGACGCCCAGCGTGTCCGGACGCGCACATGCCGCCTGGACCATCGCCACCAGACGCCGCGCGTCGGTAAGACGCATCTCCTCACTGAGGCCAATACCGGCTCGCTCCACGACACAGCGCTGCCGCTCCGCTTGCGGCAACAGCGCGAGCAACTCCTCGCCACCCGCTCCGCCACCCAGCGCACCGCTGCTATCGGGAGACGCGGAGATGGTCCCGCCCGCATCGATGATGACAATCCTGTGCATGGGTACCTACATGGCGATGGTTGCGATACCCGAACCGCTCGGACACGGCACCGGTCTTTCGCCCATGCCCTCCTTCCCGCCCGGAGGAAAGAGGGACGAACCGCCGCGTCAAATGGCTCTTGCCGGACTTTCATTAGTTAGCTATCTAATATTAATGAGTCGGTACCAGCTTGAACGGATGCTCGCCACGCGGATCGCGCCGGCGTCACGCGCCTGGCGACAGCTGGGCGACGAAACGCTGGCGGAATTGCGTGTATCCAACTCGACCGGCTGGTGCCTCGTCTACATGGACCGGCTCGGCCCCGACGTGCGCCAGATCGACCTTGCGCGGACAATCGGCATCAGCCAGCCCTCGCTGGTCCGCCTGCTGCATCAGCTCGAGGCCAGCGGCCTGATCGAGCGGCAGCCGGACCCGGACGATCGTCGCACCAACAGGGTTCTGTTGACCGATCAGGGCCGGGAACTCGCCGCCAGTATCGAGCAAAGGCTGGGCGCGATGCGTAATGACCTGCTCCACGATGTCAGCGATGCCGACATCAGGGCAGCACTGCACGTATGCGAAACGCTCAGCCGGCGGATAGCGGAGCGACGGGCCCAGCCATGAGCGAAAAACTCGGATGGCCAGCGGCGCTCTTCTCCATGAAGTGTTTCGCCGCAGCGATGCTCGCCCTGTTCATCGCGTTCAGGATCGGGCTGGAGCGTCCCTATTGGGCATTCCTCACATCGTATATCGTCGCCCAGCCACTGGCGGGCGCGGTGATATCCAAGGCGGTGTTCCGCGTCATCGGCACGATGGTGGGCGCGGCCGTGACCGTCGCAATGGTGCCGCCGCTCGTGAACGCGCCGGAGCTTCTGACGCTGGCATTCGCCAGCTGGCTGGGGCTGTGCGTCTTCATATCGCTGCTCGACCGGACACCGCGCGCCTACATGTTCGTCCTTGCCGGATATAGCGCGTGCCTGATCGGCTTTCCGACTGTCGGCACGCCGGACCAGATTTTCAACGTCGCGATATTGCGCGTGCAGGAAATCACGATCGGCATCCTGTGCAGCAGCCTGGTCCACGCCATCGTGCTGCCCGGGTCCGTCACCAGCCTGTTGCTCGCGCGCGTCGACGGGATGTTGCGGGACGCCGAACGCTGGTCGCGCGACGCCATCGCGCCAGAGGCCGTCCCCGGTCTGGAAGCCGAACGCCGGCGCCTGGCGCAGGACGTCACCGAACTGCACCAGTTGTCGATCCACCTGCCCTTTGACATCTCGCGCCTGTCACCGCGCGTCCGTACCGTGCGTGCGATGCAGGACCAGCTTTCCCTGCTCCTGCCACTCGGCGCAGCGGTGGAAGACCGGCTGGCCACTATCCGGCAGGGACAGGAGACGATCCCGGCCGAAGTGGAGGCGGTGATCGCGGACACCCGCGAATGGCTGACCGACCCCGGCGACGACCGCGACCTGCGCCATCGTCAGGCAGAGGCGCTTCAGGCGCGATGCGGCGCACTGGAACCCGCGACCGGCCCGGACATGTCGTGGCATGACATGCTGCTGCTCAGCCTCGTCGCGCGATTGTCCGCCCTGATCGCGGCGCATCGGGACTGCCGCGACCTGCGTGACCAGATGCGGACCCACAGCCGCCAGCCGGTAACACTCCGCGTCGCCGAATTGCTGGAGGGACGCCGCGAACGCGAACTGCACCGCGACTATATGGGCGCATTGCGCGGGGCATTCTGCGCTTTCGCGACCGTGATCTTCGGCTGCGCCCTGTGGATCGGCAGCGGCTGGGAAGACGGCGGTACCGCAATGATGATGGCGGGCGTCTTCCTGGCGCTCTTCTCCGCCTCCGACAATCCGGTCGCGCCGCTCAAATCCTTCTGGATCGGCACGTTCGTCGCATCGGTCCTGGGAGCCGTCTATGGCTACGCCATCCTGCCCCGCCTCGACGGCTTTCCGATGCTGGCGGCCGCAATGGCGCCGATGCTGCTGGTGCTGGGCGCATTCCTGTCATCACCCCGCCACGCAGCGGTCGCGTTGCCGACGCTGCTGGGCCTCGGCAGCCCCGCGCTGATCGCCGCCCACTACATCAACGAGTTTCCGATCTTCATCAATGCGGCCGTCGCCCAGCTTGTCGGCGTCTGGTACGCGATCGTCATGGCAGGCCTGCTCCAGTCCGCCGGTGCACAGCACGCAATCTGGCGCACGATGCGCGCAGGATGGGCGGACATCGCTGCCCGCAGCACGTCCATGAACCAGCCCGACGTGCGCGGATGGATCAACCGGATGCTGGACCGGATCGCCTTGCTCGCCCCACGCCTCGCAGCGACCCGGCGTGACGGCGGCAAGCCGCTTTACGACGCGCTGCGTGATCTGCGTACCGGCATAGCCATCAGCGAATTGCGCCAGCTTCGCTATGACCTGCCGCGGGCGGACACGGAGCCGCTTCATCCTGTGCTGAGCGACGTGGGCGATTATTACCGCAGCCTCGATCCGCGCGATCCCCGTCCGGCCCCGATTGCGATGCTGTCGGACATCGACCGCGCGATCGCACAGCTCGGCACCCACCCGCGCCGTTCCGTACGCCGCGCCGCGACGCTCGGCCTCGTCAGCCTGCGCCGCAACCTGTTCCCCGACCAGTCAGCCTATGGGAGCACCCCCGCATGACCGGTGAAGTCGCGCTCGGCGGTGTCTTCGTACCGACGCTGCTGCTGCTTGCAGCGGTCGCGCTGGTGCTGAGCGCGGTCATCATCCGGATGGTAGCGGCGCTCGGGCTCTATCGTTTCGTCGCTTATCGCTCGCTGGTCGATGTCAGCCTGTTCGTCCTGACGCTGGGCTGCCTGGTTTTCCTCATTCCCCTCCTTGGTATCCGTCTATGAACACGCCCTTCCTCAATCGCCTGCCTCCTGCGCTCGTCCGAAGCACGATCACGGTTCTCATCGCCTTCGCCGCGGTCGGCGTGGCCGTATGGATGTGGAACCACTATGAGCGCAGCCCCTGGACCCGCGACGGGCGCGTCCGCGCGGACGTCGTGCGTGTGACCCCGGACATCGGCGGCCTCGTCACCTCGGTCGCCGTGCACGACAACCAACAGGTCCATGCCGGTGATCTGCTGTTCGTCATCGACCGCCCGCGCTACGCACTCGCGCTTGAGGAAGCGGACGCGCAGGTGGCGAGTGCCCGTGCGACGCTGGGTCAGGCCCGGCGCGAGGCGAAACGCGACATGGCGCTGGGTGATCTCGTCGCCGCCGAAAGCCATGAACAAAATGTCGCCAAGGTCGCGACGGCCGAGGCCGCGCTTGCCGAGGCGCTGTCGGCGCGCGACGCCGCCGCACTCAACCTGCGCCGGACGCAGGTGATGGCATCGGTCAACGGCGTCGTCACCAATCTCGACCTGCATCCGGGCGACTATGTCGGCGCAGGGACGCAGGCGATGGCGTTGATCGACACCGACAGTCTCCGCGTGGAGGGCTATTTCGAGGAGACGAAACTGCCGATGATCCGCGTCGGCGCGCCGGTCAGCGTACGCCTGATGGGCGAAGCGAGCGACCTGCACGGTCATGTCGAAAGCATCGCCTATGGCATCAATGATTCCAGCCGCAGCGATTCGGGCAATCTGCTGCCGACGGTCGAGCCGACCTTCTCATGGGTCCGCCTTGCCCAGCGCATCCCGGTCCGCGTCAAGCTGACCAACGTGCCGCGCGACATCCGGCTGATTGCCGGACGGACCGCCACCGTCACGATCGAGCAGACGCCGCTCGCCGGGAAGAAGAAGCATGCATAGGGGCTGGACCATATCCCTGCTCGCACTGGCCGTCGGCGGGTGCGCGGCAGCGGGGCCGGACTATCGCCCGCCCGCCATGTCGGCAGCCACCGCCCCGGCCGCACAGGGCGCCTTCGCGTCCGGCACGGGTGCGCCCTTCGCGCAACAGGAACCACCCGATCACTGGTGGCGCCTCTATGCCGACCCGCAGCTGGACGCGCTGGTCGAACAGGCGCTCGTCGCCAACACCGACCTGCGTGCCGCCGAAGCCAATCTGAAGCGCGCTGACGCCGTGCTGCGTGAGACCACGGCCGGGCGCGCGATCAGCACGAGCATCGCGGGCGGCGAGACGCTTGCCCGCGCGTCGGGTACCGGCGCCAGCCTTCCCGGCAGCGTCAGCTATGACCTCGGCCTGTCCGCGTCCTATCCGCTCGATCTCAACGGCCGCATCCGCCGCGCGATCGAGGCCAGCACGGCGGATGTAGAGGCGACGGCCGCCGCGCGCGACTTCACGCGGGTCGCCGTGGCTGCCGCCACGGCCAGCGCCTATGCCGACGTCTGCGCGGCGAACTACAGCCTCGATGTCGCAAACCGGGTCGTCGCGCTTCAGCGCGACACGCTGGATGCAACCCGGCGACTGGCGAAGGGCGGACGCGGAACCGCATTCGACGTGAGCCGCGCGCAGGCGGCGGTCGACGCGAGCGAGGCAACCCTGCCGGGCTTCACGGCGAAACGGCAAGCCGCGCTCTATCTGCTCGCGGCCCTGCTTGGCCGTCCGCCGGCGGACTATCCGGCAGATGTGGCAGCCTGCGCCGCGCTGCCTGCGCTCGTCAGTCCGCTTCCTGTCGGCGACGGCGCGGCGCTCATCCGCCGCCGTCCCGATATCCGTCAGGCCGAACGCGCTATTGCGGCGGACACGAGCCGCCTGGGCGTCGCCACGGCGGCGCTGTATCCCGAGATCAGCCTTGGCGGGTCGATCGGCCTGACGGGTCCGCTCAAGAATTTCGGTTCGGGATCATCCTTCGGCATGAGCCTCGGCCCGCTGATCAGCTGGTCATTCCCCAACCGTCCGGTCGTGCGCGCGCAGATCGCACAGGCAGGCGCGCAGGTGGAGGCCGACATCGCCGGTTTCGACGGAACCGTGCTGGAGGCGTTGCGCCAGACCGAAACGGCGCTGGAAACCTATCGCCGCGATATCGAACAGGCCGACGCGCTGGATCGCTCCCGCGACAGCGCCGCATTGTCGGCGGATCAGGCCGCGCGCCTGTTCCGCTACGGACGCAGCGATTTTCTGTCACTGCTGGATGCGCAGCGAAGCCTCGCCGCCGCCCAGGCCGAGAGTGCCGCCGCCCGCGTCCGGGTGCTCAAGGACCAGATCGCGATCTTTCTGGCGCTGGGCGGCGGCTGGAGCTGACCACCTCAGCGCCGGTGCGCGACCTCCGCCGCCGCGATGGTGGTGAGGTTCAGGATGCCGCGCGACGTGACGCCGGGCGTCAGCACGTGGATCGGCTGCGACAGGCCCATCAGCATCGGACCGATGGTCGGCGAGCTGGACGAGGCGCTGAGCGCGGTCAGCGTGATGTTCGCCGCGTCGAGATTCGGCATCACCAGCAGGTTTGCCGCGCCCTCGAAACGGGAATCGGACACCAGCCGCCCGCGCAGCGCGTCGGACAATGCGGCATCGGCATGCATTTCGCCATCCACGGCCAGGGTTGGCGCGGCCGCGCGAATCTGCTTCAGCGCCTCCCGCATCTTGCGGGCGCTGGGCGAATGCGATGCGCCGAAGTTGGAATGCGAAAGCAGCGCCACACGCGGCTCCAGACCGAACTCGCGCACCTGCTCCGCCGCCAGCAGCGTCATCTCCGCGACCTGCGCGGCCGTCGGGTCCGGATTCATGTGCGTGTCCGTCAGGAACAGCGCGCCCGCGTCCAGGATCAGGCCGGACAGGGAGTAAACCCGCTGCGTGCCCGGCTTGCGATCGATGACCCGCAGCACATGCTCGATCTGGCTCCAATATTCCGAGTTGCCGCCGACCAGCGCCGCATCCACCCGTCCCGTCCGCAGCAGCATCGCGGCGGCAACAGTGGGTCGACGATAGATGTGGCGCAGGATGTCACCGGCCGCGATGCCCTTCCGCTCGGCGACCGCGCGATAGGCTTCGGTGAGAGCCTGCAACACCTCATGATCGGTTTCCGGATCGATCACCTCGACATCGCCGTCGAGCGTGAAGCCAAGGCCGAGTTCAGGCAGCTTCTGCTTCAGGATACGGCGGCGGGCGACGATCACCGGACGGGCGATGCCGTCGACCAGCGCGTCCTGAACCGCACGCAGCACGCGCTCATCCTCACCCTCGGCATAGGCGATGCGTGGCCGCGTGCCCCGCACGGCTTCGTAGACCGGCATGATGAGCTGCGCGGACCGCGTATTCTTTTGCGTCAGCGAGCGGGTATAGCTTTCGATGTCCACGATCCGGCGAGCCACGCCGGTGTCCATCGCCGCCTTCGCCACGGCAGGCGCGATCGCCGCGATCAGGCGCGGGTCGAACGGCGTGGGGATGATATATTCCGGCCCGAAATTGAGGCGGCGGCCGCCATAGGCGTGCGCCACGCTTTCATGTGCAGGCAGGCGGGCAAGCGCGGCGATCCCCTCCGCCGCCGCGACCTTCATCGCCTCATTGATCTCGGTCGCGCCGACATCGAGTGCGCCGCGAAAGATGTACGGGAAACACAGGACATTGTTGACCTGGTTCGGGAAATCCGAACGGCCGGTCGCAACAATGGCGTCGGGACGCGCGGCGCGCGCGACATCCGGCAGTATCTCTGGCTCCGGATTGGCGAGCGCGAAGATCAGCGGCTTGTCCGACAGCAGCGGCAGCCATTCGGGCTTCAGCACGCCGGGTGCCGACAGGCCGAGGAAGATATCGGCGCCCGGCAGCACCTCCGGCAGGGCACGCGCATCGGTCTGCCGGGCGTAGCGCGCCATGTTCGGCAACATGCCCTCTCGTCCGGCGTGGACGACGCCGTCCTTGTCGGTCAGCGTCACATGCTCGACCGGAAGACCCATCGACACCAGAAGGTCGACACAGGCCAGCGCGGCCGCGCCCGCGCCGGACGTCACCAGGCGCGCATCCTTCAGATCCTTGCCCTGCAGCACCAGCGCATTGCGGACGGCGGCGGCAACGACGATCGCGGTGCCGTGCTGGTCGTCGTGAAAGACCGGAATCTTCATCCGCTTCTTCAGTTCGGCCTCGATCGCGAAACATTCCGGCGCCTTGATATCTTCAAGGTTGATGCCGCCAAAGGTCGGTTCGAGCAGCGCCACCGCATCAATGAAGCGTTCGGCATCGGTCGTGTCGATCTCGATATCGAACACGTCGATATCGGCGAATTTCTTGAAGAGGACGGCCTTGCCTTCCATCACCGGCTTCGACGCCAGCGCGCCGATCGCGCCTAGCCCCAGCACAGCCGTTCCGTTGGAGATGACCCCGACCAGATTGCCCCGCGCGGTGTAATCCAGCGCCTTGTCCGGATCGACGGCTATCTCCTCGCACGGCGCGGCGACGCCGGGCGAATATGCAAGCGCCAGGTCACGCTGGTTCACCATCCGCTTGGTCGGCTCGATCATCAGCTTGCCGGGTCGCGGACGCAGGTGATAGTCGAGTGCGGCGCGGCGAAGTGTTTCGTCCATGCAAAATCCTTAATGCCCGCCCTGGGGAGGAAGCTGGCTGTGGAAACGGGTGTCGCCTAAAGCCCCTAGAGCCATTTCCCCATCGGTGGAACACCCGACGTGCCGGAAAATCGCGGCTGACCATGACCCGCTCCGCTCCCGGGGCTCTTGAAGCCGGCGGGTTTTCCCCCGACATTGCCGGAACGGGCATCGCCGATGCCGATTGGAACCAGTGCGAGTGATCATGACGACCGACAATCCCCTTCTCGCCGACACCGACCTTCCCGATTTTGCCGCCATCGCCGCGACCGATGTCGTTCCTGCGATGGAAGCCGCCATCGCCGGACACAAGGCCACAGTCGATGCGATCGCGGCGTCGGGTTCGGACGATTTCAGCGCCGTCATGCTTGCGGCCGAGCGGGCAGACTTCGCTCTGTCCCGCACGTGGTCGCCGGTCAGCCACCTCGCATCCGTCGCCGACACACCTGCCTTGCGGGAGGCGCATGCAACCGGTCAGGCGATGATGACCGCCTATCTGATGGAGGCGGGACAGAACCGCGCGCATCACGACGCCGTTGCCCGCGTGGCCGCGCGCGCCGACTTCGCGTCCCTGCCCGCACCGCAGCGACGGGCCGTCGCACTGGCGCTGCGTGGTTTCCGCCTTGCAGGTGTCGCGCTGGAGGGCACGGCGCGGCAACGCTTCCTCGATGTCGGGGTGGAACTCAGCGACCTCAGCACCAAATTCGGCAATGCTGTTCTCGATGCGACCGAGGCGTGGAGCGAACATGTAACCAACGAAGTGGCGCTGGACGGTGTGCCGGACAGCGACAAGGTGATCCTCGCTGCCTATGCGCAGGAGAAAGGCCTGCCAGGCTGGCTGATCACGCTCCGGCAGCCGAGCGTGCTCGCTATCCTGCTCCACGCGAACGACCGGGCCCTGCGCGAGCGGGTATATCGCGCCAACGCGACGCGCGCGTCCGAACAGGCGGACGACATGAGCTTCGACAACAGCGACCGGATCGACGCGATCATGGCGCTCCGCCATGAGGCCGCGCAGATACTGGGCTTTGCCGATGCGGCGGCGCTGTCGCTGGAAACCAAGATGGCGGCCGACGCCGATGAGGCGCTTGCATTCCTGGCCGATCTTGCCCGCCGGGCCCGACCGGTCGCCGAACGGGAACTGGCCGAGGCGCGCGCATTTGCTGCGCAGCATTTCGCAATCGACGACCTCCAGTCATGGGATCTGTCCTACGTCGCGGAAGCGATGCGCCGCACCCTCCACGGCGTCGATCAGGAGGCGATGAAGGCCTATTTCCCGCTGCCCCGCGTCCTCGCCGGCACACAGGCGCTGATTGAACGGTTGTTCGACGTGCGGCTGGTCGCGCGTACGGACGTATCGACATGGCATCCCGACGTCATCTTCTACGACGTGGCCGACGCCGACGGCATGGTCGTTGCCGGTGTCTATCTCGACCTCTTCGCGCGCGCGGGCAAGCGTGGCGGCGCGTGGATGGACGTGTGCCGCGCGCGCTTCCGCGATGCCGACCGCTTTCACCGGCCGATCGCCTATCTGACGACCAATTTCGCTCCGCCCGCCGGTGACCGGCCCTCTCTGGTCACGCACAACGATGTGGTAACATTGTTCCACGAATTCGGGCATGTGCTGCATCACCTGCTGACGGAGGTCGACATCCCCTCCATCGGTGGCATTTCCGGCGTCGAGTGGGATGCGGTGGAACTGCCCAGCCAGTTCATGGAGAATTTTGCCTGGGACCGCGACACGCTGATCGGTCTGTCCGGCCATGTCGACACGGGCGAGCCCCTGCCGCAGGCGATGTTCGACCGGCTGCTCGCCGCACGGCAGTTCCAGGCGGGCCTCGCCGTACTGCGCCAGATCGAGTTCGCCACGTTCGACCTGCTGCTCCACCGCGACTATGAGCCAGCCGCAGGCGCACGGGTCAACGAGACGCTGGAGCGCGTGCGCGCCGCGGTCGCTGTCGTCCGCCCCCCGGAATGGAACCGCTTCGCCCACGGCTTCACGCACATCTTCGCGGGCGGCTATGCAGCGGGCTATTATTCCTACCTGTGGGCCGAACTGCTGTCGGCTGACGCGTTCGAACTGTTTGCGCATATGGACACCCCCGGTGGCGGCGCGACCGCGTTCCGGCGCGAAATTCTGGCGGCTGGTGCCAGCCGCACGGCGGCGGAGAATTTCCAGGCCTATGCCGGTCGCCCGCCGAAGGTCGATGCGCTGCTGCGGATGCGCGGCCTCGCGGCCTGAACAGTTTCCAAAGACGATGGCGTGCCATGCCGAACGAGGACCATAACGACCCGCCTTTCGACCCCGACTTCCAAGTCCGTCTGGACGATCTTATCGTCTGGCGGCGCGACGTTCGCCATTTCCGGACCGATCCGCTCCCCGACTATGCTCTCGAGGAATTGCTGCGTCTCGCCGCATGCGCACCATCGGTAGGCAATGCCCAGCCATGGCGCTTCGTCCGCCTGCGCAGCCCGGCGTTGCGCGCCACGCTCGCCGGCCATGTGGACGCGGAGGCGGCTCGCGCTGGCCAGCGCTACACCAGCGAACGCGCCAAGCTCTATGATGGCCTGAAACTTCACGGCATCCGGGAGGCACCGGAACTGCTGGCGGTGTTCAGCGACGAAGCGCCCGCTACAGGGCACGGTCTGGGCATCGCCACGATGCCGGAGGCACTGCGCTATTCGACGGTGATGGCGATCCACACGTTCTGGCTTGCCGCTCGGGCCCGCGGCATCGGACTGGGCTGGGTCTCCATCATCGATCCCGCAAAGATCGGAACGCTGCTCGACGTGCCCGCGCACTGGCATTTCATCGCCCTGCTGTGCCTCGGCTATCCAACCGAACCATCGGCCATTCCCGAACTGCAACGGCGCGGCTGGCAGGACCGGATCGACTGGCACACGCATGTCACGGAACGCTGATCGCTGAAGCAACGTCGGCTGTCGCACTGGTCATGATGCGTACTATCGGGCTAACAGGAGCAAAAATGGAGCTTGCCCCCGGATGCCTATCGCCCGTCACCTGCCCTGGATCGCGTTCGCCCTCATCGGGACAGCCTGCCTCGGCGTGCTGGCCGTCGCACGGGGAGAGGCGGTCAACGCGCTGTGGATCGTGGTCGCGGCGGTCAGCCTGTTCCTCGTCGCCTATCGCTATTACGCGCTCTACATCGCCCGCCATGTGATGCGGCTCGATCCCGCTCGGCCAACCCCGGCGATCCGGCGTGCCGACGGTCTCGATTATGTCGCGACGGACCGGACGGTGCTGTTCGGCCACCATTTCGCGGCGATCGCCGGTGCCGGGCCGCTGGTCGGGCCGGTGCTGGCCGCGCAGATGGGCTACCTCCCCGGGACGCTGTGGATCATCTTCGGCGTCGTGCTGGCGGGCGCTGTACAGGACTTCATGGTGCTGTTCGTCTCGATGCGCCGCGACGGCAAGTCACTGGGCGAACTGATCCGCATGGAGATGGGACAGGTTGCGGGCACGATCGCGCTGTTCGGCGCGTTCATGATCATGGTGATCATCCTCGCCGTCCTGGCGCTGATCGTCGTCAAGGCGCTTGCGGAGAGCCCGTGGGGCATGTTTACGGTCGCTGCGACCGTACCTCTCGCACTGCTGATGGGCGTCTACACCCGCTGGATCAGGCCCGGCCGCATCGGCGAGGTATCGCTGCTCGGCCTGATCGGCCTGCTTCTCGCCATCATCTATGGACAGAGCATCGCGCAATCGCCGGTCTGGGGCCCTGCCTTCACCTTCACGCCGGTGCAACTGTGCTGGATCCTGATCGGCTATGGCGCCGTCGCGTCCGTCCTGCCGGTCTGGCTGCTGCTCGCCCCGCGGGACTATCTCTCGACATTCCTGAAGATCGGCGCGATCGGGGCGCTCGCGATCGGCATCGTCATCATGGCACCGCCGCTGCGGATGCCCGCATTGACCCAGTTCGTCGCAGGCGGCGGGCCGGTGTGGTCCGGTGGACTTTTTCCCTTCCTTTTTATCACCATCGCGTGCGGCGCGGTTTCCGGTTTCCATGCGCTGATCTCCAGCGGCACGACGCCCAAGCTGATCGCCAGCGAAAGCCATGCTCCGCTGATCGGCTATGGCGCGATGCTGATGGAGGCGTTCGTCGCGATCATGGCGCTCGTCGGCGCGTCGATCCTCGATCCCGGCATCTATTTCACCATGAACAGCCCGGCGGCGCTGATCGGGACCGACCCGGCGAGCGCTTCAGCCGCCGTCACCGCCATGGGCTTCCCGATCAGCGCCGACCTTCTCGCACAGACGGCGCGAGACGTGGGCGAACACACGATCATTTCACGCGCGGGCGGCGCGCCGACCCTTGCCGTCGCCATGGCGGAGATATTCTCCCATGTCGTCGGCGGCCCCGCGATGAAGGCATTCTGGTATCATTTCGCCATCCTGTTCGAGGCGCTGTTCATCCTGACCGCCGTCGATGCCGGGACACGCGCGGGACGCTTCATGCTTCAGGACCTGATCGGCCTTGCCGTCCCGTCGTTCAAGGACAATGGCGGCATGGCCCCCGGCATCATCGCCACGGGCCTGACCGTCGGCGCCTGGGGCTTCTTCCTCTATCAGGGCGTCACTGACCCGCTGGGCGGCGTCAACACACTCTGGCCGGTATTCGGCATCTCCAACCAGATGCTCGCCGCCATTGCCCTCATGCTCTCGACCGCCGTGCTATTCCGCATGAAGCAGGACCGCTACGCCTGGGTGACGGTGCTGCCCACGGCATGGCTGTTGATATGCACGCTGTCGGCCGGTTTTCTCAAGCTGTTCTCGACGGACGTGAAGATCGGCTTCCTGGCCCATGCGGCCAAGTTCCAGGGCGCGGTCGACCGGGGCGAACTGCTCGCCCCCGCAAAGACGATGGCGGAGATGCGCCGGATCGTCTTCAATGACCGGATCGATGCAGCGCTCTGTGCCCTGTTCCTGGCCGTGGTGCTGTCGATCCTGTTCTTCACCATCCGCACCTGCCTCGCCGCCCGTCGCAGTGCGATGCCCACGATGTGGGAAATCCCCGCCCATGCGGTGCCGGCGGAATGAGCAGTTTCCTCACGATGCTGCGCCGGACCGCGCACCTGATGGTCGGCATGCCGGACTATGACAGCTATCTGCGCCACATGGCCGAGCATCACCCCGACCAGCCGGTGATGGACCGCACCACATTCTTCCGAGACCGGCAGGAAGCGCGATATGGCGGGAGGAACGGCGGCCGCTGCTGCTGAGCGCCTTACCCTCCCTCATGGGGGAATTGATCGGCCAGAAAGTCCAGCACAGCGCGTACCCGCACCGGCAGCCGGACACCGGCGAAGCGATGGATGACGGAAACGGTCAGCGGCGCGATCGCCACACCGGGCAGCAGCGCGACCAGCGTCCCGCTCAGCAGGTCGTTACGGACCTGTAACCGGGGCAGCAGCCCGATCCCCAGGCCGCTCACGACCGCCCGATGGACCGCCTCGCTGCTGTTGGCCCGGAAACATCCATCGATCCGCAATTGCTGGCGACCGATCTCCCATACCGTCTGGCTCGGCCCATAGCCGTAAGCGATGCATTCATGGGCGGACAGCGCGGCCACGTCGCTGGGCATGCCGCGGTCCGAAAGATAGGCGGGACTGGCCACCACGACGCGATCGACCGGCCCCAGCAGCACGACGGCGGCATCCGCCCCCTCTTCGCCCACACGAATGGCGAGATCGAGACCGGTGTCGATCAGGCTGTCCTGCCAGTCCGACACTGCGAATTCGACTTTCAGCGCCGGATGGCGCGCATGCAGAACGGGCAGCAGCGCTGCGTAATGCAACCCCAGCATCGTCGTGACACCCATCCGCACGATGCCGCGCGCCACCGGATCGCCGCTCACCTCCGCTTCCGCATGGTCGATTTCCTCGATCACCGCACGGGCATGATCGAGCAGTCTTTCCCCTTCCCGCGTCAACGTGAGGCGGCGGGTCGAACGGTTCAGCAGGCGCGTGCCGAAATGCGCCTCCAGATGATCGATCCGGCGCGCGATGGTCGTGTGGCTGGCATGGCTCTGCGCGGCAACCGCTGAAAAGTTCAGATGCTCGGCGACGCGCACGAAGGTTCTCAGGGACTGGACGAGATCGCTCATTTCACCATTTTACGCACAATTGCTGCAATCATTATCTCCATTGCATCTTTTCCTGCACTGGTCGAGCATGGCTGAAGGGCCGGCCCGTACGACCGCTGCCCGAGCAGGAGTGGAACCCCGTCCATGTCATCCGATCGAATCGCCCATCCCACATTGCGTTCGCGCGTCATGTCCGCCGCCGACGCCGCGCGCCTGATCGACCACGGCATGACCGTCGGCATGAGCGGCTTCACCGGATCGGGCTATCCCAAGGCCGTACCCGTTGCCTTAGCCGAACGTATAGAGGCTGAGCATGCGGCGGGCCGGCCGATGCGCGTCAAGGTGTGGACCGGCGCATCCACCGGACCGGAACTGGACGGCGCCCTTGCCCGCGCCAACGGCATCGAACTGCGCCTGCCCTATAATTCCGATCCGCTTGTGCGCGAGCGGATCAACAAGGGTGAGATCGACTATCTCGACATGCATCTGAGCCAGGTCGCGCCGATGGCGTGGCAGGGCTTTCTGGGCCCGCTCGACGTCGCGGTGATTGAGGTAACGGCAATCCGTCCCGACGGCTCCCTCGTCCCCTCATCGTCCGTCGGGAACAACAAGACCTGGCTTGATCGCGCACAGGCCGTCATCCTGGAGGTCAACCGCTGGCAGAACCCTGCGCTGGAGGGGATGCATGACATCTATTACGGCACCGCATTGCCGCCGCATCGCGTGCCCATCCCGCTCGTCAAGCCGTCCGACCTGATCGGTCAGCCGACCCTGCGCTGTGACCCGGACAAGATCGTCGCGATCGTCGAGACGGATGCACCGGACCGCAATCTGCCCTTCACGCCGCCCGATGCCAGCGCCCGCGCCATCGCCGCGCACCTGCTCGATTTCCTTGGCCATGAAGTGGCGAAGGGCCGCCTTCCCGAAAACCTGCTGCCGCTTCAGTCGGGCGTCGGCAACATCGCCAACGCCGTGCTGGGCGGGCTGGTCGACGGGCCGTTCCACGGCCTCACATCCTATACCGAAGTGATCCAGGACGGGATGCTCGACCTGCTGGACAGCGGCCGGCTGACAATGGCATCCGCCACGTCCTTCTCGCTCAGCCCGGATGCCGCCGCCCGCATCAACGCCGACATGGAGCGGTACCGGGGACGGATGATCCTGCGCCCGCAGGAGATCAGCAACCATCCTGAACTGATCCGCCGCCTCGGCTGCATCGCAATGAACGGCCTTATAGAGGCCGACATCTACGGCAATGTGAACTCCACCTGCGTCATGGGATCGCGCATCCAGAACGGCATAGGCGGGTCGGGCGACTTCGCGCGCAACGCCTACATCTCGATCTTCATGACGCCCTCCATGGCGAAGGGCGGTGCGATCTCCGCCATCGTGCCGCAGGCGGCACATGTCGACCACATCATGCAGGACGTGGCCGTCATCGTCACCGAGCAGGGCCTTGCCGACCTGCGCGGCCTGTCCCCCCGCCAGCGCGCGCGGCTGGTGATCGACCGCTGCGCCCACCCCGATTATCGCGATGCGCTGAACGACTACTTCACGCGCGCATGCCGCGATGCCTACGGACTGCACGCACCGTCGCTGCCGGGTGAGGCGCTGTCATGGCATCAGCGGTTCATCGATACCGGCACGATGCGGGAAAGGGTCGAAAGCCCGGAACCTGTCGCCTGACCATGCTCGACGCGGGGAGGCAGGGGCGTTAGGCTTTCACGCATGTCCATCCGTTTCCTGACCTTGCCGTCGGCAGCGGCGCTCTATGCGGCGCCCGCGATCGCCGCCTCGCCGCCCGTCGAAATATTGGTGAGCGACGCGGGCCAGCGTACCGCCGACGGCACGGTAGATGTGACATTGCGCCTGCTCAACGCGGGACAGGAGCAGCGGCTCGTTCCGCTTCCTGACCGGGTGGAAGGGCACATCGGCATCGGCGCGGACAGCCGCATCGTGTGGCTCGTACGCGCGACCGACACACCTTCGACCCTGACCGTTCCGCCCGGTGGATTTGCCGGGGCACGCTACACCTTCCAGAAGGGGGATGAGCCAGCGGAGGGAGCGCTGCTCTCTATCCCGGCCTTCACCCGCCAGAGGATCGCCATAGCGATCCGTCCGGAGGCACCGGATGTCCTTGCCGGGACGGCTCCAGCCGCCGAAGCGACTGCCGCCTCGACTCCCGCCAATCTTCCCCAGGCCGCGCCACCACCTGACGACCGCGCGGCGGGCAACGCATTCCTCGGCAATCTCGCCGCCTATGAACCCGTCTATGCGGTCTACGGCCCCGGCACCAACAGCGAGGCCCGCATCCAGTTGAGTTTCAAATACCAGCTGTTCGGCACCCGCCGGCAGGAGGGCCTGCCGCCTTCATGGCGCGATGGTCTGTTCCTTGCCTTCACGCAGCGGATGTTCTGGGATCTGGGTGCGAACTCATCCCCGTTCCGCAATATCGATTACCAGCCGGAGGTCTTCTATCTCGCACCCTCCCACACATTCGAGAATGGCGTGTCGATCGCGCTGCAGGGCGGGTTGCGGCACGAATCGAACGGACGCGACGGCGACGCCTCACGCAGCGTCAACACCGCCTATGTCGCGCCGATGGCCGGCCTGCCGCTCGGTGGCGGTTATCGGCTGACGGTCGCCCCGCGCCTGTCGCTCTATCTGACGCAGGACGGCAATCCCGGCATCCGCCGCTATCGCGGTATGACCGGCCTCTTCGCCGAAGTCGGGGAGGACGACGGGCTGCGCCTTTCCACACAGACGCGGTTCAATTTCTCAAGCGGGAAAGGCGCGGTTTCCGCCGATATCTCCTATCCGCTCCAGCGCCTTTGGAGCGGCGGCCCGGACTTCTATCTCTTCGGCCAGAGCTTCTTTGGCTATGGCGAGAACCTGCTCGACTATAACCGCCGGACAACGCGCCTGCGGATCGGACTGGCCCTGGTTCGATAGTCCCCACACTGTCCGTCACCGTCCCGCTCAGGGACAGTAAAATTCCATCGCGCACGGCGCGACGACGTGCTATTCTCCTCTCAGCGGCAAAAAGACCGCACATAAATGGAGATGATGTCATGTCACAGGTTGACTGGTGGTGCGATCGCGCATGCGTAGCACTGTCGCTCGTGGGTGTGGCCTATATCCTATACTTTCATCTCGTGAGCTGAGGCCTGCACTCAGCGCTTGATGCGCGCGACCCTTGCCTTGATGGCAGCGATCACGAGCGTTCGGTCGCGCCGCATTTTCTCGTCCAGTATAATCAACAACAGCTACATCAGCCCGCCGCCGAGCGCGCGGTATAGCGATACGGCATTGCTTTCCTTCACCAGCCGTGAAGCAAGCAGGCTGCGCTGCGCGGTGTAGAAAGACCGCTGCGAGTCCAGTGTGGTCAGGAACGGATCGATCCCCGCCCTGAACCGCGCCTCCGACAGGTGATAGGCCGCCTGCGCATTGTCCCTCAGCGATGTCTGCGCCGCGATCTGCGTGTCGATCGTGCCGCGCCGCGCCAGCGCATCAGCCACTTCACGGAATGCCGACTGCACAGCCTTCTCATACTGCGCAACCGCCGCGTCGCGGGTCGCCTTGGCATATTTGAGGTTACCCGCGTTCCGGCCGAAGTCAAAGATCGGCATCGTTGCGGAAGGCGCCACCGACCAATAGTCACTGCCCTTGTCAAACAGGCCGGACAGTGCCGTGCTGATGGTCCCGAATGCCGCCGTCAATGACAGCTTCGGGAAGAAAGCGGCACGCGCTGCCCCGATATTGGCGTTCGCGGCGATCAGTTGGTGCTCTGCTGCCGCAACATCCGGCCGCTTCAGCAGTACCTCTGCCGGCAGGTTCGCAGGCAATCCGGCCAACGTCGCGCCCTTTTCCTCCAGCGCGGCCGGCAACACGGCAGCGTCGAGCGTCGTCCCGGCGAGCAGGTTCAGCGCGTTCTGATCCTGCGCCACCAGTGTCGTTGCGTCCGCCTTGTCCGATTGCGCCTGATCAAAGCTGGTCCGGGCCTGGCGTACGTCCAGTTCCGACGCGATCCCCGCATTGAAGCGGGCGGTGGTAAGATCGAGGGTTTGCCGGAACGCCGCTTCGGTATCCTGCGCAATCCGGAGCCGCTCCTGATCGGCCGCCATCGTCAGCCACGCGGTCGCCACTTCTGCTACCAGCGCGACCTGCGCCGCGTTGCGGTTCTCCTGCGACGCGAAGAACTGCTGCCGTGCCGCCTCGCTCAGGTTGCGCACGCGGCCGAACAGGTCGATCTCCCAGGAGGAGACCCCGACCGACGCGGTGTAGATATCGATCCGGCCAGCGACACCGCCGCCTCCTGTCCCTCCAGCGGCGAACGGCGTATCCTGATAGGTCGCCGATCCGTTGGCGCCCAGGGTTGGAAAGATATCGGCCCGCTGGACACGATACTGGGCCCGCGCCTGTTCGACATTGGCCACCGCGACGCGCAGGTCGCGGTTATTCTCCAATGCGGTGCGAATGACGCTGCGAAGGCGCTCGTCGGTGAAGAATGCGCTCCAGGCCGTTTCCCCGGTGACGGTAACGGCGTCCTGCGCGGCGGGCGCCACATAGGCGGGTCCGGCCGGCGTTTCGGCAGGCACCGGCGGCACCGGCCGCACATATTTGGGAGCCATGTTGCACCCGGCGAGCAGAGCGGAGCCGGACAGCAGGAGAGCGAAGCGGGAAAGCGTGATCATGTCAGGCCTCCACCGCCCGCGTCTCGGAAGTCCCGGGTTGATCCTGCCGGAAGAGGCGCTTCACGAGCAGGAAGAACAAAGGCACGAAGAATATGGCGAGGACGGTTGCAGACAACATACCACCGACAACCGCCCAGCCGATCGCCTGCTGCCCGCCCGCACCAGCACCGGTCGAAACGGCAAGAGGCAACACACCGAAAATGAACGCTAGGGATGTCATGAGGATCGGCCGTAGACGGAGTTTCGCCGCCTCCAGCGCAGCCTTCGCGGCACTCATCCCCTCTCGCATCTTCTCCTCGGCGAACTCGACGATGAGGATCGCGTTCTTGGCCGACACGCCGATCGTGGTGATCAGGCCGACCTGCAGATAGATGTCGTTGTTGAGGCCCACCAGCGTCGCGGCCGTCACCGCACCGATCACACCGAGCGGCACCACCAGAATCACGGCGAGCGGGACCGACCAGCTTTCGTACAGCGCGGCAAGGCACAGGAACACGATCAGCAGCGACAGCGCGTAGAGAGCGGGCGCCTGTCCGCCGGAAAGCTGCTCCTCATAGGAAAGCCCCGTCCATTCAAAGCCAATGCCCTGCGGCAGCTTTGCGGCATGCTCCTCCATCGCCTTCATCGCGGCACCGGTGCTGTAGCCCGGAGCGGGAGCACCCATGATCTCCATCGCGGGCACGCCGTTGTATCGCTCCAGTTTCGAGGGGCCATGGCGCCAGTCGGCCGTCGCGAAGGAGGACAGGGGCGCCATGGCCCCGGTCGATCCACGAACGTAGAAATTGCCAAGCGCTTCGGGTGTCATGCGGAAAGGCGCATCCGCCTGAACATAGACCTTCTTCACACGCCCGCGGTCGATGAAATCGTTGACGTAGGTGCCGCCGAATGCCGTGCTGATCGTATCGTTGATGTCGGCCTGCGAAACGCCCGTGGCCGCAGCGGCCGCCTGATCCACGTTCAGCTTCAGTTGCGGCGCATCCTCCAGTCCGTTGGGGCGGACCTGCGCAAGACGCTTGTCACCCATCGCCATACCAAACAACTGGTTGCGCGCCGCCAGCAACTGTTCATGGCCGAGATTGCCATTGTCCTTCAGTTCGAAGTCGAAGCCGGTCGCATTGCCAAGTTCCAGCACAGCCGGAGGGACGAACGCGATCGCCATACCGGCGCGCATCTTGGAGAATGCGGCGTTGGCACGGTTCGCCACGGCGGCAACGCTGTGCTCCCTGCCGGGCCGTTCGTTCCACGGACGCATGCGCACGAAGGCGATGCCCGTATTCTGCCCCTGGCCGACGAAACCGAAGCCGGCGATGGTGAAGACGAATTCGACGCTTTCCTTTTCATCCTCAAGGAAATGCCGCCTTACATCGTCGAGCGCATGCTGCGTTTCCTCCGCCGTCGCACCGGCAGGCAACGAGACCTGCGTGAACATCAGACCCTGATCCTCGTCAGGCAGGAAACCGGCAGGCAGCCGCCAGAACAGGAAGACCATGCCCAGGATGAGTAGCGCATAGACCATCATGGTCCGCTTCCAGCTTCGCTCGATCTTCTCCACGCCACCGGCGTAGCGCCTCACACCGTTGTCGAATGTCCGGTTGAACCAGTTGAAGAAGCGGTTCAAGAGGCCATCCTTCTTCTCAGAATGATGCTCCGCCGGTTGCAGGATCGTGGCGCAAAGCGCGGGCGTCAGGATGAGGGCGACCAGCACGGACAGCACCATCGCCGACACGATGGTGATCGAGAACTGACGGAAGATGACGCCCGTCGATCCGCCGAAGAACGCCATCGGCAGGAACACGGCGGACAGGACGAGGCCAATGCCGATCAACGCGCCGCTGATCTCGTCCATCGACTTCTTCGCCGCTTCCTTGGGGCTGAGTCCCTCCTCCTGAATGATGCGCTCGACATTTTCGACCACGACGATCGCGTCGTCGACGAGCAGCCCGATCGCCAGCACCATACCGAACAAGGTCAGCGTATTGATCGTGAAACCGGCCGCGAGGAGAACAGCCATCGATCCGAGCAGCACGACAGGCACCGCGATCGTCGGGATCAGCGTCGCGCGCCAGTTCTGGAGGAACAGGAACATGACGACGAAGACGAGGACGACCGCCTCGAACAATGTGTGGACGACCTGCTCGACCGACAGACGGACGAAGGTGCTGTTATCGACCGGGAAATCGACCTTGATGTCGGATGGGAAATCCTTTGAAAGCTTTGCAACCTCGGCCTTGACGGCATCGACGGTGTCGAGCGCGTTCGCGCCGGGCGCCAGCTTGACGCCGAGGCCAGATGCCTGCTTGCCGTTGAAGCGGGAGATGAAGCTGTAGTTTTCGGACCCAAGCTCGACACGCGCCACGTCGGACATCCGGACGACGGACCCGTCCGCATTGGACTTCATCAGGATATTGCGGAACTCGTCGACCGTGCGCAGACGCGACTGGGCCGTGACGATGGCATTCAGCGCCTGGCCGCTTGCCGCGGGCAGACCTCCCACCTGTCCGGCGGAAACCTGCGCGTTCTGCGCCTTGATCGCGGTCTTGACGTCGGCGACCGTCAATCCGACCGTCGACAGCTTGAACGGGTCCACCCAGATGCGCATCGCATATTGGGCACCCAGAACCTGCGTGTCCCCGACACCGTTGATGCGGCTGATCGGATCCTGCAGCTTGGACGCTATGAAATCGCCCAGATCGACCTGGTCGTGCGACCCGTCCTCGGAATAGAGCGCGGCGACGAGCAGGAAGTTCATTGCCGACTTGCTGACGCGTAGCCCGGAAAGCTGCACCTCCTGCGGCAGAAGCGGCGTGGCCTGCGCCAGCTTGTTCTGAACCTGGACCTGCGCGATGTCAGGGTCGGTGCCCTGCTCGAACGTCAGGGTGATGGAGAGGTTGCCCGACGAGTCACTGGTCGATGAGAAGTAGCGAAGGTGATCGATCCCCTTCATCTGCTGCTCGATGATCTGGGTGGTCGTATTCTCCAGCGTCTCCGCGTCGGCCCCCGGATAGAAAGTGGAGATGATCACCTTCGGCGGGGCAATCTCCGGGAACTGCGCGACGGGCAATTGGCGAAGCGCCAGCGCACCCGCCATCATCAGAATGATGGCGATAACCCACGCAAAGATGGGCCGATCGATGAAATAGCGGGACATCGGCTATCAGTCCCCCTTGCCGGCAGCCGCGCCGCTGGCCTGCTGTGCGACCGGCGGCTTCTGTCCGGCCAGTGTCGGTTTCACGACGGTGCCAGGGCGCAGGTTGACGAGTCCGTCGACGATAAGCCGGTCACCCGGCTTCAGACCATCGGTGACAATCCACTTGTCCCCGACAACCCGATCGACGGTCACCTTCCGCGGTTCAACCTTGTTATCCTTACCCACCACCAGTGCAGTGGCCTGCCCGCGCGGATCGCGGGTAATGCCCTGCTGCGGCGCCAACAGCGCTTCCCGGCGAACACCCTGCGTCAGGCGTGCACGTACGTACATCCCAGGCAGCAACACCCCGTCCGGATTGGGGAAGCTCGCACGCAGCGTCACGCCACCAGTCGTCGGATCGACGGTCACCTCCGAGAACTGAAGACGGCCGCGAATGGGGTAGGTCTTGCCGTTCGGCAGCAGCAGTTCGACCTCAGCGCTGTCAGCGTTGCTGACGCCACCGCTGCGTAGCGCTTCCTTCAGATCGAGCAACTGGGCAGCAGACTGGCTGACGTCGACATAGACCCGGTCCATGCGCTGGATCGTTGCAAGGGGATCGGCCTGCCCCGTCTGGACCAGCGCGCCGGGCGTCACCAGCGAGCGGCCGATTCGTCCCGCGATCGGGGCACGGATGCGCGTGAAGCCCAGGTTGACCTGCGCTGCATCCACCGAAGCCTTCTGCGCCGCAACATCGGCGACCGCCTGTTGCGCGGCCGACTCGGCATTGTCGAGATCCTGCTTGCTGACTGCGTTAATCTGGGCAAGGCCACGGTACCGCTCCGCCTGCAGACGTGTCGCATTGATCGATGCCTGGGCGCGTCCAAGGCCGCCGCGCGCGGTCCCCAGCGCGGCGCGATAGGGCGCGTCCTCGACTTCGTACAGAAGCTGCCCGGCGCCCACCAACTGCCCCTCAGTGAACAGGCGGCGACGCAGAATGCCACTGACCTGCGGACGGATTTCGGCAGTCTCCAGCGCAGCGACACGACCTGGAAGCTCGGTCGTCAGCGTCGCGGGCTCGGTCTTGAGGGTAACGAAGCCGACCGCTGTGGGTGGTGGAGCCGGAGGCGCCTGATCGCCACAACCGCCCAGAAGCGTGAGCGCTACCAACGTGCCCAGAGCCGAAGTTCGCATTGCACACCCTATCCAAATTCACTACTGAAAACCGGAATGAACGTTCATTCCAGCAGGCCCATTAACGAACCCGCACCCGCAAGGCAAGCTGGAACAAGGTATGGATGACACATGACCACTGCGTTGCAACATGGAACAAAGGCCCATAGGCAGGTGGTCGCGGCGGCGCGGCACTTGTTCGCGGCGCGCGGTTTTCACCAGACAGCGATGGCCGATCTGGCGGAGGAAGCCGGCGTCAGCGTTGGAGCGATCTATCGCAGCTTCAAGGGCAAGGCCGACATCATCACAGCCATCTTCGCCGAAGATACGCGCGATCGCCTTGAGGATATCGGTCCGTTGCCGTCACGGATCAGCGCCGGGTTGATATCCGTCGAGGACGCCATCGGCATGATGGTGCGCAAGAGCCTGGATGGCAAGGACGAAGCCCTGTCCTTCGAGATACTGGCCGAAGCCCATCGCAATCCCGAGGTCGCGCGCACCATCACGGGGATGTGCAACGAATTCCGCACCGTGTTCCGCGAGATCACCAGAATGGCCAATCCGGCACTGGATGCCATCGACCTTGATGCAGCGGAGGAACTGCTGCTCGCCTGCCTATTTGGCCTTGGCCATCGCCTGCTGTCCGAGCCTCGCCTTTCGGTGGATGAAACGGTGCGCCTTGCCACCCGCATGATCCTGGCGGCACTGTGCGCGCAGCCGGTCACCGAAGCACCCGCACGCTCCTGATGCTCAGGCCATCTTTGCCGCAGTGATCATCGCATGCGCCATGTGGCGCAGGGCATCGGTCAACTGCGTACCCAGCGGCCCGTGAAGCGCCGCTTCGTCGGCAATCGCCCGCGCCATCGCACGGCTCCATTGATCGGCAAGCCCGGCGTCGATCGCGAACATCCGATGGATCGACATGATACACTGCCCGCGATCAAACCAGTCGCGCGGCCCGCCGAGCCACCCGGCCAGGAAACGATGCAGCCCATGCCGGACCGGCGTCAAATCCGCGCCGTGCATGGCACGCAACCGCGCGAAGTCCGGATCGGCTTCAATGATGTCATAGAAGCGGTCCACTAGCCGGCGGATCGCCGCATCGCCAAGGATAGCGTAGGGGCTAGGCGGCGCGGCGGCGTTCATTGGCCTTACACCGCGCTGCTGAAACGGCGGGATGTCGGCACGCGATAGGCATCGAACGCGGCCGCTATGCTTCGCGCATAAGGCAGCGCGCCATCCGTGAGGAACAATCGTTCCTCGCCCCGCACCAACAGCCCACGGCGGTAGAACGGCTGCAGCGCCACAGTGATCAGCGGATCGTCGAGCAGGCCGCCCGCATCCGCCTGACCCCGACACAATATGTCAGCGATCACCTGTCCGCGCTGGCGATCCTGCGCCGAACGCCGAACACCGAGAGCGCCGGGCAACTGGTCGGCGGACAGACGCATGCGATACCGCCCAGGATTTTTCTCGTTCTGGATGATCAGATCGCCAAAGCTGCTGATCGCGCTGGCGCCGATACCGATCACCGTCTCCGCGCCGTCGGCGGTGAACCCTTGGAAATTCCGCCGGACCCCGCCCGCGCGATGCGCGACGGCGAGGCTGTCATCGGGCAGCGCGAAATGATCGAACCCGACAGGCACGTAACCTGCGCGCGCCAGCGTGTCGAATGCGACCCGCGCCATTGCGAAGCGCTCGGCCTGACCGGGCATGTGACCGACGATCCGACGCTGCCGGGGAATGAGGTGCGGCACATGGGCATAACCGAAACAGGCGATCCTGTCCGGCCGCATGGCGATGGCACGGTCCAGCGTCGCGCTCAGGTCGGCCAGCCATTGGCCCGGCAGCCCATACATCAGGTCGAAATTGATCGAGCCAATCCCGGCCGCCCGCAGCCGTTCCACTGCCCTGGCGATCATGCCCGCCGGCTGCACCCGGCCGATCGCGGCCTGCACCTGCGGAGAGAACGTCTGAACTCCCAGGCTGACCCGCGAAGTACCGACGGCACCCAGCGCCTCCACCCAGTCGTCGCTCAGCGTGCGGGGGTCGATCTCCACGGCGATTTCCGGCCGGTCGGCGGGCATGCACAGGATGATCTGCTGCAACAGGCGAATGAAGGCCACGGGGGCGATCGCGTTCGGGCTGCCGCCCCCGAAGGCGATGTGACGGACAACGCCGCGTCCGCCAAGGCCGGCACCGACCAGAGCGATCTCCCGCTCCAGCGCCTCCAGATAACCGGCGAGCCGAAGTTCCTTGTTCGCGGCCCCGGTATTACACCCGCAATACCAGCAAATCTCCTTGCAATAGGGAATGTGGACATAGAGCGAGAGCGGCTGGTCCGGCGCAACGGCGGCAAGCGCGTGAGACTGGTCCTCGCCCCCCACGCCCGTGCCGAAATCGGCAGCCGTCGGGTAGCTCGTATAGCGCGGCACGGGCGCGCCAAGCAGATCTGCATGATAAGGCCACATGCGATTGTCATCGCGCCCCGCCGCCGCCCGCACATTGACGCGGATCAAATCCGTACTTGTCCTGCATCAAGGACGGCCGGGCCTCCATACGCCATCTGCCCATCCATCTTGGATGGAGACGACAATGAAAAAGATGATGTTGATCGCCACGGCGGGACTGGCGGTTCTTGCCACACCGGCGCAGGCGAAGCAGGGCGACGTATTGGTGCGTCTGCGCGGGATCATGGTCGCGCCAACGGAGAAAAGCGGCAGTATCCTGCCCGGCTTCCCCGGCGAGGGCGTGAAGGTCGACAACAGCGTCATGCCGGAGGTCGACGTGACCTGGATGGCCAGCGACCATATCGGTTTTGAACTGATCGCCGCGACGACCAAGCATACCGCCAGCGGCAAGTCAGGGACCACCGGCGGCATCGGCAAGCTTGCCTCCACCTGGGTCCTGCCGCCGACGCTCACCGCGCAGTATCATTTCCTGCCCGAGGGCAAGGTGCGGCCCTATATCGGCGCGGGCGTCAACTACACGCTCTTCTATTCGGAAGACGCGTCGCGAGGCCTTGAGGCCGCCGTGGGCAAGACCGGCGTGCACATGTCCGACAGCTTCGGCTGGGCCGCGCAGGCGGGCGTCGACATCGACATTACGCCCAAGGTCTTCCTGAACTTCGACGTCAAATATATCGACATCGATACGAAGGCGCGTCTGTCGACCGCAGCCGCCGGGGTCCAGCGCGTGAAGGTGAGCCTCGACCCGATCGTCTTCGGCGTCGGCATCGGCACCCGCTTCTAGAGCGTTTTCCAAGCGGGTGGCATCACCTGCTGGCTCGGAAAACGCGACCGAATAATCAGATAGAGCGACAACCGCATAAAAAAGGGAGCCGCTGCCCATCCGGGCGGCGGCTCCCTTTATATTTCGTGACGTCGCTTGAGGCGATCAGGCCGCCTTGGCGCGGCTCATGCGCTTGCGCTCGTTCGGATCGAGGTAGCGCTTGCGCAGGCGAATGTTCTGCGGCGTCACCTCGACCATCTCATCGTCGTCGATATAGGCGATAGCCTGCTCCAGCGTCATGCGCTTGGGCGGGGTCAGGCGGATGCTGTCGTCCTTGCCGCTGGCGCGGAAGTTGGTCAGCGCCTTCGACTTCATCGGATTGACCTCGAGATCCTCGGGCTTGGCGTTCTCGCCGATCACCATGCCCTCATACAGCGCCTCGCCCACGCCGACGAACAGGATGCCGCGTTCCTCGAGCGGGCCAAGAGCATAGGCGACCGCCTCACCCGCGCCGTTCGAGATCAGCACGCCGTTCTTGCGCCCTTCGATCTTACCCTTGAACGGACCATATTTCTCGAACAGCCGGTTCATGATCCCGGTACCGCGCGTGTCGGACAGGAACTCGCCATGATAGCCGATCAGGCCGCGCGAGGGCGCGGAGAAGGTGATGCGGGTCTTGCCCCCGCCCGAGGGGCGCATGTCGGTCATCTCGGCCTTGCGGATGTTCATCTTATCGACGACCGTGCCGGAGAACTCGTCATCCACGTCGATGACGACCGTTTCATAAGGCTCGGTCTTGTTGCCGGCCTCATCCTCACCGAACAGCACGCGGGGACGCGAGATGCCCAGTTCAAAGCCCTCTCGGCGCATCGTTTCGATGAGGACGCCAAGCTGAAGCTCGCCGCGACCGGCGACCTCAAAGCTGTCCTTGTCGGCGCTCTCGGTCACCTTGATGGCGACGTTCGACTCGGCTTCGCGCATCAGGCGGTCACGAATCATGCGGCTCGTCACCTTGCTGCCCTCACGACCCGCCATCGGCGAATCGTTCACGGCAAAGCGCATCGAGAGCGTCGGCGGATCGATCGGCTGCGCCTTGATGGCATCACTAACCTGCGGGTCGGCGATGGTGTTGGCAACGGTCGCGACGGTGAGACCGGCAAGGCTGATGATGTCACCCGCCTTCGCCTCGTCCACCGGCACGCGGTCAAGGCCACGGAAGGAGAGAATCTTCGAGGCGCGGCCAGTTTCCAGCACATTGCCGTCGGCGTCGAGCGCATGGATCGGCTGGTTGACCTTCAGCGTGCCGGACTGGACGCGGCCGGTCAGGATACGGCCCAGGAAGTTGTCGCGATCGAGCAGCGTCACCAGAAAGCTGAACGGCGCCTCCTCGTCCAGGGCCGGCGGCGGCACATGATCAACGATCTTCTGGAACAGCGGCTCCAGCGTGCCCTCACGTAGGCTGGGATCCTCACTGGCGTAGCCGTTGCGGCCAGACGCGTAGAGGACCGGGAAATCCAGCTGCTCGTCGGTGGCGTCGAGGGTCACGAACAGGTCGAACACCTCGTCCAGCACTTCCTGGATACGCTCGTCGGGGCGGTCGATCTTGTTGACGACGACGATCGGACGCAGGCCCAGCGCCAGCGCCTTACCGGTCACGAACTTCGTCTGCGGCATCGCGCCTTCGGAGGAGTCGACCAGCAGGACGACGCCGTCCACCATCGAGAGGATGCGCTCCACCTCGCCGCCGAAGTCGGCGTGGCCGGGGGTGTCGACGATGTTGATCCTGGTCCCCTTCCACTCGATCGAGGTCGGCTTGGCGAGGATGGTGATACCCCGCTCCTTTTCCAGGTCGTTCGAGTCCATCGCCCGTTCCTCAACCCGCTGGTTGTCGCGGAAGGTGCCGGACTGACGGAACAACTGATCGACGAGCGTGGTCTTGCCATGATCGACGTGCGCGATGATCGCGATATTACGCAGGGACATGCTTTGCCTTTTGGATAGGGGTGCCACCTAGGCAACGCCCCGGCGGAATTCCGGGCGGCCCCTACAGGAAAATGCGCTGCACCGCAACAGCGGCGGGCAATCAGCGTGCCGTCGCCTCGAAAGCCGTGAAGTCCTGCTCAAGCCGCCACTGCCGCTCCGCCTTCGGACTGGCGGCACGAAACGTCACGCAGGCCTGCGACCCTATATCCGCGCAGGCGGCCGTACGCTCGCCGCCCGGCCGGTCGGCCCACAGGCTGGCACCGGGCAGGAAAGCATATTGAAGGCCATCGCGCGCGATCTGCTTGAGGTCGCGATAGCGCAGCCCCTGCTCGGTGACCGCACGCATATATTCGTTGGTCATGTCGCTGCGCGACACGCCCTCGTCGTCGGTGGACAGCACGACCGGCACGCCCGCTTGTCGGTAGAGCGACAGCGGATGGTCGCTGCCCTTCACACCCAGGATCACCGCGTTGCTGGTGAGGTTGATCTCCACCGCCACCCGATCCCGCGCCATCCGACGGAGCAAGTCGGGCGCGTCAGGCTCATAGGAAATGTCGATGCCGTGGCCGATACGCCGGGCACCGGCCACCTCCACCGCCTGCCGGATGTGGAAGGCCAGATCCCGGGGCGGCACGAGGCCGAGCGTCAGTTCCCCCGCGTGAAGCGACAGGAGGACGTCGGGATGCCGCGCCTTCAGGAAGGCGATCATCCGCATGTGCAGCGCATAGTCGCGCACCGCGATCGGGTCATGCTCCGGCGCAGCGATGTTGACCCCTACGAAACGCGGATCGGCGGCGGCCAGCGCGAAACCGAAGGCGAGCTGCGTGAACACCTGCGCGGGCGGCACGGTACGCAGCGCGGTGTAGAGATAGCGCATCTCGACGCCGCAGGCGGCCTCGGGCGTTTTGCCCTTGCAATCGTCCAGCTTCGCCATTTCGGCTTCATAACCGTCATAATCCGCCCGCGCCTTCGCCACCGCAGCGGGCAGCAACGGCACTATTCTGGCGTAAAGCCGTTCAAGGTCGGACACGTCCGCCGTGTCACCGATCGCGGCGACGAGCGGCATGACGGATCGGGCACCGGTGCTCAGTTCGACATAGGATACACGATCGGCGGCGGCCTGCCGCCGGGTCATCGCCAGCGCCTCGCCCATGTGGTTGCGCGACGCCGGAGAGAAAGCTTCGAAGGTGGCGAAGAAGCGGTTGTAACCCGACACCGCCGGATCACCGACCCCCGCCTCGAACCCGCGCGTCGAAAACGCATCGATCGCGCGCGAATAATAAGGATAGCGGCTTTCCAGCCCCGCCGCCGGGATACGGCCCGGCGCGTCGCATGGCGGGTCGACCACATGATAGGTATCGGTCGCGATGCACAGCCCGTCTGCCGCAGCCCAGCGCAGAAAATCCTCCGCATAGTTGGCGCCGCCGGCATGGTTATGGAGATCGCCCCCCTTCGGCATCGTCTGCAGGAAGATGCGCAGGCGCGGCCCGCTGTCGACGATCCGGTCGAGATAGGCGGCAGTGCGTGCCTCATCCGTTTCGGCAGACGCCGTCCGCGCGTGCGCCGGAGCCAGGCCGGACAATGCCAGCAGCGCGATGCCGCCCAGCAGCCGAAGCAGACCGTCGCGGATGCGACGGCGATGATGATCGCGCACAATGTCCCCCTTGATATCGGGGCCGGGCTTAGGCGGCACACCCGCGACATTCAATGAGGATATTCCGTACAAGATGTTGCAAAAAAGCGCGCGGAATGGAGAGTAGCCTTCCGAACAATTGATACGCCCGATCCTCATGCGTTGCGTTTTATCGGGAGCCCCGTCCCGTTAACGGCAATGGACGATGGCGGATCGAACCGATAGCGCCGTTACACAGGGAAATGGGATCGCGGCAACTAGGCACCCGGCCATGCATGTGGCGGAGAGGCCGCGCGGTGCCCGTACGGTGGGCAAACGAAGCGGAAAGATGAGCCTCAACTGGCGTCCAACCTTTGGCAGCGGAGCCTTCGCGCTCGGCATGCTCGCCTTCGCGGCCTCGGTGGTTGCCCGGCCGCAGGAGAATGCGGTCATGCCCGCCGTCGCGCAATCGGCCCAACCCGGCGGGCCGCCGCTTCTGCTGGAAGAGTTCTGCGCCCGCTGTCACAACGACATGGACCGGGTCGCCAACCTGTCGATCGAGGACCTCAAGAGCGGCGACCTGATGGTCGGCGCCCATGCCGGCGAATGGGAAGCCATCCTGCGCCGGGTCAGTCTGGGCGAGATGCCCCCGCGTAACAAGCCGCAGCCCGATCCGCTCGTCCGCGCCGCCTTCGTGCAATGGCTGCAGGCGGCACTCGACCGATATGCCGCCGACCATCCCGATCCCGGTCGCGCAACGATACGTCGCATCAACCGGATCGAATATGCAAATGCGGTGCGCGACCTGCTGGCGCTCGACGTGGACGTCAGCCGGGAATTGCCACAGGACAATTCCGGCTACGGCTTCGACAACATCGCCGACGTGCTCAGTGTCTCGCCGACCCTGATGGACCGCTATGTCGCCGTTGCCGGCAAGGTCGCCCGGATGGCGACCGGCCTCACGTCACGCCGGGAATTCGTCACCGCCTATGAGGTGCCCAAGGACGGTTCGGTGATGAACTCGGGCCGCCCCGCCTACAATGAACGGGCGAGCGACGCCCTGCCGCTCGGCTCGCGCGGCGGCGGCGCCTTCACCTATTTTGCGCGGTACGACGCCACCTATGAAGTCAGCGGCTACCTCAACGCCAACACCAATAACGAGACCGATCGCCTGCCCGAGGACAGGGTCAGCACGCGTATCCCGCTGAAAGCGGGGGCCCATGTCATCGGCATGTCCTTCCGCCGCACGATCGCACCGGATGAAAGCATCCAGACATTGCGCAACACGCTCGATGTCGTGCCGCTGCCGCTTGACGCACCGGACATGCTGTCGCTCGACGTGACGGTCGACGGCGCACGCGTGAAGACGCTGTCCGTGCCCTCCTACCGCATGCACCCGCGCTATTCGCAGCAGAACTTCCCGCGCGACGTGCTGGAGATCGACGTGGCCGGTCCCTTCTCGCCAAAGGGGATGGGCAATACGCCCAGTCGCGCGCGTATTTTCACCTGCAAGCCGCAAGGGACAGCCGCCGAGGCCGCCTGCGCCCGGACCATCGTCGCTGCACTTGCCCGTCGCGCATACAGGCGGCCGGTGACGGACGCGGACCTGTCGCCGCTGATGCGCGTCTACGCTGGCGAGCGCGCCACGTCGGACTTCGAACATGGCGTGGAGGCGGCGGTCGAGGCGGTCCTCGTCTCCCCACATTTCCTGTTCCTGGTCGAACAGGATCCGGCGGGCAGCGCGCCCGGCAGCGTTCATCGCATCAGCGATCTGGAACTCGCCTCCCGCCTGTCCTTCTTCCTGTGGAGCAGCATCCCCGACGAGGCGCTGCTGTCCTCAGCCGAACGGGGGCAACTGCGCGACCC
This sequence comes from Sphingobium sp., assembly GCA_003248935.1. GTDB lineage: Bacteria > Pseudomonadota > Alphaproteobacteria > Sphingomonadales > Sphingomonadaceae > Sphingobium. The sequence goes on from QFQF01000005.1 coordinate 86,747, forward strand.
GGCGGTGCTCGACGCGCAGATCGGGCGCATGCTTGCCGATCCGCGCGCGCAGGCGCTCACGAGAAACTTCGCCGGACAGTGGCTGTATCTGCGCAATCTCGACCAGCAACGCCCGGACATTGCCGTCTTTCCGAAGTTCGATACGCGCCTGCGCACCGCTATGGCGCGCGAGACCGAGATGTTCTTCAGCTATGTGATGCGGACCAACCGCTCCGTGCTGGATTTCATCGCGGCCGACTATACCTTCCTCAACCAGCGCCTTGCCGAACATTATGCGATCCCCGGCGTCAGCGGCACGGCGTTCCGCAAGGTCAGCCTGGACCCGGCATGGCATCGCGGCGGCCTGCTGGGGCAGGCCAGCATCCTCACCGTCACGTCCTACGGCAATCACACGTCCGTCGTAAAACGGGGCAAGTGGATCCTCGACAACATGCTCGCAGCGCCACCGCCGCCGCCGCCGCCCGACGTGCCCGCGCTTCAGGAAAAGCATGACGGCCGCCTGCTCACCGCGCGGGAGCAACTGGAACTGCACCGCACGAACCCGACCTGCGCCGCCTGCCACGTAAAGATGGACCCGCTCGGCTTCTCGCTGGAGAATTTCGATGCGACAGGCGCCTTTCGCATGCGCGACGCCGGGCAACCGATAGACGTGTCCGCGACGATGCCGGATGGCACCGCCTTTGCCGGGATCGAGGGGCTGCGCCAGATACTGATGGCGCGAAAGGACGAGTTCACCGCCGCCTTCACCGAACGCCTGATGACCTATGCGCTGGCGCGCGGGGTCGGCGCGCGCGACATGCCGGCCGTGCGCAAGATATCGGCGTCGGCCGCAGCCGACGGCTACCGCATCCAGACGATCGTCAGGGGCATTGTCGCCAGCGACGCCTTCACCTTGCGCAAGACGCCGGGCGGCAAGGCACAGGACGGGAGCACAGGGACATGAGGGTGATGCGCAAGGCATTGAGCCGCCGGACCGTCCTGCGCGGGATCGGCACGACGATGGCGCTGCCTTTCCTGGAGGCGATGATGCCGAGCGCGAAAGCCGCCGACATCGCCGCCCGCCCCAAGCGCCTTCAGGTCTTCTATTCGCCCAACGGCATGATGATGGACAGTTTCGCGCCGAAGGCGGCGACGGGCATGGATTTCGTCCTGCCTTCGACGCTGGAGCCTCTGGCACCATTGCGCGACCGGATCACCGTCATCCGCGGGCTTGGCCACCCGATGGCGGCGGCGATGGGCGACCGGCCGGCCGGGCATGGCCGGTCCTGCCCCGCCTTTCTGACCGGCACCCACGTCAAGCAGACAGAGGGGACGGACATCCGCTGCGCCGTCTCCGCCGATCAGGTCTTTGCCAATCATGTCGGGGATGCGACCCAACTCAGTTCGCTCGAACTTGGCATCGATCCGGCCAGCCTGCTGGGAAGCTGCGACATCGGCTACAGTTGCGCCTATACCAACGGCATTTCCTGGCGGAGCCCGACCGTACCGTTGCCGGTCACGGCCAATCCCCGCGACCTGTTCGAACGGCTGTTTGGCGATGGCGACGCTCTCGACGAGGCAAGCCGCCGCGCGCAGTTGCGGCGGCAGACCAGCATCCTCGATTTCGTGAAGGATGATGCCGCCCGGCTTTCCGGACAGCTGGGCGCAGAGGACATGCGCAAGCTCGACGAATATATGGAAGCGACGCGCGATGTGGAGAAGCGCATCCAGCGCGCCGTGATGTCGGGCACCGCCGCACAGGCGGGCGGTCTGGAGCGTCCCGCGGGCATTCCCGAATCCTTCGACGCGCATGTGCGACTGATGATCGATCTTCAGGTACTGGCGATGCAGGCGGACATCACCCGCGTCGGCAGCTTCATGATCGGACGCGAACTGAGCAACCGCACCTATCCGGAGATCGGCGTTCCGGATTCGCACCACATGCTGAGCCACCACGGCAGCAATCCCGAGAAGATCGTGAAGCTCGCGCGGATCAACCGCTATCACATGGAGTATTTCGCTTACTATCTGCGCCGCATGCAGGAAACCAGGGACGGCGAGGGATCGTTGCTCGACCGGACGCTGGTGCTGCGCGGATCGGCGTTCGGCGACCCCAACGAGCATGATCATATGGACCTGCCGGTGATCGTCGCGGGCGGCCTCGTGAGGGGCAATCGCAGCATCACCGTCGCCTATGGCACGACCATGTCCAACCTGTTGCTGGCCGCCCTCAACATCCTCGACGTGCCAGCGACATCGTTCGGCGACAGCACCGGCCCGCTCAGCGAGCTTACCGATGCCTAGGGGGCTGCGCCTCGCCTGCGCGCTTGCGGCAGCCAGCCTCTGCTGCAACGGCGTTCAGGCCCGTGCCATGGCTGAGGCGCAGGATGCGCTGGCAAACGCAATCACCGCGAACGACATCGGCGCAGCAGAGGCCGCCCTCTCGCAAGGCGCCGATCCCGACCGGACACTCGCCTTCGGAGCGACACCACTCGCCTGGGCCGTCAACACGCAGAACCCGGCCATGGTGGAAACCCTGCTGGCGGCCGGAGCGAAACCGGACGGTGCCGACATCGACGGCGTGACGCCGCTGTCGCTGGCATGCGAACTGGGCAATGCGGAGATCGTCATCCACTTGCTCGACGCCCATGCCAAGGTGCGTACGCGAACGCCGGACGGCATCACGCCGCTCGCCATTTGCGCGCGCTATGGCCCGGCCAAGGCAGTCGAACGGATGCTTGCCGAAGGCGCAAGCGTGGACAGCGTCGATGCGAGAGGTCAGACACCCCTGATGTGGGCGGCTGCGTCGGGACGGACGGACGCGATGGCACTGCTGCTGAAAGCGGGAGCCGGTATAAACCGGACGACGAAGGCAGGTTTCACGCCGCTGTTCTTCGCGATCAAGAGCGGCATGCCCGCCGCCGCGCAGATGCTGGTCGCGGCCGGTGCGAAAACCGACCATCGCGGCCCAGAGGGCACGAGCGCGGCACAACTCGCCGTTTACCAGCATAATTACCCCGCTGCTGCACTGATGGTCGAGCGTGGCGCCGACCTTGCCGAGCGGGACCGTAACGGTAATCAACTACTGCACGCAGCGGCGGCCGGTGGCGATGTCATGCTTGTCGACCTGCTGCTGGCAAAGGGCGCCGATCCCAATGCCCTGACCGGCGCATCCCGCATCACCTGGGTGACGGAGGCGAATTTCGGTCAGCCGCCGCCGCCCGTTCCGCCGACGACGCCGTTGCTGTCCGCTGCCGCGGCGGGAAAAGCGGAGGCGATGAAGCATCTGGTCTCCGCCAGAGCCAATCCCCGCTTCGTGGCGGCGGATGGCGTCAATGTCGTGCTGGCGGCAGCACAGGGCGGCAACGCGGCCGCGCTCGATTATGCCCTCACGCTTTCCCCGGACGCCAACGTCACCAACGCCAACGGGGCGACGCCGCTGCACCTGTTGATCGGCGGCGGCCTCCAGCCCGAACTCGAACCGATGCTCCGCCTGCTCGCCGCCCACGGTGCGCGCATCGATATCCCCAACAAGCGCGGGACCACGGCGGCACAGATGGCCGACAACGGCCTGACCGAGGTCAAGGCCATCTTCCGTGCCGTCTTTCCCGCCTCCGCCAGCCCGCGCATGGCGGATGCGGGGAGGCCGGCCGTTTCCTCAAACAACTGACCCTTCAACCATCCGGATCGAACCGAACCATGCCGACATGCACCTTCAAAACCCTGACTATCGGCGCCATCACGCTGACCGCGACTGCGCTGGCGGGCTCGCTGGCCGCCGCGCCGACGGCAGGCCCCTCGCCCCAGGCGGCGATCGCCGCGCGGCAGGCGGGTTACAAGAAAATGGGCGCGGCGATGAAACTGATCAACGACCAGCTCAAGACCGACGCTCCGGCGAAGGCGGCAATGGCCACCGCCGCGCAGACCATCGCGACCACGGCCCAGCAGCAGCCCAGGCTGTTCCCGGCGGGCAGCGGGCCGGGCGGCAGCGTCCATACCGATGCCCTTGCCAGTATCTGGACCGACCGCGCGACCTTCGATGGTCAGATGAACAAGCTGCTGGTCGAATCGCGCAAGCTGGTGACGGTCATGAACGGCGGCAATATCGACGCGATCCGTGCGCAGGCGAAGCTGACCGGTGGCACCTGCGCGGGATGCCATCGCCAGTTCCGCGCCGACAACTGACGGGAGGATATAACCAGCATGCACGGTGCCCCCACAGCCGACGCCCGGACGCATCGCGTCCGCATATGGGATCTGCCCGTGCGGCTGTTCCACTGGCTGCTTGTCGCCCTGCTCGCCTTTTCCTGGTGGAGCGGCGAACAGCATGAGATGGAGTGGCACCGGATGTCCGGCTACGCCATCCTCGCGTTGCTGATCTTTCGCATCTACTGGGGTTTCGTCGGCGGACGCACGGCGCGTTTCGTCCGGTTCGTGCGAGGACCGCGCGCGTTGATCACCTACGCCCGGTCGATCATCGGCGGTCGCCATGTGGCGGCGGACGGGCACAACCCGATCGGCGGCTGGAGCGTGTTGCTGATGCTCGGCACACTGACCACCATGGTCGTCGCGGGCCTGTTCGCGGTCGATATCGACGGCCTCGAGTCCGGACCGCTGTCCGATTACGTCAGCTTCGATCAGGGGCGCATCGCCGCCGAGGCCCATGGCGTGATCTTCAACCTGCTGCTCGCTCTCATCGCCCTGCACGTCGCGGCGGTTCTCTTCTATCTTCTGGGTCTGCGCCAGAACCTGATCGCACCGATGCTGCACGGCGGCCGGGTCGCCGGACGAACCCATGCATCCGATGAACTCGGTGCATCGCCATGGAGGGCGTTGATCGGCATCGCCGTGGCAGCGCTGTGCACCTATGCGGTGGCACGCGGCTTCCGCTTTTAGCCCGCTTCTATATTACTGGCTCAGCGGTCGGTTCCATCGAAGCCGGATACCCAAGCTGGGCAAAGCCGTTCTCCAGTTCTGCCAGGACGATGCTCGCCGCATAGGGCGGCGTCCGCGCCGCCGCTGTGCACAGAGCCAGCGTCATCGGCCGCAGGATGGGATCGGATATGCGGGTGAAGGACAGCAGCCCGCGCTTCACCTCCGTGATGACGTCGAGCGAAGTGAGTACGCCGATCCCGACCTCCTGAAGCACCAGAGACGTGATCATCTGCACATTGTCCGACGTCACCGCCTTTTCAGGCGCCACGCCGGTCGTCCCTTCCAGCACCGCGACCTGCTGACAGACGGCCAGCGGCTCGGCCGGGACGATCAGGGCCGACCCCACCGCCTCGGAGAAACGCGCCTCGGCCCGTTGCCCCAGCGGATGACCGGCCGGCGTTATGAAACCCAGCACGACTTCCACGAAGGAGCGCACGGACAGGTCGCGATAGGACTGCGGCTCGAACAGGATACCGAAATCCACTTCTCCGCGCGCAATCGCAGTGCGGACCTGATCATTTTCCAGAACCCGCACGCCGATCGTGATCCCGGGATAGCGTGTCTTCAGCGCCTGAATGGCGGACGGAATATAGCCCTTTGCCAGTGCGTCGATGATCGCGATATCGACATGGCCGCGCTTGAGCCCGCGCAGATCCTCGATCTGGGCCCGGACGTCGATCAGATTCTTCTGCCAACGCAGACCCGCCGCCATCATGATCTCGCCCGCCGCCGTCAGGCGAAGGCCGGTCGGCAACCGCTCGAACAGCGGCATGCCGAGATCCTTCTCGACGTTCAGTATCTGACGATCGATGGCGGACGCGGACACGTTGATCTCGTCGGCCGCCTTGCGGATGGACCCGAGACGGCCAACGGCCATGAAATAGCGAAGGAAACGGGAAAAGACCGGCACGCCCCACTCTATTTTTTGCAACACCCCGTCAAGTTCATTGCATTTGATCGCATCAGGTCAAGCCCTTAATTGAAAAGAAAGAGATATCCTCTGCCGGGGGCTGTGATTTGGGGAATTTCGGGGGCGAATCCAACATACGATGTCTGTTTCGGGCCTATCGCCCGGCCAGCCGGCATGGTGCGTTGCAATCGACTCGGGATGCAGCCGGTGAAGGCGAAGCGTCGAAGGCCCGTGGGCTTGCCTGCGCACCAGCGACATCATTCAACCATCAGCAATCGCGCGCGATAATGGCGCGTGGGTTCGTTTGGGCCGGGAGGACAACGGCCGACGCTGAATGACGTCGGCATCGCAGATCCAACGATAAAAGTAACGGGGAGAGGCAGGCTCGGGCATTTTTTGACCGGCAGTGCCTTAAAAACATACTGGGCTCTGCCGCCATCAAGGGGGAAATACGATGGCAGGCGTTCGGACTGAAAATCTTGTTACTTGCACCGCGTCGCAGCGGACCATTCTGCGCAAATCTCTCGCTACACTCTCGACCGCCCTGCTCTGCTGCACGGCGATGACGACATCCGCGTGGGCACAGGCACCCGCCGACGAGCCGGCCGAGGACGAAATCGTCGTCACCGGCGCGCTGAACGCCCTGCCGCTGGCGGACGTGGGATCAGTCTTCGGTTTTGAAAAGACGCTGGTCGAAACACCGCGCTCGGCGTCGACGATCAGTTCCGAACAGATCGAGCGCTTCGGCATCACCGACATCTATGACCTGGTCGCGCAGTCGCCGGGTACGTTCACCAACTCCTTCTTCGGCGTCGGCGGCGCGCTCGATATTCGCGGCACGCCGGGCGAGGTCTATTTCCGCGGCATGCGGCGCCTCGACAATCCGGGCAACTATCCGACACCGATCGGCGCGTCCGAACGCATCGACATCGTGCGCGGCCCCGCCTCGCCGATCTACGGTCCGTCCAAGACCGGCGGCTACATGAACTTCGTGCCGAAGTCAGCGCGCGTGAAGGGCGGCTCCTACCTGTCCAGCCCGGAAGGCGAACTGACCTACACCACGGGCAGTTGGCGCAAGAGCGACCTGAAGGCGGAAATTCGTGGCCCCGGCAAGATCGGCAGCCAGGAATTCGGCTACAGCCTGTTTGGCGAGCTGGAGGATTCGGGCAGCTATTACGACAACATGTCGACCAAGCAGACGATCCTGCAGGGCGCGTTCGACACCGACCTTGCACCCGGCCTCCGCTTCGAGTTCGGCGGCATGTACCAGAACTACAAGGGCCAGCAGAACGGCGGCTGGAACCGCCTGACCCAGGCTTTGGTCGACAACGGCACCTACATCACCGGCAGCGCGCAGTCGCTCGACGCCAACGGCGACGGGCAGATGTCGCAGCAGGAGATCAATGCGGCGGTCCCGGGCGGCCTGTCGATCTTCGGCGGCTTTGCCTGCGGCGGCGGCGTGTTCGCAAGCTCGATCACCGACGCCTGCTTTACCGGCAGCCCCAACAACCTGCTGAACCTCACCAATGTCGGCACAACCAAGCTCAGCCGCCGCAAGACGCTGACCGGCAAGGACGACCGCCTCGATAACAAGGGGACCACGGGGTACGCCGACCTGATCTACACCGCCGACAGCGGCCTGGAGATCAAGAACCAGCTGTTCTACGACAGCTACGAGAACATCAACGAGAATGCCTATGGCTTCTCGCAGTTCCACGACAGCTATGTGATCGAAGACAAGATCGTCATTTCCAAGACGTTCGATACCGACGCGGGCAAGTTCGCTTTCCAGGTTTCGCCCTCGATCCGTTACACGAACTTCAAGCACGGCGAGGACTTCAACTACGAATATTTCCACCGCGTTGACCTGACCGTCGGTTACACCCCGGCCAGCGACCGGCTGCTCTCGACCGAATGCGATTGCGACTACACCAGCTACGTGACGGGTCACTATACCGACGTGGCGTTGGCCGGCCTTGCCGATCTGGCGTTCAACTTCGGCCTCGATGTCACGCTCGGCGCGCGATACGATCGCATCAAGGGCGTATCCAACTACAATGTCGCGAAGATGGAAGTCGCGCCCGATTTTGGCGGCGCGTCCGACACCAAGGGGGCCTGGTCCTGGTCGGCCAGCGCCAGCTATAAGCTGCCGTTCGGCATCATCCCCTATGTCACCGCCGCCCGTCAGTCGGTCGTGATCGCGGGTCAGGGTGCGGAACTCGATCCGGAAAACCTTGCCGCAGGCACCTGGGTCTCCGCATCGAAGCTTTACGAAGGCGGCATCAAGGGCAGCTTCCTCGACGACAAGCTCTATGCGGCCGTGTCGATGTATAAGCAGAAGCGTACCGACTACAGCTCGCAGTCGATCACGGTGAACCAGGCCGTCGAGACCAAGGGACTTGAGGCCGAGTTCCGCTGGGCGGTAGACGACCATCTGTTCATCACAGGCGGCTATACGCGCACGAAGGTCTGGAACCTGACCGCGATCGAGGACGGCACGCTGTTCAGCTTCTTCGGCATCGAGGATCTGGTCAATGTCGCCGACCCCTCGCTCTATCTGGGCGGCCAGCCGATCGGCCTGATCCCGATCACCAGCAAGAGCGATGCCCGCCGCGCGGGTATTCCGACCAACCTCTACTCGCTGACGGCCACCTATGCCTTCGACAATGGTCTGGCGTTCAGCGCCAGCGGCGTGAAGGTCGACTCGGTCTATTCTGGCCAGTCGCAGGCGGTGAAGCTCCCGGCCTACACGAAGATCGACGCATCGATCTCCTATGAGACGGGTCCGTGGCTCGCGCGGGTCGTGGTGAAGAACCTCACGGACAAGAAGTACTTCCGTGCGAACTTCACCGAACTGTTCGGCAGCACCATCGTTCTGCCGGAAACGCCGCGCAGCTTCCAGGCGTCGCTGACCTACAAGTTCTGAGTTGACTGGCGGAGGCGTCCGGTTGGCCCGGACGCCTCCGCTTCCTCGCTACCCCGGCCCGCATCGTTTCAGAACCGGACGGCCGGTCGATTATGAATGAAAGGTATCCCATGCGCTTTCCGACGCTCGCCCTGATCTGCGCGAGCGCCGCGCTGTGTTCGGCCGCTGTACCGGCGGTATCGGCGACCGCGCCATCCACGATTGTCGCAGCCGATTGCCAGCCCGGCGGCTCGTGCGCCCATCCTTTGCCCGTCAAGGTCGTTATCGTGACCTTGTTCGAGATCGGCGAGGATAGCGGCGACGCGCCCGGAGAGTTCCAGCTCTGGAAGGCCCGGCGAAAGCTCGACACCCGTATTCCGTTTCCGCAGGGCTATCACGACCTCTACTACAACCCGCAGACGCAGGTACTGGGTATGGTGACCGGCATCGGCACCGCACGGTCTTCGAATGCGATCACCGCCCTCGGCCTCGATCAGCGATTCGACCTCAGCCACGCCTATTTCCTGGTCGCCGGCATCGCGGGCATCGACCCGCAGGATGCGTCGATCGGCTCGGCCGCATGGGCGCGCTATCTGATCGACGGTGATCTCGCTCACGAAATCGACGCGCGCGAGATCCCGAAGGGATGGAAGTCGGGCTATTTCCCGCGCGACCGGAAGGGACCGGACGATCCCCGCCCGCCCGAGCCGCATGGCGAACTGTTTACTCTCAACCCCGCCCTCGTCGGATGGGCCTATGCCCTCACGAAAGGCATCCAACTCCCCGACGATCCGGGCATCCGGGCCGAGCGCGAACATTATGTCGGCTATCCCAATGCCCAGAAGCCGCCCTTCGTCCTGCTAGGCGACCAGGTGTCGGCGATGACCTTCTGGCACGGCAAGCTGATGAACGACTGGGCCAATGACTGGGTGCGCTACTGGACGCAGGGCAAGGGCGAGTTCGTCACGTCCGCCATGGAGGATACGGGCGTGATGCAGGCGATGACCTTCCTTGCCCGCACTGGCCGCGTCGACAGGGACCGCGTTCTCGTTCTGCGCGCCGGCAGCAACTTCACCATGCCCCCGCCCGGCATCTCCGCCTACGACAATCTGCTGCAGGAGAACGAAGGCTATTCCGGCATGAAGGCGTCCCTGGAGAGCCTGTACACGGTCGGGTCTAAGGTCGTCGACGAACTGCTCGACCATTGGGATCGCTACGAGAAGGCGCCGCCGCAGTGAACCGGCCGAAGCGCTCCGGATCGGCAGGAGGAGATCGCGGGTGAGCCGGACGGTCATCCGCAACGCCGATCATGTCCTGTGCATGGACGATGCGCGCAGCGAGATAGCCGACGGTGCCATCGTCTTCCGCGACGGGATCATAGAAGCGGTCGGCCCGATCCATGATCTGGCGCCGCTGGTCGTGCGGGCGGAAACCGTGATCGACGCGCGGGGCTGTGTCGTGACGCCCGGCCTCGTCAACACCCACCATCATCTGTTCCAGTCGCTGACCCGCGCCCTGCCCGGCGCGATCAACAGTTCCTTGTTCGGCTGGCTGAAGACGCTCTACCCGATCTGGGCGCGCTACCGGCCCGAGGATGTGTTCGCGGCAACACAGCTTGGGCTCGCCGAACTGGCGCTGTCCGGCTGTTCGCTGAGTTCCGACCATCTCTATCTGTTTCCCGATGCCGTGACGCTGGACGATTCGATCCATGCCGCACAGGGCATCGGCCTCCGCTTTCATGCGACGCGCGGTGCGATGAGCGTGGGCGAGAGCGATGGCGGCCTGCCCCCGGACAGTCTGGTCGAGGACGAAGCCGCTATCCTGTCCGATACGGTCCGAGTGATCGATCGTTTCAACGACGCCAGTGACGGAGCGATGGTGCGCGTCGGCGTGGCGCCCTGCTCCCCGTTCTCCGTCAGTCAGGGCTTGATGCGCGATGCTGCGCTCCTCGCCCGTGACAAGGGGGTGATGATGCACACGCATCTTGCCGAGGATGCCGAAGACGTCGCCTTCTCGCTGGAGCGATTTGGCTGCCGCCCGGGGGAATATGCCGAGCGTCTGGGCTGGGTGGGTGAAGATGTGTGGCATGCGCACTGCGTGCAACTGGACGAAACGGAGATCGACCTCTTTGCACGGACGAAAACGGGCGTCGCCCATTGCCCCTGCTCCAACTGCCGCCTCGGCTCCGGCATCGCTCCGTTGCGCACGATGTTCGCGAGGGGCGTGCCGCTGGGGCTGGGCGTCGACGGCTCGGCGTCGAATGACAGCGGCCACCTGTTACTCGAGGCGCGGCAGGCGATGCTGATGCAGCGGGCCATCCACGGCGCCACCGCGTTCGATCCGCGCGACGCGCTCTACATCGCGACGCGCGGCGGTGCACGGATACTGGGCCGCCATGACTGCGGCTCGCTGGAACCGGGCAAGCGCGCGGACATCGCCATCTGGGACATGACGGATATTCCTTCAACGGGTGCGTGGGATGCGGTGGCGGCGCTTGTCCTCAGTCCGCCGACCGGCGTCCGCGACCTGTTCGTCGAGGGACGCGCGGTGGTCCGCGACCATGATCTGGTCCAGGCGAAACGGGAAGACATCCTGAGCGCCGCGCGCCGATCGCTCACCCGCCTGATGGAGGCCGCATGAGAGCACAGGCACAACCCGCCATCACGCCGTCAAGGAGCTTCGGATGACCGCCGCGCCCTTCCCGACACAGCCCGCGCCCGCGCCCGAGTCCGCGCTTGGCCATGACGGGATCATGTCTCCCGAACAGGCGCGCGATCCCGATTATCTCCCCGCCCTCTCCATCGCCATCCCGCTCGGCATCCAGCATGTGCTGGCGATGTTCGTCAGCAACCTGACGCCCGCGATCATCGTCGCGGGCGCGGCAGGTTTCGGCTTCGGTTCATCCGATCCGACCGCGATGATCTACATGATCCAGATGTCGATGCTGTTCGCCGGTATCGCCACACTGCTCCAGACGGTTGGCTTCGGCCCGGTCGGCGCGCGCCTGCCGATCGTACAGGGGACCAGCTTCGCCTTCCTGCCGGTCATGATCCCGATCGTCGCTGGCCGCGGCGTCGGCGCGATGGCCGAACTGACCACGGCCGCCATCTGCGGCGGCCTGTTCCACACCGGCCTCAGCTTCTTCGTCGGCCGCATCCGCTTCGCGCTGCCACCGATGATCACCGGCCTCGTCGTCCTGATGATCGGGCTTTCGCTGATGCGGATCGGCATCCAGTATTCGGCGGGCGGCGTGCCTGCGCAGGGAACGCCAGCCTATGGCGCGGCGTCCAGTTGGCTGCTCGCCGGGGTGGTTGTGGTGACGACGTTGGGGCTCAGTTTCTTCGGCCGGGGCATCTGGTCGACTGCCGCCGTGCTGCTTGGTCTCGTCGCGGGCTATCTGGCCGCGGCCGCGATGGGGCGTATCTCGCTGGCTCCCGTCGGCGCGGCCGGCTGGATCATGTTGCCTTCTCCGTTTCACTTTGGTTTTGCCATCTCTGCCTCGGCCATCATGGGTTTCTGCCTGATGGGCTTCATCTCCGCGATCGAATCGATCGGCGACGTATCGGCTATTTGCGAGGGCAATGCGGGCCGCCCGGCGACAGACCGGGAACTGATCGGCGCGACCTGCGCGGACGGCGTCGGCACGGCGCTGGCGGCGGTGTTCGGCGCCATGCCGAACACCTCGTTCAGCCAGAATGTCGGCCTGATCGCGATCACCGGTATCATGAGCCGCCATATCGTGACGATCGGCGCCCTGTTCCTGATGGTCTGCGGCCTCGCGCCGAAGATCGGTGCGGCGATCACCACCATCCCGATCGAGGTGCTGGGCGGCGGCGTGATCGTCATGTTCGGCATGGTCGCCTCGGCCGCCATGGCGATGCTGTCGAACGTCGAATGGACGCAGCGGAACATGCTGATCTTCGGCGTCGCCTTGTCCGTAGGTGTGGGGCTGGAACTGGAACCGGATTCGATCCGATACCTGCCCGATACCGCCCGGATCATGCTTACCTCCGGTGTCCTGCCCGCGGCGGTGATCGCGGTGACGCTCAACCTGCTGATGCCGGGACGCACGCGTACACAGGCTTGACCCGCCCCTCGCTTGAACCTTGCACGGCACGCCATTAGAAGGCAGCCATGCAGACAGGCGCAGAATGACCGACCCGGAGGAAGACAGGCTGCAGGCCATCCTGGGTCGCCTGCGCATGTCGGACGAAAACCCGGTCACACGCGCCCGCCGCTTCGTTGAGATGCAGGTGCCGGTCGCGCGCAGAGGGCCGGGATGGGACCGGCACTGGCGCGAACTTGAAGCCTATGCCGGTGCGGAAGGGAACTGGTCGCATGACAAGAGTAGCCCCGATGAAGGCTGACGACCTGCTCGACATCATGACCGCGCACCTCGTGCGCACATATGGCGGCAGCCGGTTCGTCTGGCGGCGACGCGTGGGTTCTGTGCACATCTATGGCACCGACACCCATCCGCATTGCAACTGGACGCTGACGCCAACAGGCACATCTGCGCAGGTGGAAGTGATCGAAACACTGCTGGACGAGTTGCGGTTGCAGCACCCGATGCTGACCCGCGACTGATCGGACAGATCAGCCGCCCAGCTCGGCCAGCCTGTCATTGAGCTTGCCCAGAAGCCGGATGATCTCCCTCTGCTCGTCTTCGCCCAATACACAGAAGATGCTCTGAACGAACGCACGCCGGGAGGCCTCGGCCTCGTTAGCGACCACCCTGCCTTCTTCCGTCAGCGAAATGCGCTTTGCACGCCGATCATCGGGGTCAGCCTCACGGCGAACCAGCCCATCCCGTTCCAGCCCGTCAATCGCCTCGGTCACGGTACGCGGCGCATAGCCATATTTTGCGGCGATATCGGTCGTCCGTAACGCGCCCTTCTCCATCAGCAGAAGCAGCAACTTGGTACGCGCGAACGACGCGCCGCGCTCCGTCATCACCCGATCGATTACGCGGTGCGAACGCCGGTACAGATCACGGAGAGCTTCCGAGGCGCGATCCTGAAGCGCGAAATCAGTTTCTTGAGGGTCCACAATAAGAGGGGTTGCCATAAAGGATGTTTATGTGCAAGTGCGAAGATGCAGCGTCCTCATCGCGCAACAGGATTTCCCGTCAATGGCCGAAGAAAACGACACCCCCGAACAGGAAAACGGCAAGCGAAAGGGGCTCAGCCCTCGCACGCGGACCATATTGCTGACGATACTGGCGGTCGTTGCCGTTACGGCAATCGCCTATTTCATCCACTATCAGCTGCGCGGCAAATATGTGGAAAGCACGAATGACGCCTATGTCCGGGCCGACATGGTGACGATCAGCCCCAAGATTTCCGGCTATGTCGATCAGGTGTTCGTCGCCGAGAATCAGGATGTGAAGGCCGGCCAGCCGCTGGTCCGCATCGACGCGCGCGACTACAAGGCGCAGACTGCGCAGTTCGTTGCGCAGATCGACGTCGCGAAGGCGAATGCGGACAATGTGCGCGCCGGAATCGCGGAGCAGGAAGCCGCCGTGGCGCAGGCTCGCGCGCAACTCGCAGCCAGCCGGTCGGACGCTGCCTTCGCCGCCGGCCAGGTCGCGCGCTACGCCCCCCTCGCCGCGACAGGGGCCGAAACACAGGAAAAGCTGACGACGCTGCGCAATCAGGCGACGCAGGCCACCAAGACGGTAGCCGCCCAGACAGCCGCGCTCTCCGAAGCGGAGCGCCGCATCGGTTCGCTCCGCGCGCAGGTCCGCCAGGCGGAAGCGCAGGGCGAGGCGGCACGCGCGCAATTCGATGCGGCCAATGTGAACCTGGGCTCCACCACCATTAAAGCCTCCGTCGATGGCCGGGTCGGCGACAAGAGTGTGCGCCCGGGTCAGTTCGTTCAGTCCGGCACGCGCATGATGTCGCTCGTCCCCCTCCAGGCAATATACATCACGGCCAACTTCAAGGAGACGCAGGTCGGCCTGATGCGCCCGGGCCAAGCCGCGACGATCGAAGTCGATGCCCTGCCGGGCGTCGAACTGCGCGGTCATGTGGAAAGCGTATCACCGGGAACGGGCGCACAATTCTCCCTGCTTCCGCCGCAGAACGCGACCGGCAACTTCACCAAGATCGTCCAGCGCGTTCCGGTCCGCATCGCCATCGACGCCGGTCCTGACGCCCGCCGTGTGCTGGTGCCCGGCCTGTCCGTCACAGTGACCGTCGACACCATCGACGCCAAGGGTGCGATGAGCCAGATGCGCGCGCAGGAAAAGGCTCGGAGACAGGACGGCCAATGAGTTCGGCCGCGCCCGCCAGCCGCGCGCCGATGGAGCCGGCGAAAGCGGACGCCGCCGCGTGGCTCGCCGTCGCGGCGGGCACGCTCGGTGCGCTGATGGCGACGCTGGATATTTCCATCGTCAATTCGTCCCTGCCGACGATCCAGGGGGAAATCGGGGCGTCCGGCACCGAGGGAACCTGGATATCAACAGCTTATCTGGTTGCCGAAATCGTCATCATCCCCCTGTCGGGATGGCTGGAACGGGTATTCGGCCTGCGTACGTTGCTGCTGCTCGCGACTTCGCTGTTCATCAGCTTCTCGATGATGTGCGGCCTGTCCTCCACTTTGACGATGATGATCATCGGGCGTGTAGGACAGGGCTTCACTGGCGGTGCCCTTATCCCGACGGCCATGACGATCATCGCCACGCGCCTGCCACGGGAACAGCAGCCGATCGGCAACGCAATGTTCGGCATGACGGCGATCCTGGGGCCGGTGATAGGGCCGATACTGGGCGGCTGGCTCACCGAGAATGTGAGTTGGCACTATGCGTTCTTCATCAACCTGCCGATCGGCATAGCGCTGCTTACCCTGCTGGTCGTTGCGCTGCCCCACCAGGCGCCGAAATGGTCTGCGCTGCGAGACGCGGATTGGCTGGGCGTTGCGGGACTCGCGATGGGGCTTGGCGGCCTCACCGTGGTGCTGGAGGAGGGAGAGCGCGAACAATGGTTTTCCTCGCCGGAAATCTGCTGGCTGGCGGCCGTGTCCGTTCTCGGGTTCATCAGCCTGTTTGCCGGTCAGATGCTTTCGAAGACGCCGGTCATCCGGCTTTCCCTGCTGCGCGACCGGCAATTCGGCGCGATCGTCGTAATGGTCACGATGGTGGGCATGGTAATCTACGGCACATCCTATGTCATCCCGCAGTTTCTCGCGCAGATCGCCGGGTATAACGCACTTCAGGCGGGACAGATCGTCCTGCTGTCCGGCGTCCCCATGGTCCTGCTGATGCCGTTCACGCCGCTGATGATCAGGATCATAGACCTCCGCATCGCCGTGCTGCTGGGCATGTCGATCCTCGCCTTCAGCGCATTCATCGAAACCGACCTGTCCTCGCTCAGCGACGGTGGCTCCTTCGTCGAATCCCAGTTGATGCGCGGTGTCGGCACGGTGTTCGCGATGATGTTCCTGAACCAGGCGGCGATCCGTTCCGTCAGCCGGGAGCAGGCGGGCGACGCTGCGGGCCTCTACAACACGGCCCGGAACCTGGGCGGCAGCCTTGCGCTCGCCAGCATCGCCGTGATCCAGGATCAACGCACGTGGCTGCACAGTCGCCGCATCGAGGAAAGCCTGTCGGCCAATTCGGACGCACTGCAAAGCTATATGGCGGATCAGGCCCGCACGCTGGGGGGCATGGACGCTGCCTACCGCTCGCTCGGCAACAGCATCCAAACGCAGGCGCTGACCATGACCTATGCCGACCTGTTCTGGCTGCTGTCCGTCTGCATCGTGTGCGTGTGCCCCCTCATTCTGTTCCTGCGCCCCCTGCCCAAAGGGGCCGAGCCAGTGGTTAGCCATTGATATGATGAAACGCTCTCTGCTTCCCATCTCCCTCATCGTTGCACTGGGCGGATGTACCGTCGGACGGGACTATGCCGGACCGCCGACCGTGGCGCCGAAGGCTGCGCAGGGGGCCGCGTTCGTCCGCGTCGGTGATGCGCCGGTCACGCCGCAAGCTGGTGTCGCACGGTGGTGGGAGGCGTTGAACGATTCCACGCTGACCGCGCTGGAGGACAAGGCCCTCGCCGCCAATCCCGACCTCGCGGCCGCCAAGGCGCGCCTTACACAGGCCCGAGCCGCCCTGCGCGAGCAGAAGGCGAACCTTGCCCCGAATGTCAGTGCGATGGGCGCTTATGCCCATGCCCGTTTCCCCGGCCTTAATCTCGGCGATTCCGATGGCGAGGATGGCGGAACCCGGTCGAGCCTCAATCTCTACAATCTCGGCTTCGACGCGAGTTGGGAAGCCGATATCTTCGGGGGGCAGCGGCGCGGGGTCGAAGCCGCGCGCGCCACCGCGCAGGCCGCGGAAGCCCAGTTCGCCGATGCACAGGTCAGCCTGACGGCGGAAGTCGCGCAGGCTTACGTCAACGTTCGCGACAGGCAACAGCGCATCGCCCTCAATCGCAGCGCCATCGCCAGGCAGGAACAGATGCTGTCGCTCACCCGGCAACGTTACGAGGGCGGTACCGCATCCCGGCTGGATGTGGAGCGGCTCAGCCAGCAACTGGACGCGACGCGCGCCGACACCACGCCGCTCAGCGCGGAACTCGAAGCCTATCTGGACGAAATCGCGACCCTGACCGGGGAAGAGCCCGGCGCTCTTGATGACGTACTGCGTGAGCAACGGCCAGTCCCGCTGCCCCCCTCGCAGGTCGCGATCGGCGATCCGGCGACACTGCTGCAGCGGCGCCCTGATATCCGCGCTGCGGAACGGACGCTCGCGGCGGACACGGCGAAGATCGGCCAGGCGGAGGCCGCCCGCTTCCCCCGGCTGTCCTTCATGGGCCTGATAGGAATCGGCGGCACGCGCCCTTCCGATCTCACGCATCTCGACGATTTTGTAGCCCTGGTCGCACCCCAGCTGAGCTGGAGTTTCCTCGACTTCGGCCGGAACGCCGCGAGGGTCCGTCAGGCCGAGGGCGTGCGCGACGAGGCTGAGGCTCAATATCGCTCGGCCGTACTGACCGCACTGCGTGATGCCAATGGCGCGCTGTCGCGTTTTCGCTATCGCAGGGTGACGGTCGCAACACTCGCCCGCGCCAAGGCTTCCGCCGATCAGGCGGCGGAACTATCGCGCCAGCGCCAGGACGCGGGCACCACGACCCTGATCGATCTCCTCGATGCACAACGGCAGCAGATCAACGCGGAACAGAATCTGTCGATCGCCACGGCCGGACTGACCAGCGACTTCATCGCCATCCAGAAGGCGCTGGGACTGGGCTGGACACCGTCAGACGATGCACTGTCGCCAGCGCAGCAGCAGGGTGGTCAGGTCAGCAACAGATAAACCGCCCCGGCGAAACAGGCGGACAGACCGCTCGCCAGAAACAAAAGGCCGGTACCCAGTTCACACAAAGACGGATCATGCGTTTCCATTGCATCCCTCTCACTCACATCACCACTCTGTCGGCGTGATTGGGTGGGATGATATCATAGAACGGATAGCAATCAACGGGCTTGCATACACTCCCCGCGCCCGACTGCGTGCCCAGCGATCCTATCGAAAAAGGCCGCCCTGCAGCGCAGGACGGCCTTCTCACGTACCCGAACGGCTCTTTTTTAGACGGCCCTCATTGTGCCGTTGCAGGCGTCCAGCCCTTCACGACATTGCCACCCTTCATCACGAACTGGACATGCTCCAGTTGCGTGACGTCGGACAGTGGATCTCCCGCAACCGCGATCAGGTCCGCGTAGCGGCCCGGCTGAACGGAGCCGACATCGGCACTGGCGTTCAGGAGGTCGGCCGCGTTGACGGTGGCGGCCTTGATCGCGTCCATCGGTGTCATTCCAGCCCTGACCAGCAGGGCGAACTCCTGCGCGTTCGCACCATGCGGCGCGATCCCCTCATCCGTACCGAAAGCGATCTTGACCCCGGCCTTGTAGGCATGGCCCAGATTGGCGATCGTGATCGGCCCTACCTCCAACGCCTTCTTCGCCGACGATGGCGGCAGCGTTTCCGGATGGGCCTTTGCGACCTTCACCACGGTGTCAGCAACCAGCAGCGTGGGCACAAGATACGTGCCATGGTCTTTCATGACCTTATAGGCGGCCTCGTCAGCGAACGAACCATGTTCGATGGAATCGACGCCCAATTCGGAGGCACGCACCACCGCGTCACGTCCATGCGCATGCGCGGCGACCTTCATTCCCAGGCTGTGCGCCGTCGACACGACCGCGCTGATTTCCGCGTCGGTCATCAGCGTATGGTTGGGGTCGTCACCAATGCTCAGCACACCGCCGCTCGGCATGATCTTGATCAGGTCGACGCCGTCGCGGTGCATCTGCCGCACGATGCGCGCCGCCTCTTCGGGACCGTCGATTACCCGACCCTCGCTGTGGAAGTCGAGGTCGGGCCGCATGCCGTTCTGCGGGTCGCCATGACCGCCGGTCGGACCAAGCGGATAGCCCGACACCCAGAGGCGCGGTCCCGGGATCGCGCCACGGACGATGGCTTTCTTGAGGCCGACAATGACTTCGGTTTCGGCGCCGACATCACGGACGGACGTGAAACCCGCCTCCAGCGTCTTGCGGATGTTACCGATCGCATCGAGCGTCATGTCGATGTTGGTGTTCTGCACCCGTTCGGCCACCGGGTTCTTGCCGGTATAGGCCATCGTCAGGTGATCGTGCATGTCGATAAGGCCAGGCAGCACAGTCGCGGTGGACAGATCGACCACGTCGGCGCCAGCGGGCGTGACGAAGCCGTCCTGCACCTGCGTAATACGGTCGTCGTGGATGAGGATGGACACCTTCTCGCGCGGCTTCGCGCCGACGCCGTCGATCAGCCTGCCCGCATGCACCACGACATCACGCGCCATTGCGGGAACGGAAAAGGCGCCGAGTGCGACAGTCGCCAGCGCAACAACACGAAGGGATTTGCCAGAAAACATGAATACTCCAAAGGTCAGAAAAAAGGCGGCCCCCGTTCCCGGAGACCGCCCTCGCATCAGAAGCTGGTGCGGACGTTGACGCCGATGGTGCGTGGCGTCGCGCTGGTGACCAGCGTGCGCCCGACAGCTATGGCGCTGGAGGTCTGCCGCGTGATCGCGGTGGCATTCAGCAGGTTCGTCGCGAACAGGTACACGCCCCACTTGTTGTCCGGCTCCTCAACACCGATGCGTGCATTCACCAGTGCATAGTCGTCCACCCGGCGGGCGTAGACATAATTAGGCCGGAAATCGGACCAGGAACTGCCGACATAGTTGAAGTCGACGCGGGCAAAGCCGGACAGGCTGCTGCTGAGCGGCCAGCTGTACTGGGCCGATGCCCCCCCCATGACCTTCGGCACATAAGGAACCCGGTCACCGTCGAGACCGGACGTAGCCGTCACGCCCGTATTCTGGTTCTCGGTCAGCTTGGCGTCGATATAGGACATGTTACCCATGATCGAGAGACCATCGATCGGGTGAATACCCGTTTCGACTTCCACACCACGCACCCGCGCCTTACCGGCGTTACCGATGTAGGAGAAGGCGCCGTTGGGCGTACGGAGGGTGATCTGCATGTCGCTCCAGTCGATCTGGAAGACGTCGACGTTGAACGTCATCTTCCGGTCGAACAGGGTCGTCTTCAGGCCGACCTCATAGTTCCACAGACTGTCCGAACTGTAAGCGGTGAGCGCCGCGTCCAGACCCAGCACCTGGTTTGCGCCGCCCGGCCGGAAGCCCTGCGCCGCCTCACCATAAAGCATGACGCCCGGCGTGATCTTGTAGGAAGCGTTGAGCTTTACCACCCAGCCGTTCTCGCTCGAGTTGACGCTCGTCGGCGCCGTTACGCGCGCACCGACCAGGATCGACGGGATGGGCGTGTAACCGACAATGTCCTTCTTGTAGTCATAGTAGCGCGCGCCACCGGTGATATTGAACCCGTCGAACAGATCCCACGACACTTCGCCGAAACCGGCAAGCTGCTTCAGCGTATCGTCGATGTGACGGACGGTCGCCATCTGGAGCGGATAGATCACCTTGCCGGTCGTGGAATCGGCGTTTACCTGCGGGTTTGCGACGACAATGTTGCGGTCCGAATAGAAGCCGCCGAAGGTCCAGTTGATCGGCCCGCTGCCATTTGAACTCATACGCAGTTCTGCGGTCCAGGCATCCATTTCCTGCTGCGGGAACAGGGCCGAGGTCGACTGGCCATCAACCAGATCATAGAAGCCCGCAAGCTGGGTCGTCGAACAGGCGGAACCGGAATTGACGAGCGCGGCGCAGCGCGCCGTCGTGCGCTGGCTGCGAATGTAGCGCGACACGTCGGACACCGACGACAGCTTGCGGTGCATGTACGAGCCCGAAGCGGTCAACGTGGCAAAGTCGAGATCATAGCTCGACGTGACGCTGTAAAGCTCAACATTGTCGCGGATCGGCTGGCGCGTATAGGCGTCGGAGACGAACTTGCCCGCGCCCAGCGTCCAGCTCGGCGTGTCCGCGCGGCTCTGGTTGATGTAGGTCGCGATGTCGATCGTCCAGCGCTCGGTCGGCGCCATGCGCAGCATGAAACGGCCGCCATAGCTCTTCTGCTCGTTGATGTTGTCGATGCCGAGCGTCGTGTTGTCGATATAGCCGCTCTGCTTGCGGTAGAAGCCGACGGCGCGCAGGCCGATCTTGTCGGTCGCGAGCGGCACGTTCACCATCGCGCTCGCCTCGTAGTTCCAGCCGCCCTCGTCGGTGTTGGACAGGCTGGCGTCGACCGCACCCTCGATCGAGTCCAGCGAAGGCTTCTTGTAGATGACGCGCAGCGTACCGCCCATCGAACCGGAGCCGTACAGCGTGCCCTGCGGACCGCGCAGCACCTCGACGCGCTCGACGTCGAACAGGCGAAGCTCCGGGGTCGATCCGCCCGCGTCGTTGCCAGCGCCGATCATCCCGGTCACCGGGGTTTCGTCATAATAGGTGCCGATCATCGGCTCACCCGGGCCCTGGATACCGCGGATGACAACGCGGCGCTGCGACGGACCGCCGTCGACGAAATTGAGGCTGGGCGTGGTGGCGCCAAGATCCGCGATGCTCTGCACACCGGAATTGGCGATCGCCTCGCCGGTCACGGCGGAAATCGAGATCGGCGTTTCCTGAATGTTGGTGCTGCGCTTCAGCGCCGTCACCACGATAATGCCGCCCTCGTCAGCCTGCGGCGCGGTTTCCTGCGCGCTGGCAGCCTGCCCAAACAGCATGGCGCTGCCCGCAGCAAGCAACATCACCTTGAGGCCTGCGATGCGCCCCCGCTTATTCGCCACGATATTAGCCACTTAATCTCCCTTTCTGAATTTCCCCTGGCAAACGCCCGGCGTCGCCGCCGGACGGACAAAGGGCATCGATCCCGCAATTGCGTGCAAGAAACGTCCCCTGTGTCCTGCCTTGTCAGGAGCCCCTCTTTTGGAGCGCGTGCCGCTCCGAACCTTCTCGTCAGGAGCAGACCGACTTTGTGTCGTGACGCTTCCGCCGATACCTTCATTACCGGTCGAGCGTGTAGCAGCGTCACGCCAGCGTCAACAAAATATTCCAATCCTGCCGCGCGCAAACGCGTAAAACTTTCACACTTCCACACAGTCTCGCAACAAATATGTGCGATTGACCAAAAGTACCCAAAATTCGTGCAAAACCCAATTCTGAGGGAAGAAAAATGCCTGCCATGTGCGCGCATTCGAAGCGGATTTGCCGGCCCGGCCGATAAAATCCGTTGCGCCCTGCCCTCCCAAGCGAAAAGATAACAGGAGTTTAGGGGGAGCTTCATCACCGATCCCCGACGCGGCCCCGCGTCGGCGGGCTCCTATACGAGCAGTCAGAGAGTCTCAATCTCCAAGGGAGGCAATGTGCAAAAAAGAAACTTCCTCGTCGCGGCTACGGCCATGCTTCTATGTGGCGCCGCCAGTGCGCAGCAGATGGACACGGACTATGCGACGACCGTGAAGGGGTGGACGACCAAGCCCGAATTCATGAGTCCGCTGGTCGATCACCTGCCAACATCGGCGACGATCCCCTCGCCCAGGCAGGTGCTGGGCCAGCATATCGGCGCACCCAATACGCTGCATTATTACGAGCAGATCATGGGCTATTATCGTGCGCTGGCGGCGGCGGCACCGGATCGCGTCAAGATCGTGGAGATCGGCAAGAGCGAGGAGGGACGCGAAAACGTCGTCGTCATGATCTCGTCGCCCGACAACATAGCGAAGCTCGATACATACAAGAAGAATCTCGCGCTGCTCGCCGACCCGCGCAAGCTGTCGGCAGCCGACGCCCCCGCCGTCATCGCGGGGACCAAGCCGATCTACCATATCTCAGGTGGCCTCCACAGCGCGGAGACCGGCCCGCCCGAGATGCTGATGGAACTGACATACCGACTGCTGACCGAGGACAGCCCGATGATCCAGGGCATCCGCGACAATCTGGTGGTGGCCATTACCCCGGTACTGGAGGCGGACGGCCGCGACCGCTATGTCGACTGGTACTATCGCAACCTGGTCAACGAGCGCGACGACCGCAACAAGCCCGGCGGCCCGCCCTATTGGGGCAAGTACATCTATCACGACAATAATCGCGACATCAATTTCTCCGACGTCAGCGCCCGTCACCTGATGAACTACTATCTGGAATGGCACCCGCCGATCATGCACGAACTGCATGAATCGGTGCCGTTCATGTACACCTATTCGGGTCAGGCGCCGCAGAACCCGGACCTCGACCCGATCCTGTTCGGGGAGCTGCCCTGGTTCTCGAACTTCGAAATGGCACAGATGACGAAATACGGGATGCCCGGCGTGTGGACGCACGGCTTCGTCGACGCGTGGACACCCGGCTATCTCGCCTTCATGTCGTCCAACCACAACGGCATGCTGCGCATGTACGAAACGTTCGGCAATGCCGGCGCGACGACTATGCTGCGCCATGTTGCACCCGAAGTGCAGACCGGCGTGCGCGGCGGCGACTGGACGAAGCGCGATTGGTATCGCCCGCTGCCTCCCTACAAGGAGGTGATGTGGTCGATGCGCAACAACACCAATTATATGGAGACCGGCGTCCTCACCGCACTGGATCTCGCCGCACGCTTCCCGAACGTGGTGCTCGAGAATTTCTACAAGAAGAGCAGCAACGCGATCGTCGCGGGCACGGACAAGGCGCCCTATGCCTATGTCATACCGGCCGGGCAGGCGGACCCGACCCGCATCGCCTTCGTCACCAATGTACTTCAGTTGCAGGGCATCGAAATCGGCAAGGCGACGCAGCCGGTGAAGGTCAAGGAAGGAACCTTCCCGGCCGGATCATTGGTTATCAAGCTGGATCAGCCCTACGGCCGCCTCGCCAAGATGCTGCTGAAGCTGCAGGACGACTATCCCGACGAGAACCTGACCACCTACGACGATGCCGCATGGACGATGGGTCTGATGACCCACACCAACATCGTCGAGGTCGCGGACAAGGCGGCGCTGTCGGTGGCCGTCACACCGCTCGCCCGGTTCAAGCCCGCAGGCACGATTTCCGGCGCGGGTGCGAAGTTCTATGCCGTGCCGGACCATGGCTCGGTCGCCATGGCGACGCTGCGCTATCGCCTGAAGGACGCATCGGTGAAGATCGTCGAAAAGCCGTTCAAGTCCGGTGGCAAGACGATCCCGGCGGGTTCGTTCCTGGTCGATGGCGCGGCTTATGCGACGCTGAAACCGGCGGTCGAGGAACTGGGGCTGGAAGCGTTCGGCGTCTCGTCGCAGTCCGGCGCCGACGCGCACGAGAGCACCCTGCCCCGCACGGCTGTCTTCAGCACCTGGGGATCGAGCGAGAAGGTCGGCTGGCTGCGCTATGCGTTTGACCAGCATGGCGCCGACTATGACCTCATCTACAAGGAGCAGGTCCGCGCAGGCGACCTGCGCGCCAAGTACGACGTCATCATCCTGCCGACGCAGGGCCGCTCGACGAAGGACATCGTCTACGACATCCCGATGAAGGGGAAGCCGCTACCCTACACGAAGACGGACAAGTACCGCTTCTCGGGTGACTATGGTTCGTCGGAGGACGTGCGCGGCGGCATGGGCCTTGAAGGTCTGGTCGAGCTGCGCAAGTTCGTCGAGCAGGGCGGCACGCTGATCACGACCGGCGATGCCAGCGGCGTGCCGGTGGACTTCGGCCTGGTCGACGAGGTGACCGCCGCGAAGGCCGCGGGCAATTTCTACGCCCCCGGTCCGATCGTGACGGCCAAGGTGCTGAAGCCCGCGAACCCGATCTTCTACGGTTATGACGGTGACCTGAAGGACGGACAGATGCCCGTGCGGTGGGCGTCCAACACCCTGTTCGCCGTTCCCGAGCGGCTGAAGGACGAAGTCCTGATGCAGTTCCCGGGCGGCAAGGCGGGCGTACAGAGCGGCTTCATGCGTGGTGCCGAGCAGGTGAAGGACCGCGCCGCGATCATCAACGTGCCCCAGGGGCAGGGCCGCATCCTGATGTTTGCGACCAACCCGATCTGGCGCTGGCAGAACCTCGGCGAGTTCCGGATGCTCTACAACGCCATCCTGAACTGGAAACAGCTCGGCATTACCGACGTGACACCACCGGCGGCGCCCACCGTTCCGGAAGGCAAATAAAGGACAATCGGCCGGCGGCATCTCACGACATCGCCGGCCGGTCTCATTCACGGGGTCGAACAGGGGAACAACATGACGATCGGTGCATATATCATGCGGCGGGCCGGTGCCCTGCTGCTGTCCACGGCCTGCCTCTGGATGGCGGCGCCCGCAATGGCCAATGACGAAGCGGCGCCGAAGCGTCCCACTTTCCCCTTCACCACCGACGTTGCATTCGACGCGTCGAAGATCCCCGCCTACACCGGCGCCTATCCCGCTACCTACGCCTATATCGACGCGCACAAGGACGAACATGTCGCCAATGTGCAGCGCTGGGTCCGGCAACGCTCGATCAGTGCGCAAAATGATGGCGTCACCCAGATGGCGGAGATGCTGCGCGACGACCTGAAGGCGCTCGGCTTCAAGGAGGCGGAACTCGTACCCACCGCCCGGCACCCTGGCGTCTGGGGCTATTACGACGCAGGGGCGAAGACCACCATCGCCGTCTACATGATGTACGATGTCCAGCCGATCGAGCCCACAGGCTGGAAGGTCGACGCCTTCGCCGGAACGATCGTGGAGGACCATCCGCTCGGCCGGGTGCTGATGGCACGCGGCACAGCGAACCAGAAGGGCCCCGAGCGCATTTTCCTGAATGCCCTCCAGTCCATCATCGCGACCGACAAGAAGCTGCCCGTCAACATCATGCTGCTGGCCGAGGGCGAGGAAGAGCTGGGTTCACCGCACTATCCGGACCTGATCGCGAAGTACAAGGACCGGCTCGCCAAGGCCAAGGGCGGCGTCATCTTCCCAATGCTCAGTCAGGCGCCGTCCGGCGGTGTGCAGATGACGCTGGGCGTCAAGGGCAACATCTATTTCGAGCTGGAGGCACAGGGCGGTCCGCAGGGCGGCCCCAAAACGGCGGAGGTCCACAGCTCGTTCAAGGCGATCGTCGATTCACCGGGCTGGCGCCTTGTGCAGGCGCTCGCCAGCCTCACCACGCCGGACGGCAACACCATCGCCGTGCCCGGCTATTACGATTCGATCCGCCAGCCCAACAAGGAGGAGCAGGAGCTGATCAACGGCGTCGTCGCGGGCTGGAGCAAGCGCGAACCGGACCTGCAGAAGTCGCTCGACGTCGACAAATGGGTCGACGGCATGACGGGCCGCGAATCGCTCACCGAATATCTGTTCGACACGACGCTCAACATCGACGGCATCTGGGGCGGCTATTCGGGCGAGGGCACGAAGACGATCCTGCCGCACAAGTTCACGGCGAAGCTCGATTCGCGCCTCGTCCCCAACCAGACGCCGGAAGAATCGGAGCGCCTGATCCGCGCGCATCTCGACAGCAAGGGGTTCACCGACATCACGCTGCGCCTGCTGTCCGGCTATCCGGCGGCCCAATCGTCGGTCGAGGCGCCGCTGGTGAAGGCGACCATCGGCACCTATCGCAAATATGGCATCACACCCGACGTGATGCCGCGCCTCGCCGGGAGCGCGCCCTATTATGTGTTCACTGATATACTGAAGCTGCCGATCGTGTCGGCGGGCATCGGTTATGGTACCGGCGCACACGCACCCAACGAGTTCATCGTGATCGACCCCAAGCCGGGATCGAAGCTGGCGGGCATAGCCGATGTGGAGAAATTCTACGTCGACCTGATGCATGCCGTCGCGGCGGGGCGTTGATCATGGCTGGTATTCCCGACCTCGATCGGCGCGGCTTTGCGCTTGGTGCCATGGCGACGCTGATCGCCGCTGGCGGTGCGACACGCGTGCGCGCCGCTGGTGGCATCCCGTCCACTGTCTCCGCCCTCTATGATCGTGCGATCGTCATCGATGCGCTGGCGTCTCCCAGCAGTTGGAACGTACCGTTCCCGCCGCCCGGCCCGCTGACGCAGGCGCAACTCGACAACGTCCGCGCATCGGGCATCACCGCCGTCAACCTGACCGTCGGGAAACCGGGCGGGCTGGACGCGACGGTCAAGGAGATCGGTTTCTGGCTCGGCCAGATCGCCCGTCACGGCGACTATCTGCGCCTGGTCACCCGGCATGCGGACATCGCCGCGGCCAAGCGCGAGGGGAAGCTGGGGATCATCTTCGGCTTTCAGGGCATGGGGATGATCGGTACCGACCTGGACCTGATCGATGCCTTCGCCGCGATGTCGGTGAAGATCATGCAGCTCACCTATAACGACCGCAATGCGCTGGCGGCGGGCAGTTCGCTCCCCGAAAGCGAGGGGCTGACCCCATTCGGTCGGGAAGCGATCGCGCGCATGAATGCGCTGGGTGTCCTTGTCGACGTGGGCCATGCAAATCCGGCCACAGCGATCCAGGCCGCGGAAGCATCGGCCAAGCCGATCACCATATCCCACACCGGATCCCGCGCTGTGTTCGACAGCCAGCGCAACCTGCCCGACACGGCATTCCGCGCCGTGGCCGAAAAAGGCGGTGTGGTCGGCATCTACCTGATGCCATTCCTCGGCCGCGATCCTGTCTCCGCCTCGCGCGCGCTGTTCAACCGCCATCTCGTCCATGCCCTCAACGTTTGCGGGGAGGATCATGTCGGCATCGGCAGCGACCAGAGCATCACCCCGGTCGACATCTCGCCCGCCTATATGGAGATCGTCCGAAAAACGGCGGAGGCGCGGCAGAAGGCCGGCATCGGCGCACCGGGAGAAGCCGACAGTCCCGTCACCGTGCCGCAACTGAACGCCGTGCGGCGGATGGAGATGATCGCGGCCGACCTCAGCAAGGCGGGCTATCCCGCCCGCGTCGTGGAAAAGGTGATCGGCGGCAATTTCGATCAGCTGTTCAGGGCGATCTGGCCCGCCTGACCGTCGGTCCGGCCTCAGGTCCGGCGGCTGCGATCAATGTGCATCTGCCGGACCGCCGATTCGAACAGCAGCCTGCCGAACGCATCGGACGACCGGGTGATCTTGTGCGCATCGGCGGCGCAGCGCACCCGGACAGCATCGGACAATGCATGGTTCGGCCCGGCGATCGAACCGGCGGCCAATTGCACCTCCGCCGCGCGCTGAACGATCCACAGCAAAGCGAAGGTGGAAGGGATATCCGGCCCGCAGACGGCAACACCATGGTTGCGCAGCACAAGCACTTCCTTGTCGCCAAGGCTGGTGAGCATCCGTTCCCGCTCGTCCTCGTACAGGGTGATCCCTTCGAACTCGTGATAGCCGACACGGCCGAAAAGCTGCGCGCCGTAGAAATTGTCGTGATCGATCCCGCCTTCCTTCACCGCGACGGCGGAGATGGCGATGCTGTGGGTGTGCGCGACACAGCGTACGTCCGCACGATTGGCGTGGATGACGCCGTGCAGGGCAAAACCGGCCGGGTTCGCGCCATGTTCCGACGCCTCGACCAATTTCCCGTCGACCCCCACCTTGATCAGGTTGTCCGGCGTGATCTCATCGTAGAGCAGGCCGAAGGGGTTCACCAGATAATGCTCGTCCTCTCCCGGCAGCCGGACGGAAATATGATTGAAGACGAGTTCGTCCCAGCCGAGATGGCGAACCAGATGATAGAAGTCCGCAAGCTGGCGACGCAGTTCCGTCTCGGTGGGGGCAGTCATTCCGGTTTCCTTTTTGCTGCGCGAAATCGGCACAGGTCCACGATCATGCGCGACACGGGCATGGCAACGCCTGCGCGCTCGGCAATTTCCAGTACGGACAGGGCAATCGCCCCCAGTTCCAGCGGTGCGCCGCGTGCATGGTCCTGCGCCATCGAGGTGTAGAAGTCCCCGGCGCGGTCGCCCACCGCCAGCATCTGCGCAACGGTCATGCGCGGATCGATGCCTTGCCCGCGGGCAACCGCATAGCATTCCTCCAGCACCGCAGCGACCAGAGGGCGAAGCGCCGGATCATGAAACTGTTCGCGCAGCGTCGCATGCGCCACCACCGACAGCGGATTGGTCGCAAGATTGAGCGCGACCTTCGTCCACATGTCCCGCCGGATGTCGGGCACGGACATCACATCCATGCCACACCCCCCAAACAGGGTGAGAAGCGGTGCCATCGGTCCGTCATTACCCTCAACGACGGGTCCGAGGATCAGGCGTTCGACGCCCTGCACATCGACAACGCCGTCAGTGGCAAGCGCGCTGGTGACGAACAGCACGGCGCCGATAATCCGCTCGGCGGCGAAGGTCGCCGCCAGCCGCCCGCCGGGATCAACAGCCTCAACATGTGTCGTCCCGCTGGGCTGGAAATACCACCAGGGAATACCGTTCACGAGCGGTACGATGGTTGTCTGCGCCCCGACCAGCGGTGCGATCTCCGGCAGGGCCGTGGGTATGTCCTGAGCCTTCAGCGCTATCAGGAGGATATCCTGCTCGCCGGCATCTGCGGCGGTCACCGCACGCACCTGCGCTGTAACCACATGTCCGGATGTATCGCGAAGCCGAAGGCCATCGCCAGCGATGCAGGCCAGCCGGTCACCCCGCGCAACGACAGTAACGGCGTGTCCCGTCAAAGCGAGCCGCGCGGCCACCAGCGTGCCGATCGCACCTGCCCCGAAAACGCCCACGCGCGGGGATGGCACGCCATCATTCCAGTCGCTGTCGGGCGCGATCATGCCGCCTTATGCCGCGCGACGGCGCGCAGCGCATCAACGAACTGTCCCACGCCCGCCATCGGCAGACCAGCGAGATTCACGCGGCCATTGGGCGCCATATAGATCGCGTGTTCCATCCGCAGCCGATCAATCAGGTCGCGGCCAAGTGGCAACAGGGAAAACATGCCCTTTTGTTGCGCCACCGTCGTCAGGTCGAGCGTTCCCGCCATCCCGGCGTCCGCCAGCGCCTGACGGATCGCCAGCAGGCGCGCGCGCATCGCGTTCAGTTCATCCCGCCACATGGCCGTCAGCGCCTGATCGCCCAGGATCAGGCGAACGACCGCCGCACCATGATCGGGCGGCATGGAATAGCTGGTGCGGGCAATGGTCTTCGCGTTGCCGATCGCGCATTCGACAGCGGCGTCGGAGGGGCCGGTAACGAACAGGGCACCGACGCGATCCCGGTAGAGCCCGAAATTCTTGTTGCAGGAATAGGCGATGATCGCTTCTGGCACGGCCTCGACGATGACCCGCAGAGCCCACGCGTCTTCGTCCAGCCCGTCACCCAGTCCCTGATAGGCGATGTCGAGTAGCGGCAGCAGGTTACGCTGTACCAGAATATCCGTGATCGCCGTCCATGTCGCCGCGTCCGGATCCATGCCGGTCGGATTATGGCAACATGCCTGCAGCAGCACCGCGTCACCCGGCCGGGCTTCGTTCAATGCGGCCAGTGTTGCCTCGACGCGCAGGGACTGGGTTACGGTATCATACGCGTCGAACGTACGGATATCGAGCCCGGCGGCCGCCAGGATAGGCAAATGGTTCGACCAGGTTGGAAGTCCGACCCAGATACGCCGCGACCCGTCGCCCAGGGCAAGCAGGTCCGCCGCCAGACGCAAGGCCGCGGTTCCGCCCGGTGTCTGAATGCCCCGAACATGCGACCGGTTATCGGTGCCCAGCAACAGGTCGGCGACATGCGCGACGAATGCCTCGTCGCCCTCCGGTCCCAGATAGGACTTGCTCTCCTGCCCCTCCAGCAACAGCCGCTCGGCCTGCTTGACCGCAGCCATCACCGGTGTGCACCCGCTTTCGTCACGATAGACGCCGACCGACAGGTCGATCTTGCCGCGACGGGGATCCCGGCGGACGTCACCGATCAGGGACAGGAGAGGATCGGGCGACTGTGGCTGAAGATGGGAAAGGGACACGCTGTTTCCTGAACGCTACAATGTAGCCCGAGAGGTAGCGGGAACGGTCCGCATTGAGTGTGCTTATTGCGCGTCATCGAACAGAATATCGCACAAGAGATGCGCATTTTTCTGTATACGCGCCAAAATCTTACGCCATGATCCCATACGCCCCAACTTTGTTGGGATGAGTACAGGCGCAATGGAGGCGAAAGCGTTGGCGAAGGATCGGCTGGATAGATTCGACCGCAAGATTCTCGAGCATATCCAGACGGATGGCGACCTCGGCCCGAGCGAACTCAGCACCCGCATCCACCTGTCGCCCTCGCAATGCTCGCGACGGCTTCAGCGGTTGCGGGACGAAGGCTATATCGAAAGAACGGCCGCCATCCTCAACCCGGCACGCCTCAACCTTGGTATCTCAGCCTATATCGCGGTGCGGCTGCGATCACAGGCGCCCGATGCCGAACGGACGTTCCGCACCCGCGTGGAAGCAATGTCAGAAGTCGTGTCGTGCGACTACACGACCGGCGAAATGGACTTCATGCTGCGCGTCTACACGAAGGATCTGGAGACCTACAGCGAGTTCCTCTCATCCAAGCTTCTGGTTGGCGAGGAGGTCGACAATGTGCGGACGTTCATCATCATGAAACAGCTCAAGAAGACCACCGCCCTTTCGCTCGATTTCTGCTAGGCAGCGTCTTCCTCACCTGCCGCCAGCATCGCATCGCGCCGGGCAAGCACCACAACGCGCAGGCCCGCCTCCCCCGCCCGGCACAACGCCAGCGTGGTCGGCGCGGACAGCGTGACCAGCAGCGGGCAGCCGGCCAGCACCGCCTTCTCGACCAGTTCGTAGGAACAGCGGGAAGACAGCAGGGCAAAACCGCCGTCCCAGCCGATCCCGCCCGTCAGCATCGCACCGATCAGCTTGTCGAACGCGTTGTGGCGGCCGATATCTTCCCGTACCAGTATCGGCTCTCCATTCGCTGTGCAGAGCGCCGCGGCATGCATACCGCCGGTATTGAGGTGCCGGGGCTGCATCGTATCCAGACGCTCCAGCGCATGGAAGATTGCGGTATCGCTGGCACCACTCACCGCTTCGACACGGGGCAGCGGACGGAGTGCCTGCTCCAGATTCTCGATACCGCACAGGCCGCAGGACGATTCGGCAACGCGGTGCCGCACCCGCTCCAGCACCAGATCCGAACAGTCGGCGGCAAGCTGGACACGGACCAGCAAGCCGTCAGGCGTCTGGTGCGTATCGAAACCCAGAAAATCGTCCCTGCCGCTGATCAGACGTTCCGACAGCGCGAAACCGGCGACCAGATCAGCGACATCGGACGGGCTGGCCATCAGCACGGCATAGCCAATGCCGTTGAATTCGAGCGCGACCGGCATCTCGACGGCAACCGGCCGCACGATCCATTCCCGCTTGCCGTCGGCGGCGATCCGCGTGAAGCCGTGGACCTGCTCGCCCCTTGCTCCGTCCACTTGTCCGGCCATGTCAGGCGGCTGCCGGCCGCACCGCGACCGGGATGGACTTGTAGGCCGGGGTGCCGCTGCGGCGATCATGGTCGTCGAGCGGCACCAGGCAGTTTGCTTCGGGATAATAAGCCGCAAGCGAGCCGCGCGCGATGGCGTGGGCGATGGCGGTGAACCCGGGCAACAACCGCCCGTCCGGCGTCTCGACATCGATGCGATCGCCATGGGCAAGACCAAGCGCCGCAAGATCGTCGGCGTTGCAGAAGATCACGTCGCGCCGCCCCTTCACGCCCCGGTAACGGTCGTCGAAACCATAAATGGTGGTATTGTACTGGTCATGACTGCGAATGGTCGTCAGCATCAGGGGATAGCTGTCGCTTTCCAGTCCTTCATGCTCCGGGTGGATCAGGAAATGCGCCTTCCCGTCCGCCGTATTCCAGATACGCGTGCTCGCACCAACCGTCAGGCGGAAGCCGCCCGGCACCCGCACCCGCCGGTTGAATTCGCGAAAGTCGGGATAAACTGCCTCGATACCGTCACGAATGCGGTCATAGTCGGCGACAAGCCACTCCCAGTCGATCGGTGAACCCGGCAACGCGGCCTTGGCAAGACCAGCGACGATCGCGGGCTCCGACAATATGTCGC
Organism: Sphingobium sp.; assembly: GCA_003248935.1. GTDB lineage: Bacteria > Pseudomonadota > Alphaproteobacteria > Sphingomonadales > Sphingomonadaceae > Sphingobium. The sequence continues at coordinate 119,935 of QFQF01000005.1, forward strand.
CGCTTGGCGGCTTCAGCTTGCCGCGCGAGGCATGGACCATCGACATCGAATCCTCGACCGTCACCCATTGCGGCCCGGCCGCCTGCATGTCGAGTTCGGTACGGCCAAGGCATGGCAGCACCAATGTCTCCTTTGCCGTCAGCAGGCAGGTACGGTTGAATTTGGTCAGGATGTTGACGGACAGGTCGAGCATGCGCATCGCCGCGAAACAGGCATCGGGATCCGGCATCGCCACGGCAAGATTGCCGCCAAGACCGATGAAGGCCTTTGCCGTCCCGTCGCGCATGGCGGCCAGCGCCTCCACCGCATTGTGACCATGTTTGCGCGGACTTTCGATACCAAAGGCGGCGTCCAGCCGTGACAGCATCGCTTCGGTCGGAATTTCCGTGATGCCGACGGTCCGGTCGCCCTGCACGTTGCTGTGACCGCGTAACGGACAGATGCCGGCGCCTTCCTTGCCGATGTTACCGCGCAGCAGCAGCAGGTTCGCGATCTGCTGCACATTCTCCGTGCCATGCCGATGCTGGGTGATACCCATGCCGTAGCAGACGATCACCCGTTCCGCGCGGGCATAGACATCGGCCATGCTCTCGATCGCCGCGCGCGAAAGTCCGGATCGCCGCTCGACCCAATCCCATGTGGTCCGAGCGATATCGTCCTTCAGCGCGTCGAGACCGGTCGTGTGCGCATCAATGAACGGCCGGTCGAGCAGCCCCTCTCCGCCGCCCGCTATGTCGGCGGCGTCGGCATCGAACAGCGCCTTCATCATCCCCTTCAGCATCGCGACATCGCCACCGATGCGCACCTGATGATAGGCCGACGCAAGCTCCGTCGCGTTGGGGGACAGCATTTCAGTCGGATGCTGCGGCGACTTGAAACGCTCCAGCCCACGCTCGCGCATCGGATTGGCGACGATGATCGGCACGCCGCGCTTTGCCGCGGCCGCCAGGGTGGAGAGCATCCGGGGATGGTTGGTGCCGGGATTATGGCCGATGCAGAAGATTGCATCCGCATGGTCGAAATCCTCCAGCGTCACGGTGCCCTTGCCGACGCCGATCGACTGCGGCAGGCCGACGCTGGTCGCTTCGTGGCACATGTTCGAACAGTCGGGGAAATTGTTGGTGCCAAAGGCACGGGCGAACAGCTGATAGAGGAAAGCGGACTCGTTCGACGCCCGGCCCGAGCAATAGAATTCCGCCTGATCCGCATGATCGAGCGCCTGCAGCACGGCACCCGCCCGGGCGAATGCCTCGTCCCAGCCAATGCGGACATAATGGTCGGTTTCCGGATCATAGCGCATCGGGTGGGTCAGGCGCCCTGCGTCCTCGAGCGCGTGATCGGTCCATTCCCACAGTTCCGAAACGCTATGCTGCGCGAAGAAATCGGGGTCCACCCGCTTTACCGTCGCTTCCCACGTCACGGCCTTCGCCCCGTTCTCGCAGAATTCGAAGGACGAAGTGTGCTTGGGGTCGGGCCAGGCACAGCCCGGACAGTCGAAACCGTCTGGCTGGTTCATCTGGAGCAGGGCTCGCGTGTCCGTCGATGCGCCCATCTGTTCACGGACGGTCCGCGCTACCGCGCCGAGCGCCCCCCAACCTCCCGCAGGACCGGCATAGGGGCGAATGCCCCTCAACGTATCGGCATTGCCTTTGTCTTCATCCATCATCGCGGTCCCCGGCTGGCTGCCTGTTCCGATAGGCCAGTACCCCTTCGTATTGAACCCATATCTTCGCATGATTATCCACGCATGAACGCGTGGAACACAGTTTCATGCAAAGAGATCGAACCTATTCGCGCCACCAAACAATGCCGGAGATGCGGTCTCCATCCTGTGGCTCGGCGCACGGCCCCGTACTGCCCCGTACGATCAGGCTGTGGGGCAGCATCAGGTGAAAGCCGGGACTGGCCGAGCGCCGCCGGAACTCCGGATTGACCAGTATGTCGACCGCAGAGGACGCCATTTCCGCCTTCGGCTGACGGATTGTGGTGATCTGCGGCCACGCAGCGCGGGACGAGGCTGCGTCATCGAACCCGCAGACGGACAGCACATCGGGCACGGCGATGCCATGCTTCATCGCCGTGATCAGGACGCCCAGCGCCATGTCATCATTGCACGCGAATATCGCCGTGGGCCGCTCCCCCTCCGCCAGCAGCCGGTCGCCAAGCTCAAGGCCGGAGCGGAAGGAGAAATCCCCCCGGACGATCCACCGGTCATCCACCATTATCCCGGCCGCCGCCATGGCGGCGCGAAATCCCTCCTCCCGGCGCAGGGAGGCACTGTGCGCCACCGGCCCCTGAACGAAGCCGATCCGCCGGTGGCCAAGGCCGATCAGATAGGCGGTCATCTCCAGCGCAGCGCCGTGATCATCCATCCGGACGGCGCCGGACAACGGCGGCTCCACGCTGGGTGCCATCAGCACATGCGGCAATCCGGAATCGACGAAGATGTCGACCAGAACCTGCTCATCGCAGATCGGTGGAGCGATAACGGCGCCGTCGAGGCGAAGCGCGGCGATGCTGTCACGCACCTGCTCCGCCCACCCGTCACGCGCGAGATCCACCGGCTCGACCACCAGATGATAGCTGCGCTCGCGACAGCGCAGCAGCGCCCCGTGCTGCACGTCCGCCGCATAGCCGGAGACCGGATCATCAATGAACAGGCCAAGCAGATAGGAACGGGAACTGGACAGGCTTCGGGCGAACGCGTTGGGCCGATAGTCGAGTTCGGCGACGACACGCTGCACCGCATCGCGGACTTCCGGGCGGACATGATCCTCCCCGTTGATGACACGCGATACCGTCTTGGGGGAAACACCTGCGCGCGCCGCGACATCCTTGATCGTTACCGTCTTCATGCGCGCGCTCCCTCGCACAGGCGGGCGAACAGCGCGATCCCCACATAGCATACCGCCGGAAGCAGCAGCGCGGCGAGCAGCGTCGCCGCATCGGCGATGACGCCCGTCGCCATCGGCACCACTGCGCCGCCGACCACCGCCATGCACAGCCACATGGAGGCATGCGGCGCCTGTCGCGTGTCGGCGGGAAGCGCCAGCGCGTAGATGGTCGGGTACATGATCGCGTTGCACAGGCCGACGGCAAGCAGCGCAGCCGCACCCGCAGGTCCGGGCAATACAACCGCGACGGCGACCAGCGCAGCCGCCGCAAACGCGACGTACAACAGCAGGCGCGCTTCGGCGACACGCGTCATTGCCCAGGCACCCGCGAACCGCCCGACCATGGCGCCGGCCCAATAGAGGCTGACGAGTTGCCCGGCCTCCACCGGCGCGGCGCCGAGCCGGTCTGGCCGCATCAGCACGCTGGGCAGCAGAGTCCCGATCGCGACTTCCGTACCGACATAGACGAAGATCGCCATGACACCCCAGCGCAACCGCCGGTCGTGCAGCACGCCGAACATTGCACGGTTGGGGGCGAATCCCTGTCCCCCTCTCCCTTCGGACAGCATCGCGCGATTGATCAGAAAGGCGCCGGCCAGCACCGTAGTCACAACAGAGGTCGCCAGGAACGGCGTGGCGGCAAGCACACGGCCTCCACCAGCGCCCGGATCCAGATCGGCCAGCAGGAACGGCGCGCTCAGCAACGGCCCCAATACCGTGCCGAGCGAATTGAATCCCTGCAGCAATGTCAGCCTGCCCGCCGCGCGCCGGGACGGGCCGATGACCGTGACGACCGTATTGGTCGCGATCTGGAGGAAGGTCTGTCCGGCCGACAGCAGCAACAGGGCACCAAGCACGAACAGGAAACCACGCATGCCCTGCGCCAACGCAAGGGCGAGACAGCCCGCCGTCATGATCGCGAGACCCGCGGCAATCGCACGGAGATAGCCCATGCGCACGATGCCGATCGTGATCGGCACGGCAAACAGCAGGTAGCTGACATGAAAGGCCAGCTGGATCAGCAACGCCTGTGTGTAGTCCAGTGCCAGCATCAGCTTCAGCTGGGGAACCAGCAGACTGACCGACGAGGTCAGGAAGCCGCCGATGAAGAACACACCAATCGAAAGCTGAAACAGCCGTCCGGCTACCGCTTCGGTCGGGTCGGTACGCTGGGAAGACGCAGGGGAAACCATGGCGGCAGGCATTTGCAGGCATCCTATCCTGATTTTTCTGTTGGAGGAACAGGGAGCACACCTTCCTCCGATCCGATTGACAACGATGTCAAAAGACCATTGACATCGTTGTCAAGCTCTGGTGTACGAACGCCTCAATCAACAAAGTCTCTACCTGGGAGGGTGATGATGAAAAGGTACGCGCTCGTCGCGAGCACAACACTTGCGACCGGTCTGGCATTCGTTTCGACGGCTTTCGCGCAGGATGCGGCCTCCCCTGCACCGCAGGCCGCGGCCGCCGCGCAGGACTCCGGCGACATCATCGTCACCGCCACGCGCCGTGAAACCACCCTGCAATCGACCCCGATCGCGATTTCCGCCTTCAGCCAGGACACGCTGAACAAGAATGGCGTGAAGGACGTGACCGACCTCGCCCGCTTCGTCCCCTCGCTCCAGTTCAACCAGCAGGGCGACCAGTCGGCCGTGCTCCTGACCCTGCGCGGCATCGGTAACGACAGCGCCTATACGGAGGTCGCCGACCCCGAAGTCGCCATCTATGTCGACGGCATCTACTCGCCGCGCTCGCAGGGCGCGTCGGTGCTGATGTACGACATGGAGCGTGTCGAGGTGCTGCGCGGGCCGCAGGGCACGCTGTTCGGCCGCAACGCCACCGTCGGCGCGCTGAGCCTCATCTCCGCCAAGCCCAGGCTCGGCGAGTTCAGCGGCAATGTGGAGGCGGTCGCCGGCAATTACGACCGTCTGGGCGTGCGCGGCGCGATCAACATCCCGGTCACCGACACCCTCGCCTTTCGTGTCGCCTTCGTGACCGACCGGCATGACGGCTATGCCGACTATCAGGCCGCGCCCGACATTCCCGGCATCAACAAGTCGGCCTTCGTCACCACCGGCAAGAAATATTACGCCGCCGACCAGCAGTCGGGCCGAGTCTCCATGCTGTGGAAGCCCAGCGACCGCTTCAGCTGGAACCTGTCGGCAGAGGGTTTCCTCGACAATGGCGCGCCGGTCATCGGCCTGCTCCAGACGCCGCGCGCAGGCACCAAACGCTGGTCGACGCTCAGCGACACCGCGCCGGACACGGACCGCTACTCGGTCGCCGTGCGCAGCACGATGAACTATGACATCACCGACGGCATTCAGCTGAGCTATATCGCCGGCTGGTCGCGCATCGGCGGCAGCACCCGGACGGACGCCGACGCGGGCGCGCTGCCCCCGACCGGCACCGTCGACGCGGACGGCAACGACCTGCCCCTGGGCGCATTCAACGAAAACCGCACCCTCTCCTCGCGCTATGACTTCCAGAGCCATGAGGTCCAGTTGAAGTCGACCGGCGAACAGGCCGTCGACTGGATTTTGGGCGCCTATTACAGCCATGAGAAGAACCGCATCCGCTTCGACATCGACCAGCGGAACGGCTATCGCGACGGCACCTTCTCCTGGGCGGGCAGCTTCATCCAGGCGAACCGCCAGATCGATTCCCGCGCGGTGTTCGGCCAGACCGTGTGGCACGCCACCGACTGGCTGCGCCTGACCGGCGGCCTGCGCTACACCTCGGACAAGAAGCAGGATATTGGCGGCCGCAACGTCACCTTCTCCGGCGACGGCTGCTCGCCTGCCGACTCCGCGCCCGGCGGCATCTGTCAGGGCGGCATCTTCGGCGCCTATCCGGATGCGACGGCGGCGGAACTGGTCGCGCTGCTACCCGGCTTTTCCATCTCGAACAATGATGTGAAGGGCAAGTGGAACAAGGTCACCTGGCTGGCCCGCGTCGATGCGGACCTGGCGCCCGGCATCCTTGGCTATGCGAGCGTCTCGACCGGCTTCAAGTCCGGCAACATCCAGGACAATTCGCAGCTGACCAACCCGGAAACGATCACCAACTATGAAGCGGGCATGAAGACGCGCTTTTTCGATCGCCGCGTCACCCTGAACGTCGCCGCCTATTACAGCGACTTCAAGGGCTATCAGGTGAACCAGGCCGTCACCTTCCGCGACGCGGAGGGCAATGTCGTGCGCAGCCAGATCGTGACCCAGAACGCCAAGGGCGCGAAGGCCTATGGTCTCGAAGCGGAAATGACCGCCAACCTGACCGACAATGACCGGCTGAACTTCTCCGGCACCCTGCAAAAGACCAAGCTGCTGGAGCTGGAGGCTGTCGACGGCCGCCTCTATGACGGCGGCAAGCTGTCCTCGATCGCGCAGCTCAAGGGCAACGAACTCGCCCACGCGCCGCGCTTCTCGGCGACGGCCAGCTATGAGCATGACTTCGTGATGGCCAGCGGCGCGCGGATCACTCCGCGCTTCACCACCCATTATGAGACCAAGAGCTGGCTGAGCTACTTCAACGGAGACGCCAACCCGTTCGTGACCGCCAACGACCCGGCCGACAATATGCCTGACCGGGGTACCAACGGCACCGACTGGGATCGTCAGAAGGCCTATTTCCGGTCCGACGCGTCGATCACTTTCACCTCCGCCGACGAGAAATATTCGGTCGAGGCGTTCGTACAGAATATCGAGAATGGCCGGATCCGCACCGGCGCCGGTTCCTTCGGCGCGCCGCGTTACGACCCGGTCTTCCTGTCGAACCTGCAACCGCCCCGCACCTTCGGCGTCCGCGCCCGCGCGAACTTCTGAGGGGCTAACATAACCCAAACATCCGTTCGTCCTGAGTAGCCACTGAGCTTGTCGAAGTGGCGTATCGAAGGATCGGGACTAGGCGCGAATGCTTCGATAATGAACAGGTGAACATGCCCCCGGCATGTTCAGGATCGTCCGGGGGACGATCCGGCCTGATCATCCTTCGGCTTCGCTCAATCCCTGCTCAGCACGAACGGATTTGGCGTGATCCAGAGGCTCTGCAACGCATGAGCAAAGGAGTTTCCCCGTGACGACCGGCACCTTCTCCCCCAGTCGGGTCGTCATCCTCGGCGGCGGCACGGCCGGATGGCTTGCCGCCGCCTATTTCTCCCGCACGCTCAAAATGCCCAATATCGCGCTGGTCGAATCCAGCGAGATCGGCATCATCGGCGTGGGGGAGGGCACCTTCCCCACCATCCGCTCGACCCTCGCCAATCTGGGTATCAGCGAGCGGGAATTTCTCGTCCGCGCCAACGCCACGTTCAAGCAGGGCGTGCTGTTCAACGGCTGGGCGGACGGCGCCGATTCCTATTTCCACCCCTTCAACCTGCCCATCGGCGGCGAGGATGAGGCGCTGCTGCCCCACTGGATCGCCGACGAAAGCGCGCAGCGCCCGTCATGGGCCGACGCCGTCACCGTGCAGGAACGGGTGATCCGCGCCGGCCTCGCGCCAAAGCTGCTTCAGGACCCGGATTTCTCCGGTCCCATGAACTATGCCTATCATTTCGACGCCGCCCGCTTCGCCGACTATCTGCGCGACATCTCCGTCGCCGCGGGCGTGGAGCGGATCGAGGGCACCGTCGCCCAGGTCGAGACGCAGGCGGACGGCGACATCGCCTCCCTCATCCTGTCCGACGGCCGCAGGGTCGGCGGCGATTTCTTCATCGACTGTTCGGGCTTCCGCGCGCTGCTGATCGGGGAGACGCTCGGCGCGCCCTTCACCTCCTGCGGCGACACGCTCTTCAACGACCGCGCGCTGGCGATGCAGGTGCCCTATCCCGCCGCCGACACGCCCGTCCGCCCCTATACCCTCGCCACCGCGCATGAGGCGGGCTGGACCTGGGACATCGGCCTCACCGAACGGCGCGGCGTCGGCTATGTCTATTCCAGCCGCCACTGTTCGGATGACGAGGCGGAGGCGACGCTCCGCCGCTACGTCGGGACGCAGGGCGATGCCCTGACCCCGCGCCAGCTCCGCTTCGCCACCGGCTATCGCGACCGTCAGTGGATCGGCAACTGCGCCGCTATCGGCCTCTCCGCCGGTTTCTTCGAGCCGCTGGAATCGACCGGCATCATGCTGATCGAAAGCGCGCTGCGGATGATCGGCGACTTCCTCGTTCCCGGCGACCGGGACGCGCGCGACGCCGCCGCTCGCGCCTTCAACAGCCATATGGCGGGCCGGTTCGCGCGCATCGTCCATTTCCTGAAGCTCCATTATTGCATCACCCGCCGCATCGACACCGCCTACTGGCGGGACAATGCCGATCCGGCGACCATTCCGCCCGAACTGCGGGATATGCTCGCACAGTGGCGCCATCGCCCGCCTTCCCGTTTCGACTTCGTCGTCGACCTCGAAACCTTTCTCCCGCCCAGCTATCACTACATCCTCTACGGCATGGGCTTCGACACCCGCATCACCGCCGGTGCGAACCGCTATCCCGGCGCGGCCGAAGCGCGTGATGCCTTCGCGAAGGTGCGGGCGGCGGCAGGCAGCGCCATAGCGCATTTGCCAGACCATCGCGCCCTGCTGGCGTATTATCATGCCGATCCGGCGTTCGCCCCACGAACGACAAGGGTCTCCTGATGCGATCGCGATCGACATCGTTTCCTGCACAATATGCTGCGCAACATTTTCACTCGACCTGCCTCTCGACCACTTTCCCCGCGCACGCCGTCCCGGCGCAGCGTGCGGAGCCGGCGGGCCTTGGCGAACTGCACGCCGCCGATGCCCGCCGGAATGTCGCTCATGGACCAGCCTGCGACATAAGCGGCCATCCCCTTGCCATCGGCCGGTTCGCGGAGGACATTGCGCCGCCCGGCATGACGACGCTCGACGCCCGTATTTTTCCACCCCTGATCCGCACCGAGGAAACCACATGACCCTTCGCCTTTCGCGCGCCTCTCTGCCGACCATTGCCATGCTTCTGATCGCCGGACCCGCCATCGCCGACACGCAACGCCAGCAGCCACCTGCCTCTGTTGCCCATCCCGATCTCTGGCCGCAGGTCAACGCGCAGCCAAAGCGCGACCCGAAGATCGAGAAGCGCATCGACGCGCTGCTCAAATCCATGTCGCTGGAGGACAAGGTCGGGCAGATCATTCAGGTCGATATCGGATCGATCAAACCCGCCGATGTCGAGACCTACAAGATCGGATCGATCCTGAACGGCGGCAACAGCGGCCCCTATGACGACGAATATGCTTCCCCTGCCAAATGGATGAAACTCGCCGACGCGTTCTACGACGCGTCGATGAAGCGCGTCGACAACGGTCCGAAGATCCCGATCATCTGGGGCACCGATTCCGTCCACGGCAACAACAATATCGTCGGTGCGACGCTGTTCCCGCACAATATCGGCCTGGGCGCCGCGCGCGACCGCGACCTGATCCGCAGGATCGGCGAGATCACCGCGCTGGAGACCGCCGCCGCCGGTCTCGACTGGACCTTCGCGCCGACGCTGGCCGTGGTGCAGGACGACCGCTGGGGCCGCACCTATGAAAGCTATGGCGAGGAGCCGCAGGTCGCCGCCGACTATGCCGGGGCGATGATCGAGGGCGTGCAGGGCAAGGTCGGCACGAAGGATTTCCTCTCCCCCACCCACCTGATCGCCACCACCAAGCATTTCCTGGGCGACGGCGGCACCGGCGGCCGCGACCAGGGCGACACCCGCGTCTCCGAGGAGGTGCTGCGCGACGTGCATCTGGGCGGCTATCCGGCCGCGATCGAGGCGGGCACCCAGTCCGTCATGGCCAGCTTCTCCAGCTGGAACGGCGAGAAGATGAGCGGCAACAAGTCCCTCCTCACCGACGTGCTGAAGGACCGCATGGGCTTCGACGGCTTCGTCGTCGGCGACTGGAACAGCCATGGGCAGGTCGCGGGCTGCACCAACGAGGATTGCCCGCAGGCGATCAACGCCGGGCTGGACATGTTCATGTATTCCGGACCGGGATGGAAGGAACTCTACGCCAACACGCTGCGAGAGGCGAAGGATGGCACCATTTCCGCCGCCCGGCTCGACGATGCGGTGCGGCGCATCCTGCGCGTCAAGCTGCGTGCGGGCACGTTCGAGCGCGGACGTCCGTCGACCCGCGCCGCCGCAGGCAAGTTCGAGGTCATCGGTTCCCCCGCGCACCGCGCCGTCGCGCGGCAAGCCGTGCAGGAATCACTGGTGCTGCTCAAGAACGAAGGCGTACTGCCGCTCAAGCCGAGCGCCAATATCCTGGTTGCTGGCACCGCCGCCGACAGCATCAGCCAGCAGTCAGGCGGCTGGTCGATCACCTGGCAGGGCGCGGACCTGCCCAACAGCGTCTTCCCCAACGCCCAGTCTATTTGGAGCGGTATCGCCGAGGCGGTGAAGGCGGCCGGCGGCACCGCAACCTATGCACCGGACGGCCGCTTCACGCAGAAGCCTGACGCCGCCATCGTCGTGTTCGGCGAGCAGCCCTATGCCGAGTTCAAGGGGGACATTCCGAACCTCGAATACAGCCCCGGCGACAAGCGTGACCTCGACATGCTGAAGGCGCTGAAAGCGGCCGGCATCCCGGTCGTCGCAGTGTTCCTTTCCGGCCGGCCACTCTGGGTCAATGCCGAGCTCAACGCCGCGGACGCCTTCGTCGCGGCGTTCCTCCCCGGTAGCGAGGGCGGCGGCGTCGCCGATGTGCTGTTCGCCAAACCGGACGGCAAGGTGAACCACGACTTCCGGGGCACGCTTAGTTTCTCCTGGCCCAAGCGACCCGATCAATATGTGCTGAACCGCCGCGATCCGGGCTACGACCCTCTGTTCCCGTTCGGCTACGGCCTCAGCTACGCGAAGCCGGGCAAGGTCGGGACGCTGGACGAGAGCCGACCGGCCGGCATGGCCGAAGCAACACCGGGCATCTTCTATGGCCAGGGGCGCACGCCGCCCGGCTGGGCGATCGAGGCGGAGGGCGTCGCGCAATCCGGTGTCGACCGCCGCGCGCAGGAAGATGCGCGGCGGCTGCGCTGGACGGGCGCGGGGCACGCCGCCTTCGCCGCGCCGCGCGCAATCGACCTGTCGCGCGAAAGCAACGGCGAAATCAGCCTCGTCATCGACTATCGTGTCGACGGCAGACCCGCAGGAACGGTGACCGCCGGGCTCACGGCGGGCGGCAAGACCGCCGAGGTTCCGGTCACGCAGACCCTGAACAAGGCGACAGTGGGGCAATGGGCGCGACTGGCCATCCCACTGCAATGTTTCGCCAGCCGGGGTGCCGACATGTCGGCGGTCATCGCGCCACTCATTCTGCGATCGACGGGGGCGCTGGAGATCAGCATCTCCGACGTGAAGCTCGATTATGTCAGCATGCCGATGAATGCCTGCGGGGATTGAGTCGAAGCGCCGCTCAGTGGCAGGCGAAGGGCCACAGGCGCGGTAACGGCACGAAGTCGTCACGGTCAGGCTGTGCGAGGCGCTCTCGCACAGCCGATCGCCGGTCCATCTCGGCCACCACGGCACAGTCGAACGGCGACATTACCGCGTCGCCGGCCATCATCAGCCAGGTTTCGTAGAGATCGCTGTCATCCATGGCGGCCGCATGCGCCGCCAGCGTGCTGCTCGACATCCTCTCGCACTCCGATTTTCGGCCAGTACGCAGGCAGGACGCATGACAGGCGGATTCGATCCCTCTGCGGCACCGCAATGCAGACGGTTCGCACCTGCCCTTGCGTCTCGCGGCCACCCATTCTATTTCCGGCGCTCGTCGACCGATGGAGTGCATCCAACATGAATCTTCACCTGACAGCAATGCCGTCCCGCCTTGCCGCCAGGAAAGTTCATGCCCATGCCCGCCTCCATCACACTCTCCAATCTCGGCTGGTCCACGCCCGACGGGCGTAACCTCTTCTCCGATCTCAGCTTCGTTTTCGGCGCGGAATGCGCAGGACTTGTCGGACGTAACGGCGTCGGCAAATCCACCTTGTTGCGCCTGATCACCGGTGACCTGACACCCGCCGCGGGCCGTATCCTGCGAAGCGGCAGAATCGGCATGCTGCGGCAGGCCGTTCAGATCACGCCGGATGAGACGGTAGCGGATCTGTTCGGCGTCGGGCCGGAACGCGCACTGCTGCGCAAAGCAGAGGACGGCATGGCAACGCTGGACGAGCTGGAGGCAGCGGACTGGACATTGGAAACCCGCCTGTCGGTCACGCTGGCGCAGATGCGGCTCGACGTTCCGATCGATACGCCGCTGATCGCGCTGTCCGGTGGCCAGCGAACCCGCGCAGCATTGGCGGCGGCCATATTCCAGGCGCCCGATATGCTGTTGCTCGACGAGCCGACCAACAATCTGGACCGTGACGGCAGGGATGCCGTCCGTGGGCTGCTCGAACAATGGCCGGGCGGCGCGATCGTCGTGAGCCACGATCCCGAACTGCTCGAACATATGGACGCGATCGTCGAACTCACGCCACGGGGCGCAACACGCTATGGCGGCAACTGGCGTGTCTATCGCGAACAGCGGGAGGTCGCGCACGCCGCCGCCATACATGATCTCGCGGCCGCACAGGCGCGCCTGTCGGATGTGCGTCGCACGGCTCAAGCCAGCGCCGAGCGCAAGGACAGGCGCGATGCGGCGGGCAGGCGGCGCGGCGCGCGCGGCGACCTGCCCCGTATCCTCGTCGGCGCGCGAAAGGACAATGCGGAGAAGAGCGGTGGTGGCAACACACGCCTCGCCGAACGCCGCGCGGCCGACGCCGAACGTGTCGTACAACAGGCAAAAGCCCATCTGGAGGTGGTGGAGGACATGTCGGTCGCGCTTCCATCGACAGCGCTTTCAAGCAACCGGACGGTGGTTACGTTGCGCGACATATCGGCCGGCTACATCCCCGACAGACCGGTCCTCAACCACATATCCCTGTCCATCGTCGGACCGGAGCGGGTGGCGATCGCCGGCGCAAACGGATCGGGCAAGTCTACGCTATTGGCGGTCACTACCGGCAGACTGACGCCCTGGAGCGGATCAGCGACCATCCACACGCCCTTCGTCCTGCTCGACCAGCGGGTCGACATTCTGGACCCGGGCATGACGGTCGCCCGGAATTTCGCGCGCCTCAATCCGGGCATGGGAGATAATGCTTGCCGCGCCGCACTGGCCCGGTTCCGCTTTCGTGCAGGCTCGGCCGATCAGCGTGTCGGCGATCTCAGCGGGGGACAGTTGCTGCGTGCGGGACTGGCATGTGTCCTGGGCGGCGCGGCCCCACCCCCGCTGCTGATCCTCGACGAACCGGCCAACCATCTGGATCGCGAATCCCTGGAGGCCGTGCAGCAGGGTCTGGCGGCGTTTGACGGGGCGCTGCTGGTCGTCAGCCACGATGAAGGATTTCTCGACGCCATCGGCATAACGCGAAGGGTGCACCTGGATGGCGGCGCGTAAGTCGGCCTTTCGCCATCAGTTGTGCTATGGTCCCTGCGCGCCCGGTCAATGACGCGAGGCAAGCGCCAACGGGCACTTCATCATCCGTTCGATCACTCTGAGAAAGTTTCGTGATTGGACACACCGTCACGCCGGCGCAATCATCCGGCGCTGTACGGGGGACGCTGGGACCTAACACAAGGAGGATGCCATGAACGCCGAAGCGAAATGCCCGATGGGCAACACGGTACGCGGAAACGCCGTTCTGTTCGAAATGACCAACCGGCTCTGGTGGCCGAACCAGCTCGATCTTTCGGTATTGCACCAGAACCCGCCGGCCGGCGACCCGATGGGCAAGGATTTCGACTATGCCGCAGCGTTCCGGAGCCTCGACCTTCAGGCGGTGAAGGACGACATTTTCGCGCTGATGACACAATCGCAGCCGTGGTGGCCGGCCGATTTCGGCCATTATGGTCCACTGTTCATCCGCATGGCCTGGCACAGCGCGGGCACATACCGGATCGGCGACGGGCGCGGCGGTGCAGGCGCGGGCACGCAGCGCTTCGCGCCACTCAACAGTTGGCCGGACAATGCCAATCTGGACAAGGCACGCATCCTGCTCTGGCCGGTCAAGGAGAAGTACGGACGCAAATTGTCCTGGGCGGACCTGCTGATCCTGGCGGGCAACTGCGCGCTGGAGTCGATGGGTTTCAAGACCGCGGGCTTCGGCGGCGGCCGCGTCGACATCTGGGAGCCGGAGAACGACGTCTACTGGGGCCCGGAGCGCGAATGGCTGGGCGACGAGCGCTACAGCGACGACCGCGATCTCGCCCATCCGCTGGCGGCAGTGCAGATGGGCCTCATCTACGTCAATCCGGAAGGGCCCAACGGCAATCCCGATCCCGTCGCGGCCGCACACGACATCCGCGAGACCTTCGCACGCATGGCAATGAACGACGAGGAGACGGTGGCGCTGATCGCCGGCGGCCATACCTTCGGCAAGACCCATGGCGCCGCCGATCCGTCACAGCATGTGGGTCCAGAGCCGGAGGGCGCCGGCATCGAGGCGCAGGGCCTCGGCTGGGCGAACAACTATGGCTCTGGCAATGCCGGCGACACCATCACCAGCGGGCTGGAGGTCATCTGGACGCAAACGCCGACCCAATGGAGCCATCACTTCTTCACCAATCTGTTCGAGAATGAGTGGGAACTGACGAAAAGCCCCGCCGGCGCCCATCAGTGGGTCGCAAAAGACGCGGCGGAAACCGTCCCGGACGCACATGATCCAGCGAAGAAGCATCGTCCCACGATGCTGACAACCGATCTCGCACTGCGCTTCGACCCGGCTTATGAGGCTATCTCGCGGCGCTTCTATGAGCATCCGGATGCGTTCGCCCACGCCTTTGCCGAAGCCTGGTACAAGCTGACCCATCGCGACATGGGGCCGCATATCCGGTTACTCGGTCCGGAAGTACCGGCCGAACCGCGCATATGGCAGGACCCGTTGCCTGCATCCGGCGGAACGGCACTCGATGCATCCGATATCGCTTCACTGAAGGAAAATATCCTTCAATCGGGCCTGTCGATCTCCCGGCTGGTAACGACGGCCTGGGCCTCCGCCGCGACCTTCCGCGGCTCGGACAAGCGCGGCGGCGCCAATGGCGCGCGCATCCGGCTGGCACCGCAAAAGGACTGGGCCGTCAACGAGCCAGCTGAACTGGCGAAAGCGCTTGCGGCGCTTGAGACCGTTCAGCGCGATTTCAACACAGGCGGCAAGTCCGTGTCGCTGGCCGACCTGATCGTGCTGGGCGGCGGCGCGGCCATCGAGGCTGCGGCGCGCAAGGCTGGCCATGATGTCACCGTACCCTTCACGCCGGGCCGTACCGACGCGACGCAGGAACAGACGGACGCCGACTCCTTCCAACCACTGGAGCCCAAGACCGACGGTTTCCGCAACTATGCCGGGGAGACATCGATCCTGTCGCCGGAAGAATTATTGATCGACCGCGCGCATCTCCTCACACTGACGGCGCCGGAAATGACCGTGCTGGTCGCCGGCCTGCGAGTCCTTGGCGCCAATGCCGGAGGATCGAAGCACGGCGTTTTCACCGATCGGCCGGAGACGCTGAGCAACGATTTCCTCAAGAATCTGCTGAAGACCAGCACCGGCATGAAGTGGGAGGCCGCTTCCGACGGGACATTCGTGGCGCATGATCGCGTGAGCGGTACGCAAGCATGGACCGGTACGCGCGTTGACCTGATATTCGGATCGAATTCGCAACTCCGCGCGCTGACCGAAGCCTATGCGACTGACGATTCGGATCGCAATTTCATCGATGCGTTCGTTGACGCATGGACGAAGGTTATGAATCTCGACCGTTTCGATCTAGTCTGAATATTTCGTAGTCTTGCCCATCGATCTAACGATATTCTTGATACATGACGATAGACTGTTTCGAGTTCCCGGCGGTGATACGCCGGGAACTTTTTTATGCCGAAAGCAATAAAACGCTTCATTCGATACTGTCAGACTGCAACGCAAATTCTCCGGCGTGAGACCTGATTGATAGAGGCGTCGGTCATATTCTCTCTCTGCAATCCAACGCAAATCAGCGACATGAGAGGGCCATTGCCATGATATTGGTAATCGGGCTATTTACAGAATATTCGTATTCCTCAATGATAGCACTGCTTTACCGACCAACAGACATGTAAGGATTAATAAATGGCCGAGGCGGATCAGACCGATCTCACGACACTCACCGTTCAATTGCTGAGCGCCTATGTGTCGAACAACACGGTCGCGAGCGAAGACCTTGCCGGTCTTATCCAGTCGACCCGCAAGGCGCTGGAACAGGTAGGCACAGTCGAGCCGACGGAAGCGGCACCTGAGCATGTACCGGCGGTCACCACGCGTCGCAGCCTGTCTTCCAAGGATTTCATCCTGAGCCTGATCGACGGCAAGCCTTACAAGACGCTCAAGCGACATCTCGAAAAGCACGGCCTGACGCCGGACAGCTATCGCGAGCGCTACAGCCTGCCCAAATCCTACCCGATGGTGGCACCAAGCTACGCACTGCAGCGTCGCGAGATCGCCCAGCGCCTCGGCCTCGGTCGCAAGCCGGCGGTCGCAAAGGAAACGCCTGCTCAGGCGGACGCAGCCCCCAAGGCCAAGCTGGTACGGAAAGCCGCAAACAAGACAAAGACGCCCAAGGTCACCGTGGCGGCACCTGCACCTGCCGAAAAGCCGGTGAAGAAGCCGAAGCCTGCGGCGGCACCGAAGGTCACAAAATCCGCCGTTGCTGATGCGGCCAAGGTCAAGCCGAAGCGCGCGCCCCGCAAGCGCGTGGAGAAGCCCGCAGCGCCGGAAAACGCCGCAGGCTGACCGGCGAAGACGCCACATATTGCCAAATCGTCGCCGTACCGGGCGCTTTTAACGAATTGTGGCTGGACCTCAGCCCGGTTTCGGGCCTATTTGCGCGCGTTTTCACTAACAAGAAAGCAGGACACTTATGAATAACACCGATCTCGCCGAAGCTCTGGCAACCGCGAACGGCCTGTCGAAGGCCGACGCCCGCAAGATCGTCGATTCCGTATTTTCGACCATCGCCGGCGCTGCCGCCAAGGGCGAGGAAGTCTCGCTGAACGGCTTCGGCAAGTTCAAGGTCAAGGACACGCCGGCTCGCGAAGGCCGCAACCCCTCGACCGGCGCGACCATCCAGATCGCCGCCGCGAAGAAGCTGACCTTCGCCCCGGCCAAGGGCGTCAAGGACCTGCTGAACGGCTAAGCCGTATACCCGCCGCCCCGGGATGCATGTTCCGGGGCGGCGCGGTCATATATCGCCCCGCATCCATGCTCCTGGGCGCTTCACCGTTGCGAAGATAGCGGCCCCTTGTCGCTTCGCGGCGCACGGTCACTCCTGATCTACACGCCCGGCGCCTCTGGAAACATGAAGGCCAGGCCCGCCCGCCATTTTCATTTCATCGCCATGGGGAAACATTTCATCGTTCGGTTCGTTATGCGGCTATTACGCCGAAAGGGACCGATCATGAGCGTGCACTCCAGTTCTGCGGCCGGCGGCCATGCCGATCCGGCCGCGCGCGGATTCCTCCCGATATACCGCGAGGCTTCGCGGAACCATTGTCCTGGCTGCGGCCAGACCCAATGGCTGATCGGTCGAATCATGGCACAGTGTGCGTTTTGCGAGACCGCCTTGCCCCTGGAACACAGCTTCCGCGTCTCCACGCTTTCCCCGGGCTGACTCCATCCCTGACAGCATGGCTGGACAGAGCGCGAAAAAGAACATATAAAGAACATTATCCATTATGGATGATGTTCGCACCGATTCGGCGGCCCTTTCGAGCGGTTTCCGTCCGCTCGCGCATCGGCTGACCATGTGCATGATCCATAATGGACAAAGGCGTCCGGGACCGTCGGCGAAGAGTTCGTGATAATGCCGCCGAACGGACGACCGATACGTTGCGCCTCCGGGGGGAGTACGGACAATGGCATCCAAAACGCTGCGCCGCGAAAGAATGACGGATGAGGGGCCGACATCGGACGCTCGATGCGACAAGGAACTGCCCTTACACTTGGTCGATACCCGACCCACAATGTTGCTGATAACGGGAGCGCCAACGGAAGCGTTCGACCACTGGCCAGGCCGGAATGCCGTGCGCTTTCTGGCCCCCGTTCCGGCCGCCGACGCCCGAACCACCCTCGATCATATTATCGCTGTCGATCTGGTGGTGCTGTTTCATACCAATGGCGCCGTTGCGTCCGGTGCGGCGGAGCGAAACGCCCTGCTGCACAGGCTCGGCGCGATGGCGGCCACGGGCATGTTCCGTCTGCTGGTTGTCACCGATTTGCGCACCCTCGATGAGGCTGATCGCGCGTTGGGGCCCGATGCGCTTTTGCTGTGCGAGCCCGCTTCTGCGGAATTGCATGCGGCGCTCGACGCCGCGTTGGACATGGGCAGCGCACCGCGCCTGCTCAACGATATCGGCGGCGATACGGATGCCGCGCGGATCGACCGGTTGAGCGAGGAGGTCGAGCGTCTGGCGCATATGCTCGACGCTCTGACCCGCGACATGCTGACGAACGCCAAATTCCCGCGAGCGACGCCCGCTGCTCCCCGCCTCTCCGACCGCATGCCCGGCTATATGGCGCCACCCCGGATTCTACCCGCACATGTGGGCGATCCCGGCGAAAACACGCTGACCGCCGCGCAGGTGCGCGACATTCTCCGGGCGCGCCGTCTGCGCGATCATTTCCTGCCGGGCGACCTGTTCGCAGACCCCGCCTGGGACATGCTGCTGGACCTGATGGCCGCGCGGCTGGAGGGAGAACGGGTATCGGTTTCCAGCCTGTGCATCGCCGCGGCCGTCCCGCCGACGACAGCGCTGCGCTGGATACGCCAGCTCACTGAACGCGGCGTGTTCCGGCGGGAAGCCGATCCGGCCGACGGCCGGCGCATATTCATCGTCCTGTCCGACGAAGCCGCCACCGCGGTCACCGAATGGTTCGCCGCCCGCCGTCGCCTGCTGCGGGACGATACGCCGCCATGGGGCATGGGCGCCTGATCGGGTGATCCCTTTCCGGCCCGCTGCAGATCATACCGGCCTTGACCCCGCCCCCCTTGTGGTAGATAGCGCGCGCAGGCCGAGGGGGCGATTAGCTCAGTTGGTAGAGCGTCTCGTTTACACCGAGAATGTCGGCGGTTCGAGCCCGTCATCGCCCACCACCCCTTCCCTGCCGCGATACCAATGCCCGGAAGTCGGACAGCCTACAGCAGCGGGCTGACCAGCCGCGCCGCATTCTCCGCCAGGCGGCCGGCGCGCGGCCGACGGCGCCAGGTGGAGAGGTCCAGCCGGTCGCTGCCCGCCTTGTAAGCGCTCTGGATGGTCTCCAGCGCGGCGACCGCATCGGCATCTTCCAGCAGCACGCTGACCTCGTCGTTAAGCTGGAACGAGCGGATATCGACGTTGCTCGATCCGACGATGGCCAGCCTGCCGTCGATGCTGACATTCTTCGCATGAAGCAGATAGTCGCGATAGCGATGGACACGGATGCCAAGGCGCAGCAACTCGTCATAATAGGATCGCTGGGCAAGGCCGACGAGCGGCTGATCGATCACCGCCGAGACGATCAGGTCGACCGTCACACCGCGCAATACCGCCGTGCCAAGCGCGCCAAGTAACCCTTCGTCCGGGATCAGATACGGGGTGACGATCGTCACGCGCTCGCGCGCGGCGTGGACCTGCCACACCAGCAGCGTGCGGAACCCCTCACCCGGATAGTCCGGGCCACTTGGCAGCACCTGGACCGACGCACCACCGGCAGGCGGAGGAATCGTCGGCTTCGCCTCCAGCAATGTTTCCGTTTCCAGATACCAGTCGGCGATGAACACCGCCGACATCTGCGCGACCGCAGGCCCGGTCACCCGCAGGACCAGTTCCTGATTCACGATGCCCGGCCGGAAATCCTTCCGCACCAGATTCTGCGACCCCGCATAGCCGATCGTTCCGTCGATCAGGAACAGCTTGCGATGATTGCGCATATCGCGCCGGGTGCGTCCGCGCAGCAGATTGAGGGGCAGGGTCTCCCGCGTTTCCACGCTAGCGGCGCGGAGCAGGCGAACCGTCCGCCGAACCCAGTGATGCGATCCCACAGGATCGATCAATACATGACAACTGACGCCGCGCCCTGTCGCGCGCGCCAGCGCCTCGATCACCCGGCGTCCCGCCGCATCGTCGGCGAAGATGTAGGCAAGCAGGCGGACATGATGGCGTGCGCCGTCGATATCCGCGACCAGCCGTTCGATGACCACGTCATAGTCCCCCAGCCATTCGATCGCATTGCCCTGCGTCGCCGGCATGCCGCCAAGACGGGCGACGAGCGCCGGAACCGCACCTGCGGACGGCGCCGTCGCGAAGCGCGAGGACAGTTCAGCGAAGAAAGGGCGCAGCGCTGCGAAGCGCTCCATCCGCCATGCCGGAAAACGCGGGCGACCAATGGCGAGATAAAGCAGCAATCCCGGAATCGGCAGGAAGAAGATCAGAAGGAGCCAGCTGCGCGTCGCCTCCGCCGAGCGGCGGAACGGCACGACGACCAGCATCGCCAGCCGCACGATCCATTCGGCGATGATATAGAGCGTCCCGGGCTCGTGCAGCAATGCCATCATGGCTGCACCCTATCGCAGGCTCCGCCACACGTCAGCAACCGACACAGACCGGCAACCGATCCCGTGATTTTGACCTGTGGGGCTTGCGATCGACGGTACGATCGGTAGTGAATGGTTGCAAACAAATACCCTTCATCGCACCCGCTCCGGGAGAATCAGCATGGAATATCGCCGCTTGGGGCGCACCGACCTGTCGGTGAGCCTGATCTGTCTTGGCACGATGACCTGGGGTTCCCAGAACAGCGAGGCCGAGGGGCACGCGCAGATCGACTATGCGCTCGACCAGGGCGTCAACTTCCTCGACACCGCCGAGATGTATCCGGTGACACCGAGCCTGCCGGAGACGCGCGGCCGGACCGAGGAGATCATCGGCAGCTGGATTGCGGCGCGAGGCGGGCGCGACCGGATCATCCTGGCCAGCAAGGTGTCCGGCCCCTCCCGCGCCGAGCCGATCCGCGGCGGCAACAACCATCTCGACCGGCGCAACATCACCATGGCCCTCGACGCCAGCCTCCAGCGGCTGCGCACCGACTATCTCGATCTCTACCAGTTGCACTGGCCCGACCGGGCCGTGCAGATGTTTGGGCAACGGGGTATGGGAATACTTGCCGATGCTCCCGGCACGACACCGATCGAGGAAACACTCGATGCCCTCGCCGATCTCGTCAAGGCCGGCAAGATCAGGCACTTCGGTGTATCGAACGAAACACCGTGGGGCGTATCGGAATTTCTGCGGTTCTCGCGCGAAAGGAATCTGCCGCGTGTCCAGTCGATCCAGAACGCGTACAGCCTGTTGAACCGCACGTTCGAAATCGGCCTGTCCGAATTCGCGCTGCGCGAGGATGTCGGTCTGCTCGCCTACTCCCCGCTCGGCGCGGGCAATCTCAGCGGCAAATATCTGGGCGGCACGATCCCGCCGGGATCACGCCGTGCGGTGGCGAGCCAGTTCGTCCGCTACAATACACCACCCCAGCTATCCGCGACCGCCCGCTATGTCGGCATCGCGCATGCCTTCGGTCTCGATCCGCCACAGATGGCCCTCGCCTATGTGAACAGCCGCCCCTTCGTCACGGCGAACATCATCGGCGCGACGACCATGGATCAACTGGTCACCAACATCGCCAGCGTCGATCTGACACTGGACGACGCAGTGATCGCCGCCATCGAGGGCGTACAGGTCGAATATCCGGACCCATGCCCCTGACCCTCTGCCCCTGAGCTGACGCTCAGAGGCCCAGGCGAGACCAGAATTCGTCAGGGCGGACCGGCGGACGAACCGACGGACCGTCAGCCGGCATCGCCGACCAGGATGGATGGATCACCGGCGGCAATGCCGTTGGCTGCAACACAGGTGATGTCCTGCGCACACGCGCGGCTCTGCTATTACGAGGAAGTGTTCGGGTCATCGTCGTCTCCTGCCGCAGGAAACACGAAACCAGGCGTTGTCGCTTAGGCACCGTGCGCTTTAGCCGTTGGTGACGCGGAGCAAGCTGTTCCTTCAAAAGCCGCGGGGCAGGTGCCCGCATTGTGGATAGCGGAGCCATGCCGTGCTGTCCCGCAAGCTTTGGTCGATGCACGCAAAGAAAAGGTTCATTCGGACCGACGGCCGACCCACAGGAAGTAGATGAGAAGGCCGACGGCATTCCACGCGAGACAGAACAGCTGGGTGCGGGTGGGAAGGCTCGCGAACAGATAGGCACAGCCCAGGATCGCGCCCGGTCCGACCAGCCATGGCAGCGGAGCCCGGAACAGGCGCGGCGCATCGGGCGAACGGCGGCGCAACACCAGCATGCAGGTGGCAACCGCGATGAACGCGATCAACGTCCCCGCATTGGCCAGGGCTGCGATCTGATCCAGCGGCACGAAACCCGCGAGCGTGCCGACGACGACCGCCGTCAGTATCGTGATACGGACCGGGGTACCCGTCCGCGCATCGACCTTCGCCAGAGCGGGCGGCAGCAGCCCGTCGCGTGCCATCACGAAGAAGATGCGGCTCTGACCATAGAGGAAAGCGAGGATGACGGTGGGCAAGGCCACGATGGCAGCGGCGCCGATGATCGCCGCCGTGCCACCCTGCCCCAGACTGCGCAGGATCAGCGCCAGCGGCTCGGGACTGCTGGCGTATACGGTGAACGGCATCGATCCGACGGCGACGGCCGCGACACCCACATAGAGCGCCGTACAGATCAGAAGCGACCCGATGATGCCGATCGGCAAGTCCCGGCCGGGCCGTTTCGCTTCCTCCGCCGCCGTCGAGATCGCGTCGAAGCCGTAAAAGGCGAAGAAGATGATTGCGGCCGCCGCCATGACGCCCCGCTCCAGCCCCGCCACCTCATGACGCGCAAAGCCATAGGGCATGTAGGGCGTGAAATGCGCCGTGTCGAAATGTGGCAATGCGACGGCGACGAAGATGAGCAGCGCAACGATCTTCACGAGGACCAGCGCGGCGTTCAGGGTCGCGCTTTCCTTCGTGCCCAGAGCCAGCATCCCGGCGACGGCGAAAACGATGAAGATGGCGGGCACGTTGACGATGCCGCCCGCATGCGGCCCAGCCGTGATCGCCAGCGGCAGGTCAAGACCGAGGGATGACAGGAATCCGACCGCATAGCCCGACCACCCGACCGCGACGGCGCTGACCACCAGCGAATATTCAAGGATCAGGCTCCAGCCCACGACCCACGCGATGATCTCGCCCAGCACCACATAGCTGTAGGTGTAGGCGCTGCCGGAGGCGGGGATCATCGTCGCCACTTCCGCGTAGGCAAGCGCGGCACAGGCGCAGACGGCCCCGGCGATCAGGAAGGACAGGGTGACGGCCGGCCCGGCAAGGTTGGCGCCCACGCCGACCAGCGTATAGATGCCCGTACCGACGATCGCGCCGACACCGAGCGCGACCAGATGCCACCAGCTGAGCGTCGGATTGAGCCGATGGTGCGCCGCGAGATCATCGAGCGCCACCACCTTGCGCTGCATCCAGTGTCTCATCCCGCTCTATCCCCTGTCCGTCACGGCCTTGCGCTGAGACGGCGTACGATAGAGCGGGATCGATCGCTTGGGTAGCTATTCGGCGGCGACCAGCGTCTCGCTGCGAAGGGCCGGGGCCTGAAGGTCACGCTTCACCCGGTCGGCGGCGCGGATGGCCATCGCCACCAGCGACAGGGTGGGGTTGGCATAGCCACCGGTCGGGAAGACGGCGGAACCGGCGATCATCAGGTTGGGTACGCCATGCACGCGCCCGTTGGTATCGACGACGCCGTCGCGCGGATCCGCACTCATCCGAGTGGCGCCCAGGAAATGCGTGGTCGAGCTGGTCTTCATCTCGAACGGGCGCTGGATACGGAATTCGCCGATGCCGCTCTTCGCGATCTCACGGGCCATGACGTCCTGCGCCCTGTAGACCAGTTCCCGGTCCTCGTCCCGCCAGGTGCAATGGATCTCGATCCGGCGGTTGCCCAGCGCGTCACGCTCCTCCGCCAGCTTTACGCGATTGTCGCGATGCGGCGTCTGTTCGGCCTGATGCAGGACCTCGAAATGGTCGAACCGCTCGCTCGGCTTCGTCTTCTGCGACCAGCCGCCGACGCCGAGGTGAGAGATCGGCGACACCAGCCTGTCGTAGAGCTGCTGGCCGAAACCATCCACGCCCAGCATCGTGGTGAACAGATCCTTCGTCGCCCACGGCCCACGCTTCTGCAATGCCGCGCGCAGACGCCGGGACGCCTGGAAGCCTGCCTCCCGGCGCGCGCTCATCGACCGGCGGGGGAAGAGGATCGCGCTGATGTTGGCGCAGCGTTCCGTCCGCAGAAGCGCGTCCGTGAACTGGAGGTGCCCCATGGCCGACATGCCGTCGATGCGGCGCAGGTCATAAAGCCCCATGCGATCGATCAGGTCGCGCGACTTGGGGATCAGGAGACCGCCGAACAGCAATGGATGATCCATGAAGTAGCGGCCGACCAGATCATTGGCATTGCCGATGCCGGTCGGGTGCGCCGCATTCGTGGACGAGAGCAGCAGTTGCGGCGTGGCAAGCCCGCCCTGCGCGAGGATGAACATGTCCGCCTCGAACCGCACGCTCCGCCCGGGCGCCGACACCGCCGTCGCTCCCGTGACCCGCTCACCGCTTTCATCGGTGTCGAGGCGGGCGACGGTGGCGCTGGTATAGACGGTGACGTTCTCCGCCTTGTCCAGCGCCTGCCGATACGTGTCCAGGATGACGTTCTTGTACGCGAAGTGGAACATGCCGGTGCGAAGGCCGGTGCCCGCCAGCGGCAGGCGGGGCGCATTCGGCCCTTCCCAGGCGTCGGGCGCATATCCGCGCGGTTCCAGTGCGAACCAAGCCTGCGCACGCTCATAATAGGGTGCCAGATCGGCATAGGGGATCGGCCAGCCGCTGTCGGCCACCCAGTCGCGCTTTTCCAGATCCGCCTCGTGCAGCGGCAGCAGGCGCAGGTGATTGGGGCCGACGCCCGCGTTCACATGCCACATATTGCCGTTGCCGCCGAACTGACGCGTCGTCCAGATGCCGCGATGGTCGGCGAAACGCGAGGTCGCTGCGGGCTGCCCCAGATCGGTGGCGTCGGTATCGAGGCCACCGCTCTCCAGCACGGCTACCGAAATGCCCGTGCCGGCAAGCTCGGTGGCGATGGATATGCCCGCGGGGCCAGCGCCGATGACGCATACTTGCGCACGGACGATGCTATCTTGGTCGAGTGCTTTGGTGTCGACGAACATAAACTGGTTAGCTCCCCCACGCGACACAATGTGCCGGTCAAGACAAGAGTCGGATGCGACCGTCGAGCAAGGAGGCGCAGTCTGTCGCACCGCCCTGTCCCGATGGCATGTCGCCTGCCGCTTCCAAGCGTCCCCGGGGCATTAGGGTGAGGGCCCTAACAGAATGCAACCGCTAACCCGTGCTTTCATAATGTGTCTCGTATCGGGATGCTTCCGTAAAGCCCCCATATCCGCGCAGGTTCCGAATTGACGGGTGGCGGCCCGTCGATCCGGACATCAGGCGAATCAAAACCGGGCGGAAAGGCAAAGCACCAGGACTGGTCAGCCTGGATTGACCGGGACGACAGATATCAAGCGGTCCCGGAACGAAATTTGATGCAGATCAGTACTTTGGTTGGATACAGACGTACGTCCGGACAGTCTTCGGACGATTGCGTGGTTCCTGGCGATCATATGCCTTCTTCCAAAACATCTTGGTCTTGCGCCAATCTAGCGCCCTGACATTGGGTGGGCACTGTCGCCGCCATTACCAATTGTTAATGATCTTTTTGGCGGGCGGGGACGGATCGGGCGGCCGATGAAGCATCTCATCAAAGCGCGACTCGGACGATAATCATCATTGAGCAAGGGGCGCGCTCCAACGAAAAGGGGGAGGACATCGCCCTCCCCCTTTCCGGTCTTAAGCGTCTGTGCGGCAGCTAGAAGCGCAGGCGGATGCCCACCGTACCCTTCAGCGCGAAATAGTCGCCGAAATCACGGATCGGGCTGGTCGCCGAGACTTCGCCGTAAAGGGCGACGTTCTGTTTCCAGTTCTGTGTCGCGCCCAGGCCAAGCTCGCCCCACAAACGCTGGTTCGCGCGGGCGATCGGCGCGCCAGAGACGTCCACGACGCTACCGTCCAGCCATTCATAGCTGAGGTTGACGAGGCCATAGACATGGCTGCTGGCCGTGCCGGAAACGGTCTGGCTGTCGATCGACAGGCCCCACCGGGTCCGTAGACTGTCGCCCTTGCTGGCCGACACCTCGGCTTCGACCGGATCGACGAAGTCGTCGAAGCGGACATTGGAGTAGATGACCTGCACCTGCGGCGTGACGCTGAGCCCGCCGCCGATCGCGGCGCGCTTGCCGACCTCCAGGCTGAACGCCTCGCCGGTTCCGTCGTTGTTACGAACAAGGTCACCCAGAACGCTGGAGCGCAGATCGCCCTTGTACCAGCTGTACTGGCCCTGCGCGTCGACATAGAAGCCCTTCGCGCCATACCATGTCAGTGTGCCGCCAACCCCATAGCCGTCGAGGTCGATCTTGCCGCCGCCGAAGGGCGAGGCGATCTTTGCGTCCACCTTGCCGTAGTGGCCGGTGACGCCACCAACGAGCGTGCCGTCCGCGCTGTCCAGCAGGACATGGTCGATACCCGTCTGCATCTTCCAGCTGTCGATGTTGACGTCGGCAAGGGCGCTGGACGTCCGGGGATTGGCGCGATTGCGCACGCCCTCTATCCGGCCCCACACACCGCCACCCGCAGGCGAAGCGCCCGCGGCCCAGCTGCGGTTGCCGACACGCTGCTGGAGCGTCGGCAGTCCGTTCAACGCCAGCATCGCGGCGGGGTAAGCCTCGTAGACCGGCACGCCGGGCTGATAGAGCGGCAACGCCGCCTCCGCAGCGCTGCCGACGGCGCCCGGCGCAACATAGGACGAGCGCAGATACCAGTCGCCATCGGCCGGCGTTGCAATACCGTTCTTGTAGAGGCGGAAGCCATAGGCGCCAGCGACCACCGTCGGCACGCCGTCGACCAGATAGTCGGCGTTCAGCGTGAATACACCGTTCGATGCGCCCCCCACATCCACGATCTTGACCCCTTCGACAGGCGCCGACAGCAGGCCGCCACGATTGTGGACGATGACCTGCGTCGTGCCGGAGGTGCTTCCGCGCACGACAAGCTGGTCCGCGCCGGTTGGCGCGATGTCGATATCCAGCGTTGCGCCGGAGGAGGCATAGTTGCCCAGGATGGTAAGCGTGCCCACGGCCTCATCCGCGCCGCCCGGCATCAGGGTCGCGCCGGACGCAAGCGTAACGCTGCCGCCGATGATGCCGGAGCCGCCGAGTATCGCTCCGTCCGCGACCGTCACCGCCCCGGTCGCCGCCGACTGGTTGCCATTGACGAACAGCGCACCGCTCTCGACGCGGGTTTCCCCCGTGTAGCTGTTGGCGCCAGTCAGCGTGACGGCGCCGTCACCGAACTGCACAAGCGTACCCGATCCGCTGATCGCGCCACCGAAGTCGATATCGTCGGGACGGTCGAACGAGAGCGTACCGTCATTCTGCACATCGCCCACGATGCTGCCGCTGCCATTGCCGTAGCCGATCTGCAGTTCCGCGTCCGGCAGGATGAATGTGCCGCCGGTATAGTCGTTCGTTCCGGCGAAGATCGCCCGCCCGGTGCCACCGATGGTGACGGAACCGGTGCCGTGGATCTGGCCCCAGAACAGGTCGACAGGGCCGGTATGAAGAATCCGCAGGTCAACATCGCCCAGTTCAACCGTGCCGCCATTCACCAGCGAACGGATCGAGGTGGTGCCGCTGGTCACGCCCGATACGTCGAATACCGCGCAGGAACAGACATCGACCTTTGCCGAGTCGAGAAGGTTGGCGGTTCCGGCCAGCGCAAGCGTTCCGCCGAGGACAAACGTCGACCCATAATAGTTGCTCGGCGTGTCCAGGGTAAGCGTGCCGTCGCCGCGCTTTTCCAGTACGCCGGTGCCATAGATGTAGCCGCTGTACGTCGCGTTGTCCGACCGGTCGAAGACGAGGGTACCGTAGTTCTCAATGTCCGCGTTCACGCTGCCGCCCGCACCGCCGTTGCCGACGCTGAGCGTGCCCGACTGGATGACGAGCGGACCAGCGAAGACATTGTCGGCGGTCAGGGAGAGCGCACCGTTTCCATCCTTGATGACGGAGGCAACGCCCGAAATGACGCCCGACTGAACGGCACTCTCGCCGCCATTGACGGTGAGGGTCGCCGGCGCGGACAGGGCGCCAGCATAGTCTTCACCATCGGCATAGGTCCGGTCCTGCGCGGACACGGCGACGGGCGCCATCGTCAGACAGACGGCGGCAAGGGACGCGGCGGACACGCCGCGCAGCAACCGGTTCGCCATCGCACCGCCAACCGGCGATACGCGAAACGGACTCTTGGTACTGGGCATCATCATCTCCCGATGTGCAAGGCGGCTTCTCGCGAAGCGGCGCATATGCGCCCGTCCCGCCTTTCCACGGTTTTCCTTGGCCAGCTCTGGTGCGGGCCAACACGGATGTCCTTCGGATCATCGGGTTAATTTGCGCTAAACGATGCAGATGCGCCGTCCACCTTGTCCTTTTCAGGGACAGTGGCGGTCCATTTCGGTGCGATCATTTACCCTGTGGACAATGACACGGCGCGAGGCGTCGAGGGAAAGGGTCAGGTCGGCGCGCTCAGGCATTTCCGACAATATGTGCCGCGTCAGACGTTCATAGAACTGGATGAACCGGGAGATCTCGCCAGCGCTCATGATCCGCTGTCCAGCAGCCGGGGATGTCACGCGACGCAACTGCTCCTCCTGCTCCGTCCGCCAGTCACCCACCACGTCAAATCCCGGCGCGGCGAGCAGGATCAGCCGGTCGATCCGATCGAACAGCGGACGATAGGCTCCGGACAGCGCCGCGTTGACATGGCGCCGCCATGCTCCGTCAGTGTCCTTTTCCCGCTCCAGCGCGTTGACCGGCTCGACGAGTTCCGCCGCGTCCTGAGGCACGGCGCCGACACACCACCCCTCGAACAGCAGCAGGTCCAGCGGCGCGGAAACGACAGGCCATGCGCTTTCGGGCAGGCGATCATCCCGTGCCTTGTCGAAACGCGGCAAACTGACGCGCCCCTCCCCGCCCAGCGCCGCAATCGTATCCAGGCCCAGTCCGACATCATGGGTGCCCGGAACGCCGCGAGTCCGCAGCAGGGGGTGGACGACGCAACCCAGCGCCTCCCGCTCGGAAAGAGTAAGGTACAGATCGTCGAGCGAAAGGGTCGCGCAACGCAGCCCCGTGGCCGTCAGGCGGGATTGAAGCGCCGTGGCCAGCGTTGTCTTGCCCGACCCCTGCGCCCCGCACAGGCCGATGACAAGAGGACGACGCGCGGGCGATGATCCAATCCAGCGCTCGCTTATGCCCCTTGCGATGATGTCGGCTGCTTCCGTCATCGACGCGGGACTGCTTACTCGGCGTGCGCGCGCAGCGTGTCGCGCAGCCGGACCATCGCCTTCTGCATGACCGCCAGTTGCTCTTCGCTGAGGCCCGTTGCGGCCAGTATCTGTTCGGGAACGCACGCAGCCTCCGCGGCGATGCCTCGCCCCTTCTCGGTCAGGCTGACACGCACCACGCGCTCGTCCGCGCTGTCCCGCCGCCGGGTCACGATCCCGGCCGCTTCCATGCGCTTGACCAGCGGTGTGAGCGTGCTGGATTCAAGGAACAGCGCTTCGCCCAATTCCCCGATCGTCTGGCCGTCCCGTTCGCGCAGCAGCACGATGGCCAGATATTGGGGATAGGTAAGGCCGATCTTCTCCAGCACGGGCTTGTATACCCGATTGAACGCCAGACCGGTGGAATAGACCCCGAAGCAGAGAAACTGCTCCAGAGCGTTCTTGTCCGCCTGTTTCATACCGCCATCCGACATATCGAGCGACCCCGCCATTTTCACTGCGCTTTCCCGATGCGAATATAAATCGCGCACGATTTAATCGCAAGGATTGACATGACTCACCATCGCACATAAATAGATCGTACACGATATAGTCGCGTTCGATTTTACGATTTGGGAGGTTACGATGTTCAAATCCGCTGGCCACAAGGCCCTGTCCGCTCTGCTGCTGTCATCGGCCGTCCTAGCCGGAACCCCGGCGCTGGCTGGTACGCTGGAATCGAGAACACAGGCGTTCATCGACGGCCTGGCTGGTACCACGCCGATCTACACCCTCGCCCCGGACCCCGCGCGCAGCGTGCTCGCTGGCGCGCAAAAGTCCGTGCCGGTCGCTCTTGCCCCGGCAACCACCGAGGACCGGATACTGAAGGTCGGACCGAATGGCCGCACCGGCGTCCGCATCTACCGTCCCAAAGACGCTAAGGGCCCGTTGCCCGTGGTCGTCTATACGCACGGCGGTGGCTGGGTTCTGGGCGACAGGGAGACGCATGACCGACTTGTCCGGGAACTGTCGGTCGGCGCGAATGCGGTTGTTGTGTTTGTCGATTATGACCGCAGTCCGGAGAGCCGGTATCCCGTCGCGGTCGAACAGGTGTACGCGGTACTCACCCACGTCGCCGCACATCCCGCCGACTTCGGCGCCGACGCCAGCCGCATCGCAATCGCAGGCGACAGCGTGGGCGGCAACATGACCACCGTCGTCGCCCTGCTCGCCAAGGAGCGCAAAGGCCCCGAGATCGCGGCGCAACTGCTGTTCTATCCGGTCACCGACGCGTCCATGTCGACGCCGTCCTACAGCACCTTCGCCGATGGCCCCTGGCTGACGAAGAACGCGATGGCATGGTTCTGGGACCAGTATCTGCCGGATGTGTCAAAGCGCGACGACATCCACGTCTCGCCGATCAACGCCGGTGCCGATCAGTTGAAAGGGCTGCCGCAGACACTGCTGATCACTGACGAGAACGATGTGCTGCGCGATGAGGGTGAAATCTACGGCCGGCATCTGGCATCGGCTGGCGTACCGGTCACCTCGGTCCGCTACAACGGCACGATACATGACTTCATGCTGCTGAACCCGATCAGCGACACGCCGGCGGTGCGCGGCGCGGTCTCCCAGTCGGTCGCCTATCTCAGGACCGTCTTCGCCCGCTGATATCCGGCAACTCCAATCCACATCCAACCACTGAAAGGACGTACATCATGGCTACCAAGATCCTCTATTCCACCAGCGCCGAAGCGACCGGCGGCCGCGACGGCAAGGCACGCACCACCGACGGCAGCTTCGAGGTGACGCTCGGCACGCCCAAGGAACTGGGTGGCAATGGTCAGGGCAACAATCCCGAGCAGTTGTTCGCCAGCGGCTACGCCGCCTGCTTCCTCGGGGCGATGAAGTTCGCCGCCTCCCAGGACAAGGCGCTGCCGCGCGTTCCCGCCGACACCACGGTCACCGCGACCGTCGGCATCGGGCCGCGCGCCGACAAGGGCTTCGGCCTCGCCGTCGAACTGGTCATCACCCTCCCGGGCGTGGAGCGCGCCGCCGCCGAAGCACTGGTTGCAGAGGCGGACACCATCTGCCCCTACTCCCACGCCACGCGCGGGAATATCGCGGTAAAGCTCAGCGTCGCCTGACACACAGGCCAACGATCAACAGGAAAAGGGGCGGTCCAGCCGCCCCTTTTTTGCATTACGCGCCACTGGCGGCGTCCATCAACTTTGTCCGGCAAACGGAGGCAAGGCGACGGGCCGCTTTTGCAGCAGATCGATAAGGGCCTCGTCGCTCTGCCCATCCAGCATCAGCAACAGGCGATAGGGATCCCCCTGAAGCCCCAGCGCGGCGGCGAAGGCGGGTTCGGTCTTCATTCCCGCATTCCGGCGCGCCATGATCGCCTCGCACAGCGCAACGCCACCAAGCGCCAGCAACCGCCGCTCGACACGGAAATGGCGCCATCCCACCTGCCGGTCCACGGGCTCGGCCGCCGCGAACAATTCAAACTCCCACCCCGACGCATGAAACCGCACGATGACGGGCCGCCCGTCACTCGTCCATTGATGGACCGCAAAACAGGAGAGTCCACCGAAATGCTCCCACACAGCCGCCACGAACGCATCGGCATCGGGCGCATGGCAAAGTATGTCGATGTCGCTGCCGGGAATATCCAGATCCAGCGGCGGCGTGCCCGCGACATGCGGATCGAAAGGCGCGAGCCGTGACAACACGCCTGTCTGCGTCAACGCCACCCGATAGTCGCACCGGCTCATATGCGGGCCACCAAGCGGCAGGAGGACAGACGTGCGAGCGGCATTGCGTCAATGTAGCGCCGCGATCGTAGCATGTCCCTCCCTTCACCCGTGCGAAGATCGCCGATAAGGGCGGCACTATCCCGTTATGCCCGCATGAGGCTTCGCTCCCCAGGAGACATCAATGTCCCGTTCCCTGCCTGTCACCTTTGCCGATGTCGCCGCTGCCCGGGAACGCATCGCTCCCGTCGTCACCCGGACCCCGCTGATCGAGAACGCGACGCTCAACGCCCATATCGGCAGACGCGTGCTCGTGAAGTTCGAGGGCGCACAGCGGACCGGGTCGTTCAAGTTTCGCGGCGCCTACAACCGGCTTGTGCAGCTTGGCCCGGCGGACCGCGCGGCAGGAGTGGTCGCCTGGTCATCGGGCAATCATGCGCAGGGCATTGCCGCCGCGGCGGCGCTCCTCGGTATCCCCGCGACGATCGTGATGCCTGCCGACGCCCCGGCGATCAAGGTCACCAATACCCGGGCTCTGGGCGCGGAGATCGTACCCTATGACCGGACGAAGGAAAGCCGGGAGGCCATCGCGACCGCCCTTGCGCAAGCGCGCGGCGCCATACTGGTCCCTTCATTCGACGACACCGATGTGATCGCCGGGCAGGGCACGGCAGGGCTGGAGATCATCGAACAGGCGGCTGCTCTGGGCATCGTGCCGGATCAGATACTCTGCCCGTGCGGCGGTGGCGGCCTTGTGTCCGGCATCGCGACAGCGGTGAAGGGTCTGCAACCGGACTGCGCGATATATGCGGTCGAGCCGGAGGGATTCGACGATACCGCCCGCTCGCTCGTCAGTGGCAATCGGGAAAGCATTGCACCCGGCACGCATTCAATCTGCGACGCGCTGCTTGCACCCAGCCCCGGCGCGCTGACCTTTCCCATCAACCACGCATTGCTGTCGGGCGGTCTGGTCGTGTCGGACACACAGGTTCGCGCCGCCATGCGGTTTGCCTTCACGGCCCTCAAGCTGGTGACCGAACCCGGTGGCGCCGTGGCACTGGCAGCCATGATCCATAACCTTGCGCCGAAGTGCGAGGGCACGACCGTCATCGTCATTTCCGGCGCGAACGTCGATGCGGATGCCTATGCCCGGATCTTGACGGAAGACGATTGATCGCTCTCCCCTCGCTCCGACGATGTCCGCGAATAATTCTCATTAGCGGGCACAGGCTAATCGTGTATGGGTCGCCGATGATTCGGGAACAGGGACTGGATTGGGCGTGACGATCGCGCGGCGAACCCGCGAGCGTATCGGCTTTGCGTCCCGCCTGGCTGCCGTTCCCGGCGGCTACGCCCTGACCAGCCTCGTCACCGCCGCCACCGCCCGCGTTCTGCCGACGACCCGCGTCGAAGCTGCCGTCACCGGCATGCTGCTCTTCTTCCTCCTCTATGCAGTGCTTGTCCTGTGGGCCTTCTCTACGCGTACGCCCGGGCGGATGTGGCTGTGGCTGATGGCGCTGAGCGTTCTGTCCGGCATAACCCTGCTGACCGTCCCGATGCCGGGTGAGGCCTGATGAAGCACGGTTTCCGCCAATCGATGGCCGGGGTCCACACCTGGTCTGGCCTGCTGATGGGCTGGCTGCTGTTCGTGATGTTCGCCTGCGGCACATGCGCCTATTTCCAGTTGGAGATCACGCGCTGGATGCAGCCCGAGGTCAAGCGGACGGGCACCCAGGAAAGCGCGGCCGAAGGCGCCGCCGCCTATCTCGCCACCGTCGCCGCGGGATCCGCGCAATGGTACATCGACCTTCCCGGCCGGCGCGGGGCGACAACCGCTCTCTATTGGTCGCCGCCGGAGGGCGCCGCGCCGGACGCACCGACTCAGGCGACCGTCGACGACCGGGGCCAGCCTGTCACGGCCCGGGAAACGGCGGGCGGCTTCTTCCTCTATCGTTTCCATTTCGACCTGCACTACATGCCGGTGATCTGGGCGCGCTACATCGTCGGAGCGGCCGCCATGTTCATGCTGGTGGCGATCCTGTCGGGCATCGTCACCCACAAGAAGATTTTCACGGACTTCTTCCTGCTGCGCTTCGGCAAGGGGCAGCGAAGCTGGCTTGACGCGCATAACGTCACCGCCGTGCTCGCTTTGCCGTTTCACCTGATGATCACCTATACCGGCCTCGTCACGCTCGACAGCCAGTTGGCCCCCGCCCCCGTCGCCGCGCTCTACAAGGATACGGCCGCCTGGTACGCCGACGCATTTCCGCAGCGCGACGTCGTCAAGACCGGCCGCGCCGTACCGCTTGCGCCTCTCGGTCCAATGATCGGGGAGGCGCGGAAGCGCTGGGACGGCGCAGAAGTCGGTCCGATCGTCATCGCCAATCCCGGCGACGCATCAAGCACCGTGACGATCAGCAGCTCGCCAGGAACCTCGATGAACGCACGGGGCGACACATTGCAGTTTTCCGGCAGCACGGGACGCCTGCTTTCAGCCGATAGGGCATCCGGCCCCGCACGCCAGACTCAGGACGTGATGATCGGCATTCATGCTGGCCGCTATGCCGATATCGCCCTGCGCTGGCTCTATTTCCTTTCCGGGGTCGGCGGCACGGTTATGGTCGGAACCGGCCTCGTCCTCTGGACGGTGAAACGGCGGGCCAAGCTGCCCGATCCCGCGCGGCCGCATGTCGGCTTCCGCATCGTGGAGCGTCTGAACATCGCCGTCGTTGCCGGTTTTCCTATCGGCCTTGCCTGCTATTTCCTTGCCAACCGCCTGCTGCCGTTGCGCATGGACGGGCGGCCCGAATGGGAAATCCACTGCCTGTTCATCGCCTGGGGTGTGGCCGCCACCATAGCATTGCTGCGTCCGGCCCGGCGCGCTTGGATCGAACTTACCGGGCTCAGCGCAGTTGCCTTCGCTGCCGTGCCGGTGGTCAGCGCGCTTACCACCGGTCGCGGCCTGCCCCACAGCCTGCTTGCAGGGGACTGGCTGTTCATCGGGTTCGACCTGACCTGCCTTGCAACCGCCGCCGCGTTCGGCCTCACCGCTTGGACGCTTGCGCGGCGGGCGTCACGCCCGGCGGCGACGCCCCGGCGCCGGCGGGAGGCGCATGCCTGATGCTGGCACAGATGTTCGTGCTGCTGCTGTCGCTGGCCGGTTTCCTGCTGCTCTGTCTTGCGCAGGCGGGCCACCAGCAGCCCATGCTCCGCCGCAAGCTGCGCGCGGAACAGACCCGGCTGCTGCGCCTTACGGGCTGGATCGTCCTGAGTTCGGCCTGGGCGCTTGCCTGGTGGGTGCTGGGATTTGGCCGCGGCACGATGCTGTTCGGGGGCTGCGCGACGGTGGGGGCCGCCTGTACCGTCGGCCTGCTGAACCGGCGCAGCGCACGCTGATTTATGATGATCGACAATGGGGATGGAAAGGAAACTGTCATGAAAAGATTTGGACTTCTGGTCGCGACTCTGCTGGTTGGCACACAGGCGGCCTCCGCCCATGAAGTGTGGGTGGAACGCGATGCTCAGGGCCCTGCCCGCGTCTATCTCGGCGAACCGGCCGAGGCCGTGCCGGAGGGTGGCGACCCCGAATTCCACCGCTTGCAGAAGCCTGTCGTCTTCCTCGACGATCCGGCAAAGGCCGTGTCGCTGGTCCGGCGCACCAACCATCTGGAGGCTGACGCGCCGGGCAAGGGCGACGTACGCGTCCGCGACGACGCCGTGTTCGATCCGTGGAAGGAAGGGGAAACGACACAGGGTGCGATTTTCTATGCCCGTGCCGGTCGCAGCGAGACGCGTAACGTGCTGGACCTCGAACTGGTGCCGGTCTCGGCCAATGCCGACACGATGACGCTGATGTTCAAGGGCAAGCCGCTCGCCGACACGGCAGTCACGGTCATTTCGCCCGACCGCTGGCAGAAAAGCTTCAAGACCGACGCCGCCGGCGTCGTCACCGTGCCTTCGCTCGGCGCCGGGCGCTATATTCTGGGCGCTTCGCACAAGGAGGCCGCGCCCGGCACCGTCGCGGGCAAGCCTGTCGCGGCCATCGTGCACATTTCGACACTGACATTCGTGCGCTGAACAGCACATTCCAAGCAGGCGCTTCGTTACTAAGAACGAGGCGCCTGCCCGGCGATCTGATGCCTTCAGCATCGTGAGGCACGGCGGCGATCGATCGCCATGGTTGACGTCAGACCGTTCAACGCGGCAATCGTCGCTTTATGATCCGCACGACGCTCCTTGCCTTGTCTCTCATGCTCATGCCGCTGTCCGCGCACGCGCAGGACACGGCGCCTTTCCCTCCGCCTCCGTCGGGAAGCGACGTGCAGGTGGCCCTCGACACCGGTGAGGGACGGATCGTTCTCGCGCTCGACCCCGTCCACGCACCGCTCACAACCGCGAATTTCCTGAAATATGTCGATCAGAAGCGGCTCGACGGAACGGCCTTCTACCGCAGCATGCGGTTCGGGCCGGACACCGGGCTGATCCAGGGCGGCGCGCGGGGCGATCCGCGCCGCGTGCTGCCGCCGGTCGCCCATGAGCCGACGACGCAGACCGGTATCGTCCATGGCCCGGGCACCATATCGATGGCGCGCTACGAGCCGGGCTCGGCCACCGCCGATTTCTTCATCACCGCCGACACCATGCCATCGCTCGACGCCGATCCGTCGCGGCAGGGGGACAATGCGGGTTTCGCCGCCTTCGGCCACGTGATCGAGGGCATGGACGTGGTGAAGCGCATCCTGTCCGCCCCCACCTCTCCCACGGAGGGCGAGGGCGTGATGAAGGGGCAGATGCTCGAACCCAAGGTGCCGATCCTGACGGCGCGCCGGCTGCCCTGACGGTCAGGACGCGGGCGCTTCCGCCTCCCGGTCGCCGCCAAGCACGCGATAGAGCGTAACGAGGTTCGCCGCCTTGACGAGGCGCGTCGCCACCAGCGCACGTTGCGCGGTGTAGAGCGAGCGCTGCGCATCGAGGTTCTGGAGATAGCTGTCTACGCCCCCCCGGTAGCGGAGTTCGGCCAGCGCATAGTTGTCGGCCGACGCATCGACCAATGCCGTGTCGGCGCGTAGCTGCTCATCGATCGTACCACGCCGGGCAAGCGCATCGGCGGTTTCGCGAAATGCCGTCTGGATCGCCTTCTCATAGGTGGCGAGCGCCGCATCGCGTTCCGCCTGCGACTGCTTGACCCCGGCGCGTGCCGCCCCCGCACTGAAGATCGACCAACTCGCACCGGGCGAGACCGACCAGGTGAAGTTGCCCTTGTCGAACAGCGCATCCAGCGCGCCGCTGGCGAAGCCCGTCAGCGCCGTCAACGAGATGCGGGGGAACAGCGCGGCGCGTGCCGCTCCAATCTGGGCGTTGGCGGCCTTCAGGCTGTATTCCGCCTGCAATACGTCGGGTCGCCGCAGCAGGACGGCGGAATCGAGGCCCGCAGGCACCTCGCGGAAACTGCCCGCGACTTCCTCGATCGGTCCGGGCAGCAGCGCCGGATCGAAGGAAGCACCGACAAGAAGCTGAAGCGCGTTCACGTCCTGCGCGAGTGCAGTGCGGCTTTCGGCCAGGTCGGACTGCGCCTGGGCCAGCACCTGCTCGGCCTGACGCAGGTCCGATCGGGGCGCGATCCCGCCCTGAAGCCGCTTGCGGGTGAGGTCCGTGCTGCGCTCCGCGTTGTGCGCGGTGTCTTCGGCCAACGCCAGCAGGCTGCGGTCGGCCGCGTAGGTCAGCCATGCCGTCGCGATATCGCCGACCAGAGTGACCCGCGTCGCCCGCTCCGCCGCCTGCGTCGCGAAATAATCGTTGAGGGCCGCGTCGCTCAGCGACCGGATACGGCCGAACAGGTCGATCTCGAACGCGGTGGTTCCAACGTCGGCGCTATACTGGGTGCCTGGCCCCTGCCCGCCACCGGTGCTGGAATTGGCGGCATCCCGCCGTGTCAGGCCGGCACCCGCATCGATCACCGGCAGCAGTTCGGCGCGCTGGATGCGGTAGCGTGCCCGCGCCGCGGCGATGTTCGCAGCGGCGACACGCAGGTCGCGATTGTTCGCCAGCGCCTGTCCGATCAGCGTCCGCAGCCGCTTGTCGGTGAACAGGTCGGCATATCCCACGGCGGGCAGGACCGCTTCGGACAGCTGCGGATAGGCATCCCCCTGCGGCAGGGCGGCGGGCACCGGCGGCGCGGGCCGTTCATAGCGCGGAGCCATCGTGCAGGCGGGTAACAGGATCGCCAGCATCAGCGTGGGCAGCACGCGGCTCATGCCTCCGCCTCCGGCGGCGGCGCATGGTGGATGCGCTTCAGGAAATCGCGCGTGCCGCGCCGCACGAGCACGAAAAACAGTGGAATGTAGAAGATGGCGAGGATCGTCGCGGTCAGCATGCCGCCGATCACCGCCGTGCCGATGGCAACGCGGCTGTTCGCACCCGCACCCGTCGCGATCGCCAGCGGCAGCACGCCAAAGATGAAGGCGAGAGAGGTCATCAGGATAGGCCGCAGACGGATGCGCGCAGCCTCCAGCGCGGCATCGATGACACGCTTGCCCTGCTTTTCCGCCTGCTCCGCGAATTCGATCATCAGGATCGCATTCTTCGCCGCGAGACCCATGGTCGTGAGCAGGCCGATCTGGAAATAGACATCGTTCTGAAGCCCCCGCAGCGTCACGGCGAACACCGCACCGACCAGGCCGAGCGGAATGATCAGCAGCACCGCGAAGGGGATCGACCAGCTTTCATAAAGCGCGGCAAGGCACAGGAAGACGACCAGCAGCGAAAGGCCATAGAGGATCGGCGCCTGCCCCGATGACAGGCGCTCCTGATAGGACAGCCCGGCCCAGGCGACACTGACGCCCGGTATCTGCGCGGCCAGTTCCTCCATCCGGTCCATCGCCGTGCCCGAACTGGTGCCGGGCGCGGCCTGACCCTGTATTTCATACGAGGATACGCCGGAGAAACGGGTCAGCGTCGTGGGCGCGACCGACCATCCCACATTGGCGAAGGACGAGAATGGCGCCATGGTGCCGCTCGACGTGCGCACGAACCATTGCGACAGGTCGGACGGATCGGAACGATAGGGCGCATCGCCCTGAACGAAGACGCGCTTCACACGCCCACGATCGATGAAGTCGTTGACGTAGCGGCCACCCCAGGCGGTCGACAGCGTCGTGTTCACGTCACTTTGCGACAGGCCAAGGACGCTCAGCTTCTGCTGGTCGAGCGCGACGTTCAGCGTGGGAATATCGGGCAAGTCAGAAGGACGGACCCCGGTTACAGCGCCGTCGCTCGCGGCTTCGGCAAGCAGGCGATCCCTTGCAGCCTTGAAGTCGGCGCGGGACAGGCCACCGGTGTTTTGCAACTCCATCGTAAAACCGTTGGATTGGCCAAGACCCCGAATCGCGGCGGGCACGAGCGCAAACACCTGCGCGTCGCGAAAGCCGGCGAACGCCTTGCTGGCCCGGTTCATGATCGCATCAGCGCCGTTCTCTCGGCCAGGCCGCTCACCCCAATCCTTGAAAGAAATGAAGCCCTGCCCGGCGTTCTGGCCGCTGGCACCTCCCCCGCCACCGGCGACGGTGAAAACGGCGCCGACATTCTTCCCTTCATGCTTCAGGAAGTAATCCTCCAGCGCCTCCTGCACCTCCCCCGTACGATTGAGCGTCGCACCTGCCGGAAGCCGGAACTGGATATTGCCGATACCCTGATCCTCCGTTGGCAGGAAACCCGTGGGCAGGCGGAAAAACAGGAGGACGAGCAGGATGGCGGTAAGGCCGTATATCGCCAGAGACAGCCACTTGCGGTCGATCACCTTGTTGGCGCCGCGCATATAGCCGTCGACCATGCGCTCGAACCGGCTGTCAAAGCCGTGCTTGGCCCGCTCGCTCCAGTCACGCACGCGTGGGAAACGGCGGAACAGCCATCCTTCGCCTCCGGCATCCTTGCGTTTGAGCAGCGTGGCGGTGAGCGCGGGGCTGAGGACAAGCGCAACGACGACCGACAGCACCATCGCGGACACGATCGTCAAGGAGAACTGGCGATAGATGACGCCGGTCGACCCGCCGAAGAACGCCATCGGTAGGAAAACGGCCGAGAGGACAAGCGCGATCGCGATCAGCGCGGTCTGGATTTCGCCCATCGACTGGATGGTGGCCTCCCGCGGCGTCATGCCCGGATTCTCCTCCAGCAGGCGCTCGACATTCTCGACGACGACGATCGCGTCGTCGACGAGCAGGCCGATCGCCAGCACCAGGCCGAACAGCGTCATCGTATTAATGGAGAAACCGGCCAGCGCGAACACGCCGAACGTACCGAGGAGGACCACCGGCACGGCGATCGTCGGGATCAGCGTCGCGCGCCAGCTTTGCAGGAAGACGAACATGACGATGACAACCAGGACGATCGCCTCGAACAGCGTCTTGACCACTTCCTCCACCGACAATTTGATGAAGAGCGTGGAATCGTTGGGATAGGCATAGGCCATGCCCGGCGGGAAGCCCTTGGCCTGCCGCGCGATCTCCGCCTTCACGACCTCCGCGACAGCCAGGGCATCGGCCCCCGGCGCGGTGGAGATCGCAACGCCCGCGCCCGGATGGCCGTTGAGCCGGCTGCGTGTCGCATAGTTTTCGGCGCCAAGCTCCACACGCGCGACGTCGGACAGCCGCACGGTCGATCCGTCGGGCCGGGTTTTCATGACGATGGCCATGAACTGCTCGGGCGTTTGCAGGCGCGACTGCGATGTGACCGTGGCATTGAGCATCTGGGTCGAGGGCATCGGTTGGCCGCCGACCTCGCCAGCGGCGACTTCCGTATTCTGCGCCTGGATCGCCGAGATCACGTCACCCGGGATCAGCGCATAGCTCATCAGCTTTTCCGGATTGAGCCATATCCGCATCGCATATTGGGCGCCGAACACGTTGGTGTCGCCTACGCCCTCGATCCGGCCCAGCGTATCCTGAAGGTTCGACACCAGATAGTCCGATACGTCCTGATTGGTCATCTTGTTGGTGGTGTCATAGAAAGACACGACCATCAGGAAATCCGGGTTCGACTTGGTAACGGTCAGGCCCTGCTGCTGCACCTGCTGGGGCAGGCGCGAAATCGCCTGCTGCACCCTGTTCTGCACCTGCACCTGGGCGATGTCGGGATCGACACCCTTGTTGAAGGTGGCGGAAATCGTGACCTGCCCGCGGGAACTGGAGGTCGAGGTGAAATAGATCAGGCCATCGATGCCCGTAAGCTGCTGCTCGAGGACCTGGGTGACGCTGTTCTCCAGCGTCTCGGCGGACGCGCCGGGATAGGTGGCGCGGATATTGACCTGCGGCGGCGCGACATCGGGATATTGCGCGACGGGCAGGGAAAAGATCGCGCCGATGCCGAGCAGCATGATGATGATCGCAATCACCCATGCGAAGATCGGCCGGTCTATGAATACGCGCGACAGCATCGAGGGTCAGTTCTTCTCGCCGGCCTGGGCCGGTGCGACCCCGCCGATCTGCTGCGGTGTGTTCGCTGGCACCGGACGGACGGGGCCATCCGGCTTCAGATTGCCAAGGCCCTGAACGATCACCTTGTCGCCGTCGCTGAGGCCTGCCGTCACCACCCAGTTCGCGCCCTGCGTCCGGATGGCCGTGACCTGCCGCGCGACAGCCTTGTTATCCTTGCTCACCAGATAGACGGTCGCCGTCCCCTTGGCATCGCGCGTCACCGCCTGCTGCGGCACCAGGAAGGCGCGCGTATCGATCGACTGCGCCAGCGTTGCGCGCACGAACATGCCGGGCAGCAACAGCCCCTGCGG
Source organism: Sphingobium sp. (assembly GCA_003248935.1). Taxonomy (GTDB): domain Bacteria; phylum Pseudomonadota; class Alphaproteobacteria; order Sphingomonadales; family Sphingomonadaceae; genus Sphingobium. The sequence continues at coordinate 161,904 of QFQF01000005.1, forward strand.
ATTGGGGAACTGTGCACGGAGCGTCACCGTACCGGTGGTGGGATCGACCATCACCTCCGAAAAGGCGACGCGGCCCACCTGCGGATAGTCGCTGCCGTCCTCCAGCTTCAGTCGAACATCGGCGCTGGCCGGGACGATGCCGTTGCCGCCGAGCGACCGGCGAAGCGCGAGCAGGTCGGCACTGGACTGCTGCATGTCGACGAAGATCGGGTCGAGCCGCTGGATGACTGCCAGCGGATCGGCCTGGTTCGCGGTCACCAGCGCCCCCTGCGTGAACAGCGAGCGTCCGATACGGCCGGTGATCGGCGCAGGCACCTTTGTGAAGCGCAGGTTGATACGCGCGGTTTCAAGCTGCGCGCGGGACTGCTCGACCGATGCCGCCGCCTGCCGCGCCGCCGCCGCTGCATCCACATAATCCTGCCGCGCGACCGCCTCCGCGTCCGCGAGCGGGCGATAGCGGTCGGCGCGCGCACGCGTCGCCTCGGCATTCGCGCCGGCATTTTCCAGATTGGCACGCGCCTGATTGACGCTCGCCTGATAAAGGCTGGGATCGATCTGGTAGAGCGTCTGCCCTGCCGTCACCATCGTGCCTTCGGTGAACAGGCGCTGGAAGATAACGCCGGAAACCTGCGGCCGCACCTCCGACGTCTGGAACGCGGTCGTGCGGCCCGCCAGCTCGACCACCTGCGGCACCCGCGAAGGATGCACGACGACATAACCCGCTTCGGGCGTGGGACGCTCTTTCTGCGGCGCCTTGCCGCAACCGGAGATCAGCAGAATGGAGGCAAACGCTCCGGCCGGAACCAGAAAGCGCAAGTATGTCCTCCAATGCTGCATTGCCACACGTCCATTATATCTTGTTGCCCCGGCGATGCCGCGGATTCGCGGACGCTTTACACGTTCCGCGGGCCGGGCTTGCTGCATAGCAAAGCGATTCCTGGGGCGATATGGCCGAATTTGTCGCAAATTGTTGCAGTCCACCGCTTTGACGGATGAGCGGCCAACACCCGCCATCACAATTGACGCAAGCGGAAAAAGGGTGAAACGAGACGCCATGACATGCGCCCAAGTCCGCATGATTCCCCCGTTCCGGAGTATCCCATGATCCTATCCAAAGCGCTGACCCTGCTGTCGCTGGCGGCCGCTCCCATCGCTCTGGCCGCCGCATCCGTGGCCGCCAACGCCCAGACCGGCGACGGACCGGCGGCGGGTGTCACCACCCAGCTTCCGCGCACGGCCGTTCCGCATCATTACGCGATATCGGTGACGCCCGACGCGAAAGCGCTGACGTTTACCGGCACCGTGTCGATCGACGTCACGGTCACGCAGGCGACCAACGCCCTGACCCTGAACGCCGCAGACCTGACGTTCGGCGCAGTCTCCATCCGATCCGCCGGCGGGAAGGCCAAAGCCCTCAAAGGCATGGCGAAGGTCGATGCAGAAGCGCAGACCGCGACGCTCAGCTTCGACAAGCCGCTTTCGCCCGGCGAATATGTACTCGACATCGCCTATGCGGGCATCATCAATACCCAGGCGAACGGCCTGTTCGCGCTCGATTACACCGACAATGCGGGCGCGGCGAAGCGGGCGCTGTTCACCCAGTTCGAGGCACCCGACGCCCGCCGTTTCGTACCCAGCTGGGATGAACCGAGCTACAAGGCGACGTTTGACCTGTCGGCGATCATCCCGACCGGGGAGTTGGCCGTCGGCAACATGCCGGTCAAGGCCAGCAAGGATCTGGGCGGTGGCCGGACGCAGGTGACGTTCGGCACCACGCCCAAGATGTCGTCCTACCTCCTCTTTTTCGGCCTGGGCGAACTCGACCGCGCGACGAAGATGGCCGGCGCGACCGAGATCGGCGTCGTCACCGGCAAGGGGAACACGGGCAAGGCACAACTGGCGCTCGACGCCGCGGTCGACATCCTGCCGTGGTTCAACGACTATTTCGGCGTCCCCTTCCCCCTGCCCAAGCTGGACAATGTCGCGGGACCGGGACAGAGCCAGTTCTTCTCCGCAATGGAGAACTGGGGCGCGATCTTCACTTTCGAACGCGCCCTGCTCGTCGATCCCAAGTTCACGACCGAAGCGCAGCGCCGCCGCATCTACGAGACCGTCGCGCATGAAATGGCCCACCAGTGGTTCGGCGATCTCGTCACCATGGCATGGTGGGACGACCTCTGGCTGAACGAGGGCTTTGCGAGCTGGATGGCGACCAAGGTGACGGACAAGCTGCAGCCCGGCTGGGAAATGCTCCTGACACGGGTCGATGGCCGCGAGCAGGCGATGGCACTCGACGCGTTCAAGACGACGCATCCGGTGGTACAGACGATCACCACCGTTGATCAGGTGAACCAGGCATTTGACTCCATCACCTACGAAAAGGGCGAAGCCGTCATCACCATGCTGGAGGCGTTCGCGGGCGAGGACGTCTGGCGTACCGGCATCCGCGCCTATATGAAGGCACACGCCCACGGCAACACGCAGACCGACGACCTGTGGAAGGCGGTGGAGGGTGCAGGCGCCAAGGGCCTCGTCACCGTCGCGCATGACTTCACCAGCCAGCCGGGCATCCCGCTGGTCACGGTCGAGGGTGCGCAGTGCAAGGGCGGTACCACCACGTTGTCGCTGTCGCAGGGCGAATATAGCCGTGACATGAAGGACAAGACCCCGTTGGGCTGGCACGTCCCCGTCATCGCCCGCACGCTCGGTGGAGAAACGCATCAGACGATCCTGCAGGGCAAGGGCACGCTGGAACTGCCGGGTTGCGGCGCCTATGTCGTCAACGCCGGGCAGGCGGGCTATTACCGCTCGCTCTATCCGGCCGAGAATGTGAAGGCGCTGACCCAGTCCTTCACGAAAATCCCCGCGATCGACCAGCTAGGCCTGCTTGCCGACCAGTGGCAGCTTGGCCTTGGCGGTTACCAGCCGATGGCGCTGCCGCTCGACCTGGTCGATGCAGTGCCGTCCGATGCCAGCCCCCTCGTTCTTTCAAAGGTGCCGAGCTATCTCTCTGCCGCGCGCGAGATGCTGGAGGGCGATGCCGCTGGCCAGGCGAAGGCGACCGCTTATGCGTCGCGGAAGCTGACGCCGGCGCTGTCCGCGATCGGCTACGACCCCAAGGCCAGCGAAGGCCCGCAAATCCCCGTGCTGCGGCAGGCGCTTGTCGAAACGCTGGGCAAGGTGGGTGACAAGACGGTTGTAGCGGAGGCCAATCGTCGCTTCGAGGCACTGGGCAGCAACCCCGGCGCGCTTGACGGCCCGTTGAAGAACGTCTGGCTGGGCATCGTCGCCGCCAACGCGACCCCCGCGACGTGGGACAGGCTGCGCACGATGGCCAACAAGGCATCGACCGACCTTGAGAAGAGCCAGCTGTTCGCGCTGCTCGGCAAGGCCGAAGATGCGACGCTGGCCCAGAAGGCGCTCGATCTCGCGCTGACCGACGAGCCGGGCAAGACGACCAGCGCGGCGATCATTGCGGCCGTCGGCGGCGCGCACGATATGCTGGCGGTCGACTATGTGCTGGCTCATCGCGCGCAATATGAGGCGCTGATCGACGTGTCCGCCCGTTCGCAGGCGATCGCGCGACTGGGTGGCGGGTCGGCCGATCCGGCGATGGCCGCAAAGCTGGACGCCTATGCGACCCAGCATCTGACGCCGGAATCGCGCAAGGTGGTCGACCGCGCAATCGCATCGATCAAGGCAAGGGCGGAAACCCGCGCGCGCCTGAAGCCCGCGATCACTGCCTGGCTCGCGAAGAAATAGGGGGTGCGGGGGGCGGACCACAGGCGGCCACGCCCCCCACCCTTCCCGATTAGTTCAACATGCGCCGGTCAAAGGCCGCCCGCTCCAGTTCCTCGCGAAAATCCGGATGGGCTAGACCGATCAGGGCACGTGTGCGTTCCGGAACGCTCTTACCCTTCATGTCGGCCCAGCCATATTCGGTGACAACGATATGCGTCTCCGTACGAGGCGTGGTCGCCGGGCCATCAAGCGCCGGCACGATCCGGGAAATGGTGCCGCCAGCCGCCGTCGAATGACAGGCGATGATCGAGCGCCCGCCCTTCGAGGCATAGGCGCCGCGAACGAAGTCGAGCTGCCCGCCGGTTCCGCTATATTGCCGGCCGCCCATGAACTCCGAATTGCAGGCCCCGTTGAAGTCCACCTGGAGCGTTGCATTGACCGAAATCATGCGATCGTTCCGGGCGATAACATGCGGCGCGTTCACATGGTCGACGGGGTGCGCCTCCACCTCCGCATTGTCGTTGAGGAAATCATAAAGATCCCGCTCGCCCATTGCGAAGGTAAAGATGGAACGGCCCGGATGAATGGACTTGCGGCTGTTGTCGGCCACGCCCGCGCGGATCAGGCTGACAAGGCCGGGCGACAGCAATTCGGTGTGGATGCCGAGGTTCCTGTGCCCCATCAGGGCCGCGCACACCGCATCGGGCACCGCGCCGATCCCCATCTGCAGGCAAGCGCCATCCTCCACCATTTCCGCGATAATCGCACCGATAGCCTGGTCCTTCGGTGTGGGCGCGAGCGATGGCACCTGCGTGAGCGGCGCGTCATTCTCGACAAGCCCGGCAACGTCGGACACGTGGATCAGGCAATCCCCGCGCACATAGGGCATGGCGGGATTCACCTCCAGCAGGAGGCGCGCGCCGCTCCGCGCGACAGCCAGCGCATAGTCTGTGTTGGTGCCCAGGCTGAAATAGCCGTCGGCATCCATCGGCGACACAGTGGTCAGCAGCGTGTCGACGCCGACATGTTCACACAGGGTGCGGGGTATCTGGCTGAAGGACACGGGCATCGCCTCGACGGCGGCCTCTCCCGCCGCTGCGCGCGCCTTGTCGCTCCCGCGTTCCACACCGCCGTGAAACAGGCTGACATGCCGCAGCCGGTCCCGCAGGTCCGGGGCCAGTGCTGTCCTGCCCGCATCGGCGACGGCCAGCATGGTATAGAGGGTGGCATCAGCCAGCCCCCCACCCCGCACGCGATCCGCCAGTGCCTCCATGAGTGCGCGCGGATAGCCCACCGCCAGGCCCATGATCATCTTTGCCCCTTGAGGGATCATGGCCACGGCCTGTCCGGCCGTCATCTTCCGCGCGCGATATATTTCTGTAACGGACACTCACGCCTCCCCGATTTCCACGCACCATCGTCCGCCAGACAGATGGATGCAATGGCCAAGAGGGAGAAGGCCTCTCTCAGCGAGAGAGGCCGAGCGCCTTTACGATATCATCCCAGGCGACCAGCTTGAAATTCTGCGCCGCCGCGGCGTTGTGGCCGTCCTGCGCAATGAACAGGCCACCTGGGTAATCGGGACCGAAATCGCCGAGAATCAGTTCGATTCCGTCGGTTTCCTCCGATCCGCCGATCGCGCCGTCGACCACACGGAAGCGACCGACATAGCGATCGTCGGCCATGTTGTAGACGGTGTAGGCATTGTCACCCTGGCTGGAGACGATCACATATCCGCCCCGTTCGCCGACGGGAGCGATCGCCACGCCCTCGGCATCCGCGACTATGGCCTTGCCATCGGCCGCCGCGATCTTCGCTGGTGTGGCGGAGCCGGCCACACGGGCGTCGAAGCGCCACAAGCCGACATCCTCCTCCGCAACATAGAGGATGCCTGTACGATCATCGACCGCGCAGCCCTCCGACTGGGTGCCAAGCTTTATCGTGCGCACAATCTTGCCCGAGGGCGTCGCCCCGGAGGCATCAAGAGCCACCTGGTTGATCGTACCGTCCTTCAGGACGATGAAGGCATAGGTGTCCGCGCCGTCGCGATACATGCACACGCCATAGGCCTCGCCCTGCCCGGCATCGACCTTGCCGAGCGCCGTGAGCCTGGCGCTCGCGGTATCGAGGCGGAACAGCGCCAGCTTCGCATTCGCGACGTCATTGCGGTCCGACGCGACGACCAGCACGCCCGGCTGGCCGGTCATGGAGACAGCGTCACGCAGATCGACGTTATTCACCCGGCCGGCGTCGAGGAAGTCGCGGACCTTGCCATCAAGGCCATAGACATAGAGTCCGGCCTTCTTGTCGGTTCCGACGATCAGGCTCGCGGCGGGATTGGCGGCATTGCGCCAGATGGCGGGATCATCGGCCGCGTCGGCATTGATGGTGCCGACCGGCTCCGTCTCTCCCCTCGCCTGCACAGTGACGGCAGGCAGAGCGGCGGCAATCCGGACCGCGACCGGCACCTCCCCTCCACCCGCAGCACAGGCGGAGAGGCCGATCAGCGTCGTGACCGCGAGGAATGTCCGCACCATCAGAAGCTCGCCGTCACGCCGAACTTGACCGTCCAGCTATAGAGTTCCGACTGCAGGATACGCCGCGCGCCGCCGTAGTTCTGATAGGCATAATATGGAGCATCGGTGACGTTCACCCACTCGCCGAACAGACGGACCCCCGGCATGATCCGGTACTTGGCCGACAGGTCGAGCTGGAAATGGTCTGCCACGATCCGGTCGGTATCGGGCGCATCGCCGATCTCGTCGAGATATTTGTCGCGATAGGTGCCCGCCGCACGAAGCGACAGCGGTCCCTTCTCATAGCCGATAACGGCGTTGAACGTGTGCTTCGACGAGGAAGGCAGGCCGATCTTGCGATTGTAGGCGTTGTCATCCTCGTCATAGCTGACGATCGTGCCCTTGGCGTCGGTGTAGGTGTAGTTGAGGTTGAGAAGCAGACCGTCGAACGGCGCCGGCAGGAAACTGAACACCTGGCTGTAGCTCAGTTCCACGCCCTTCACCTTCGCGGTGTCGCCATTCACGAAGAACAGCGCCTCGCTGTAAGGGATACCGTTGTAGACGCCGTTGTCGAAATCGCGCTGCTCGACAACGAAGTCCTTGATCGACTTCCAGAACACGCCGCCGGTCAGCGCCGCATTGGTACCGAAATACCATTCGGCCGATGCGTCGATATTCCACGCGCTGTAGGGCTTCAGGTCCGGATTGCCGAACTCTGCCGCACCATCCTCATCCATGAAGAAACGCGGAGCGAGGTTGGAAAGCTTCGGCCGCACCAGGCTCTTGTAACCGCCGAGGCGGAAAACAAGGTTGCGGACCGGCTCGTAACGGACGGTCAGGCTCGGCAGCCAGTCGGTGTAGTTGCGCACGAAGCGGTTGGGAGTGACCGACACGCCGTCGATCTCGTCCTCATCGTCGAACACATATTCGGTCAGGCTGCCGCGCAGGTCGTTCCGCGTGCGTTCCATACGGACGCCGCCGATGACGCGCAGCGTGCTGCTGTCCCACCGGCCGAGCAGGTAGGACGCAAGAATGTCCTCCGTCGCGCTGTAGTCGGCCGTCGCCGACTGGTAGGCGCTCTCGATCGGATCCAGCTCGAACAGATCGCGATTGCCGTAGAAGAAATCGGTGGCGCCAGTCTTGCTGGGAATCGGCCCCAGATTGGCCCGGCGATAGGTCTGGGTGCCCAGCACGTCGGCAAGCGTGAAATTGGCGTCAACGTCGCCGAAATACTCCATGTTGAAGTCATAGCTCTTCTTGCGCCAGCGCCCCTTCATGCCCGCCTGAACGGTGAAGGTGCCCGAGTCCGACGCGAAGGCGCGGGAAATATCGCCCTTGACCGTATATTCGCGGTCGCGCGAGTCCGACAGGGAGGTGCGCTCGATCCGGTTGAAACCATATTCCGTCGGATCGCTGAACAGGTCATCGCCACTCGTCACCTCATAGGTCGGAGTGCGTTCGCGGCCGTAGTCGAAGTTGACGTCCACCCCGTCGCCATCGAAGCGCGCACGGAAACGCGTCGGGTCAAGGGAGCCGCTCTCCTTCTCGCTCGCTTCCGACCAGCTGCCGGAGTAGGTCAGCTTCCAGGGGCCGGTCTCGGTCGTGCCGCCGACAGTCAGCGACTTGATCCGTTGACGTTCGAACCGGTCCTTGATGTCGCGGCGCACCTCGATGCGGCCGTCCTCATCGGTAAAGAATGCGGAGTTGGCATCGCCCGAAGCGGGCTCCTCATCCAGCACGAAGGCAAGGCGGCGGCGATATTCCTGATCGTCGAACTGGCTGTAGAGGCCGCGCGCATAGAGCTTGGTCGTGTCGGTCGGCTGCCAGTCGAGGCTCAGCGATCCGCCGATCCGCTTCCGTTCCACGTCATAGTCGCGATATTCCAGCGTCTCGGCATAGACGACGCCATCCTCGCTGGTGTTCCAGTCGGCGGCTTCGATGCCGTCCGTCTCGAACTTGCGCTTGTAGTAGCTGAAACCGCCGGCGATGCCGAAATTGTCGCCGATGCGGGTGGAGAAATCGACGCTGCCCTTCGGCGTCAGCTTTTCGGAATAGTCGTTGTAGCTCCCCTCCAGCTTGACCGTGTAGAGGTCTTTCTTCCGGTCGAACGCGCTGGTCGTGTTGATCTCGATCGACGCACCGATCGTGTCGGCATCCATGTCGGGCGTCAGCGACTTCTTGATCTCGATCGACTCGATCAGCTCCGACGGGATGACGTCCAGCGCCACCGAACGGACGTCGCTTTCCGGCGCGGGCACGCGCGTGCCGTTGATCGACGCGGCGTTCAATTCAGGATCAAGACCGCGTACCGACACGAAGCGGCCTTCGCCCTGATCGTTGAGGATGTTGACACCGGGCAGGCGGCGGATCGATTCGGCGACATTCTGGTCCGGAAACTGGCCGATGGCGTCGCGGGTCAGCACACTCTCCACGCCGTCGGCGGCGCGCTGACGGGACAGGACGCTGGCCTGGTTCGCGATCTGGCCGATGACCACGATCGAGGAGTCGATCTTCGACCCGATCTGGATATCCTCGACGACTGTACCGGCCTGCGGCACGGTCACGCTCGATCGCACGGGATCGGCGCCGACGTAGCGCGCTTCGATCGTGTAGGTGCCGGCGGGCACGTCGGGGAAGCGATAGCTGCCGTCGCGGCCAGCCTCCGCCACGCGATTGAGTTCGACGATACGCAGCTGCGTGGACTGGAGCGCGCGCGTGCCGGTGCCGTCGGACACGGTGCCCACGACATCGCCCGCAAGCGCGGAGGCAGGCGCGAGGAATGCAAGCATGACGGCGGCGCGGCTGACGCCACCCAGAAGACGGATCATTATGAGGCTCCCCTTTCGAGTTCGGGAGCCCCATGTCAGCGTCGCCTTACGCTTTCATGAGATTTGAATGACGTTCGAAAGTCAGTTTTTTGACGATATCATGACAAAGGCTGCGACGCTGCCTTGCGCAGGCGGGCGTAGAGAAACGCAATCGTACCAGCGAACAACAGGACCGCAACCGGCACCGCCCAGCCATGTTCCGCCACCAGCGCGAGCGGCGCGTCGCTGTCCGTCGCGCCGACGATACCGGCGAAGGCCACGCCGAACAGGCTTTCTCCGACGATGAAACCCGTTGCCATAAGCACCCCCATACGCTCGGCAAAGGCCGGTTCCGCCTGCCGCGCGGCCCATCGGTCATAGATATGACCAATCAACGCGCCGACCGGGATCAGCAGCGTCAGCGCCATGGGCAGATAGATGCCCATGCCGACACCCAGCGGTGGCAGGCGCATCTTGCCTGCCTTGCCCAGAGCCTCGTCAAGGGCGACGATGACAACGCCGATCGCGGCGCCATACCCGATCAACCGCCAATCGAGGTCTCCGCCGAGCACTCCCTTGGCAAGGGCGGAGATCAGCGCCGCCTGCGGCGCGGCCAGCGCGTTCGGACCAGCGCCGGGGGCGCCCGCGAAACCGAAGGCGCTGTTCAGCAGGCCAAGCACCGGCGGAATGACGAGCGACCCGAAGATGACGCCCAGAACCAGCGCCACCTGTTGCCGCCATGGAGTCGCGCCGACGAGCTGGCCGGTCTTCAGATCCTGAAGGTTGTCGTTGGAAATGGTCGCGATGCCGAACACGATCGCCGTGGTGAACAGGGCATAGGCCACCAGCGCCCGGGACCGGGATGGATCACCGCCCGAACCGTACAGGGCCGCGAGCAGCAGCGCCGCGCCCAGCACGGCCAGGATGCCGACGCCGGAGATCGGGCTGTTCGACGCGCCGATAAGGCCTGCCATGTAACCGCAGACCGAAGCGATGACGATACCTGCCAGCAGGATGTAGACCAATGTCGCGCCGATGATCGGCAACGGATGATCGGCGATCGGCCCGCCCTGCGCGAAGACCCAGAGCAGCACGGCGATCGGCAGCAGCGAGGCAAGGATGACGCCGCCGACCACGCCGATCGGCAAGTCGCGCTCCGTGAGTTCCAGCATGCCGCCGCTGCCGCGCGCGCGAGACGCGGCCAGCGCCGAACGGATGCCGCCGACGATCGGTCCCAATATCTTGAGCAGGGTCCAGATCGCAGCGACCCCGATCGTTCCCGCGCCGATGAAGCGCACCTCGTTCCGGAAAGTCGTGCCGACGAGGCCGGACAGGGGATCGGAGATACCATGAGCGGCCGTCAGCATCGGCACCAGACCCACCCAGCTGATCAGCAGGCCCAGAAACATCGCTGCGCCCACAGAGAGGCCGACCAGATGCCCCACGCCGATCAGCGCCATGGAGAAACTGGTCGACACCGATGACGCGCCCGAACCGAAGCGGAAGAAGGTGGCCGCTTCCTCCGCCACCAGCCGGGTCTTGGCCAGGATCGCGAAGGCCGCGGATGCGATCGTGCTCATGGAAATCATGCGCAGGCCGCGCGCATTCTCTTCCGCGCCCTCCGCCGATCCCGCGCCGACCTTCAGCACCTCGGCTGCGGCGACACCCTCCGGATAGGGAAGCGGCGAACCGGTGACGAGTGCGCGGCGGAGCGGCACCGAATACATGACACCCAATATACCGCCGAGACCGATAGTGAACACGCTGGTCCAGTAAGGGAAACCCTGCCACCAGCCGACGATCACCAGCCCGGGTAGGACAAAAATGATGGCGGACAATGTCCCCGCAGCCGATGCGATCGTCTGAACGATGTTGTTCTCAAGGATCGTCGCGCCGGAGAAAAAGCGCAGGATCGCCATCGAAATCACGGCCGCCGGAATCGAGGTGGCGAAGGTGAGGCCGATCTTCAGCCCGAGATAGACGTTGGCCGCAGTGAACAGCAGGGTGATCAGTGCACCCAATATGATGCCGCGCAGCGTCAGTTCGCTCGTCGCCGTCGTCGTCATAGTCCACCCCTGGCCCATCGTCTGGAAATGCTGAGCGTCGAAGCATTACACATCAATGACGAATGGAACAATGTTGCTCTGTGATGGAGCATTCGGAAAGTCCCGATACAGAGGAACCCGCGGGGCGGCGGTTTCCCGCAATCGTTACGCAGTGGCAGCAAGCGTCCGAAAAAATTGATGATTTCCAAAATATTCAGCATTTTTGCAATGCAACAATCCGATCCGGATTGGGTTATGCTGCATCATCCATTCGGGGGAGATCACTTATGTCTCGTCGTCTTGCGAAGCCCTTTGCCGCAACCGGCAACGACGCCGATATCAGCGCCGTGGCGCACACGCTGCGCACCGAGTTCGGGGCCGCTTCACTCACTCTTGCGCGGCAGATGCTGTCGACCGCGGAGGGTGAAGCGCGCACCAACTGGCAAAAGGTGGTGATGGAGCTGAACGAGGAAGCGGCCGGCTAGAGCACCGGGGCGGGCGGGGAACTCCCCCATCCGCCCGGCGCGCCTTATTTGAACAGGCTGCCCAGAATACCGCGCACCAGCTGGCCGGCGATGCCGCCGGACCGGCTGCGGCTGGAACCGCCGAACACTGCCTTGCCCAATTCGTTGGCGACCTGACGGCCGACCGACGAAGCCGCAGATCGGGTGGCCGACTGCAGCGCCTTGTCGAAGGCACCGGGCTTGGCCGCTTCACGCGCAGCGGCGGCGTCCTGCCGCGCCTGCTCCTTGAGCTGGGCCTCGCGCTGCTTCGCCTCAACCTTCGCCTGCGCGGCGGCCGCCTTGTCGGATTCCGCCTTCGCCTTGTCGGCCTCCGCAGCGGCAGCCGCCGCCTGTCCGCGCGCGGCCAGGATTTCCTGCGCGGACTCCCGGTTCACTTCCGTGTCGTATTTTTCCGCGACCGGAGAGATCGATTGGATGATCGCCCGCTCCTTGGCGTCGAGCGGACCGACGCGCGAACGCGGGGGCGCGATCAGGGTCCGCTGCACGATGCCGGGCGAGCCGTCGTCCTGCAACAGCGACACCAGCGCCTCGCCAACCTTCAGTTCGGTGATCGCGGTCGCCACGTCGAGGTCGGGATTGACGCGGAAGGTGTCCGCGGCCGCCTTGATCGCCTTCTGGTCACGCGGCGTGAATGCGCGCAGCGCATGCTGAACGCGGTTGCCGAGTTGGCCCGCAACGTCCTCGGGAATGTCGATCGGGTTCTGGGTGATGAAGTAGATGCCGACACCCTTCGACCGGATCAGGCGGACGACCTGCTCGATCTTGTCGAGCAGCGCCTTGGGCGCGTCATCGAACAGCAGATGCGCCTCGTCGAAGAAGAAGACGAGGACCGGCTTCTCGGGATCGCCGACCTCCGGCAAGGTTTCGAACAGCTCCGACACCAGCCAAAGCAGGAAGGTCGCATAGAGCTTCGGGCTCTGCATCAGCTTGTCTGCGGCAAGAATATTCACATAGCCGCGGCCCTTCTCGTCCAGCTTCAGGAAATCGTGGATGTCGAGCGCGGGCTCACCGAAGAAATGACCCCCGCCCTGGCTGTCAAGCTGGAGCAGCTGTCGCTGGATCGCGCCGACGCTCGCCTTCGTAACATTGCCATATTTGGCGGACAGCGCGTCGGCATTCTCCGCGCAGTAGGCGAGCATCGATTGCAGGTCGGGGAGGTCGAGGAGCAGCAGCCCTTCTTCGTCTGCATAGCGGAAGGCGATGTTCAGCACCCCTTCCTGCGTGTCGTTCAGCCCCATCAGGCGCGCGAGCAGCAACGGCCCCATCTCGCTGATCGTCGTGCGGATCGGGTGCCCCTGCTCTCCGTACAGATCCCAGAAAACCGCCGGATTGTCCGAGAACGCGTAGTTCTCCAGACCGATTTCCTTGGCGCGGGCGGTCAGTTTGTCGGCGTTCTTGGCGGTGGGAGAGCCCGCCATCGCGACACCGGACAGATCGCCCTTCACATCCGCAAGGAAGACCGGCACGCCGAGCACCGAAAAACTCTCGGCTATGCCCTGCAACGTCACCGTCTTGCCCGTGCCCGTCGCACCGGCGATCAGGCCATGCCGGTTCGCCCGGCGCAGGTTCAGATATTGGGGAACGCCACCGGCCTTGGTCTCACCCTGACCGATGAAGATACCGTCGCTCATATCTCGTCTCCCGTCTTGCCTTCCCCCTGACTAGCCGTCGCTGGCGCCTGGGGGAAGGCCGGACGAGGTCGGATCACTTGTCGCGCAAACGCACCGCGAGGAACTGGGCAGGGCCACCGCGACGCTGTACCTGAAGCAGCACGGCGGCACGGCCGGCAGCCTTTACCTGGGCAATCGCCGCCGTCAGATCCGCCTCGCTGGTGACCGGACGGTTGTTGGCGGTCAGGATCACGTCACCGCGACGCAGGCCCTTCGCGCCCGCATCGGTCGAGGGGTCGACGCTGGCGATGACGACGCCACGCGTATCGGCCGCGACGCCCACCTGACGCGCGATCGTCGGCGTGAGCGGCTGGACGGAGACGCCGAGCAACTGCTTGTTCGCCGCCGGGCTGCCCTGATCCTGTCCCTCGCCGGAGAAGTCATCGTCCTGATCGGAACCGAAATTGGCGAGCTGCTCCTCGGGCGGACGCTGGCCAACGATGGCGGTCACCGTCTGGCGCTGGCCATTGCGGATCAGCTCGATCGGCACCTTCGACCCGATCGGCAGGTTGGCGACGACGTAGGACAGCGTGTTGTCCGGCGTCACTTCCTCGCCATTCACCTTCACGATGACGTCGCCCGGCTTGATACCGGCCTTGGCGGCGCCCTGGCTCGGCTCGACCGACTGGATGAACTCGCCGCGATTCTTGGCGAGGCCGAGTGAGTCGGCCATGTCGTCCGACAGCGGGCTGATCGCGACGCCCAGATAGCCGCGCTTGACCGCCTGCCCCTTGCGCAGGGTCTCGATCACCGGCACTGCCTGCTCGGCCGGAATGGCGAAGCCGATGCCGACATTGCCGCCGGAGGGCGACAGTATCTGCGAGTTGATGCCGATGACGTTGCCGCGCATGTCGAACATCGGTCCGCCGCTATTGCCCTGATTAATCGAGGCGTCGGTCTGGATGAACCGGTCATAGGCGCCGCCCGTCGCGCGATGCACGGCGGAGATGATGCCCGCAGTCACAGTGCCGCTAAGCGCGAAGGGGTTGCCGATCGCGACGACCCAGTCGCCAACGCGCGCCTTGGTGCTGTCACCGAACTTGACGAACGGCAGCGGCTTCTTCGCGTCGATCTTCAACACCGCAAGGTCGCTCGCCACGTCGCGTCCGACCAGCGTGGCGGGATATTCCTCGCGATTGGTCAGGGTAACGGTGATGCTGTCGACGGTCGCACCTTCCGCGCCGGCGGAAACCACATGGGCGTTGGTGACGACATAGCCGTCCGACGAGATCAGGAAGCCGGAACCCAGCGACTGCGCCTGTCGCGTCTGGGGCTGGTTGCCGCCGAACAGGTCACCGAAGGGCGTCCCGGCGAACGGGTTCTGGACCTGGACGCGCTGACGCGTGGAAATATTGACGACGGCCGGCTGAAGCTTCTCGACCATGTCGGCAAGGCTGGCGGGCGCACCGGCCGGAGCCGCGGCCTGGATGCCTTCGTTCTGCGCGGTCTGGGCGCCGAGCGGCTGGGTCGAGGTTACGGCAATGGCGGTGCCGCCAAGGAGCAGCGCACCGGTGATGGCATAAGCGTAACGCACTCGTGACGATCCTCTCAGGTCAGGGGGCAATAGAGGGGAGATAAGGAACAGGCATGAACTGCCGCAAACTCCCTTAACCCATATTGAATGGCAGCGTTCCCGCGCCGTTTAGACTATTTCCCGCGAAACTCCCGCAGGAAGTCGTTGTCGGGCGACAGGATGATCGAGGTCGATCCGCCGTTCTGCGTCGCGAAAGTCCGGCGATAGGCCTGCATCGCGCGATAGAAGTCATAGAATTGCGGATCCTTCCCGAAGCTGTCGGAATAGACCTTCGCGGCGTTGGCATCGGCCTCCGCCCGGATGATCTGGGCCTGTTTCTCACCTTGCGCGCGGATGGTCAGCGCCTCCTGCTCACGCGCGGTACGCATGCGCTGGAACGCGCTTTCGAGCGGCGCGCCGTCGGGCAGGTCGGCGCGTTTGATCCGCACGTCGACGATCTCCGCACCATATTGGCGGGCGACGCGGTTGAGGCCGTTTTCGATGTTCTGCATCACCTGCCCGCGCTCCGGGCTGAGCAGCGCCGCAAAGGGCCGCTTGCCGAGTTCGTTGCGCAATGCCGAACCCAGAATCGGGCGCAGCGCTTCGGAGACCCGGTCCTCGCTGCCCGCCGAAATATACATGCGCAGCGGATCAACGATGCGATAGCGCGCGAACGCGTCGACCTGCAGGCGAAGCTGATCGGTCGAGAGCACCTGTTGCCGTTCCATCTCGACCGACAGAACCCGCTTGTCGATCCAGACGATCTGCTCGGCGAACGGGATACGCGCGATGATGCCAGCGCCCGTCGCGCCGAACTGCTCGTTGGCGCGATAGCGGTTGATGATCCGCACCGGCTCACCGAAGCGGACGATCACCGCCTGCCGGGTCTCCGGCACGATCGACAGCGTGCTGCCCAACACGATGAGGACAGCGATTGCGGCGAGCGCGAAAGCGATGGGATTGCGCAGGATGGTCGGCATCAGCGGTCTCCATCCTGAGCGTTGGCCGCCTGTTGCTGCTGCCCGCTTGCCTGCGCCGCGCGCCGCTTCAATTCCGGCAGCGGCAGATAGGGGGTGACGTTGCCACCCTCCACAATCGTCTTGTCGAGCGGCGCCAGCACGGCCTCCATCGTCTCATAATACATGCGGCGGCGGGTCACGTCGGGTGACAGCCGGTACTGGCCATACACCTTGTCGAATGCGGCGGCCTCGCCCTGCGCGCGGGCAGTCAATTGCTGCGCATAGGCGCGCGCCTCGTTCAGGTAGGTCTGCGCGGTCTGCTGCGCCGCCGACACTGCCTTGAAGGACTCGTTGACGGCCGTAGGCGGATCGGCCTGTTTGATCGCGACGCCCTGCACCCGGACACCGGAATTATAGGCGTCCAGTATCTGCTGCATCCGCTGTTCCACCTGCTGCTCGATACCCGAGCGTCCGGCGCCGAGCGCATCGTCCAGCGAGACGGAAGCGATGACCGAACGCATCGCCGATTCGGCGACTTCGCGAATGGTGGTGTCGGGATCGGCCAGCTGGAACTTGTAGAGTTCCGGGTTACGGATGTTCCACCGTACCGAATATGCGAGGTCAATGATGTTCTGATCGCCGGTCAGCATCAGATTTTCGGTATCAGCGGTGGCCGATCCGATATCGATGGTCCGGATTTCCTCGACATCGACGGTCTCGACCGTTTCGAACGGTGCAGGCAGCGTCAGGCTGATGCCGGGGGACAGCGTACGGCTGTACTTGCCAAGCATGGTGACGATGCCGCGCTCCTGCGGACCGACGCGATGCACCGAGGTCAGCACGATCCACAGCAGGATAAGCAGACCGAGCGCAATCGGCCAGATGGCCCGGCCGGGGCCCTGCGGAAAGCCGCCCCCGAAGCTGTCGCGTCCGCGCCGGATCAGTTCGTCGATTGCCGAAGGACCACGTCCCGGCCGGCTGCTGCCCGGCCGCTGTGTCCACGGATTGCGCGGCCCCTTGCTGCCGTCTCCATCGCCGCCGCCCTGTCCGGGCTCGTCGCCACCCTTGCCGCCCCAGGGACCCTGCGTCATCGCGGCTGTGGCCGACGGCATCCACCCAAAAATCTTGTTCATCGGCCTTCTATAGGAAGCGCGGCCGGGGAAAAACAGCCCCGAAGGGCGATATTGTGACGCGCCCGGCACAGTGCGCGGCGAGGACGGTTCCCCCACACGACGAATCCGCCTATGGCGCGCCCATGCAGGACTCCCCGAAGCCAGACACCGATCCACTGCTTTCAGCCATCGCCGCCCGCATTGCGCAGGCAAGCAACGGAAGGGCTGCCGCGCCTCGCCTGCGCCAGGGTGTGCTGACCGTGATGCTTGACGTGACCGGCCTGCCCGATGCGGGACGCGCTGTCCTTGAGCAGAAGGTGCGCGACGCGATAGGAAGGCCTGAGGGGATCAGCGATGTGCGGATCGCGCAGACCGCGCAGAAGCAGACGATGCGTATCATCGCGGTGGGATCGGGCAAGGGCGGCGTCGGCAAATCGACCGTATCGGCGAACCTGGCGGTCGCCCTGAAGCGGGCGGGGCACAAGGTCGGCCTTGTCGACGCGGACATCTATGGCCCGTCACAGCCGCGCCTGATGGGCAGCGAGGGCGAACGGGCGCAGGCCGAGGACAAGCAGTTGATCCCGATCATGAGCCGGTGGGGCGTGCCGATGCTCTCCATGGGGCATCTGGTCGAGCCGGGCCGTGCGATCGCCTGGCGCGGGCCGATGGCGGGCGGCGCGCTTGGCCAGTTGATCGACGCGCGATGGGACGATGTCGATACGCTGATCGTCGACCTCCCCCCCGGCACCGGCGACGTGCAGCTTTCGATGATCCAGAAGCACCGGCCGACCGGCGCCGTCATCGTCTCCACACCGCAGGACCTCGCCCTTATCGACGCCGCGCGTGCGATCAGCCTGTTCGAACAGGCCAATGTGCCGATCGTCGGCCTCATCGAGAACATGGCCGGGTATATGTGCCCGCACTGCGGCGAGATGTCCGATCCGTTCGGGAGCGGCGGCGCGGAGGCGGAAGCGGCGCGCACGGGCGCTCCGTTCCTCGGCCGCATCCCGCTGACGCTGACGATCCGTAGCGCGTCAGATGCGGGCGAGCCGCCAGCGTCGCGGGATGGACCGGAAGGCAAGGCCTTCGCCGCGCTGGCCAATCGGCTGGCGGAGTGGCTTTCGTCGCAATAACGGCGCGGCAGGACGTTGCAATTGCGAATCGTTCGCGGTACGGGCTCTCGACTCCAGACCAAGGACCGCGATCCCACGCCCATGGCGATTCCCGTTACCAGCAAGGCCGGCCCACGTAAGAAGCCGCTGAAGACCGTCCTGCTGAAGCAGTTGCACGTCTGGCACTGGGTCAGTTCCGCGATCAGCCTGATCGGCCTGCTGTTGTTCGCGCTGACCGGCATCACCCTCAACCACGCGGCAGACGTGGAGGCGCAACCCAAGACGGCGGCTTCCAGCGGCCAGTTGCCGCCCGCCCTGCGCGAACTGGTCCGTCCCGACGACGCCCCCGACAGCAAGAAGCCGCTGCCCGATGCCCTCGCCAAATGGGTCGGAACCTTTTCCGGCAGAACGGCGACAGGGGAGGCCGAATGGTCGGCGGCGGAAATCTACCTGCCTCTTCCCCGCCCGGGTGGCGATGGCTGGGTCTCGATCGACCGCGAGAGTGGAGCCGTCAGTGGCGAAACCACCGATCGCGGCTGGCTCTCCTTCCTCAATGACCTGCACAAGGGCCGCAATGCCGGTAAGGCGTGGAGCTGGTTCATCGACATTTTCGCCGTCGCCTGCTTCCTCTTCGCGCTGACCGGCCTCGCTTTGTTGTGGCTGCATTCGGCGAAACGGCCGTCGACCTGGCCGCTGGTCGCTGCCGGCCTCGCCATTCCGGCCATTCTGGCCATCGCGTTCATTCACTAGCCTTCACGAAACAAGGAGCCGTGCCCATGCAGATCAGCCACCGCCTCGTCCTGACAGGCACGTTCGCGCTTGGCGCGACGGGCGTCGTCGCCGCGCCCGCGTCTGCGCAGACGATGGACGTGACCGTCGCGATCCCGCGCCTGACCGTCGCGGAGTATCATCGCCCCTATGTCGCGATCTGGGTCGAGCAGGCTGGCGCCAAGCCACGCACGCTGGCCGTGTGGTACGATGTCGACAAGCCCAAGAGCGAAGGCAAGAAGTGGCTGACCGACATCCGCACCTGGTGGCGCGTCTCCGGCCGCATGATGACCCTGCCGGCCGACGGCATCACCGGCGCGACCCGCGCGCCGGGCGAACAGAAGATCAGCTTCACGGCGGGCAAGGGACCGCTCGGTACGCTTGCACCGGGCAACTACACGCTGGCGGTCGAGGCCGCGCGTGAAGTCGGCGGCCGGGAAGTGGTGCGCGTCCCGTTCGCATGGCCGCCAAAGGGCGGAGCCAGCGCCACCGGCACGACCGAACTGGGCGCGGTGCGCGTCAGCTTCCGCAAATAACGCCTTTTCGAGGGGAGACCGAAAATGAAGACCATGATCCGCAAGATCGCCCTGCTCGCCACAGCGACCGCAGCTCTCGCCCTTTCGGGCACCGCGCAGGCCCACCGTCAGTGGATGTTACCCTCCGCCACCGTCCTGTCGGGCGATGACGTCTGGGTGACCGTCGATGCCGCCGTTTCGAACGACCTGTTCTACTTCGAGCATATGCCGCTGCGCCTTGATTCAGTGAAGGCCATCGCGCCCGACGGCACCGAAGCGAAGCTGGAGAACCCGTCGACGGGGCGCTATCGCTCCACCTTCGATGTGCACCTGACACAGAAGGGCACGTACAAGATCGTGTCGGCGTCGACCGGCGTGATGGGCAGCTACACCCTGAACGGCGAAACCAAGCGCCTGCCGCGCGGCACCACCAAGGACAATCTGGCGGCCGCGATTCCCGCCGGTGCAACGGACGTACGCACGGCAGAGATGTCGAACCGCAACGAGATTTTCGTGACCGTCGGTGCGCCGACCGACACGGTACTGAAGCCGACCGGCGCGGGGCTGGAGATGGTGCCGGTCACGCATCCCAACGACCTGGTATCGGGCGAGGCGGCGACGTTCCAGTTCCTGCTCGACGGCAAGCCGGCCGCCGGGCTGGGCGTCACCGTGATTCCAGGCGGCATCCGTTACCGGACCGAACTCGGCCAGATGGATCTCAAGACCGATGCCGAAGGCAAGGTCACGGTCACCTGGCCGCAGCCCGGCATGTACTGGCTCAACGCCAGCCTGGGTGGCGGTCGTGAGGGCGGCCCCGGTGGACCCGGCGGCGTAGAGGGAGAAAAGGCCCCCGGCGCCGGTGCGCCGGCCCCGCGCCCCATGCCCGCCGGTCCGCCGCAGCGCCGCGCCAGCTATATCACCACGCTGGAGGTGATGGCTCCCTGACGGAACAAGCCACCCGCATCGCCATCCCCCCGTCCCTCGATCCCGGACTGTTCGAGGGGCGGGTGCGGACCGCCGCCGTCACCCAATGCGGCGGCGACACGATGGGCACGAGCTGGTCGGTCCGCATCGCCGGATCGTTGCATGAAGAGGCAATTGCCGCAGTTCACGCCGTGCTTGCCCTGGTTATCGACCAGATGAGCAACTGGGAGACGACCTCCGCTATCTCCATCCTCAATCGCACGCCGCCCGGCACTTGGCTGACCATGCCTGCCGCCTTCCTCCACGTATTGCGTGCGGGGCTGGACGTTGCCTCACGCAGCGGCGGTGCCTTCGATCCGACAATAGGAGAAAGTGTCGACGCCTGGGGCTTTGGCCCTTCCGGTCTGCGCGTCACCCCGCCAGATCACATTCCACCGGCAAGCCCCGGTTGGCGCGCGATCGAGGTCCAAGGCGAGCGTGTTCGCCGCACGGCGGCGGTTGCACTCGATTTCTCCGGCATCGCAAAGGGCTATGCGGTCGATGCGGTGACGGAGGCGCTCGCCGCGCGAGGCATCCGTCATGCCCTCGTGGAAATCGGCGGCGAGCTACGCGGCATGGGGGTACGTCCCGACGGACAACCATGGTGGGTCGATGTCGAGACGCCGCCCGGCCTGTCATTGCCGGTGACTCGGGTCGCCCTGTGCGGCCTGTCGATCGCGACCTCAGGCGACTATCGGCGCTGGTTCGCGGCCGGAGGGAAGCGTTTCAGCCACAGTATCGATCCACGCACCGGTGCGCCGATCACGAACAACGTGGCATCCGTCAGCGTACTGCACGCCAGTGCGATGCTGGCCGACGCATGGGCGACGGCGATCGCCGTTCTCGGCCCGCGCGAAGGATTGCTGCTCGCCGCCCGCGAGAGGCTGGCAGTGCTGATGGTCACGCGCGAAGGCGAAAACGGAGCGAGGGAATGGATGTCGCCTGCGCTGGCCGACATGCTCGACGCACCGGTTTCATCCGATTTGGACTGATTATATCCGGCCCTTGATAAGCACATAGGACCGGCGGGGCCGCGCTCCTTCAAAGCCGGCGTTTTTCCAGTATCTGCAGGCAGCAATACCCTTATCCCTATCGATAAGCGACTCGCGCGAACGCGACGCGACGGGGGAGAGGAGCCATGCTGGCGCAGACGAGCGAGGGAGCTGTCGTCGGTTTCGACGACCGTGCCGACATCTACCGGCGATTCGCGTTATATTATGACCGGGAGATGACCCGTGAAACGCCCTATAGCGAACGGGGCGACTATTTCCGCAAGTCGAGGGACAGGATCGACCGGACCTTCGCGATGATCCGCCCGCATATCGCCGGACGTCATGTGCTGGATATCGGCGCATCCCCTTTCTACCTGCTCTACCAATGCCGCAAATGGGCCGCCAACCGGTGCAGCGGCACCTATTTCGCGCGGGATGCGCACCCCCTTCGCGAAGTATCGCGCATCCATAGCTATTATGGACCGATCGACCTCTATCACTCGAACATAGAAGGGGAAGCCCTCCCGCTCGCCGATGATTCCGTCGATGTCGTGACCGCCTGCGAGGTGCTGGAGCATTTCGAATATTTCCCCGCCAATTTCGTGGCGGAGGTGACTCGCGTGCTGAAACCGGGTGGATTGCTCTGCATCACCGTGCCCAATGCCGCGTCGATCGCGAACGTGCTGCGCATCCTGCGGGGGCGGAACATCTACATGCGATACCGCGCCGACCCCAGCGGACGGCACAAGCACGAATATACCCGCGCCGAGCTGATTGACCTGATGGCGCATATGCGCATGGAGGTCGACCGGATCGGCTATCTGGGATCGACGACGTCGGACAAAGCGGCGCTGCGCCCGATCTACCGCCTGATCGCCCGCACACCATTCCTGCGCCGATATTCGCCAAAGCTGTTCGTGCTCGCCCGACAGCCCAGGGCGAAGGCAACCACCCCGTTCGGCCCGCCACCGCCAAGCCTGTACGACGCCGCGCTGTCGATTGAGGATTAGCCGTTACAGCAGGCCCAGTTTGGACAGTTCGCCGACCAT
The DNA here is from genome assembly GCA_003248935.1 of Sphingobium sp. GTDB lineage: Bacteria > Pseudomonadota > Alphaproteobacteria > Sphingomonadales > Sphingomonadaceae > Sphingobium. Next base: position 184,190 of record QFQF01000005.1, read on the forward strand.
CGCCGCCGGCATCGTGTCCGCCCCCTCCGCGCCATCGGCAAGATCGGGCGGTGCGTCCCTCTCCTCCAGATAGCGCCAGCCCTGATGCGCGCGCTTGGGGCGCGGCTGGACCGGGATGAGCCTGGGCTCCAGCCTGATCCGGTGCCTGCCTTCGGCAGCCTCGGTGAAGCCGAGGATCGGACTGCGGCCGATGATTTGGTGGCCGAGAATCCAGTAGAGCGAACCGCCGGCCATCTCCTCCACCCGCTTGGGCAGATAGCGCGTCGTCATCGGCGCTTCGCCCACATCCCGGTGCGATTCCAGCCAGGCGCGCAGCGTGTCCGCGCTTTCGGCGCGAAAGGCGATCTTCGTGATGCTGAGCGGCATCGCCCTACAGGCCCCAGAGGGTCGCGAGGCCAAGGAAAGAGAAAAAGCCCATCACGTCGGTCAGCGTGGTCACGAACACGGCCGACGACACGGCGGGATCAACCCCCACCTTCTCCAGCGTCAGCGGCACCAATATGCCGCCAAGGCCCGCGACAAGGTTGTTGATCAGCATCGCCAGTGCGATGACGATGCCAAGGTCAAGATTGTGGTAGATCAGGCCGACCGCAATCCCGATCAGGCAGCCCAGCACGCTGCCGTTGGCGAGCGCGATGCGGAATTCGCGCAGGATGTTGCGGCGGGTATTCGAACTGGTGAGCTGATTGGTGGCGAGCGCGCGGACGGCGACCGCCATGGTCTGCGTCCCCGCATTCCCCCCCATGCCCGACACGATCGGCATCAGCACCGCCAGCACGACATATTTGGCGATCGTCTCCTGAAACAGGCCAACGACCGATGCGGCGAAGACGGCGGTGCCAAGGTTCACGATCAGCCAGGACAGGCGCGTGCGGACGGTCAGCAGGATCGGCTGGTTGATGTCGCCATCGCCCGCGCCCGCCAGGCGCAGCACGTCCTCGCCCGCCTCTTCCTGCACGATATGCAGGATGTCGTCGGCGGTGATCATGCCGACCAGCCGGCCGGTCTGGTCGATGACGGCAGCGGAAATCAGCGCGTATTTCTGGAAACGGAGCGCCACTTCCTCCTGATCCATATCGACCGGGATCAGCGTCTGCTCGCGCTTCATCAGGTCGGACATGGGAATGACGCGGGGGCAGGTGAGCAGCCAGGACAGCTGGCAGGTGCCGATCGGCTTGTGCTGTTCGTCGACGACGAACACTTCCCAGAAATCGCTCGTCAGGTCGCCATTGTCGCGCAGATAATCGATGACCTGGCCGACCGTCATATGCTCGGGCACCGCGACCAGATCGCGCTGCATGATGCGGCCTGCGGATTCCTCGGGATAGGACAGCGCGCTTTCGATTGCGGCGCGATCCTCCGGGTCGAGCGCATCGAGCACGGCCTGCTGGTCGGCCGTGTCCATGTCCTCGATGATAGCGACCGCGTCGTCGGTATCGAGCTCGCCCGCGAACTCGGCGATCTGCTCGGGCGCCAGTGCATCGATAACGTCGTCGCGGACATAATCGTTGAGTTCCGACAACACCTCCGCGCCGACGAGATCGCCCAGGGCATGCGCAACCTCGCCGCGCCGTTCGGACGGCGTGAGTTCGAGAAGGTCGGCAATGTCAGCAGGATGCAGCGGCGAGACGAGTTCGCGGGCCTGATCGAGGTCGCCCTCCTCGACTGCATCGAGGACAGCACGCACGAATTCCGGCTTCAGCCGATCGTCCTCGTCATGGCGGGAATCCGCGCTGACGGCATCGACCGCCTCTTCAACGGGCGGCGGGGCCTCCGGAGATTCGATGGTACCGGCGCCAACTTCGTTCATCGCCGCCTCCATCGCTGTCCGAGTTTGTCGTCATGCCCCCTCTTTGCTCAGGCAGGAGGCAAAAGCAATGGCGGGGCAAGGGTTTTTCCCCCGATTTCTCCCGGAACGCGCGATGCCTTCCACACGGGCTTCCATCCCTCGTGCAAGGCCCTATATGGGCGCCATTCCCCACGCGCATGAGAGGATACTTCATGGCCGACGAAACCCTGACGCTCACGCTCGACACCGGTGAAGGCACCGGCGATGTCGTCATAAAGCTTCGCCCCGACCTTGCCCCCGGCCATGTCGAGCGGATCACGTCGCTCGCCAAGGACGGCTTCTACGATGGCGTCGTGTTCCACCGCGTCATCCCCGGCTTCATGGCGCAGGGCGGCGACCCGACCGGCACCGGCATGGGCGGCTCGAAGCTTCCCGACCTGAAGGCGGAATTCAACGCCCAGCCGCATGTGCGCGGCGTATGCTCGATGGCGCGCGCGCAGAACCCGAACAGCGCCAACAGCCAGTTCTTCATCTGCTTCGACGACGCGACCTTCCTCGACCGCCAGTATACGGTCTGGGGCGAGGTGGTCGACGGCATGGAACATGTCGACGCGCTGCCCAAGGGCGAGCCGCCCCGGACGCCCGGCAAGATCGTCAAGGCGACCATCGCCTGATCGCAAAGGCAGAGCAATCACGAAAAAGGGCCGACGGGAAACCGCCGGCCCTTTTTCTTGGCGGCCGGGGAGCCGGGCGTGATCGGGAGGGGTGGGAAGGGAAGGAGACGGGCGGCTACTTCCCGTCGTCCCAGCGAAGGCGGGATCGCAGGCCCCACGCCCTCTCCTGAGACCCCAGCCTCCGCTGGGGTTGACGGAATGTGTTGGAAACCCGCCACCAGAAAATCGCCGTCCTTATCCCGAAGCAAGCAATGGGACGATATCGACCGGCTCGCCGTTCTTGCGCAGTTCGACCGTGATCGTCGGCACCTTCGGCCCGGCCGCACCGATGGGATCCCCCTGTGCCAGCGATGCACCGACATCGGCGGACAAGCGCGCGAGACCGGTGATCAACGTCGTCCAGCCTGCGCCATGATCGATGATGACGATCTGGCCATAGCCGCGATAGGGCCCGGCATAGGCGACGTGCCCCGCCGTCGGCGCCACCACCTGAGCGCCCGGCTGGGTCGCGATCGTCAGGCCACGGGCGCGCACGCCGCTGTCCGCCATTTCGCCCATGCCGGTCACCAGCGCCCCGATCACCGGCAGCCGATAGGCGGGCGGACGGCCTTCGATCGACGGCGCGCTATCCCGGGCGGGGCCTGACGCCGCGCTCGGCACCTGAGGACGCTGCACCGGGCCGGAGAGGCTGGCAAGTTCGGAGCGGATTTCGCTCGCCACCGCCATCTGGTCCATCAGGTCGACGATGTCGCGCGCCTGTTCGCCCAGCGCGATCGCCCGATCCGCCTCCACGCCCGCACCCGCGCCATAATTGCGTGAGGCGATCCGGTTCGCCGCCTCCAGCCGTCCCAGCGCCGTCCGTCGTTCGGCAAGCTGCGCCCGGCTGGACCGGAGCGACACGGCCGCCTGCTCCGCCGCCGCCCGCAACTGCCGGCTGCGCGCCAGTTCGGAACGCAATCCGGCTGTCCGTTCGGCGATCACCGGCATCACGCTGTCGAGGACCGCGCGCATGTGTACCGCGTCGGCGATCGAACCCGGCTGCACCAGCGCCAGCGCGGCCGGGCGGCGCGCGATCATCTGAAGCGCGGCGGTCAGCCGCACGATCGGCTGCTGCCGCTGCGCGAGACGCCTGGCCTGTGCCCGCTGCAACCGGGTGACGATGGCGACCCGTGCCTGCGCAGCCTGAATATCCGCTTCCGATTCCTGAATGCGCGCGGCCAGCGCCGCCGCCTCGGCCTTTGCCTTGTCGGCGGTCTTGCTCGCGCGCTGCGCGCGGGCCTGCAACTGGACGGAACGGGCCCGCGCCTGATCGGCCTGCCGCCGCGCGGCGAACAGCGCGCGCCGCTCCTCGTTCAGCGTGCGTGCGCCCGTACCCGGCAGCACCAGAGCCTCGCCAGCGGCGGCATTCGACTGCTGCGCGAGCGCTACAGCCGTGCCCGCGGCTGCGCCCGCGACCATGCATGTCGCCAGCGCACAGATACCGATCGCCCACCCCCTGCTCACAGGCCTATCCTTCGCGATGATAGGGATGGTTGGCAAGGATGCTCGTCGCCCGCCACAGCTGTTCGGCCAGCATCGCGCGGGCCATCATATGGGGCCAGGTCATCGCGCCGAACGCGATCAGCAACTCCGCCCCGTCCCGCTCGGCATCGTCGAAGCCGTCCGCCGCGCCGATCAGGAAACGGCATTCGCGCACACCATTGTCGCGCCAGCCCTCCAGCCGCCGCGCGAAGTCCATGGATGAAAGATTGCGCCCCTTCTCGTCCAGCATCACCGTGATCGTACCGGACTGGACCGGCGGCAGCTTGCCGCCGCGATCCGGCAGTTCAGTCACCTTGTGACCCCAGGTAACGCGCTTCAGATAGCGCTCGACAAGCTCCGCCTCCGGCGAGCGGCCGATCTTTCCGCGCGCGATGATATGCAGCAACACCGACATTTCTCCCGACCGTCCGGTTCCTAGACGGTCCGGACAGCGATGTCGAAGGCCTGCCGTATCCGCTCGGGCGTCAGGCGGTCCCGGCCGCGGGCGGCATGTCGACGAAGCCCCACATCCTCTCGAGATTGTAGAAGCTGCGCACTTCCGGGCGGAACAGGTGGACGATCACGTCACCGGCGTCGATCAGCACCCAGTCGGCGACGGGCAACCCCTCGATCCGGACATGACGCCCGGTCGCCTGCTTGATGCGCTCTGCCAGCTTCTGCGCCATCGACGCAACCTGACGGGACGACCGGCCGGACGCGATGACCATATGGTCAGCGATGCTGCTCTTGCCTTCCAGCGGGATGGAGACGGTTTCCTGCGCCTGGTCGTCGTCGAGCGACTGCATGACGAGGGCGTGCAGGTTGGCCACGGAGTCGGCTGAACCGAAGGGTCTGTCGGGTGCCGAGTCGTTGGCGGGTTGGGGTCTGGGCAATTCTACTCCTTCACGTGATGAGGCGCCGCGTCAGCGGGTCGCGCACACGCTTCTTTTCCAGTTCGCGATGCCAGAGGGGGTTCGCCTGCCGTAGCAGGGTCGCCGATCGTGGATCAGGGCGAAAGCGCAATAGCACGAGCGCCGGCGGTCTCCAGTCCGTCCAATTCTTCTGGCCGGCGGGCCGGACGAAGCGCCGCAGCCATGCCATGGCCGAAGAGCCAATGGCTGTCTCTTCATAACCCGGACGGGCGACGACGGCAATGGGCATCGTCCGCGCGATGCCGCGCCAGTCCCTCCACCGGTCGAACTGGAGCAGATTGTCCGATCCCATGATCCAGACGAAGCGATCGCGCGGATAGCGCCGCCGGATCATCCGCAGCGTGTCGGCGGTGTAACGGGTACCCAGCTGTCCTTCGATCGCTGTCGGGCGGATGGGCGCGCGGCGGGCCATCGTCATGGCGCTCGCGAGTCGCGCTGGCAGCGGGGCCATGCCGCTTGCGGGCTTCAACGGGTTTCCGGGCGACACCAGCCACCACAGCTCGTCCAGCCCCAGCGCGCGGATGGCCGCGAGCGAAATCGCCCGGTGCCCGCCATGGGCCGGGTTGAAGGAACCGCCGAGGAGTCCGATGCGCCGCATCGCCTGCCTTTGGCAGCAACCGCGCCGCGCGGCAATCGGCGACGATTCGGGCGCCCTTCGGATTGGAGTTGCGCGGATTTGGCGCACAGGCATATTAATGGGATAACACACTCGTCCGGGAGTTCCCCTCCATGCCCATCCGCTTCCGCCTTTCCCTCGCGGCCCTGCTGCTCGCGGGCACATCCGTCCAGGCAGCCACACCTGCCGCATCCGGCATCGGCGCGCAGGTCGATATGCTGCTCGCCACCCTGCCGCCCGCCCTCACCGCACCGGATCAGGTGAACGCACGCTGCGCGGCGCTGCTCGATCTGGGGCAGAGGGCCCGCACGGCGCTCGAGGCACGAACCGGCAAGGCGACCATGGCACGCGATTTCGCTGATTACGATACGCTGGGCCTCGTCCTGGGCGACGGCAGCGGCGAGATGCAACTGGTGTCGGAAACCAGCACGTCGAAGCCGGTACGCGAAGCGGCCGAAGCCTGCGTGCAGAAGCTGTCCGACGCGATCACGGCGGTCGGACTATCGCGCCCGATCTATGACCGGCTCTCGGCGATCCCGCACAAGGGACTGGACGCGAAATCGGCCTTCACCCTCGACAAGATGCTGACCAACTACAAGCTGGCCGGTGTCGACAAGGATGATGCGACCCGGGCGAAGGTGGCGCAGCTGCAGAAGGAGATCACCGAGACCGGCCTGCTGTTTTCCAAGAACATCCGCGAGGACAAGGGCGACATCCCCCTCAAGCCCGCCGAACTCGCCGGCCTGCCCCAGGACTATCTCGATGCGCACAAGCCCGGAACGGACGGCCTTGTCCACCTGACCTTCGACTATCCCGACATCTTCCCGATCCTCGATTTCGCCAGCATCCGGGAAACGCGGCGGAAAGTGACGACCGCCTTCGCCAATCGCGGCTATCCCGCGAACGAGGCAGTGCTCAAGACGTTGCTCGAGAAGCGCTACGACCTCGCCCGCACGCTCGGTTATCCGGACTATGCAACGCTGGTGACGGCCGACAAGATGATCGGCAATCCGGAACGCGCCGCAAAGTTCATCGAGGACGTGAACGTCGCCGCGAAACCGGGCGCGGACGCCGACTATGCGGAGCTTCTGGCCTTCGCGAAGACGGTCGACCCGGCGATCACGCGACTGGAGCGCTATGACAACAGCTATATGAGCAACCTGCTGCGCAAGCAGAAATATGCGGTCGACGCCGCCGAGGTGCGCGAATATTTCACCTATGACAAGGCGCGCAAGGGCATCTTCCAGCTGGTCCACGACCTGTTCGGCGCAGACATCCGTCCCTGGGACACGCCGGTGTGGGACAAGAGCGTCACCGCGTGGGAGCTTTACGACCACGGAAAGCTGGTCGGCCGCTTCTACCTCGACATGCATCCGCGCGAGGGGAAGTATAACCATGCCGCACAGTTCCCGATCCGCACCGGCATAGAGGGGCGGCAGATCCCGGTCGGCGCCCTCGTCACCAACTTTCCCGCCACCGGTCCGATGGACCATGACGACGTCACGACCTTCCTCCACGAGTTCGGCCACCTGATCCACGATCTCTATTCGGGCCATACGCAATATGGCACGCAGTCGATGGGCAACCTGCAATGGGACTTCATCGAGGCGCCGTCGCAGTTGCTGGAGGAATGGACCTGGGACTATGACACGCTGAAGGGCTTTGCCTCGAATGCGAAGGGCGAACCGATCCCCGAAGTGCTGGTCAGGAAGATGAACGCCGGTCGCCATTTCGGCGAGCCGGGCATGTGGAAGGGGCAGCTTGCCTATTCCGCCGTGTCGCTGAATTTCTACAACCGCGCGCCCGACTTCCCGCTGGGGCCGATGTATGACGAGCAGATTGCCCGCTACTCGATGTTCCAGCCGATCCCCGGCACCCACCCCTATGCCAGTTTCGGCCATCTCGACGGCTATTCGGCGATCTACTACACCTATGTCTGGTCAAAGGCGATCGCGCTCGACCTGTTCACCAAGTTCAAGGCGGCGGGCATCCGCAATCCGCAGGTCGCGATGCAGTATCGCAAGCTGGTCCTCGACCCGGGCGGATCGGAGGATGCGAACCGGCTGATCGAAAGCTTCCTTGGTCGCCCGCTCAGCCTGGAGGCGTTCAAGCAGGAATTGCAGACCAAGTAGGACGGCCTGACGGCGGAACTGTCAGGCGTCCGCCCACCGGCGCAGCAGATTGTGATAGATGCCGGTCAGCCGGATGACCTGCGCATCGTCGTGCCCGCGATCGGCCGCCAGCGCCTGAACGCTGCTGTCGAGGTCGAACAGCGTCTGCCGTTCGCCGTCGTCGCGGATCATCGACTGTATCCAGAAGAAGCTGGCCACCCGACGGCCGCGCGTCACCGGCTCGACCCTGTGCAGTGAGGAGGCCGGGTAAAGGACCATATGGCCGGCGGGCAGCTTCACCTGTTGCACGCCGAAGTGGGTTTCGACCGTCAGTTCGCCACCGTCATAGGCGTCCGGGTCCTCCAGGAACAGCGTCGCAGACAGGTCGCTGCGCACGCGGAAATCGGTGCCACGCTGGATGCGGACGGCGTTGTCGACATGCGTCCCGAAGGTCTGCCCGCCCGCGTAGCTGTTGAACAGCGGCGGAAATATCTTGAGCGGCAACGCCGCAGCGATGAACAACGGACTACGGGCCAACCCGTCCAGCACCATGTCCCGGGCCTGCGCCGCCGCTGGTGAATCCTCGGGCAGTTGCAGGTTGCGCTTGGCCAGAGCCGACTGATGCCCGGAGGTCACATTGCCATCCACCCAGTCCGCTGCGTCGATCAGCGCACGCAGCCGTGCCACCGCATCAGCGGCAAGCACGTCGGGAATGGCGATCAGCATCACATTTCATCCTTGGAAAAAGCCCCCACAGCCCATAAAGGCTGTAGGGGCAGACGCCCGGACGGACAACGTCCTGGGTCACGAAGGAAAGCGAGATTTGGTCAACAGATCTCTATGCGCCGACATTGAGCGGCGAGGCATGCATTCTGAGCCAGATGGCTTC